>MPNM01000014.1 GCA_002239025.1 Chloroflexi bacterium bin125 | reverse complement strand
ATCCCTGAGCATGAACCCTGTTGTCGAAATCAGTAGTACCTTGCCGCGATTGCCCCGTGTTGCTGACCAGCGTGCCTTCCGTGCCGGTGGCGGCGGCGGGCGGCGCGCCGGACGGCTCCGCCATCGCACGCATCACGGTCACCGTGTGGGTGTTTGTGTTGCTGCCGTTCTCGGCGGTGACCTTCACGGTGATGGCGTTCGCGCCGAACGAGAGCGCGATGGCGCCGCTCGGCTGGCCGCTCCTCACCGTCGCCAGGCTGGACCCCTTGCCCACCTCCACCCTGGCGTTGGAGTCGCTCGCCGTCGGGGTGATCTTCACGTACGTGATCGCGTTCGGCGCTGACGCCGTGTAGGCCGTGGTCGCCGCCGCGAACGCGGGGCTCAGCGTCAGCTCGCTGAACGTCCCCGAGGCGCTCTCCCCCTGCGTCGCCGTCAGGCCGGACAGGGCGGCGTTGGTGGACGGCTGCCCCCGCGTCACGGTCACGATATAGGTCCTTGTGAAGTCGCTGTCCTGGGCGGTGACCTTCACCGTGATCGCGTTCGCGCCCACCGAGAGCGCGATGGCGGCGCTCGGCTGACCGCTCGTCACCGCCGTCAGGGTCTGTCCCTGGAGGCCCACCTCCACCGTGGCTTGGCGATGGTTCGCCTGCGGGATGAGCTTCACGTGCGTCACCGCGTAAGGCGCCGACGCCGCGTAGGCCCTGGTCGCCGCCGCGAACGAGGGGCTCAGCGCCAGTCCGCTGAACGTCCCCGAGGCGCTCGTGTTGCGCGTCGCGCTCAGGTCGATCAGGGCGGCGTCGGTGGACGGGGCCGTCGCCTGATGCGCCGCGGAACGCAGGGTCAGCCTGACCGTCCGGCCATCGGTCCAGTCCGTGTCCGGGTCGTACGACCAATAGATGACGGCTGAATCCACCGTGGCGGCGTTGATTCTAAGGGGGATGCCGTCCACATTCAGCGTCAAAGAAGTAAGGGCGTTCTTGGTCGCCTGACCCGTAACGTTGTCGATATTCAAAGTAAATCGATTGTTATCAGATTGCCAATACACTCCGTTTACGGTGTAGATGGCCCCGTGCCTGAATTGATCCTCCGTGAGGACGGTTGAGGTTGAGCAGTTGTCCTGATTTGCGTCACTGTTATCGCAGCCGAAATAAACGCCGTTCTGGCCCGCCGTCAGCGTGGCCTCCCACAGGGCTCCGGGGGTGCCGGTTCCGAACACCCAGGCGCTGTTGCCGACGGAGTTCTTCGCGCGCACCCGCACCCGGTAGTCGGTGCCGTTGGTCAGGGATGAAATGGTCTGCGAGGCCGTAATGCCGCTGCGGGTGACCGCCACCCAGGCGGCGGCGGGGTTGCTGCCCGTGGCCGCCGCGTTGTTGCCCACGGCGCCCGCGGCCGCCGAGGTGTAGTGCACGTCGTAGCCCGTCAGCGTGCTCGAGGGCGCGGTCCAGGACAGGAACAACTGCCTGTTGTCATGCGCGACCACGAGGTTGGTGGGGGCGGCGGGGGCGGCGTCCTGCCGCGTCACGGTCACGGTGTAGGTCTTCGTGGTGCTGCCGTCCTGGGCGGTGACCTTCACGGTGATCGCGTTCGCGTTCAACGAGAGCGGGATGGCGGCGCTGGCACTGCCGCTGGTCACCGACGTCAGGCTCGCCCCCTTGCCCACCTCCACCGTGGCGGTGGAGTCGTTTGTCGTCGGCGTGATCTTCACGTGCGTCCGCGCGTTCGCCACCGTCGCCGTGTAGGCCGTGGTGGCCGCCGCGAAGGGCGAGGGGCTCAGCGTCAGCGCGCTGAACGTCCCCGACGCGCTCGCGCTCGTGCTCGCCGTCAGGCCGGACAGATCCGCGTCGGTGCTCGCCTGCACCGCCGAGCCGTTGACCCGGATGCGGTATTTCCGCACATTGTGCCTTGCCCAGGTTGCCCCCACCGGATTTTGCACGCCAGAGGCATAGCGACTCCATCCTGCAATTGTCCAGCCGCTGGCCGAGCCGGCGTCCAGTCCACTGCTGGATCCGCCGGTCGTGGACGGCCTGCCTGAAGTTCCGGCCGTGGAATACAAGACCACGAAATAGTGGGTGCTCGCGGCGAGCGCCGTGTTGTTTGGCGCCGTGAAGGTCGCGATTCCGTTCGTGAGAGCCGATGGCGCCGTCAGGCTGACGATTTTCGCATCCGGGGATGTGACGCTGTTTGACCACAACTCCGCGCGCAATCCCGCAATCTGTGCCGTGCTAATGGCGCCGGACAGGTGCATCTCGATACTTCCCAGCACATAGCCGGCGGGATTGCTTCCCGTGGTAAACCGCTGTGCGTGGGTGTCAGAGAAACTGATGCTGGTTGCGTGTGTGCCTGTTAAGTCCGCCTGCCCGATGTTGCTGACCAGCACGCTGGACTGCGCCTCGGACGGCGCGGCGTGGAACAGCGCCAGCGCGCCGAGTAGCAGCACGAGGACGGCGACGAGGGAGAATCGGCGGAGGGAGGCGGCCCGCGATGACGCGGGCCGCCGGTGGTGTTCTGAGGATGAAGGCTTGGAGCGGGAGCTAGAACATATATGCGGGGGGGTGAGGGGCACGGCCGCCCTCAAGAGGCGGCGCGGATTGCCTGTGTTGGACTCGAACATCTCGCACATCCTCAAATCGTCACGTTCGCAAGCCGTGTGAGCGTTCATGGAGGATACAAGTTCATCGACAATCAACACGTGCATATCCATTTTTCTATCTGTGTTGTGTCGTGCATGTTGAGATGTTGTCATCCCGCCTACGGTTCGGCCGGGGACGCGTCCAGGCTCCGGGAGGACCCGAGCCGACCGCTCAGGCGGCCCGCCCGGTCCCTGATGCACGTCAGCGCGTCGACGCGAGGTAGGCCGCCCTGAGCTTGATCAGATCGGATACGGTCAGCGTCGCGCCCAGGTCCGGGATCGCCGCGTTGTATTCAGCCAGGCTGATCTTGCCGTCGCCGTCTGTGTCGTAACGCGTGACGACATCCTGCTGTTCCGCGGGCGAGGAACCTTGCGGCTCGGCCTGCGGCAGCAGTACGTGCAGGAGGCCCAGCTCAGCGGCCAGAACGAACAGTGCGAACAGGTGGGCCGCGTCCGGCCGCGCGCCGCGCCGCCAGCGCTGCAGGCTGCGCACGTTCAGCCGCAGCCTGCGCGCCAGGCCGCGCCAGGAGAGCCCAGCCGCCGAGCGGAGTTGATCGAGACGATCGGGGAAGTCCCTCGGGAATGGCGTTGGCTCAACCCGGTAGACGCACTGTTGCAAACGGCCCATCGATCGTCGCTGTTCATCCGCCAAGCGGCGATGGAGCCTCGTCGATCAGGGTCGCCAGACCGCCCGGTACGCAAGCCGCAAAGCGCACCAAGGCGAGCATCGCCGGCCCGTTCGGCACCGTGCCCCGGCGCCAGCGATGCACCTGTCGGCTGTCGACGCCCATCGCCGTGGCCATCTGTTCCCAGGACATCCCGGTCTTCTCCTTGAGCTCAACCAATCGCGCTGGAAAGTCCCCCGGCATCAAGGCGACGCCGGGCGTCGATATGCTTGTCTGCCAGCCGGGCTCGTTACTCATCTGTGTACTCCAGAATGAAGAGCTCCTCGAATCGACTGATCCCCAGGGCCGCCTGCAATCGCTTGCGCACTCCGGGAGACGGACTCTTGCGGCCGCAGATCAGCTGAGACAGATATCCGGATGAGATCTCCGCCCGCAGGGCCAATTCGTTCTGGCTCATGTTGCGTCGGCTGATCTGTTCCCAGACCGGTTCCGGCTTGAGCATGACCCGCGGCGGCGTTGGTCGCTGGCGCATCATCCATCCTCACGCTTCGCTGCCTGGCCGCGTGGCGGGCCGCGTTGCGGGCCGAGTTCGCTGCTCAAAGCGCTTCTGACCCGAGGATGGGCGATCCAGCTGGCCGCTACCGGCCCCGCTCTCCGGGTACTGCTCCGGGTGTTCGAGGTAGTGCCGGGCGATGATCCGCGCCAGGGCGCGTAGACCCTCGATCCGTCGCTCCTCCGCCTCCTCCGATAACGATGCTCGCCTATTCATTCGCGCCTCCTCCTCGCGCTCGCCGGCCGCGTTCCTTCGGTGGCCCGGCGGCCCACAAGAATTTGTGTTCAGAGCGGCGCCAATCTAGCAACGCATTTCACGGCCAAACAAGGACAGACAGGGCCTCGATCCCCTGGTTTCAGCAGTTCTTGACCGGATCGCTTGCTGGGTTTTGACTCGAGTGTGGCCCGTGTGTATCCGTGGCCTCGGTAGCGGCGCACGAATGCCGCACCGGAATCTACGCTGCTTGCATCGGCGCTGAGCGCCGGCATACCCTCTTGAGCCACCTCAACGAGCGGCAGAACCGGTCAAGTCAGTGAGACGGAGCAGAACGATGAGAGACGAACCCACCCCGACCCCGGCGGCGCTCTACGCGCGGGTCTCATCAGACCGCCAGGACGTCGATCTCTCGGTCGCCGCGCAGCTCAGGGCCCTGCGCGACTACGCCGAACGCAGCGGCTTCGTCATCGCGCGCGAATACATCGATGAAGCCGAGAGCGGCCGCATCGCCAACCGTCCCCAGTTCCAGCGGATGCTGGATGACGCGCGCGCGCCGGACGCCCCCTTCCAGGAGATCCTGGTCTGGAAGTTCTCCCGCTTCACGCGCAAGCGCGAGCACGCCGTCGCCTTCAAGTCGATGCTCCGCCGGCGCGGGATCCGCGTTACGTCAATCACCGAGCACGCCGACGACACCCCCACCGGCAAGCTGATGGAGGCGATCATCGAGAGCGTCGATGAGTTCTACTCCGAGAACCTCGCCCAGGAAGTGATCCGCGGCATGCGCGAAGCCGCCTCGCGCGGCTTCTGGGTCGCCACCTCGGCGCCCTACGGCTACAAGAAGGTGCACGTCGCAGATGGGCCCAAGACCCGGCCCCGGCTGGAACTGAACCCGCCCGCCGACGCCGTCGTGCGGCGCATCTTCGACCGCGCCCTCGCCGGCCAGAGCGTGCTCGACATCACCCGCGCGCTCAACGCCGAGGGCATTCACACGACCAACGGCAAGCCCTGGCTCAAGACCACCGTGCACCGCCTGCTCACCAACGAGGCCTACACCGGCACCCTCGTCTGGGGCCTCAACGCCAAGGACGGCGCCTCGCCGGTCCGGGTCGAGGACGCCTTCCCCGCCATCGTCAATCGGCATGAGTTCGAACGCGTCGGCAAACTGATGCAGTCCCGCGCGCCCAGCCGCGTCAACCCGCGCCGCGTCTCCAGCCGCTACCTGCTCTCCGGCCTCGTCCGCTGCGGCTCATGCCGCCGGGCGCTGACCGCCGCCGAAGCCAAGAGCGGCAAGTACACCTACTACGTCTGCCAATCGAAAATCAAGAAGGGTGCGGAGACCTGCCAGAGTCCCAGACTGGCGGCCAAGCAGTTCGAGCAACTGATCATCGACCAGTTGCGAGCGCACGTGCTCACCGAGAGCAACATCCGCGCCCTGGTCAAGCTGCTCGACGAGGAGATGGACGGCGTCGCGCGCGAACAGCGTCGAACCCTGGAAACCGTGGAACAGGAGCTGATCGAGGTCAAGCGCCGGCTGGACCGCATCTGGCAGGTCATCGAGAACTCCAACCTCGATGCGGCCGACGCGGGTGATCGCATCCGCGAGCACAAGCAGCGCCAGGAACAGCTCGAACTGGCCGCCGTCAAGGCCCGGAACGTCCTGGCCGAGCGTCGCCAACTGCTGGACAGCGCCGATGTCATCGCCGCCTTCGCTGCGCAGATGAGCGACTTCCTGCTGACCAGCCAACTCACCGAGACCAAGGCGTTCATCAAGTCATTCGTCAAGCGGATCACGGTTCGGCCCGGCCGGGCCGTGATCCACTACACCATCCCCATGCCCGAAGACAGCCCAATCGGGCCCGCCGACGCAGCGGAGATTGGACTAACCGAAGGAGTTATGAGTACGGTACGTGTTGGTACCCCCGGTAGGATTCGAACCTACGCTCCCGGCTCCGGAGGCCGGTGCTCTATCCCCTGAGCTACGAGGGCGCGAGGTTCACGATATCACCGCGTTCAGCGGTCGGCTCGTCGCTGAGGGCAAGGAAGCCCCTCAGGGGAGAGGGGCTTCCAGATGTAGGACTGCGTGCGGGGCGGCTACGTCCCGACGACGCCACCACCGTCCTTGTAGGCAGCAACCACACTGGGTCGCGGGAAATCTCCATCGGGGAAGGTGCTAGACGGCTCATCAAGGCCATCTCCCTCGCCCGGATGCTGCACGCTGACGAACAGGGTCTCAAAGTCAGGCGTGAACTCGGGACCTGCCAGTTCACCCCGTGGCACTCCAGTCATGAAGCGGCGGATGCGGCCGCGCTCGGGACCGGCAGTTGGCACTACGTAAATCGAGTCTGCCTGGTTCAGCTTGCTTGGCTGGCCGTCTGTCGCAATCCAGAGATTGCCATTCAAGTCAATGGCGAAGTTGTCGGGCGCCGAGATTGAGTCGAGCTGGCTCTTGTCAAAGCCAGCGAAGTAAGTCTCCTGTTCGTCATCGGCCGGGTCGCCACAGAGGATGAAGATGTCCCAGGTAAAGCGCCGTGAGGCCGCATCGCCGCCGTTTTCGGTGAGCTCGAGGATATGCCCATGCGTGTTGGGTCCACGAGGATTCGCGCTGTCGATCTCATCAACCGTCCGCCTGGTGTTGTTGGTTAGCGCGATGTAGACGCGGTGATTGACCGGATTGACCTCTATGTCCTCAGGACGGTCCATCGGTGTTGCTCCGACGGCGTCGGCAGCGATCCGCGTGAACGTCGCAACGCCAGCAGTCGTCCAGGTGGGCAACTGCGGACTCCCGGCTACCAGCGGCAACCATTCTCCAGTGCCGTCGTCGTTGAATCTCGCTGCAAACAATGTGCCGGTCGAGAGCAGATCGAGGTTGGCCGTGCGACTAAAGACGTTGTATCGATCGTTGCTGATGAACTTGTAGACGTAGTCGAAACGCTGGTCGTCGCCCGAGTAGACCACAACTCGTCCGTCGTCGGACAGCGTCGTCGTCGCAGCCTCGTGCTTGAAGCGGCCCATCGCGGTGTGCTTTCGAGGCGTGAACGTAGGATCGTACGGGTCAATCTCGACGAGGTAGCCGTGACGGTTGACCTCATTCGGTTCCTGGTCCAGATCGAATCGATCGTTGAAGTCCTCCCAGTGACGCCGCGACTCGGCCTCGGGAACGCCGTAGCGCGGAGCGCGAGGGTCGTTGACAGCATTGCCGAAGTACTGATGGAAGTTCTCTTCGGCGGTCAGAATCGTGCCCCAAGGTGTGCGCCCGCCCGAGCAATTGTTGAACATGCCCAACACATCGACGCCGGATGGGTCGGCATTAGTAATGGTGTAGATGCTCCCAGCACCTGGACCCGTGAGCTTCATCGGCGTCTCGCCCGTGATCCGGAAGTTGTGCGTTGACGATGGGCTGTACGACCAGGAGCCATCCTCAGCGCGTTCGACTTCTACGACTGACATTCCGTGAGAGGCGATTTCAATCGCAACCTGTTCGGCCGTGACATTGTCGGCGTCATAGCCAGGAAACATGTCGATGCCGCTGGTGTACTCGTGATTGACCGCGAGCAGACCTCGCTTGCTTTGCCCCGGCAGCAAGGGGAAGAAGCCGTTGTAGTCGCAGTTGAAGCCAAACTGCTTCGCTGCCGCCTCAGCGGTCTGCCCGTTCAAGTTGAACTCGGGCGCTCCCGGCAACACCGCGTCGCCCCAGCGAACAATGACGTTGGAGCTGTAGCCAGGCGAGACATTCACCTGATCGTCGAGGTCGTGCGGAATGCTTACCAGGCCTACAGTGCTCGAGGCCGCGCTCGCCGTGCTGGCAAGTGGCGCCGATCCAAAGATCTGCGAGCCCAACGGCGATGTGCTCAAGGCCAGCAGTGGAGCTCCGACCGCCGCTGCCTTGACCAGCGACCTACGCGAGATCCGTCGATTCAACACGGCTGCAAACGGTTCGTTACCACTCTGATTGGGCGCTGGTTGGAAACATGCGTCGTCGCATGAGATTTGGCAGTGATACACCGACCTTGCTTGCCTCGAAATCCAATTCAACGGCGAGAAACCGCGTGAAGCCTCTTCGGAGCTCATATTGACTATTCCCTGTTCCGCTCTGGTGGCCGGCATCTGCGCCAGCCGCTCGGTGCAGGCTATGAATGCTGCGAGCTTTTCGGGATTAACAACTCACTAGCGCGCTGTAAACCTCTCCGAAACAGCCGGTTATCGACCGGAAAACGGTTGCCCTCGGATCCAGCGCTATCCGAGATTCGACCTTCGCCGATATTGCACCGCCTCGGCGACATGCTGCGCCGTGATCACCTCCGAAGCGGCGAGGTCAGAGATTGTCCTCGCCACCTTCAGCACACGGTGGAATCCGCGAGCCGACAGGCTGAGCCGGTCGACGGCCTCTTGAATCAGCGTTCGCGCACGATCGTCCAGCATGGCGTAGCAGTGAGCATTGACCTCACGAGCCGACAACGACGCATTGGCGTTGGGTCCGCAGTCGCCGAAGCGTGCTCGTTGAACATTGCGCGCCGCCACGACCCTTCGCCGGACCTCGGAGGAGGGCTCGGTATTGGGTGGCGCGGCTGCGCCTGAGGACTCCATCAGCTTCTGCACATCAACTCTCGGCACGTCAACGAACAGGTCAATCCGGTCGAGCACCGGACCGGAGATGCGCCGTTGATAGCGATAGACCGCGCCGTCGGTGCAGGTGCAGTGCTGGTCCGAGTCATAGTTGCCACAGGGACAGGGGTTCATCGCTGCGATCAGGCAGATGTCGGCCGGATATGTCACCGTCCCGTGCGCCCGTGAGATCGTGATGTGACGATCTTCGAGGGGCTGCCGCATTGTCTCGAGCGCGCGCACCGAGAACTCCGGCAGTTCATCGAGGAACAGCACGCCACGATGCGCCATCGTCACTTCTCCCGGACGTAAGCGCTGCCCGCCGCCGACCAGTCCGGCATTCGAGATTGTGTGATGCGGCGCTCGGAATGGTCGCGCGCGAATCAGCGTGGATCCACCGGTCATCCCAGAAACCGACGCAATCTTCGTCACCTCGAGCGCCTCCTGCGACGTCAACGGAGGCAGAATGCCTGGCAGACAGGAGGCGAGCAGCGTCTTTCCCGCGCCCGGAGGACCGCACATAAGCAAGTTATGTCCGCCAGCTGCCGCCACCTCCAGCGCACGCTTGACGTGCTCCTGCCCCCGTACATCGGAGAAATCGTGACCGTCATAGTCCGACCCCGGATCGTCCTCCGTGGGGCAGGTCGTCGGCCAGATCGCGTCCGCCAGCGGTCGTTCTTCCGTCGCGATCTCGATCCAGTCGCGCAACGAGTCCACCGCGACAACTTCAATCCCATCAATCAGCGACGCCTCCTCCGCATCAACCTTCGGCACCACGATGCGGCGCACTGATGCGTCCCGCGCCGCCGCGGCGACAGACAGCACACCGCGCACATGTCGCAGCTCGCCGTCCAGCGCCAGTTCGCCCAGAAACAGGGTGTCTTGCACGGCCGACTCACAGATCTGACCGGTCGCTACAAGCATCCCGACCGCAATCGGCAAGTCGTAACCCGCGCCCTCCTTGCGAATGTGCGCGGGCGCGAGATTAACCGTCACCCGCTTCGTGGGAAATCCAGCGCCGGCATTGCGGATCGCCGATCGAACACGTTCTCTCGCCTCGTCAACTGCCGCGTCAGGAAGCCCGACGATGGTCGTCTTGGGCATCCCCGACGAGATATCCACCTCGACGCAGATGGGCGCTCCGTCCAGACCGATGACTGCCCCGCCGTTGACTCGCGTATGCATTAGCGACCTCCTGGTGTTTGCTATAGAACACATTTACGGAACTAGTGTTCTCTCATGCACAAAGACTATAGAACACGTATTCTCAGGAACGCAAGCAATTCCCCCAAATCCACGAAACCTCATTAGACTCGCTGCGGTGGAGGATGAACGATGACCAACAACATGTACCCCGTGCTCGACAGCGGCCTTGCGTTCTTCAATCACGCCGGAGTGTCGCCGCTGCCGGCCGACGTCGCCCAGGCTGTCCACGACTACGCCGACCAGGCGGGAAGGTCCGGATACTTCGGCTCGACCTGGATGGATGACATGATCGACTTCCGCCAGGTCTCCGCCGAGCTGATCGGCGCGCGCAGCCCTGACGAGATCGCGTTCGTGCCCAACACCGCGACCGGCGTCTCGGTTTCGGCCGGAGCATTGAATCTGCAGGACGGCGACCGCATCCTCGTCACCGACGCCGAGTATCCCTCAAATCGCCACTTCTACAACTCGCTGCAGCAGAGCGGAGTCGAACTCGATGTTGTCGTGCAGCAGGACGACGGCAGGATCCCCACCGAAGACATCATCTCCGCCGTATCGCCGCGCACCAGGCTCGTCGGCATCTCGCATGTCCAGTGGGGCAGCGGGTTCCGTTCCAACCTGCGACCCATCGCAGACGCCGTCCACGCCGTCGGCGGACTGCTCTCAGTCGACGCCATCCAATCCGCCGGCGCGTTGCCGGTCAATGTGGCCGAGGACGATGTCGACATTCTCGCGGCCGGCGGCCACAAGTGGCTGCTTGGACCAACCGGCTCGGGCATCCTCTACATCCGCGAAGAGATCATCGACGGCCTGATCCCGCCGGTGCTCGGCGCGAACAGCATGGACGGCGGCCTAGGTGCCGGCAACGAAGAACTGATCCTCTCGCCGACTGCCTCGCGCTTCGAGCCCGGAGCCACTCCGACGGCAACGATGCTCGGTCTGCGCGCCTCAATCAGACACCTGCTCAACATCGGCATCGATAACGTCTGGGCCCAACTCGAAGCGGTGACCGCCTACCTCTGCGACGCGCTTTCCGACGCAGGTTGTCGCGTCTTCTCACCCCGAGGCGAATCTGAGCGAAGCGGCATCGTGATCTTCGACCCGCCCGAGGAGCTTCTGGAACGGGAGACCGTCGACGAAATCTGGGAACGGCTGCAAGACTCGGGCATCATCACGGCCGTGCGATTCGGCCGGCTGCGAGCATCGCCGCACTTCTATACGCCGCAATCCGACATCGACCGTTTGGTCGCTGCCCTCAAGCCGTAGGGTCGGTTGGTCAGTAGTCTCGCTCGACGCTCATCACGCCATGGACGCCGTCAAGCTTCGACATCACCCGTTGTAACTGACGTAGACCGTTCGCCTCGACGGTAAAGGTCAGCGTCACTGCGCCACGATCCGGTTCGCCGGTCACGAATGAGACCATGTTCACATTCTCATCGGCGCAGATCGCCGCCACGTCTCGAGCGAGGCCAACTCGATCCCAACCCATGATCTTCAGCCGCGCTTCGGTCAGCCCGCGGAAGGTGTTCCAGCGCACCGGGACCACGCGCTCGTCGTCGCCAACCGACAAGATATTGGGACACTCCTTGCGGTGAATCGTGACGCCCCGACTGCGGGTGATGAAGCCGGTGATGTCCTCGCCAACCTGGGGCGAGCAACATGGCGCCAGGCGGGTGAGCATGTTCGAACCGCCCAGGACGTGTACCGCGTCTGCGCTGGGAGTCGCCGGCGTCTCCACCACCTCAACTTCAGGCTTCGCGGGAAGCTCCTCTTCATCCGCCGACGCCACCTTCAGCGCCACTGCGTGCGCCGTCATGTCGCCCGCGCCGATCAGAGCCAGGGCATCTTCCATGCTTCTGCTGCGCGTGGCCTCGATCACTTCCGACTCAACCTTGGACAGTTTCAGACTCAGACGACGCAACTCGCGCTCTAGTTCGTCTCGACCGCGCGCGATGTTCTCGGTGCGCGCCTGTCGATTGAACCACTGGCGAATCTTCGTCCGCGCATGCTGAGTCGTCACGTAGCCAAGCGCCGGATTGAGCCAGTCTCTGCTGGGTCCGCGAGCCGTTCGGCTGGTAACGATTTCCACGACATCGCCGTTCTCTAGCGGCGTCGATAGTCGCGCCAGGCGACCGTTGACTTTCGCCCCAACGCACTGGTAGCCGACATCGGTGTGAATCCGGAAGGCGAAATCAAGCGGCGTCGCGCCGGACCGCAGCGCCAGAATCTCTCCCTTAGGAGTATGCACAAACACCTGATCGTGGAAGACATCTGATCGCAGTGTCTCGAGGAAATCGTCCGCACCGGCCAACTCGCCTTGCCACTCCACCAACTGGCGCAACCACGACATTCGCTCGCGGTCATTCATCGCGTTGTGGCGATTTTCCTTGTATGCCCAATGAACTGCGACGCCGTACTCGGCTTCCTGATCCATATCGTGCGTACGGATCTGAACTTCCACCGCGTGCGACGACGACCAGAACGCCGTCGTATGCAGCGACTGATAGCCGCTCGGGCGCGGACTCGCGATGTAGTCGTCGAACTCGCCCGGAAGTGGACGCCAGAGCCCGTGTACGACTCCCAGGACCGCGTAGCAGTCGCTCGTGGTGTCCGTCAGCACACGCAGCGCGAGCAGGTCGTAGATGTCGTCAAACGACTTGCCTTGCGCTGAATACTTCTTGATCTTCTCGTGAATCGAATACAGGTGCTTGACGCGGCCTCGCACTTGCGCGCTGAGACCCTCCGCCTCCAGCGCGTTCTCCAACTGCACGCGAATCTGGCCCAGGTACCGCTCGCGCGTCTGCCGTCGTGACGCGACGAGTTCGGATATGCGTCGATAGTCCTCAGGCTCCAGGTACTTGAATGACAGATCTTCAAGTTGCGCCCGGATCTGCCAGATGCCCAGACGCGCGGCCAGCGGCGCGTAGATCTCCATCGTCTCGCGCGAGATCTGCACCTGCTTCTCCGGTCGCATCGCGTCCAGCGTGCGCATGTTGTGCAGTCGGTCGGCCAACTTGACGATCACGACACGCACGTCGTCGGCCATCGCCACAAACATCTTGCGCAAGTTCTCGGCCTGGACGTCGCGGTCAATCGTCCCGGTGATACGCGGCAATTGCAGCGCAGAGAGCTTGGTCGCGCCGTCCACCAGCTTCGCAACGTCAACGCCAAACTCAGTCACCAACTGCGAGCGCGTAACTCCACAGTCTTCCATCACATCGTGCAGCAGCGCTGCCTGCAGCGCCGGCACATCAAGTTGCAACTCCGCACAGGTAACTGCCGCAGCCAACGGATGCTCAATGTATGGATGCCCCGAGCGCCGCTGGTGGCCCTCGTGCTTCTCCCGCGCGTACTCGTAGGCCGCCATGACCTGGTCGCGGTCGACAGGTGGCAGGTACTGCTCCAGCACGTCAACCAATACGTCGAGCGTGGGGTGCTTGGTCAGATCAACTACTTCGGCGGGAACGGTCTGGGTCGCCATGGATCGATCATACAAAAGCCCACGTCTTTACCTGCGCACGTTTGTTGACCAACACGTGAAACGACGACCCGTCTGTACGATGAGGCCTGAGGATCAACGATGAGTAAATCAACGACCCGTCAGTTCCAGACGCCCAGGGGTACGCGCGACCTGCTGCCGGATGATTATGCCATCCACAGTCACATCCTCTCGCATGCCCAGGAAGAAGCGCGCCTGGCAGGATTCGGCTTCATCGAGCCGCCCACGTTCGAACACGCGGAACTCTTTGCACGCGGGGTCGGGGAGGGTACCGACATCGTCGAGAAAGAGATGTACATCTTCGACGATCGCGGGGGCGACCGCCTCGCTCTCCGTCCAGAAGGCACTGCTTCGGTCTGTCGGGCGTACCTGCAGCACGGCATGTCAAATCTGATCCAACCGGTCAAACTCGCGTATCACCTGCCAATCTTCCGCTACGAACGACCGCAGGCCGGACGATCCCGGCAACACACGCAGTTTGGCGTCGAAGCCATCGGCGTCCGCGACGCGGCGCTCGACGCCGAAGTCATCGATCTCGGCTGGCGCATCGCCCAGTCGCTCGGCCTGTCCGAGCTCAAGATCCTGCTCAACAGCATCGGCGATGTCCAAGATCGCCAGGCTTACGTGCCGCTGCTCAAAGCCCACTTCGAGCCACACCTCAATCAGATCGCGCCCGATGACCGGGGCCGCTGGGATCGCGCTCCAATGCGCCTGTTGGACAGCAAGGACGAGCGCACTCGGCCCTTTCAAGCAGGAGCGCCGCTGATCACCGACCACCTCCGACCCGAGTCGCAGGCCTATTACGAATCGGTCAAGTCACACCTGGAAGCGCTCGGAATTCCTTACGAGGAGCGGCCAAACCTGGTCCGCGGACTTGACTACTACACGCACACCGTGTTTGAAATCGTCCCGGCGCAAGTAGAAGGATCTCAGGTCACCGTGCTCGCCGGTGGGCGATACGACGGGCTGATCGAACAGATCGGCGGGCCGCCAACGCCGGGAATCGGCTTTGGCATGGGCCTCGAACGAATGGCGCACCACTTGCGCGAGCAAGGCCTTGCCCCGGAGATGTCTAGTGGCATTGATGTCTTTATCGCCGCACTCGGCGAAGGTTCTGACATTGCCGCCTCGCGCATCGCCGGTGAACTTCGCAGCGTCGGCATCGGCGCAACGTTGGCATTTGGCGGCCGATCACTCAAGGCTCAACTCCGGCAGGCGAACCGCTCCGGGGCCAGGCTCGCCGTGATCGCCGGCGCACGAGACCTCGCCGAACAGCGTGTCACCGTCCGCGACCTCCAGTCGTCCGAACAGTGGCAAGTCAATCTGGATGTCCTCGCCGAAAGCTTGATGGACCAACTACTGGACGAAATGATTGACGAGTTTTCGACCGACTTCGAACAGATCCTCGACGAAGATTCGCCCGACCTTCCATATACTCAGGCGCAGGACTGAGGTTCGTCATGGCCGTCACAGCACCGTCCGACAGCGCGCCGATGTGGGCTCGACTCGAGGATGTCGCCAAGCGCTTCAATGAGATCGAGCAGGAGATGGCCGACCCGGCCACTTCCAACAACCCGGCTCGCCTGCAAACCCTGGCCAGGGAGCATTCGTCTCTGCAGGAGAAGATCAACCTGTTGCATCGCTACCGCACCGCCTCGGACCAACTGCAGCAAGCCCGCGAGGTGCTCGAAGAGGCCGACGACGACGAAATGCGCGAGTTCGCGCAGATGGAAGCCACCGAGCTTCGCGAAGAGATTGAACAGCTCGAGGAAGACGCCAAGCGAGCGCTGCTGCCGCGAGATCCGAACGATGAGCGCAATGTGATCGTCGAGATACGCGCCGGCGCAGGCGGCGATGAAGCTGGTCTCTGGGCTGCCGACCTCTATCGCGCCTACGTTCGCTACGCCGAGGGCCGTCGCTGGCACACCGACCTGCTCAGCATGTCCGAAAACGCCAAGGGCGGGTTCAAGGAAGTCATCTGTCAGATTGACGGCGACGGCGCGTTCTCCCGACTCAAGTACGAATCCGGCGTCCACCGAGTCCAGCGCGTCCCCGAAACCGAAGCGCAGGGACGGATCCACACCTCGACCGCCACCGTCGCAGTGATGCCTGAGGCGGAAGCCGTCGATGTCGATCTCGACGAGGCGGAAATCCGCCTCGACTTATTCCACTCCGGCGGCGCTGGCGGACAGAACGTCAACAAGGTCCAGACCGGCGTCCGGCTCACCCACGAGCCCAGCGGCATCGTCGTGACCTGCACTGACGAGCGATCTCAGCTCAAGAACAAGATCAAGGCGATGTCGGTACTGCGTGCCAGGCTGTACGAGCAACAGCGCATGGCCGCCGATCAAGAACGAGCCGATTTCCGCCGCTCGCAGGTCGGCTCGGGAGATCGTTCAGAGAAGATTCGCACGTACAATTTTCCCGAAAACCGAGTCACCGATCACCGCATCGGCCTGACCCGCCACGACCTCGACGGCATGCTCGACGGCAACCTCGACCCCCTGATCGACGCCGCCGCCACCGCCGAGGAAGCGCGGCTGCTCGCGGAAGCGTCCGCATGACTACTCCAACAACCCCCGCGATGCTCCGAGATGTCTGGCTGGCAGGCGCGTCCGCACTGGAAATGGCCAAAATCAACGACGCTCGCTTCGAGGCCGAAGTTCTTCTCAGACACGCCACCGGGCTCTCACGCGCTCAGCTCTATGCCTCACTGACCGATGCGATCGATCCTGCCGCCAAGCAGCGGTTCGAGTCCGCCGTCGCAGAGCGCACAACTCGCACGCCGCTGGCTTACATCACGGGCACTCGCGAGTTCTATCGACTCGAGTTCCGTGTTACCCCAGATGTGCTGATCCCCCGGCCCGAGTCCGAGCTACTCGTGGACGCAGCACTTGACCATATGCGCCAGGCCAGAATTCGTACCGCGCATGTCGCGGATGTTGGTGCTGGCTCCGGCGCGGTCGGCATCGCACTCGCCAAGCATCGCCGCGGGATCAACCTGATCTGTAGCGATGTTTCTCGTGACGCGCTGCTCGTCGCCCGGGAGAACGCCCAACGAATTCTTCGACGGCCCAACGCGGCCTTCGTCCAGGGTGACCTGCTCACGCCGCTGCCAGGGCCCTTTCATTGCGTCGTCGCCAACCTGCCTTACATCCCTGAGGAGCGCCTCAGCGAACTCGAGCCTGAAGTCGCGGAACACGAGCCGCGCATCGCGCTCACGCCCGGCACTCGAGGCACTGAGCTGATTCTCAGACTGATCACGCAGCTTCCGTCGAGACTGCATCCCAACGGCGTCGCCGTGCTCGAGGTCGATCCAGGGCAGGAGTCGGCCATCGCCGACGCCGCACGCCAGATGCTGCCCAACGCCGACATCACCGTCCTTGACGACGTCTCCCAACGACCGCGAGCGATCCGTATCATCGCCGGATGACCGAGCGATTAGACTCGAAGATGGAACTTGAAGGGGACGAAAGCCTGCGCTGATGCCGACGAATGCGTCTCAACATTCAGAAACAGAATGTGCTTGCGATTGTCACGACGGCGGAGGTTGTCCGAAACAGACGCCAATGTCGACCGACCTGGTCAAGGTCTCGTACCTTCAACTCCAGGTGGCTGATAGGGATGATGGACAGCTGTCGTTGGTCGGATGCCCCATTATCGATGATCTCGATACCCTCTTCCCCTTCCTCTCCGATCATGGGCTGTACGAGTGGGCGAGATATGTGTTCGGTAATGGAAGAGAGGCATGGAGTCTAGATTGGAAACAACAGGTTCAAATCATGAATCGATTCGACCGAGAAATCGATATGCGATTTCCAGTACCTGCAAATCGCGCGGAGATCCTAAAAGTCCTAAAGCTGCGTGACGGCAGTGGCTGCGCATGTCGGCGTAGCCGTCCAGACTGCGGCTTCCAGCATGACAGCGGTCACTTGCTCCAAGATTACGAGATTGCCCACATCCGGCCTCGGAAGCGCGGCGGTAAGCACGTCTGGAGCAATCTGGCATTGATCTCATCTCGCTGCAACCAGTCCCAAGGGTCTAAGATTTTTCTCGACTGGCTAGAAGAGCAAACAGGCAGCAAATGCTCGCGATTCCTTACCTGGCCCTCGGATGGACCACGGAGCAAAGAGCCTGATGATCTCATTGCGGCGATCCGACGTCGCTGGGGACCAAGTCCTAGCTGATTCAGAAGACCCTTTCGCTTGGGGACTGTTCCTGCGTTCGTCACAGCGGATTATTCAGCAAAATGGATCAACTCCCGTCGCCCGCCGACGCCCCGGTGCAGGGGCACTGCGACCCGCGCTTCCTGGCCGTCAAAGAGCAGTTCCAACAAAACTTCGTCGATCGCTCCGAAACCGGAGCCGCGCTCGCCGTCTCCCTCAACGGAGAATTGGTCATCGACATCTACGGCGGCTGGACCGACGCACAGCACACCAAACCCTGGGCCGACGACACCATCGTCTGCTGTTACTCAGTCGGCAAGGCAATCTGCGCCATCCTCGCATGGCGAATGGCGGAGCGTGGCGAACTCGACATTGACCGCAAAGTTGCCGGCTACTGGCCTGAGTTTGCCCAGAAAGGCAAAGCCGACATCCCTGTCCGCTGGCTCCTGACGCACGAGAGCGGCTTGGCCGCAATACGCCGTCCTCTTCCGGCCGGAGCATTCCTCGATTGGGAGCTTATGACCTCCGCCCTCGCCCAGCAGGAGCCCTGGTGGACGCCGGGCAAGGGACACGGCTATCACTCCAACACGCAGGGCTTCCTGATCGGCGAAGTGATCCGTCGCGTCACCGGCCGGTCAATCGGAGAGCACCTGCAAATCGACCTCAGCCAACCAATCGAGCTCGACTTCCACTTCGGCACCAAAGCCCAGCACGACATCCGTACCGCCGACATGCTGCCCATCCAACAACCGCCCGACTTCCGTCGCGCGCCGCCCAACGCACTTCAAACGCTGGGTGGACGAAATCCGCCACACATTCCCAGCGGACCGGGCTCGCAAAACACCCGCGAGTACCGAGCCGCCGAGTTCCCCTCCACAACAGGTCACGGAGCCTCCAGGGGTCTGGCCCGACTCTTCGGAGCCCTGGCGACCGACGGCCAGCTCGACGGCCACCACGTCCTCAATCCCGAGACCATCGACCAGATGTCGGCCGAGCAGGTCTATGGCATTGACCGCATCCTTGGCCGTCCCACCCGGTTCGGCGCAGGATTTCAGCTCACGATGGCCGAGCGTCCACTCGGACCAAACCCGCGCACCTTTGGCCACTTCGGCGGAGGAGGCTCCCTCGCCTTCGCCGATCCCGACGCCAGGGTCGGCTGGGGCTATGTCATGAACCAGGGCCGAGGAGGCTGGCAACACCGCCACACACGCCGCCTACTCGATCTCTTCTACGAAGCGCTCTGACAAGATTGCAAATGCAAGGTGGGTACCTTCAATTTGCTCCCCCTTGCAGGGGGAGCTGCCGAAGAGCCTGCCCCCGGCTTGAACGGGGGCTGAGGGGGTCCCGGCCATCAGGTCCATCAGATCTCAGTGATGCCCGACTCTCAGCAACTCAACCCGAGCAATCCTAGTCCCGCATCATCTGATACCGCTTGCCCTCGGTCTTGATCGCCGGAGCAATCACCATCTCGGTCTGCTGCAGATCACGTATCGTCTCCGCGCCGACACTGCCCATGCACGTCCGCAATGCACCGATCAGATTCTCCGTGCCATCCGTCCTCGAAGTCGGACCAAACAGCAGCCGATCCAGCGTCGTGTGCTGACCGACGTGCACGCGGACACCGCGCGGCAACTCCGCGTGCGGCGTCGCCATGCCCCAGTGGAATCCCTGGCCAGGCGCCTCAAGCGCACCGGCGAACGGCGAGCCAATCATCACTGCGTCCGCGCCAGAGACCAGCGCCTTGCAGAAGTCGCCACCCGTGCGGATGCCACCGTCTGTGATGATCGGCACGTAGCGACCCGTGCGCTCGTAGTAGACATCGCGCGCATACGCGCACTCGATCGTCGCCGACACCTGGGGCACGCCAATCCCCAGCACTTCACGAGACGTACAGGCCGCTCCCGGTCCGACGCCGACCAGCAATCCTTCGATCCCCTCTTCCATCAACTCAATCGACGCCTCAAATCCGACCGTGTTGCCGACCAGCGTGGGGATCTCCATCTCGCTGATCAGTTCGCGCAGGATCAGTCCACGCTCAGAACGCGAATAGTGACGCGCGGTCGTGACCGTCGACTGGACAACGAAGACATCCGGCGCTGCTGCCTTGATCGCGGAAGCCAGGCGCTTCGCGTTCGGCGGAGTCACCGATACCGCTGCAGCCACGCCCCCATCCCTGATCTCCTGGACGCGAAGCCCAATCAGCTCATCTCGAATCGGAGTGGTGTAGGCGCGCTGCAGAATCTCCGTCGCAGTCTCCGTGTCGCTTCCCGCGACTTCATGCAGCACTTCCGCTGGATCATCAAAGCGGCATTGCAAACCCTCAAGGTTGAGCACGGCCATACCACCATGGCGGCCAACTTCGATCGCGAAATGCGGATCAACCACTGCGTCCATTGCCGACGCCAGGATTGGAATCTGCAGATGCTGACCGGCCAGCACCGTCGATACATCCGTCAGCTCAGGATTGATCGTGACTGCACCGGGAACGATCGCCACATCGTCGAACCCGTACGCCTCCTGCAGCGACTTGCGTCGCGGCTGCGGCATCGGCTCAATCCCCGATTCGTAGGCGCCCTGCACCAGCTCTTGTCCGGGAGTCAGCGGTTCGCGATGCGTCAACGTGGTCATCTGTCTCCCCTTTGCTGCTGCGCCGGACTGTCGGTTGGGCGCTTAAACGCTTGAGCGCGGCACATGGCCGCGCTCATTCGGTTGTACGCCAGTGTCCCGTGCAAACAAGCACGTTACCGACCACCTGTCCTGCCTTCATCGGTCACCATAAGATACCCGACCCTCGCTCTAGATTTCGTAAAGAACCAAACAACTCCCACCTCAATCTTTCCCCGCTTCCCCCTTTGCGGGGGAAGCTGCCGAAGGCTGATGGGGGGTTCCTCCCTGCAACCAGCTAACCCGTAAGTCAGATCGGCCACCAGGACTCCTAGAGTGTCCCACATGAGCAACGATCCCGGACTTCTCTACGTCGTCGCAACACCAATCGGCAACCTGGAGGACATCACCATACGTGCACTGCGAGTCCTCGGAGAAGTCGACCTGATCGCGGCCGAACATGTGCCGGTCGCCCGTACCCTGCTGCGTCACTTCGAGATCGACACGCAAGTCATCCCCTATCACGACCGAGGTCACGACGCGCAGCGACTGGTCGAGCGTATGCACGACGGGCAATCTATAGCCTTGGTCTCCGATGCCGGCACGCCAGGCGTCTCCGATCCCGGCAGGAACCTGATTGGGGCTGCGGTCAAGGCTGAAATCCAGATCGTTCCCATTCCCGGACCAGCAGCATCAATCGCACTGTGGTCGGTGAGCGGCGCCGCCTCACCTGGCGTCTACTTGCACGGCTTTCTTCCCCGCAAGACTGGAGAACGACGTGCCCGGCTCCAACAGGTCACGGAGCGAGCAACTGGAACCATCATCTTCGAGTCCCCGCGCCGCATTCTCGACACGCTCAGGGACATCGACGAGGTCATGCCCGAGGCCCACCTCGTCGTCGGACGCGAATTAACCAAACTGCACGAACAGATCTGGCGCGGTTCACCTGCAGACGCAATCGACGAATTCGCTCAACCCAGGGGTGAGTTCACCATCTTGATCACCCCACCGCAGGAAGAACCCACTCTCTGGTCAGACGCCCAAATCGCAGACGCCCTCGCCGAAGCCGCCGAACAGGGAGCATCAAGGTCCCAGGCCGCCAGGTTCGTCGCCCAGCAGTCCGGCCGGCCACGACGCGACATTTACGCCCTCTGGCCGTTCGGCCAAGAGCGTTGACCTTCCAAACCGAAACAGCGCGTACCCTAGAAATCGACAATCAAATCGGCACTCCAGCAACCTGAAACCGACTTCCAGCAAGCAACCATGAGCGACAACATTCTCGTCTGCGTGGCCTGGCCCTACGCCAACGGCCCGATTCACCACGGTCAGCTCGGCGGCGCCTACCTGCCCGCCGACATCTTCGCCCGCTATCACCGCATCCGCGGCAACCGCGTCGCTATGGTCTCCGGCTCCGACACACACGGCACACCAATCACCGTCCGCGCCGACGATGAGGGCCGGACACCGGTTGAGGTCGTGGAGGAGTTTCACCAGTCGATCCTCGACACGTGGGAGGGGATGGGCATTACCTTCGACACCTTCACCACGACCATGACCGACAACCATCGCGAAGTCACCCATGGTCTGTTCAACGCCCTGCTCGAGCATGACTATCTGTTCAAGCAGACGCAGGACCTGTTCTACGACCCCGAGGCTCGGCGCTTCCTGCCCGACCGCTACATCGAGGGTGAATGCCCGCACTGCAACGAACCGCGAGCTCGCGGCGACCAGTGCGACACCTGCGGGCGGCAACTCGACGCCGTCGACCTGATCAACCCTCGTTCGCGCAACACCGGCGCGACGCCCGAGCTGCGCAGCTCCGAACACTACTTCCTCAGGCTCACCGCATTCGAGGACCAGTTGCAGGAGTGGCTCGACGATGACAAGGACTTCTGGCGCACTCACGTAATCAACTTCTCGCGCGGAATGCTGCGTGAAGGCCTCCAGGACCGCGCCATCACACGCGACATCGACTGGGGCGTCCCCGTCCCGCTCGATGGTTGGGACGACAAGCGCATCTACGTCTGGTTCGAGGCGGTGATCGGTTACCTCTCGGCAACCGTCGAGTGGGCCAAAACCAACGGTGATCCGGAATCGTGGCGCGACTTCTGGCAGTCGGATGACGCGCGCATCTACAACTTCATCGGCAAAGACAACGTTCCGTTCCACACGATCATCTGGCCCGCCATTTTGCTCGGTGCCGGCGGTTACAACCTGCCTTACGACGTCCCGGCCAATCAGTACATCACAATGAGCGGCTCCAAGGCCAGCACCTCCCAGCGCTGGGCGGTCTGGGTCAACGACTATCTCACCCGCTACGACCCCGATCCGCTGCGCTACGCGCTTGCGGCTCAGATGCCCGAGACCGCCGACTCTGACTTTTCCTGGGGCGAGTTCCACCGTCGCAACAACGACGAGCTCGTCGCCACCTGGGGCAACCTGGTCAATCGCGTGCTATCGCTGATCAACCGCCATTTCGACGGTCAGGTGCCAGACCCGGGCCCGCTGGACCGCGATGCCACACGCATGCTCGACCGCGCCCAGTCCGGGCTCGAACAGGTCGGCCAGTCAATCGAAGGCGTCCACCTGCGACAGGGCATTCAGCAGGCCTTCGCGCTGGCGCAGGAGACCAACCGGTACCTCGACCAAACTGCGCCCTGGCAGGCCGTCAAGACCGACAAGCAGGCCGCCGCCCGAAGCCTGTACACCGCACTGAGCGTGATCGCCGCCTTGCGCACCGCACTCGCTCCCTATCTCCCCTTCAGTTGCCAGCGACTCCACGAAATGCTCAACGCTCCTGGCACCATTAACGACCTCGGCTGGCAAATGCACGCCTTGCGTCCCGGTGACCAGCTGCAAAAGCCCAAGCCACTCTTCAAGAAACTCGACGCCTCAATCGTCGAGGAAGAAGAAGCGCGCCTGGGCACGTAGTACTACTCCTTCCCGTCCCCGCCTCCGAGCGGGGACCCGTTGGGTCGCCGTTGAATGCATGGAGTCGCCAATGCTCTTCGACACCCACGCACACCTCCACGACCCGTGGATCGGCGACGACTTGCCCGATGTCATGAATCGAGCGGCTGAGTCAGGTGTCGGCCGGATCGTCACAATCGGTTGCTCCCTCGAAGACAGCCGCAACGCCCTCAAGGTCGCCGAACAGTACGAAAACGTCTGGGCAACGCTCGGAGTCCATCCTCACGACGCCAAGGACTGGACCACCGAGATCGAGTCCGAGTTCCGGACCATGGCCAAGCACGGCAAGGTCGTCGCCATCGGAGAGATCGGCCTCGACTTCTACCGAAACCTGTCACCGCACGACGATCAGTACCGAGCCTTCGAAGCCCAACTCGCCTTGGCCGACGACCTCAACTTGCCCGTCGTCATTCACTCAAGAGACGCGCACGAAGAGTCCTATGGGGTCCTGCTCGAATGGGCGAACCGCCGAACGCGTGAATTCCCAGTCGGCGTCATCCACTGTTTCTCCGGAGACGCCGACCTCGCCCACCGCTACCACACCCTCGGCTTCCTCATCTCCTTCGCCGGCCCGGTGACGTATCCGAAGAACGATGCCCTCAGAGAAGCCGCCGCAACCCTGCCCCTCGAAGCCATCGTCATCGAAACCGACTGCCCCTACCTCAGCCCCCAACCCCGCCGAGGCAAACGCAACGAGCCGGCCAACGTCCAATACACCGCTGAGCAAATCGTCGAAGTGCGATGGGAGTCAACCACGACTATTGCGGATCTTTCCACCGCAAACGCGCTACGCCTCTTTCGCATCTAGATCGTCGATGATTGTTCGGAGACGCGGTTCCAGCACTCGTTGGTATCCGGCAAGCACATCTAGGCACCACTCCAGTGTTTCTGTGACTCGATCTTGTGAATCACTGACGGTTGCCTCTCGAAAAGTGATTACTCTGCCCGACAGCCGCCCGTTCGGTCCCTCAGGGTCAGGCGGAAGTAAGTCCGGCTCGAATTGCAACTCGCCCTCAATATCCACTTTGTCTTCGGAGAGGCCCTTGATGATGGCAAGGTTCCGCTCGAGATCCCCAGTCCGGACGTCAAGCTGCACGGTAGCGACCCCAGTTGGGCGCAAATCAACCCAATACTTCAGACCTCGTTCTTTGACTCCTCGGCAGGGGAACGATTTGGACTTGGCAACTGAGGCCAAGCCAGTCGAGTCTGTGAGCCCTTGCTCAAGCGCACCTTTAGCAAGTCGGTCAAAGAAATCGGTCCTCCGGCTTCTCTCGCTATCCGTCATCGTGGTCTGTTGGCTAGTCGACCTTCTCCTACGAGCCCAACCCTTGGGAGATGTGAGGGCACGAAAGTCTGCCCCCATTTGCGAATCTCCTATCTTGAGCGCCCTGACTTCGACGGCAAACACGACGACGTTTGAGGCAGCCCATTGGTTCAAGCAATCGACTGTATCCAAATATTCTGGGCGAAATGTCGATGCCACCCATACCAGTGCTTTGGCATTGACTCCCGCCGCATATGTCATGAGTTGACCGAGATGGCTATGGTCGGTCGGGCCAAGTTGATTCTCGATCGCAACCCGGCCAAAATCTCCTGCTGAAGCCAATATGTCAAGGAAAAAATCTCCGACTGGCACCTCCGTACCTTCGCGTTCCAGTTCCAATCCGATCGCGCCCCCCAGCAAGTCCAGATTGTCCGCCAGCCACGGCGTGAAGTCGTTCGGCTCGTCGTCGAACACATCGCGCAGTGGCACCTCCTCCAACTGACCCAATTCCTGTTTCGGCATTTGGACTGACTCCTTCGATGTCCAACGGCGAGACCCAGAGTACGCTAGTTCCCGATGAGCACCCTCGACCGACTCTATGAACCCATTGCCGACGATCTGGCCATCGTCGAGGACACGCTCTCCATCGTCGCCCAATCTGACTTCCTGCCCCTCGAGGCGATGCTCAACCAGGTGCTTTCGCGAGGCGGGAAGCGGCTGCGACCAGCGATTTCCCTGCTCTGCGGCGGCTTTGGCGACTACGACGCTGACACCCAGATTCCCCTTGCCGCATCAATCGAGCTGCTGCACACTGCCACCCTGGTCCACGATGACGTGATCGACGACTCCGACACCCGGCGCGGCCACGTCACGGCTAACGCCACCTTTGGCAACCCTGCCTCGGTCATGCTTGGCGACTACATGTTCGCCCACGCCGCCGAACTGGTTGCACGGACCGGACACATCGGCGTCATTCGTCTCTTCGCAGACACTCTGATGGTTATGGCCAAAGGAGAATTGGCCCAGGATGTCTCCGCGTTCGACGCCGACTCGGGCACCATGCGCGACTACTATCGCCGCATTCATGGCAAGACGGCATCGCTGTTCGCGACCGCCGGCGCGGGAGGCGCCATGATGTCCGCCTGCGACGCGCAGACCATCGATTCGCTGCGCGAGTACGGACGCTCGATTGGCATGGCCTTCCAGATCGTCGACGACATCCTCGACTTCTGCGGGACCGAGGAGCAACTGGGCAAGCCCGTCGGCGGCGACCTCTCGGCCGGCACGCTTACGCTGCCTGCCATCGTCCTGATGGAGGACGATCCGGACGATAACCCGATCAACAGATTCCTGGACTCAAAGGACGACGCCGATCGCGCCGAGTTCCTTGACGCAGCACTCGATGCAGCGCGTCAGGAGTCCATCGTCGAACGTTGCATGGAAACGGTCGAGGAATGGCGAGACCGGGGTCTCGCAGCACTGCACGCCGCACCAACCAGCGGCCCGCGCGAACAACTCACCGCCATCGCCGAGTTCGTCACCCAGCGGGACTTCTGAACCAAGGCAGTCGCCCCCGGCCTCGCTTCTACCCCCTCTCCCCGAGGAGACCACTGCATAGTCCTCTTTCCTCCCCCTTGCAGGGGGAGGTGCCGAAGGCGGAGGGGGTCCCGTTAGCCGCTGCTTATCTGGTCGCCACGTCCGAGGGAACCCTCAGTCACTCCGTCACAGCTCCCCCTACGAGGGGGAGCCAGGTTGCGCGGGTCTCCCGAGGAAGAACGTTGGGGCGAGGGCCGACCGTGTGTCAAGCCACCCCGGGCATGGCTTCCAGGACCGCTTGGGACCGTGGCCTAGTCGCGCTTGACCGGCTGTGGCAGCGGCTTGCGCTCGGGCGCCTTTGCCGCCATGCGGTCCCGCTTCAGCTCCCGCTCCTTGCGCCGATCCTCGCGCGCCAGTCTGCGCTCGTTAATCTTCCGATCGACCAGGTCGGTGTAGTCCTGCGTAGCCATCGGCTCCTGCTCGCGCTGCTTCGTCACCTGCGGGTGCTCGTAGGGGCGCGCCTTCTTGGGCAGGTAGGTCACTTCCTGACCAAGGTGCCAGTACGTGCCCTTGTCGGGAATTCGACGTGGGTAGCCCTGACGCATCACAAAGGCTGAGAATGACGACGGCATTACCCGCTCGCACTCTTCGTCACACTCCGGGCAGGGTTGCGGTTCCGGCGCTTCGCGGATTGGTCGCACTACCTCGAAAATGCCTGCGCACTCTTCACACAGATACTCATATAGCGGCATGTTTCTGCTCCTCTTGCACTCTCTCAGCGGCGCTTGACGCCGCGCTGCGACCAATCGTTTCCGCCCTCGCGAGCGACTCAGCAAATCCGCTCGAACGCAGTCGACCGTCCAACGCCTGTTCCAGCGACAACCGCAGGTGGCGCTCAAGCTCCGCCGATGCATCAGCATCAACTCGCACCTGCGCCGTCGACTCGCACGACGAACGTCTCATATAGCGTAACAATCGAAACACTGCCGAGGACAGTCGCTGTCCCACACCGGAGCCGTGACACGTTGGGCAGACCACGCCGCCGTCCACGGCCGAGAACCCATTGCCCTCAGGTCCGACCTCGTTCCGGCAGCGAACGCACGAATCGAGCTCAGGTCGGTAGCCCTGCTGATCGAGAAATCGCAACACGAACCACCATCGAACCGATCGCGGCGACGAGGATGTCGTCAGTTCGTCCAGGGAGTGTCGCAACAACTGATAGAGCGCGCCTGAGGCCACGTCGAAGTCGGTTGACCGATCCACCAGTTCCGCCATCGCGAGCGCCTCGGTCATCCGATCCACGTCTTCATGCAACGCCGGCCACGAGTCCAACGTCTGTGCGTCGGTGACCACTTCCAGCGAGCGGCCGTGGGCCAGTCCAAATTGACCTCTGCTCAGCGGCTCCACATGCCCCGAAAGCTTGCTCAACGGCTTGCGCACGCCTTTGGCGACGGCTTCAATCCGTCCACGGTTCGGCGAGAACAGCACGCAGATCCGATCTGCATCGCCCAACGGGCGTTGTCGCAACACGATCGCCTCCGTGCGAATCGGACGGATGCGCGGCATCAGTCATCGCCTCTCTGAGCGTCGACTTCGACGCGGTGCGTCATCGCTGCTCGCAGTGTTCGTTCATCGGCATATTCGACGTCGGCGCCGACCGGCAACCCATGTGCAATTCTCGTGATTCGCACACCCATCACGCTGATCACGCGGGACAGGTATCCCGCCGTCGCCTCGCCCTCGAGATTGGGATTCATCGCCAGGATGACTTCCTCAACTGTCGCGTCTCCCAGGCGTGCCAGCAGTTCGCGGACCTTCAAGTCCTCAGGGCCGACGCCATCCATCGGTGAAATCGCGCCATGCAGCACGTGATACCGACCTCGATGGACTCCGGCCCGTTCAATCGCCGCCACGTCGAGCGGCTCCTCTACCACGCAGATCGTCGAGTCCGACCGCTGCGGATCGAGGCAGACGGCGCAAGGATCAGCGTCGGTGATGTTCTGGCAGATGCCGCACAGGCGGGTCGAGTCCTTGACTTCCAGCAGTGCCTCGGAGAGCGCTTCAGCCTCGGCGCGTGGCGCGCGTAGGACGTGGTAGGCCAAGCGCTGAGCGCTCTTGGGGCCAATGCCCGGCAGTCGATGAAACGCCTCGATCAGGCGGGCAATCGTCGGCGCAGTCGCCGGCGAGCGCTGCATTACTGCAAGCCTGGCAGCGACAACCCATCCGTCAGACCCGACATCCGCTCCTGCTGCATTGCTTCCAACCGGTCTTGCGCCTCGTTCACGGCCGCCAACAACAGGTCCTGCAACATCTCCGTGTCTTCCGGGTCGACGACATCGGGATCAATCACAACTTCTCGCAGCTTGTGGTCGCCACCCAGGGTGACTGATACGACACCTCCGCCCACCGACGCCTCAACGGTCGCGTCCTTGAGCTCATCCTGAGCCTCGGCCAGTTGCGTTTGCAGTTCCTGGGCGCGACGCATCATCTCGGGCGAGAAGCCACCGGCGCCCGCAACGCCCTGTCCCCGCTGCTTGTTCGACCGCGCCGGACGGAACATCCCACCCTTCCGCTTCGCCATCGTCAGCCCTTTCGCCTTGTCCGTCGTCTGTCGGGTCTCCAGTCTACGCGCTCAATCGCCGACTCAGTTGGCCTGATACGGCCGCGCTCCAAAGCGGGAACGTGCTTCACGTCCCACAACGCTCTCCCGACGCTGTTGCGCTTGTTGTCCTTGTTGCCCCTCTTGCCGCTGTTGCGATTGTTGAGGATTCTGCTGTGTTCGCTGGCCCTGGCTACCGTTGCCGGATGCCTGAGCTGGATTGTCCAGGGGCACGCAGCGAACGGTGATCTGGCGCTTCAGCACCGCTGAAGCTGCCGCTGATACGTCGGTCAACGCCTCGGTGACCTTCTGCATATGGACTTGCTGATAGGTCGGCAGGAATCCCAATGTCAGAGAGTCGTCCGTCTGGGCCGCAATCCGGCACGAACCGTTCAACATCGTCGCGATCAAACCCTGGTTGCGTTGACGCAATGCTGCGCGAATCTGATCTAGCAAATCACTCGGGCCGGCAGATCCGGAAGGTAGGTTGGACGGCTGCGATTCAGGCTTGGTCCGCTCAGGAGGTGGACTCGGAGGAGGCGCCGGACGTTGATTCTGCTGAGTCGCGGCCGCTCGCTCGCTCTGACCTGGGGCGCGGGGCAAGTTTCGGGTCGACTGTTGATCACGACGTTGACCCTGACGGCGTTGACCATCCGCCTGTCCTTGCCGACGCTGACCATCCTGCCACTGCTGGCGTTGTGGTCGCTGTTGTTGTATCGGCATCGCGACCTCGACCGTCGGCGGACCGTACACGATCGACGCCAACGCCAGCTCCAACGGCAGCGGCTGATACGGATCGCGACGCACATCTGCCTCTGAGAAAGCCTTGAGTGCCGTCACGGCGGCCGATGCTTCAACGCCCTTGCTGACTTCCTCCAGGCGTTCGAGTTCCGGTGCCGACAACGACAGCGTCCCGGTCGCGCCAGTCAGCGTCAGCAGCACGTGCCGTAGATGAGTCACGACCTGACGTTTGAATCGCCCAAAGTCGATCGCGTCCTCCTGCACGGCCGCGAGGACGCCCAGTCCTTCAGCCAGTTTGCCGCGCAGCGCTGCGGAAGCTAGTTCCATTGCCCGAGCGTCGGGACTCAGTCCCAATGCCTCCTGCGCCGCCTCCAACGCGACCGAGGACCCACACATCACCCACACCTGGTCGAGCAGATTGACGCCGTCGCGCAGCGACCCGGTGGCTTCACGAGCAATCAGGCGCAGCGCTTCATCAGGAATCTCGATCCCTTCCGATTCGGCGATCGCGCGCAGTCTCGAGACCATGTCGTCGACCCCGACACGACGGAAATCGAAGCGCTGGCAACGGCTCAGGATCGTCGGTTTCAGGGCTTCCGGATCGGTGGTCGCGAGGATAAAGACCACATGCGGAGGTGGCTCTTCCAACGTCTTCAACAGCGCATCGGCCGCCGCGCCGGTGAGCTGATGGACTTCATCGACCAGGTACACCTTGAATCGCGCAGATCCTGGCCGATAGTTCGCACGTTCGCGTAGCTCCCTGATGTCGTCGATGCCACGATTCGAGGCGGCGTCGATCTCTACCAGATCGAATCCGAGGTCGTCCGACTCACCGAGTGCTGCCGCGCCGCTCGACGCGGTCCGACCATTGATCGCTCGCGCCAGGATGCGCGCTGTCGTCGTCTTCCCAGTCCCACGCGGGCCGCAGAACAGGTATGCGTGCGAAATCTTGTCCTGAGCTACCGCATTCTTCAACGTCCGAACAACGGGTTCCTGGCCCACCACCTCATCGAAGTCAGCTGGTCGCCACTTGCGGTACAGCACAGTCCCGCTCACATCAGTCTCCTAGCGAGTGCACTCTCATTGAGCGAAGGATAGAACATATTATCTATACATGTCAATCACGAGCAGCCGACTCCAGGCCGGCCCGCCTGAGTGCCACTCGTTCTAACTGCTTCATCTCTCGTTCCTCTTCCTCCTCCTCATGGTCGAACCCGAGCAGATGCAATGTCCCGTGGACCGTCAGCAGGCCCAGCTCCTCGCCGAGCGACACCGCTCGCTCCCTGGCGCCACGGGCAGCGACAGGCAATGCGATCACGATTTCACCCAGATCCGCCGATCCATCCGGACGCCGCAGGCCGTCGAAGTCGGTATTGAACGACAGCACGTCAGTCGCAACATCCTCATCTCGAAATCGCCGGTTGAGAGTCCGCAAGGTGCGAGAATCTGTCACGCGAACGGCAACGACACGAGGTATCCGTAGTCTGCGCGAGGCCAGCGTCTCCTGCACGCAACGCTCAAGAGCTTCCACATCAACTCGGTGGACAAAGGATTCGTCGACCAGGACTTCAACCAGATGGCGGCCAGCAGTCACAAACGTTCAGATCAGGAGAAGATAGCGGCCACAGCGGCTTCGGCGGCGTTGATCAGGAGAGATGGATGTAATCCGATGACCAGCACTCCGGCAGTGACCAGACCCATCGTCGCCAGCACACTGTTCGACGGTCGCGGCATTGGCTGTTCGTCGTCTTCGTCCGGCGCCGAGTCGACAAACATCGCCTTCACCGGGCGCAGGTAGTACGCAGCAGAAATCACGGTGTTGATTGTGCCGACGATCGCCAGCCAGGCCAGCCCGCTCTGAACGGCGGTCTCGAACAGGTAGATCTTGCCGAAGAACACCGCCGTCGGAGGTAGTCCGATCAGCGAGATCAAGGCAAACGAGAGGACAAACGCCAACCACGGAGACCTCTTGCCCAATCCCGCATACTTGCGAATGTCGTAACTGCCACCGTTCTGGTTGGCAATCAGGATGATCACCGTGAACGCAGCCAGGTTGGTCACGGTGTATCCGGCGAGGTAAAAGAGGATCCCGCTGGCGCCCAACAACTCACCGCGATCTGCCGAGATCGCTGCCAGACCAATCAGCAGCGTGCCCGCTTGCGCCACCGACGAATACGCCAGCATGCGCTTGATGTTGTTCTGTCTCAGCGCGAAGAAGTTGCCGACAAACATCGACAGCGTGGCCAGCGCCGCAAAGATCGTCTTCCAGTGTTCGGCGAGCAGGTCGTCGCCCAGTGCCTCAAAGAAGATTCGGATCAGGATGGCGAACGCCGCCGCCTTGGAAGCGACCGAGAGGTACGCCGCAATCGGCGTTGGCGCGCCGGTGTATGCGTCGGGGGCCCACATCTGGAAGGGAGCCACTGCCGCTTTGAACCCGAACCCGGCGATCAGGAAGACGGCCGCTAGCATCAGCGCCTCTTCCTTGCCTTCGCCTTGCCAGGCGATGTACGAGGCAATCTCGGCAAGGTTCGTCGAGCCCGTCAGACCCAACAGGATCGCCATGCCGTAGAGCAGAACGGCGGAGGCCACGGCCCCGGTCAGCAGATACTTGAGCCCGCCCTCGGAGCCCCAGCGGTCCTTGTGGAATCCAACCAAGATGTACTGCGAAATCGAAGTCAGCTCAAGCGCGATAAACACCATGATCAGATCGCGCGAGCCGGCCAGGAGTTGAAGGCCGGCGGTCGAGAACAGGATCAGCGCGAGGTACTCGCCGCGTCGAGATGGAGTCCGCTGCAGTGTTTCAGTGGAAACCAGCACCGCCACCATCGCCGCTGCCGCGAGCAGAATCTGGAAGAAGATGGCGAACTTGTCAACGACTAGCACGCCGTCGAACGCTTGCTGGCCAACATGCCCTTCTGTCAGCAGCACGCCCGAGTACAGGATCGAACCCATGAGCGCCGCCACCGATACGCCCATCAGCAAACGCCGGTCCTTGAGGAACAGGTCGGCGAGCAACAGGAAGCCGCCCACGACGAGCAGGACAAGTTCTGGGCCCAGCAGGTTGACGTCGCTTAGCATCAGCCGCCTCCCGCTCCGGCCGAGACGACCGCTTCAAGCTCAGTCACAATCGGCTCGACACCCATCTCGAGTAGGTCCATCACGATTGATGGGTAGACGCCCAGCAGCACGATCAATGCCATCAGCGCGCCGATGATGGTGAACTCGCTCCAGTGGTTCGCGTCGGGCAGGTGCGACCATTTCTCATCCCTGGGACCGAAGAATGTCCGCTGCAACGCCCAGAGAATGTAGGCAGCTGCGAGCAGGACGCCCAGCAGGGCGACAGACACTGGCGCAGTCTGCGAGGCGAACGCGCCAAGGAAGATCGTGATCTCGGCGACGAATCCGGCCAGCGCAGGCAACCCGAGTCCGGCCAGACCCGCAAACACCATTCCAATCCCCAGCAGCGGGATGTGGTGCATCAGACCCTTCATCTCGGAGATCTCCCGTGTATGCGTCCGGTCGTAGACGAGTCCAACCATGACAAACAGCATGCCGGTGATCAGCCCGTGCGTGACAAGCTGCATCGCCGCACCGCTCATCCCGGTCGTACCGAGCGCCGCAACGCCAAGCAGGACAAAGCCCATATGAGACACCGACGAATACGCGATCAATCTCTTCAAGTCGGTCTGCCGGATCGTCACAATCGCGCCATAAACGATCGAGACGGCGCCGATGATCGCCAGTGCCAGATCAGCATCCGCTCCGACCTCCGGCATCATCGTGAAGAGCAGGCGCAGGATTCCGTAGCCGCCCATCTTCAGCAGCACGCCGGCCAGCATCACAGACACGGCCGTTGGCGCGTCGGTGTGCGCGTCCGGCAGCCAGGTATGCAAGGGCACGACCGGCAGCTTGATTGCGAACGCAATCAGGATGAAGGCAAAGATCGCCGGCGCGGGCAGGAAGGCTGCGGCCAACACATCCTGTCGGATTTCTCGGATATCGAACGTGTCCGCCGCGACGCCCAGGGCCAGGAATCCGACCAGCATGAAGGCCGAGCCGAAGACCGTATAGAGCACGAATTTGAGCGCCGAGTAGTTGCGGTTGCCGCTGCCCCAAATGGAGATCAGCAGGAACATCGGCACCAGTTCCAGCTCCCAGAAGAGGAAGAAGAAAATCAGGTCGAGCGATGTAAACACGCCCAGCACCGACGTCTCGAGGACGAGCAACCAGGCGAAGTACTCCTTGGTGCGCAGGTCGATGCGCCACGACACCAGCACTGCCACAACGGTCAGCAGGGCGGTCAGGAAGACTAGCGGCATCGACAATCCGTCGACGCCGAAGGCGTACTTGACGTTGAAGCCAACGGCCTCGGCTGAAATCCAGTCAAACTCGTCAACAAACTGGAAGCCCGAGACCGAGCGGTCGAAGATGATGAACATCACCAGGGCGATGATCAGCGTGCCCGCAGAGATGCCCAGCGCGAGCCACTTGGGATAGTCGACCGCGTTGCCGGGCGCGTTCTGCACCAACCACTCAGTCGGCGTGTGCTTGCCCGGGAGCAACGCGATCAGCAATGCGCCCAACAGGGGCAGGAAGATCAGCAGCGAAAGGACGGGGAAGCCCGGATCCATCGACCGCTCCTAGAACAACACGACGGCGACCCAGATGATCACGCCGCCGAGTCCGATTGACAATGTGCCCGCCTGGACCCATCCGTTCTGGACGAATCTGGCGGTATTCGAGACGCTCACGCCACGTCGCCAGGCCTGGTTGACCACGCCGTCGACCACGTTGGCATCAAACCAGGACGACGCCTGGGCAATCCAGCTATAGAACACACGACGGGCCAGCACCTTCTCGCCCAGCGCGTCGAGGTAGAACAGTTCAGTCGCAAACTTCTGCATCTCCGGAATCGGCCAGATCCCACCGACGCCCCACGACCGAATACGATCTCGCTCACGCATGAAGCGATACGCGATTCCTCCTGCAATCAACGCAAACACCGTTGAACTAATCGCTACGCCCCAATGCCAATGAAGGAATGGCAGGTGTTCAGTGTGGTGTTCAGCATTCGGGAGCGCGCCGTACACCCAGGTCTGTACTTCCGAGCCGAGGGTGACCAATCCGCTGAGTACTGCAAACACGGCCAAGATGATCAGCGGGATCGTCATGCTGCGGGGAGACTCGTGCGGATGCGACGGGTCTTCGTTTCCGTGCTCGCCTGGGGCGACTTCTTCTCCACCCTTGTACTCGCCGAAGAATGTCATGTAAACAGCGCGAACCATGTAAGCCGCGGTCAGGCCGGCCGCAAGAAACCCGAGCACGAACACACCCTTGTTGTTCTGCCATGCCTCAACAAGGATCTCATCTTTGGACCAGAATCCAGAGAGCGGGAATATACCGGCGAGGGCAAGGGTCCCGATCACAAATGTGACGAACGTGATTGGCATCGCGAAGCGCAACCCGCCCATCTTGCGCATGTCGAATGTGTTGGTCGAGTGGTTGACCGAGCCAGAGCCAAGGAACAGCATCGCCTTGAAGAATGCGTGCGTCATCAGGTGGAAGACCGCGGCCGCATAGCCACCTACGCCGATGGCAAACATCATGTACGCAAGCTGAGAAATCGTCGAATAGGCAAGGACGCGTTTGATATCGACTTGTACCAGCGCAAGAATCGCCGCTCCCAGCGCCGTCCCAGCGCCAATCCAGGCAATCATGTCCGACGCCGTTGATGAGGCGTGAATCACCGGGAAGAAGCGAGCCAGCAGGTAGACGCCGGCAGCAACCATCGTCGCCGAGTGGACCAGCGCCGAGACCGGGGTCGGGCCTTCCATGGCGTCCGGCAGCCAGATGTGCAGCGGGAACTGCGCCGACTTGCCGACTGCTCCGGCGATCAGGCCCAGACCGAACAGTGTCATCGCTGTCTGACCGATCATCAGGCCGTTGAGCGCGAACATACCCGCTTCGGCGCCGTGATCCGCCAGCGCGTTAATCGCGGCGATGTCCATCGTGCCCGTGCGGCTGTAAATCAAGATCAACGCCGCGAGCATGCCCAGGTCACCTAGACGCGTGACCAGGAATGCCTTCTTCGCTGCTGCGGCTGCGGCCGGCCGGTGGAACCAGTATCCGATCAGCAGGTAAGAAGTCAGACCGACCAGCTCCCAAAACGCGAACAGCATCAGCAGGTTGTCGGCCAGGACCAGTCCCAGCATCGAGGTCGTGAACAGCGCCATGAAGGCGAAGTAGCGACGGTAGCCGTGGTCACCGTCCATGTAGCCGGTCGAGTAGACCTGCACCAGCAGCGACACGCCGGTCACCACGACCAACATCACCGAAGTCAGTCCGTCGATCCGAACACCGAGGTTGACCTTGAGGTCGCCGGCGCTGAAGAGCAAATGTGGAGCAATATCGAGCGGCAGGCCGCGAAGCCCGATGGAATCGATCAGGTTGATTACCGCGAGCAAGAACGCGACCGCGAGCGCGATGATCAGCGGCGTCGAGGCCAGGCGCGGTCCGCAGAACAGATCGGCGATGGGCTTCCACGAGCGCGGGTAGCTCGGATCCCACTCGGGTATCTGACGCTGCAGGTTCTGGTTGAGCGCAGAGATCCCGGCCAACACAAACGCGGTCAGCGGCAGGAAGAGGATGACCCAGAAGATCGTCTCGGACACGCCGCTACACCTTCCCCAGGATTTCCCGCGCCACGTGCGTCTTCGAGTCCGGCACGTAGAGCATCACCGGAGCAAAGTCGCCTTCGTCCTGACGATCAGGCTCAACCACGAACCGCACCGAGACGCCCTCTGCAAAGAGCAGCTCGCGCAACGTCTCGGCGACGTAGCGATTCGGCACAGTCATCAGCGGAGCCCACACGTCGTCGTCAGCCCTTCAACAAGGTCGTGCGATCGACCGAGATTGTCTGTCGGTTGCGATAGACGACCAGCGCCAGCGCTAGTCCAACCGCGACCTCCGCCGCCGCCACGGCGATGATGAACACCACAAAGACCTGTGTTGATAATGCGACTTCGGCCGATCCAAATCGCGAGAACGCGACCAGCGTCAGGTTGACGGCGTTCAGCATCAACTCGACGCCGATCAGTACTCCGACCGCATTCTTCTTCGACAGCGCAATGAAGAAGCCGATGCAGAACAGCAACGCCCCAAGCGCCAGGTAGTGCTCAAGTCCAATGGTCATGAAGTGGTCCCACCGTCCGAAGGTTCGGACGCGAGCGGGGGATCGATCACGTCAGCCGGGTCAATCGAAGTCTCACCATCGAGTTCGGCCTGCAACGACGCCGCGTGGACCGGCCCATCCTCTTCGTCCTGCCGCGCCAGGGCAATCGCGCCAACCAGGGCGGCCGTCAGCAACACGGCGCCAATCTCAAACGGCAGGATGTAGTGCTTGATCAGACTTTCTCCGATCAATCGCGCTTGCTCTGTCAACGCGCCGTCACGCACTGGACCCCAGTCGGTATCGACTGCGACCCACATCGTTGCGATCATCACCAGCAACACGACCAGACCTGCAGGAGCGCTGATCTTGGTCTGCGAGTTATCCCGCTCCGCTCTCGGCGTCAGCATGATCGCGAACAACATCAGCACGGAAATCGCACCGACGTAGATCAACACTTGTACAACGGCGATGAAATCCGCTGACAGGGTCAGATACAACCCCGCGATGCCGAGCATCGACATGACCAGCCAGATCACCGCGTGAATCAGGTTGCGGCTAATCAGGATCATCGACGCGCCGCCCAGGGTCATCGCGGCCAGTGCCCAGAACGCCAGGTGGAAGCCAAAATCACTCATGGCTAGTCACCACCGACCTGGAACTGCGGTTCCTCGGTTCTGGAAGCAACTTGCCGCGCAGCTCGTAGTCCACCAATCTCGGCGCCAGCCATGCGAATCCGTGCCGGTCGTCGCAGCGCTGCCGGACGCGAGACTCGAGCGAACAACATGACCGCGCCAAGCGTGAGCGCAATATTGAAGACGGCCATAATCGGCAGCGCCACCGTCGTGTCCCAGCCTTCTGAGATCAACAGCGTGCGTTCTACAAACGCAACCACGACGAACAACAGCGTCGCCGGGACCAGCGCCTTCCAGCAGAAGCCCATCAACTGATCGACGCGCAGTCGAGGCAAAGTGCCACGTGTCCAGATCAAGAGGAAGTAGACGGCGCCGGTCTTGACCAACAGGATGATCCAGCTCGGCACCCACTGATCCAGACCCCACAGCCACCAACCACCAAGGAAGAACGTCGCAATAAATCCCGACACAACCAGCGTGTTACCCAGCTCCACCGCGTAGAAGAGGCCGAATCGCATGCCCGAGTACTCAGTGTGATAGCCAGCCACAATTTCCGACTCCGCCTCCGAGATATCGGCCGGCGTGCGGTTCAGCTCAGCCGAGGCGGCGAAGAAGAACGCCACCGCTGACAGCGGGAACAACAGGATGAAGATCACATCCTCCTGTTGCTGCCATTCCACTATTCCGTTGACTGACATCGTGCCCGAGAACACCACTAGCGTCAGCAGCGCCAGCACCATCGGCACTTCATATGAAATCGACATCGCCACCGCCCGCATCGCGCCGAACAACGCGTACTTGTTGTTCGACGACCAGCCGGCCATGAACAGCACCAGCACCGCCGTCCCCGACACCGCAAGCAAGAACAGCACGCCGACGTTGAGGTCGGCCACCGACATCCGAGGCCCGAACGGCAGCACGCCCCAGATCAGGATGCCCGGCACAAAGATCAGCACCGGCGGCAGGAAGAACAGCAGTTTGTCCGCCGAACGCGGAGCGAGCTGCTCCTTGAGAATCAGTTTGACCGCATCCGCCACCGGCTGCAGCAGCCCTTTCGGACCAACACGGTTGGGTCCGTAGCGCTGCTGGAATCGGGCAATCACCTTGCGCTCGACCCAGATCAGGATTAGCAATGTCGGACCAATGACGCCCAGTATCGCTAGCGCGCCCAGCACACCGGTCACGATCGACGCGATCCAGTCCGGACCCCACTCGGCGATCCATTCGGTGATCAACCGTTGCAGGTTGTTCAGGTCGCGGAAGTCGTACCACGCGCCCAACACGCTGCTGAAGCCGGACAGACCACTCATCGATCGATCTCCCCCACCACGATGTCAATCGAACCCAACGTCACGATCGCGTCAGCGAGTGTACCGCCAATCGACATTTCTTTCAGCGCCGAGAGATTGATCAACGACGGCGGTCGGCAATGGAACCGATACGGCGCCGGCCCGCCATCTGAAACCAGGTAGAAACCCAACTCGCCACGCGGCGACTCAACGCGCGCATACGACTCGCCCGGCTCCGGGCGCGCATGCAGAGGAACATCCGCCAGCCAGGGACCGTCAGGCAGGTTGTCGATGACCTGGCGAAGGATCCGCAAGCTCTGCTTCACCTCAGCCATGCGCACGAGGAACCGGTCGAAGCAGTCGCCCTGCTCGCCGACCGGCACATCAAACTCATAGTCTTCGTAGCCGCTATATGGATTCGCCTTGCGCAGATCCCAGGGCACGCCTGTCGCCCGCAGCACTGGTCCCGACAACGACGAATTGATCGCCATCTCCGGCGAAATCACACCGACACCACGCGCTCGTGCATGAAGAATCTCGTTCTCCATCAGCAGCGCTTCGTAGTTGGCAATGTTCTCAGGCATGTCCGCCAGGAACTGTTCAAGCGTCGGCAACAACTCATCCGGCAGGTCAAACGCCACTCCGCCAATTCGCATGTAGTTCGTTGTCAGCCGAGCGCCACAGGTCATCTCGAACATATCCAGCACCCGCTCGCGGTCACGGAACATATGGAACAGCGGAGTGTGCCAGGCGCCGCAGTCGTTGATGAACGTCCCATTCGCCATCGCATGCGACGCCACCCGCTGTAGCTCGGCGAACATCACCCGGATTGCGTTCGCTCGTGGAGGGACCTCTACGCCCAGCAGCTCTTCGGCCGCCAGACAATAGGCCAGGTTGTTCGACATCGCCGCCAGGTAGTCGATCCTGTCGGTGAAGGGAATGTTCTGCGTATAGGTGCGTTCCTCGGCCAGTTTTTCCATCGAACGGTGCAGATACCCGATGCGCATCTCGGCATCACGAACGATCTCACCGTCGAGCGTCACCTTGAGCCGGAACACTCCGTGCGTCGACGGATGCTGTGGACCCAGATTGACGACAACCGGCTCCGAGCCATCGCCGCTGTCCAAGGCCTCAATTGTGCCCTGCATCGCGAGACGAGAATCGTCCATCATCGAGCGGGTGTCGTCAGCAGTGGTCACGACGACTCCTCGCCATCTTCCGCGACGGCGAGCACACTCGGCGGCTGCGGATCGTTCGGATGTTGCGGACGCTGAGGCACGCTACCGGGCACCGGCCAGGCATTCTCGGTGCTCTCATGCGGGAATCCTGGCAAGCCGGCGCGAATCTGACCCGGCATCTGCAGGAAGTCCTTGCGCAGTGGATAGCCGGGAAAGCCTTCCCAGAGAAACATCCGACGCAAATCGGGATGACCTTCGAACGTGATCCCAAACAGGTCGTACACCTCACGCTCCTGCAAGTGAGCACCGTGGAACACGCCGGTCAGCGATGGCAAAGTCGGATCCTCGCGGTCGGTCAGCCGTGCCTTGATCGCCAGGATGTGATTGAGGTCAAGGGATTGCAGGTGGTATACAACCTCAAAGTGACGTTCCTGATCGACCGCAGTCAGGCTGCAGAGGAAAATCAGATCGCTCTCTTCTGAGTCGCGCAAGGATTCGATCGCCTCCGCCACCAATGCTGGTTCGAGATACAGCACGCCATCCTCAACGCAGGCCGCTCCCGGCGCGCTCGCATTGACGATCTCCATCGCCGCTGTTGCGTCGTATTGCGTGGTCATATCAGCGCCACTCCAGCGCTTGGCGTCGCCACTCGTAGACCAACCCCAGGAAGAGTACGCCGATGAAAATCAGCGCCGCGACCATGCCGGTCACGACCACCGAGTCCAGCGCCACAGCCAATGGGAAGAGGAAAATCACTTCAACATCGAAGAGCACAAAGATCAGCGCGACCAGGTAGTAGCGGAAGTTGAACTGCACCCAGGTCGGACCCTCGGTCTCGACGCCACATTCGTAGGTATCGTCTTTGACGGCGTTGGGCAGGTGCGGTCTGAGGCCGAATTTGAACATCGCCCAGGAGGCGACCAGCGGGATCGACGGGAACACCGCGGCGAAGATCAGCAGGATGCCAAGGTGCCCGTACTGCTCCAGGACATTGTCCATCTGGCTCAGCCCCACTCGTTCCCACTCTGGTCCAAGTCCCGCCACCGAAGTCGGGCGCTCTGAGGGAGTATATGCACCAGCCCCAATTCACTCAATCACCCCCCCCCCCGACTACCCCGCTCCTCCTCCGCGGTCGGAGATGTTCAACTTCCCATTCCCATCCGTCACCACCCTCCTTCCGTCACTCCCACCCCCGTCCGTCATTCCTGCGCAGGCAGGAATCACGAACCACCCAAGCCCATCAACAACAACAAGCGCCAGCCGTCCCGCAGCCGTCGCCACGCGATCCCCTCTCCCCCCTTGCGGGGGGGGGGAGATGCCGCAGCCTGCCCCGCGTTCGGACCCGGGGACAGGGGGATCCCCGTCTCACCCAAGAACCCACCAGAGCACCCCAACCGGGGTGATACCATGACATTCGCCTTTCACCATCGATCTCTCTCACCAGTTAGATGCCTGCATGCTGATTGATCTTCACAACCACACCTGGCCGCGCTCGCACGATTCCGTGCTCGATCCCAAGGACCTGGCCATTCGCGCCAAGGAAGCGGGGCTGGATGCCATCTCGTTCACCGAGCATGACGCACTCTGGCCGCATGACGAAGTGCAGAAGATTGCTGAAGAGGTCGGCATCGTCATCATTCCCGGCTGCGAAGTATCCACCGACCCCGGACACATGCTCGCCTGGGGCATGGAAAAGTATGTCTTCGGCATGCACCGCGTAGAAAGACTGGCCGAGCATGTCCACGAGCGCGGCGGCGTGCTCGTCTTCGCCCACCCGTACCGACGCCAGATTGCCTGGAAGGATAACCCGGAGGACTGGGAAATCGCCGTCCAGCGAGCAGCCGACAACAACGCCATGGATCACGTGATTGCACTGGAAATCCTCAACGGACGAGGAAAAGAGCGCGAGAACCGCTTCTCCGCCGACCTGGCCGCCGCCTCGGGCATGAACGGCACCGCTGGTACCGACTCGCACGCTGTGCATGACATCGGCAAGGTTGCCACGTGGTTCGAGACCGACAGCATCGAGACATGGCAAGACCTGGTCCGCGAGCTCAAGGCCGGCAACTTCTGCGCCGTTGATATGGAAACCGGCGAGGAATTCGCCGTCCCATCGCGTCCACCCAAGTTCAGGATCGTGGGAGCAACTGCCAGCGGCAGCTAGACTTCCAATCGTCCAGAGCTGACAATCCAACACCAGACCAACACCAAGGGAGGAGCTTATGGCAGATCAACAGTTTGAGTCGGCCATCACCGACGAAATGCGCGCCCTGATCGGCGTCAAAGGACCAGAAACAGTCAGCGAACTCACCACGACCAGCGTGCGCATGTTCGCTCGATCGGTCGGCTACGTCGACCCGGCCTTCTATGACGAGGACGCAGCCCGCGAGCGCGGCTACCGCAGCCTCCCGGCGCCTCCAGGCTACCTCGGCACCCCAGTCTTCAACCCGGCCGACTCCGACCCCACCTTCGGCGGACGCCGTGGCGGCGGCGGATTCCGTTCGCCCTATCCGTTGGTCCTCAACGGCGGTACCGACATTGAGTACACCGGCGAGCAGATCTGCGCCGGCGACACGCTGACATCCTCGACTGCGCTCGCTTCACTGAACGAGCGTTGGAGCGGCGCGCTCGGCGTGCCAATGCTGATTCAGGTGTCGGAGACCACGTACACCAACCAGAATGGCCGCGTCGTCGCGATCTCTCGCGGCACCGGAATTTCCTACCCGCGACCCGGCGACTAGCGGGCCTCCGTCCCCGACTTGATCGGGGGCACTCTCGTAGGTATGGCCTAAACTATCGGCGACGACTGAAGGAGACGAAACATGACAGACGCAGTTCCGGACCAGATCTACTTCGAAGACATCGAAGTGGGCGACAGCATTCCCGAACTCGAGAAGAACCCAACCAGCCAGCAGCTCGTCCAGTGGGCCGCCGGTTCTGGCGACTTCTACCAGATTCACTACGACACAAGCTACGCGCAGGACACGGGCCTTGACGACATCATCGTCCACGGCGCCCTGAAGCACGCCTTCCTGGGCGAACTGCTCTGGCGTTTCGCCGGCCCCGAGGGCGAAGTCAAGCGCGTCCAGTGCTCGTACCGCGGCATGGACCCAGCCGCTCAGGGCCGCGAGTCGGCGCAGGAGAAGAAGTTCACCCTGCGTGGCTCCGTGACCCGCAAGTACACCGAGGGCGAGCGTAACTTCGTCGAACTGTCCGTCGAGGGCGTTCGCGCCGACGGCTCCGTCAGCACTCCTGGCACCGGCGTCGTCGTTTTGCCCAGCCGCGACTAGTCGCTCCGGCCTCACGGGAACACAACACACCGCGTCTCAGGACGCGGTGTTTCCCGTGTTCATCGTCCGGCTGACATGCCTCTTCGCTGGTAGTCGCGATCCCAGAACCACTCGCGCAATACGTGCATCTGGTGAAACCGATGCTGGCCACGGCGGACCCGTCCGCAGTCCCGGAAGCCGGCCGCGGCAAATGCCTTCTGCGCCCGCACATTCCAGTCCAATGTGTGCAGGTAAACCCTCGTCAACGCCGTATTGGTGAACACATAGTCCAGCAACAGACCGACCGCTTCCCGGCCAAAGCCGCCATTCCAGCAAGTGCGATCGCCTAGCAGGATGCCCAGCTCTGTCTCCCGCCGCTGGAAGTCGGTGTTGTAGTACATCACATTGCCGATGTGCCGGGAATCCTCAAGTGACTCCACGGCAAACGTCGAGCGGTACACCGGCGTCGAACGCAACTGCCACGCGTACTGATTGCGGTACTGCTCGTACGTCAGCGGACTGACCGGCGCGGCATCCAGCTCCGCCAATTCGATATCTGTACGCCAGATCCAGTCAAGCCGTGCGTCGTCAAGCCGCTTGCGACGCAGCAGCACCAGCTTTCCCTCGGCCACGGTATCCACCGGACTGGTGACCACGACGCGACTCCGAATCCCACGGACCTGTTACGAGTCTGCTGGCAACTGCCGTAGGGTAGGACGCCCGTCAGGCCTGCGCAGGACCCACTCGACTATCCAACAGCGCCGCCGCGTCTTCAAGCAACGTCGCCGTGTTGCGATAGCTCACCATCCGCATTGCGTCGCCCAACCCCACCCAGCGCACGTCAATGTGCTCGTCGTCGTGATGCTCAAACGAGCCACCCGTCGCCTGCATCAGCCAGAAGTGGACCGCCTTGTCAATCCGCGCCTCTTCCCCACCAAACGAGTAGCGCATAACGCCGATCTTCTCGTCAAGCGCCACCTGCAGCCCTGTCTCTTCCGACACCTCTCGGAGCGCTGTCTCGTCCAACTTCTCACCATTCTCGGGAGTGCCCTTGGGCAAAGACCAACGGCGCGCAGGCGTCTGAACCAGAACGATCTCCACTTCCCCAGCCTGGCCCCCAGACTGGCCTGCAGCCTCTCGCTCCCGCCACACCACGCCGCCGGCGCTGACCGCGATCCCCTTGCGGATCGACTTGGGCGACTTCGTCGTTCTTCGCGTTCCTGGTCTCCTTCGGCGCTCGCTAGTGCTCTGCACGCCATCTCTCCTCGTCAGATTCAATCGACAAATTTCAATCTATCAGAGGGCCGTGAAACACTCCCGACAGTTCACCACACATCGACTGTCCCCGAACGCGAACTACTCGTTCGCCCAACCAAACGGGTCACGGGCCGCACTTAAGTCGCCAACGTCATCAAGCCATGTCGCTTCCTCCAGCGCCGACTGCGCTGTGCCGCGCACCGTTGGGTCGGGATGAGTTCGGAGTTGCTGCAACTCCTCCACGGCTTCTTCGCTGCCGATCTCGCCCAGCGCTGCAACTGCTGCCTGGATCAGCTCCTCCGAGGCCGATGGATCGTCGAACAACTCCAGCAGCATCGGCGCGCCGTCCTCGGAGCCAATCTCGCCGATCGCCTGCACGGCTGCAATTCGCTCATCCTCATCCTCGGCAACCAGTGAACCCTCCAGCAAGGGCAACCACGACACGTCGGCATTTCTACCCATCGCTTGCACCGCGCCGAGATGCAGCGCCGCCGTGTCGCTCTCGAATGCGAGCTCGATCAACTCGGACACCCATGACTCTGATACGACGCCCACTCCAGACAACGCGGTCGCACGAATCTGCTCGTCTTCTCTCACATCTTCGGCAATCGCGCGCAATGCATCTACGACCTCATCGGCGTCCTCGCTTGCCGCCCAACCGAGCTCCAACCGCATGGCGACCTCGCCCAACGCCGTCACCGCCTCCCGTCGAACTTCCGTCTCCTCCTCGTCCGATCGGGCAACGGACAACAGGCTAACCGTCGCTCCTGCGGTCTCGCATGACGCCAGCCCGTTGACCGCGAGCGTTCGCACAGAGGCTTCGTCATCCGCAGTCATTGCGCTAAACAGGACCGTGAAGTCGTATCCGCCAAAATCGGCTGCTACCTGCTGCAATCTCTCAAGAAGGGCGAATCGCCCCGACCCGTCCATCTCGCCAATCTGCTCGCGCACCACATTCTCAGAGTCGGTTCGCAGCCGAGAGACTGCATGCAGATCTTCCGGTTCCAGCTCAACTTGACCGGACACGAACGCGCCGATCACTCGCCGTAAGCCGTCCACGGGATCGGCTGCATCCTGATAGCTGGTCGGTTCGGACATCAGCCCTCCACCGTCGGGGCTCGCTCCATCAGCACGCGAATCGCCTGTCGCGGCTCCAGGTCCTCGAACAGCACTTGCGATACCACCTGTGCCACCGGCATATCGACATCCAACCCTTCGGCCACTTCGAGCACCACGCGGGTCGTCTCAACGCCCTCAACCACGTGAGGATTGCCGGCCATCGCCTCGGACAGCGTCATCCCGCTGCCAATCTTTTCGCCCAGGGTTCGGTTGCGGGATCGCGGGCTGGTCACTGTGGCTAGCAGGTCGCCCAACCCCGCAAGTCCGGCAAATGTCGACGGTGAGGCGCCGAGCGCCACGCCAAGCCGCGCCATCTCCGACAGGCCGCGCGTCATCAACGCAGCGCGCGCGTTGTCGCCCACATCGAGTCCAACTGCGATCCCGCCGGCGATCGCGATCACGTTCTTCAACGCCCCACCCAGTTCGACGCCTACCACATCCTCGTTGGTGTACACCCGAAACGATGACGAGTTCAAGGCTGCCTGGACTCGGTCCCTGACCTCAGCGTCGGCAGACCCGGAGACCGTCGTCGCGGGCAAACCGCGAGCGACTTCACGGGCGATATTGGGACCCGACACCGAGCCGACCCGATCATCCCGACCTGCAAGCCCAAGTTCCTGGCTCATCACTTCCGTCATCCGCAGGTGGGAGCCCTTCTCCAACCCCTTAGCTGCGGATGCGTGCACTGTGTTGCCAGGAGTCAGATTGGGAAGCACATTGCGCATGTTCTCGCGCAGGCGTTGCGACGGCGTCGCCCAGATCACCACTTCGGGCGGAGCGCCGGAGGGATCTGCTGTGAACTCCAGTCCTTCCGGCAACGGAACACCGGGCAATAGACGCCGATGTTCACGCGCTGCCGACAGCTCGGCCGCTTCCGCGTCCGTCCGACAAAGCACAATCGCGTCATTACCCGCTCGATCGACGCACGAGGCAAGCGTGCAGCCCCATGACGTCGCTCCGACGACCATCACCCTCATGTAGTGGACCTCCCCATCGAGAGCACGCGTTCTGTACCGGCCGCGATCCGCTCCACATTGTCCTTATGTCCGACGAGAACCAGCAGCCAGGTGCCCACGGCGTACGCAATGTACGCATCGGGCGCCTGGCCGAATGCGGCTAACAGTGAGATGCCTATCGCCGCCGACGTTGCGCCGGTCAGCGTCGCCAGCGACATGACACGAATCTTGAGCAGAATCGGAATCGCCGTGCCCAACGCAAACAACGCGCCCATCGGCATGATCGCGATCATGCCGCCCAACGCAGTTGCCGCACCGCGCCCTCCGCGAAATCCCGCATACAGCGGAAACTGATGCCCGATCACCGCAGCCAGTCCGCTAACCACTTCGCTGGTCGGGCTATCCCAGACCAGCATCACGATCAAGATGGGTATGCCGCCCTTGAGCGCATCCAGGACCAACACCGTGACCGACCAGCGAATCCCCAACGCGCGAAAGGTATTCGTCGCGCCGGTACGACCGCTGCCCGTGGCTCGAATATCTTCACCGCCGCGCCACTTGCCGATCCACAGTCCCGTCGGTATCGAACCCAGGAGATAGCCAACCAGCCCACCAATGACCCAAACCTCAACCACGACGTCTACCTCCGTCGTCCCTCTCCGACGGCTCCCGGCCACGCAAGACGCAGCGCAATGGCGTCCCTTCGAATCCGAATGCGCGCCGAATTCTGCCCATCAGGAAGCGCTCGTAGGAGAAGTGAACCGCGTCCGGATAGTTGACAAAGAAGGTAAACGCCGGCGGCGCTTCCTCGGTCTGAACGCCGTAGTAGAAGCGAATCCGCTTACCACGGTAGGTCGCAGGAGGACGCTCCACCTGTGCCTGCCGCAGCATGGCGTTGAGGCGAGGTGTCGGGACCTTCTGCCGGCGAGCTTCGGCGACGTGCAGCGCAGCGCCGACCACACTGTCGACGGCGTCTCCTGTGAGTGCCGACACCCAGATGATCGGCGCCCAATTGACGAACCTTGCCCGGCCCGCCAGTTGGCGCTCGCGGCTGTTCCGCATCCCGTCTTCGGCGTCGACCAGATCAGACTTGTTCATCACGATCACGATGCCGGCGCCGTCATCCAACGCCATGCCCAGCACGTGCAAGTCTTGAGATGTCACACCTTCATTGGCATCGATCACGACTGCTGAAACATCCGCCCGCTTGACTGCTGCTCCCGCCCTGCGAACAGAAGCTCGCTCGATCCCTGGCTCCACGCGCCCGCGCCGACGAATTCCGGCTGTATCGACCAGTGACACTCGCTGTCCACCGAAACTCAACAGCGTGTCGACCGCGTCACGCGTGGTGCCCGGGACCTCCGAGACAATCATCCGCTCATCGCGCAGGAGCGCATTCACTAACGAGGACTTGCCCACGTTCGGCCGACCGACAATCGCCAGACGGCACTCGACGTCTTCTGTCTCCAACGGTTCGGCGACCGCCAACTCCGAGGTCACCTTGTCCAGCAAATCGTCGATCCAGCGCCCATGATGAGCAGAGATCGCCACCGGTTCACCGAGACCCAACCCGAAGAACTGCGCCGACTCTGCCGCCAGCGCGTCGTTGTCTGCTTTGTTCGCGCAGACCGTCACCGGCTGTCGTGCTTCCCTCAGCAGCGCCGCAACATCCTCATCGGCTGGCAGCGGTCCGACCTGCACATCTACGACCAGCACGATCGCGTCCGCTTCCAGCAATGCCTGCTCTACCTGTTCTGCCACGGAGTCGGCAAATGGCCCCGTCAGTTGCTCGCCCAGCAGACCGCCGGTGTCGATCACCGAAAAGTGCTGGCCGCGCCATTCCGTCGTCGCGTAGTTGCGATCTCGCGTCGTTCCCGGCTCTCCACGGACGATCGCCTGTCGCCGCTTGACGAGCCGATTGAACAAGGTCGACTTACCCACATTGGGCCGACCGACAATGGCCACGGTCGGCAGCACGTTGCCCGGCACAGCGCGGACGTCAACATGGGGCGGACTGCTTGTGATGTCGTCACTCACGGTTGTCATCTTCCGATTCTTCCTCACCTGCATCCGCCTCGGAGTCGCTGTTGGCTTCGGGTTCGTCCGGTTCAGGCTCTGTCGGCTCCGGCTGGGGGATGGGGGACAGAGTGACAATCATCTGTTCTGGGGATAAGTCAACCAGCTCGATCCCCTGCGGAGGATTCCACCTCAGGTCGATTTGATGCCGTCCGGCAGCGTATGAGCCGAGATTGACACGGATCGGTCCGAGTGGACCTTCTAACTCTGAGATTAGGGCTACTGGACCTCTTAACGTCACCTGCGCTGTCAGCGGCGATGCAAACGGGATCTCGAGACCCTCTCCCAGATCAGTCAATTCCACGGCGATCGGCAACTGGACCGATGTAATCACTGGTTCGATCACGACGAGCACCCGAACCGAAGTCGCAGAATCTCCCGCCGGCGCGGCGCCGTCTGCAAACACCAATTCGGCCTGCATCACTACGTCGTTGTCTCGGCCCGAGACATCGACCGTTTGGGTCAGCACCTCGACCTCATCGTCCAATACATCCACCGACACCAGGACATCCACCGTTGCCGGAGTCGCTCTCACGGTCCGTACGCGATAGCCCTCAGCAGGCGTGCCAATCACATCGGGCAGGATTGAAGCCGTCCGCCTGAAGACTTCCTGATCAATGGGCACGCGCACCTGCGCAAATCGAGGATTGATCACCACTTGAGCTACCGTTCCACCGGCAGCCGTTCGCGCCTCCAGTGTCACGTCCCGTTCCACCGTCACAGTGGCGCCACCGAGATCTAGTCTTGCCACCACTGAGTCGACGGCTTCGACTTCCGACGCAATCCCCGACACAATGGCCGTATCCGGCTTGACTTCCGGCGTGCCAACGCTGAATCCGAGTGGAGGCAGATTGGACGGCTCAGCGATGACCGGCACCTCTCGCTCCACGGTCTCCTGCAGAATCACAACTGCCGTCTCCGGTTGTACCGCCCTGACTCGCACGTCTCCTTCCAGCGCTTCGACTCGCACGGGCAAACTATGCCGTCCGGCCGGTCGGTTGCGTAGCGAAATGCTCGCGAGGAAATGCTCGGGGCGCGCCGATTCTACGTCCGCTTCACGACCCACCACGGTCACGGTTACCGGCAGCGGCTCGCCTGCTACTACCAGATCGGTCCCCAGTTCTCGTACTTCAACCTGCAAGCTGAATCCGAGACGCGTCTCGATTTCACGATTCTCGGTGTCCGCGATCACGAACCAAACCACCAGCGCCAGTAGCACCACCGTGATCAGCAGTGTCGCTTCCTGCGCCACACGTCGCACTTAGGATCCCGTCGCGTCTCCACCGGCCGCTGACGGCGTCCCCTGATGCCGCCTCGTCGTCCGGCCCAACACTCCCGCGCCCAACCGATCTCCCCACCTTCGCGAATTCAGATGTTTCTCGAGCGAAGTCTCCAACTCAGAAGGGCTCAAGGGTGCTGACAGCAATCCCCCTGCCGCCAGCGACACAGAGCCAGTTTCTTCGGAAATCACAACCGCGATCGCATCGGTTTCCTCAGAAACGGCGAGCGCGGCTCGATGTCTTGTTCCCAGGTGAATGCCATTATGACCATTATTCGGTCCACGGGAGGAAAAGTCGCCCGCTGGAGTCGGCACGATGACTGCGGCAGCCACAACCTCCGAAGGACGCAGCAGCACTGCTCCGTCATGCAGTGGCGAGCCAGGCCAGAAGATGCTCTCCAGCAGGTCGATCGTCGGATCAGCACCCAGACGCACACCTGCTTCGGCCAGTTCTTCCAGTCCGGTATCGCGCTCAAACACGAACAGCCCGCCCACTCCCTGTTGAGACAGACGTTGCGCCACAGTAGCCGTAATCGGGATCAGCGAGCGATACGGCTGTCCTCTGCCGCCCAGATTCTTGAGTCCGCCGGCGCGTCCCACGTGCTCAAACGCGCGACGGAACTCGGGTTGGAAGACCAACAGCACGAGGATCAACAGCACAGCGAGCGCATTGTCGACGATCCAGTCCAGTACCACCGAATCAATCACGCGGCCCACTACCGAGATCGCCACCACGACCAGGACCATGCCTCTGATCACCGACATCGCTGTCGTCCCGCGCAGCAGCCGGAGCGCAGCGTAGAAGACCACCGCGATCGTGGTGACCTCGAGCGCGTTCGTCCAACTGAAGTCGCCGAACGCCACCTGAATGTCGTTGATCAGGGCATCCACGACATCCGCCTCGTATCTTTCTACCGTCGCCGACTAGTGGCTCGACGCTCGCAATGCTAGGCGAACGACGAACCTGTTCAACGACTATGCAAACAGCCAGGCCAGGAGCGCCTGCTGCGCGTGCAGTCGATTCTCGGCCTGGTCCAGGACCACAGAACGCGGGCCGTCCAGGACATCGTCGCTGATCTCTTCACCGCGATGCGCCGGCAAACAGTGCATCACGCTGGCGTCGGGCGACGCTTTGCCGACAAGATCAACATCCACCTGGTAGCCGGTGAAATCTTCCAACCGCTGTTTGGCCTCAAGTTCCTGACCCATCGACGTCCACGTATCGGTGTAAACTACGTCGGCTCTGGAGACCGCAACATCTGGATCCGAGACAAGCGAAACAGAGCCACCCGACGCAGCCGCGCGATTCGACGCCTCGGTCACGCTGGCGGAGTCCAACTCATAGCCGGAAGGCGAGGATATCCGGACATCCATGCCCTCGCCTGCCGCGGCTATCGCGAGCGACCGAGCGACATTGTTGCCGTCGCCGACATATGTCAAGGTGCGGCCGGTCGTTCCGCCGTGTTCTCGGATCGTGAGCACATCGGCGAGCGCCTGGCAGGGATGCTCCCAGTCGCTCAAGGCATTGACTACCGGTACGCCCGATGACGCCGCCAACCGTTCCAGATTGCTCTGGTCGAATGTCCGGCAAATGATCAGGTCACAGTAGCGACCCGCGACTCCGCCGACATCTTCCGGCGTTTCGCGCTCTCCCAATCCCACTTCAGGCGGAGACAGGTAGAGCGGTCGTCCACCCAGATTGCTCACCGCAAGCTCGAACGAGACGCGCGTCCTCAGAGACGGCTTCTGAAAGATCAACAGCGCGGTCAAGCCCTCCAGCTCGGTGCCTCGACGGCGACGATCCTGCTTCGCCTCACGAGCGCGATCGAGCACTTGGCCGATCTCCGAGGACGAGAGGTCACACACCGTCAACACGGAGCGAGTCATGCCTCACCCACCTTTCAATTTCAACTGTATCCCTGGCCAAAATCACTTTGCGATCCCTATTCGTTTAATGTCTTACGGACCTCACACCCATTCACAAACGCCGGGAGGCGCAATGGCATTCTGGACCGAGATTCGTCCACCCAGGGGCGTCAATGATTCGAATCGCTCAACCAGGCCTCCAATCTCAAGAGCGCAGCGAGTCTGGAAGTCGGCACGCAGGCTGGTTGTGCACGCACCGGCGTTCGTTGCCGGGGTCTGTGCGCTGTCCGGCTTGATCGCCGTCGCCGACCTGCACGCCACGATTCCGTCCCCTCTCAACGTCCAACAGGTACCGGCGCCAACTTCCACTCGCGCCGCGTTGATCGACTTCAACACCGCGACTGCCTCTGAGTTGGCGACGCTGCCCGGAATCGGCGCTTCCCGCGCCGAAGCCATCGTGACGCTCCGCCGCCAGCAGCCGTTCACGTCCCTTGCCGACCTCGTCGACAGAGGCATTCTCAGTCCAACCGAACTCCTCGCCATCGCCGATCTGGCAGCGGTTTATGTCACCATCGATTGAATCCAGCCTGGGCATGCTCAATCGGCTCAGGCTGCCCTTTGAGCCTCCACTGCTGCTGTGGACGTTCGCCTTCATCGCCGGGGCTGCGCTGTCACTGACGGATGCCAGGACCTGGATCGTCGCGCTTGCCGCTGCGACGGTCACGCTGCTCTCCCTCGCGTCCGCCGCGCGGATCAACGAGATCTCGACTCACAAACGAGTCAATCTGCTGCTCTTGTTACTCACACCAACGTTGTTTGGCCTGGGCTTCTGGCGAGCCGATGCCACGAAACTCCAGTCCGACAGCATTGCTCTCGTGGAACTTGCCGGACAGACCGTGCAACTTCAGGGCGTTGTCATTGAGGAACCGCAGTTTCGCAACAGCGGCGTTCGGTTACTGCTCAAGGCCGAGGCGCTCAGTCTCGGTCCGGAACGTCGGGAGCTGGACGATCGCATTCAAGTCAACGTTCCCGATGCTCACAATCTCACCATCGGCGATCGAATCACCTTCGACGCCGTCCTGTCCTCAACTGCGAAAGCCGAGACCGATTACACCCAGTGGCTAGCCAATCGGCGCATCGCAGCAACCGCTGAGGCGCAACCGGGAAGCCTGCGCCGCCTGGAGCCATCGAATCTGTCCTGGTGGCAAGACCTCGCCGCCGAGGCTCGCTCCGCGCTGAGTCAGAGCCTGCGCAGCGCTCTGCCGCCGCCGCTCTCCGGGATCGCCCAGGGCATGATCACCGGACGCCGTGACGCGATTGATCCGGAACTCCGCTCCGACCTCAACGACACCTCGCTCTCGCATCTCATCGTCATCTCGGGCAGCAACCTGACCTTGCTCACCGCACTCGTAATGGCCGGAGCCGCCTGGTTGATCGGTCGCCGTGGCGCGGCACTCCTGGCAATTCTGGCCGCCCTCGCTTACGGAACGTTGATTGGACCCGATCCGCCAGTTCAACGCGCCATGTGGATGGCGATCATCTTCGCGACCGCCCACATGCTGGGACGAGGCGCTTCGGCGTTCTATGCCGTGAGCGCGACGGCGGGCCTCATGATCGCCTTAGAGCCGCACATCCTGCTGGATCTGTCATTTCAACTCACGTTGGCCGGCACGATGGGGATCGTCGTCCTGATGCCGGCGCTCTCACAGGAGTTTCTCAGCGGCGAACGGGGAATGATCGGCACGGTTCGTGACGCGGCGCTCGTGACATTCGTGGCAACGCTAGCCACGATGCCTCTCATCGTCCTGCACTTCGAGCGGGCCGCGCTGATCGGACTACCGGCCAACCTCTTCGTCACACCCGTCTTCTCCTGGATGTTCCTGGGATCTGCTGCGACCGCCATCGTTGGTCTCCTATCCGACTCGCTTGCGGCTGCCCTCAGTTGGGCATTGGCCTGGCTGCCGCTGCGCTGGTTGACCCTCGTCGCTCAACAGAGTTCTCAGCTCCCTGGAGCCGGGGTCCCAATTCAAGGCTTCGGACACGCCCACCTGGCGATCGTGTACGCCGCTGTCCTCATCGTCGCGTTCCGCCCCCATCGAGAGCGAGTCGAACGTTGGAATCGCACTCCTCATGCCAGGCCACGCAGACTGCTGCCCATCCCCTTACATCGCCTCGGAATCGAAATCGTGCCCGGATTGCGCGCTCACCTCACCCCAATGTTTGTCACTGGCACCCTCTCGGCTCTCGCCGCGACGCTCTGGCTCTCCGCCTGCAGCACTGGCGACGAACATCTCCAGGTCCATTTCATCGACGTTGGGCAAGGGGACTCCACGCTCATCGTCACGCCTGAACGCCAGTCAATCCTGATTGATACGGGAGAACAACCACAGGCCATCCTCGGATCGCTGAGAAGGCATTTGCCGGCGGGAGTCGGGCAGATCGATCTCGTTGTGATCACGCATCCGCAGTCTGATCACGGAGAGGCACTCGGGGCCATCCTCGATCACTATGACGTCGGACAAGTCCTTCTCAGTCCCTTCACAGATGTGACCCACTTCGGTCGGCGGCTTCTTGATCTCATCGCCGAACACGAGATCCCAACGATCACCGCTCGACCAGGTACGCAGCTCGTGTTCGACGGACAAACCGACTTACTGCTCGACATCCTCTGGCCGCCTTCAACAGGTTTGTCTGAGGATTACCTGTCCGACCCAAACTCGACCTCAATTGTGATTCGAGCCCGATTCGCTCACGCGTCATTCCTGTTCACCGGCGATATCAACGCCAGTCAGGAACTCGACCTCGTCCGCAACCCGTGCGCAGGTTCCGAATCCGCCTGCCATCTCGGCGCCGACGTGCTCAAGGTCGCCCACCAGGGCAGTCGCTTTTCGTCGAGCACGTTGTTCCTCGAGTCTGTACGGCCGACGTTCGCCATTCTCAGTGCGGGAGCCAACAATCCACACGGTCATCCGCACGACGAGGTGCTCGACTCCCTACACCGGTTAGGGGCCACGTCACTCGTGACTTCCGAACACGGCGACATCTCCATCGCGACGAACGGACAATCCATCAGCCTCACGACCGAGCGTTAGATCTTCGATATCGTCGAAACAGTCTGTGGCGCGCCAAAGGAATCTGGCGCGCCACGACTCGCCGGGATGGCGGAATTGGCAGACGCGGCGGACTTAAAATCCGCTGGCCTCACGGCCGTGTGGGTTCGAGCCCCTCTCCCGGTACCACGCCCCACAGATCCCAACCGAAGCTCTAGACTGCGCAGCGCAACTGCGCGTCGTTGCGCCGTGCCCAGAAAGGATGCTCCGATGAAAGCCGCTGTCTTCCACGGCCCAAACCAGGATCTCACAATCGAAGACGTTGACATTTCTAAGCCCGGCCCGCGTGAGGTATTGGTCAAGACAGGCGCCTCAGGTGTCTGCCACTCCGACTTGCACTTCGTCGAGGGACTCTACCCCTTCCAGGCGCCCGGCATCCTCGGACACGAAGCCGCGGGCATCGTCGAAGAGGTCGGAGAACTCGTCCAGCAATTCAAGGCCGGCGACCACGTCATAATGTGCCTCTCCGTCTTCTGCGGCAACTGCTCCTACTGCCTCAGCGGTCGACCCGCCCTCTGTCGTAGCCCGGAGACGCAGCGACGACCAGACGAAGACCCACGACTGTCGTGGAACGGCAATCCAGTCGCGCAGTTTGCCAATCTCTCGACCTACGCCGAATTCACATTGGTTCACGAAAACGCGCTCGTCTATGTCGACGACGAGATGCCCCTCGAACAGGCCGCGCTGATCGGTTGCGGCGTGATGACCGGGGCCGGCGCGGCGCTCAACACCGCCAAGGTGCATCACGGCAGCACGGTCGCCGTGTTCGGCGCTGGCGGCGTCGGCCTCTCGGCCATCCAGGGCGCGCGCATTGCCGGCGCGAAGCAGATCATCGCCGTCGACCTGCACGAGCACAAGCTCGCGCTGGCTCGCGACCTCGGCGCGACCCACTCCGTCGACGCATCCAGCGGCGACCCGGTGACCGCGATCCGCGACATGACCGAAGGCGAAGGCGTCGACTTCTCGTTCGAGGCCATCGGCCTCAAGACGGTTGCCGAGCAGTGCTTCGCCGCGATCAAGCGTGGCGGCGTCGCCACCATCATCGGTATGGTCCCGCTGGGCCAGACATTGGAGATCCCGGCGCACGAGCTGCTCTCGGAGAAGGTCTTGCAAGGCTCCAGCATGGGTAGCAACCGCTTCCGCACCGACATGCCCAACCTGGTCGAGTACTACAGGCAGGGCCGCCTGAAGCTCGACGAGATGGTCACCGTCACCGCGCCGATTGAGGACATCAACGAGGCCTTCCGAGCAATGAAAGCCGGCGAGGTCGCCCGCACCGTCCTCACGAGCTTCTAGTCGACAAGGCTTCTGGCAAGTCACCCGTAAGGGCGGCCCTTGTGGCCGCCCTTACTTGTTCTCCACCGCAAGAGTGAATGGCGACCACAAGGGTCCGCCTCTACACAAAGCAGAGACCAAATGGGTAAGCGCCAGCGTGTATCGCCGGATGGAGTTGTACGCTGACCCTGACGGAGGGGTGGCCGAGCGGACGAAGGCGGCGGTCTTGAAAACCGTTAGGCGTGCAAGCGTCTCGGGGGTTCGAATCCCTCCCCCTCCGCCAGCACAGCGTTGTACCTACGACCCGGCGATGGCCCGAGCGACGGTCAGCACCGCCTCGACCGTGGTTGGATGCGGCAGACCACTGCCCGTCTGATGCGCCGCCACCCGCACTCTCGACGCCGACGGCGCCACCTCAACCTGGATCGTCTCCTGATCGCGGAGCACTCCACCGACCCAGCGGCTGACGCGTTCGTTCGCCGTGAGCAACTCGACAACCTGGGCCACGTCAGCGCCCGTGGCATCCAGCGGACGCCAGACGAAATCGGACGATTCGCCGAAATCTCCGCGTGACTCGCTCGGCCGCGCTTGCACCGGCGTCGCCCAGCGCGATGGCCAGTCCGCCGGTAGCGCCCTACGGTCGAGCGTCACGTGGAATCCCGTCACGGTGATACGCCCCATGTGTCCCGCCGCATCACCGCCGATCCGCGATGCCACCACATGGCGAAGCGGCGCCTGATCGTCGTCCAGCTCGATCACCGCCAGCGTGCGTGAGCCCTTGGCCAACGACAGTTCCTGCATGACACTCTTCGGGTCCGACGCAGCCTGGCCGCTCACGCTGCGCTTGGCCAGCATGTCAATCACGGCCTTGGTCGATTCCTCGTCCGGACCGCGTCTCAAGATCCGTCTCAGAATGCTCACAGGCGCTCCTCACCATTTGCGCCATAATGCTACGCGCAACATCTGCGCCATTGAGAGACAACAGTGGGAGGTAGCAATCATGCTCGTCGTCATGCGCCGATTCTGGATTCAGAAAGACTCGTTCGACGAGTTCGAGCGTCTCAGCCGGGAGGAAATCTGGCCCGCCATCGAAGCGGCCGGCGCCCGCATCCTGGGCATGTTCCGCGCCGAGGAGCCCCATCCCAACGATGAGGTAACCGAACCCTGCGACATGGTCGTCTTGCTGACGCAATACATCGACAAGGATCACTGGCTCGCGACACGAGCCCGACAAGACTCCTGGCGAGGTCCCGAAGACGTCCGCGCCAAGCTCGCCACTGGAGGCCGCGCGCGACATCAACTCACGCTGGCCACGCATCCCACCTTCACCGAGCCGGTACACGTCAAGATCGGCGGTCCCTTCTTCACCTGGAAGGAAGAGCCGATGGGGAGTGTTGAATAACGCGTTTGGTCGCCCTGAGCGAGAACATCAACGGCAGCCGGGGATCGACTTCGCCATCACGTCGCGGCAGTCGGAAGATGCCGCGTTCCTCTTCGACCATCCACGGCAGCGCTCGGTACACCGTCCAATCCTGCTCGTGCAGGAAGTCAATGCTGCATCCCGAGTTGATTACAGCAGTGACGATCTCGCCAATCCCGTGATTCCACTCATAAGCGTCACGATGCGTGAACTTCGCTGACCGGTCGGCATAGTCGTCGTCGCCAGCCCAGTGAAATGGATCCTGCTGCTCGAAGTAAGAGTGACGGAGCACCAATTCTCCATCGGGAACTTCATCGTCCAGACACCAGGTCGTCGGATGCACGTCTCTGACGTAGAGCGTTCCGCCGTCGCGCAGGAATGAAGCGCAGACCTGCGCCCAACCCATGACATCGGGCAGCCAGCAGAGGGCGCCGAGATTGACGTAGACGAAATCGAAGGTTCCCAGCCGAGCCGCGAGTACATCGGGCGATGCGTACAACTCCGACTCAACAAACTCCGCATTCAGCCCGGCCCGCGCTGCAATCTCACGGCCTGTCTCGACCGCAGACGGCGCAAAGTCGACACCGACCACCTCAGCGCCCATTCGCGCCCACGACAACGTGTCCAGCCCGAAGTGACACTGCAGGTGCAGCAGCGACTTGCCGGTTACGTCGCCGACTTCATCCAGGTCGAGTGGCAACAGTGTTGACTCGCCCGCCAGGAATCGGTCGACTCCATAGAACTCGGAGGCGGCATGAACCGCGACCGTCTCGTCCCAACGAGCGCGGTTGGCCTCTCGGTACGGATCAAGTGATGACACGTGAACCCATTCGCGAAGCCAGCACTTCCGGAAGAATCACGGAGCCATCTTCCTGCTGACCGCTCTCCAGCAGTGCCGCGATGGTCCTCGGCAGCGCCAATCCTGAGCCGTTCAAGGTATGAACGAATCGTGTGCCTTTTTTCTCCGACGGCCGGTAACGAATATTCGCCCGCCGAGCCTGGAAGTCAGTGCAGTTCGAGACGCTTGACACTTCAAGCCATTCTTGTGCGCCCGGCGCCCAGATCTCGAGGTCATAGCTCACAGACGCGCTGAAGCCGATGTCGCCGCTGCAAATCTGCAGCACTCGATACTCCAGTTCCAGACCCTGCAACAACGACTCTGCTTGCGCCAGCATCTCGTCCAAGGCATCCGTCGAGGCCTCAGGCGTCGTGAACTGGTACATCTCCACTTTCTCAAACTGATGCACCCGCTTGATTCCGCGTACGTCACGTCCGGCGCTGGTCTTCTCCCGACGAAAGCACGGCGTATGCGCCGCGTAGCGAATCGGTAGTTGATCCTCGCTCACGATTTCGTCTGCGTGCATATTGGTCAGCGGAACCTCAGCCGTGGGGACGAAGTAATAGTCCTCTTCTTCGTCGCGATACAAGTTGTCTCGAAACTTCGGCAACTGACCCGAGGCACGCATCGCGTCCTCGCGGACCATCGCCGGCACGTAGCACTCTTCATATCCGGATGCGCCATGACTATCCAGGAACCAACCGATAAGCGCACGTTGTAGCCGAGCTCCGGCTCCCTTGAGCGCGTACATCCGCGAGCCGGACATCGCCGCTGCCCGTTCGATGTCAATAATCCCGAGTTGCTCGCCGATGTCCCAGTGCGGCTTCGGTTCAAACTCAAATGCGCGCCGTGTTCCCCATTCGCGAACCACGACGTTCGATTCTTCGTCGTCGCCGTCGGGCGTTGCGTCGCCGACCACGTTGGGAATCTCCTGGAGCAGCGAGTCGAGCGATACCTCAATCTCTCTCAACTGCTCTTCGAGCTCATCGATCCGCGATGCCGACTCTCGCTGTGCCGCGATCAGCCGCTGACGCTCCTCGTTGTCCTTCGCTTTGCCGATCGCGCGACCGGCAGTGTTGCGCGAGGCTCGCAGCTCTTCCAGTTCGACGAGCACGCGTCGTCGCTGCTCATCGACTTCGATTGCCTCGTCCACCGGCGCCTCTGCATGCCGACGTTCCAGCGACCGCCGGATCAAGTCCTCATGCTCCCGAATCATCTGCGCTGAAATCACGCTGTGTTCTCCTCGAATGTTGCTGCATGATCAATCGCCGCAATTCCCAACACCCGCACATCCTCCGAGATGTGCGCCGTGACGCCCGAGAGCGTCAGCGGCGCATCATCCTCCAATTGTTTTCGAATCACCCATTGCCACGTGTCGGCAGGCACACCAGGTGGCTCGCCCGATGCCGGCCGGGAAAAGTAAATCATGTCGATATGGTGGTGCGCGTCCTCGCCATCGAAGGAGCCGATCGGCTCGACCATGATCGTCGCCGGCGGCGATAGCTGCGGTGGGTCGCTGTAACTGAATGCGGACGTTGTTGGCAACAGCTCCACCACGATGCCCGTCTCCTCCAATGCCTCGCGACGCGCGGCCTGCATCGGATCCTCGTTGGGCTCAATGTGACCGCCGGGCGGCAGCCACAGCCCTACTTTGCGATGCCAGTGCAACAGTGTCGCACCATTCATCGAAACAAACGTCGTCACTGTGAAGTGTCGGATACCACTCATCCCACTTACGCTATTGCCTACCGTATCGCTCATGGAACTGATTTCTGCCGAAAACGGCATGTCCCCCGCCTGGTCGCCTGACGGCCAATCCATCGCCTTCCTTAGCAATCGCGCTGAGGGCTGGGATCTGTACACGATCCCTGCCGAAGGCGGCGACGCGATCAGACTGACCAGGGGCGCAACCGCCGATGATCCGGCCTGGTCACCCGACGGTCAGTGGATCGCAGTTGAACGAAATCACCGGATCGAAGCCGTCAGTCCAGATGGCACGCAACGAACAGTCCTGTCCGAGCACGCCAGCCACCCAACCTGGTCACCATCGTTACAACTGGCATTCGTTCGTGACCAGGACCTCCACATTCGGGATGCTGACGGCACGGAGCGGCTGATCATCCGGGACGCCGATCAACCGCATTGGTCTGCGGACGGGCGGACCATCGTGTTCACCAGGCGTGGGATATGGGAACTGGACGTAGAGAGCGCCAGACTCACACGGCGAACTCAGGACCCCGCCGACGCGTCGCCCTGCATCCAATTTGACGGCGACATCGTCTTCATCCGCAACGCTCAACTCATGATCATGCACCAGGACAGAACCATGACAGACATCTCTTACCTGCCTTCGCCAGCCGGTGCTCCGTCGCCACATCCTCTTGAGATCGACACCATCGCCTATCAGCTCCATGACGGTGGCAACTGGGACATTGTCACCGCCTCGCTCCAGTACGGCAACGTCCGCAAGTTGACCCGCGCAACCTGGACATCGTGGAACGCGCGGCTATGAGTCGCGCTTCGTTATCGTGAGGCCATGTCGCACTTTCTTCTCCGACAGGCAGCAAAAGTCATCGCAGGTTCTGCAGCGCCACAGGTCGCTTCGCAGATCGCTCAGCGACTGACAACGCCGGCGACTCGAGACGAGGATCGCCGACGTTTTCTGATCTGGCTCGCGGGACCGTTCAAGCAATCTCAGCCGGAGGCCTACGATCGGCTCTGGCCGCGTCTGAGTGGGAAAGACGAGACGGTCAACGCGCTGACGGGTGTCTTCCTGGAACTACAGACCGCCGGACCGAGCGCCATGATGCACTGGTTTACGCAGCTCGCCGAATCCGATCAGCAACACTTCGACGAGTTGATCGCCGCCATGCAGCCGAAACAACCAGACACCCAGAAGCTAGTGAAACAAGCTTCGAAAGAGGCCGAGTCAACGTTCCGGGGCGCAGCCCGATTCTTGGGTCGCACGTACCGTAAGACCAACCAGTCCCGACAAGAGCAACGCAGACGAAAGCGATAGCTACGATGCCGATGATCGACCACATCACCGACGAGCAGGCGGACTTGATCCGAAACGCGAAGGTGTTCTTTGTCGCCTCCGCCGACCCGTCCATGGGTGAGGGGCCGAGCGGCGAGGGCCCCGTCAACCTGTCGCCCAAGGGCGCTGCCGACCTGCAAGTCATCGATCGTCACACCGTCGCCTATTTCGACTACCGAGGCAGCGGCAACGAGACCGCGCGCCACACGGCCGCCGGTGGACCGATCACGGTGATGGTCACTTCCTTCGACGAAGACGCCGCCATCGTCCGCCTCTACGGTCGCGCGAAGGCGATGCCGCTGGAGGAATCAATCCTCGCCGAGCAGGCTGAGGAGCTCCGGGGCGTCGACATTCCCACCGCCGAGCGTCAGGTCATCGAAATCAGCGTCGATCGAACACAGACCTCGTGCGGCTACGGAGTCCCGGTCTACGAATTCAAAGGCGAGCGCTCCCGCGATCAGCGCGGCATGCGGTACAAGTAAGTGAAGACCTCCCCTTTCTGAGTCCTGTCCGCAAATCACCCTCCGCCTCTCTCCGATTCCCTCTCCCTGTGGGAGAGGGTTAGGGTGAGGGCCGGGCCTGGGCAAAAGGCCACTCTGATCAAAAGGATGGACTCAGGGACCCTCACCCCAGCCCTCTCCCTGAGGGAGAGGGGGCAACTTCCCCAAAAGGTCTTACGTGCTTGGCGGGAGAGCTTCCCGGGGGAGAGCCCTCATGATCGCTACGCGATCAGCTTCGCCAGACGATCCAGCTCCGGAATGACCGTGTCCGCACCCTCATCCGGCAAGCGGAAGACGCAGCGGTCGACTCCCATGCGCTCGTACTCGGCCAGGCCATCCTCAACCGCACCAAAGACGTTGATTGAGATCTCGTCGAAGTCTCGTCCCGCCTCCGACGCTCTCGACTGGATGTCCTGGATCCCACGCTCGACGAAGCCGGGCGCCGTGATGTTCGGCAGCCAGCCGTCGGCCCAGTCGACAATCCGCTGTCGCGCCCACTTGCTGCCGGCGCCGATCAGGATTGGCGGATACGGATTCTGAGTCGGCTTGGGAATCACGTAGGTCTTGGGAATGTCGACGAACTCCGAGTGATACTCAGCCTCGTCCTGCGTCCACATCTCCTTCATCGCAGCGATTCGCTGTTCCGTCACCTTCCAGCGATCGGCGAAGCGCACACCCAGTGGCTCCATCTCCTCGGCCAGCCAGCCAGCGCCGATGCCAAACTCGAAGCGACCGCCGGAAATCATGTCCAGCGACGCGATCTGCTTTGCTAACGCAATTGGCTCATGCTCGGTTACCAGGCAAATGCCGGTGCCCAGGCGAATCTCCGAGGTTGCGCCGGCTGCAGCAGCCAGGGCCACAAACGGATCGTGAATCCGGCGATACTCGTCCGGCAGCGATCCGTCCTCGGAACGCGGGAACCTCGTTTCGCGTTCGACAGGCATGTGAACGTGCTCGGGCACAAACAGCGACTCGAAGCCGCGCTCCTCGGCGGCGACAGCCAGCGAGACCGGGTCCATGGCCAGATCTGTTGCGAAAATGAACACGCCGTACTTCATCGTCAATCCTCTCAACTAGTGCAGTTCAGTCGCCCTCAGACTACGCCCTCATTGCCCGCCTTTACCCTGAATCCATGCAGCATCACGTTTTGAGTCCACCCGCCCCGCCGAATCGCGTCCCAATGGTGCTCGACACCGACACCGCCAACGAGATCGACGACCAGTTCGCCGTGGTCCATGCGTTGCTCTCGCAAGACCGGCTGCAGTTGGAAGCGATCTACGCCACACTCTTCATGCGTCAGGGCAATTCTCCGGCAGAAGGCGTGACCGAATCCGAAGCGGAGATTTACCGTCTGTTGGAGCGCCTGAATGTCGATCCCGGCAATCGTGTGATGCGCGGAGCAGACCGATTCCTCAGCGACGACCATCCATCAGTTAAGAATGCTGCCTCTGATGACCTGATCCAGCGGGCCATGGAGCCCAGAGACGGACCACTCTTTGTCGCCGCCATTGGCGCATTGACCAATGTCGCGTCAGCCCTGAACGACGCGCCGCAGATCGCCCGTCGTATTGTGATTGTCTGGCTTGGCGGGCAGCCTCAGCATCGCGACGACGCCCGCGAGTTCAACCTCTACCAGGATCCGATCGCTGCGCGAGCCGTGTTCGACAGCGGAGCGCCGCTCATCCACATCCCCTGCTACGGCGCTGCCTCGCACTTGCTCACGAGCACCGCCGAACTCGACGCATATATCAGACCGCAGGGACCGATCGGTGAGTATCTCTGCGACATCTTCCGCGATCACAACGAGCAATATCCGGGACGTTCCAAAGAGATTTGGGACCTCTCCGCCATCGGCTACCTGATCGCCGAAGCCTGGGTGCAAACCCGGAGTACGGTCCGCCCGATGCTCACCAACGACATGACCTGGGCGGTGCCTCCCGACGATGCACCGCATGCTCCGTTCACCGAGGCACACTACGTGCGACGCGACCCTATCTTCAACGATCTATTCACCAAGCTCGCCGAATTCCACGCTGGGACCAGAAGCGCTGGTTTCGCGACGTGACTGACTCAGCAACCATCCAGCCTTCGGACCACGCGCTGGCCCTGCTTGAAGGCGCGGTCGATGTCCACGTCCATGCCGGCCCCGACCCGTACACCGAACGTCGCATGGACGCGCGGCAGCTCGCCAGGGCCGCACAGACGCGTCGAATGTCCGGGATCGTTCTCAAAAGTCACGAATATCCCACACAACCGATTGCCTGGGCGTTGAAGGACGATTTCCCCGCGCTCGACATCTTCGGCGGAATCGCCCTTGATCACGGCGTCGGAGGGCTCAATCCCGAGGCGTTGCGTATCGCGCTCAAGCTGGGCACGAAGGTCGTCTGGATGCCGACCTTTGACGCGGTCCATTGGCGCTCTCATCGCCCGGGCCGGTACTTCAGCTCGCAAGAACCCATCCAGTTGCTGGACGATGCCGGACAACTGCTGCCCGTCATTCACGACATCCTCGACCTGATAGCCGAGCACAACGCGGTGTTGGCATCCGGACACGTCAGTGTCGAGGAAGGCATCCCGCTCGTCACTTCGGCCAGAGAGCGCGGAATCGAATGCGTGATCACACACGCCAGTTTCTGGTGGCCGATTGACGCTCAACGATCCATCGCCGAACTCGGTGGATTCCTCGAGCAATGCGCGATCGTTAGCTATCACAGCGACGCCGACACAGCAGTACCGCAAGTCATGGAGCAGGTCCGAGCGGTCGGTCCAGGGCACACCATTCTCGCCACCGACCTCGGTCAAGCGGCAAATCCCGACCCACCGATCGGCTTCGCCCTCTGGATCGACCGATTCCTCGAAGAGGGATTCACCGCCGGCGAGATCCAGACGATGTGCCGCGACAATCCCGGTGCGCTGCTTGGATTATGAGCAGGGACTTCGGCACTGACCAACACATCGTCATTGCCGCGCTCCGCCGCGGCAATCTCGCAGCATTTGGTACAGACGTCAGGGCCCAAGACGACGAGAAACCCGCGCGTGGCGCGGGAATGACGGTGATGAGGGCGTCCCCTACAGCGACACTGTCACCGGACGAGTCATGCCGCCAAACGTTGGCATCCAACAGGAGTGCTTGCCGGGACCGCCGGCGACGATGATGTGAATCTCCTCCGGCCTGTCCGAGATTGGCAGCCACTCGTCGGAGCTGTGGGTCGGTAACACGCCGCCGGCCATGCGGATGTTGACGGACTCGAGGAACTCCTCGCTCAGCTTGCTGGCCGGGTAGCGAGCGTTCTCCCAGAGGTATTCCTGCACGCCTTCTCGCGTCCAGCCTTCCGAGGCGACGGTCTCGGCATGCTCAGGACCAAAGGCCAGGACCGGCTCGCCCTTGCCCAGGATGTTGTTCGATCCTGCCTGTCCCATGGCGCCGGCGACCGTTTGCAAGATCCCGGCTGCCGTGTTGCTGCCGTGGTCCTGGATGTTGTGCGGGCCCTCGCAGGCCCAGGTCGTGACGCAACTGTCCTCCGCATTCAGCCCTCGGGTGGATTGAAACGGCGGCCAGGGCGAGGCATCTTCGCGCTCCGTGGCGCAGAACGCGAACTTGGCTGGCGTGCCTTGCGTCGCTCGATCGCCGCGACCCGGCGTTGCGCCGGCGATATTCAGTTGCACCAATCGGACGGCGCGCCCGATCGTCGCGTTGGAGGGAAAGGTCGGGCCAAAGCAACCCGATCCGCCATGAATGCCGGCCGAACGAGCTGCGGGTCCTGATGCCAGGACGAACACAGCACAGGGATGCGTGGTCGCATTGATCCCATCGAGATTGAATGGAGGTTGGGATATCGCTTCGACGGCAGCAAGCACGATCGGAAACTGCTGCGGCCTGCAGCCCGCCATCACCGCATTGATCGCAATGCCCTGGACCGTCGCCTCGCCCTGACGCGGTGAAAGCACGCCAAGCACGTCGAGCGGGTCGCGGTCTGTACTCTCCAGCGTCGCCGCAACGCGCTCAGTCGTGGGCGGGACAAGCGGCAGTCCATCCGACCAGCCGCGACGGATGCACTCCTGTGAAAAATCAAACGGATCGGACGGCAGCGTGAATCGTTCAGCCTCTCGGCCGCGTGCTGCCGTCACGATCCAGCCGCCTGACTGGGCGCCTGTCCGAGCAGCGCCGCTTCCAATCGATCAAGGACGCCATCATCGATCCGGGCGCGTACGCGTTCCGGTCTGAGGCCGCCCAGCGGATGCGGCACGATTAGTCGGTCAAGTTCGGGCAGACCGCGCTGCTCGGCTTCCAGTTGCAGCAGGTCGGTAAAGGCCGATGTGCCCACCGTAACGGTGGGAATTCCCATCTCTTCGAAGAGGACTGAGGCGTGGACACTCCACGTCGTGCAGCTTCCTCAATCGCAGCTCCCAATCAGGAGGAAGTCGGCTCCGTTGCGCAATGAGTCAATCGTCGAGTCTGATGGCGGTCCGCCGACCGGTTTGCTGCCGACCACCATCTCACCCAGATCAAACCGTTCGCCAAGACGTTCAACCATCGTCTCCATCAACAGACGGGCGTTGGCTTTGCGGTTCTCCAGGATGCCCGGCCGCAGGCCATCGAGAGATAGTGGGCGCGGCGCAGGAGTCGCCTCATGCACGGCGACATGAGCTAGCGGACTCAGAACTTCAATTGTTTCAGCCATCATTCTGCTCCTGCTCGTCGAACAGCTCAGTCCAGATGGGCGTAGATTATCTCGCGCAGCTCATCCATGTCGGGGAACCGGCCCATCGCAGCCTTGCTGAAGACCAGTTCTCCGTTGACCTTCCACTCGAAGAGGCCTTTGGTGTCCGGAATCAGTTTCACGTCGGAGACCATGTGTTGGATGTCGGTCATCAACTCGCCCAGCATCCACGACGTCCGCGGCCAGTAGCCGCAGTCGGCGCAGTAGACGACCTCGATTGCAATCTGTTGCTCGGACATCGGCCAATCCTTCAGCGAACGCTATCCACCGAGGTACTGCTCGAGCCGACGCCCGACCTCAGCCGTCGTGCCCCGGGGCAGCGGAACCATCTGCAGTTCGGCGCCGGCGTCGGATCGCGCTTGCAGGAGATCCGGCACCTCTTCAATCGATCCAATCACCTGGATCTCGCGGACCATGTTCTCTGAGAACGCCATCAGCGCGCCCTCGGAATCGCGGTCGGCCCAGGCAGCGCGTGAGTCCTTGATCTCCGACTCGTAGCCGGAGCGGGAGAGCATCTGCCAGTAGAACGAGCCCATCCGGTTCGTGTAGTGGAAGAGCGGCTGCCGAGCGTTGCGCCAGACCGACTCGTCGTCACCCTCGCCAGTGACGTAGACGTTGGTGAAGGGTGCAATCGTGACGGAGTCTTCCGGGCGGCCTGCGTCGCGCGATGCGCCGGCAAGCTGGCGCTTGAGCGGCTCGAACGACTTCTTTGGCCAATGGATTGGGTAGATGCCATCGGCAATTTCACCAGTCTGCTGGATTGAGCGCGGCGTGATCGCCGCGATCCAGACTGGCAGGTCTTCACGTACGGGCTGAAATCCCAGCAGCCGGAATCCGCGCTGCAACGTGTAGATCTCGCCTTCGTATTGCAGCCGCTGACCGCTGAGCAACATTTTGATGATTTCGGTGTATTCGCGAATCCGGCGCAGCGGACGATCGAACTCGACGCCGTGGAATCCCTCGATCACCAGGTTGCCCGAAGAGCCGAGTCCGCAAACCATGCGGCCGCCGGAGATCGTCTCGAGCGTCGCGAATTCCTGGGCAATGGCGCCGGGCGATCGCGAGAAGGTGTTGAGGATGCCCGTGCCGATCTGGATCTTGTCGGTGTTGGCGGCGATCACTGTAAGCCAGGGCAACACGGAGTGTCCCCAGGCCTCGCCGGTGGAGATCATTTCGTAGCCAAGGTCCTCAGCGATCTTGACCTTCTCCAATGTGTCCTGCCAGTTGGCGTCGAATCCGGCCAGGATGCCAAGTCTCATGTTGTTGTCTCTTTCTGGTGGCGAGGGAACCGGCCCTCACCCTGGCCCTCTCCCTGAGGGAGAGGGGATGACTCGCCCTTGCCCTCTCGCTCTGTGAGAGGGTCTTGGTGGTTGCTACTCGATTTCGACGATCATTTCGATCTCGACCGACATGCCCATGGGCAAGGACTGCATGCCCACCGCCGAGCGTGCGTGTCGTCCGGTGTCGCCGAAGAGTTCGACCAACAGGTCCGATGCTCCATTCGCGACGCCAGGGTGATTGCCGAAGTCAGGCGTGCAATTCACCATGCAGAGCAGCTTCACAATCCGCGAAACACGGTCAAGCGACGCGATCTCTGCTCGCAGCGAGCCCAGGAGCTGCACCATCACGGCTCGTGCCGCCTGATAGCCGGCGTCAACATCGAGGTCGGCGCCCAGCTTGCCACGAATCAGCTCGCCGTCCTGGAATGGTCCGTGTCCCGAGAGAAACACGAGATTTCCCGTCCGCACGGCCGGCACGTAGTTGGCCAGTGGCGGATTGGTGGATAAATCGAGCCCCATCTCCAATGCCTTGGCATCGGCGTTATGTGCAGACATCGCACACTCCTTCAGCTTCTCACGATGTGAGGTATCGCGAGTCAGGCTATCGCAGGCTGTCTATCCAGAGCAGTTATCGCTACTCAGCGGGACTCTATTGATCCGCATAGGCGCGCAGTTCGATTTCGTTGCCGTCGGGATCAGCGATGTACAGGCCGTCGGCGTAGCCCCTGGCGCCGTAGAGCTCAAAATCCGGGTCACGGACAATCGTGAAATCGCCCGATGCCCGCACTGCCGCCATGCTCTCCGCGGTGACGACCATGCAGAAGTGGTCGAGGTTGCTCGTGTCCTGTTCAACCTCGCCCTCAATCAGATCGATGATCGTTTCTTTCGAAACTCGCACCGACGGAAACGGACACTCCCCTGCGCGCCACTCGTCGACTCTGACCGGCGCGAGGCCAAGCTGACCGGTGTACCAATCCAACGACCGAGCCACATCCGACACGCGAAGCACGATGTGGTCCATGGCAACGACCTGAACCATCAACCTCTTCCTTCCATTACGTCACCTGTTACGGCTCCTGCTCAATCGACTGCTGCACCAGCTTTAACATCAAACACTCGTGCTATGATGGCGCGGCGATTTGAGGGTACTTCATGAGCATCGAAGTTCGCATGGCGAAGGGACTGCGAGTCCACGTCGATGTGCCCGAACGCGTTAACGTCAACGGCTCGACTGCACGTGAAGCGGTCGACGACCTCATTTTGGCCTATCCGGCGTTGGGCCAGTTCGTGCTCGACGATGCTCGACGCGTCAGACAGCACGTCAACATCTACATCAACAACGAGCTGATTTACGACCGCCAAGAACTCTCGGATCGGGTAGCCGACGGTGACCAACTGCACATCCTTCCCGCCGTCTCTGGCGGAGCAGACTCGATCCAGTCATGGCGGCAGGAGATGACATGAGCGAAGCAGGTTTGTTGGTTAGCACGCGCAAGGGACTGATCATCGGTCGGAGCTCAAATGAGCGATCCCAGTGGGAGTGGTCGGAGTTGCAGCGCAGTGGTTGGATCGTCGATTACTCGATGCATGACGCTCGCACCGGAAAGATCTGGTGCGCCGCCAATCATTGGCAATGGGGTCCGCGACTGCACTACAGCACCGACTGGGGGGAATCCTGGCAAGAGGCGGGAACTCCTTCGTTTGCCGACGGCGAGCGTTCCGTCGAGTCGATCTGGATGGTTGAGCCCGGTGGAGTCGAGGGCTCGCTGTACGCCGGGATCATGCCGGGCGCACTCTTTCACTCAGCCGACGACGGCCAGACCTGGGCGGAAGTCACTTCGCTGACCGAGCATCCCTACAGCGAGTACTGGGTTCCAGGGGCCGCAGGGATGATGTTCCATCACATCTGCGTCGATCCCAATGATCCGCAGCGCGTGATCGTGGGAGGTTCATCAACCGGCGTCTTCGCCTCCTACGACGGCGGCCAGACCTGGGAGCCGCGTAACCGTGGGATTCGCTCCGACCATCTGCCGCCCGACATGCAGGAAATGGCGCCGTGCATCCACTCACTGATTGCGCATCCGCTGCAACGCGGCCGACTCTGGCAGCAGACTCACTTTGGCCAATATCGCTCCGACGACGACGGCCAAACTTGGGTCGATGTCGGTACCGATCTGCCCGGTGAGTTCGGATTCCCGACAGCTATCGATCCTCGCGATCCCGACGCCTGCTACTTCGTTCCGCACGACTCAGACCAGGCGCGCATGCCTTACGGCGCCTCGCTGGCGGTCTACCGCACCCGTGACGCCGGCGATACCTGGGAGCGACTGTCGAACGGGCTGCCTCAAGCCGAGTTCTTCCAGACCGTCTATCGACACGCATTGGGTCAAGACAGTTGCGATCCGCTGGGGGTGTACTTCGGCTCCAGCGGCGGCGAGCTGTATGGCTCGTCCGACGCCGGCGACTCTTGGAACCTGCTGCGCGAGCACCTGGCGCCCGTCACCGCTGTCCGAGCCTGGGCACTCAGCGACACCGACTCTCACTGATCTAGCGGTATCGTCGGTACGTGGCCATCGAACGCGACGCTCCCCAGAACCCACAGGCCGAGACTCTCCCGGACGCGCCTCAAATCCGGCGTCCGCTGAACTTGCGCGCCGGCGCGTTTGCGATGCTGCTCGTCCTGCTCTGGGGAGGACAACCGGTCGCGATCAAGGCCGGACTCGAAGAGGGCGTCGGACCCCTGCGTCTCAGCGCCATCCGCATGACGCTAGGCGGCATCGTGGTGCTCGGCTACGCGCTCGTCACACGCACGACCCTGCGACCCACGCGCGCCGAGTTCCGGCCGTTGTTCGGCCTTGGCATCCTGTTTGTCGTGCAAACAATGCTGATGTACGTCGGCGGCGACCACACCAGCTCAGGCCACGCATCCGTACTGATCTTCTCCTTCCCGCTCTGGACCGCGCTGCTCGGACACTTCATCATTCCCGGCGATCACATGTCGGTGCGCCGAACCGGCGGACTGCTGATCGCCTACGGCGGCGTCATCGTCGTCTTCGTCGGAGGATTCAGCGCGCCCGGCGCCAGTGTCTGGGGCGACCTGATGACTGTGACGTCAGCGATGCTGCTCGGCACGCGACAGATCTACTTGTCTCACTTCTCGCAGAGCATCCATCCGGCACGGCTGTTGATGACGCAGTCCGTGGCCGCCGTCATCCTCTTCGGCCTCGGCGGAGTGTTCCTCGAATCCGGACCGCTGGTCTGGACACCCGAGTTCCTGATTGCACTGTGCTACCAGGGCATCGTGATCGGCGGCTTCGGGTTCATCGGCAACACCTGGCTGATCAAGCGCTACTTTCCGTCACAGGTCTCAGCCACAATGCTCTTCGCGCCAATCTTCGGCGTCTTCTTCAGTTGGATGGTCCTGGGCGAGTCACTCGGCTTCGAAGTCCTCGTCGGAGTCGTGCTCCTCGTCACCGGCAGCGCCCTCGTCCAACTGCGACGCCAGCCCGTTGCGGAAGCTCCTGAGTAAGGGCACTCATTGCTGTTCACAATGCTGTCGAGATTCAACACAACGTCCTCGTCATACCCGCGCTTGTCGCGGGTATCTCACGTTGACCTCTAGAGGGCAGAACGGCTGAGGCTGGAAGCGGGGACGCCTGCTGTGACTCAGCCAACCGCTGAGCGCAACGCAGCGAGATTCCCGAGTCAAGCTCGGGAATGACGGAGCGAGTGTTGGCGAGCCTCTGAGAGTGGACAGGACTTAGTCCCAGTCGTCTAGGCCCAGGAGCTTTCGGCCCAGCGAGGTCAACTCCGCTGGCGGCGAGTCAGCTTCCTTGCCTCGCGGATCGCCGGGAAATGCTCGCGGATTCTGGAAGGCAGGATGCGACCGCTCGCGCCACGATGCGATCCTCGCCTCTCGCAATACTTCATCCGCGGGGTCAGCGGGAAACAGACGCACATACTGCGCCAGCCGTGGCTTGTCCGAATAGTTCCGGCTATTGCCATGGGGCAGCGCCGAGTGCCAGATGATGAAATCGCCGGCGTTGGCCTCAACCTCAATCGGCGGTCCGATCCGTTCCGAAAGGCGCTCGTGCAACTGTTGATGCCGCAGATCTTCGTTCGAGATGCCAGCCGATACCTGCGCCGCTCGGCGATGAACGCCGGGCACGCACTGGAAGCCGCCTTCGCCCTGCTTCGTGTCGACCAGGTACAACACACCCTGTACCTGGAATGGCGTCGGCGACTGACGTACATCCATGTCCCAATGCACCATGCCATGGTGGTCGTATTCAGGGTGCTCCGGATTCGGCGGAGGCTTTAGGTTGGCTCGATCAATGAACACCCAGAGGTCGTCCTGACCAAACAGCTCCCGAAACAGCTCATAGATCTGAGGACTCTGACGCACATCCCACAGCGCCTGGTGGTGATACATCTCCACCATGCCATTGACCCGATGCGGCTCCCGATACCAGTCCGATGAATCGTTTCGATCGAACTCCAGAAAGTCCCAGATCGCGTTGACCACGCCGTCGACCTGTTCGCGAGGAATCAGGCCGCGGACGACCAGATAGCCGTGCTGGTCGAAGAAGTCGCGGTCGAACTGGCTGAGCATCGCTGCCTCCCGAGTCAGTCCGAGAACGGCGACTCGACACCCGGCGGCATACCGACGTTGAATGTGTTCAGACCGATCGAAACCAATGCGTAGTAGCCCATCACTGAGGCAACTTCGAACACGCCACTCTCGCCGATCATGTCTTTCAGCGCACCGTAGGTCTCGTCCGAGACACGCTGGTTCTCGATCAACTCTCGTCCGAACTGGTACACAGTCTGCTGTCGTTCATCTCCGAAGTAGGGTTGCTCTCCGTCACGGATGGCATCGATTGCGCCTTCCGAAACGCCGGCATTCTTCGCCAGCCGAGCGTGCGCCCAAAACTCAAAGTTGGCCCGCCAGTGGCCGCCCATGGTGCAAATCGCGACTTCCAGCAGGTCGGACGGCAAGGATGTGTTGTAACGAATCGCGGCACCCAGCTTCTGAACGGCGTCACCGACTTCTGGAGACAAGAACAGCGCATTGAACGGCCCGATCAGCGCGCCGTCGGCGCCGGCGAGCCCACCATGTTCGCGATCAGGATTACCTCTCGGGCCTGTGGTGATGTTGTCCCAGAGCACGCGTTGGTTGTCATCGAGCGTGTCGAATGTCTGTGGTTCAAGTCGCGGCACGATCATTCCTCCGATTAGTCGTTTGTGGATGCATCAGTTCGCATGAACCGGGGCAAGAGCTCGTCGGGATATGCGGTGCCAACCAGGCCGTTCGATTCCAGTTCAGCGAGTTCGTCTTCCGAGAAACCAAGCAGATCGCAGTAGATTTCCCGGTTGTGCTCGCCCAGCTTTGCCGGCGGCGTACGTAGTTGATTCGGGGTCCGGCTCATGGTGAACGTCAGCCCCGGATAACGATGTGTGCCGACGCCTTCGATGGTCATCTGCTCGAAGAAGCCGACTTCACGTAGATGCCGATCCGACAGCGCGTCGAACGGATCGTTCAGTGGCGCAGCGCAGATGCCTGCGGCCTGCAGCTTGTGGAACAGGTCTTCCTTGTTCCAGACCCTGGTCTCCTGAGCGATCAGTTCGTCCAGCGCATCCGAGTTGGCCAGGCGTCCCTCGGCGTGGGTGAAGCGAGTGTCGAGCGGTGCGTGAGCCAGATCAGACTGCACCGAAGCCTCGCCCGGACCGGCGGCCAGCGAATCGCAAAGGGTCACAAACTCGGTGTCGGAACCGATGTCGATGGCGATCCACTGATCCTCGCCGCGGCAGGGATAGACGCCGTATGGAGCGCGAATGTGATGACTGTTGCCCTGTGACGGTGGATTGACACCATTCATCGAGTACTGGAACAGATACTCCGCCAGCGTAGGTATGAAGCCCTCGTTGAGCGGCATTTCGATCTGTTGTCCGACGCCGGTCTGCTCGCGGTGCCGCAGCGCCATCAGCACAGCGACAGCGCCCTGCACACCCGAGAGGCCGTCGCTGGCCAGGGTTTCGCCGATTCCCTCTGGACCGCGGTCGGGATATCCGCGCAAGTGCGTATGGCCGACCATGGCCTCGACATGCAGCCCGAAGGCGCGGTAGCTGGAATATGGACCCTCTAGCCCAAATGCCGGCATGCGCAGCATGATTAGCCTGGGGTTCACCTGCTGCACTTCTTCCCAGGTGATGCCTGCCTTGTCAATCGTGGTAGGTACGTTGTTTTCGACCAGTACATCGCACTGTTCAATGAGTTTGAAGAACGCGTCACGACCCTCGGGCGACATGATGTCGCAAGTCATCGATCGTTTGTTCCGAGCGTGAGAGTTGAATGAAGCAAATCGGTTCCAGGGGTCAACGCCTGGTTCGGCATCGGGATATTGGGGCTGAACGCCGATCTCTGCGCCGCGCAGCATGGTCTCACGCGACTGGACGTTTTCCGCACCTCGTGTATATGGCTGAATCCGATTTACCGGTTCGACGTTGATCACGTCCGCGCCCCACTCGGCCAGAAGCTGCGCCACGTGTGGACCTGCCCAAACCACGGTGATCGCCGCCACACGAATTCCTTCGAGCGGCAAGTGCAAGGCGCTTAGCGGACCCTCCGGCAGCGTATGGCGCGCGTCCTCGAGCGGGTCCGGTGGGGTCAGGTCGAGGACGACCCGCGAGTGCTCCCCGAGTCGGGGCGAACGCTTTGGCCGCGGCGGGTGAGATTCACTCATCCGGAACGGGAACCCAGGATAAGGCAGCTCCGACCCATGCCAATGGGTAATGTGATGCCACCAATCTCGGGACTCGAGCTGCGGGTCCTCGAGCACATCGGGCACCGTCATCACGGCTCCCGCCAACAGCCCGGCGGCCTGCGCCGAGGCCACTGCCTCAATCTTGCCGACATCTGCGAGGTGCGCCTCCACCGCTTCGTCAACCTTGGCGCCGAATCCCGATCCAGACCTGGGACCAGCCAGGAAGTCCTCGTCCTCGAGCAGGTCCTCGCGCCCAACCCAGCGCAGCAACCTGGGCATCCGGTTACCCGAACCGACGATGTTCACGAAGCCGTCGGCGCATTGGTACATGCCAAAGCCCACGAGGCGCCGGGTCGGTAGCGCGCGACCAGGGGCCACTCCGCTGTACTCAGCTGCCACCAGTTGAATCGTTCGACGATCGCGGCAGCCGGCCTGGCAGCGATAAATCGAAATGTCGATCCAGTCACCGGCCAACTCGTCCTTGGGGACACGCTTAAGCGCGAGCAGGATGGCAAAGGCGGCCGTTGCGCCGGCGTGGTAGCTGGCATAGTGGCCTGCAACTTTGATCGGCTCTCGGTCGGCGGCGCCGGTCGCGTGCAACGGACCGCCGATCGCCTGCATCGTGATCTCCGAGCCACGGTAGTCGCGATATGGCCCCGTCTGCCCATACGGCGTGATCGAGCAAAGGATCAGCTTGTGATTGATCGCATGCAGCGTTTCCCAGCCCCATCCGGCGGCCTCCGCCTCGCCCGGCGGCAATGCCTCAACCACGACATCGACCAGTTGCGCCAGGCGCCGTACCGTGGCGCCTCCATCGTCGGTGTGCGGATCGAGCACGATTGACTGCTTGTTGGTGTTGAGATGCATGAAGAGGCCGGAGGCCTCGGGGTCGGGCTGGCCGCCAGGGAATGGACCAAAGCGGCGCGAGGGATCGCCACCGCGAGGCTCTGCCTTGATCACTCTCGCCCCATAGTCGGCAAGCAGTTTCGTCGCGTACGGACCAGCAACGCCGCTGGTCAAGTCCAGTACGGTGATTCCCTCCAACGGACCGGCCATAAGTCTCCCACGCGAAGCGGCTGGATCTCAAACGAGCACGCACACCCGTCCAGTCGTTCTGATTCGGCCATGCTAAGCCACATCGACCAAACTGCGATAGCTCCGCCAGGAATCGTGTAGCTATCGGCTGCGTCGCGCTTCCATGCCCAGCAACGGACCCACACCTGCGTCGAAGTTCCATTCCAACGCTGCGCCATGCTGGCGAGCCGTCTGCAGATCGCGCCAACGTCGTTCCAGCGTCCAGGTCCGGCGCGCTGCCTTCGTCCCACCAGCCCGGAACAGCAGCTCGATCGCATCCACACAGGCATGAACCGCATGCACGTTGGCCAACCGGCATCTCCCCAGCAACCTGGTGTCGGGAGTCCCCTGCTCAATCGATGGCCAGGCGGTCGTCCAGGCTTCCTGCACGAAGGCGCGGGCAGCCGAGACCTCGGCCTGGGCCCGTGCGAACGCGAGGCGAAACGGCTCTCGCTCTCGCAAGGCGGCTGTGTCTCCGGTTGTCGACTCTGACGCTACCTCGGCCAGATCGTCCAGCGCACCTTGCGCAGTGCCCACAGCGTGTCCGGCGTTGGCAATCCAGGCCACCAGTGAACGGTCGGGCACATTCCACTGCGGACCTTCGGCACATGGCGGATCCAACGCCGCCCAGGTATGCGCATTCTGGACAAATGCCCTGTCAACTTCCCAGTCGTGGCTGCCTGTGCCCCTCAGACCCATCGCGTCCCATGTCTCAATGATCGTTCCTGCTCGCTGCGGCAGCAATGCAAACCGCACGCGATCTTCAAAGTCCAAAAACGTGGCCACGATGTAGGTCGCGTGCTCAACGCCGCTCACGAAGTTCAAGCGACCGCTCAACCGGTAGCCCGACTCATCCGGTTCGGCCGTCGTCATCACACGCGACGAGCCCACGATCCGGCAACTCGGCCCGCCCGGTTCCTCGCCCCCGATCATCTGGCTCAGCACCGGGTTCGGCAGATACGCCGCCAACAGGGACACCTCGGTGGCGATCATCACCACCCAGGCCGTCGACGCGTCCGCATGCGCCAACGCCTCAATGACATGAAACACGACCAAGGGATGCGCCTGCTCGCCGTAGCTGCGCGCCGGCAGATTCAACCGATACAGCCCGCGAGCCGTGAGCGCTTCGATGATCTCACGTGGGACCGAACCAGTTTCCTCAATCTCGTCCGCGCATGCGCGAATCATCGGCTGCAACTCACGAGCCGCCTCAACGAGCGGATGATCCTCATACTGGGCGAACACGCTGGGCGATTGGGCCATGAGGCGCAGGGTATCGGTGGGCCTCTAGACTCGGGCTCATAACGAACTGGCGTCGCGAACACATCCTGATTGAGGGACCGAATGAGCACTGAGCGCAACCGAACGAACGATATGGCTCTACGCGAGCGGGCCAAGTCCGTCATTCCCAACGGCATGTACGGACACCAGAACGCAGCAATCCTGCCTTCCAACTTCCCGCAGTTCTTCGCCAAGGGCGAGGGATCGCACCTCTGGGATGTGGATGGCAACGAGTACATCGATTACATCTGCGCCTACGGGCCAATCGTGCTCGGTTACCAGCACCCCGGCGTCGACCGAGCGATCGCAGACGCGCAGGATGTCGGCGACTGCATGAACGGTCCCTCAGAAAAAATGGTCGAACTGGCCGAGCTGCTCGTCGACATCACACCCTGGGCAGACTGGGCCTGGTTCGCCAAGAACGGCACTGACGCAACCGTCTACGCAGCATCAGTCGCCCGTACCTCGACCGGCAAGGGCACAATTCTCCGCGCCCATAACGCCTACCACGGCGCCGCCCCTACCTGGATCACCGCGGGCGACATGACGCAACAGGCAGACGGCACACTCGAGTACGAGTTCAATGATCTCGCCTCGGTCCGCTCAGCGATCGACGCAGCCGAGGGCGACGCTGCGGCCATCATCGTCTCGGCCTTCCGTCACGACGTAGGACTCGACCAGGAAATGCCGACGGTTGAGTTCGCACAGGGAGTACGCGATCTCTGCGACGCAAACAACATTCCGCTCATCCTCGATGATGTACGAGGTGGCTTCCGTCTCGATCTCGCCGGCAGTTGGGCGCCCCTCGGTGTCGACCCGGATCTGAGCATCTACTGCAAGGCGATCGGCAACGGCCAACCAATCTCTGCCCTGATGGGACGCGACAGCCTGTCTGAAGCGGTCGCGAAGACCTTCGCCACCGGCTCCTACTGGTTCACCGCCGCGCCGATGGCCGCCGCCTACGCGACGATCACCACGCTGCAAGAAACCGACGGAATCGCACGTATGGATCGAATCGGCAACGCCCTGCGAGACGGTTGGCAGCAGGTCGCCGACTCCCACGGCGTCGGGATCAGACAAACCGGTCCGGTGTCAATTCCGCTCATGCTGTTCGATGGCGACGATTTCTCGACCAGAGACGTCCCCCGCGCCTACCGCTTCGCCGCAGAACTCGCTGACCGAGGCGTTTACCTGCACCCGGTCCACAATGGCTTCCTCTCAACCGCATTGGACGACAACGACGTCGCCCACACCCTCGAAGCCTCAGACGAGGCCTTCGCAGTGGTCGCGTCGGAGTTCGGGGACTAGCAACATCGCGCTCGGGGATGTTGGTCGGAGGCTCATTTGGACCTCCGGGGGACCTTCACCCTGGTCCTCTCCCAGGGGGAGAGGGGACCCGAGGGAGGACTAGTAGTTTGCGGATTGAGGTCCGATTCCCTCTCCCTTTGGGAGAGGGCTAGGGTGAGGGCTCGGCCATTGGACAGCCAGAAGACACCATTGATCCTCACCTCCCGCGCCCGACGACTACGACGTGATTCGACCGACGCCGAGCGTGCCCTGTGGAGTGTCTTGCGAAATCGACAACTTGGCGGCTACAAGTTCCGCAGGCAGACCCCAATCGGCGGCCACATCGTCGATTTCGTCTGCATGGAGAGACGACTTGTAGTCGAAGTTGATGGAGGCCAGCATCAGGAGCGTTGGCGTAAAGACCGTCAGCGGACCGCGTTGTTGGAGTCCAAGGGATTTCGCGTCTTGAGATTCTGGAACAACGAGGTCTTGACTGGGCTGGAGTCGGTGGCGGATGCCATCCTGATGGAACTGGAGCGGGATCCGTTGGGCTAACACTGGGAGGGACCCTCACCCTAGCCCTCTCCCAAAGGGAGAGGGGACCGAAGAGAGGCGGTTCACCGAGTTCGATTGCGGGGGTAAACGAAGGAGAGGGCGAACCCGACGCCAGCGCCGAGCATCGCAGCAGCCACGACCGATCGGCGCATGCTTGGGACCGATTCATTACTGATGGTGGCCACAGGCTCATCCGGTGGACGCAACTGCGCCCGCAGTTCCAGTTCAAACACTTCCGACACACCATTCAATCGAGCCGGTTGACTGGGACGGGTCGAGATGGGAATGTCCCGCGCTGAGCTCACTACTGAACCCGATGGTCTCGATGCAATCGCCCGCGTCGGCTCCGGACGCTCGACCGCAACTGCAGCGGCGGGCATCCCTTCGCGACGTAGCCGAATCTCCTTCATCCGCAGTATGGCCAGCACTGAGATGAAGACGATTGCCGCGGCTAGCAGGAAGTTGTCCGTGATCGCCGTCGCCACCGCAGCCTGCACCTGAGGCTCGGCGACTGTCCAGACTTCAGGACCGAGGTCGTTCATCAAGTCTTCGCGGAAGATCGGATCGACCAGCTTCTCCGGCTGCACTCTGTCCGCGACATCTGGCTCAAGACGCTCGGCCAATCCGCTGGCCAGCCGGGCGTTGAACAGCGCCCCAATCACGCCAATCCCGATCACACCGCCCACTTGCTGGAAGAACTGCGTGAACGCCGAGACGATGCCCAGATACTTCTGCGGCGACGCATTTTGCGACGCAATCGACATCACCGGCATCATCAGTCCCATGCCAATGCCAAACAGGAACATCCGACCCAACACGCCGGGAATCGTGGTGTCTCGAGTCATCGTCGAGAGCAGCAGCATCGAGCTGAACATCATCAAGGAACCGGTTACGGCGAGGAACTTGTAGCGCCCGGTTCGCGACATCACCTGCCCGGACACGACCGAGGCGAAGACTGAAACCAGGATCATCGGTCCCATGACCAGTCCGGCCGTGGCAGCGTCGGCGCCGAGTCCCACCTGCAGGTAGAACTGCAAGTAGACGAAGACCCCCATCATGCCCACGCCGAGGAAGAAATTCACAACTGCCGTCGTCGCGACAGTTGTAATCTTGAACAGTTCCAGCGGCACGATCGGCTGTTCGGCGCTGCGCTCGACCCGGAAGAACAGGTACATCGCGGCAATCGAGACGGCGAACAGCGCCAGCGTCTGAGGAGCAAACCAACCCCAGGTCGCAGCCAGGCTGAGCGAGATCATCGCCGGCACCAGCGCTGTTGTCAGCAGCACGACACCCTTGATGTCAAGCCGGAACGGCTTCGGCGGAGGCCGCAGCCAGGGCATCTTGATCGCGATCACGAACAGGACGATCGGACCCAGCGCCAGCATCACCCAGAAGACCCAACGCCAGGACAGCGTCTCAGTCAGGACACCCCCGAGCGGCGCTCCGATCAAGCCGCTCAAGGCAAACACGCCGCCGAAGAGTCCGATAAACCGGCCACGGTCGGCGGGGAGATACAGATCGCCAACGACTGAGAACGTGGCCGTCATCAAGATCGCCGCGCCTACGCCCTGCACGGCACGGAACGCAATCAGCTCATAGATGCCCGGCGCAAACCCGCACATTGCTGAGCCCAACAGGAAAATGATCAGACCGCCGAGCAATACCGGCTTGCGTCCGTAGATGTCGCTCAGCGTGCCGGCCACCGGGATCGTGACGACCTGCGCCATGATGAAGGCCTGCACCAGCCAGGGATACAGCTCAAGCCCGCCCAGCTCCGAGACGATCTGGGGCATCGCCGGATTGACCACGCTCTGCTCGAGCGAGGCCATGAACATGCCCAACATCGCGCTGATGATGATCAGCCGCTTGGTCCGCTTCGGCAGATCAATGCCCAGCGGGCGCTGCTCGTCGGGCGGCGCTTGGGGATCGGCAGAGTCGGTGCGGACGGACACGTGGGACTGTTTCGGCTGCGCGAACTAACTATCAGGGTACGAAGCTGCGCGAATTCGGGCTAGTCGCGGCGACTCGGGAGCGCATTCGACCGAGTGCTAACCTGATTACATCTCTCACATCCTCGCTGGCAGGAAGGTAATCGCCATGGCCGAGATGATCTGCGATCGCATCAAGGTGATCGACTCCGACACCCACGTTTCCGAGCCGGAAACGCTGTGGACCGACCGGATTTCCACTCAGAAGTGGGGCGACCTCGTCCCCCACGTGATCTTCGATCCCGAGATCAACGAGGACCGCTGGGTAATGGGCGGCAAGAAGTTCATGCCCACCGCCGGCGCCGCGATGGCCGGCTGGAAGACTCCGCCGCCGAACCACCCGCCCAGCCTCAAGGAAGCCGACCACGGCAGCTGGGAGATTCACGAGCGCCTGCAGCGCATGGACGAGTACGGCATGCACGCTCAGGTCGTGTATCCGAACGTCGGCGGTTTCGGCTCCGGCAACTTCCTGCAGATGACCGATGACGAGCTGCGGCTCGACTGTGTGCGCGCTTACAACGACTTCCTGGTTGAGTGGACCTCGGTCGAGCCGTCGCGCTTTATCCCGATCATGGCCATGCCCTTCTGGGACGTCCAGGCCTGTGTCGACGAGATGCAGCGCGCCTACGACCGCGGACACCGCGGTGTGCTGATGACCAACCAACCGCACACCTTCGGTCTCCCCCGAATCACCGAGCAGCACTGGGATCCGCTGTGGAACCAGGCGCAGGACATGGGCCTGTCGATCAACTTCCACATCGGCTCCGGCGACCTGACCGAGCTGCGCAACGTGACTGTCGATAACGGCCGCCAGGCCGCCTACGCCAAGTCCACCGTCAAGCTCTTCCTTGACAACTCGAACGCCATCCTCGACGTGATTCTGTCGGGTATGTGCCATCGATTCCCCGAGCTGAAGATTGTCTCGGTCGAGTCCGGCGTCGGCTGGATTCCTTACCTGCTCGAGGCGATGGACTGGCAGTGGCTCAACTCGGGCTGCCGCGAAGAGCACCCCGAGATGGACCTGATGCCCTCCGAGTACTTCCGCCGCCAGTGCTACGGCTGCTTCTGGTTCGAAGAGGACTCGGTGCTCAAGGCGATCGAGTCGTTCGGCTCCGAGAACTTCTTGTTCGAGACCGACTTCCCGCACCCGACCTCGATGTCGCCGGGCCCGAACAGCGTCGCCCGCAACCCGAAGGACCACGTCGAGGAAGTCCTCAGCGTCTTGCCGGAAGAAGACCTGCTCAACGTCCTCCAGCGAAACGCCGCCAAGGTCTACAACTTCGAGGTCTAACCTTCGACCCGTCGCAAGACCAACAACGGCGCCGGACTCCTCAGGGGTCCGGCGCGGTACGTTTGTCGGGCGGAACAGGTCTATCGATGATCTGTATTCTGAGTCTTGGAGAGACGACGACGCCATGACGACCGAGACCGAGCTGTTGACCGCCGGCGATCTATTGCGCCTCCACAGCGAGGGAATACGAGGCGAACTGATCCAAGGGGTGTTCTGCGAGACCGTGTCGACGGGCAGAGAACACGGAGAGATAGCGGCGAACACTGCGTTCGAGCTGTTGTCATTTGTCAAACCCCGACGACTCGGTATCGTCACAACTTCAGACTCAGGCGTCCTACTAGAACGTGCCCCCGACACCGTGCGCGAACCCGATGTGGCCTTCTTCGCGGCGGACCGTATCGGCCCAGAACGTGAGCCCCGATTCTCCGATGTCGTCCCTGACTTGGTGGTCGAGATCGTCTCTCCCAGCGACGACCTTGACAACGTATTCAACAAGGCCCGCATGTGGCTGAGCTTTGGCGTGCGGTTGGTCTGGGTGGTACACCCCGACACGCGCAGCGTCGATACTCATCGAGACGGCCGAAACGTGATGCCGATGGATGAGCACGGAATTTTGGACGGGGAGGATGTCCTACCTGGCTTCTCCTGCCCGGTCGGCTCAATCTTCGGCGCGTAGTCAGCCTGCAGCTTCCAACGCATTCGCTACACTGCCGATTGACCTTCACACACAGTGTGCGCCTACGTGTTGGGTGCATCACAGAGAGGAATCCGAACGATGGAAATGCAGAATGTCGTCATCGTTGACGGCGCTCGCTCCGCCTTTGCCCGTGGTGGCCGAGGCGCGTTTACCGCGACCCGCCTCGACACCATTGGCGTCCAGGTGCTCCAGGAACTGCTGGGACGCTACCCGCAGCTCTCCCCGCATGACATTGAAGACGTCGGCATGGGCTGCGTCGGCGGAGTCACGGAACTCGCCGGCATTGGCGCCAACCACATCGTGCGACTGGCCGGCCTGCCCGAGTCCGTCTGCACCTTCGACTCCAACCGCCAGTGCGGCTCCTCGATGGAGACCATGCACCGCGTCGCGCAGGAGATCATGGTCGGCGCGATCGACGTCGGCGTCGCGCTCGGCGTCGAGCGCATGGGTCGCCAGCTCGGCGGCGGCGGTGGCGCGGAACCGACCCGCATCACCGAGTTCAACCAGGACCGCCACAACATGACGGAAGACCAGCGCAATCTGGCCCCGTCGCACAACCTCGACTTCTCGGTTCCGATTCCGGACGAGATCCTCGACTCTTCGCCCGTCACCTCGATGTTGCAGACCGCTCAGAACGTCGCCGAGATGTACAACATCTCCCGCGAGGAACTGGACGAGTTTGCGGTCGAGTCCCACCGCAAGTACGGCGAAGCTCTGGCTTCCGGCTTCTACGAGGGCGAAATCGTCCCGATCGAGGTCGAGCGCCCGGTGTTCGACGAGGAAGGCAACTTGCTGCTCGACGAGCGCGGCGAGAAGACCGTCGTCTCGGTCGACGAGGGCTTCCGCCCGGGCACGAACTTCGAGGGCCTCAGCGGCCTGCGCACCGTGCGCGGCACCGTTTCGCACACACAGAGCGAGATCCGCATCACCGCGGGCAACAGCTGCCCGACCAACGATGGATTCACCGCCGCGCTGCTGATGAGCGAGCGTAAGGCTGACGAGCTCGGTCTCGAGCCACTGGCCCGCATCGCCGGCTTCGGCGTTGGTGGCGTCAAGCCGCAGGTCATGGGCCTCGGCCCGATCCCGGCGACCCGCAAGGCCATGGCCCACGCGGGCATCGACGCCTCGGAAATCGACCGCGTCGAGTTCAACGAAGCCTTCGCCGCACAGGTCATCCCGTCGGTCAAGGAACTCGGCATCGACATGGACAAGGTGAACGTCAACGGCGGTTCGCTGGCCATCGGTCACCCGTTGGGCGCCACCGGCACCCGCCTGGTCACTACCGTCGCGCGCGAACTCAAGCGCTCCGGCGGTCAGTACGGTCTCGCCACACAGTGCATCGGCGCTGGCATGGGCATTTCGACCATCATCGAGGCTGTTTAAGGTCCGTTCGTACCAACCAGTCCGACCCTAACCAAGAGGGCACGAGACATGCGTCTCGTGCCCTCTTGCGTTTTCGCAAACAGAACTTAGCCTGTTCTGAGTTGGAAACTCCAACTATCGAGAGCGTTCATAGGAAAGCGGAGTCATGGTTCAACACAGATGGCGATTGATCAGTCTGGCCTTGATTGGCGTAATCGGCCTCATTGCCGGCGCGGTCTATGCCGCATCACATGGCGACACTGAAGTCCGCGTGTCCGCTCTCCGACACGACAATGGAACCGTCGAAGTCGCCGTCCAGCAACGCGACGCCGAGGGCAACTGGGGCGAGCGGATCAAGCCCGAGTACCGCTTCGTGCCCACCGACCGAACCGGCGTCTGGCTGAACTCCTCGCCAGTCGCGGTGCAGGTCGCTGCTGCGCAGGACAGCATGACCGAAGAGGCGAAGCCACCGGTCGCGATGCCGAACGACGAAGCTCCGGCTGAGTTGTACTGCGTCGTTCACCACGGATCAGACACCGACCACTTCTGGCAGGGCTTCAACGGCAGCGCGGCGCTGGTGGCTCACGCCCTTGGCCTGACCAATGTTGAAATTCACGGTGAAGCGGACATTGCCGACCAGGCCGCCGCGATCACCGATTGCGCCGACCGAGGCGCGGTCGCGATCGCCTCGTCGATTCCGAATCTTGATGGACTCAAGGACTCACTGGATGCGGCTCGAAACAGCGGCGCACTGCTGCTCACCTTCAACTCCGGCGCAGACGTCGCCGGCCAGGTCGGCTCGACAGTTCACTACGGTCTCGACGACCACGGGGCCGGCGCAACTGCCGGACAAGAGTTCAATGACGCTGGCGTAACCGGAACAGTGCTCTGCGTACAGCATGAAGCACAGAACGTTGGCCTGGACGACCGCTGCGACGGTCTCGAGGGCGCTTACACCGGCGCCGTCGAGCGCGTCCAACTCCCGGCCGGCAGCCTGAGTAATCCGGTAGCCGCTGGAACCGGGATGGCCCAGGCGATTTTGCAGCATGAAGCTGCGGGCGTCCTGGTGCTCAACGGCGCACTGGCCTTCGTGGCCACCGGAACCGTGGCCGAGATTGGTAGCGAAGCGGCTGTGGGCGTGATCGGCAGCACGATTGCTGCTCCGTTCCTCGTCGATGGCGGTCAGCTCCTGTTTGCCATGGGAGACGGCAGTCAGGAGCAGGCGACGCACGTCATGCTGGCCCTAAAGAACGTCGACGCCAACCCAAGCGCGCGCGCGATCCTCGCGCTGGCGGCAAGCCAGTCGCAGGCAACCTCGACGATGCTGCTCAGGCCCTTCGCGCTGAACCAGGACTACCTGGAGACTGTGCCCGAGGGCTTCCTCCAGCAAGCCTGCGCCGTCGCCAAGCAAATCGCCCCCGACCTCGCCGCCGCCTACTGCGAAGGCTAAAAGTCAGAATCCGTCAACCAACCGAGGGCGGGCCAATCGGCCCGCCCTCGTTCGTGCAACTAGGCGGCGAGACGCCAAGTGCCATAGGGAACGTTACTCCAAGCCAACACTCCACCCTGGCCGAGTTTTCTGCCGCAGGAACGTACTCGTGACTGCCACCGCGGACACAAAGATCTGGGGGTCCATTCGAGATCCGTATCAGTCCAATCATTTTCAAGAAGATCATAGACACCATGAACCACGTCTATGCACTGGGCTTCACCACCAAGGTATTCCAGCACTAGGGCCTGTTCACATTGCGGCGTAGATGTGCCAGAGTGGGAGGCGGATGGCGGCGCGGTCCAGGTGACCAGATGACCTATCAGACGACGCTGAGCGACAAGCAGTATGCGCGGATCGAGCCGTTG
>MPNM01000038.1 GCA_002239025.1 Chloroflexi bacterium bin125 | reverse complement strand
TCTTCTGCCGCCTCAAGCGCTTCCATCGCATTGCCTTCCGCAGCGACAAACTGGACCAAATCTACCTCGCCGCCGTCCACCTGGTCCTCATCTACGACATGCTGCTAGCAATGTGAACAGGCCCTAGATCAACGGCAGGCCCTCGACGAGGGCGACAAGCTTGCACGTTTCGCCGCTCGGTATCTCAATGCGCTCCGAGCGAGTGACAATGAGCTTGTGCGGTGGTACAAGGAGTCTCTAACTGAAAGTAACACATCTCTCTTCCCGAATCCGTGCACAGGCTGTGAGTATCGGGAACCGTGCCACGCAAACTTTGGCTTCAGATCGATTGACGGCGCCGGCGATGTTGGGCTGTACCCATTCACGGACCTCGCCCTCGGCAACATGGCGCGCCGCGCTCGGGAACGCTCCTCAGACAACGCGCCGCTCGACCCTCGAGCCGTTCTCAGAGACATCCTCGGCCCCGTCGTCGACGACCATCGAGCATCCGCTATCCGATCAGGGGACTTCCCGGACGAGAATTTGGTGGACAATCACGGTGGCTACAGATTGCCTTTGTCCCTGCGCGATCAGATAGGGGCACAGACAGGAGTTCAGGCGAAGCGATACCGTGCGCTATTGGAACTCTGGAGCTTGCGTCCGGGCGAAGCTACGAAGCTACCCGGTGAGCTCTACTCCGCCTTCGCGCTCAGTCCTTTGACGTTGGGGGAAGAGCAACCCGAAGTTCTCGGAAACGACACAGAACCGGAAGCCGCTCAGTCGCCCGAACTCAGAGAGCTAACTGAGTCCGCAGTTCCATTCGCGGTTAGTCGGCGGCTGAAGGTCATTGAAACTTGGGCCAATGGCGGGCATATGACCGGGGTCACCAACGACCTTCGTGGGCTCGTCAGAGACTCTGTCTTGGCGGCAATTGACTGGGATAAAGAGGGCCTTGAACGAATAGTCTTCTCAGGGTCCAAGGGAACAGCTCGGGACTCGTTTTCTGCGACTAGCGTCGATTTCGCAAGGCAAGACACAAGAGAGACTTCGCGAGCCGTCAAGCTGCGCTTGCCCATGTTCGATGATGACGACTCGCAACTGCGAACAGCCCAAGCATTAGAAGCCCTAGTGAACTTCCAACACTATGGCCATTGGCAGTTCCCCGACAGCTTTAGCCAAATGCTCGCTCTGAGCGAGCAACTGCCACTATGGGCAGAGTGCATCGTCGCCCAACTGCACCGTGTCCACGATCGAAAGCGGGATTGGGATGTCGTTGCCTCGGCCCTTGAGGTGTTGGCAGTAGGAGCGACCCTAGCATCCCGGCCATCAGCGCAGGATGCGTCAGCCGCAGACAGGCTTGAGGCCCTCCTGGCACAGGATTGGCCTGCTCCGGACGAACTGCAGGTGCGCTCTGATAGTTGGCGCGCGCTCTACCGGCAAATTTACGGTGCCCGGAGCGAGATTCGCGAACTAATCCTTGCTCATGCATCTGCAATGAAGGGTGGGCAGTCTGGATCAATGCTGGACGCCCGTCGTGTTTCCGCACCTCTTCGAGCAATCTGCCGAGATTGGCGTATGCGTGCCTTCCCTCCAAATCAACTGGCTGAAGCCGACCTGCCACATCGCTACCGAAGACTCGCTGACTTGCATGGCCAGGTCGCAGAAGCGCTTCCGAGTGTGACCGAGGACGAGCGTGCCTTGCGAGTGGCTTGGCTCGATGCGTTACGCGCGTATATTCCTGACAATGTGGGGCGGCGGGAAGTCGTTGAGGCAGTTGAGCAACTGCTAGACGCAATCAATGCCGAAGGAGTGCCTGTGCGGAGCGACTATCACGAAAAGCTTGTAGAGGTCCTTGGTGTATTCCGAGTCGTCCAACTCGATGAGGCAATACGTATCAGCCAGGAAATGGTAGGAACCGACGTACCTGCATACGAGTTGTTGCCTCGCTTGGCCAGCCATCGGAGCGGCAACGCTATGCGAGCTTGGGAAGAGTTTCGCGAACCCATTGTGCGACTGTTGGGCGATGTAGAGAGCAAGATTCAATCAGAGCGAGAGAAAGTCGGTGGGGTTCAGGAACTCGCGCAACAGTACTCGCGAGTTGGCACGGCACTCGCAAGCCTGGAGTTGGACCTCGAGAAGGCAGCAAGCTCATGACTGTGAACGGAATCGCAGAACAGGCACGCAAGATGCGGATCGAAGTTGAGCAACTCCCGTCGCTCAGGCAAGCAGCCAACAACGGACAAGCGGTTGCTACGCGCGCGGACCAGTTGGAGAAGCTGGCGTCGGAGCTAAAGTCTCAGACTGCTCGGCTGCAATTGTTTCGCGATCAAGGCATCGATCCCTTTGTGTCGCACGACCGGATTGCTTCACTGCTCTCCACGACGCGTTCGTACCGGACCAGATTCGAGGAAGATCCATCCTCGATCTCGGCGGATCCTGAGGACTCAGGGATGAAGTGGAAGTATCGCGAAGAACTGCGTATCTTGAACCGTTCGATAGAGCGTTCTCTGGATCAGTCCTGGCAGGAGTTCGTAGATTTGCTGATCCCGCCTGGGTTGAATGAACAGTTAATCGTTCTGGCTCAAGCCCGCGTACTAGCAAAGGATGTCGCACGAATGCGTGAGTTGGAGGAGCACCTTATTGAAGCGCGATCGCACAGGCCGAACAACGCCGGCGACTTTGCGTCAGTTCAAGTCATGGCTTCCGAACTGAAATGCTTGTGGCAATCTCTCACCGAGATTCCTGAAGAGGTTCGCGACTTTTTGATTCGGGCGTCAACCGACGGAGCGACGCTGGATGCCTTCTCCCCGACCGTTCACGCTTGGCTTGAACAGAATGGGCTTATCGGTTCTGTCCGCTACGTACTGAGAAGCCATCAGTGAACGCCAGAGCGACCGAGCAGCAGTTAGATCAACTCCTGCTTGCGATCGAACAGCGCGAAGCGCGGTCTTTGCGTTGGGGTTCGACCAACGCAGCCCTACTCGAGGATGATTTGGTCGCCCTCGCGTCCCAGTACGTGAACGCTGATTCAGAGGAAGCAGCCGCGGAACTGCTCGATCGGCGGCTACTTTTTCAGGTTCCTACTCCGGGCGGCGGGATATCCTACCGTTCCCGATTCGGCGAGGGCGTGCGTCTAATGGCATCGCTACGCCAACTCTTCCCGGGCAGACCCTGGGAAGCTGCTCCGAGCCTCGTTGCAGACTTCCGAGTGGATCTTCGCGAACGACGCTTTCCGAAGCGAGATCAACCGGCGAACGAGGTGTTCGATCGGCTAGCAGGCAATCTGAATTGGACGTCGCAGGATGTCGCCGTGGCCACTGCGTTGGTGTCCGGTCTGAGGCTGTCGGCATTCCAAGAACGCACTGCGGAAGCAGTGCTTAGGCCTGCGGTTGAGGGTCGCGGCGTGGTGATCGCAGCAGGAACCGGAGCTGGAAAGACGTTGGCATACTATCTGCCCGTCATTGTTCGAATTGCGCGCGAGGTGCGGGCCAACGCCCACTGGACGAAGGCGATATCCGTCTACCCACGAAACGAACTGCTCAAAGATCAGTTTGCTGAAGTTCTTCGATACGTGCGTCGGCTGAACGACATTTTATCCTGCCCAGTGGCAATTGGTGCCCTCTTTGGTCCAACGCCAAACGATGCTTCTATCAACTCAATAAAGCAAAAGTGGGACGCATTCCCTTCTCGCGGCACAACTTTGGGCTATATCTGCCCATTCGCAACGTGCCCTGAGTGCGATAGCCGCCTCTTGTGGCTGCGGTCTGACCTCGCCATGAAACGAGAAGCGCTGACATGCGAGCGCAAGGTCGGCCACAAACACAGTTGTGACTTTGAGACAGATCCCACGCAAGTTCTATTGACTAGGCGCGCCGTGCGCCAAACACCACCCGATCTTCTCTTTGTGACCGCAGAGATGCTGAACCAGCGCATGAGCGACCCGGCCACACGAGGCGCTCTCGGCCTCGGCGTACCTCCCAAACACCGTCCACTCTTCATGCTTCTTGATGAGGCGCATACGTACGAGGGTATAGCAGGCGCTCAAGCGGCGATGGTGTTCCGTCGCTGGAAACATGGCATAAGCGCTCCTGTGCGCTGGGTCGGACTCAGTGCGACATTGCGTGAGGGACCAGCGTTCTTCAGCCAACTTACCGGGCTCCTAGAATCGGCTGTCGAGGAAGTGTCGCCAGCGGATGACGAACACGAGACACTAGCAGCCGAGTATCAGTTGATTCTGCGCGGAGACCCGCTGTCCCAAGCGTCGCTGCTCTCGACTTCAATCCAGACAAGTTTCCTTTTGACGAGGCTCCTGGACCCCGAGGATGCGCCGTCACATGGACGAGTGGGACATCGTACGTTCGCCTTTACGGACGACCTGGATGTTACTAACCGCCTATTCCACGACTTGCGAGACGCGGAACGGCAACGACTCGCTCGCCAGCGCTCGGTTGATCAAGCGAAAGGGCAGCACGCTTTTTCTTCTGGTCAACAGTGGCGGATCGTTGAGGAAATCGGCTGGGACTTGAGTCTGCCCCTCACAGTCTCTCGGACCAGTTCGCAGGACGCCGGAGTAAGTGCCTCAAGCCAGCTTGTTGTGGCCACCTCATCGCTCGAAGTGGGCTTTAATGACGACCGCGTCGGGGCTATCGTGCAGCACAAATCGCCGCGCCGAGCATCGTCATTCGTCCAGCGCAAGGGTCGCGCGGGTCGAACTCGCCGGATGCGACCATGGACGGTGACGGTTTTGAGCGACTACGGTCGCGATCGCCTCACGTATCAGTCTTATGATCGCCTTTTCGACCCGATCGTGGATCCGCTGCAATTGCCCATTAAGAACGGTTACGTGAAGCGGATTCACGCCGGTTTCGCGTTTGTTGATTGGCTTGCAGTGCGCTCGGAGTCTCCTGGGTGGTGGTGGTGGACGATTAATGGACCAGGTCGAAATCGAAGTGATGAGACTCAACGGAGGCAACTCACAGCAGTCATTGAAAAGCTACTAGATCGGGACCCTGCGGAACTTGCATTGCTGAGGCGACATCTGCGTGGAGCACTCGATCTCGATGATGCAGACCTAGACGCTGTTCTATGGCAGCCGCCGCGCTCGCTGATGCTCGAAGTGCTTCCAACGCTCTCTCGTCGACTTGCGACAGGTTGGAAGACTGTAAACCCAAAGGGCCCAGCTGGGACAAGCGACGGCCTATCCGACAGCCCATACCCGCGCCCACTCCCAGAATTCCTGCCACCGAATTTGTTCAGCGACCTGAATTTGCCCGAGGTTAGTATCCGAGGCAATGAGATCGGGTCGGACGCTACATTGCTTGTTGAGCAGGCGTTGCGCCACCTTCCCCCTGGGCGAGTGACTCGAAGGTTTGCGCCTGGGTTTGCGGGTACCTATCACTGGGTGCCAGTACCGATTGACCAAACCACGCAATGCGAACTCCCGATCAGCGAGTTTGTCCCCCGCTCGCAAGCAGTCGCCGAGGTGACGGTGGAGATTAATGGAAGTTCCCACGAACTGACTGTGTACCGGCCCTGGGAGATTTCGGTAGCGAACGCTCCAACGTCGAAGCTTTCACAGGGTGGGGGCAACGTGCTTCCATCGTCAAACTCCAGATATGTATGGCATTCACAAATCATGCCGCAAGGTGCTCCTTTGAGCATCGAGGCGACTCACGATCCTGTGTGGAGCAAGTTTGTTGACCGCCTTGAGTTTTTTCTTCACGATCAACGATCACCGCTCACTGTGCGTCGCTTCGCGGCGGAAGCCGTTGCCGAACTCCGCCTGCGCGAACGAGGAGGGCACGGTACAGGTCCTGTCGATCACACGCTGCGTGTTCTGCTCCGTGATCCCGAAGATCCCAGTCGGTATGCGGCCGTCGGCTATGAGGCTGAAGTCGACGGCATGACTGTGTGCTTTCGAAGACTGGATCGCAGCGATATCGTCGATCGGGCTGAGAGCGCTTCATCGCTTCCGGTGTGGCGTACTGCATACGTCCGCGAACTCGTTCGTCAGGACCAAGAATTGCCGACCCAACCAGGTAGTTTCCTCCGAGATTGGCTGTTCGACCTCTACATGGCGACAGTCGTCAAAACGGCCATTGATCTGGAAATTCATGCCAGCGCGGCTAACCAGTTGCTGCGCTCCGATACCTACTTGGGAGAATTCGATCGATTGCTAAGGGGCTTCTTGCACCTCGAACGTCAGGCCGAGCGGCCGGAAGAAGCCTCGGACAGCGAGAGCGATCTTGGAGGAGACGCCGATGGCGGGGACGGGGGAAATGGCACATCCTCGATACGCGATAGCAGATTGCGTGACCGACTGCTCGGACTTCTTGCTGACGAGGCTATTCGAAGCCGGCTCAGCGACTTGTTTCAGGAGTGCTGGTCACCTGATACGACACAATGGGAAACCTGGTTGGACAGCGCGTTGAACACGACGTTAGCGGAGGCCGCCCGCTCTGCGGCACTTTCAACCGCCCCAGAACACGTCTCAGAGGAATCAGTCCTTCTTGATGTGGTGCGAGAGGAAACAGAAGGATCTGGGCAGGCGCACGAGGCATGGATCACTGAGTCATCGATCGGTGGGACGGGAGTCATCGAGGCCATTGCGGCGGAGTATGCCGCAGAGCCACGAGCATTTTTCCGCGCGCTTGAATTCGAACTACTGCCTGGAGAATTCGAATTGACCTCGCTTGATCTTGACACCACGGTGCGACTCGCCACAGTCGATGACGAACTGCGAGAGGCAGTCGCCGAGGCGCGAGACGCAAGGAGCCACGATGAGCGCGAAAGTCGCATGCGGGAATTGGCTTCGTGTCTCCAGTCTCGCGGAATCACGCCTGGCCACACACAGCTTGTGTCACTCAATCAGCGATTGCTTCGTCCCGGTCTGACCGACGACGCATACCTCCTGATCCACGGGCTCGTGACCCTTTGGCACGAAATCGAAGGCACGCATGGCATCGGGCTCGATCTTCGTGTCTTTTGCAGCGTCGTCGTCAACTCTGCCGAACTCGGTCCAGAGTTGACCGCCGGGACACTTGCACAGTTTCTTGAAGACCGCGCTGGTAACAGTCTCAGCCCAGCCGAGCGCGCCGGGGTACTCATGGGTTTGCTTTGGCCACGCGCTCACGAAGCCCGCCGCCATTCCTTGCAATCATGGTCACCGTTTCGGGAAGCGGGTTTCTGCGACCCTGCTCTGGTCCGAGAATTGCTGTTGACGGAGCGCGTGCAGGAGATCCATTTGGCCGAGCCAAACGCGCGGGAGGCGTCGATCGAGGCCCTAGCTCAGTCAGGAGTAATCCGGTTTCGTGCGGGCGCGGACGAACTTGGCGAGATGCAGACCCTCCTGTTTCGATTGGTTGGGGAAGCCGTGGATGTGGGATTTCTGCAACTCTATCCGAGCATCGAACAACTACGCCGCCAAGGGCGCGATTACGTGGCCACGATCGTGCTGCGAGGTGTGGTTTGACCAATTCCTATCCCCGCAGGGATATCGCCACACGGAGAACCCAGGATGTTCCGCGAGATGTGCTGCAGTCGCTCTTCGCTCTCGAATTGCTGGCACCAAGCAACCCACTTTGGATCATCTCTCCTTGGATCAGCGATGTGGAGCTGATCGACAACCACGGTGGGAGATTCTCTGCGATCGAGCCTGGTTGGCCGAACGCAAACATCAGGCTCCTCTCTGTCCTCAGCGCCATCACAGATCGGGGTGGAAGCATCGTCATCATCACTAACCATTCAAAACATAACGACGACATTGAACGTCGGATACACGCCCTTTTCGACCCGCAACTCAGGTTCATTCGCGATGAGCACGTGCACACGAAGGGCATAGTCGGCGAACGATTCATGGTCACGGGATCGATGAACCTAACCCATAGCGGCGTGTACAGGAATGACGAGCACTTGCAATACGACACCGATCCGACTCGAATCCACGAGTGGCGAGTCGATTTGCAGCAACACTGGGGTGGACAACTGTGATCGTTGCTAACCTCCCAGAACGCGATTTACTACTCAGTGAACTGACTCCGCTTCTCCGCTGGGATCCAGCCAGCGATGATACGAAGATTGACAGACTCAGGAAAATATACTCTTCAGTGGAAGATCCGCAGGTACCCGGAGCATTGATTCCACTAGTTCGCGACAGCCATATGGCTTTCGTCGCTGTTGCAGACACTCCCGCCGACTGGCGGCGCCTCGCTCCGCTCACGATGGCCGCAGTTGGCGTTACGCTCACGGACTTCGACGGGATACCGGCTGTCACGGATGACCAAGTCGGAATCCTTCTGACAGAGCACGGACTTGTGTACAAGTCGTTCAAGACCCGAGTTGGCGACCGCAAGGCTGCAGGGAAAGCCGTTGACGCGCTCCAGCGCCTCATCCACACGCTGCAGACGATGCCTGTGCCTCCCCGAGATCTTCCACGCAGTGCGCCACAGCTACTGCATGAGTTCGATGTCGCGTTACAAAGCGGCGACCGTGATACATCGTTTGATCGATTGCGGGAACTTGAACAGCGTCGAGTCGTTGACACATTAAATCTCCGTTTCCTTGCCGTCCGATGGCATGCGATGTTCCGAGAGTGGCAGCAATTGCTCGACGAGCACTGGTTCCTGGATCTTTGCCGGACGCGTAGACCTCCTAGAGTTACCGCCGCATTGCTGCGTGCAATCTTCGAAGTCCAACTCAACGGGGCGGAACTGCTGTCCAACCCGAGTGCATTGAGTGAACGATTCCAACAACGGGTCGGTAACGACGCAGCAGGCCTCTTCCGCGAGTTGTTGCCGGAACCAGATGCCAAGACGGCAATTATGTTCGCATTGGACGCTTCTGCCAAAGGCGACTACGAACGCATAGCGGCGTTAGTCCAAATCAATACCTATGATTGGGAGCCGTCGGAGCGGAGCGCGCTCGAAGCAGTGCTGGCGTTAGGAGAGTCGTCAAGCTCATCATCAGCAGTTACTGCTGAGCAGGCACCGATCCAAACCCTCCTCAGACTTGCCAACGGTCCACCGCTGACAGACGCCGAACGCATCGCCGTTCGGCAACTGATTGAAGAGGGTGGCGCGGCGCTCAATGTGGTCGAGTTAGGTACCGCTCTGGTGAGTGGGCAAGCCGATGTGTATCCAGCAGAGGAAGGTCCGTCCAGAAAATCCTCAGTTAAGTTCCAGGACGACTGGACGACGAGCAGCTGGGATGGTTGGTTCAGTGCTTTGCCAGGATTGAGTCACCGCAGAGCACGTGAACTAGCGGAGCGACTAGCGGACGAAGTGGATGTGCGAGCTACCTTGGAGTCTGACAAGGCTGTCGAGCACTTCGCAGAGGCGCTTGAAGTCGCTCTCTCAAATGACGAGGAATCGGCCGTTCAGGCGCTCCCGCACATTGTTCGTTGGCTTCAGTCAGATGCAGGGTGGCCGAACGCGGACTTTGCGTCGCTGTACAAGTCGCTCGTGACTTACCTTTTGATCTTCGATATGCATACAACAGGAAGTTTGGCATTGGCCTTGACTCTTTTCGAAGGATGGCTCTCGACGGGTCCCAGAGCATCTGACTACAGCGAGTTGCTTGCGGACATTCGAGGCGCCCTTGATGCACTGGCGTCGCAGAGTGCCATCAACCTCTTCATCGATCTAGCCGAGTGTCTTGTCTTCCACCCGGCGCCCGACAAGGCTGCCCAGCAGTTACTCTGGGAGAAGCTGGAGTTCCACTTGCACCGATTCCATTCGCGTATGACGATCTCGCAGGCTGTGGTGATGAACGAAATTTGCGAAGCGATGAGTGTTCCAGCATCGTTTGAGATACCTGCGCGGGAAATCGAGTCCCGCGATCCCCTTTCTTCTTGGGACGGCATGATCGGCATCTATTCGCTTCGCACAGCCATGAAGTCGCGCGTCGTAGACGCGCTTAGGCTACGGATGCCCAAGGCGAGGGTTGAGTGGCGTGAGGACCATGTGTCGTCGCCTCAACTACGTCAGTTTGCGGCGCGTGCTGATGTCATGGTCGTCGACTGGTCATCAGCAAAACATCCGGCGACAGAGGCGATATGCGAAGTCCTTAAGGGTGGCGGGCCTGTGTGGTTCAATGGAGGAGCGTCAAGTATGATCTCGAAAGTCTTCGACTCAATCTCAGCGAAGTTGGGCGTAGAAGACTCCCTATCATTGCCCGCATAGTGCCGCCAATCGCTTTTGTCGAGCCGTCGGTGTCAATGGAGAATGAAATCGGACAAGGGCCTGCTCGCATCGACTTTATCAAGTCGTAGATCAGGGCAAGGTAGATCCCGCTGAGGAAGATCACGTCCGGCTCTTCGTAGCGGGTGGCGATCCGTCGGAATTGCTCGAGCCGGCCGAAGAGGCGCTCAGATTCGTTGCGTTCACCGCTCGGGCAACTGTCGTTCGGAGTAGAGGGACCGTTGCGGACTTTGACAGTGCCCTGACAAGGAGGTCATACGGACACAGCGTATGAGCTTAGCTTTGGAAACTTTTGTGGATTCCGATCTCGCGCCGTCCGTTCTGGCTTCAAGACCTGATTGTCATAGCTCAGTGTCGCATGATCTCCTTTGCGACCTCCACACACAGCCATTTGAGAGCACAGTTGCCGACTCCTGTTCATTGGGAATGGTGAGCATGGAGTTTTCACCCGTCCTAGCCAAGGATCGCCAAGTCGGTCCAAATGGACCGAGTCGCTCAAGCCTTACGCTGTCCGAAACCTTCAGAGGAATCAATACCCGGGCCCGGGACATCGCCTGTTCAGCGACACGCAGAAAGTGATCGGCAGCCAGTTCGTCCTCGAACACGACCAGCAGCGTCGGCTGAACCCCATGGTCGTCGGTCGGGCGGGGGCTGCAGTAGTAGCGCAGATAGGGTGCGAGCCGGGCCGTCATGGTGGTTGGGCGGACGGCGCGCCGCTCCCACTCGAGGAACAGCGCCTCGGCTTGGCCCTCCCGCCGCACGACCGCGAACGCGTCGGGCTGGATTGAGCGGATGCTTCCGTCGTTGTGGCGGAAGTAGCGGGAGGCGCGGTGGGGCGGGTCGAGTTGCTCCAGCCGCCAGGAGTTGGCGCGGGATTGTTCGGCCAGGGCTGCGATGAACTCGTGTACGGATTCGGTGTGGTCGAGGTGGCGCAAGAGCTGGCGGCTGCGGGCGCCCGAGACGTTGCGCCAATCGAACGGCGCATTCGGGTCTCTTGGCTTGGTGCTCCAGCGTTGGCGGGCCGCGCCGACGGCGGCCCGGTCGCGGCGGGCGAGGTAGGCGATGCCGCGGTCGCTGAGCGCCAACCGTGAGCGTCCACCAAGCCGGTGTGTGGCTACCAGTTCGAGGTCAGCGAGCCAGCCGAGGAGTTGCGCGAGACGGGCGCGCTCCACGCCCAGCAGCGGCCCAAGCTGAGCGGGAGCGATCCAGGGCCAGTCGCCGATCAGCTCGAGCGTGCGCTTCTCAGCGGCCGTGAGCCGTGAGGTGAGCGGCCTGTTGGTTGCGCAGAGATCCGGCGCAAGCCGGCGCTTCGAGAGCGGGCGCTCGCGCGGCCACTCGCGCGCGGGGCCGGCATGGCCGAGCGCTTCTGGGAGGCTGAGCCGGGCCGAGCCTGAGGTCAGCCGCCAGATCGGATCGCCCGCACCGGCCTGGATCGCTTCGGCTTCCAGCGCCAGCGCGCAGAACACGGGCGCGCCCTGGAGCAGACGGCGCGCCTGCCTGAGCCTGATCTCGTCCGGCGCCAGCAGCAGCAGGAGGCCGGGCAGATCGCCCTCCCAGAGCCGGCGCAGGCGCTTGGCGAACGCCGTTCGTTCGGCCGTGAGTCCGCGCCGGATGATGCCGACGCTGCGGCCGTCGGGCAGCGTGATCGCCGCATCCAGCGGGTGGGCGCGGTACCAGCGGAAGCGGAGCGGATGCGCGACATCGGCCAGGGCGGAGGTTAGACGGTAGATGCTCGATCCGCCGTCCAGGCGCTCGAGCAGCAGGCGCCGCTCCTGTTGGGAGACGGGATATCGCCGGATCTGGTCCGCGAAGCTGGCGCCCTCGTCTCGCGCGAGCCGGCGCAGCCCCTGCCTGGTGAGATAGAACCGCGTGGTGCGCGGCGTCGATGAGGTGGAGTGAGGCAGCGAGCCGACCAACCCCTCGCGCTGCAGCACGTGCAGCGTGGGATAGACGGCGCCGCGCGACCAGCCCGAGACGGCGACCAGTTCGAGCCGGTCGAGGAACGGCAGTTCGGCTAGCCGCCGCATCAGCTCGGTTCGGCAGCGCGAGCGGCTCATCCGGCGTCCCCCTGCCTTCTGCTGCGCTGTTTCGAGCGCCTGGGTTTGGCCATCTGCGGGCCCGGCGGCGGCGCATCGGCGTCGGCCTCGCGCAGCTCCTCTAGCCCCTGCTGGTAGGCGGCCAACCGGCGCTGGCGTTCGGCATGCTGCGCCTCGATCGTTTCCGTTGGCGTGACGTAGGCGGAGGCCGCAGCGCGGATCCGGGCGGCGCGCTCGGGGTCGCCGAACTGGGGCTTGCGCACGGTCATCGAGAAGGCCGGCAGGCGCTCGGCGCCGACCGAAGCGCGGAGGTAGCAGTGGTGCACCGGCTGACCGACGATGTCGTCCTCGGCGAGCCGCTCGCGGCCCAGTTCCCAGACCAGTTCGCGCGCGTCGCGGCCCGAGACCTGGAAGGCGGCCAGGCAGCCGACGTTGGCCAGCAGCGTGTCGCGCATGGTGGGGGAAAGATCGTCGAGCTTGCGCAGGCTCTGCGTGGCGAGCACGAACGAGGCGCCGTACTTGCCCAGTTCGGAGAGCATCGACTCGAACTCGACGCCGGGGATGGTCTGCATCTCATCGACCACGACCAACGCGCCGCGGCGCTGATCGTGGGGCAGCCGCTCCTGCTCGCGGATGGCCGAATCGACCAGGTTGAGCAGCGATGCGCCGACCAGCGCGGCCACGTCGCGGCCGACCGTGCCCTGGGCGGTCGAGACGAGCAGGATGCCGCCCTCGAGGATCGTCCGCCTGAGGTCGATCGTGGAACGCGATTGCCCCAGGATCGCCCGCGCCCGCAGCGAAGACGCGTAGTAGGTCAGCCGGGTCTGGACCGGGGCCAGCGCCTCGGCCCGGTACTCCCGGCGCCAGCCGCCGAAGTCTCGCGCCCACCACTCGAGCAGGTACGGATCGCGCAGCCGGGCCAGCACCGGAGCGCGGAACTTCTCATCGCTGAGTAGCCGCAGTCCGTCCAGGATCGTGTACTGATCCTCGGCCTCGACCTGGGGATGACTGTTGGCCTCGTGCAGGGTCTTGACGGTCTGTTCGAGGATCGACTGCATCCTCGGCCCCCACTGCTCCCACAGACCGCGGGCGACGCGGACGACGGAGTCGGCGGTCCGGTCACGGTCCGCGAAGATGCGGGTGTCGAGCACGTTGATGCCCGGCGCGCCGCGTTCGTCGGCCAGGTCGATCAGCCGCACGTCGTCGGCCAGCGACTCCGGCACCTGTTCTAAGAGCGAGGCGACGAGGTCGGCGTGCGGATCGATCACGACGATCGCATCGCCGTCGCGTCCGGCTGCCTTCTCCCCGAGCTTGTGCGCGACGATGTGACGCATCAGGGTCGACTTGCCCATCCGCGTGCGAGCTACGTAGAGGTGGTGGCGGCGCAAGAGGTCGTCGGGGAAGTAGATCTTGCGCGGCTGGTCGGCGGTCGTCTCGCCCACATAGGCTCCCTCCCCCAGCGCACGCGCGGGCGGCGGCAAAGCCTTCGATCCGGCGCGCTCGACCTCGTGCGTCTCGTCGGAGGCGCCGGGCGGATGCCAGAGCGCGGCGACCTCGCGCACGCCGAGTACGCTGCGCCGTGCGAACAGACCGGCCGGACGCGGCTGCAGCGATACCGGTCCCGGTTCGAACGGACGCAGCTTGCCGGCCGTGAACCGGGCGCCGCCGGGATGGTCGTAGTGGCGGTAAGCGGCGGCGGCCTGCTCCAGCAGTTCCGCCGCCCGTTCGGGTTCGGCGGTTCGAGGCAGGATCGACGCGAGTTCCAGTTCGCCCGCGAACGCGACCCGCGAGACTTTCTCCTTGATCAGTTGCGGGTCGAAGTAGCGGTCGCGCGACTGCTTCCAGCGCCGCCAGACCCAGCTCCCGCCGACCAGCGCGACGGCAGCCCCGGCGCAGAGCCCGACCAGATTCCAGATCTCGCCGGCCTGGAGCCAGGTGTAGCCCTGGAAGGCGGCCAGCCCGAGCAGGCCGAGCACGCTCAGCGCCAGCGGGTCAACACCCTCCGTCGTTGGCCGCTGAGCATTGGACGGCGCCCGTTCCGGCTGGCCGGGACGTTCCTGCGCCTTGTCCTGGTATGCGTGCGACCAGTCGGGACCAAGCGAACGCAGCAGCAGCCTGGCCACGACCCGCTCGCCCGGTTTGAGCCCGGTCAGCGCGCCCAAGGGCGCGAGCAGCGGATCGGAGCCGGGGTCGAGCACGTCGTCGTCGCGGAACACGCGCAGGGGCACGTAGTCGGGGCCCGAAGAGCGCAGCGTCATGCGCCAGCCCTGTTCGCCCTCCGAGATCCGCAGCGGGTCGTCGGCCGGGTCGAGTTCACGGATCCGGGCCTGGGGGTAGTGGACGCCGATCTGGCCGCGCACCACTTCGCCGTCAAGGCAGCGCGCCATCAGGGATACGCCTTCGTGGTCGCCGGCCAGTTCCAGCGAGAACGGTTCGGGCACGGCGATCGACTGGAGCAGGTTCTCGACCCCGACCAGTGTGCGCTCGCCCGTGCGTGGCGGAGTGACCGCCAACAACACTGGCCCGGAGGCCTGGGCGCGGCGGCCGAACGATGTGAATGGGTTGAGTCTCATGGTGTGTTTGCTTTCAGTTGGTGGTTCTGGGATTGGTGGAACGGGCCGCTCAGTGGCGGCCAGGCCGCCACTCGATCAGTTCGGTCTCCTCAGGCGTCGCCTCGATCCGGATCGGGAAGCGCTCGCCCTTAGCCAGGAGCAGCCCGTCGCCGCGCGGGCAGGAGACCAGCCAGCGCTGCAGGTCCTCAGGCAGGTCGAACGCGTCGGCGACCGTGGAGATGGCAGCCGCGTCCTGCTGCAGCAAGAGCTTGAACGCGGCGTTCTGCAGGAGCGCCCGACCGGAGTGGCCGGTGATCGTGCGCGAGTGGTCCTCGGAGAGCAGGTCCTGCACGTCCTGGGTGATGAACTGCAGGCCGAGTTGGTGTTTGCGGGCCCGCTTGGCCATCGAGACCATGAACGCGGCGCCCTCGGGGTGCTGCATGATCGACCAGACCTCGTCCACAACCAGCAGGCGCGGCCTGGGGTCGCGGGCGGCCGACGCCCAGACCGTCTCGGTGCAGACCATGGCCGCCGCCGGCCGCAGTTCCGGTTCCAGCAAGCGCAGGTCGAAGACCGTGACCAGCGCCTCGTTGTGCAACAGGTCGTCGCCCTCATCCGAGAGCAGGTGCCTGAGGCTGCCCGTCGCGAACGGGCGCAACAGCTTGGCCAGGCCCTCGGGATCGTTCTCCTCCAGGAACGAATAGAAGTCGCGGAACCCGGTCCGCTCTCGCGGCTCGGCGTAGTAACCGGCCAGGGCGTGATCCAGCGCCGCGCGGCGTTCGGCGCCCAGCCGCTCGCCCACCATCACCTCGATCAAGCGGCGCAAGGAACCGATCCGCTGGAGCAGTTCCTCGGGATCCGATTGATCGAGCACGAACGGGTTCATGCCCTGTCCGGCAACGCCGGGCGAGAGCACCCGGCCGCCGGCCGAGCGGGCCATGTCGGCGTACTCGCCCTCGGGGTCGATCACATAGGCGACGACGCCGCGGCAGATGCCGCGCAAGACGCCCAGCTTGGTCGCGAACGACTTGCCCGAGCCCGAGCGCGCCAGCACCGCCGTATTGGCGTTAAGATGCGTCCCGTCCCAGGGGTCGTACACGATCGGGGCGCAGGCGCGCATGTCGATGCCGTAGAGCGCGCCCGAGCGCGTGTCGAGGTCGGGCGGCGAGAACGGGAAGCAGCGCGCGACCGACGAGGTGTCCAGCGTGCGCCAGGCGGCGACCGCGTTGAGCGCCAGCGGCTGGGTCGAGAGCAGACCTTCGCGCTGGCGGAAGGGCAGCGGATCGAGCTTGCCCAGGGCCGCGGCGAAGTGAGCCGAGGCGCGCTGGGTCAGCTCGGTCAGCGTCTCCGGGTCGTCGGCGTGCAGGGTCAGTGAGAGCGAGACATGGAACAGCCGTTCGCGCCCGCGCTGGACGTCGTCCCTGAGCCGGCTCACGTCCTCCAGCGCGATCTCCGCTTCGGGCGAGAGCGACTTGCCGCGCCGGAACGAGAGCGAGCGGGCCGACTCGAACCGGACCTTCTGCCATTCCAGCTGCCGCGCCG
>MPNM01000013.1 GCA_002239025.1 Chloroflexi bacterium bin125 | reverse complement strand
GAGAGCCTGCCCCCGGCTTAAGCGGGGGCTGAGGGGGTCCCGGCCTTCACACCGCACGCAAGAAGCAGCGCACGCGTCTCTTCGCCGCACGCAGCCTCCGTCTAAGCACCGGCTCCGCGCGCAATCAGCACCGCAACTCCCGCGATCATGCAGTAACTGGCAAACGGAACCAACGACCGCCCCCGAACGAGCCAGAGCAATGCCTTGATCGCAATCAACGCCGTCGCAAACGAAACCAGAACTCCGACGACGAGTGCCCCGGTCTCCACTCGCGCGCCCTCATCGACCAGCGCCGCCACAGCCAGGACGCCCGCGCCGGCCAGCGCCGGCATCGACAGCCAGAATGCCCAGCGAGCCGACGCCTCACGCGAGTGACCCAGGGCCATCCCTGCCACGATGCACATCCCCGACCGCGAGATGCCCGGCAGAATCGCCAGGCACTGCGCAACTCCGATCGCCAGCGCACTGCGCTCACTCAACGCGCCGAGCGCCTGGTCGTCGTTCACGCGTCGAAGACGCCACTCGGCGCCGGCGATCAGGAGCCCGGTGACGACCAGAAATGCGCCCGCCGACGTAGCGTCACGCAGTTCGTTCTCCAGCGACTCGTAGAGCAATCCGCCGACAATCACGATCGGAATTGTGCCGATCACTCCCAGCCAGACAAGACGGCGCGGCTTGAGTCCTTCGACCGCACCAGCATCGGCTCTCAGACCCTGCAGAACGCTCCAAACTTCGCGGCGGAAGGCCCAGAGGATGGCGGCGAGCGTGCCGAGATGCACGGCGACATCGAAGTCGAGTCCTGGATCCTCCCAGCCGAACAGCCAGCGCGCCAGGACCAGGTGTCCGCTAGACGAGACCGGCAGAAACTCGGTCAAGCCCTGGACGATGGCCAGGACAATTGCTTCGAGGATGCTCACCTAGACTCCCCAGATACTCACGTGCGGGATTAGTTCACTGTAGGAGCCAACATGGACATCACTGAGGTCATCCGCACCACGTTCGCCGCCCGAAAGTTCACCGACGACCCGGTCCCCGACGAAGTGATTGAGCGAATGCTTGAGCACGCGCGCTTCGCGCCGTCCGGCGGCAACCGCCAGGGCTGGCATGTGATCGTCGTGCGAGACCCGGAGATTCGCGCCGCCATCGCGGCGGCCGCCGAGCGTCCGGCCAAGCGCTACGTCGCCATGGCCCAGGCCGGTGAAGGACCCTGGAACGCCGCCTTCCCGTCAGTCGTGACCGACGAGACCGCAGCCAGCGTCCCAACACCGCGACGACTGATGGATCCATACATCGAGGCACCGGTGCTGCTGGCCGTCTGTGTTGACCTCGGCGTGGTTGCCTCGGTCGACAAGGAACTCGACCGTGTCGGCGTAATCTCCGGCGGCTCAATCTATCCGTTTGTCTGGAGTCTGCTGCTCATGGCCCGCAATGAGGGTTTCGGCGGAACCCTCACGACCATTCCAATCGCCAACGAACCCGAGCTCAAGCCCATCCTCGGTCTGCCCGATCACTACGCTATCGCCGCGTTCCTGCCTATCGGCAAGCCGGTCAAGCAACTGACAAAGCTCAAGCGCGGCGAGGTATCAGGCTTCGCCAGCATTGATACGTTTGATGGCGAGACGTTTGGCGGGTAACTAGGGGAACCGAGCAATGACAGGTCGCGCCGTAGCTCCGCTGCTGGCGATTCTGACGGCCTCGCTGGGTGTAGCGGCGTTGCTCGGAGTCGGTGCAGCGGCCGAACCTCTATCTAGCTTCACACTCGAGGTAGGGGCGCGGCTGCATGACGGCGGCCGGGTCGAGTTCGGTGTGCAAACCGAGCTCGGCTCCAGATATCCTCGGGCGCGTTTCCTACCGGCGGACGTCGATCACAGTGGCTGGTTGCAAAGTTCGCCAATTGATGTCAATGGGTTTGAGACCCGCGTGGTCGCGCGTCGGCTGGCCGACGGGCGCACCGAGTTTGTCCTGCGCCTGGAGGGCGTGAACGTCAAGCCGCCAGGATCGATCCTCCCCGCATCGGTCGCACCGCGGCGCTGGTACCAATCCCGATCCGTCCTCATTGAACACCTGCAAGATCCCGAATCGGTCGACGAGCGACATCTGCTGGCCCGAGCAGCGGCGATCCGCGCCGAAGCCACCACGCCGGATCTAACCGGTCTGGTCGGCTGGCTCAATGGCGAACCGACGACGATCGCTCGTGAACTGGCCAAGGGGAGTGTGGTCCTGATCGATTTCTGGACGTTCGGCTGCTACAACTGCCAGAACACGCTGCCCTATCTCACGGCGTGGGACGAGAAATATCGTGATCACGGGCTCGTCGTCCTGGGCGTGCATCGACCCGAGTTCGCGTACGAGGCAGTGCCGGAGAGCATTCTCAATGCAATTGAGCAGTACGGGATCGAGTACTCGGTGCCACTGGACGATGACGCTCGCACCTGGCGCGCATATCGAAACCGCTGGTGGCCGGCGAAGTATCTCATCGGTCCGACCGATGAGGCGGCGATGGGTCTGCGTTACCGACGCATCGGCGAAGGCGGCTACGAGCAAACGGAACGAGAAATCCGCGCAGCGCTCACAGCAGTGGGACGAGATCTGAGCGGCGTCCCCTTCGGCGTCGACATCGATAGCTAATCGGCGGCGGTTGAGCTGGGGCCGCGATTGTTCGCAGACTGAATCACTTCATGTGCTTTCGCGAGCGTTGCCTCGCGAAGGAAATCGACCGGACTCACACCTGCGATTCGGCTGGCTTGGATAAGGTCGCGCAGCTCATCTCGGGTGATGTCTATCTCCATGCCCGAGATGCGCTCGTCAAGAATTAACGTGAAGTAATCGGTTTCGGGTTCCGTCGTGGCTGGTTCGATCGATTCAGTCGTCACCGATTGCCACCTCTGCGCTGATGGTACTGAGCAGGTGTTAAAGAGGCAGCAGTCGACGTCACAGTGGCTTCGAACGTGCGGGTGACGCCCAGTGCATGACTCGTTCGTCGTATCTGCCTTCGGAAACGCGGAACTCTCAGCCACATTTCTCGCTGCAACACCGGGCGTTGGTGTGCCGGTCGCCGATGTTGGCGCCGCAGCAGAACCTTCCTTGGTTGACGAGTGCCCCTCTCAGACCGGCGGTACACGTTCTATGACGATTCTCTCGCCCTGCCTTTAGTCGCCGGCGGCGGTCGTCTGGGCGTGTGTCTCGTCTGTCGAGAGCAGCTCTGCTGCGCGCGTGAGCGCGGCGTTACGCATAAAGGCGATCGGGTACTCACCGACTAGCTTGCCAGCTTCGACGAGCAGGTGGGTTTGCTCGTGAGTGAGCTCGACTTCGGCGACTGATGTCTCCGTATTGAACTGCATGTCGACGGTCGGGTCGTCGTCGCTAATCGTGCCGTACTCATCAATGTCTTCTGGCGTCGGGCCCGTTCTTGCAGTCATGGTTTCGTTGTGCCCAGTCTCTGGTCGTACTGGGCGGCTTCGTGATCGCTTGCGTCCCATCCGCTCACGATCCTGGAAACGCCTTGGAGGTCAGGGTACTCGATTACGAACGTGATAAGGTCTCCCCTCCGATCAGGACCGATCATCTTGAGACGCGGTGGTTGCCATCTCTGTGTTCCATCTTCCTGATCTTTGTACCGGCCACGCTGATCGACTAGTGCCGGCTGTCCCCTGGCTACGTCGAGCGCTTGGTCGACGTCGATACCGTGTCGAGCAAGATGTTCTTGAGTCTCCTCATCCCAGCGAAGTGGCGGGACACGACTTGGCCGTCTCTGTCTGCGAACCACTCTGATTATCCCTGCGACGTGATGATCGCGTCCAGCTCCTGCTTCAACCGAGGCAGAATCTCGTCGTAGGGATAGTGACCCAACGACTCCTCGCCTCGCTTCAGGTTGACGGCCTTCGGGCCGCACCAGAGGCCGAGATCGGCGTCGTCGGTCTCTCCGGGCCCGTTCACCCGGCAGCCCATCACGGCGATGGTGATGTCGTACTCGGAGGCGTACTCGGTCATCGCCTTCACGTCCTGCGCCAGGTCAACGAACTTCTCGTTCTCCACCCTCGAGCACGACGGGCAGGAGATGATGTTTAGTCCCTCGTCGAACTTCGGTGGCACCGAACGGAACCTACCAGCGGCGATGTCGCCGAGGATGTCACGCGCAACCTCGATCTCCATGCCCTTGTCGTCGAACGGAACAGTCAGGGAAACGCGCACCGTGTCGCCGATGCCCTGCGACACAAGCTGCTCAAACGCCACACGCGTCTTAATCACGCCCTCGGGCGGCATCCCTGCTTCGGTCACGCCAAGGTGCAGCGGAACATCAGGACGCTCCGACGCAAACTTCTGATTGACTTCGACGACCTGCTTCCAGTCCGAGTCCTTCAGCGATACGACATAGCGGTCGAATCCGAATTCATCCAACAGTCCACAGTGCTCCGTCGCTGAAGCGACGATCGCCGAGACGTGATCGTTCGGGTAACGCTCCAGCATTCGTGGATCTATCGAGCCGCAGTTCACGCCGACACGGATTGCGCAGTCGTGATCGGCCGCCGTTTCTGCAATGAACGCAACCTTGTCCCGGACATTCTTCGACTTCTCATGATGGTGCAGGTGTCCAGGGTTGTAGCGAATCTTGTCGACATGCGGCGCGACCTGCGTGCAGAGACGGTAGTTCTCCTGGAGGTCGACCGAGAGCGGCGCTTCGGTCCGCTCACGGACAGTGGCTAACGCCTCGACATCCTTGCGAGAGTCAACAGCCACTCGAACCAGGTCGGCGCCTGCAGCCTCGAGCAGCTTGACTTGCCGCACCGTGGCTTCGATGTCTTGCGTTCGCGTTGCCGCCATCGACTGCACCACAATCGGGCTACCGCCGCCGATCGTGACATCGCGAACCTTCACCGGCCGAGTTGGATTGCGACGCAGGTCGCCGGTCAGTTGGATCGTCTCCGCCATCAGTACTCCCTCTCCCACTTCCAATCATCTGCATCGTACCGTTGATGCGTGCTGTTCACTGCGATCTTCCTGATCCTCTTCGTCACCGCGTGGCTGTTCATCTCAATGCTGAGTTGGATTGCGCTCAGTCTCCCTCGCCGCGCAAGAGGTGCGTTGTGGGCCGCGCCGTTCGCCGGACTCGGAGGGGTTGGCGGTGGCGCGCTGGTCCCGCTTGCGGGTCTGGACAATGAGCTGGGCATTGGCATATCGATGGTTGCTGCGCTGGTCTGTTCGTCCTTGAGCTGTTGGATGGCCTTTCAGAGTTGGGACGCCTTCAACCTGGGATCCAGGCTCGAGCGGTGGGCTCGTCGAGACCGCTGATATCGTCGCTGCAATAGCAAGCAGACATTTGGAACCGCTCTATGCCTGTCACCCATATGTCCAGACTGTTCGGCCGCACCCTGCGTGAGGCCCCAGCCGACGCCGATTCGGCCAATCATCAGCTACTGCTGCGCAGCGGGCTGATCGTTCAGCTCGCCGCAGGCGTTTACTCATTCCTGCCGCCGGCCTGGCGCACACTGCTGAAGATTGAGCAGATCATCCGCGAGGAGATGGAAGCTGCCGGTTCGCAGGAGTTGCGCATGCCGGCGATACAGCCTCGCGAACTCTGGGAGGAATCGGGACGCGCCGACTCCTACGGCCCCGTGTTGTTCAACCTCAAAGACCGACGCGACCGCACCATGGTGCTGGCGCCCACCCACGAGGAATCCGTCACCGACCTCTTCCGTAAGATCGTGCAGTCCTACCGCGATCTGCCACAGAGCGTCTTCCAGATGCAAACCAAGTTCCGCGACGAACCGCGGCCGCGCGGCGGACTTGTGCGTGTACGCGAATTCATCATGAAGGACGCCTACACCTTCGATGTGGACGACGACGCCTTCCAGCTCAACTACAACGCGATGCGTCAGGCCTACTACAACATCTTCGAACGCTGCGGCGTGTCGGTTGTCGCTGTCCAGGCAGACTCGGGAGCGATTGGCGGCAAGCAGTCGGAGGAGTTCATCTTTCTCACCGAGATCGGCGAGGACAACATCGTCCTCTGCCCGTCCTGCGGATACGCCGCCAACCAGGAGCGCGCGGAGTTCGCTCGCGGCGAAGGCAGCGGCGTTGAGGGCGACCTGGAGCAAGTGGAAACGCCTGGTGTGGCCACAATTGCCGGTCTCGCCGAGTTCCTCGGCGTTCCCGAGCAAGCCACAGCCAAAGCGGCGTTCTTTCTCGTTGACGGCGAACCGACCTTTGCGGTGATTCGCGGTGATCTGGAAGTCAACGAACTCAAACTGCTAAACGCCCTGGACGCAACCGAGGTTCGTCCGCTGTTGCCCGAGGAAGTGGAGCAGGCCGGCTGGGTCGCTGGCTATGCCTCGCCAATCGGAGTCGATGCCTCGCGAGTCGTGGCCGATCCAAGCGTGGTCGACGCGGGAGGACTCATTGCCGGCGCGAATCAAGTAGACAGCCACTTGCGCAATGTGACCTACGGACGCGACTGGAGCGCCGCGACCGTCGCGGACATCGGCATGGCGCAGTCAGGTGATCCCTGTGCGCAGTGTGGAGCTGCGCTCGACATGCGGCGTGGGATCGAACTTGGTCACATTTTCAAGCTCGGTACTCGGTACACCGACCCGATGGAAGCCACATTCCTCGACGCGGACGGCGATCGGATTACGCCGATCATGGGATGCTATGGGATTGGCGTCGAGCGTCTGATGGCTGCCGTCGTGCAGTCCAATCACGACGATCACGGAATTATCTGGCCCCGTTCCGTCGCTCCGTTCGATGTCCACATCGTCCCGCTCGGCGCAGGCGACGAGGTCGCGGCAGCCGTCGCGAACGTGGAATCAGAGCTATCCGGCTCAGGCCTCAATGTGGTCACCGACGACCGCAATGAACGCGCCGGCGTGAAATTCAACGACGCCGATCTGCTTGGCGCGCCGTTGCGCATTACGATCGGCGCCCGCGGCCTCAAACAAGGACAGATCGAGCTGAAGTTGCGACGAGACTCTGAGGCGTCATCGGTCCCGTTGGACGGGGCGATCACGGCGGCGCATGAAGCATTGGCATCCCTATCGTCCTGATACGCGCTTGATACAGGCGACCCTGTGAGCGGCTGAAGGGCCGTTCAGAATTTGATTCGGCGTGTATAGTCAATATTGCGGATGTTGGGTGGGGGTCGGGCTTCCGTGTCTGATCCTGCGCGACTCGCACGGATCCACCGACACAACGTTTCACAGAGTCTCCCTTCAAGAAGACTGCCCATGAAAACCGACTTCCTGCTCGCGATCAAGCAGCTCCATTCCGACAAGAACCTCGATGACGAGGTGATTTTCAACGCGGTCGAGCGCGGTATGGCCGCGGCCGTCAAGCGTCGCTATGAGCTGCCCGGCAATGTGATCGTCAACATCGATCGCTACGACGGCGCCATGGAGGTCTGGTCCGAGCGCGAAGTCGTCGAGATTGAGGAAGACATCGCCGATCCCGACCTGCAAATCGAGCTGGAGCGTGCGCGCCTCGCCGACGCGACGGTGCACATCGGCTCAACACTGCGTGAGAAGCACGACATTGAGAATGTCGGCGGCAGAATCGAAGCGCAGACTGCAAAGCAAGTTGTGCTCCAGGCCCTGCGCGAAGCCGAGCGCGAGGCCGTCTTCGCCAAGTACTCCGGCGAAGAAGGCGGAGTCGTCAGCGGCGATGTCCAGCGTGTCGAGCCGCATCAGGTCATCGTCGAACTCGGTGACCACACCGAGTCCATCATGCCGGCCCAGGAGCAGGTACGCATGGAGCGCTACCGAACCGGCCAACGCGTCAAAGCCATCATGGTCGAGGTGCTGCGGGCCAACAAGGGACCGCAAATCGTCATCTCGCGTTCTCGACCCGACTTCGTCCGTCGGCTGTTCGAGCTTGAAGTTCCCGAAATCACCCGAGGCGTCGTCGAAATCCGTGGTGTCGCGCGTGAAGCGGGACATCGCACCAAGATCGCCGTCTGGTCGCGCCAGACTGGTATCGATCCCGTAGGTAGCTGCATCGGCATGCGCGCGATGCGGATCCAGAACATCGTCAACGAACTCCACGGCGAACGAGTGGACGTGATCCAATGGGATCGCGACCCGCGCCGGTTCGTCGAGCATGCGCTGAGCCCCGCTCAGATTCTCGCCGTGCGGATTGATCGCGAGACCAACACCGCCGAGTGCGCCGTGCCCGACATGCAGCTCAGCCTCGCGATCGGACGCGAAGGACAGAATGCACGTCTGGCCGCGCGCCTGACTGGATTCCGCATTGACATCAAGCCGCAGACCGTGGCCGAGCGCATGCAGGAAGAAGGCCGCGGACCCTTCGCGCCGCAGGATGAAATCGAAATCGAGCCCGATCCGATTCCCGAGCCCGAACCGGTGCGAGCCGCTCCCCGGGCCGAGGAGACGGTCGCTGCGGCACCTCCGACGCCCGTCGTTGAGGTGGCTCCCACTCCGACGCCCGAGCCAGTCGCGGAACCGGATGCCGTCGAAGAAGAGCCCGAACTCGAACCCGTGCTGCAAGCGACCGAGATTGCACCGGCGGCACGCGACGATGGACAAATCCGGTTTGCCGAGGATGTCCTGCGACGCGAGCAGGAACAGCAGCAACAACGTGACCGACGCCGACGTCGACCTCGCTACCACGAGAGCGACGAAGGCCTCGAAGAGGACCCTTACGCCGAGTACAGCGAATACGAGGAAGACTTCTAGGCCAACCACCTGCCGCTTCCTCACCCGTCTGTCGACAACGCGGGTTCCAGCCCCGCGCAGTACGAAAGATTTCGATGTCCCCTCTCAGTTCCAGTGTCAGGCCATCTGATCGAACGATCCGACGCTGCGTCGCCTGTCGCGAGCTTGCGCCCAGGTCGGACCTGCTTCGTGTGGTGCGATTGCCCGACGGTGAGGTTCACCTGTCGCAACGCGAGCATGGTCGAGGCGCATACATCCATCGCGGCTCGGAGTGTCTGACGACCACAGCGTCGGCGCCCAAACTCCTCGCACGGGCGCTGCGTCGACCGCCGCCGAACGACATTCTGCATCAAATCGCTGAATCGGTACCGAACTGACTCAACTTACCCCGAACACAAGCTCACACTCACAGCTCGGAGCACCCATGACGACACAACAAACGATTCGGCAATCTATCCCAGCGGCGGAGGCTGAGGGATCAGTGCTGATTCCCCGCACATTGACCGTGCGGGAACTCGCCGATCTGCTCAACGAAACGCCCGTCACCATCATCAAGACCCTGATGACGAACGGGATCATGGCGGACGTCACCAAGACGCTCGACTATGGCACTGCGGCCATCGTCGCGATGGATCGCGGCTTCGATCCGGAAGAAGCCGGCGATGTCATCGAGGAACAAGAATCGCCATCGACGATCGATATCCTCGGAGCGCCCGAGGAGGAAGAAGAAGACCCGGCCAACCTGCGCCAGCGTCCACCGGTGGTGGCCGTGCTCGGCCATGTTGACCACGGCAAGACATCGCTGCTGGACTACATTCGCGACGCCAAGGTCGCCGACGGCGAGGCCGGCGGTATCACACAACGAGTCGGCGCCTACCAGGCAGAGGCAAATGATCGCCTGCTCACGTTCATCGACACCCCCGGTCACGCCGCCTTTACCGAAATGCGAGCGCGCGGCGCGCAGGCTACTGACATCGCCATCCTCGTGGTCGCCGCCAACGACGGCGTGATGCCGCAGACCCGTGAGGCGATCAACCACATTCATGCCGCCGGCGTTCCCTACGTCGTCGCGTTGAACAAGATGGACCTCGACAACATCAATCCCGACCGCGTTAAAGCTGCGCTGGCCGATGTCGGCGTGCAGATTGAGGAATACGGCGGTGACGTGCCGCTCGTCCCGGTCTCGGCCACTCGTGGCGACGGGATGGACGACCTACTAGACACGTTGTTGCTCGTTGCAGATATCGCCGAGTTCTCGGCTAATCCCGACCGCGCCGCTTCTGGTGTGGTGTTGGAGGCTGAACTCGACCGCCGACAGGGCCCCAGAACCACGCTGTTGGTTCAGAAGGGCACGCTGAAGCAGGGTGACGCCGTACTGGTCGGTCAGACCTGGGGACGAATCAAGGCGATGACGGACTTCGTCGGCAAACGCATCCGCGAAGCTGGCCCGTCATCTCCCGTCGTCGTTCTCGGAATGCAGGATGTCGCCGACGCAGGCGACAGTTTCCGCGCCGTGGGCACCGACCGCGAAGCCAAGCGCATCTATGGCCAGGCACGCCGCGAGCGGGAAGCGCGAGAAGCCCAGATTCAACACTCGGCAACCCTCGATGCTCTCTTCGGTGAGATTTCACGAGGCGACGTTTCCGCGCTCAACCTGATCGTCAAAACCGACGTTGTCGGCTCGGTCGAAGCGCTGCGAGACTCCCTGGAGCAACTGTCCAACGAGGAAGTTACAGTCAAAGTCATTCACGCTGCACCTGGTCCAGTATCCGTCGCCGACGTCAACCTGGCGCTCGCCTCTGAAGGACTCGTGATCGCCTTCTCTACACCCGTTGAGCCCGGCGCCGAACGGCTGGCCGAGCAAGAGGGCATCGAGGTCCGCAGCTACTCGATCATCTACGAAGTGATCGAAGAGGTCGAGGCAGCGATCAGCGGTCTGCTCGAGCCTGTGCAGATGCAAGTGGTCGATGGACACGCCGAGGTCCTGCAGGTCTTCCTGATTCGCGGGCTGGGCAACATTGCCGGTTGCCGTTCGCTGGACGGCTCCATCCGCAACGATGCGCAGGTGCATGTCTACCGCAACGGCGAGCAGATCGCCGAGTCCAACATCTCCAGCTTGCGCCGCTTCCAGGATGTCGTGCAGGAGGTCGACGCGGGACAGGAATTTGGTGTGGCTCTGTCGCGCTACGACAACTTCCAGGCTGGCGATCAGCTTGAGTTCTTCCACATCGAGACCCAGTCGCGGATCGTCAAGGATGGCGAGATCCGCAACGTGACCCGCTAGGCGTGACTCAGACCATGGCACGCAACAATCGCCCCTACGCCGCCACGCGAGACGGCGGCGGCGTTGACCGCATGGAACGCGTCAACGATCTTCTACGCGATACGATCGCCGAAGTCGTAGCACGCGAACTCAAGGATCCGCGAGTCGATCTGGCGCTGCTCAGCGTGACCGAGGTGCGAGCTTCGCGCGATCTGCGCAACGCGACCGTGATGGTGTCGGCGTTGTCGTCTCCCAACAGCACGGAAGCCGAACAGTCCGAGGCGGCAACGGCGGCGGTCGAAGCCCTGAGCAATGCCGCGCCGTTCATTCATCGCACGATTCGTCGCCGTTTGCACATGAAGCGAGTCCCCTGGCCCGCATTTGAGCTCGACCTGCGTATCGCGGGAGCGGCCGAGGTCCAGGAGCGGATCCGCTCATTGGGCGCCTCGTGACCCGCCGACGCCGCGAACGGCATCACCCTGGTGCAGTCTTCCTGGTTGACAAACCCAAGGGTCCAACATCGCACGACATCGTGCGAGATGTGCGCCGCTGGACCGGCCTGCGCCGCGTTGGCCATGGAGGCACCCTCGATCCCCTGGCCAGTGGTCTGCTGCCAATCTTCGTCGGCGCTGCGACACGCCTGAATGAGTATCTGACCCCTTACCGAAAGTGCTATGAAGCGACGATCCTCCTGGGCAAGGCGACCGACACCGACGACAGCGAAGGGCAAGTCATAGCCGAATCCGCAGTGCCGGCGCTGAACTCAGAGCAAGTTGACGCAGCGCTCGAACATTTTCGGGGAGAAATCGAACAGGTACCGCCTCAGTACAGCGCCATCAAGCGCGACGGTGTCGCCGCATATCGCTCTGCCCGCGCCGGAGAGCACGTCGAAATCGATGCCCGCACCGTCACCGTGCATGAGCTGACGGCCACCGCGATCCAACTCCCATTTGTCACGCTTGCCATGGCGGTCAGCACGGGCACGTACGTCAGAGCCATCGCGCGCGACCTGGGAGAAGCCCTCGGCTGCGGTGCGCATGTCACCGAAATGCGGCGCACAGAAATCGGCGACCAGTCCGCTGCCGACGCTCACACGCCGGAGGCGCTTCAGGCCGCTGCCGACGAGGGCAACGTCTGGGCTCTCGCAATCTCGCCCGCCGACTTGTTTCCCGACTGGCCGCATTTCCATCTACACGGAGAACAGCTCCAGAGAATCAAACGGGGACAGAAGATCCGACACGCCCCGGTCGATGGTTGGGACAAGGCACTCGCCATCAACGCCGACAATCATGTCGCAGCCGTGCTCCGGAGAGACGAACTCAGCGCCGCCACCTGGCAACCCGAGAAAGTCCTCGCAGCGGGCTAGTGCCCCTTGACATAAACTCAGTGAACACACGCCTTGCGCATCTGGGTTCCCCCGCTCCCCCTTGCGGGGGAGATGCCGAAAGCCTGCCCCGCACTTGATGCGGAGGCAGAGGGGGGTCCTGTCCTCAGCTTCTATCTGGTACTCAGCGACCGACCCCCCTCTGTCACTCCGTGACATCTCCCCCCGCAAGGGGGGGAGAGGGGATTTGGAGGTTCACTGCTCCATGTGAGCTGACCCCAGGTGAGTCCCCGACGAACATCGGCAAAACCACGTACCTAAGCAGACGTCGGCACCGAGAACAGCAACGCCAGAGAATCCTCCTCCGCGATCAGCGAGTACGGGGCGTCGCCCTCGAGCAACACACCTTCTCCCGCCTTGAGCGTGGCGTTGTCGTCGAGCGTGCCGACTGCGACCTCACCTTCGGCAATGATCAGTGCCGTTGGTCCCGTGGTCTGCCGATTGAGCGCACGTTGACCGGCAGGCAGGCGGATCGCCTCCGAGGCGAGGCTGGAGTTTGTCGGGCTGAGCGCGCCGCCCACGCTGGCGGTGATGCGACGCAGCGTCATGGTTACGCGATCCCGGCATTCGAGAGGTAGTCGAGCAGGTGTTGCACGGTCCGAATATCGGCCGCATCTTCCTCGGGGATCTCGAGCTGAATCTCGTCAGTTGAGAACTCTTCCTCCACCGCAATGGTCAGATCGACAATGTCGAGCGAGTCTGCTTCGAGATCGTCGATCAGGTGAGCTTCCGCAGTCACCTTTTCCAGCGGCTGACGCAGCTGATCGGCTACGAGCTGGCATACACGAGCTTGCAGGCTGTTGTCATTGGACATGTGGCGGCTCCCATCTAGCGAATCGGTGGGCTGTCAGATGTCTGCCGGATATGGGGGAGAGGGTAGCGCTCAGTTCGCGAACCGTGAGAGTGCCACGACACCGTTCTGTCCGCCAAAGCCGAAGCCATTGACCAGCGCCGCAGAAAACTCGCAGTCGCGGGCTTCATTGGGGACATAATCGAGGTCGCAGTCAGGATCCGGTGTTTCCAGATTGATCGTAGGTGGCAGCACGCCGTGGTGGAGGGCCAGGGCTGTTGCCGCGCCCGAAAGCGCGCCGGCCGCGCCCATCAGGTGTCCGGTCATGGACTTCACCGAGGAGACCGCCAGGTCGTCGGCGTGCGCGCCGAACACGGTTCGGATTGCGCGTGTCTCAATCGCATCATTGAGCGGCGTCGACGTGCCGTGGGCGCAGATGTAGCCGATCTCCTCAGGATTGAGTCCCGAGTTTCGCAGGGCCGTCGCCATCGCCCGAGCAGCCCCGTCGCCGGCCGGATCGGGAGCCGTGATGTGGTACGCGTCGGCTGTCCGCCCGCCACCAAGCACCTCGGCATAGATGCGAGCATCACGGGCACGAGCGCTAGCCAACGACTCAGTGACGCACACGACGGCGCCCTCGCCAAAGACGAAGCCGTCCCGGTCGGCGTCGAAGGGGCGAGAAGCCGCCTCCGGGTCCTCGTTGCGGCGCGAGAGCGCCTGCATGTTCGCCAGTCCGGAGATGCCCAGCGCCGAGACGTTCGATTCGGTCCCGCCCGTCAACGCGATATCGGCCTCGCCGCCGAGCAAGACCTGTCTGCTGTCGATAAAGGCGTAGATGCTCGCTGCGCAGGCCGCCAGTGACGTCAGCGCCGGCCCTCGCAGTCCCAGCTCGATAGAGACCTGGCAGGACGCCATGTTGCCGGCCATCATCGGCACAAACATCGCCGAGACACGGCCAGGACCCTTGCTGTTGAGCACCTCGGTTTGTTGCGAGATGGTCGTCACGCCACCACCCCCGGTGTTGATCACTGCCGCTACGCGCTCAGGGTCATGCGCTGCGAGGTCGAGACCGGCATCCTCGACAGCCAGCCGGGCCGCCGCAACGCCCAACTGGGCAAATCGAGCCATCCGTCGCGCTGATTTGTTCTCCATGTAGTCAGATGCGTTGAACTCCGGGATATCGGCGGCAATCTGCACCTTGAGACCAGCCTCAACCAGCTCAGGCACGCGACGTGCGCCTGAACGACCCAGTGTCAGCGATTCCCAGAATGCGTCGACGCCCACGCCGATCGGTGTCACCGGACCGATTCCCGTGATCACGATGCGCTCTTCTGGCGGACGTTCAGTTTGTCGGTTACTGGAACTCACTCGTCAAAACGCCTCAACAACACGGCGGCGTTGTGGCCGCCCAGGCCGACGGAGAAGGACAGCGCAGCCTCAATATCGAGTTCGCGCGCCTTGTTGGGAATCACGTCAATGTCCAGTTCGGGATCGGGGGTCTCGTAATTGAGAGTCGGCGGTGCAACGCCGTTCTTCAGGACCATCGCCGAGACGATCACTTCCAGCGCTCCAGACGCGCCCATCATGTGACCGGTGGCCGGCTTGATCGAGGAGAGTGACAGGTCGTATGCGTGCGCTCCGAACATCCGCTTCAGGGCCGTCACTTCGACGAGGTCTCCCAACTTCGTTGCTGTGCCATGGGTCGAAACATAACCGACGCTCTCAGGATTGATGCCAGATTCCGACATCGCCTGCTGCACGCAAACCATCAAACCCCGGCCGTGAGACTCCGGTTGCGCGATGTCATGCGCGTCATTCGCCGAGCCACCACCGACCACTTCGGCATAGATGGGTGCGCCGCGCTCGAGCGCGTGGTCCAGATCCTCGATCATCATCGCAGCAGCGCCTTCGCCGGGAACGAACCCATTGCGATGCAGGTCGTACGGAGCGGAAGAGGCCGTCAGCGGTTCGGCTGGCGTCGCAAGCACGCCCATTCGCTCAAAGCAGATGTGGAACAGCGGCAGAATGATCGCTTCCGAGCCACCGACCAACAGCGCATCGGCGCGGCCCGACTGGATGTGCAACATCCCATCGGCGACGGCGTTGGCGCCTGTCGCGCAGGCTGAGGTCGGCGAGTAGTTCGGACCCGTCGCGCCAGTGGCGATCGAGAGGTGACCGGAGGCGGCATCGGCAATCAGGTTGGGCATGGCGAACGGTGAAACTCGACGTGCGCCTCGTTGCACCAGTGTGTCCTGCCAGCGCGTGACTAGTTCCATCCCACCGCCGCCCGAGCCAAAGATGATCCCGACGCGATGCTGGTTGTCTTCGTTGATCTCGAGACCGGAATCGGCCAAGGCCTCAAGCCCCGAAGCCATGCCGTACTGAGTGTTCAAATCCATATGCCGCAACGCCTTGACGTCCGGCAGAACCGACTCCGCGTCGAAGTCCCTCACCTCTGCTGCGATTGGAGTCTTGACTCCCCAGGCATCGGGGTCGAATCGTTGGATCCTGCCGACGCCGCTCTGGCCGTCGAGCAGATTGCGCCACGTGGTCGGCATGTCATTACCGACAGGTGTGACGGCTCCAACGCCCGTGATCACGACACGGCGTGGTGAAGTGGACGAATTCGAGGCCACTACTTGGGGATCCCGTCGCTCTTGTCCGGGTAATCACGCTGCGACAGGCCATTGTCGTCGTCGGACAGCGGGAACGTCCAGGAGGTGCGGGAAATCCGCCGGACCAGCTTGGAGAGCACGTCGCCGGGGCCTGCTTCGACAAACAGGGTTGAGCCCTGCGCGGCCATCGTCTTGACGGCCTGCTGCCACTGCACGGGCGCGGTCAGCGCTTCCGAAAGCTCTTGCGCCATCTGATCCTTCGTCTGTAGCAATCCGCCACTAATGTTGCTCACGACTGGAACGACTGGATCGCGCCATTGGATCGCGTGCACGGCTTCCGAGAAATGCGCCTGCGCATCGGACATCAAGGGCGAATGAGAGGCAATCGAGATGGGCAGTCGAACAACACGGCGCGCGCCTTGCTCGTCCGCCAGTCGCATGATTTTGCGCAGAGGTGCTTCATCGCCGGAGACCACCGTCTGTCCCGGGCAATTGTCGTTCGCGACCACCAGCGTGCCCTCGTGCGAGGCTTCCCCGACCAGCCGCCGCAAGACGCGGTCGCGCAGACCGATGATCGACGCCATGCCGCCCGGCCGCAGGTTGTCGGCGGCGTGCATCACTTCCGCGCGACGGCGCACGAGTTGCAACGCTTCGTCGAAGTCAACGGCGCGCGCGGCGAGCATCGCGGTGATCTGGCCCATGCTGTGTCCGGACACGACCGTCGGCGAGAGTGTTCGTCCCGCCCGCTCCCACTTGTCGCGCAGCGCCTCAAGCCAGGCGACCGAGGCGACAAAGATCGCCGGTTGTGAATGCGTGGTTTGGTTGAGCTGATCAGTCGGGCCGTGCTCGATCAGATGCAACAGGTCATAGTCGAGGACCTCGTTGGCACGCTCGAACCACTGCTCGGCATTGGGGTAGACGCGCAGCACCTTGCCTGCCATGCCGACCGACTGCGATCCCTGTCCGGGGAAGAGCAGCGCGTACTCGTCGTCCGTCAGCGCCGGGTGTTCGCCGCTTGGCGGATCATCGGCAGCTTCTTCTGGTTCGGTGAGCGTTTCCATCTCGGCTCCTGCCGACCAACGGCGTCGGTCAATCGACGCTGTGTTGGTGGGTGATATCTAATTCTACCGACTCTTGCCGCTTCCATGTCGGATTGGGTATCGCACTGTGCGATTCAGCGAACAATACGTTCACAGGAAGCAAACGGATATGTCATCCCCCACTCATCCCATCACCATGCCGCCGTCGACATGGATGATCTGTCCGGTGATGTAGGCGCCGCCTGGGCCGGCCAAAAAGGCGACCAGCGGCGCCACGTCCGCTGGATCGCCCAGGCGGTCCAACGGTATCCGTTGCATGACATTGCCGATTACTTCATCTGAGAGATCGGCAGTGATGTCGGTCTGGATGAATCCTGGCGCGACCAGGTTGACGGTGATCCCGCGGGAGCCAAGCTCGTGCGCCAACGAGCGTGTCATCCCGGCCAGTCCAGCCTTGGCTGCGGCATAGTTCGCTTGACCAGCATTGCCGACCGTACCGATCACCGACCCAATCGTGATGATCCGACCCCTACGAGCACGCAGCATGCCCCTCAGCACCGACTGCGTGGTCAGAAACGAACCGGTCAGGTTTGTGCCGACGACTGCTTCCCAATCGGCCGACTTCATCCGCATCGCCAGCATGTCGCGAGTGATCCCGGCGTTGTTGATCAGAATCGTCGGAGTTCCCAGTTTGCCAGTGACTGCTTTGGTCATTGCTGAAACGGCGTCTCCGTCGGAGATATCGGCCTGGACGACAACCGCCTGACGACCCAGGCCTCGAATCTGCTCCGCCACATCTTCCGCCGCGCTTGACGACGCCGTGTAGTTCACGCCAATGTCCGCGCCGTGTGAGGCCAGTTCCAGGGCAATGGCTCGGCCAATCCCACGCGACGCCCCGGTCACCAGGGCGACTTCACCAGATAATGGGAGCGCGTCAGAGTCAGCCATTTGGACGAGGCTATCACCGATCCGGGCTTCAAATTCATACATCCGTAACAAGCCTGCGGCGCTGTTCGGCGACACTACGCAAACTGGTTCCACGGAACAAACGGGCTTTGGTTGCGTTACTCTGCCCATGTCAACCATGCCCGGAGGGGGAATAGCGTATGGATTCCGGAAATACTGCCTGGCTGTTGACATCGGCGGCGTTAGTGCTGTTGATGACACCGGGCCTCGCGTTCTTCTATTCGGGCCTGGTTCGCACCAAGTCCGCGGCTGCCACGATCATGCAGTCGTTCGTGATGATTGGTGTAGCCACGGTCGTCTGGGTGTTGTGGGGCTACTCCCTCGCCTTTGGCACAGATATCGGTGGGTTCGTCGGCAACCTGACCAACTTCGGCCTGCGCGGACTTGAAGGCGACGGCCTGCTGTTCATGGCCTTCCAGTTGATGTTCGCCATCATCACGCCGGCCCTGATCACCGGCGCGTTCGTTGAGCGCATCTCGTTCAAGGCACTGCTCGTCTTCACTGTTGCCTGGATCACCATCGTCTACGCCCCGCTCTGTCACTGGGTCTGGGCTGAGGGCGGCTGGCTGCTCGATCTCGGCGCGGCTGACTTCGCCGGCGGCACCGTGGTTCACATCAACGCAGGCGCAGCGGCATTGGCCGGCGCGCTCTTCGTCGGTCGCCGCCGCGACTCAGTCGCCGAGACGCGACCGCACGACGTGTCCAAGGTCGTGATCGGCGCGGGATTGCTCTGGTTCGGTTGGTTCGGCTTCAATGCGGGCTCCGCGCTGGCCGCCGACGGCGGTGCAGTCAACGCCTTCGTCCAAACTCAAATCTCCGCTGCCGGCGGTCTCGTCGCCTGGACCTACCTGTCCTGGCGCTTCACTGGTCACCCTTCGATCATCGGAGCAGCAACCGGCGCTGTCGCCGGACTCGTCGCGATCACCCCTGCAGCCGGATTCGTCGGTCAATGGCCGGCGAGCGATGGCTACCTCAACTTCTTCCCTGCGCTCTGTATCGGTGTCGTGGCGTCGATCCTGGGATTCTTCGCCATCCGCGCGCTGCACAACTGGCGCGACATGGATGACACCCTGGATGTCTTTGCCGTCCACGGCGTCGGCGGTATCTGGGGCGCGTTCGCTACCGGCATCTTTGCCGTGAGCGAGATTGGCGGCGTTGACGGCTTGATTGGCGGCAGCGCCGACCTGCTCTGGAAGCAGATCGTCGGCATTGTCGCCGCGCTGGCCTGGTCGTTCGTGCTCTCGGCAGCGATCTTCTGGGTCGTTCAGAGGTACATGCCGCTCCGGGTTAGCGAGGACGACGAGATGATGGGACTCGACCGCAGTACCCACAACGAACCTGCCTACGAGTTCGATGAGATCGGCTTCGGCTGGGATGCCAGCGATGCGATCGATGAGGAAATCCCCTCAGGAACTGAAGCGCTGAAGAGGTTGCTGTCATGAAAAAGATCGAAGCAATCGTCCGGCCCGAGTCGCTGGAACCAGTCAAGCGCAAGCTGATTGAGGCGGGAATTACCGGCCTCCACGTCGAGCGGGTTGCCGGACACGGCTACCAGGGCGGCGTGGTCCAGGCCGGACGCGGTGGACAGTTCTACACCGTTGACATGATTCCCAAGGTCAAGATCATCACCGTCATCTCGGACTTCAACGTCGAGCCGGCTATTGACGCCATCATCGCGGGCGCCCGCTCCGACAAAACCGGAGACGGGAAAATCTTCGTCACCGACGTCGAGGAAGCTGTCCGAGTCCGCACCGGCGAGCGCGGACGAGACGTGCTCTGAGCCGACATTCGGTCATACCCACGCATGCCGTGGGTATGACCGGCTATTCGACTGCTGGCTCCTAGTAGATCACCTGCTCAATCAGCAGCTCCACATAGCGCTCATCGTCAACGCCAAACTCCCCCTTGAGAATCTCCTCTGTATGCTCGCCCAGGCCGGGCGACGGCCTCGTGCCCAGGCGCTCGCCATTCCAGGTGAACGGTTGGTGTTGGGTGATGAACGGCACTTCGCCTCGGTCGTAGCGGAAGAACAGACGCTCAGCGCCGGTGTCATTCACGGCCAGGTCTTCCGCTGTCTCTGCCGGCGAGGCAGGGATGCCCCGCGATTGCAGCAACGACGCGGCCTCCCAAACATCTAGATCCTGAGACCACTCGCCCAGCGCCGCCTCAATCTCATCCTCGGCTGCTTTGCGACCTTCCAGAGTCAGCAAGTCGTCCCGATCGGCCAGATCAGTCCGTCTGATCAGATCACAAAGCTGGCGCCACTCCTGGCGATCTCGGACCGCGACAGCTAGCCAGGAGTCGTCGCCAGCCGCCGGGAACAGACCATGCGGACAGAACTCAACCGAACGATTACCGATCCGTGGAGTGTCGACGCCGTTGATCAGCGCATCCATCAATTCGTGATCGAGCAGATGCACCGCAGCCTCGTACTGCGCAATCTCGATTTCCTGTCCCTCGCCGGTCCGCTCACGGTGCAGCAGCGCTGCCATTAGTAGCGACGCCGCAATCGGCGCGAGCGTGAAGTCGGTGTGCAACGTACCGATCCCAATTGGCGGACGATCCGGCTGTCCCGTGTGTCCAGCGACCCCCGAGAGAGCGGTCACGCCATTGCCGATACCGCGATACGACTTCTTGGGACCTGATGTGCCCATGACCGGGAACGAGGCATAGATCAGGTCGGGTTTGTGCTCGCGCAGCTCGTCATAGGTCAGGTGGAACTTCTCCATGGCGCCAGGAGCGAAGTTGTTGGTCACGACGTCGAAATGCGGCAGCATCTCCGCAATGAGCTCGCGTGTTCTCGGATGATGCAGATTCAGCGTCAACGAGCGCTTGTCGGTGTTGGTGTCATTGAAGAACGCGCCGGTATCAATCGTGAATCCCTTGGGCGGATGCGAGAACTCACGAACGGTGTCGACGCCCGACACCGATTCAATCTTGATCACATCGGCGCCGAGGTTGGCCAGCAATTCGGTGATCAGCGGCCCGGCCGCCATCCAACAGAAGTCGAGCACGCGGACACCTTCGAGCGGAAGCTTCGTCGCCGGACGGGGATCGATGCCGATTGGCGTGCGAGCAGATGTGTTAGGTGATAGATCTTCGGTCGGCCGCTCTCCATGAACAATTCCAGGATCCATCAGCGCGATGATCTCTCGATCAGAACAGCCTCCCAGCTCCCGCAGGACAACAGCGGAGTGTTCACCGAGACCGGGCGCCGGGCGCGGATCATGTTCCAGCCCGGTCGATCGATACGGCGTGCGGGGCAGCGGCAGTGTTCGTCCCAGCACGGGATGGTCGACGTCGGGGAAGAAGCCGCGTTCATGCAGGTGCGCGTCGGCCGCGATATCCAGGCCAGTCTGCACCGGCAGCGCGAGATCGCTGTTGCGTTGCGCCCGCTCGATCAACGCATCGCGGTCCTGCGCGGCGCAGAATCGCTGAGTGAACTCTTGCATCTCTTCTTGATGAGTAATCCGGTAGGAGGGATCGGTCCAGGGCTCTTGCAGCAATGTGTCGTCACCGGTCGCTTCGGCGTACCACTCGGGGAAGTCTTTCCAGGTCCGGTTTGTCGGAGATTGCAGATAAGTCACCCAGAGCTCGTCCGATGTCTCATAGGTCACGCCCGGGGTGTCGATAAAGACGATCTCACCGCTTTCGAACTCGCCCGACGCAAACGAGCCGGGCCCTCTGCCGACAATCGGATATCGCAACCCGCCGGTACCGGTGCGCTCGGCCACCATCCCATGCCAGACGTAAAGGTTCGGATTGGCGGCCTGGATGATCGTGGAGATCACGGCCTCTTGCAGCGAAATCGTCGAGGAGACCGCAGGACCGCCTCGGGCTCGTTGGAAGATCGTCGCCACCGACGCGGCAATCGCCAGCGACGACGATTGCTTGTAACCCAGCTTGCCCGCCGGATAGTCAGGCGCGATGTCGGGAAAGCCGTTGCACACAAGCTGGCTGCCGGCCGCCATCGCGATCAGGTCTGTCGCCTGCTCGGACGGATCGCTACGCCTGAAGACGACATCGACCACCGATGGTCCCTCGCCGATGTGTGCGGCTTCATGCAGCCGCGCAAAGAACTGCGAGGCGCGCAGCGACTTCTCCATTGGCGCGATCACGACATCAGCCCGAGCAGCCAGTTGCTCCACGATGTCCCACGAGTCCGCGGCCTCGAAGTCGAGCGCCAACGACTCCTTGCCCTGGTTGTAGAGCAGATGTCTGAGTGAGCGCTCGTTGCCCGGCTCGCCATCAATCCAGGGACCGACGCGTCGAATACGGTCGCCATTGGCGGACTCAATCCGCACCACGCGAGCCCCAAGGTCGGCGAGATAACGACCGGCAATGATCGTCGGCTCGTCCGACAAGTCGATGACCAGCGCGCCTTCAAGTGGTTGGGATGCAGCCATACAACAGTCCCTCAGTCTTACCCGCGCTTGTCGCGGAGCCTGCCCCCGGCTTGAAACGGGGGTAGCACGATCAGAACATGGCGCCGTTCAGAATGCTGCGAGATACCCGCGACAAGCGCGGGTATGACGAGTAGTGAGCTCGGGCATCACGAGAGGACAGTCCATAACCTGGCTCAATCGAGTTCGCAATCAAAACATCGCAATCGGGTTGATCGGCGACGCTGTCCCACCGACGAGACGCAACGGTGCGATCGTCAGCAGGAACTCCCAGCGATTCCTCGCCGCGCAGGCCTCGCCCAGCGGACCGAGCCTCGCGTTGTCGATCAGATGGATACCCATGTACGTGATGATGATGTGGTGAATCGGCAACGGCGAGTCGTTCACATTGGACGGGACCATGTCCGAGACGCCGTCACAGCCGAGGATCGCGACCTCGCGCTCGCGGATCCAGGGCAAGGTCTCCATCAGCAACCCAGCAAGTCCGTCGAATGGCGGCCAGGCGCCCTCGGCTTCGCGGCGCGTGTCTCGGCCTGTTCGCAGCAAGAGAATGTCGCCTGAGCGCACTGTGACGCCCTGCGCCGCTTCGGCCGCCTCGAGGTCTGCGACCGATACGCCCTCACCCGGCTCCAGCCAATCGACGCCCTTCAGTCGAGCAATGTCGAGCAGCACGCCGCGCGTGGCGATGCCTTCTTCACCGGCCAGAATCGAGTTCTTCGTCGCGCCGGTCGAGAGCACATCCGAGGCCGGGAAGCCGTTGTACATCTTGCCCTGGTCGAGGATGTGACAGAGCGCGTCGATGTGCGTGTTGGCCATCCCGTGCGGCGAGATCATGAAGCCGTCGCCAGTTGCCTCGAGTCCGCGCAGACGGCCCTGATCGCTGACATCGCCCGCACCCGTCATGAAGTGCATCACCGGAGTCGGATTGTCGGCGGCCGGCGTCTTGGCCAGCTCCAGTGCGCAGCTCACCGTGACACCCTCGGAGACCAACGCCGCTGCGGCGGCCGAGACCTCAGGCGTGATGAAATTCAGCGCGCCGCGCTCGTCGTCCGGTCCCCAGCGACCCCAGTTGGAAAGCTCCTGCGCCATCGCATCGACATCGGCTCGGGTTCCCTGCTGCTGAGCCATCGCATCCGCCTCTCTAGTTGATCTGTTAGCTGGTCTGCTGGCCGGTCTCTGTCGGGTGGCAGTATGCCAGAGCGCAGACCATCCGGTGCGCTGCCGATAGAGTGATCTTCGGTCACCTGTTCCGATCCGAGCCGACCGACAGCGCGACAACGCGAACCAGACGGCACTCAGCGGGCATCAGGAGGCTTCAGGAGGAAGTAACCGAGTGCTGCCCGCACTGTTCGGTCGATCCCGTTCCAACGGCAAGATTTTCCACGGCTGGTACATCGTCGGCGCTGGCATTGTGCTCAACATGCTCATGGGCGGGCTGATCATGCACGCCTTCCACTTCTACGTGGCTGAGCTGAAAGCCGAGTTCCTTTGGCCGGCGACGATCTTCGGGATCGCATTCATGATCACGAGGATCGAGTCAGGTGTACTCGGACCAATCCAGGGCTGGATGATCGACCGCTTCGGGCCGCAGACGATGATGCGGCTCGGCATTCTCTCCACTACGATCGGCCTCGTCGCCTTTTCCCAGTTGAGCAGTCAGGCCACCTTCATCGGCTTCTACTTCGTCGTAGCGATCGGCGCGTCGGTTGGTGGCTTCATGACGGTCTCAGTGGCAGTCGTGACCTGGTTCGAGAAGTTGCGATCCCGAGCGCTCGGCTACATGTCAACCGGATTCGCATTCGGCGGATTCCTGGCTTTGCCCGTCGGCCTGATGATCACCGAGATCGGTTGGCGCTGGTCAGCGCTGGTCTCTGCAGCAGTCCTCTTCACCGTCGGACAAGCGCTGGCCTTCCTCTTCGTGCGTCGGCCTGAGGATCTGGGAACGGTCAAGGACGGCGAAGTGGCAGCCGCAAGCGACTCCGGCGGAACTGACTCCACTACAAGGGCCAGGCCGCCTGCGAGTGCTCATCGACACCGCGATTTCACTGTCAGAGAAGCCCTGCGAACACGAGCCTTCTGGGGACTGGCCCTGGCGCATGGCGCGCCGCTCCTGGTTGTGTCGGGTGTGTTCGTCCATTTCACGCTGTTGGTTGTGGAGATCGAGGGTCTCACCGCCTTCCATGCCGGAATCGCCTACACCGTGATGAATGTGGCCCAACTGGTTGGGCAACTGGTCATGGGTTATCTCGGTGATAGATTCTCGAAGCGGCTGTTGCTGGTACCGGCGATGTTTGGCCACTGCGCCGCAGCGATTTTGCTGGGCTTTGCGGGCTCGTATGAGATCGTCTTGCTCGCCGCGATCATCAACGGATTGGCCTGGGGATCCAGAGCTCCGCTGATTACGGCGCTTCGCGCCGACTACTTCGGCGCATCAAACTTCGGCCAGATCATGGGTTGGTCTTCCGTAGTCATGTCCACGTTCATGACGGTCGGCGGTTTCCTCTCGGCCGTCCTCTACGACGCCACCGGCAGCTACGAGATCCCCTTCATCGTGCTCGGCCTGGGCGCAGTCACCGGAGCGATCTGGGTTCTGATCGCAACCCGCCCACGGCTGCCCGGAGTTCGCGTCATGAGCGCGAGAGGCGCGCTCAGGCAGGCCCAGCCGATCGCCATGTTCCGTCCCAATCGACCGGCTTCGAACCCGGTCGTCCGCGAGGCGCCCCAGCGGGAACAGGTCAAGCGCTGATTGCTGCCCCTTACCCTCGCGGGTAATGCCCAAAATCTTCTACGGCTGGTACATCGTCGGCGCCGGGCTGATCATCAACATGCTGATCGGCGGGTTGACGATGAACGCCTTCGGCTTCTACGCGGCCGCGCTCAAGGACGAATTCGGTTGGTCGGCGACCATCTTCGGCGTCGCCGCCGCCGTCACCCGTGTCGAGTCGGGGTTGCTCGGGCCGATTCAAGGCTGGATGATCGACCGCTTCGGACCGCGCGCCATGATCCGCCTGGGCATCACTACCACCGCATTGGGCATGATCCTCTTCGGCCTCCTCTGGGACGAAATCTCATTCATTGGCTTCTACATCCTGCTCTCGATCGGCACCTCGATCGGCGGCTTCATGACGGTCTCGGTCGCGGTCGTGACCTGGTTCGAACGCAAGCGGTCAAGGGCGATCGGCTTCATGTCGATGGGCTTCACCTTTGGCGCATTGGTGTCTGCCGTCGTCGGCGTCGCGATCCTCAACTTCGGTTGGCGGGAAACGACGTATGCGACGGGCGCGCTCCTGCTTGTTGTCGGCTGGGGTCTGACATTCCTGTTCACTCGGCACCCGGCAGACAAAGGCCTCGAGGTCGACGGCGGGGTCGAGGCTGCCCCTGATGGCTCCGCCGCTATTGCGAGGCAGTTCAACCCGTTCCGCCATCGAGACTTCACGGCGCGAGAGGCGCTGAGAACGCGGGCATTCTGGGGTCTGGGACTCGCGCATGGTGCGCCGCTCATGGTCGTCGGTATGTGGATTGGCCATGGCGTACTGCACATCGACGAGTTACCTGGTTTCAGCGCGGGGGACGCAGCCGTCGTCGTCACGGTGATGGTCGTGACTCAGCTCATCGGACAGAGTCTTTCGGCCTGGGCCGGGGATCGATTTCCAAAGCGACCATTGCTGGTGCTCTGCATGATCGGCCATGCGTTCGCCGGGATTGCGCTAGCTGTGGCGACGGGATGGTGGATGTTGATGGCGTTCGCGGTGCTCAACGGCGTCGCCTGGGGCGCCCGAGGGACGCTGATCACGTCGCTGCGAGCCGACTACTTCGGCGCGTCGCAGTTCGGACGGATCATGGGCTGGACCTCGATGGTGATGATGCCCTTCATGACCATCGGCATGCTCGGTTCGGGCATCATGCGAGACATCTTCGGCAGCTACGACCTGGCCTTCATCATCTTCAGCATCGGAGCAGGCAGCGGCGTCATCTGGATCCTGATGTCAACCCGTCCCCGATTGCCGGGCCCGCCAAGACTCCCAATCATGCCACCCCTGCCGCCCACCGCAAGAATGGTCGTCGCAACCCGACCTAATCGCCCCGCCGGTCGCTAGTGCTTGCTCCTGCTTTGGGTTCTGCAGGGCGACCATACTGCCACTCGTGTCTAGTCAACCTGAACCAATTCGCGCTTCAGGCGTAACCCAAGCGGGCGCCCGCTCGGGGGCGGGGACGGCAAGCTGAGTTTCGCATCAGTCTCTGTAGGGGCGACCCTTGTGGTCGCCCGCGCTTTAGGCCCTATCTGGCTGTTGTTGCCATCGCCAACGCGGGCGACCACAAGGGTCGCCCCTACAAGCACCTTTAGCGATGTGGATTTCGCTTCTGCGCAAGTCTCCTCAGGCAGCGGAGACCAGAGCGGGGAGGCTGTGGATGTGCGAGCACACCGAGAGGCCCAGGAGCCATGCGCCAAGCCCCAGACGCTCAAGCGTTACGTTGTTCCGAGTGCTTCGACGCTTCGCCACAGGTCGCGTCTTCTTTGGCTGGTACATCGTCTCCGGCGGGATTGTCGTGCAGCTCCTGCTCGGTGGACTGGTCATGCACGCGACCGGCTTCTATGTCGCCGCGCTCAAAGAGGAGTTCATGTGGTCGGCGACGCTGTTTGGCATCGCTCTGGCGATGACACGGATCGAGTCGGGCGCGCTGGGACCGCTTCAGGGTTGGGCCATCGACCGCTGGGGCCCGCGCATGATGATGCGCTTCGGCATCGCCGCGACCGCAATCGGGTTGATCCTCTTCGGCTTCATCAACAGCCAGGCGACCTTCTTCATCTTCTACTTCATCGTCTCGATTGGAGCCGGAGTGGGCGGCTTCATGACGCTCACCGTCGCGGTCGTGCACTGGTTCCAGCGCACCAGAGCGCGCGCGATGGGTTACCTGATGACTGGGCTGGCGTTCGGCAGCTTTATGGCGCCGCTGATCTCATTCCTGATCGACGGCGTCGGCTGGCGAGCGACATCAATTGGCTCAGGAGTGTTGCTTCTGATCGCGGGCCAACTGATCGCCACCCTGATTGTCCGTCCCTCCGATCGCGGCGAATCTCCAGAACCGGCCCGAGCTGCGACAGTCGCACGTCCCGATACGCCGGCCGGACCAATCCGGCAGCAACGAGATTTCACGGCACGGGAGGCACTACGCACTCGTTCATTCTGGGCGCTGTCCTTTGCCCACGGATCGCCTCTGCTGATGGTCGCCGCGGTGAGCGGCTTCTTCGTCCTTCGAGTCGGCGAGATCGACGGCCTCGGAGCAGGACACGCCGCGCTCGCCATCGTGATCGGCACAGTCTGTCAGATCGCCGCGCAACTGGTCGGTGGCTACGCCGGCGACATCATCTCCAAGCGCGTGATCATCGCCGTCTGCCTGGCTGGCCACGCAGCGGCGGCGGTCGTGTTGGCGTATGCCGATTCGTTCCCGATGATCATCCTTGGCGCAGTCCTGCACTGGACAGCCTGGGGTGGACGCGGTCCGAACATCAACACGCTGCGAGCCGACTACTTCGGCCCGGCCAACATCGGGCAGATCATGGGTTGGGCCTCAGTCGTCATGATGATCTACTCGGCCGGTGGCAGCCTCCTCACCGGTGCGCTGCGCGATCTCAGCGACGGCTGGGCGCTGCCGTTCCTGGTCGCCGGCATCGGCACCGCCAGCGGACTGATCTGGCTGGCGCTGGCCAGCCGACCGAAGTTGCCCGACGAACCCCCTGATCCCGATCAGCCCAATCCGGCGATGTCGTACCCTCAAGCACGCAGTTGAGGAGGTCCCGATGGAATACGACATTATCATTGTGGGAGCCGGATCGTCAGGCGCGGTCATGGCCACGCGACTGAGTGAAGACCGCTCAAGGTCGGTCCTGTTGCTCGATGCCGGTCCCGACTACCGCACAATCGGCGAATTACCGCCTGATGTGAACAGCATTCATGAACCGTCGGTGACAAACCACGACTGGGGCTTCGACGCCACATTTGTGCCCGGCCGAGAAGCGCCGCTACCGCGTGGCAAGCTGGTCGGCGGCTCTTCGGCGATCAACACCGGCGTCGCAATCCGCGGCGCGCCCGGCGACTACGACGTCTGGGCCGAGATGACCGGGGACCAGCGCTGGGCTTGGTCCGAGTGTCTGCCCTACTTCCGCGGCATCGAGGACGACAAGGACGAGGGCGGCGACTTCCACGGTCAGGGAGGCCCGATCCCCGTGCGTCGCTGGCAGCGCGACGAGATGGAACCCGTCCAGCGCGGCTTCTACGACGCCTGCGTCGCCTACGGTTTCGAAGAGACCAACGACCAGAACGACCCCGAGTCGACTGGAATCTCACCCCTGGCGATGAATCGCGACGGCCCCGAGCTGATGACCCGCTGGTCGGCCAACATGGGCTTCCTCTCGCAGGCCCGCAACCGCCTCAACCTGACGGTCAGGGGACACTGCCTGGTTGACCGGGTCATGTTCGAAGGTGGACGGGCAGTCGGTCTGTCGGTCGAGTGCGACGGCGAATTGCAAGAGGTGCGCGGTAAGCAGATCGTACTCTCGGCCGGCGCGATCATGAGTCCCGCCATTCTCTTGCGCAGCGGCATCGGACCGGCCACTGACCTGGCCCAACTGGGGATTCCCTCAGTCGTTGACCTGCCTGGCGTCGGTAAGCACCTGATGGATCATCCAATGACGCCGATGCTGCTCAACCCGACCCCGGGAACCGTCGATCCCGACCGTCCGCTAGCACAGACCTTGCTTCGCTACACGTCGGAGACCGGCGAGTTCAACGACATGCAGGTCTACCTGCTTGGCCACATCCTGGTCGGTCCCGAAGCGCGCTTCGGGGCATGGGTCGGCGAGAGTGCTGAGAATCTTGACGCGGGCTGGGTCTTCGGCATCGCGCCCGGAGTACAACTCCCGAACTCATACGGTTCAGTCACTCTCGCGAGCGCCGACTACAAGGAACACCCATCCATCGACCTGAAGTTCGATGAGGACGAGGCCGATCGCGTGCGGCTGCGCGAAGGCACAAGGATTGCCTGGGAACTGGCACAGTCCGAAGCGCTAGCGCCGTATCACACGGGTGCGCTCGACATCACGCAGGAGATTATCGACGACGACGAAAAGTTGGACGAATGGATCCACTCCGCCGCAACCAGCATGGCTCATCCCACCTGCACCTGTCCGATGGGGCTCGACCCGTCAGATGGAGCCGTCGTCGACAGTGAAGGTCGCGTCTACGGGGTCGAGGGTCTGAGAGTCGTTGACGGTTCAATCATGCCAACCCTGATCCGAGCCAACACCAACTTCACCTGCATGATGATGGGAGAAAGAATCGCCGAGTGGATGTCGGCGGAGGGCTAGGAAGCCAATCAGGAGGACATCAGATCGACTCTGCTTGGCCGACCATGAATTGAGGTCCGATACACGAATGGCCTCGACTCGCGGTCAACCTCTCCGAGCCAGTCCATTCGGCGAATGATGAATAACATCACGTCGTAGTTCACTGCGTCAGCTGGTCTGATGATCACTAAACCTACGTTGTGATCAATGATTTCCCGACGTTCCCGTGGTCGTTCGAGGATGTGACGGTCTTGAGTCAAGACCAACCAACCTGCCGGTGTCGCATCGCGCAGCCAACGTTCATCAGGTATTGCCAGGCCATGAGATGGAGTGTCACGGTAGTGCTGTGTCAAGGTCACGCAGTCTAAGTCGGGAGCCTTGACGATTCCCAACGCGCGGGCGACTCTGACACCCATCGTCGCATCGAAGAACAGGGTCAAGCGGCTGTTCGCGACTGCAACACCGCTCTCACTAGGTCAATTGGCAGACGAAGGTCGTCTGTGATGTCCTCTGCCGAGTATCCATTCGCGACACGAGCAAAGACAGAATCGGCGCGAATGTTCGTTCCTTCGACCGTCAGTCTGCCGCTCCCAAACCGCGGATCGATGACTAACGGCGTTTGGCGACCATGGGGGTGGTAGCGATGCGCCCACGCTGGGTCGCAATCGTCGCGATAGTCGAATTGATCAAGCGCCGCGGTGAAGTAAATCGGCAGAACATTCTGGCCAGCCTGCTCTGTGAAGTCCACGAGTAGATCACTCTTCTTAGAGCTCGGCACTGCCTCTTCAAACTCCAGCAGGATTCGCCGGCTCGACATTTTGAACTGTTCCGTGGCTAATGGGTGCTCAGTCTTGATGAACTCCCGGGTGAACTCACGAGCAGTGCGCAATCTTGCCATGGTTGCACCGTTCCTGCGCAACAGCGCACCTACGATTGTTTCGCTGACTTCCAGGAACGAGAGTCTGATGTCTGTCTCGTCGTCACGCCTTCGCTCAGCAAACAGCGGGACTTGTCCTGAACCGCGCCGACCACGGAACCAATTGCTAACCGTCTGACCGGAAATGCCGGCTAGCGCGGCGGTCTCGGCCACGGTGTAGGTCGGTGCCGTCAAATGCTCATCTGGGCGAGGTGACATCGATACGTCTCCGCAGTGCTGACAATGATACGTCGGATGCCGCCTTCAGCTCAGAGCTCCAGACGCTGCCAGGTCCTCGATCTCGGTGTCGCTGAGTCCGAGGACATCCTTGAGGATTTGCTCGTTGTGCTCGCCGTATTGGGGCGCAGGTCGGGCGGGCGCGCCCGGGGTCTCGGAATGGAGGTATCGCGGCCCCTCAAGCACGGTTTCACCGTGCAGTGAGTGTGGTAGTCGTTGGAAGTGGTTGCGATGAGCCAATTGGGGATCGTTGGCTGCATCTTCGGTCGTGGCAAGCCGATGTGCTGAGATTCCCTTTGATTGGAGCATAGTTTCCACCTCGTCAGCGGATCGCTGAGCTGTCCAGGCAATCAGCGCGTCTTCAATCTCGGCCTGCTGCTGTCTTCGTTCGTCGAACGACAGCGATGCTTCCATATCAATCAGTCCAGCGAGGGATCGCCATTGTTCGTCCGACGCCACGGCGATGGCGATCCACGACTCCGCGCGGCCATCGGTCGGCGAGCAGGGATAGACGCCGTGCGGGCACATCTGCGGATCGTCGTTGCCTCGAGCCACGAGCGCCGGGCCGCCATTCAGATAGTCCATCACGGCCGGAGCGAGGAGCTGCAATGTGCCCTCCGCCTGCGCCTGATCGATGAACACGCCTTCGCCCGTGCGATTGCGATGGTCCAACGCGGCCAGCAGGGCGGTCAATGCGAAGCGCGGGGCCGGATAGTCGGTGTACGGACCAAACGGACCGGCTGGTGCGCGATCGGGCCAGCCGGTCAGGTATTGCACGCCCGACATGCCCGCGCCCTGACTGCCGAATCCGCTGACCTGGTTGTAGGGGCCGGTTTGCCCAAGCAAGGTGCTGCTCAGCATGATGAGATCAGGCTTCAACTCGCGCAGACGCGGGTAGTGAAGGTCCCAGCGAGCCAGGATCCCGGCTGTGAACGACTCACTCACGATGTCGGCCCACTGGACCAGTCGCTTGAAGATGTCCTGTGCCTCTGGAACATTGAGGCTGAGCGTCAGCCCCCATTTGCCGGCATTGACGTTTCCGTAGAGGCCCGAATTCTCCACGCCAGGCAGGTCGCCATGGAATGGACCTACGACGCGAGCCGTGTCGACGCGAATCGGAGACTCAACCCGAATCACCGTCGCGCCATAGTCGGCCAGCGCGCGACCGACCGTAGGTCCCGCCACGATCCAGCTCAGATCGAGCACCCTCACCCCGGCCAGCGGGCCGTCGCCTTCGGGCAGTCCATGCTGAGTCGTCATATGACACCATCCGACCGCAGCGCCGTTAGCTCTTCGTGGGTTATGCCGAGTTCTCCATAGATCTCATCGTTGTGCTGTCCAAGCATTGGGGGCGGGCGATAGTTGTTTGCCCTCTGTTCTCCATCGAGGAAAATCTTCAGCGGTGGTCCTGGATACGTCACCCACCGTCCTTCGTCGTCTTCAATCTCGCGCCAGAATTCCCGTGCCTCGAGCTGTCCGCTCTCAGCCAGATCAACGACGGTGAGAACGGGAACGAGCAAGAGGTCGTACTCGATCGAGATCTCAAGCATCTCTTCCTTGGTACGCTTCGCAACCTCGTTGGTCATGATCTGCTGGATCTGCGGGAATATCTCTGGATCTGCGTCACCAGTTGCCACGCGGTCGGCGTAAGTTCTGAAGTTTTCTTCTAGCAGCGAAGGGTCCGCTGCGCCGATGTCGACCAGCCACTGCACCGCGTGGTTGGCGAAGTGGCCAACAGCGGGCCCAGGCGCCATGTTGAGCACAATGTGCCCGTTCTGGACCTCAGCCGAGACCCTAAAGCCGATCCCCCGCTGCTTGACTCCCCCTGCAAATCGCTCGGGCTCTGAGGCGCCCAATTGATAAGCAAGCACCTGTCCCAAGGTCGCCTGGGCCACCGAGACCTGACCCGACACATCGACATGCTGTCCACGTCCGCTCCGATGCCGAGCATGCAGCGCCAGCATGGAGCCGCCCGCAGCATCTCCCGAGGCATGTCCCCAGGACTGCGGCTGCGACACGCGAATTGGCGCGCGGTCGTCGTCGCCCGTCATCAGCAAGGGAGTTCCCGAGGCCCAGATCGCCAGATCCGAGCCGACATAATCTGCCTTCGGCCCAGTCTGTCCGAAGGCGGAGATCGACGTATAGATCAGGCCGGGAAACCGCTCGTGGAGTGTTGCGTAGTCAAGACCGAGCTCAGCCATTCTGCCAACATCCGACGACTCGATCAGGAAGTCGGCAGTCTCCAGCAGACGTAGCAGCACGTCGCGGCCGCGCGGGTCTGCAGGGTCGCAAGTGATTCCGCGTTTGCCTCGGGTGTAGGCCGCCCAATAGATCGACTCGTCCGGATACTCGGCAAAGAACGGCGCGACGCCGCGACCCGATGACCCGCTCGGAGGCTCGACCTGGATCACATCCGCGCCGAGATCGGCCAGCATCTGTCCGGCGAGCACGCCACGCTCGTCGGTGAGATCTATGACGCGATAGGGAGAGAGCATGAGCGGCAGGGTAACGCGAGATCGTCAGTCGCTCTGCTGCGGCCGACCCTCGCCGGGCGGACCGGCGAACGCTTGCGCCACCTGGAGGAACTCCTCGGCGGGTCCTGGTGTGTAGCTGAGGTCGGTGTCCATGTAGTGAATGCGCTGTGTTACGACCCGACAAAAGTCGGAGGCGGTGCCGGAAACGACATGCGGTGCGTCGTCGTCCCCTCTGGACCAGGAAGCTCCTGAGGGCAGGGTCAGCTCAACCTTGAGCGGTTCCTGATTGGGCTCCATTCCACGTGTCTGATACGCGAATCCGCGTGTGATGAAGCCCAGATGCGCGATGTGCTGCAACCGGTCCGAGTGAACCGGCTCGATTCCGGCGCCGTCGAGTGCGTCCAGCCCGTGCGACCAGCACTCCATCAACCGCGCCGTCGCGAACGATCGAGCGCTCATCGGCGGCCCGGCCCAGGGCAGACGATCGCGTCCATTATGGGCGCGAAGCGCAACTTCCATCCGATCCCGTGCGGCTCGCCACCAATCGACGAGCTGAGTCCGCGTCATATGTCGCGAGCTGTCCTGCAGCCCCGAGCGAGTGCCATCTTCGGAGCGCTCACCACCCGACATGGTCTGCGCAGCGCCGGTCGCCACAGCGGTCGCCGACTCATCGACCTCTGCCAGGTGCGAGATCACATCACGAACCATCCAGCCACGGCAAGGCGTGTCGTTTTGCCAGACTTCGTCGGGCAGGTCGGCGAGTTGGGCGTCGAGATACCGTTGCTCGGCGACGAGATCGTCGATCAGTTGTTGGTAGGGATCGGCCATGGGCTCCTATCCAGACTTCAACATCTGTGATCGCTCTATGTTCGTCATTGCCGCGCTCCGCCGCGGCAATCTCGCTGCGTCCTGCAACAACGTTTGTGCTCGAAACAGCGGAATACCCGCGGCAAGCGCGGGTATGACGAAGTTTGGGAGATGACTAGTCCACGACCGGAGTCGCACCGAGCGGCCGGAGTTCATCCATCAGCCAGGTCAGGCGTTCCTCACTCAGCGATGCCGACTTCTGGCCGTCTCGGGAGCCCGGGTAGCCGAAGCTGCTGCGGCCCTCGTTCTGCTGTCGAACGTACTGACCCAAACCGATCCGGCTGGCGTAGCTCAGGTTGGTGCGCACGTACTTGGGCAGGTCGTCCCACGTGGTCGCGTGCGCCATTTCGGCTGCGACCTCGAAGTTGACCGCGTCAGCCATCTTGTCCCACTCGCCCTTGAGCGAGAGTTCATGCAACTGCATGCCGAGCGATTCCATGCCGTGAGCACGGAACACGTGGTGGTAGGAGCGGGTCGAACCGTAGAACGAGATTGCACGGCGCAGGCCGTCGATCGACTGCTCGACCTCGGACTCGTTCTCACCGAAGGCCATGAAACCGCCAACGCCGAGGTCGATGTCTTCGAAGTTGCGGCCGGCGCGCTCGGCGCCCTTCTTCACGTTGGGAATGACGGTGTCCATCATCACCTTGTGAGTCATGAACCCATGCGGACGCAGACCGTCGGCGCAAGCTCCGGCGACCTGTGCCATCAGCGGTCCGACGTTGGCCAACGAGATCTTCGGCGGGTCGTACTCAATCGGTCCCGGGTCGAACATCGGCGTCATCAGCGTGTAGGTGTAGTTATCGGAGATGAACTCAGGGCGCTCGCCAGTCTGCCAGGAGTGCCAGACGGCGCGCATCATGTTGATGTAGTCCTCCATGCGCTTGGCCGGAGGCGACCAGGTACCGCCGAAGCGGCGCACATTGTGTCCCTTGACCTGGCTGCCGAGTCCGAGGTTGATCCGACCCTTGGACAGTTCCTGCATGTCCCAGGCCGCCTGCGCCATAATCATCGGCGTGCGCGGGAAAGCAATTGTCACGGACGAGGAAATCTCGACGCGCTCGGTGTGTTCCGCGGCGATCATCATCTGGAAGAGCGAGTTGTGCTTCGTCTCGGGCACGACGATGGAGTCGAAGCCACGCGCCTCAAGCGCTTTCACCTGATCAGCAATGCCGCCCAGCCAGCCGCCGCCAAATCCTGTTTCAATCTTCATGGTCGCGCCCTTTCCGACGACTTCCGCCGTCGATTGTGTTCAATGGGAATCATGTTAGAACGGGCACGACCGCTGGAGATAGCTGGGTCCGGCGCAAGTCAATGACGATAGGCTGTGGTTAGGCCGAACTTGGAGGTCGTAATGGTTGCTGAGGAGCGGGATGCGGTGCGGGTCTTGCCATTGAACGTGGCTCACAAAATGTTTGAGCAGATCGTTGAGCAGGTGGAGCGGGGCGAGACTGTTCTGATCACCAGAGGCGGCCGTGTGATCGCCGGATTCTCGCCGCCATCAGAGGAGCAATGCGCTCTGATTGAGGGTACCGAAGAAGCACAGCGCTTTCTGGAAGAGATTGCCGCCCTGCGAGAAGGCAGACCCACGGGTGTAACCCGCGAGGAGATTCTGGCCTGGCGCCACGAGGGTCATCGCAGGTGAGCCGAATCGTTCTGGACGCGTCTGTTGCTACCAGTTGGCTGCTAGATGACGAACAGGATCCACACTCGTTCGCAGCGTTGGCACGGGTGAAGCGCGATGGGGCGGTTGTGCCTCAGCACTGGCGGTTCGAAGTTGCAAACGCGCTGCTCTTTGCCGAGCGAAGAGGCCGACTGCACGCCGGAGAAGCCCATCTGCATCTTCACACGCTCAATGACTTATCGATTCAAAGCGATGACGGGTGCGATTTCGACACCACTTTCACACTGGCCTTCGAGCACAACCTGACCTTCTACGACGCTCTCTATCTGGAGCTTGCGTTGCGGCGAGAACTCCCGCTGGCAACCCTCGATCATGACTTGGAGAGGGCTGCTCGCTCCGCGGGCATAGAGGTCGTTTCTGTCTAGCCGCCGACTCTTGACAGCTCTCGCGGTGCCAGCGATGCCCAGAAGTCTCGCTCTTCGTCGCCGGGAGCGTTGACGATCTCACAGTCGTGATTGAGGGTCATCACTGGGCGTTCTTCGGTGTTGTACGTCGGCCATTCAGGCAGATGCTCATTGCTCGGATTGCCAGTCTTGGCGAACGCGAGATACGTCTGCATCATCGTCTTGGAAAGCGACTCCAGTTCCGGCGATGCGTCGCCGCAGAACTGCTTCATGTTCTCAGCCTCGTATGTGCCCCAGATGAAGGGGATATCGAGTGAGTGGCAACTGCCCAGCTTGCCTTCGTACGCCGGAGACGGGTAGTCGAAGCGATAGCTCCAGACGCTCTCAGTGTGGCGGCCATGTGCCTCAGCAGTCTTCACGGCAGGGATGCGGAACATCGAGTCGGTCATGATCGCGTTCCAGACCGATGTATTGTCCGTCGGCTCGCCGCGAGCGTCCCGCGACCGCTGATAGCGGTCAACGCCCTCAGCGGCGCGCATGCCACCGAACGGAGCAGTCGCAGCAGCGAGCAAGTCGTTGTCCGACATCACCACTGTGCCAGTGCTTGAAGGATTGAAGAGATTGAACTCGTCCTTCGTATGGCCGATCAAGAGCGGCATGCCCTTGGTCTGGATGCCCGCGCCTATGCGTGCCTCGGCGTCGAGACCCAGCGAGTATCCGTCGGCGACCGGGCCGAAACGCACGCCACCGAATCCGCCGCCAGTCAGCTCCACCTGGTAGTCGAGAATGTCGCCAGCGTCGACTCGGCGCATCCGCTCCGGATCGTCCCAGCCGCCAAACCGAAGCAGGAACTTCTCCGCGACGGCGCGCGCCTCGACCTTGGTGATCGTGGGAATCAGCGAACCGCTCATCGGAATCGCTTTGTCAAATGCTCCGGTCGCAGCCGGCATGGCCATCAGGTGGGCGATATCGAATCCGCCGGCCGATTGTCCGAAGACAGTGACGTTGCCCGGGTCGCCGCCGAAGGCTTCGATCTCGCGACGAACCCAGAACAGTGCCGCTGTTTGGTCGAGCAACCCCTCATTGCCGTAGGCGCCCAGAATCGGCGCATGCATCCAGCCGAACACGCCGAGTCGGTAGTTGAGCGTGACCACGACCACGTCGCCGGTCATCGCCAGATGTTTGCCGTCGATCCGCGGCTGCGTGCCCGAACCAACGGTGTTGCCGCCGCCGTGGATCCAGACCATCACCGGACGCTTGCGGTCGTCGCAGGCAGGTGTCCAGACGTTGAGGTAGAGACAGTCCTCGGATTGGGTTTGGGCGGGAATCCCGATCAGGTCGCCAATGCCTCCCGGAAGCTGCCGCTGCATCGCAGAGGCTGAGAACTGAGTCGCATCGCGGACGCTGTCCCAGGGCTGCATCGGCTCGGGCGGACGCCAACGCAGCTCGCCGACCGGCGGCTGAGCAAAGGGAACGCCGCGAAACACAACGCAACCGTCGTCTGCTGCGCCTTGGAGTTTGCCTAGAGAAGTACTGATTTGAGGTGGCATGAGAATCGCCCGTGCTGAGTGTTGCGAGATGGGTCGATGGTAACGGGGCTGACGGTCGTCCCCATTGGATGCCTGCGCTCACGCCGCGAACGAGTCCAGTCCCCGCTTTACGCGGGGACCCGCTCGGTCTCCCGTTCGCCCTCCGCTGAGGTCACATCAAGCGGGGAGGGAACGGGTCCCCGCGTAAAGCGGGGACTGGGAAATCGCCTGAGATGGGTCCCAAGGAACGATCCATTCAGCTGCCGCAACCGACACAGACGATCGTGCGCCCATTTCGATCCTGAAGCGGACGCGCGTTGGGACCCCCCGTGAGCTCCTGTAGTTGCTCGACCTGACGCTGCGAAACAGTCCCGGGCGATTGGACCAGGTACCACTGCACCGGCTCGCTGAACGGCGCGGCGGTCAGGGAACCCACGTAGTGATAGAACGCATCGGAGCGAGGCGCTAACTCGGCGGATAACAACGCTGGCACGACGCCTGCTTCCTCACCCTCTGGCGGCGATTCCACGATGATCTGTCGCAGGCCTTCATCCGGGTCGCCGAGGCGGTACATCACACCTACCACGAGCAACTCATCGTTCTCGTTGGCGTGGATGAAATGCACTTCCGCCTCGAACTCCTCGCCATCGACGGTGTGTTCGGCTGGTGTGTGCCAGTGCAGTTGCAGCAGGCGGTACGACTCGTCGCCGACATGCAACTCGCTACCACGAGAGAAATGAATCATGACGAACCCCTGGGAGCGCTCAACGCGCATCGCCTCGCTGGCGTATGTGAGGGCCGGCGCCGTTGCATCCGATTGCACCCAATCGCTGATATCGATCGGTGACTGTCCCTGTCCCAGATTGTCTGGCGTCATCGTTGCGCCCCGTTCCTGCGCTGCAATCGTGATCTGAGCGGTAGATTATCGTGCGACTGCTGAGAGTTACCGCACAGGCGAACACAGAATTCGACAACCTCGCGAGGACGGAACGATGGCTGAGCAACAGTATGAAACGTATGACCCGGCAGTCCACAACCGCTCGACGCCCCAGGAGATCTTTGGTCCCGTGGTCAAGGTGGACAAGCTTGAGGACGGCGGAATCTACCTGATCACGCTGAACCGGCCGCACCGCCTGAACTCGATCGGCGACGGACTAAGCGACGCTCTGTACGACGCCTTTGTCGAGTATCGCGACGACCCGAACGCACGCTGCGCCGTGCTGACCGGCGCCGGGCGCGCATTCTGCGCCGGCGCCGACCTGATCAACACTGCTGAGACCCGCGAAGCCGAACGCGATGGTGGGACGGGAAATGCACCGATCATCAGTCGGCGCAAGAATCCGGTGCCGCTGTCCGAAACGCTGGGATTGTGGAAGCCGACGATCGCTGCGATCAATGGCTGGGCCGTCGCGGGCGGGTTCATGTACGCGATGCAGTGCGATATCCGGATCATGTCGGAAGAGGCCAAAATCGGGATCGCCGAGACCCGCTGGAACATGGGCGGGGCCGGCTGGATGGCTCCGCTGACAAGGCAGATCGGTCTGGGCTCGGCGATGGAATTGACCCTCTGGGGCGACACCCAGTACGACGCCGAGCGTTGCTATCAGCTTGGTTGGGTGCAACGCGTCGTGCCACGCGAGATGCTGCTAGAAACCGCGCTGCAGTACGCCCGTCGCATGTTGTACCTGGCGCCTCGCGAAGTGCGAAACATTAAGCAAGCGCTGTATCGCGGCTACTACATGGAGCCGATTATGGCCCAGCAGTTCGGCTCAGCGATCGAGCAGAATCTGCAGGGCATGAACGACTCGATCGAAGGTCCAAAGGCATTCTCTGAGAAGCGCCGCCCAAAGTTCACGGATACCTAGGCCATGACGACGATCACAACACTACGCATCGTCTGGCACGAACAGACATCGGACTTCGGCGAACCGATGCCCTGGTTCGGTTCCTGGCTGGTGGGCGACGGAGAATCCGAGGGCGACTGGTTCCACTCCGGTCGCGGAGCCGCTGATACCTCACACGAACCGCCCGATGACGCGGTCGGAGTACGGTTGCGCTTCTGGCCGTCGGAGGGGCTCGATCCGGAGTACATCGACCTGCCACTGCCCGAAAGCGGGCTGATCGAGACGATCTCGCTGGACTACGACCATCCAGGCCCGCACTCGCGGTTGGATCCGTCGCAGTTGTAGCCGATTGTTAGAGAACTCGCAGCCCTTCGCAGTCTCTGGGGGGAGCAAATCGGATCTGGATTGCCCTCGACCAACACTGTCTCCGCTAGACTCTCTCTAACTATCGAGTGATGGCCTGCTTCGTCGGGTTTGGAAGGAATTTGCATGGTTACCGCTGAACGTCCCGCAGCCGATCCGGTTGGATATGAGATCCCCGAGCATCGCACCCTGACCCCAGGCACCGAGGGCTGGACCCGCACGGCGCGACCGGAAGACCCGAAGAAGTACTTCATGGTCTCGGCCGACTGCCACGTGCATGAGCCGGTTGACCTCTGGGAGCGCCGAATCGACGAGAGGTACCGACATCGGCTGCCTCGCATTGAGGTTGACGAGGACGGCGTCCGCTGGCAGGTGACCGAGGGTCACCGCCCGACCAAGATTCGCGACTTGAAGCTGGCCGGCGAGGACCTGGTCCGCGACAAGCACGGCAACGCCTTCCCTGAGGAGCGCTTCCGCGACATGGACCGTGACGGCGTTGACGCCGAGATCATCTTCCCCAACAAGGGACTCTCGATGTGGGCGACCGACGACCCGGTCTTTGCCAACGCCATGTGCAGCGCCTGGAATGACTGGGCCTGGGAGACCTTCGGCGACACCTATGACCGGTCTTCGCCGTTGGCCTGTGTCGCGACGGGCGATATCCCCGGCGCGATTGCTGAAATCCAGCGTTCGGCCGAGCGCGGTTTCCGCGGCTTCTCGTTCCCGGCCAAGCCGGTCTGGGGACCGACTGGTGAAGACTCTCGCAACTACAACCTGCCCGAGTTCGACCCGCTCTGGGCGGCCGTCGAGGAGACCGGCCTGCCGATCACGTTCCATGTCTCGACCGGGCGCGATCCTCGCGGCGCGCGAGGCAATGGCGGCGCGGTCACCAACTATGTCTTCCACTCGCTGGCCATGACGATGGAACCGATCATCAACATGTGCGCGTCGGGCGTGTTCCAGCGCTTCCCTGATCTGCGCGCAGGCACGATCGAAGCCGGCATCGGTTGGATTCCCTGGGCGCTGACCGCGATGGACGAGGCCTACCACAAGCACCACATGTGGGCCTTCCCCAAGCTCGAAGGGCTGCCCTCGGATTACTACCGATCGCATTGCTTCGGCTCATTCCAGGACGACGCACCGGGCATCGACCTGGCCAAGAAGTACGACTTGATCGACAATCTGCTCTGGGCCAACGATTACCCGCATCACGAGGGCTCCTGGCCGCATTCCGCCGCCGCGATCGAGCGGACAATGGGCGACCTGACAGACGTGGAACGGGCCAAGATCCTTGGTCTGAATGCGGCCCGTCTGTTCAACTTCGACGTGCCTGACTCGAAGCGGTAGATGCAGGTCGTTCTTGATAGAAAACGTCGATAGTCTCCGCAGTCTGTGTATACTCCGCGATGAGCGGATTGGTCTAGCTCGCATAGAGAGTGGACGCTGAAAGGACCTGGAACCATGAGATGGCCAAGTTTGAAGGGGCGCCGACTTGTCAGTGCACTGCTTTTTGCAGGAGCAGCACTGATCGCCGGCGCTGTGATCGGCGCCTGTACGTCTGACGAAGATCAGCAGCAGGCACAGGCGGTCGAGCAACAGCAGGCGATGCAGCAGCAGCAGCAACAAGATCAACCGCAGGCCCAGGTTTCCGGCGATCCTCGCGGCAACACAGTGCAGCTAGTCAAGGACCGTGGGATTCTCAAGTGCGGCGTCAAGCAGACGCAGCCACTGTTCGGCTTCCGCGAGCCAGATGGCTCCGTGGTTGGCTTTGATGTCGACTTCTGTAAGGCCATTGCTGAGGCTCTCGAAGTTGACCTTGAGCTGATCGACGCGTCCGACGCTTCGACACGTTTCGAGTTGCTGGCCAACGGGAACATCGACGTCCTGATCCGCACGACCACCATTACCGCGTCGCGCGACCGTGAACTCGGTGTCGACTTTGCTCAGACCACGTTCTACACCGGTCAGGGCTTCGCGGTGCACGCCGGCGCGGGCATCAACTCGACTGCCGACATGGGCGGCTCGACCATCTGTGTCCAGTCCGGTACGACGACCGAGCAGAACCTGGCCGACCACTTCACCGACCTCGGCCTCAGCTACACGCCGCTGGGCGGTTCCGACCAGGAAACGCAGGACGCGTTCCTCGCCGGTCGCTGTGACGTGTGGACTGCTGACCAGTCCAACCTCGCATCCCGCATCGGCGTCCTTGAGAACGCCAGCGACTTCGTCATTCTTGGTGAGCTGATCTCCAAGGAGCCATTGGCTCCTGGCGTCCGCGACTACGACTCCGAGTTCAAGGATGTTGTGAACTGGGTCGTGCATGGCCTGATCGCTGCTGAGGAAATGGGCATCAACAAGGCCAACGTGGCCGCCATGGCCTCGAACCCGCCGAACACCGCCGTCGCGCGTCTGTTGGGCGTCCCCTTCGAGGGCGGCGAGGTCTCGACTCTGGGCTTCGACTCGGTTGGTGCGCAGTTCATCCAGCGCGCGCTCATCGCTGTCGGCAACTACGGCGAGATCTACGAGAACAACGTTGGTGACGCGGTTCCGCGAGCCTGCTCGCTGAACGCCCTGGCGTCTGAGGACAAGAGCAACTGTCCGCCAGGCACCGGTGGCATCCAGTACGCACTGCCGTACCGCTAAACCGTCATCCATCGGTTCAACGGAGGGGCCGCCCGCAGGGGCGGCCCCTTTTGCTATCCGAACTCATCCAATCAGTCTCCGTTAACCTGTTGCGCAACCAACGCGCGTTGAGTTGAACATCGAGCAGGATTGCATGTCCGCACAAGCCCAGCATTCCGGTGACGTGCCGCTGTTCTATCGCCGCGGGTTCCGCAATGTCCTGCAGCAGGCCATCTACGTCGCAGCGACGGCCATCGTCGCCTGGTACGTGTACACCTCGCTCGACTTGCGCGACTTTGGCTTTGGCTTCCTGAGCGAGCCGGCCGGGTTCGCGGTCGGCTCTCAGTGGCTCACTGAAGTCGATGGCGTGACCAGCTCGAGGCTTGAGATCTATCTCGTTGGTGTGTGGGCCTCACTACGCGCCGTCATGGTGGCGATACTCCTGTCTACGGTCGTCGGCGTCTTTATCGGCGTCGCGCGCCTGTCTTCGAACTTCCTTCTCTCGAAGATGGCGACGCTGTTTGTCGAAATCTTCCGCAACACGCCGCTGCTCGTCCAGGTAGTGCTCTGGTACGCGGTCTTGCTCGTGGGCGCTCCGGTGATCCAGGATGTCGTCAACGTTGGCGACTTCTTCTTCCTCTCCAATCGCGGCATTGCCATCCCCTGGCCGGTGCCCTCGGGCGGCCTGTGGGGCGTTCCAGACTGGTTTGTAGGCGTCTGGGTTCTGGTATTGATTGCGGCCGCGCTGGTCGCGATGAGGGTGCGCGCATCGCGTCAGGAAATCGAGCGCGAAACGGGACAGCCGCACTATCCGAATCGCTGGGCATTCTCGATCTTCGCCGGCGCCGCGCTGATTTCATTCCTGCTGCTCGGCGTGGTCGTCTCAATCGACCGTCCGATTCTCGATGGCACACAGTACGCCGAAGGCATGGTGATCAAACCTGAGTTTGCAGCGCTGGTGCTCGGACTGACTGCCTACACCGGGGCGTTCATCGCCGAAATCGTACGTGGCAGCATCCAGGCGTTGCCGCGTGGACAAACCGAGGCGGCCAACGCAATCGGCCTGTCGGGATATCAGCGCCTCACACTCATCATCCTGCCGCAGGCCTTGCGACAGATGATCCCGTCTGTCACCAATCAGTACTTGAACGTCAACAAAAACTCTTCGTTGGCATATGCAGTCCTGTACGACGACCTGTTCCGTGTAGCCACGGTGATCCAGAACAAGGCCGGCCACGCGCTTGAAATGTTCTTTGTGATCATCGTGACGTACATGATCATTTCCTTCGCCATCTCGGCAGTGATGAACGTGTTCAATGCACGTGTCACTGCGAACCGCTTGTAGGGGGCACTGATGTCAGAGCTTCCTCCAATCCCCCGCCCCGAGCAGCTTCCGTTGCCGCCCGCAGGCGGCCCGCGCAAGATCATTTTGCCCCCGCACCGTGAGCGTGCGAGACGCCCGTGGAGGATCCGCGCTCGCGAGTGGGTCAACCGCAACCTCTTCCCATCACTGACTGGCACGATTCTGACACTCGTGTCAGCTGGATTCCTGGGCGTCCTGTTCATCGGCGTCGTCTGGTTCGTGTTCTTCGACGCGAACTGGAACGTGATCACGGCCAATCGCTGGCTGCTCTTCGCAGGATCCTTCCCGCGCGAGGAGGCCTGGCGGCTGTGGACCAGCATCGCCCTCGTGATGTTCCTGATCGGTCTCGCCTACGGCACCTGGTCGAGTCTTGGACGACGGGACTCGCTCTTCATCGTCCTGACCGGCGGGTTCGTCATCTTCTTGATGGCTCACGGCGACGCAACGATCTGGTCGTCTATCTGGTTCCTTGCCGCAATCGGGTTCCTCTACTTCGGCTACTACCTGACCGTGTGGATGCCGCGCGAGACCTCCCCGCGACGCGTGCTGCAACAGCGGGTCGTGGGAGGATTGCTGGCGATCTCGCTACCACTCGTTTTGGTGATTCTGATGGTCGCCGGTGGAGCGAACACTCGTCAGTTCGATGGCTTCGTGCTCAACCTGATTCTGGCCCCCGTGGGTATCGTCGGCGGACTTGTGGTTGCAATTCCGCTTGCCCTTGGCCGCGCGTCCAACATGAAGACGATCAAGTGGACTTGTACGGCATACATCGAGGTCGTGCGTGGAGCGCCATTGCTGGGCTGGCTGTTCGTCGCGCTATTCATCCTTGACGACATCATGGGTGGCGACCTGATTATCCGCACGATGGTCGTCTTGGCCGTGTTCACAGGCGCCTACATGGCTGAGTACATCCGCGGCGGCCTTCAGGCCCTGCCGCGAGGTCAATACGAGGCAGCGCAAGCTGTGGGTCTGAACAAGTTGCAGTCGATGCAACTGATCATCCTGCCGCAGGCACTGAGAATCTCAATCCCACCGATCGTCGGTCAGGCCATCGCGATCTGGAAAGACACGACGCTGGTCACGGTCATCCTGACGCTGCGCGAACTGAAGGGCAACGCCGACTCGGCGATCGCCCAGTCAGAGTTCATTCCCGACCGGATCGAGGCCTACGTGTTCGTCGCCGTGGTGTTCTGGGTGGTCGCGTTCATGATGTCGAGGGTCTCCCAGCGAGTAGAGCGAGCACAAGGAATCGGCGAGCGCTAAGGAACTCGGTCAGTCGGCAACCTCGGCCACATTTGCAGACTCTGCGGCTTCGATCTCAATCATTTCCACAAGACAGTTCTTCGGCGGAAGTGGGTCGCCCTTCTCCACCAGCGCTTCGATGTGGAACTCCATCGCCTCTTTGATCATCGCTCGCATTTCCTTGAGGGTGTCAGCTACCGCGACGCAGATCGGCAAGTTAGGGACCCAGGCGCAATAGTTGCCGGGAGCTTTATCGATAATGACCTCATAGGAGTCTGCTGACTTGCCCACAGAAGGATGGAGTGTGACCTCTATGGTCTCGATCCGAGCGGTCCCATCCGGCAACTCGCCACCTTCACTCAGGATGCGATTTACTTGATCCAGAATGTCCATTCGGACTAGCGCTATCGCTTGAGAGGCAGTGGTCGCGGTGACGTTGAGGTTGGGAAAGTCTGGCACAAACACTTCGAAGTGCTGCTCTTGTTGCTCGATGACTACTGGAATGTTCATTTCTTGAGACCTCGATGCTTCAGGCCAGCCTGCTTCAGAATACCGTTCCATAGACCCTTCGACAGGTCCTCAGACGGCGGGCCAGGAATGGTCACGGTGCCAGGTTTGGTCTTGTGATTGAAGTGCCGGTGGCTGCCTCGCATTCGGACGAAGTACCAGCCGTCGCGCTCGATCAGCTTGATGGCCTGATGTACTTTCGGCATTGAACTGTGACGGTACCAGCGAACTCCGCGTTCCACATCGCATACATCTCGCGTGCCGCAGTGTGTACCGCTACCATCGCAACAAGCGTTGTAAGGATGAGGTGAGCGCCATGGCAGACGAAATTTCGCCAGCAAACATCATCGCCGAGTCGGCCGGCCCGAAGACTGCATCGGCGGCTGCCGTCGCACCCGATCCGGACGCCGAGGTGTTCTCGCCCCGTCTCGCCGGGTCCAGCGACATCATCATCACCGAGAACGTGGACAAATGGTTCGGAGACTTCCAGGCGCTTGACGACGTGTCGCTGCGGATCAAGGAACATGAGATCGTCGTCATCCTGGGGCCGTCGGGTTCTGGCAAGTCCACCTACATTCGCTGTCTCAATCGCCTTGAGGAACACGACGCCGGGCGAATCGTGATCGATGGGATCGAGCTAAACGAGGACGTCCGCGCGATGGCGGCGATTCGCTCGGAAGTCGGAATGGTGTTCCAGCAGTTCAATCTGTTTCCGCACATTTCCGTGCTCAGCAATATCACGCTTGGGCCGCAAAAGGTGCGCCACATGCCAAAGCTCGAGGCCGAGGCGCTGGCGATGCAATTGCTTGAGCGTGTCGGCATCCCAGAGCAGGCCGACAAATTCCCCTCGCAGCTCTCCGGTGGTCAGCAACAGCGCGTGGCGATCGCGCGCGCTTTGGCAATGCAGCCCAAGATCATGCTGTTCGACGAGCCGACCTCAGCGCTCGACCCTGAGATGATCAAGGAAGTCCTCGACGTGATGCAGGAGCTGGCCGAGTCGGGCATGACGATGATCGTGGTCACGCACGAGATGGGTTTCGCCCGCGAGGTTGCCGACCGACTGGTCTTCTTCGACGAGGGCGCGCTCGTGGAGCAGGGCACGCCGGAGCATTTCTTCACGAATCCTCGCGAAGAGCGGACCAAGCTGTTCCTCAGCCAGATTCTGTAGACGCGCCCAATGACCGCTGATCTCAGTCAGGTACGGGCGCTCACGTTCGATGTCTTTGGCACCGTGGTTGACTGGCGTTCCTCCGTCTCGGCCGAGGTGGCATCGTTTCTAAAACGCCACGGCGTCGAAGCCGATGCCGGCATGTTCACCGACCGTTGGCGTCGCGAGGGCTATGCGGGTGGGATGCGGCTCGTCCGCGACGGCGAGCTGCCGTTCCAGACGGCTGATGGGTTGCATCTGCGGATGCTGCGCATGCTGCTGGCTGAACTCGGCATTGATGCTGAGGAATCCGATGTCACTGAACTCAATCGCGCTTGGCATCGCCTGCATCCGTGGATGGACTCTCCAGGTGGACTGCAGCGCCTGCGTTCCCGGTTCGTGGTCTCAACCTTGTCCAATGGCAATATCGAGTTGCTGGTCAATATGGCCAAGTTCGGTGGACTGCCCTGGGACTGTGTCCTCTCGGCAGAAGTAACCGGCGCCTTCAAGCCCGAGCCGCAATGCTACCGGCGAGCGGCCGAGTTGCTCGGATGTGAGTCGCATGAGGTGATGATGGTCGCCGCGCACCAGGGAGACCTCCTCGCTGCCGCCCAAACCGGCATGAGAACCGCATTCGTGCCGCGACCCGATGAAGCAGGCCCAAACTTCCCGGTCGATCTCACTCCCGACCCATCCTTCGACATCGTCGCAACCGACTTCCACGACCTCGCCGCCCAGCTCGACTGCTGAATATCCACTCCCGAAAAGCGATGGAGCCAACATGACCCTCAACCCCGACGCGTACACCACCATCGACATCGACAAGCGCTCTGACGGCGTGACGGTGGCGACGCTTAATCGTCCTGAGAAACTCAATGCTGTCAACTCGGCGATGCATCGTGAGCTGTCCACCTTGCCTGTTGACGCCAATCGCGATCCTGAGGTGCGCGTCCTGGTGCTGACCGGCGCCGGTCGGGCATTTTGCGCCGGCGGCGACTTCTCGGCCGACCGCGACGAGCCGATGGGCGGACACTATCTGAACCGGATGAACGAGGCTCGGCTGATCGTCGACAACTGGCTCGACTGCGAGAAGCCGGTGATCTGCGCGGTCAACGGCTATGCCCTGGGCCTGGGCGCGACCGTCGCCTTGATGGCCGATGTCGTCTACATCGGCCGATCTGGCGTACTTGGCGACACGCACGTCAACATGGGTATCGGCGCAGGCGACGGCGGCGGTGTGATCTGGCCCATGCTGGTTGGACCCTCCCGCGCCAAGTATTTCCTGATGACCGGCGAGCATGTCCGAGCAGAGCAAGCCAAGGAAATGGGACTGGTCCAGGATGTGGTTGAGGACGACGAGTTGATGTCAACAGCGCTGGCGCTGGCCGAGCGGCTGTCGAATGGTCCGCTGGGCGCGATTTCGGCGTCGAAAGTGCCGATTAACAAGTGGATCAAGCACGTCTCGAACATGGTCCTGCCACTGTCGCTCTCGATGGAAGAGATGACGATGGCCGGGCCGGATGCGTCCGAGGCGCAAGCGGCGTTCCGCGAGAAGCGACAGCCGAACTATCGGCGTTAACCCTGAATCGCCAATCATCGGTAGGCTGACCTGTAGTGCGGGGTGAGTCGCGTCGCTTGGGTATTGACGCGGCCGGGCATGGACATCGTTGATTGGCAGGCCTGTTCATATGCTGCTGCGTCCGATGCTGTCCCCGCGCGGGGCGTTGACGACCGGGTGGTTCACGACGTTCGTCGCGTTGCTGGCGCTCCTGGCATTTGCTGCACTTGCCGCTTGCAGCGACTCAATCGAGCAATCGGATGGCAATCCGGCGCAGACCGAAGATGCCGGCGACCTGCAAGCACAAGTAGAGCAGGAATCGGCAACGCAGGCCGCGACGACAGCGGAGGTCGAAGCGGAAGAACCGCAGCCTGATGCACAAGTCGCGCAGCAGCCTCAGGACGCTGATGGTTCTGCGCCCCAGGCAATGAGTCGAGAGGGCCAGGAGCAACAACAGCAGGATCAGGGATACGATTCGTCCGATCCGTACGGCTCCGCTGAGGATCAGGCCGCGGACCAGCAGTCCGCGCCTCCCGTCGCCCCCATACGCAAATGGCTCGCTGACGGGACTCCTCTGACTCCAAGTGTGCCCGCCGTACGCGACGAGTACGGCTGGTCGGCAGTGGTAGAGGGCGACGTGATCGCCGTTGGAGCTCCCTATCACGACGTAGAGGGCGAAGATACAGGTGCCGTCTTCATCTTCGAGCGAGTCGACGGCGAATGGATAGAAACCGCGTACATCCTGCCGCCCTTCCCGGATCCGTTGGGTTGGTTTGGACGCTGGCTCGCTATCGACAGTGGACGCATCGTGATCGGCGCACCCTACGAAGACGGACGCGGTGTCGACGGCAGCCGGATCGACGATTCCGGCGTGGCATACCTCTATGAGAAGGTCAGTGGCGTCTGGCAGCGCACCGGCACACTGTTGCCGCGAGTCCCAATTGCGGGAGCATCGTTTGGTTGGAGTGTGGCAATCTCCGGCGACAGGATCGCCGTCTCGGCCTGGGAAGACCCGCTCTCAGGTGCGCACACCGGTTCGGTCACAACGTTCAAGCTGTACAAGGGTCTCTGGCAGGCCGAGGCCGTGCTCCAGCCAGCAGAGGCGAGCGAACGCATGATGTTCGGCCGCGACATCGATCTGCACGACAACGTCCTGGTTGTCGGAGCGCCGGGCGATGACACGATCGCCGAGGACGCCGGCGCGGTCTATGTCTGGCACTTCTATAACGACGAATGGAATTTCGCCGGCAAACTGGTGGCCTCTGACGGCATCGCCAATGATCGACTCGGATCGCAGGTGGCATTGCACCTGCCCTGGCTGGCCTCGGGATCCTATGACCACGACGACCCGTTTTGGAGCGCCGGCGCAACCTACGTGTGGAAGCTCGACTCACTCTGGGATTTCCACGCCAAACTCGAGGCGTCAGATATGCAGCCGGGAGACTGGTTCGGCTATTCGGTCGACATCAAGGACGAGCGGATGGTGATTGGCGCGCCGCATCGCGCACATCCCGAGTCTGGCACCTACCGAAGCGGCGCAGCCTATGCCTTTGAGTTGATCGATGACGAGTGGGTCGAGGTCGGCGTGCTCGGTCCGGTCGACGCCATCGAAGCCGGCGAGCGAGCAGAGTTCGGCTGGGTCACCGAGATCGATGGATCCACAGCAGTCGTGGGCGCATGGCTGGCCGACACCTCAGCAGGAGAGGACGCCGGCGCCGCAGCAGTCTACGAACTGCCGGATGAGGATGAAGAGTAGGGCCTGCGCCGGAACAACGGCAGAACGACCGTCTACCGATCAGGCCCTCGGACCGTGACGCCGCCGTCGACCGGCAGGATCACACCCGTGACATACTTGGCCTCGTCGCTGGCGAGGAAGACCGCGGCCCAGCCGATGTCCCAGGGCTCGCCCTCCTGCTTGAGCAGACTGGCGTTCTTGCGACGCTCGCGCAGCTCGTCGGACATCCCGGCGGAGTAGACCATCGGCGTATAGACCGGGCCGGGCATGATGCAGTTGGCGCGGATATGGTCGCGACCGTGATCGACTGCCAGCGCCTGGGTCAGCGTCGCGACGGCCGCCTTGCTGACGCTGTAGGCCGTCAACCCGCGAGGTCGCAGCGCGGCGATCGAGGACACGTTGGTGATTGCGCCGCCACCGTTCTCGCGCAGTACCGGAATGGCGTGCTTGCAGGTCAGCATCATCGAGGTCACGTTGACCCGCTGCACGTGGTCCCACTCGACCTCGGAGATCTGCTCAACGGTGCCGCGTCCGCCAATGCCGACATTGTTGTGCAGGATGTCGAGCTTGCCGTAGCGGCTGACGGCGTCGGCGACGATACGGGAGCAGTCTTCGGTAGCGGTGACATCGGCGACCGCAATTGCGGCGTCATTGCCCTCGGCGCGGATCATGTCAAGGGTCGCTTGCACCGCTTCTTCATCGCGGTCGACGAGCAACACGTCGGCGCCCTCGCGCGCAAAGAGGATGGCAGTGGCGCGGCCATTGCCAATCCCCTCCGCGCGAGAACCGGCGCCAGTAATGATGGCAGATTTACCGGCAAGTCGGTCAGGCATGAGCGCAGTCCTTTCGCTGTTTAGTCAAAGTGAACTGGTCGGGGAATCGGCTTGGAACGTCGTTGTGGCTTCCACAGGACTTCGCGCAGTAGTTGCGGAATCGCTGGCGGGAGCCGGAGCCGGCCTCCTTCGTTTCGGTCGGCGCGGACCCAGAAAATCATCACGATCAGCAGCAACGGACCGAAGAAGGCAGCCAGGCCGAGGAAGACGTTAGGCAATGGGTTGTCGTTGACGACTCGACCGAAGATTGGCAGGAAGGGCAGCATGATCAGCGCCCAGCCCATGTGATTAAGCGATAGGGCGGTCGCTCGGAGGTGGGACGGGATGCGCCGGTTGAGGTAACCCTCCATCAGCGGCATCTGTGCGCCACGTGCCAGTCCGAGGATGATGAACAACGCAACCACACCCAGGTGATCGATGAGTCCGACGCCGAGGTAAACCAGCACAACCCAGAACGGCATCGAGGCCAGTGTTCGCACGATGCCAAAACGAATTGCCAACCAGAATGCCAGGGCAGCAGCGAACACCGTGGCAATCCGCGCCGGCGCTTGGAGCACCGAGAATAGCCAGCCGACTTCCACTCCCTGTTCCCTGAGGAACGGCTGCAACAGATAGAACTCGGGAACCATCGACGCGATCAGGATCGCGCTGAAGAGGAGCGAATAGCGGATCGTCGGCGTGCTTCCGGCCAGGCGCAGCGTCTGCTTGAGCAACTGCATATACGAGGGACCGCGCGTTTCCTGTTCGCTTTCATGCCTCGGCGGCTCTCGGAACAACAGCGAAATCATCAAGGCGAGCCCTGTGGCCGCAGTCCCGGTCAAAAGCGCTCCGCGACCGCCGATCTCGCCGGCGATCACTCCGCCGGCGAGGGTCGCCAGGACGAGAGCAACAGATCGCACTGCGAACGCGCGTCCCGCCTGACGCTCGAAGTCGCGCTCTCGACCCATCGCCTGCAGCGAGTCGTGTAAAAACGCGCTGTCGGTGCCGGTGATCGCCACCATCGCGAGTCCCCAAAGCGACCAGGCCACTGCAACCATCCAGAACCCGTCCGAGAAGGCAAACCAGGCCGTGAAGACCATAAAGATGACCAGCGATGCCCGGATGGTCCGCACGCGGCCGAATCGGTCGGCTAGCGCGCCAGCCAGCGGTTGCCCGAACGACGTGATCACATAGAACGCGGGACCGATGGCTCCGAGTTGGGCAAACGTGAGGCCGACCTCCTCGGTGGCGAAAATGATCCAGACCGGCATCCAGAAGTGCAGGTCGTGGAAGAAATAGAAGATCGGATACAGGCGTAGATTGCGCCGCCACTTCGATCGCTGGTCAACTCCGTTGAGGTTGGGCGATGCAATCACTCAGGCAGGGTAGGGTGTTGGCCCGACCGCCCCGTTGCGCAAGGCCCAATATCCCGATCCAGCCGTCGCAGAAGGATGATTACTCCGGCAATGCGCGGAAGAGGCGGATGGGGTCGGGGATGCCCTTCATCACGACCAAGCCGATTTCCTCGAGATCGGTGATCGGTCGGTCGAGCTGGCGGACGGTGTCTTCGGAGAGGAGCAGCTCGGACGGGCCGGCCTGGTTGGCGATGCGGGAGGCAAGATTCACATCGTGCCCGATCAGATCGTCGCGGCGTCGGGTCTGGCGTCCCCAGTGAATGCCCATGCGCACCCAGAGGGGTTGCAAGGTGGAGGAGGAGTAGTCCTCGAACCGTCGGAGAAGCGTCAGGCAGATGCGCAGCGCGGACTCGGCGTCGGGGAACCAGAGCATCAGGCCGTCGCCCAACTCCTTGACCAGACGGGCCTCGGGCGGGAGGACGGCGTTGACGATGTCTTCCTGCGCCGTGAGCAGGGCGTTGGCCGCCTCGTCACCTTCGATCGCGGTGAACTCGGTGAAGCTGACAATGTCGGTGAAGACGACCGCACCGGCCACCGTGGGGGGCGGAGATTTGGCGGCGATAGGATTGGTCATCGTGGTGATCATCACTCAGCCGCGTGGATTGCCGACGCTCACGGAGCCGGAGACGGTAGCGACGTTAATCGCCAGGTCGTCGCCGGTTTCGCAGTTGACCTTGAGGCTGCCCGACTTGCGCCTGGCGCGAACGCTGGGCCGGCGCTGCCTGGGGACGCGAATGTTGACGTTGCCGGAAACGGTGCCGACGCGAATGTCGCCAGCGCCGGCGGTGTTGATCTTGACGCTGCCGTTCACGCTCATCGCGTCGACTTTGCCCTGGATCTCGTGCAGATTGAGGCTGCCGCTGACCGATCCGACGCGAGCGCTGTGCGCCTGACGAATATCGACCGCCCCGGAGACCACGGAGGCGGCGGCTCGTCCATGCACCTGCTCAATGCTGATCCGTCCGCTGGTCGAGCGCGCCTCGACCGAACGCGCCCGCTCGACCTGAATCTGGCCGCTGTGCGTGAAGAGGCGAACATCGCCGAGGTCGCCGCGGAGTTCGACTCGGCCGGAGTGGCTAGCGGCGGTCAGATCGGTCCCGGCCGGGCAGCGGACGGTGAGCGCGTTGGAGCCGCGTCCGGAGCGAATGTGCAAGCGTCCGCCCTCGCGCCAGACCCGACGCTTCTTGCTGCGGTCGAGCAGGCCGTCGACCTCGATGTTCGCGCGATCGGGCTCGGCGATGATCAGCACCCGCCCCGATCTTGTGGCGATCTCGAGGCCCCCGACGTCGCGGAGTTCAAAGGTGCGGCCCATAGGCTGGAGCCTAGAGATGTCGATGTGGCGATGCGCTTGATCCCATTGTTCGGCGCCAAGTCATGTTTCACACGACATATAGACTTGGCGCATCTCGTTACAAACCAGTGGAGAGCGGAGTTTGATGGCACACGAACAGATTCTGACCGAGACGATCGGACGCGTCGGCGTGATTCGGCTGAACCGGCCCGAGAAGCTGAATGCCTGGACCAGTCAGATGGCCGAGGAGATGACTGATCAGATCGAGGCCTGGAACAACGACGACGGCATCGGCGCGATCGTGCTGGCCGGTGAGGGTCGCGCCTTCTGCGCCGGCGCCGACCTGCAGGGCTTCAACCAACGGCTGGCCGACGATCCCGAAGCCAGCGCCGGCGCGGGTCGCGAAGTCAACTGGACCCAGTTCATTCGAGAGTCCAAGCCGGTCATCGTCGCTATTCACGGCTACGCCGTCGGCGTCGGGCTGACGCTCGCACTGCCTGCCGACGTCCGCTACGCAGCGGAGAACACGAAACTGTCGATTCGCTTCGTCAAGGTCGGCCTGGTTCCGGAACTGGGCTCGACCCGCCTGCTGGCGCAACTGGTCGGACTCGGACACGCAACCGACATCTGTCTCTCAGGCCGAATGGTCCCAGCAGACGAGGCGGCGCGGATCGGCCTGGTATCGGCGGTCGTGCCCAAGGAAGAGTTGTTCGACACCGCGATGGCCAAGGCCGAAGAACTGGCCAACAACCCTACGGCCGTCGTGCGCAAGATCAAGACGCTGCTCAACGACAACGTGACCGAGCCCAACCTCATGCGAGTCATGGAGCGAGAAGGCGCACGAGACAGGGAGTCGCGACGCCTGCCATCCCACACTGAGGCCGTGACGGCGTTCCTGGAGAAGCGTGAACCGGTCTTCAATCAGTAGCAGGTTCAGATAGGCCATTTGAGGGAGAAGAGTGCCCGAGTCGTGACTGAGCGTTCATCAGGGTCCGAGGCGCGATGCCCACATTGCCAGTCCCTGCTGCCTATCGCAGGAATCGCCACTCTTGCCGAGCCTCACGGCAAGAGTGGTTTTGAGAACGATGACGAACCGTCCGACTCCGGTGACTGGCGCGCGACGAGGGGAATCTTCGATTGGAGCGAGGATGACCCGCCAGCGCACGTGAATGTGCGACAGATGCGCGATGCCACCCGGCGTTGATTCTGTCTACTTTGATGCCGGTGTGTTCATCGCTTGGTTCAACAACGAACCCGGTCGAGCTGACACTATAGAGCGCGTTCTGACAGCCTCGTCAAGCGGGACATTGCGAGCCATCACCTCGATCGTCTCGTTGGCCGAAGTTGTGTACTTGCGACAGACGCATTCGAGACTCAGTCCCGAAGAGCTCGACAGGCGAATCAACTCGCTTTTGCTGAACGAACGCCTCATCGGTCTGGTGCAGCTCGACGAAACAGTTGCCCTGCGAGCCAGGCAGTTCGTTCGGGTTGCGTCGAATGACCGTGAGCGGTTGACGGTTCTTGATGCCATCCATTTGGCTTCAGCGGTCCACGCGGAGGCCCGCTACTTCGCGACCTACGATGGAGACTTCACCAGAGTCTCAGAGAACGTTGATATAGCCATGGGCCCGCCAACGCTTCAGATCAGCCAGTGAACAGCAAACCTTGAACAGCCGCGAGGTCTTCGGCCGTGTGAGTGGCTCCGTATCGGCGTAGGTATTCGTCGTCCCGCACTCCGACAATGCCGATCACGCCGGCGAATTTGGCGTTCTTTCCCGCTCCCATGTCCGATTCCGTGTCTCCCACCATTGCCGATGTCTCTGGTTCTCCATTGAGAATGTCCAGAGCGTGCATGAGTGGTGCAGGGTGCGGTTTTGGGTCGCTGGCGGTGTCGGCGCCGATGATTGTTTCGAAGCGATCGGTCCAGCCGAGCAGCTCGACCGTCTTGCGACCCGCATCCTCACGCTTGTTCGTGACCACGGCCATTGGAACATCCGCCTCGCAGAGCGCGTCGAGTAGCGCCTCTGCGCCGGGCAAGGGACGCGTGCGCGGCATGTAGGTGTCCTCGTAGCGCCTCAGGTAGTCCATGTAGATCGGCTGCGCCTGTTCGGCGTTGAGCCCGAGCATGTTGTGGAGCATCACCGGCAGCGGTGGTCCGATGTACTTGAGCAGCAACTCCTTGTCGACGGGATGGCCGTGCGCGTTGATCGTCTCAAGCATGCAACCGATGACCAGCGGCTCGGTGTCGGCGAGTGTTCCGTCGAGATCGAAGATCACCGAACGGTACCGCGCCGTTGCCGCGCTGTTGGCTGCGCTCATGGGAGCCTGACGCGCCAATCGTCCGAGCCGGGCTTGTCCCGTTCGCAGACTGCGAGCTTCCCGCCGACAAAGACGCTCACACTGAGCGCCGGTCCGGGAATCGTTCAATCACGCGCCGAGGGTCGCTCGGCTGCGGCTGCGACGCTGCGAATTTCATCTAGCAGCGCATCGGAATCGACATTCAGGATGTCGGCTGCGTCTACAACGCTGAGGGTTTCTGTCGGTGTCACCATGTCCGAAGAGTAGCGTAGGGTTTCACAGCCCCTGACTCGAACAGGGGACAGCTTCCGTCCGCTATGTGTCGGACGGGACAGGGAGTCGGTCCGTGATTGAGTATTTCGTCCTACTGGCGGCGCTGCTGGCGCTATCGGCATTTTTTTCCAGCGCCGAGACCTCGTACCTCTCAATTGAGGGCGTGAGGCTTGAGCATGAGCGTCAGCGTCGATTGCCCGGCGCCGACCGCGCAGCCGCGTTGCTGCAGGAGCCGCGCCGCCTGCTCGCTTCGATCCTGGTTGGCAACAATCTCGTCAACACGGGCGCAGCAACCGTGGGCGCGGTGATTGCGCAGGAACTCTTCGGCAGCAGCGGAGGACTCAGCATTGTAGTGGCCACGGTTGCCGTGACCATTCTGCTCGTGATCTTCGGCGAGATCGGCCCCAAGTCGGTGGCGCTGCACCACAACCTGGCTGTGGCTCGGTACTACTCAATCCCGCTCACCTGGTGGGCACGATTGACCCGTCCGGCGGTGGTTGCGCTGGACTGGACCTCGCGCATCTGGCTCAGAGTGGTCGGTGGACAGGAAGAAGCCAGCACCGCGCTCTCGATGGGCGAGCTGCGCACGGCAATCGTGCAGTCGCGCGAAGAGGGCGAGCTGAAAGTGCAAGACACGTCCGTCCTGCTCGGCGCGCTGCGCCTGGGCGAGACGCAGGTCCGAAGGATTATGACCGGTCGGCCGCAGATCGCCTCGATCGACTCAGGCGCGACGCTGGAAGAGGCGGGCCGGGCCTTTGGCGCGGCCGGGTTCCTGCGTCTGCCGGTCCGCTCGGGGACCGAGGACCACTACATCGGCTACTTGCACGGCTCCGACGTGCTGGCCCAGTTGGGCCAGGGCAATCGCGAGCGGCATGTGCGCGACGTCATGCGCGAGGCCCCGTTCGAATCGGAGCGGGCCTCGGTGCAGCGAGTGCTGACACAGATGCAGACGACTGGGCATCACCTGATGCTGCTGATCGACGAGTTCGGCGCAACCTCAGGCCTGGTCACCCTGGAAGACATCCTCGAGCTCGTGGTGGGCAACATCCGCAGTGAAACGCGCGAAGGCTCGGAGCCGGTGCCCGTGCGGATCGCCGGCGAGCAGTTCGTCGAGGGTCGCCGCGGCTTGACCGATCTCGGCGCGGAACTGGAAGTTGACTTCTCGGACGAGGAAGCGGAAACGGTCGCCGGCATGCTGCTGCAGCGCTTCCGCCGCATCCCACAGACCGACGAGTCAATCGACCTCTACGGCTATCGCTGGACCGTGGTCGAGTCGGACAACCGCCGGATCCGTCTGGTGCGATTCCGTAAGTTGGGCAAGGGGTAGACTGAGACCGGTTCTAGGAGCAAGAGCGCATGGTCGGGCACCGGATCGGCTTCTTGGGCATCTTCGCGGGCGACATAGGTTTGTCCGAGTATCGAGGCGGCCTAATGGTGACTGATGAGTCAGGCAAGCCACTTGAGTATCGAATCGCTGCTTGGGTCCGGCCCAATGCACTTGTCCGTGCAGCCTATGGATCGACACTAAACGAACACGTTGTAGCCGAGTTGATCGCTTCTCCTCTGATGTCGCAGCTTGAGTACAAGCCGCGAGTAGTCTTCGTCAATGACCTGATGGCGCTAGATCGTGACGGCGCATATGCAACTGCTCATTTGACCCACCAAGAGTCGGTGGCCCTTATCGACGAGTTTGACGTGCAGACGTTATCATCTTCAGCTAATCAACCAGCGCTTAGCGTTATTCAATATTCGTCGATCCCGGCGAGAGATCGTGAGGAGATCGTCGCGCTATTGGAGCGAGCACGTACGCAATTCGATCCTTACGACGTCTTTTCACGAATCATGAAGGTCCATAACATCGTCGCGGAAGAAGATGCGCGCTTCAGCTAACAGATCGGCCCGCAGCCTCTTCATACGAGTGGTAGCGCCACGTTTGCGGAAGCGGACAGCCGGCGTCCCGCTTCGGACGCCAGCAAAAGCTACGGTCGAGGTCATAAGCACATCGGCGAAGTTAAGTCTCAGTATTGAAGCGATTGAGTTCGGTCCTTTTCCCGTACCCCGGACTAGACCAATCACTTCGCTGCATCCGCAACTTCCCTACATAAGTGCTGATGAGGCAACGTCTCTAACTCGGCCAGTGGCAGAGTCAGTGGAACTGACCACAACGTCGTTTGTAGGTGCTGTCGAGGTGGCGTGGGTGAAACCCGCAAAGGTATCCGGAGTCATTTTCGAGCGGGGCGAACCGAGGCTAGCGCGTCAAAGTCAAGAGGAGAGCATACGACAGCGGTCAAGCAATGGACCAGACGAGGACGCAGCTTTGCGACGACTGCTGAGATCGCTCCTGTTTGTGCTCGAACCACCACTGACCGAGGGACTCGCGAATCGGCATTCAGATTTGGGTTTGCCACATCCTCTATATGAATTCCAAGGCGATGGTGTCGATTTCCTATTGAGGAGTGGAAAAGGGGCCCTTCTGGCGGATGACATGGGTTTGGGGAAGACCGTACAAGCGGTGGTTGCACTGCGGGTTCTGTTTCGCCGGGGCATCGCTCGCAGCGCACTGGTGTTGGCACCACCGGCAGTGGTGACATCTTGGGTTAGGCACTTCAACCTCTGGGCTCCGGAGCTTCCTGTGGCGTCTCTACAAGAGCCGTTAGGCCTTCGGCGACGGTTATGGCGTGAACTAGGCGACTATGACCTCCGCGTTGGGGTGGTTGGTTATCAGCGATTCGCGAACGACTCAGAAGAGGGGCTTCCACCGGATGTGGACGTTCTGATTGTGGATGAGGCGCAACACATAAAGAACCGAAACACACAGCGCAATCGCTCCGCAATGAGGCAACGCGCCAAACTCAAGTGGGCGTTGACAGGAACGCCGCTTGAAAACCAGGTTGAAGAACTAGCTAGTATCTTGCGATTCTGCGATCCGGACTCGATCAGGGGCTATTCGCACACTCCCCAAGCGATCAGGCGTGCTGCGAAGCCTCTGATGCTCCGACGTCTGAAATCACAGGTGCTTCAAGAGTTGCCAGAGGTCAAAGCCGAAATCGTACCCATTGATCTTTCCGACATTGAACGTCGCGAGTATGATCAGGCCTTCGGTACGACGGTCAAGGAGATTCTGCAAGGAGAACAAACAGAGTTCACGCTACGTGCGCATATCACCAAGCTAAAGCAAATTTGTAACGGCACTCCGGGATCGAGCGCGAAACTAGATTGGCTGCAGGAGTATGTGCAACATGCTCGTGAGGCAGGTGAAAAGGTGCTGGTTTTCAGCCAGTTCCTTGGTGCTATCGATATGGTTGAGGCCGCGCTATCGTCGTACGGGTCGGCGCAGTTCACTGGTTCAACGCGACAACGAGATCGTGACCGCCTGAAGGAAGAGTTTCAGGCCGGTGACTCACTGAACGTGTTGGTCCTGCAGGTGAAGGCAGGTGGAACTGGAATTGATCTCTTTCGCGCGAATCACGTGGTGCACTTTGACTCCTGGTGGAATCCGGCGACGCAGAACCAAGCGACAGCACGCGCTCATCGGATCGGACAGCAGCGTGCGGTGTTTGAACAGACCCTTGTGGCAGTTGACACAGTGGAGGAGCGGATTCAGAGTCTGCTGGACTCTAAGCGGGACCTGTTTCTCGACGTGGTGGACTCACTCAGCGTGGAAGGCGTGGAGCGGAAGTTGTCAAGAGATGACCTGTTGCGCATATTCGAAATCTGAACATGCTGATACCCTAAGGATCTGCGCCGAGGTGGCGGAATGGTAGACGCGATGGTCTCAAAAACCATTGGGCGTAAAGCCCGTGCCGGTTCGAGTCCGGCCCTCGGTACCAGAGATTGCCGAGTAGTGTAACGGTAGCACTAGGGACTTTGGATCCCTCAGTTCAGGTTCGAATCCTGGCTCGGCAGCCATTCACCTGCCTGAGTTCGGCGTAGGATTGGGAATCTCGCGGTCAATCCTTTCGGCACCTTCGAGCCAGTAACCGATCGCGGCCTGCGCCTGTGCGAGCGCCTCCTCGTGCGAGTCCCCATGAGCCATGCACCCGGGCAACTCCGGGATGTCTGCCACGAACACGTCGTCCTCGTCGCTCCAGTAGATGGTGATCTGGTACCTGTGCATGGTGGGTTGGATTGGGCGATGATGGCTGCCCGGGCAGGACTTGAACCCGCAACCTAGCGGTTAACAGCCGCCCGCTCTACCAATTGAGCTACCGGGCATCGCCTCAGTCATCTTAGCGGGATGTGGGGGCTTGGGTCACCTGCCGACTGACCAGCCGATTGCAGTTTGCAGTCCCTCGTTAGCCGCCCGTAGGCACTCCCAGACCGGCGACGGCGAGGGGATTGGCTGAGAGGGGATCGCTGATGCTCAGGCTGATCCGGCCGTCCAGCGCGTCGAGCAGCGGCTGTCCGCAGACCTCGGCTCGCCAGCCGACGAGCAGCGGCGGCATGTCGTCAGATGGACGACCGTTTTCGTTCCAGGAGACCAGCGCGCGTAACTGCGAGCTGCTGCCCACGAGCTCGGAGTCGATCTGGTGTCGGGCGCAGGCAGCGGCGAGCACGGACTCCAGGAAGAGCAGTACCATGCGCGACGGCTTACCGCGGTTGTGGCGGCTGACAGGGCTGGGCAGCGCATCTTCAGGAACTGCCAGCGCGGTCTCGACCGCATCGAGTACGTCCTGGTGATAGTTCTGTTTGAGCTGCCCAACTCCGCGCACGCTTGACAGCTCACCGCGCGATTCGGGCCGGCTGGCGGCGACGGCGACAAGCAGACCGTCGGAGGCAATCCTGCGGAACGGTACGTTGCGGCGGCTGGCGACTTGCTCTCGCCAGCTCGACAACTCGCGCAAGGCGGCCAATGAACGCGGCGACAGTTTGTTTGCTCCCGACAGTCGACGCCAGCGGTCGGTCTCTCGACGGCCGAGCCGATTCAGTCGCGCATTCGTCTCTTCGCGCAGCCAGGACAACCGCTCCTGAGCCGGGTCGTGCGACATGCGCTCGACGAAGCGATCGTGCAAACGGAACAGCCAGCGCACGTCGTCGGCGGCATAGCGGCATTGGGCTTCCGTCAGGGGTCGCTGCAGCCAGTTGGTTCGCGATTGCGAGGGTCCGACGCTACGGCGCAGCTCACGCCCGACGAGCTTGTCGTAGGCGATGGGGAAATAGTGACCGCTAAACGCTGCTGCGAGCTGCACATCGAACAGGTCGCCCGGCGATTTGCCGGTTCGCTGCAGGCAAAACTGCGCCTCCTGATCATGCGCGTGAACAATCGTGCGGACGCTCGGATCGGCCATCAGATCCCAGATGGGCTGATCTGGAGCTTCCTGGATGCGATCAGACAGTGGATCGATCAGGCAGATTTCGTCCGGAGTTGCCACCTGGAGCAGAGCGAGCTGGGGTTGATAGGTGCGTTCCGAGACGAACTCGGTGTCAAGTCCCATGATGCCGACGGCGCGAATGCGATCAGCGAGCGCTGCGACATCTTCGTGTCGCTCAAGCAGCCGAACTGCTGATTCGTCAGCGATCACGTTGCTCAACGGCATACGCGGATGTAGTTTTCCGGAGGCATCGATCTTATGATAGCGACCAGCGATGACGAGTTTGCAACAGAGCTGACAGGCCTGGATGAGCGGGCCTCGTGGTACGATTTCGGTCAGTATCAGCAATCGGAGCCCTCATGAAGGTCAGAGCCTCGGTCAAGAAGCGTTCCCGCGACGATCAAATCGTCCGCCGCAAGGGACGCGTCTACATCATCAACAAAAGGAACCCGCGCAACAAGCAGCGCCAGGGCTAAAGCCTGTTCACAATCGGTGTTGGACACGTGAGTTGCCCGGTTGGGCGACCAAGACAGGGCAAGGGACCCCCTCAGCCTTCGGCAGCTCCCCCTGCGAGGGGGAGCGGGATAGATTCCGCTCGCTGTGAACGACGTGACTAACCATGTTCGGGAAGCACTGGCGGCGTGCGGCGTGGATGGCGTCGTCACCAACGTTGAGCGTCTCAAGGGCAAGTCGCACCTGAGCTGGCGGGTCGAACGGATCGATGCCGTTCCAGTCGTGCTCAGAATGGAACCGCGGCGGGGAATCCTGCCTCCGTACGATCTGCCTTCCGAGGCGCGGTTACTGCGTTGCCTGGCCGACGCGGACATACCTGTCCCGGCAGTGCTGGGTGTTTCCGGCGACCTCGCTCCGTCTGGCGAAGTCGGCCGAGGCTGCATGGTTGTCCAGTGGGTGGATGGCGAAGTGATGTTGAAACGTCAAGCGCAGGCAGAGGACGCTCGCGTCTACTGCCAGACGCTGCGCCAGATTCACACGCTCAACTGGCGAGAAGCAGATCTCGACTGGCTACCGCTGCCTCCCGCGACTGGACCGGCAATGCACGAGCGTTCACAGATCGCAGAGCGGCTGCAAGCATTCGGCGTCTACGATCTGCCGCACATCAAGCGCTTGCGCGAAGGCCTGAACGGCCGCGTCCCTGACAGTCCGGAACCGATGCTCGTCCACGGAGACGTGAACTTCGGTAACTTCATCCTCAGCCCGACTCACGGCGTAGGGGATTCGCCAGGCATCGCCGCGGTGCTCGATTGGGAACAGACGCATCTGGGCGATCCGCTGTCGGACTGGGGACGTCTGGCGGCGGAGGACTTACTCGGCAATCTCGACCTGTCGGAAGGTGCCCGGGGAGTGATGCGAGAAGCGTTGGAGAGCTATGGCCGTAGCGACGACGATCTGCATTACTGGACGCTGCACCAGCTCTACAAGCACTCCTCAGCCACCGGAGCCCTCAGCGTCATTCATGACTGGGACATCAACTCGATCGCAGCGATGTACTCGGAGCCGACAGATCGGTTGCTGTCGGCGTAAAGAGACTTGAGGAGAGGCTGTCCGGACAGTCGAATTCCCAGTCCCCGCTATACGTGGGACCTCCAAAAGAACTCCCCTTCTCCCCCCTTGCGGGGGAGAGCGAATTCGGAAGTTCTTCAGAGGTCTCCGTAAAGCGGGGACTGGGTGATTCAACATCACCGACGCCAAGGACGAGGCTGCCTCTACACTCCTGCTATGCCCGATGACATTCAGTATCTGGTTCCGCTTCCTGAGATTGAGTCTCGATATGGGACCAACTCTCTGTTTGGGGAGCAGTTCACCGAGATTTCGCGTGGGCGGACGGTGCTGGAGATGCCGATTACTAGGCACACGGCTGGCGGCGCTCGCGGTGGCGTGCATGGCGGCGTGCTGGCCTCGCTAGCCGATATTGGCGTGGTCGCGGCGGTGCTCTCGACCTGTCGGGTTGGCGAGGCGATGCAGGGGACATCGGAGCTAAACATCTCCTATCTGCGGCCGGCAGTGGGCTCGAAGGTTCGAGTGGAATCGAACGTGATTAAGAAGGGCCGCACGCTGGCCGTTGGCGATGTCGACCTGCTCAGCGACCAGGGCAAGTTGATCGCCAAGGCGCGGGTCACGTATTCGATTACGCAGACGGGTTGAGCTGATGGACATCGAGCTGAACCCAGCGCTCGCGACTGAGTCGCTGCTGGCCTGCGGCGTTGGAGGCCGCGTTGCCTCTGTTGAGCGGCTGGACGGCGGCGTGTCGAACCTGACCTGGCAGGTCCGACGAGATGGTGACGCCCCGGTCGTTCTACGGCTACAGCGCGAACAGGGCATCTTTCAGCCCTACGACGTTCTGCGCGAGGCGCGAGTGATTGAATCCCTGGCAGCGTCTCCAATTCCCGTGCCGAACGTGTTGGGCACAGCCGATGTGGACTCGCCGCTCAAGTCGCCGTACGCGATTCTTGAATGGCTCGACTATCCGCATATGGGCATGGTGCCGATGACCTCGCAGGTCGTGGACAGCTATCGTGCGATGGTTGAGTCGATCCATGCGCTCGAGTGGCAATCTTATGGGCTCGATTTCCTCGATCCACCGTCAGCAGGGCACGAGGCGGCGCTGCGCGACCTCGACGCCGTCCGGGCGCGGGCAATCGCGTTCAACTGTCAGGACGATCACCTGATTGCCGAGATCGGCGCGATTCTCAATCAACATCTGCCCGACAGTCCCGAGCCGCGCCTGTGTCACGGCGACATCAACGTGTTCAACTACCTCGTCGGCGAAGACGGGATGATCGCCGGCGTGGTCGACTGGGAACAGGCCCAGCTCGGCGATCCGCTATCGGACTGGGGATTGATTACCGCGCTGGGATCGCTCAAGGGCATGGACGCGCCGCCCGAGACTCACCCGCTGACCGCGCCGGCATTCGAGCGATCAGGCCGGGACGCGCACGATCTGCGCTATTGGATGCTGCACCAGATGTACAAGCTGGCTGTGATCCACCGGATCTGGTCGGAGATTGGCGACGTGCCGCCGTGGTACTCGTGGGCGGATGTGGAGCGGGTCTCGGAGAGCGCGTTGATGTACCTGGGGGAGTGATAACTCTTCTCCTGCTCTCAGAGGGCGTCCCAGAAGTGACGTTGGTCAGCTTTTCCCAGTCCCCGCTTCACGCGGGGACCCGCTGGGTCGGCGCCTGACATCATGAAGTGGAGTTCCCAGTCGGGAAGGAGCAGGTCCCCGCGTGAAGCGGGGACTGGGACCTGGCTGCTAAGGCACATACCGGAGGCGAGTTCCTAAGTGTCCAGAGACGCCAAGTGTTCGACGGCGTGAAGCATGCTGCGTTCGTTCGGCGTCGCCAACGAGACGAGGCGGTGGGCGCCGGCTTCGGCGTACTGCTCGATTGCTTCGGCAGTGAGGCGGGCCGGGGGCGTGATTGTGATTTCCAGATCGCCGAGTTCGTCTGATCGGCCTGCTTGTTCTGACAGTTCGTTGAGCTGCTGTACGTACTCGGCAGTCTGCTCGGGATCCTGCATCCAGCCGTACCAACCTTGACCTCGCTGGGCGGCACGCCTGAGCGCGGCCCTGGAGTGACCGCCGATGTGAATCGGCACGCCGCCTGGTTTGGTCGGTCTTGGGTGAGCGTCGATGCCGCTGAACTGCCAGAATACGCCATCGAAGTCCGGGTCTTCCTCGTTCCAGAGCGCGCGCATGGCGTCGATTGATTCGTCGGTTCGGCGTCCGCGCTCTCGGAATGGTGCTCCGATGGCATCGAACTCCGGTTGCAAGTAACCCGCGCCAATGCCGAGGATGACGCGTCCATTGGAGAGCACGTCGGCCGAGGCGAACTCTTTGGCCAGAACGAGCGGGTTGCGCTGGGCAATCAGGACGATACCCGTGCCGAGCTTGACGGTCTCTGTGCAGGCAGCGAGGTAAGTAAGGACGACCGATGGATGCAGAAAGTCGTGCTCCGGGTCAGCCGGCGACGGCGCGACGCGGGGCTTGGGCAGGACGACATGCTCGCCGCACCAGAGTGACTCCAGGCCAGATGATTCGGCGGCCTCTGCGATCGTTCGGAGTGCTCCGGGCTCGGAGATGCCGGTGCCCATGTTGAAGATGCCGAGTTTCATGTTCATCCTCTCGCCTTTGCGAAGAGTTGTTCCGTCCCCGCCTCCGAGCGGGGACCCGCTCTGACCCCTGCGCCAGCGCCAAACAGGAACGGGTCCCCGCTCGGAGGCGGGGACGGTGTGTTCGCGTTGGCAGGCGCACTCAGGCAGGCTACGACTTGAGCAGCCCGTCAGTCAGGGTGACGTCGTAGTCGCCGTCGATGAATGGCTGAGTGTCGAGGACTCTCTGGAGGAAGGGGATGTTGTGTTTGAGGCCCTCGATGCGTGAGCCGTCGAGCGCCTGGCGCAGCCGATCGAGTGCTTGCGGACGATCGTCCCCGTACACGATCAGCTTGGCCATCAGTGGGTCGTAGAAGTGCGAGACTTCGTCGCCCGAAGCGACGCCCGCATCCAGGCGCAACCACGGCTCGTCGGGGACTTCCAGGACGTCAATCGAGCCGGGACTCGGCAGCAGTGTTTCGGGATCCTCGGCGTAGATGCGCGTCTCGATGGCGTGCCCTGAGATTGGCGGCGGGTCTCCGTAGCCGGGCAGCTCCGTCAGTGGTTCACCAGCAGCGATGCGTAGTTGCCACTCGACGAGGTCGAGTCCCGTGACCATTTCTGTGACGGGATGCTCGACCTGGAGTCGGGTGTTCATCTCGAGAAAGAAGATTTCCCCTGAGGCGTCGAGCAAACACTCGACGGTCCCGGCATTCTGATAGTTCAGTCCCGCGACCGCATCGCGGACCTGGCTGTAGAGCCGTTCACGCAGATCGCTTGTCAGGTGCGGGGCAGGCGCGGGCGCCTCTTCGATCACTTTCTGATGTCGGCGTTGGACGCTGCACTCGCGGTCGCCAAGGATGGCGGCGTTGCCGTGGCCGTCGCCGAAGACCTGGAGTTCGATGTGGTGCGGTTCGACCAGCAGTCGTTCGAGATAGACCTCGTCGGAGCCGAACGCGCGTTGAGCGGATGAGCGTGCGCGACGCAGGGAGCGGGAGAACTGATTGGGTCGCTTGACGGTCGCCATGCCAATCCCGCCGCCGCCGTATGAGGCTTTGATCAGCAGCGGATAGCCGACCGCTTCGGCAACCGCTTCAGCGTCTTCATCGGCAACAGTCGCCGCCGAACCGGGAATCACCGGCATGCCCAGGTCGCGCATCGTCGCACGGGCCTGGTTTTTGTTGCCCATCAACTCCATGTGCGCTGCCGCGGGACCGATGAAGGTGATCCCGCGTTCATCGCAGGCCTGGGCGAAGTGGCCGTTCTCAGAGAGCAGACCGTAGCCGGGATGGACGGCGTCGCAGCCAGCCTCGACCGCGGCGTCGAGCACGGCGTCGACGTTGATGTACGACTCAGCGACCGGCGCAGCGCCGATGTGCGTCGCGCCGTCGGCCTCACGGACATGCAAGGCGTCGGCGTCGGCGACGGAGTAGACAGCGTGGGACTCGATGCCGAGCCGTCGGCAGGTGCGAGACACACGAGCGGCGATCTCGCCGCGATTGGCGATCAGAACACGTTGAAACATGGTTACGTTTGTTGAACTAGTCGCTCAGCGTGACCAGCACGTCGCCTTCCTGGACCTGGTCGCCCTGGGCGATGTGGATTTCGGCAACCTTGCCGTCGCTGGGCGCTTCGACCGGGATTTCCATCTTCATCGACTCGAGGATGACGAGCTCGTCGCCCTCTTCAACGGCGTCGCCGACTGCGGCGATCAGCTCGAAAATGGTGCCGGCCATCGGCGACTTCACATCGGCCATGGTTGTCTTCTCCGCTCTCTTCGTCTTTGGCTAAGTAGCGCGCGCTGCCGAAATCAATTCGTGCTGGCGTACAGTATTGCAGTATGGCCGCAGCGCTCGGTATATGCATCAGGTGAGAACGGCGAGCACGACAAGAACGCGAGAAGAACCATGAGACGGGAACTAGTCGAGCAACTGGTCTGTCCGGTGACGCGCGATCCGCTGAAGCTGGAGATCGCGAGGGAGGACGAGAACGGCGACGTGCTGGAGGGGGCGCTGGTCTCGGAGCGGATCAACTTCCGCTATCCGATCGAGGACGGAATCCCAAACCTCCTGCCCCCGGACATGCAGCGCCGGGCCGGTGAGTCGGTGTAGGCCTTCAGCGCCCTCGTCATTCCGACGTAGGCCGCACTCTCGCAGATGCCGCACATCGGAATCTTCGCGACGAGTCTTCTGCTTGCGCTGGAATGACGGGAGTGTGCACGCGGGACCCCCCTCTGCCTGCGGCATCTCCCCCGCAAGGGGGGAGAAGGGAAAGGGAAAGGCGGCATCCACACGTTGCACACGGTGTCGCGATAGACAGCGATCTCCGGTCGTGCGATGTAAGCTTTCCGGAACAGCAGTTGGACTTTAATCCGGTCCCGTGAGGCCGGGAAGGTCAACGAGATGTATCTGAAGTATCTGCTTCCTACCCCTGACGTACACGCGTATCAGCCGCACAACCAGCGCTTGTCGCTGGTTTTTTCGTCTACCCGTGCAGTGTTTCCTGTCGAGGTCAAATCATGATGACCTCCATGGAGGCTGCGGCAATGGACCGCGCCATCACACGAATCGCGCACGAGATTGTGGAGCGACACCCCGACCCCGAACCGCTCATGTTGGTCGGGATGAGAACGCGCGGTGTCCCACTGGCCGAACGGTTGGCCATGCGGATCGAAGGAATCGACAAGCGACGCGTTCCGGTCGGCGCGATTGATATCTCTCTGTATCGGGACGACCTGGCACAACGACCGCATGCTCGGATGCAGCCGTCCAGAATCCCGGAAGACATCGACGGCGCGGTGATCGTGCTGGTCGACGATGTGCTGTTCACCGGACGCTCGATTCGGGCGGCGCTGGACGCGCTGATTCACTATGGTCGCCCGGCTGCGATTGAACTGGCGGTCCTGATCGATCGCGGCCATCGCGAACTGCCGATCCGAGCCGACTACGTCGGCAAGAACATTCCCACGCAACGCGGCGACGACGTACGCGTGTCGCTGCTGGAATCAGACGGGCAGGATTGCGTCGGCGTGTACGAAGAAAGGATGTCGCGTGGTCGCTGAACAAGCCACTGAAACGGCGATGCCACCTACTGCAACCGATGCCACTGAGCGTGTCGCTCAGCCGTCGCGAGCGCCGTTCGACGAGCCTGTCACCGACTGGCGGCAGCGACACCTGCTGGACGTCGACACCTTGTCCAAGGATGAGATTCTGCGCGTGTTATCGACGGCCAGCGCGATGGCTGAGGTTCTGGACCGGTCGGTCGCCCGTACACCGGCGCTGCGCGGTGTGACCATATTCAATCTGTTCTACGAAGCATCGACGAGGACACGATCCTCCTTCGAGCTGGCGGGCAAGATTCTTGGCGCTGACGTGATCAACGTTTCTGGTTCAGGATCCTCCGTCGAGAAGGGCGAATCGCTGGTCGAGACGCTGAACACGCTCTCGGCGGTCGGCGCAGACGCGGTCGTGATGCGGCACCACGCCTCGGGCGCGCCCTGGTTGGCGTCGCGCACGATTGACGGTCACGTAATCAACGCCGGCGATGGTCAACATGCGCATCCGACACAGGCGCTGCTGGACGCGTACATCCTGCTGCAGGAGTTTGGCGACCTTACCGGACGCAAGGTCGTGATTGTCGGCGACATTCTCCACTCACGCGTGGCGCGATCGAATCTGTGGTCTCTGACGACGTTGGGCGCCGAGGTCACCCTGGTTGCCCCTCGTCCACTGCTCCCTGCCGCGCTGGCGCCAGGCGCAACTGAGCGCGAGCATCCGCTGTCGTTGCCCTCGGTTCAGATTGAATCAGACCTGGACCGGGCCATCGTGGGCGCCGACGCGGTGATGGCGTTGCGGATTCAGAATGAACGCCTAAAGGGAAAGCTGTTGCCGTCATCGGCTGAGTTTGCGCGTCGCTATCAGCTGACTGCAGAGCGGATCGCGAAAGCGTCGCCCGATGCCATCGTCATGCACCCAGGCCCCATGAACGAGGGTGTGGAAATCGCCGTTGACGTGGCCCATGGAGCACAGAGCCGGATTGAGGCACAGGTCTCGGCCGGTCTGGCAGTGCGGATGGCCGTGTTGTTCCTGTTGATTCGAGGCGGTGCATGACGACGATGCTCATTCGAGGCGGCAGATTAGTCGATCCGGCATCGAGCGTTGATGCCCACCTGGACGTGATGATCGTCGACGGTCGAGTCGCGCAAATCGGTGCGCAACTATTGCCTGCGGATGGCATGGAGGTGGTGGAAGCCAACGGCCTCGTGGTCGCGCCGGGATTCGTCGACCTGCACACGCATCTGCGTGAGCCGGGACAGGAACATAAGGAAACGATCGCCTCTGGCGCTCGAGCTGCTGCACGTGGCGGCTTCACCACCATTTGTGCGATGCCCAACACCGAACCAGCGATGGATTCAGCGGCAATCATCGACGGAGTCCTTCAACGCGCCCGCGATGTTGACTGTCGGGTGCTGCCGATTGGGGCTGTCAGTAAGGGGCGCAAGGGTCACGAGTTGACCGAGTTGGCGGCCTTGCGAGATGCCGGAGCCGTCGCAGTCTCGGACGACGGCGATGCGGTGGCGGACACGTCGCTGGCTCGCCGCGCATTTGAGTACCTGTCCGACATCGGCATTCCACTGGCCGAACACTGTGAGGATCCTGCGATTGCTCAGGGCGGCGTGATGCACGATGGCGCCGTCTCGGCGCGGCTCGGGCTGCGCGGACAACCAGCGGCAGCGGAACTGTCGATCGTTCAGCGTGACATCACGCTGGCCGAAGCGGCGGGCGCTCAACTGCATTGCTGCCATCTCTCGACCGAGCCGTCGCTGCTGGCGGTCGCGGACGCCAGGGCGCGTGGCATCCATGTGACCGCCGAGGTGACGCCGCATCATCTCTGTCTGACTCACGAAGCCGTCGCCGGTAGCGGCGACGATCTGCTCTACGACACGAACGCCAAGGTCAATCCACCGCTTCGTACAGAAGCTGATGTTCAGGCCTGCATCGACGCGTTGGCCGCTGGTGTTGTCGAAGCTGTCGCCACCGATCACGCGCCTCACGCGGCGATTGATAAGCAATGTGAGTTCGACGCCGCCTCGTTCGGCATCTCGGCACTTGAATCGGCCTGGGGAGTTGTGAACTCGCTGGTCGACTCCGGACGCTTGACGCTGTCTGAGGCGATTGAGCGACTGACGATTGGTCCGGTGCGCGCCTGGAACCTTGACCGTGGCGATTTGACGGGACTGGGAACGTTGCAGGTCGGCGCGCCGGCAGACCTGACGTTGTTGTCGACCGACGCAGTGTCGCGAGTCGAGCCTGCGTCATGGGCCTCAATGGGCAAGAACACACCGCTCGCGGGTCACACGCTGGTTGGCGTGGTCGCGGCGACGATATCTCAGGGACGCATCGTATGGGACGGTCGGGAGCACTGATGTCAGAACATATTGAGGCGGCGCTGGTACTGGCCGACGGAGCCGTGTTCCGCGGCATAGCGCTCGGTGCCGCAAGCGACACGTGGGGCGAGGTCGTCTTCAACACCTCGATGACTGGCTACCAGGAAATGCTTACGGATCCGTCCTACGCGGGACAGATCCTGGTGCTCACATATCCACTGATCGGCAACTACGGCATCGACCCGCCGATTGATGAGTCGCGCCAGATCCAGGTACGCGGACTGGTCGTGCGCTCGGAGTGCGATTCGCCCTCGCACCCGCGCGGAGGGATGCGGCTGCATGACTATCTGGCGTCAGCCGGAATTCCAGGCATCGCGGGAATCGACACTCGCGCGATCACGCGCCGGATCCGTCACGAAGGCGTGATGATGGGCATGATCGTTCCTGTAGACGAGGTCGAAGCTGCCCAGCGTCAGCTCTCGGAACTGCCCGACTACGACACGCAGGATTTCATCAGCGTGGGTACCGACGAACCATACAGCTGGTATGACGGCGGGCCGCAGGCGTTGGTCAATGGACACGGCGAACCGGGGCCACACATCGTGGTCCTGGATGAAGGACTGAAGTTCAACATCCTGCGCAACCTGCGGCGACGCGGTTGCCAGGTCACCGCGATGCCTCCAAACTCAGGCGTCGAGGACATCCTCTCGGTCAACCCAAATGGCGTGCTGCTCTCGCCGGGCCCTGGCGATCCACAGTTGCGAGAACTGCAGGTGCAGACCGCGACATCGTTGATCGGCAAGCTGCCGATCATGGGGATCTGCATGGGACATCAGGTGTTGGGCCGCTCATTCGGCGCAGACACGTTCAAGCTCAAGTTCGGTCATCGCGGCGGTAATCATCCCGTGTTGGAGGTTCCTACCGGACGGATCGCGATCACCGCACAGAATCACGGCTACGCCGTCGATCCCGACGGGCTCTCGGCCGATGTCGACGTGACGCACATCAATCTGCACGACCAGACCGTCGAGGGATTAGCGCACCGCAACGAGCCAGTGTTCTCGATTCAATACCACGCAGAGGCGTCACCGGGTCCACTGGACAACGGACACCTCTTCGACCGATTCCTCGACCTGATCGGCGAGGCCCAGGGAGACTGACATGACGCACTCAACCGGCCCGGGCGACGGCGCCGAACCTCAGTACCGATTGGCCACGGCCGACGACGCGACAGCCATTGCCGACGTGATCCGCGATGTGGTTGAAGGGCCGAATCCGGTCGTCTTCGATCGGCCCTGGAGCGTCGAGGAAGTCTCGATGTGGCGGCGTCGTCTGGGCAACAGCGGCGCAATCTACGTCGCCGTGGAGGGCGACACGCTGATCGGCTTCGGTTCACTCGACTACAACACGCGCGAGCCCGAGACCGCGACGCTGGGCGTCTGGCTGCGCTCGGAGTGGCGACGCCGCGGAATCGGCACGGTGCTCGCGGAGTACCTGCTGTCGCATGCGCGCGAGCAGAACTTCGAGCGCGTCGTCGGATCGGTCCCGGACAACAATGAAGCCGCGCTCTCATTCCTCAGCGCCATCGGTGCGCTCGCGCCGCTGATCAATCCAGACTCACGATTCGAGCTGCCACTGTGACGGGAACTTCGCTTGACGCTTCGAGGCTGGATGTTCGTCGGCGCCGCTCTGTGCGGGATTGCCGGCATAACGAGCCTGACGCTCGCGATGTGTTGCATCTTCGACATCATCGGTGGTCAATGCGAGTTGTGGCTGCTGGGACCGTTCGTGCTTCTGCCGTTCGGGCTTGGACTCGGACTCATTGGGCGCGCCGCAGGCCGGCCCGCCGTAGCGGAATCTCCAGAGTTGGCCGAAACACAGGGATGCGGTGAACGTGAAGAAGCCTGAATCCGTCCTGATCATTGGCAGTGGCCCGATCGTGATCGGCCAGGCGGCCGAGTTCGACTACGCCGGCACGCAGGCATGCAAAGCCATGACTGAGGAGGGTGTGCGTTCGATCCTGGTCAATTCCAACCCGGCCACGATCATGACCGACGAGGGCGTCGCAGACGAGGTATACATCGAACCATTGACCGTTCCGGTACTCAGGCGAATCATCGAGAAAGAGCGTCCCGAGGGTCTGCTGCCCACGCTCGGCGGACAGGTCGGCCTGAATCTCGCCGTCGATCTGCATGAAGCCGGCGTGCTGGATGAATTCAACGTCCGACTGCTCGGCACGCCGTTGGACGCGATTCGCCGGGCCGAGGATCGCGAGCTGTTTCGCCAGGCCATGCGCGATATCGGCGAACCGACGCCTCCGTCGGCAGTCGTCACTACGGTCGACGAAGCTCGCGAGGCATTGGAAGAAATCGGACTGCCGGTCGCGATTCGCCCCGCGTACACGCTCGGCGGCACCGGAGGCGGGTTCGTCCGGACGATGGATGAGTTTGAGCGCGTCGTGCAGACCGGACTGGACGCGTCGCCGATTACGCAGATTCTGATCGAACGCTCACTGCTCGGCTGGAAAGAGGTCGAGTACGAGGTGATGCGCGACGGCGCCGACACGTGCATCACGATTTGCAACATGGAGAACCTCGACCCGATGGGCGTCCACACGGGCGATTCCATCGTGGTCGCTCCGTCGCAGACGCTGTCTGACAAGGACTATCAGATGTTGCGCTCTGCCTCGCTGAACATCATTCGTTCGCTGGGCATCGAGGGCGGCTGCAACGTCCAACTCGCGCTGGCGCCGCGACAGGATGTGGTTCCCTGGCCGCCGGAGTCGATGCGCGAAGGCGGCGGCGTTGGCGTCCCGCACGACGAACCCTTGCCCTACTACGTGATCGAGGTGAACCCGCGCGTCAGCCGATCTTCTGCCCTGGCGTCGAAGGCGACGGGGTATCCGATTGCTCGCGTGGCTGCGAAGATCGCCGCGGGCAAACGCCTGGACGAGATTGCCAACCAGGTCACCGGTCGGACGCAGGCGGCATTTGAGCCCGCGCTCGACTATTGCGTCGTCAAGATTCCGCGCTGGCCGTTTGACAAGTTCGAGGCCGGCGACCGCGTGCTCGGCACGCAGATGAAAGCCACTGGCGAGGTGATGGCGATCGACCGTTCCTTCGAGGCCGCGCTGCAGAAAGCGATCCGCTCGCTGGAAGTTGGCGGAAAGTCTGTCCTGTGGGAGGACTCAGAGGCCGAGGCGGAGCCGGTCAAGGCCGCCGAGACCCCGACCGACATTCGCCTCTGGCACCTGCTCGCCGCGGTGCGGTCGGATGTTCCTCTGGCCGAGATCGCCCAACGCTCAGGTGTTGATCCCTGGTTCCTGGAACGGCTCGAGACGATCGTGCAAATGGAGCGTCGATTGCTCGCGGAACCCCTGACGCCAACGTTGATGCGTCGCGCCAAGCGGATGGGCTTTGCCGATGAGCAGATCGCCAACCTGGCCGGCAGCGTCGATGAACGCATCCGAGAGCAACGTGTTGGATGGGGCATCAAGCCGGTCTACAAGATGGTCGACACGTGCGCGGCCGAGTTCGACGCGGTCACGCCATACTTCTACTCGACCTATGAAGATGAGAACGAGGCCGAGCCGCAGCAAGGCAATCGCGCTCTCGTGGTTGGGTCGGGCCCGATCCGGATCGGACAGGGCATCGAGTTTGACTACGCGTCTGTCAAAGCCGCGCAAGCACTGCGCGCTGCCGGATGGGGCGCGGTCATGGCGAATAGCAATCCCGAAACCGTCTCGACCGATTTTGACACTTCAGATCGCCTGTATTTTGAACCGCTCGACGAAGAGGCCGTTCGCGACATCCTCGAGAACGAGGACGGGTCGCAGAACGGCAATGGCGGAGTCTCATCGATTCTCCAGTTCGGTGGACAGACGGCGATCAATCTCGCCGGCCCGCTGACCAGCGCTGCGCGTCCGATTCTTGGCTCTTCTGCTGATGTCATTGATCTGGCCGAAGACCGTCGGCGATTCGAACGATTCCTCGCCGACCTGGGCATTCCCCAACCTCCAGGCACGGCGGTCAGCAATGTCGATGAGGCTGTGCTGGCGGCGGATGCGATTGGCTATCCGGTGCTGGTGCGGCCGTCATACGTCCTCGGCGGACGCGCGATGGAGATTGTGCAGGGCGTCGGTGACTTGGCCCGCTACGTGGTGCAGGCGCAGGCCGCCGCGCCCGGCAAGCCGATCTTGATTGACAAGTACTTGGCCGGGATTGAGGTCGAAGTTGATGCGATCTGTGGTGGCCCTGGTGACGATGCTGTGTTGATTCCGGGAATCATGGAGCACATCGAACGCGCTGGCGTGCATTCGGGCGACTCGATGGCTGTCTATCCGGCGCCGAATCTCCGTGCCAGTGAAGTCGCGAAGATCATCGATTACACCCGCGAGATCGGCATCGGACTCGGTGTGACCGGACTGATGAACATCCAGTACGTGATCATGCGCGAGTCGGATGATCATGACGGCGACGTGTTTGTCCTCGAGGTCAATCCACGCGCCAGTCGTACCGTACCCTTCCTGAGCAAGATCACCGGCGTGCCGATGGTCGAGGTCGCCGTGCGCGCCATGTTGGGTGAGACGTTGGCCGAACAGGGCTATCCGGGCGGACTCTGGCCTGCGACACCGCTAGTCGCGGTCAAGGCGCCGGTCTTCTCGATGTCGAAGTTGTCCGGCGTGGATACGCACCTGGGTCCGGAGATGAAATCCACCGGCGAAGTGATGGGCGTCGATGTCGACTATGACAAGGCACTGAGCAAGGCGCTCATCGCAGCCGGCATGGCTGTCCCGGCGAAGGGCAAAGCGTTGCTCAGCATCGCCGACCAGGACAAGCCAGCCGCCCTCTCGTTGATTCGAGAGTTGGGCGAAGCAGGCTACGAATTCCATGCCACGATCGGCACGGCGAACCTGATTCGTGGTCTCGGGTATGAGGTCCATGACGCTCCCAAGCGCGAAGTCGGCGGCGATCCTGACGTGATTGACCTGATTCGCTCAGGACAAATCGACATGGTGATCAACACGCCCGAGCAGATCAGCAGCAACATCCGCGATGGTTTCCATATCCGTCGCGCCGCCGCCGAGCAACGGATCCCTTGCTTCACATCCATCGATACGGCGCATCATGCCGTAGGCGCGATGCTTGAAGGTGGCGCGGACTACAACATCGCACCGCTTCCCGACTACACGGGCGGCCGGATCTAGGGAACCGGGGAGTCAATCAGGTGCGTCGCGCCGCCGCCCGGGTGATCGAGACCGAGGAAATCTATCCCGGCACATTCGTCACCTGGTACGACGCGCCGTCGCTCTCACAGCATGCGCAGCCAGGCCAGTTTGTGATGGTCGACGCCGGCAGCGAGCACGGGACCTTCGATCCGCTACTACCCCGAGCGTTTTCCTACTACCGATTCCGCTTCGCCTCGGCGAGGGACTCCGAGCGCCAGTTCGCGCTGCTGTACACCGTCATCGGACGCGTCACTGAGCAGATGGCGACGATGCAGGCAGGTGACCGTGTCTGGATGACCGGACCATTGGGGCGCGGCTTCGATGTCCGTCGCACTGCTTCAAACCTGCTGCTCGTTGGTGGCGGCGTCGGGATCGCGCCGTTGGTCGCGTTGGCGGACGCGGAGTCGGAACGCTCGTCGCGTTCGCGATCAATCGTCCTTTGCTTCGGAGCGCGCAGCGCCGATGGTGTCTATCCGGCTGAGCTGTTGCCGCCGCAGGTCGAGTACCAGGTCTCGACCGAAGATGGCTCAATGGGCAGCCAGGGATTCGTGACAGACTTGTTTGCCGAGTACCTGACCTGGGCCGACCAGTCGTTCGCTTGCGGTCCGGTCCCGATGTTCCGGGCAATGTCGCCAATCGTCCGGCGAGACGGCATGAATCGTCCGGTCCAAATTCTGATGGAAACCGAAATGGCCTGCGGAACCGGCATCTGCTACGGCTGCGCCGTCTTCACCAAGCAAGGTGTGAAGCTCTGCTGCAAGGATGGTCCGCGGTTCGATCTGCTCGATGTCTACCCAAACGGGTGAGGAACAGAGTTTGTGCCGGAGATTCCACGCGCTGGTCTAAAGGGCAACGATGCCACGGATGAGCACTTGTGGAAACACGGTCTCACGTTCCGAGACGCAGTCTGGGTGTGGCATGGCCCTGCATAATACTTTGAGCAGGAAGCGCGGAGCGATGTCGATGAGTCTGGGCAGGGAATCGTTCGGCCGGAGCGAACTATCATGATTGGCCCCGATGCTGGCGGTCGATTGTTGACCATCATTCTGGACATTCCTGATCAATATCGAGAGTCACACGTGGTCACCGCGTGGATGTCAACTCCAGGTGAGCAATCCCGCTACCATCAACCCGGAGGAAGGATGCGCCGCAGATGACTACACACGGCGATGAATGGCACACAGTGAATCCGCCCATCGAGGAGGCGGTCGAAATCCCCTACGACCGATCTGAGATGGGACCAGGCACGTTCACTATTGAGGTACGGTTCGACCAATCTGAGATTGATCGCCTGCATAAGGGCATCCCAAGAGGGCCGATTGGCGTTACGCGATTCATCAAAGAGGCTGCGCTAGCCGAGGCTGACCGGCGTGCAGCGGCTGCGGACACCCAGGTGCTGCGAGAAGCCGATTAGCCAACACGGAGTGAAGATGTCACGAGACCCTCGGTTGGTCCTGGATGAGCTGGTGTTTCCCGAAGGCCCGCGATGGTTTGAGGGCCGGCTCTGGTTCTCCGACATGCATGCGCATGAGGTTGTTGCTGTTACCCCCGACGGTGAACGCGAGACGATTGTCGAAGTGCCAAATCAGCCCTCCGGGCTTGGATTCCTTCCTGATGGACGTTTGCTGATCGTCTCGATGACCGACCGCAAGCTGTTGCGTCTGGATCCCGACGGGTTGTACGAGGTTGCGGACATCTCCGATAAAGCGCCCTACCACTGCAACGACATGGTGGTTGACGCTGCCGGCAACGCGTACATCGGCAACTTTGGCTTTGACCTCACCGATGGCTCAGCACCTCGTGCGACAACGATTGTCAAGGTCACGACCGATGGTGATTCGTCCATCGTGGCCGACGGCATCCAGTTTCCCAATGGCACGGTGATCACGCCCGATGGAGGAACGCTAATCGTCGGCGAGAGCTGGGGTCAGCGCTTGACCGCCTTCGATGTCGAGTCTGATGGCTCACTATCGAACCAACGAGTCTGGGCGGATTTAGGTTTCCCGCCTGATGGCATCTGTCTCGACGCTGACGGAGCGATCTGGGTCGCGGTACCGACGAATCCTGGGGCACTGGCTCGTGTCGCCAAGGGGGGCGAAGTCCTGGAACGGATTGAGGTGCCGGACATGGGCGTCTACGCCTGCATGCTAGGCGGCGAGGAACGCAAGACGCTGTTCGCGCTTGAAGCGCCGACATCGAATCCGCAGCCGGGTGATCCGCGACTGGGACGCATTCGATCCTTCGATGTTGAAGTCGGCGGAGCGGGACTGCCATAGAATCCGTCTGCGCCATGTCCAAGTCCGAATTGCGACGGACGTTCCGAGCATCTCGGGCGTCATTGCCACTTGAACTTGTTGACGGTTGGTCGACGGCGATCTGTGCTCGGGTGAACGCTCTGGAGCAGTGGCAACAGACCGAAATCGTACATTGCTACGTCGGCGCGCTGCCCGGTGAAGTTCAAACGGAGCGCTTGATTGAAGGTGCGTTGCGCGATCACAAGCGAGTCATCTGTCCTCGTATCCGCCCCCACGGACAGTTGGACCATCGAGAGGTGACTGAGCTGTCCCAGTTGACCGACTCGGCGTTTGGCCTACGAGAGCCGGATCCCGAGTTGTGCCCTCCTGCAGACCCAGCTTCGGCGGACATTGTGGTCGTCCCTGGTATTGCATTCAGCGCTGACGGACATCGGCTGGGAATGGGCGGCGGCTACTACGACCGATTTCTCTCACAGAGCGAGAGCCTGCGGATAGCCCTGGTATATGAAATGCAATTGGTCGATACGATCCCGCGAGCGCACCATGACGAGCCGGTAGATCTGATTGTGACCGAACTGCGAGTGGTCAAGTGTCGATGATCCAGTGGATGCCTTCGCGCCGCGCTGCCGTGTTTCATGCGGTTACGACTCGAGAGGATCTGGTGGCGGCCTTTGCCGAGATGTATCCGGCAGTCTGGGACGCTCTGCAGGAGCAAGGTGGACAGGATCTGGGAGAAGTGGTCGCGGTCTATCACTCAATCGGGGAGGAAGAGTTGGTGTTGTCGGCGGGGATCGAGTTTCAGGGCGATTTCTCGCCTCGGGAACCGTTGGCGCTGCTTGAGCTGGGCGGTTGCGAGGCCGGAATGCTTGATCACTTCGGACCGTACCTGTTTGCCGACTTCCGACAGACACAGGCTCAGTTGGAGGCGGAACTGGACTCGGTAGGTCGCACTCCGAGCGGCATGGTGGTTGAGCGCTATCTCACGTTGCCCGACGCGGAACCGGATCAATCCAAGTGGCACACCGAGATCTGGCTGCCGCTGTCGTAGTCTGCTCCAAACGTGGAGTCGCAAGTGGAGGATCGACATGCCCGAGGTTGTTCAGCTAACTGCCAGACGAGCTGCTGTGATGCACGCCAACGCGTCGACCGAGGAGCTGCCCGCCACGTTTGCGCGCATCTTCCCGGCGGTTTACGCCGCCTTGACCGAGCAGGGTGTGACTGAGATGGGTCACGTGATCGCCGTCTACCACTCGATGGACGCAAATCAGATGTCGCTTTCAGCAGGCATCGAGATTGGCGACGATGTCGAGCTCGCGAAACCGCTGGATCTGCTGGAGATGCCAGCCTGCGACGCCGTCAAGGCCGACCACTACGGCCCATATGACCAGCTCGCGCAAACGCACGAGTCAATCTGGCCCTTCGTCGAGAAGCTCGGTCGCGCGCCGATTAGTGGTCCAATCGAGCGCTACATCACCGATCCTGAGGCAGAGCCGGATCAATCGAAGTGGCATACGGAAATTCTTCTGCCGCTGCAATAGCGATGGATCTGCGTAGGGGCGCCCCTTGTGGGCGCCCGCTTGGCGATGGTGCTGGATCCAAAAGGGAAGGGCGCCCACAAGGGACGCCCCTACATGTGATGCGAAACTGGCGAGCCGAGTGGAGCGGGGGACGGGATTCGAACCCGCGGCCACCTGCTTGGAAGGCAGGAGCTCTACCCCTGAGCTACCCCCGCTTACCCAGATCAGCTTAGCGGCCATCCGCCCGGACTCAACGAGTCCGGGCGGATGGTGATTTACCGCTCCCGGAGCTGACGCAATTCAGGGTCCTTGCGTAGCTCGCGGTAGGCCTTGCTCTGGATTTGCCGGATTCGCTCCCGGGTCAGGCCGAAGCGATTTCCGACCTGCTCCAGGGTGTACTCCTTGCCGTCCTCAAGGCCGAAGCGCATGGCCAGCACCGCGGCTTCACGCGGCTCCAGCCGTGCCAGTGCTTCACGGGTCATCCCGGTTAGCGCCTGATGCAGGACTTCGTCCTCCGGCGAGAGCGCGTCCTCGTCGGCGAGGAAGCGGGTCAGGTCGGAATCATTGTCCTCATCCGACACACTCTTATCGAGCGAAGCCGGGGTCATCGAGATCCGCCGAAGCGTCCGCACTCGATCCTCGGTCTCGTCCAATTCCAGGGCGAGTTCGGCGTCGGTCGGTTGTGCCTGGAACTCCTGACGCAATCGTCGTTCGGCTCGCTTGAGCTTGTTGATCAGCTCCGAGGTGTGCACCGGCACGCGGATCAGGTTGGCGGTGTCGGCCAACGAGCGTGTGACGGACTGTCGAATCCACCAGGTCGCGTAGGTCGAGAACTTGTTGCCCTTGCGGTAGTCGAACTTCTCGACTGCGCGGAAGAGGCCGACGTTGCCCTCCTGGATCAGGTCCAGCAAGTGCAGGCCCTTCTTCTGGTACTTCTTCGAGACCGAGACGACCAGGCGCAGGTTGGAGATGTACATCGTCCGTTCAGCGTCGTAGCCGTCCCACTTGGCCTCGGTCAGTCGTCGTTCGGCTCGCCGGACCAGGCCCTCGTCAAGCGACAGCATCGCTTCGGCGTCGGCCGGCAGATCCTCAGGATTGGAGTCCCAGTCCAGCGCGACGGCCGAGCGCCGGTACAGGCGCGGCGTGACGATCGACGAGACAATCGACAGCGCGATCACCAGGTCAGCGACGTACTCCTGCTCCAGTCCGCATTCGGCGCTGAGCCGCGATGCAAACTGCGGTTCGAGTTTGCCATCGACGGCCTCACGGAAGCGTTCGTGCCCGATCAGCTCGTCAAACGGCAGCGTGTGCAGGTACAGCGTCCGCGCTGCGATCTCGGCAATGCCGTTCAGTGCTCCGAGCTGTCGAAGCAACTCGGCCCAGACCTGCATCGGTTTCGGTGCGTAGCCAAGCTCATCGGCCAAGCCAAGCTCCAAGGCGTCAACCCAACGCGCTTGCTCGATTGCGGCGCCCAGCTCCTGCTCCTGCTCGGCAGTGAGCAGAGGTCGGCGGCCGATCTCGTTGAAGTAGGCGCGCGTGGCATCGATGTCCGGGTCGGCATCTGGATTGGCAGCTCGGCGGCGACGAGGCTTGCGCTTGGTCGCCGCAGGTTCGGCTTCATCCGGATCGCGGGCGAAGCTCCAGGTTGGAGTCAGTTCGCTGAACCGGACGGTCGGACGCGTCGCGTCGCCCATTCGTCGCCGCCAGGCGGCGGCTACGTGCTTGGTCGGCGCTCGCGTGCCGGCGATGTCGAATCCGTCAAGCGGGATCGGCTTGTCTTTGGTCCCCTCCGGTGCGGTGTGTCGCTCATCGCCCATCACCTCGCTGTGCTCCTCGATCAGCGCCTCAATGTCAGCGCCATCGTGGTCGAGTCGTTGCTCGAACGTCATCCGATCCCCCTTTCGTTCAGTGCTACTGGCTGTTCTTGCTGCTCCAAGCAGCAGGCTTCCAGCGCGCTCTCCAACAGTACGAAAATGGCTGCGAGTTTGTTCCCGAACCTGCAAGCAACTGCGTCGCGCTGTACGCGAGAAGTGCGCCCGCCGTCACCGACGCGGCGGCAACGTCACAAAGTGACAGTCGGGATGTGGCGAAGAGAACGGAGTCTTCGTCAGTCTGCGACCGCGGCGACCCGGTCCGCCGTCTTGTCCGCCGCTTTGCCCGGTGCGTGTCGCACATCGTCGGGCCGCATCGCACGGGTCCAGGCGGCGAATTCCAGCATGATCCCGTCGGGATCGTAGAAGTAGACGGAGCGCACGAAGACGCCGGGATGAATCTCGCGAGCGATGCCGCGCGCCGAATCGTCGTGGTTCAGAATTGGCGTACAACGCACGCCGGCGTCAATCAGTTTGTCCCGCAGCGCCTCGATCTCGTCCGCGTCGACGTTGAAGGCGACGTGGTTCATCGACGCCACCGCGGTCACCAGCTCCGCCGACGGATCGAAGAACGTATTGGGATCGGGAGACGCAATGCCCGGCGCCGGCTCGGGCGCGTTGGGGAAGTTGAAGAAGGCCAGGCAGTCGCCGTTGCCGATGTCGAAAAAGAAGTGCTGTCCCATGTCGCCGGGCAGCTCGATCGTCTTGACCAGCGGGAAGCCCAGCACGCCGCTGTAGAAGTCGACCGTGCGCTGCATGTCGTGACAGACGAGCGCCAGATGGTTGATCCCGGAGACGTTGAAGTTGCCAACCGTTGACTTGGTCGGCTGGGAGTCATTGGTCGTCATCGGTCGCGCTCCTCGGCATATGGTGGCCTCTCAGGATACTCGTCTGGCAATGGCGAGGCGCGATTGTGGGCTGGAGGCCATTTCTATCGACTGGATTACTTGCGATATCAAAATCATCTATCGTGAATACCGCTAACTATTGACGATACCCGCATCATCCGTACCTTAATCGAACGTTCACAAAGGATACTCACCAACGGCTCCCACGTTTGTCGTGCGAAGCCTGTCATAACCACTCATAACCACCAGGCGGCAGAGAGACCGCGAGCAGGGACTGAGCACTCCGATGACCCAGACCACCGAAATCAGTACTCCAGACGGCGTTGAAGTCGTCGGAGCCATACAGGACGGCTTCGACGCGATTCTGACCGAGGACGCGTTGGCATTTGTCGCGGGTTTGCACCGAGAGTTCAACGCCCGCCGGCAGGAACTGCTGGGGCGCCGCATGGTGCGCCAGGCCGAGTTTGACCAGGGCGCGCTGCCCGACTTCCTCTCTGACACCGAGGAAGTCCGCTTCGGTTCCTGGCAGGTCGCTCCGACACCCGAAGACCTGCAACAGCGCTGGGCCGAAATCACCGGTCCGGTGGACCGCAAGATGATGATCGGCGCACTCAACTCGGGCGCCGATGCATTCATGGCCGACTTCGAGGACTCGCTCTCGCCGACCTGGGACAACGTCGTCAATGGGCAGATCAACGCCCGCGACGCCGTTCGCCGGGAAATCACATTCGAGAATCCCGATGGCTCGGTGCGAACGCTCAACGAGCAGATCGCCACGCTGTTGATTCGGCCGCGGGGCTGGCACTTGGACGAGAAGCACATGCTGGTCGACGGCGCTCCGGTCGCCGCCTCACTGTTCGACTTCGGCATGTACATGTTCCACAACGCCGCCGAGCGCGTCGCTCGTGGGACCGGCCCCTACTTCTATCTGCCCAAACTGGAATCACACCTGGAAGCGCGCCTCTGGAATGACGCCTTCGTCAAGGCCCAGGACGACCTTGGCGTGCCCCAGGGCAGTATCCGCGCGACGGTGCTGATCGAGACGCTGCCGGCGGCATTCGAGATGGAAGAAATCCTCTACGAGCTGCGCAACCACTCCGCCGGACTCAATGCCGGTCGCTGGGACTACATCTTCTCGGCGGTCAAGCGCTTCAAGTCGCAGCCCACCTTCACCCTGCCCGACCGCGTCCAGGTGACCATGACGACGCCATTCATGCGCGCCTACACCGAACTCCTCGTGCGCACCTGCCACAAGCGCGGCGCACACGCGATGGGCGGCATGGCCGCATTCATTCCCTCGCGGCGCGACCCTGAGATCAACGAGATCGCTCTGACCGGTGTGCGCGCCGACAAGGAGCGCGAGTCGACCGATGGCTTCGACGGCACCTGGGTCGCGCATCCCGACCTCGTCAACGTTGCCCGTGACATCTTCGAAACCAACCTCAACGGCGCCCGCAACCAACGCGAGCGGATGCGCGAGGACGTGAGCGTTGCCGCCAGCGACCTCGTTTCGCTCGATCAGTCCGGCGGTTCGGTTTCGGAAGCTGGACTGCGACTGAACATCTCTGTTGCCTTGCAGTACATCAATAGCTGGCTCAACGGAGTTGGCGCGGCTGCGATCAATAACCTCATGGAAGACGCAGCGACGGCGGAGATCTCCCGTGGACAGCTCTGGCAGTGGATTCAACACAATGCCGAGCTCGACGACGGCCGCTCGATCACGTCGGACCTGTACGAAACGCTGCGCGACGAGGAACTGGCCTCGCTGGGCGGCTCGGAAGAATCCCGCTTTGGCGACGCGGTCGAGATTCTCGATCAACTCGTACTGACCGAGGAGTTCCCTGAGTTCCTCACGCTGCCCGCCTACGAATACCTCGACTAGGCCATTCGGCTAGACCAAGAGGCCATGACAGGTCAAAGTAAGCGAGCACCCAACCACAGGCATAACGGCTAGACCAAGCCGCTGAGAGACGTGAACCGACGCCAAGGTTCGGCCACGTACAGCCACGGAGGATCCCTGATGACGACGAACGGCACGAACGGGACGGGTAACCCCCAGGACAGCGCCGCCGCCGCACTCGAACACGAGTGGGCGACGAATCCGCGCTGGGCGGGAGTACAGCGGAACTATACGGCCGCCGACGTACTCAAGCTGCGCCCCTCGCTGCTGCCAGAATCGGCTCTCGCCCGCAATGGCGCCGACCGACTCTGGAAGGCAATGCAGGACACCGACTTCGTTCGCACGTTTGGCGCTGTCACCGGCGCGCAGGCCGTGCAGATGGCCAAGGCTGGACTACAGGCCATCTACGTCTCTGGCTGGCAGGTCGCTGCCGACGCCAACACCTCGGGTCACACCTATCCCGACCAGTCGCTCTACCCGGTCAACAGCGTCCCCTCGCTGGTCAAGCGCCTCAACAACGCGCTGATGCGCGCCGACCAGGTCGACCGACTTGAGGGTCGCGCCAGCGTTGACTACTACCTGCCGGTCGTGGCCGATGCCGAGGCCGGTTTCGGCGGTCCGATCCACGCCTTTGAGCTGATGCGCAACATGATTGAAGCCGGCGCCGGCGGCGTCCACTACGAGGACCAGCTCGCCGCCGAGAAGAAGTGTGGCCACATGGGCGGCAAGGTGCTCGTCCCCACGGCTCAGCACGTTCGCACGCTGCAGGCGGCTCGCCTCGCAGCCGACGTCATGGACGTTCCCACCATCTTGATGGCGCGAACCGATGCCCTCTCGGCGACGTTGATGACGACCGACATCGACGAGCGCGACCGCGAGTTCACCACTGGCGAACGCACGGCCGAGGGTTACTTCTCGGTCACCGGCGGGATCGACTCCGCGATCGCTCGTGGTCTCGCCTTCGCCCCGCACGCCGACCTGATCTGGTGCGAGACCTCGGTGCCGGACATCGGCGAGGCCCGTGACTTCGCACAGGCGGTGCAGGCCGAGTACCCAGGCAAGATGCTCGCTTATAACTGCTCGCCTTCGTTCAACTGGAAGCGTCACCTCGACGACTCGACCATCGCGAACTTCCAGGAACAGTTGGCCGACATGGGCTACAGCTTCCAGTTCATCACGCTGGCCGGCTGGCACGGGATCAACTACCACACCTTCAACCTCGCTAGCGGCTACCGCGACCGCGGCATGGCCGCCTACGTCGAGCTGCAGGAAGGTGAGTTCGAGGCGGAGGCCTACGGCTACACCGCGACCAAGCACCAACGAGAAGCGGGCACGTCCTACTTCGACGAGGTCCTGCTCACGGTCACCGGCGGGGATGCTGCCACGACCGCGCTGAGCGGCTCGACCGAGGCTGCCCAGTTCTCCGAGGAAGCCGTCGCCGCGCACTAACCCTGACGACCCGGCAAGCAACAACGAAGCCCCGCCATCGGCGGGGCTTCGTCGTGTGCACTTACGATTGACCAACCTGACCCTGCGCTACCCTGCTCTCACTTGATGCAGCATTTGACCGCTCCGGCGGCGAAAGGACATTCCTGTGACCAACAGCCCGCATTTCGGCGTGATGGTTCCCCAGATCAAGCGCACCTGGCAGGAGACGCGGCGCGCCTCCCTGGCCTTTGAGGAGATGGGCTTCGACTCGCTCTGGGTCAACGACCACCTCTACGGTCCGCAGTCGCCTGCGATTCCGATGCTCGAGGCGTGGACCCTGGCAGCCGGCATCGCCGCAGCGACCGAGAAGCCCGAAATCGGCACGCTGGTGACACCCGTCGGCATGCGCAACCCGGCTCACACCGGCAAGATGATCGCCACCGTCGACAACATCGCCGGCGGGCGTGTGATTCCCGGCTTCGGCTCCGGTTGGATGCTGCGCGAGTTCACCGACTTCGGCATGCCCTTCGTCAGCACTCGTGACCGACTGCGCCAGCTCGAAGAGGGCCTGCAAATCTTCAAGGGCATGTTCGACGCCGATCAGGACGAGTTCTCCTTCGAGGGCGAGTTCTTCCACACCGAGAACCTCGTCACGCAGCCCAAGCCACCGCGCGACATGCCGATTCTGGTTGGCGGCGGCGGCGAGAAAGTCACGATGCGCATTGCCGCGCAGTACGCCGACATTTGGAACAACTCCGCCGGCGCCCAGGACGACCTCGAGCACAAGGTCTCGGTCCTCCACGGCCACGCCAAAGCATTGGGTCGCGACCCGTCCGAACTGCGCGTCTCGCAGCAATGCCTGGTCACGATCGTCGAGGACGACGCCAAGGTTGGTCCGATGGTCGAACGAGCCCAGAAGATCTTCGGAGGACACATGGGCAACCCGGCCGGCGACATGGCCCTCACGGGTACCCCGGCGATGATCAAAGAGAGAATCGAAAAGCACGTCGAACTCGGCTGTGACATGTTCATGATCGAGTTCTTCGGCCGAGACACGATCGAACCAGCCCAGATGTTCGCGGAGACAGTGATTCCTGAGTTCCGCTAAGTCGATGCGCCACTCCCCCCGTCACGGGGGAGGTTTCAAGGAGTGACAGAGGGGGCATCGCATCGCACGCGCCGTCTTAATCACGCTGACCGCGGCCCTCGCCGTCCTGCTGGCAGTGGGCCTTACAGTGGTGTCGGCAGACGACGGAGAGTCAACGACCGTACGCTTCGAACCTGGCCTCAACTACATAGGTTGGATTTCTGAGCCAACCGATGTCTCCTCGTTCTTCGAAGATGTTCCACGTGCCGAACTCGTTTTTGCATGGGACGCTGCTGGCAGCGGTTATCGAGTTGCCGCGAGTAGCGGCTTCGGCAGTTTGCACACACTCGAGCCAGGAATGGGTCTTATTGTTCGGGTTAGCGGGGAACGCGGATTCGATTGGACCCGACCTCGACTACAGCTGCGCCCGATCGTCCGATTGGAGCAAGGTTGGAATCTCGTCGCTTGGTCCGGGGTCAAGGAGGCAACTCTAGCAGAGGCGACAGACAGTATTCGGTTCACCGTGTCACGCACCTTGTTACTCGGCGGTGCCAAACGTCTCGATGTTGGTAGTCCACTTTGGGTTAGCGCACGAGAACCAGTGCGATGGGTACAGGATCCGAGCGTGATCCCACAGATCCTGTTTCCTGGCGGCGTCAGCGATCATGTCCGTGAATCGGCGATTGAGGACGTGATCAAGACGGTTGAGTTTTACATCGAGCGATTCGGTCTCATTGTCCCCGGATTGACGATTTACCTTCCTGCTGGCTGTAATGCCCTCAAGGCAGAAGCGTTGCCCCAACATGCTGATAGGATTCAAGCAACTTGCGGGAGTGTGTCTCACTTCGCTGCCTCCGGATGGGCTGGACCGGACTTCATTGTCGTGGTCAGGTTCGAGGACATTGATTGGTATGATCTATCGAAGAGGCCAACAGAATCCAATCTGGAACTCTTTACTCACGAATATGCTCATGCGCTGCAATTCAATCTGGCTCGTGACGGACTGTTTAGGGCACCGACGTGGATCGTCGAAGGCATGGCGGAGTGGTTGGGCTATTGGAGCAAGATCGAGGCTTTGCGGGCCGGCGAGCCCATATGGGGCATATTCGGCAGTTCGGGCAAGCAACCTGAATGGAACGCCGAGCGAGGGCTCATCGGAGAGCCTACCTGGGACGCCGAGCGCAAACACTGGCGCCAAGACCTGTTCGATAGCAGAACGCCGACACTTCGCAGCGCCGAGGCGCGTGGCGGACTGGGTGGCGCTGAGTATGATCTGGGGATTGAAGCTGTTGAGCTACTCGTGCAGCAAGCTGGCGTACAGTCGTTGTTCGACTTTTGGCGCGCGCTTGCTCCGACTATGGTCGGTCCCGACCTGAACTGGCGCTCGCAACTCGATTGGCCGTCCGCCTTTCAGCTTGCGTTCGGGTTGTCGGTGGAGAGGTTCTACGAACACTTCGACACCTGGATGGACGCTCAGACCGAAGGTCGCGAGTTTGCTCGACTCGGATACTACGTCGTCCAGGGGCAACTTGTCGACGCCAATGCTAACGCTTTGGTCGATGCCAAGGTACAGTTGGTGCCTGAGCGGAGTTGGGGCTCCAGAGGAGAGTACTCTTATACGACCGCCGATGGAAGATTCACTACCATAGCCAGTCACCACAATGGGGACTACAAGATAGAGGTTACGCTGGAAAATGGTTGCCAAGCGTTCTTTGGCGAAAGCGGATGGGCTGCGACGTACGATGAGGCTACCCCGCTAGCGGTCCACTATATTTGGATCGACAATGAGTTGATCAGGGATGCTCGCCCCAGCGACGAACATGTGATGCTCGGCATTGAAGGTCGACGGCAAATCAATCTCCGGCTACCACGAGGTCTGTGTGATACTACCATCAGGCGTGTTCGTGGCGTGGTTCGAATTTCCGAAATTGAACCGCTGCTGGGAATCACTGTCCGTTGGCAAACGTCCGATCGGCATGGTACGGTCAGCACCGATGTCGATGGGGCGTTTGAGCTACTCGGCAGAGATGGTGATAGCTTCCGAATATTCGTTGATCTCTCCGATGAGTGTGTGCTCACTTACGAGAGTTGGGGATTTGTCGAGGCACTCTATATCGACGAGGCAACCAACGTTCGTGTCGACGGCAATGATGTAGAGTTGGCGGCGTTCGACCTCCCCACCGACGCTTGCCGTTGAACGGGATCTGGCGCGGGTTCACTCTCTGACGGGTTCCCTGTTGACCTCTTGACATGACGACGCCTTAACAGAACAGCCGTCCGCATACGATTGATGCCGCCGGACCAGCCGGCCAGGATGCGACGGAGCACTCATGACAAGCGAAAGCCCCTCGGCCACCATCTGGACTGACCTGGATCTATACAGAATGTCCAAGCCCCACACTCGGGATATCGAGCCGAATCGAGCCAGATTTGGAGAAATCTGGACACCTACAGCCCCAATCACCAGCCCCCACCGGCAAATCCGGACCAACCGGCCCGAATTTCCCCGCGCCCGGCCAAAACCTCACTCCGACTGCGCGATTTCTCGGACAGCAGCCACGAGCGCAAATGTGCGTCGCCATGCCCACTGGCTATCGACTTTCCTACTTCATGTACGGGCCCTCCGCAGACACGGAGGACACGTACATGGCCGAGATATCCGCGTTGCCAGGCTGTCGGGTATAGGAGGAGACGCCAGAGGAGGCTCTGGAGACTCTTGAGAGCCTCGCGGAAAGCTTCGTCGAATCCTACCTGGAAGACGGCGATCTCCTGCCACCTGGGATTGCCAGCGTCGGAGAACTTGCGGTCGCGGTGTGAGCCACCGGGAACTCACGCGCAAGCTCAGGCGGTTGGACCGCGACTTCGATCAGGCCTGAGGCGTCCGCGACTGGACTACGTACATCGGATCGCTTTGACCCTTGGCGGGGGAGATGTCGTGCCATTGGGGTGGGTCGAAGGCTCCCGAGTAATGGAAGTAGCCCCCGACGAGCTGGACGTGGCCTTCGTCTCCCATGCCTTGCCAGAGCCGGACGGCCTTGGTCGGGAAACAGCGGTTTGAGAAGGAGACGATGCAGCCTCCGCCGGGACGCAGAACGCGGCCGATCTCTCGGAAGACCTCAAGCGGCTTCTTCAGGTATTGGACAGAGACTGCGATGGTGACGACATCAAACTCGCCGTCGCCGTAGGGCAGGACCGGATCAGCGTTAAGGTCATGAACGATCCACTCGGTGAGCTGTGGGTTCTCGGCCAGTTCCTCGGCGTTCATTCCGAGGCCAGCGACGCGCTGTGACTCCAGGTCGTCGGGGTAGTGCGAAATCCACGACGACATCAGGTCGAGCAGTCGGCCCTGCTTTGGTAGGAACTTGGAGTAGTGCTCGCGCAGGGCGTTGATCGCCGCGTCATCGATGTGGGCAACGAGTCTCGGCTGGACGTAGAAGTTGGTGTCGGCAGACTCGTCGACACGTTGGAAATGGGCATCTTCAAAGGGGGCGTCGGTGGGTTGGTCGGTCATGGGCGCGCCCCTCACCCTAACCCTCTCCCGCAGGGAGAGGGGACCGGAACCGCTTCGTGTGGAGCGGT
>MPNM01000037.1 GCA_002239025.1 Chloroflexi bacterium bin125 | reverse complement strand
CCGAGCTCGAATCGCAGCAGGCGGGCGAGCCGGAGGGGCCGCCGCGGCTGGGCCGCGCGCTGCGCGACCGGCAGCGGCTGCAGCAGCAGGTCGAGCAGGCGCGGGCGCAGATCGAACGGACCGGCCAAAAGTGGGTCAACCTCTCCGATCCCGAGGCGCGCTTGATGCGCGGTGCGCAGGGCCGTTCGCTGACGGGCTACAACGCGCAGGCGATGGCGGCGCGGCTCAAGCCGGAGCGCGAGGACGGCGCGGGCGGGACGCTGCTGCTGGCGGCCGAGGTGACCCAGGAGCCGGGCGACGCGGCGCAACTGCTGCCGATGGTCGAGGCGGCGGACGCCTTGAGCCAGGCGCGGCTGACCGTGGCCGATGCGGGTTACTTCGCCTCGGGCGCGGTTGAGCGCTGCCAGCAACTGGGCGTGTCCGTGGCGGTGCCCGAGGCCAAGCCGGACGAGGATCATCCCTACCACTGGCGGCGCTTCCGCTACGAGCCGGAGCGCGACCGCTACCGGTGTCCCCAGGGCCAGGTGCTGGAGCGACGCCAGCGGCGGCTGAACCGCCGCACGCCGGCCAAGCTGTACCAGGCCGAGGCTGAGGCCTGCCGCGGCTGTCCCGCCTTCGGCGTCTGCACGAGCGCCCGCTCGGGCCGGACGATCACGATCTCGGATGCGGCCGAAGCGCTGGAACGCCACCGGGTCTGGATGCGCAGCGCGGCGGCGCGCGAGGCGCTGCGCCGGCGGCCGGGCTTGATCGAGCCGGTCTTCGGGCAGATCAAGGAGCGCCTGGCCGGTCGGCGCTTCCTCTTACGCGGGCTCGAGGCGGTCGCTGCCGAATGGTCGCTGTTGGCCGTCGCGTTCAATCTCAAGGCCTTGGCCAAGTACCGGGCCCGGGCCTTGACGCGGGCTGCACCCGCCGCGCCGTAACGCGGCGCCGCCTGCAACGTCCGGGCTGGCGGTTCGGCTCACGAGCCAGCCCTCGGCGAGACCGAGTGCCTGAGCCTCAAACCCACCGAACTACCGAACGGCAGGGCCGAATCGGGCCCGAATCCAGCCAGATTGGGCAGATCTGGGACAGGTTCAGATGAGACTGTCTCAAAAGTCGCCAAACGCGAAGGGGCGGGACCGTTAGGCCCCGCCCCTCGTGTCAGAGCGATGCGTCTGAGGCGCGCCGCGGACTATGCGCGGTTGCGGACTCGGCGGAGGCCGAGACCGGCGACTGCTGCGACGCTCAGCGCGATCAGCAAGCCGATCAGGCCGGCTGAGACGCCGCTGCCGTCTGCGAATCCACCGCTACCCGTGTCCGGGAATTCGGTGTCACCCATCTTGTTTTCGTCGCCCTCCATGGCTGGGAGGTCGTCATCGCCGCCGGAGAGGTCGGCGTCATCGCCATCGCCGGCGAGTTCGCCCTCTTCGCCTTCTTCGCCCTCTTCCATGGCCGGTTCTTCCATGGCCATGGCCGTGACGGAGACTGCGGACTGGCCGGAGCCGGCGGGGGTGACCTCGGCGTCGGCGGACTTGCCGTTGAGCGTGAAGCTCACGCCGTCAACGGAGTCGCGGTCGACATCGATGTACCAGGTGCCGTCTTCGGCGACGGTGGTCGAGCCAAGCTCTTCACCCATGCTGTCGACCACACCGATGGTGTCGCCGGCGGTCGCGCCGGTGCCGTAGAAGCGGTGAGGTGGTTCTTGCTGCGCAGAGGCGGAGGCCACTGCGGCAATTGCAATCACGACACCCAGCGCAACTCCGATGACTCGAGTCAACATTCCAAATCGTTGCATTTCAGCGTCCTTTCTGAGGTCGCCAGTATCAGCAGTGTTCGCTGCCCCCGATTCGTCGGGGGCAGCGAACCGCTAGCGATTGCTAGTTGCTGATGTAGAGGATGTCGTTCTCGGTGACCATGAAGTCGCTCGAGCCCGGCACCATCGTGCCGTCAACCACCGAGTAGCGGACCCAGGAGGAGCCGTTCCACAGGTGGATCGCGGTCGCGCCGCGGCCACTGACGAGGCCGAAGATCTCCGAGGCGGAACTCTCGACGCTGCAAGACCAGGTCGCGAAGCCTTGGAGGTTGCTCAGGCAGGCCACGGTGGCCTCTTCGGCAACCGGGGCCGCTGCACCGGCGGTGCTCTGGACAACCTGGACATTGACCACTGGCGTGGTGTCGTCGGAGACGGTCGCGGTGATCACGGCCGAGCCGTCACCAACGGTTACGAATGTGACCGAGGCGGTCCCGCCCTTGGTGCCCATGTTCTCACTGGTGGTAGCGATCAGGACCGAGTCGGTGTCGCCGGTCTTGTCGCGGCTTCGGAACAGGACCTCGGTGCCATCGGCAACCGGCTCGCCGCCGGAGGTGACGGTCGCGGTCACGACCACCTGGTCGCCGATTCCGCTCGGTGCGGAGTCGCTGACCTCAACCTCAATGCCGTCAGCCGTGTGGACCACGGTGAACGCACCAGAGGTGCTAAGCGAACCGGCCGAGACCTTGATCTGGTACGCACCAGCAGCCAGGGCCTTCGTCGCGGCCACGTCGATGTCGAGGTGCAGCGTGTCGCTGAGATCGCCAGACTGGCTGGTCTCAAACTTGTTGTTGCTAACAGCCACTCCGTCTGGACCAGTGATCTTCGCGCTCAGACTCGGCGTACCCACGGTCGTGCCGGACTTGTCAGCAGCACTCACGGAGAACGAAATCTGGTCACGGGCGTTCATGCCCTTGTCAGGCGCTTCCACCGGATCGTAGTCGGACTCTTCGTCGTCTCCGGCGTTGTAGCCGAGGACGGTACCAGAGGCATCGCCAATCTCAAGCGAGGCGGCCGGACCGTGGAAGGTCACCTGCTGCTCATCGTCGATCAAGACGTTGCCGGCGCGAGAAATGACCACGACGCGGATGTCGGCGGGTCCGGAGCGAGTCGGAGCAGCCAGCAGGAACTTCAGGCCCGTCACCGGCAAGGCGGTACTCGCAGTACGCGATGGTTCTAGCTCACAGGTCGTCGAACCACCGCCACATTGGCCACCGGAGTTCAGATCTGTGTCACCTGAGTGCTCAGAACTGAACGTGCCGCTTGTCGTACTGACCACAATCGAGGAGATCGAGTTCATCTGCGACGGCTTGTCGTTCGCGTTGAAGACGTGAAGCGTGAACTCGGTCGTTCCACCAGCCGTCGAAACGAAGGCCGACTCGGTGGTGCCAGGGTCGGTGCTGCCGCGCTTCGGCGAACTGCGACCAAAGACAATCGAGTTGACTTCGTCAACGTTGCCGATGTTGAGAGTTGCCGAACCAGTACGCGTTGCATTTGCGTCCGAAAGTGTCGGCAAAGCGGTCTGTGGGGCGTCTGCGGTCGCCGCTGGGTCAATCGGAATGTAGATGCTGACTGAATCTTCTGCTGCACCCGGTTGCAGGTCGTCATTGACATCGGTAACTGCGTCGGACTGATCAGCATCTGCAATATACGGGGTGTATGTGATGGTGACACCAGCGACAACGGCTGCCGAGATCACAGCCGATGGATCATCAACACCGGCAGGAACGATAGCTGTGAGCGCGTCACTGCTGATCGTCACGGTATGGGCGGCTGCCCTTTGCGCGGCGGTACTGGCAGGGGTCAGGTCAACTGCAGCGGGATCTGATTCCAGCACTGCCGCCGAAGCATCAGCACCGGCAAGGACCACGCCAGCTTCATCAGCAATCTTCAGGATCAGACCTTCAGATGCACGGATGTACGTCAGTGCCGTCCCCTCTGTGTAGGCAAAGTCGTAGGTCAGAGCGGACCAGTCGCCCGCTTTGGCGTCAGCTTCTGTGACCAGTCGGCTAGTCAGGTCAGTGGCCGATAGTCGCAGTCTGACCTGAGTCTGCGTCCCGGCAGCAATCGTGTCGTCCGAGTCCTGGGGGAAGTCAACCAAAAGGTTGAGAGCTGCATATGGAGGGGTCTGCGCCTTGGCTGGCGCCAAGACGACGAACATCGCCCCGACTAAGGCGACGAGTGCCGCCAGAGCTGTCAAGTGAGACAGTCTCAGATGAGACTGTCTCAAAAGTCGGCAAACGAGAAGAGGCGGGGCCGAAAGGCCCCGCCCCTCTGGTTTGGACAGGGTTGTCCGGTTGCGCGATAGCTAGGCGCGGTTGCGGACTCGGCGGAGGCCGAGGCCGGCTGCTGCGGCGACGCCCAGCGCGATCAGCAGGCCGATCAGGCCGGCTGAGACACCGCTGCCGTCAGCGAGACCGCCGCTGCCCGTGTCCGGGAACTCGGTCTTGCCGTCGTCCATGGCGCTTTCTTCCATGGATTCTTCTTCCATGGCGCCCTCTTCGCCTTCGAGCGAATCGAGCTCGTCGCTGTCTTCCATCGAGCCGTCGTCCATGGCGCCTTCTTCCATGGATTCGTCTTCCATGGCCATGGCCGTGACGGAGACGGCGGACTGGCCGGAGCCGGCGGGGGTGACTTCGGCGTCGGCGGACTTGCCGTTGAGCGTGAAGCTCACGTTCTCGGCGGCGTCGCGGTCGATGTCGATGTACCAAGTGCCGTCATCGGCGACGGTGGTCGAGCCGAGCTCGTTGCCCATGTCGTCGACCACACCGATGGTGTCGCCGGCGGTCGCGCCGGTGCCGTAGAAGCGGTGGGGCGGTTCTTGCTGCGCCGAAGCCGAAGCCACGGCGGCGATTGCGATCACGACACCCAGCGCAACTCCGATGACTCGAGTCATCATTCCAAATCGTTGCATTTCAGCGTCCTTTCTGTAGGTCGCCCGCCCCCGAATCTATCGGGGGCTTGCATCAGCGAGGCTCGCCGCCCCCGACGAATCGGGGGCAGCGAACCGCTAGCGCTCGCTAGTTGCTGATGTAGAGGATGTCGTTCTCGGCGACCATGAAGTCGCTCGAGCCTGGCACCATCGTGCCGTCAACCACCGAGTAGCGGACCCAGGCGGAACCGTTCCACAGGTGGATGGCGGTCGCGCCGCGGCCGCTGACGAGGCCGAAGATCTCCGAGGCGGAGCTCTCCACGCCGCAGGCCCAGGTGGCGAAACCGTTGAGGTTGCTCAGACAGGCCACAGAGGCCACCTCAGGCTCGGGCTCCTCGACAACTGGCGCGTCGAAGGTGCTCGTCACACGCTCGACATCGGACTTGCCATCAGCCATCGCAATGATGGCGGCGCGGCCGGGACCGATCTCGATGAATGTCGCCTTAGCGACGCCGGCCTTGGTCTTGCCCTCGGACGAGGTCAGGTACAGAACCTGATCGTCGTCACCGCGCAGGTCGGCCTCCTGGATCGTCACGGTCGTGCCGTCAGCGACCGGAGTGCCGTCTTCGTCGGCGCTCACCTTGACGGTGACGTCGATCTGACCGTTCTCGTTGGCCTCGGTGGCCATGATCTCGACCGAGTGCGCAGTGCCAACCACGGTGAAGGAGGACGTTGCCTTCTTCGAACCAGACGAGAACGTGATCTCGTACTCGCCCGTCTTCAGCGGCGCCGTGGCGCCCGTGTCGATATCGAGGTGGACCTTGTTCTTCAGGGCACCTGTCTGAACAGGAGCATTGCCGTCGTTGAACTTCGCCTTGTTGACCACCTTGCCATCCGGGTCGGTGATCTTCAGGGCCAGCGGCGGCGTGGCCAGGACGTTGCCTGCAGCGTCGGTGGCGTCAACGGTGAAGACGATCTGGTCGCGCGTGTCTGCGTCCTTATCGGCGTCTCCGGCGTCCTTAGACGACTCGCCATCCTGACCAGCATCCTTGTCATCACCGACCACGTCATGGGCCAGCACGGTGCTAGAAGCTTCGCCAGCTGCCAGTGCGTCCAGCGAGCCAGCGAAGGTCAGGGCAACCGTGTCGGAGTTCTTGGACGAGGAGGTGCCGAGCACGATCACGTAGATGTCGATCCCACGCGGCGAGCCATCCGCCGACTTTACCTCAAGGAGCATGCTGCTCACTGAGTCGTCTGCGGGGATCCGACCGTCCGATGGCAAAGACTTCAGATCGCCAAGGGCTTTGCCAGTGGCGTCCGCGTACCTGACTGACGCTCGAGGTGCGACCACCAAGATTTCCTTGATGTCGCCGCTGTTGGCTGGATTGCCAAGCGAGTTCGTAATCGCCAAGCTCAAATTGATCTCGCCGGTGGAGGGGCTGGAGCCGCTCTCAGAAGTGTCGTCGGTCGAATCCAGAGGCGTGTTCTGGCCCTTGCTAACGCCGAGGGTCAGCGATGCTGAGCCAATCGCGTCACCGGCGCCGCCGACGGTCAGTACATCGCTGCTCGCGTAGCGCTTGCTATCGCGAGTGGTGCCTGCTTCTGGATCGCCGGTCGGAGCAACGGCAGCTGCTGAGAGAACAACGGTACCATCTGCGGTGGTAGTTACTGCAACACGGTAAAGGTTCACGCTCAACGTGTACTCGCCCGGGGTAGTTCCTTGAGGCACAACGATACGGCCGGTGTACTTCAGTTCGTCCTGATCAGCAGTCAGTTGAGCGGCCGCAGACGGTTCATCCACATTGATAACAACGTTGTCAAGTTCGCCTGAGACATACACAGTTATCGCTGGCACCACAGGGTCCTCTGTCGAGGTGGCTGGGAGCGCGGGAATCTTCTTGGTGGTGATCGTGAACGGGTATGACCCCGTAAAGGCGTTACTCACCGTGTCGTCGGTGTCGTCGATCTCAAGCGTGACCGACCTGACTGTGGTGTCAACGGTTTCAGAGTGCGACTCTACCGTGATGACGTAGGTCTTCGCTTCGCTGGACAGGGCCGGCGGGCCAGTGACTGCCCACTTCACCGTTAGAGTCACAGTTCCGGTCTCGGTGCCCTCTTGGTTCTCCAAGCCACCTGCCGTAATGGTCAGAGCTGCATCGGCTCCACCACCACCGATGTGTACGGCATCTCCATCGCCGTTCACAGTGACTTCGGCAGCACCGCCTGTGACGCCCACGGGAATTGTGCATTGTTCGGCTGCGACTGCTGTAACGGGCGGAGTCGCAGCACCGTCCGCTGCCCGGGCCGCCTTCAGCGTCTGCGAAGCACCACATGGTGCCGTCTGTGCCATTGCCGGCCCGAGCGCGACGAACATCGCCCCGACCAGGGCGATCATCACCGCCAGCGCTGACAAGTGAGACAGTCTCAACCGCATGCGCTTGCGCGCAAGAGTTCCAGAGATGGTTCGTGGAGCGATGCGACCGCAGACTCACGTGATTTCCCGAGCCAGGCGATCCTCGCTCCACTCTAGGGCGCGAGCTCTCTGGCGTCAGAGCACCGATAACTCAGCATGGCTGAAGCGATACCGTGGCAAACGTCGGCCTTGAGGTTGGATCCAGCCCTTCACACCGAGTGCGAACCACCAAACGAGCATGCATCGCACCGTCTGTCAGCAGAGCCCGACAGCGGCAAGCACGCAATCATGACTCGGTCGCCGGCGTCGGCGGTTCTGGAGCGAGCAGCTCGTACAAGCGCCGCCAGTGCTTGCTCAGCGCGCGCAGGTTGAACGCCGTCGCCAGCAGCGACCACTCCGCCTCCACCGCCTCGATGCTGCGCAGCAGGAAGCGATGGCCCGCCTGACGCTCCTTGATGATCCCGAAGACCGATTCGATCAGGCCCGGTCTGCGGCGCAACACTGCCTCGGCTCGTTCCGTCTGCATCCAGCGCCGGTGTTGCTCCAGCGCCTCGGACTGTTCGGATATCGTAATCGTGCGCCCGTGCAGTTCTGACGTGGTGCAGTCGCCGAACGCCCGGCAGGCGCGGCAGTCGGTCGGGTCGGCGCCGTACAGCTTGGCCGGCGTCTGGCGGGTGAACTTCTGTTGGCGGCGACGAAGCGGCTTGCCTTCCGGGCAGAGGTAGCGGTCCCGCTCCGGCTCGTAGCGGAAGTGCCGCCAGTGATAGGGGTGGTCCTTGAACGTGCGGCCCTCGGGCATCACGACCGCCATCCCGCGCTCGCGCAGCAGGCCCAGCGTGTCGGCGCTGAAGTAACCGGCGTCGGCCACCGTCAGCTCGGCTTGTCCGACCTCGGCGGCCGCCTCGACCAGGCGCGGCAGTTCACCCGTGTCTACCGGCGATTGCGTGACCTCGGCGGCGAGCAGCAGCAGGCTCTCGCCCTCCCGTCCCCTGGCCCGCAGGCGCGCCGAGACGGCCTGGGCGTTGTAGCCAGTCACCGTGCCGCCGTGCGGACGGCGCATCATCCGGGCGTCCGCGTCGACCAGACTGACGAAACGCTGGTTGGGCGAGAGCTGCAGCTGATGCTGCGCCATCCGAATCCGGTGCAGCCCCGTGCGCGCCTCCGCGATGGGCTCAGTCAGGTTCGGCGCCGAGGCGTTGCCGATCTCGTGGGCCGCCTCCAGTTGTTCGATCTCCCGCAGCGAGCGTTCTTCCAGCCGCTGCAACTGTTCCTCGTTGAACGTCAGGCGATTCGAGGCGTCGCCCTGAATCTTGGTCCCGTCCGCCGCTTGCAAGGCCCAGTCGATCAGGTCGAGCTCGGCGGCGGCCTCGATCGTCTTGCGCAACAGGCTGCGCATACCCGCGCGGTGAGCCTGGTAGAAGCGCCAGAGCGTGTTGTGGTCGGGGCGCTGACCGCCGGCCAGCCAGAGGTAGGGCAACTGCTCGCGGCAGGCCGCCTCCAGCTTGCGCGAGGAGCGCACGCCGGTCATGAAGCCGTAGAGCCAGACGCCGAGCAGGGCGCGGGGATGGTAGGCGGGCACGCCCATGCGCCGCGGTTCAAGCGCGACGCCCTTGGCCGTCCAGTCGTCGGGCGTGAGCGAGTCGACGAAGGCGGCGACCACGCGGGCCGGATGGTCTTCGGGCAGCAACTCGTCCATCGTCGGCGGCATCAGCCAGCCTTGGAGGCGATTGAGTTCTCGCCAGGGCATCAGCGACAGGGCTCCCTTCCGGACAACGACGGGTGACAGTTGCCAGACCGGGAATCGGGTGTTGGGTTGCGCCAAGAAGGGAGCAAGCCGGGACGCAGGGTCCACTCAGCGGCGCGCAGTAACACCGATCACGGGCCTGACCGTGGAGAAGATTAACAAAGGAGTCGGAAATGATCACTGGAGTGGATCGATGCTCAACGTAGGAACTGAACCTGAAGACTGCTCGCATGCGGATCGGTCCCGCAACAACCTACCGGCCTGGAGTGTCCGCCTCCGTCCGATCTGCTGCGAAAGGCGGAGCGCCAGGACGAAGATCCCCTGATTCAGGACCTTCCCGCGTCGCTGGGCGACGATGATCGAGGCGCGCGAATGGTGCTGATCGACGTGTGGCTGCCGAAGTGCATCGAAGCGCGGATGCAATCGCAGGCGCTGCGGCTTGAGTCTCACGGGACGCAGAAGTGGAAATGCTTCACATCTCCAAAGCGAACACCAACTCGAAGGTTCTTAATTTTGTCCAGTTTGGAGGGCCATCTTCGCATTTGCTCAGCGGCGCCATTCGGCGATGTTCCACATCTCGCTGTCCCAGGCGTTGAAGCGAGTGCCCTTAAGCGTCGTGGCATGGGCCGAAACGACGCCGCGGCTGACGAGCGGAATCTGCACGTAGCTGTTCACCAGGATGTTGTTGAGCCGCTTGATCAACGCCTGGCGGTCAGGACCCAACGCCAGTTGCGGCAACGGCTCGTAAGCGGCGTCGTACTCCGGATTGCAGGCGCGCGCAATGTTGCCGCCGGCCCAGAAGTTGTTACGAGTTGCAATCTGCCCGCAGCGCAGGTCGGAGAGGGCGATCTGCGGTTCGATTCCGCCCCCGGTCGTGAACATCTGCACGTCGGCAAAAAAGCGTCGATAGGTCTGCTCAGCGTCGTCTACTGGATCGCCCCCGAAGTAGACACCGGCGTCGAAGTCCAGCAACTCCGTTTCGATCCCCAGCTCTGTCCACCAGTGCGCGACCAACGCCTGAGTCAACTGGCGGATCGCATTGGTCGACGTGATGTACGTGACCCGCAGGGGAATGCCCTGGTGCTCGCGGATGCCGTCGCCGTCCGTGTCGAGCACGCCGTGTTCGTCCAGCAGCCGGTTCGCGCCATCCAGGTCCTGCACCAGGCAGTCGTCGTTTGCGCCTGAACGGTATTGCGCTGGTCCGGCGACGAGATCACATTCGGCGCGTCCAGCGAACCCGTACAGCACCGCAACTCGGGCCCGATCGATGGCCATCGACATCGCCTGCCGAATCGGATGGAAGGAGAGGAACGGATGCGGGTTCTGACCTTCGAGGTACTCCGAGCGGTCGTCGCCGAGCGCCGGGTCAGGATTGGTCTGGTTCAGCAAGATCCGCTCCACCAGGTCGGCGAAGGCGGTGACCACTGTCCCCTCGCCCATCGCTTCCAGGTCGGCGAGCAGCGACGGCTCTACCTGGAGGTTCCAGGCGTAGTCGGCCTCGCCTCGCTCCAGCAGAGCTCGAGCAGCGTCTTCGGCGCTGCCTCCGCCTTTCAGGACCACCTCGTCGAAGTACGGTTTGTCGCCGCGATAGTGAGGATTGCGCTCGTACAGGACCTCGGCACCCGGAGTGAAGGAGACGATCCGGTAGGGCCCTGTTCCCAGCGGGGCGGTGTTCTCCGCCTCACAGGAACGAGCCGCCTCGCCGATGCAGTCTTCGAACTGCGAGCGGCTAATGATCGGTGATCCGGCGCTGACGAATGCCTGGTACGGGTACGGCATCGGTGCGCCAAAGCTGATGCGCACCGTTCGGCTGTCGAGTGCCTCGACGGCGCTGATACCCGCGAACATGTCCTTCGCGGTGCACCCGGTTCCGTCGTCGGTGCAGTAGCGCCAGGTGAAGACCACATCAGCGGCCGTCATCTCGCTGCCGTCCGACCACTTGAGATCGTCCTTGAGCGTCCAGGTGATGGAACGAAGATCGGTCGACAGGCCGCCGTTGTCCAGGGTCGGGATCTCCTCGGCGAGCGTTGGCGCCAGCACGCCGTCGGGGTCGTAGTGGGCCAGCGGCTCCAGCGTGATCGCGCCAGCGTCGCGATCCTTTAGCCCGCTGGACTGATAGGGTCCGGCCACCGATGGAGCTTGCCAGTAGAGGATCGTCAGGACCTTCGGATCGCCACCGCAACCGACCAGCAGCCACAATCCAACCAACAGGAGAGCAGCGCCAACTGTGTTGCGTACAAGTACAGTCCACGAACGCGTCATCGAATTCATCAACGCCAGCTTATGGGCCCCACAGTCCATAAGAAACCTGTTGCTGTGGGGCGACAAACAGTCTGAAGGATTGGCCCGGCCCAGAGCCGTGAGCGCCTGGATGGGTCCAGGGCAGATCTACCAAACAGCGGTGCAGTGGCCGGTCACCCTGAGAGTCACTCTTCATCAATGCGCCAGGTTGAATGTCAGTTCAAAGGAACTGGAGATGCGTCAGTTCGGTGGAGCCTCTTGTGGGTGTTGAGCGATTCTACGGGCAGGTGCCAAACGGCATTTGACCGCGCGGTCTTGCCGTCGCCCATCGCAGTCAGTCGACGGTGGCGCATCGAGTGACCAACGCGCTCTGTTGTTAGCACGGTTCTGATTCGGCCTGCCCGGGAGGGGTGGAGCCGGTGAATCCCCAGTACGATGTTGGGCGGACGGACGTGGAACCGGGCTGGATTGTCCGCATGCCACCGACTCTTCGAAGGTCCAGTATGCGCGCGCCTGCCATGATCTGTGTCGCCATCGGCCTCCTGCTATTGGCTGGCTCGTTCACTTGGGCGCAGTCGCCGCCGCTCGCGATTTCGCTGAGCGGACCGGAGATCTGCGAGAACGATGCGTCCACCAACTCCAACGGGGTCACGCTCGATGCGCCCGAAGTCGAGATCACCTGGGCCGTGACGGGGGGCTCCGCGCCCTACGAAGTATTGGTTCACGGCCAACGCCGATCCGGGGACAGCGGCCACATTCGCGTCCTCTGCAGCGTCTGGTCGGACGAATGGCGTTCAGCGTCGGGCGACATCGCGGTCCCTGCAACGGTCACCGATGCCGAGGGGCGCCAGGCCTCCGCGATTCATGACATCTACAGCATTCGCTCGTACCGCGATATGGGGAACCAATCAGCGGTCAACTCTGCATACCGAAGCCACCGCCTGTCCCCGGACGGAACCTACCGCGTACACGGACACCTGTTGACCATTCCGGAGGGTTACGCCGTCCAGATGCGCGAGCACCTCTCCGCCGATTGCGCGTCGCCCGGACCGGACTGCCTCGATCGGTTCCGCCTGCAGATGTACGAGGCAATTGGAAACCGTGATAACCAGGGCCATGTCTGGATCAATCGCTGGACCGGCAGTGAGCACTCGCGGTGGCTGGACAGCTCGAGCGGACGGCGCGGCGTGCTCGTCCTCGCCGATGATCCGGATGCGGAGATTCCCGCCTACGAGCACAGAGCCAGCGAGCTGTTTGACCGGCTGCTGGATTCCCAGGGCCAATCGCCGGGCAAGTTGGTCGTATCGGCGGCCGGAACACACAGGGGGCAACTCTCCATTGCCTTGGCCTTGCCGCGGTTGTGCCGGGGGATTTCCTTCAGTCAGGACAGCGGTCTACCTGTTCATTGGACAATCGAGGGGGGCATTCCCCCATATGAAGTCACGATCGGTGGATCGCGCTACCTGGGCAGAGAGGGAGTGCATTGGCTCAAGTGCGTCTTCGAACCGGGACGCGCGCTGGATTCGGGTGAGCGCACCATTCAGGCGGTCGTGGTCGACGGCCGCGGCGACACCGCGGCCGCACATGGCGACATGCTGGTGGCCCGCTGGTTCTCTCCCGGCCATTGGCAAGTCGAACATCTGACCGCCGGAAAAACCTACTTGATTGGGAACTGGTTCGGCACCCCTCCCCCGGGCGCGCAGGTCCGCTTGGTCGCGCCGTTTCAGGAGGAGCGGTACTGCGAGTCCGAGGATTCCGGCGGGGAGGAGCAGCTCTGTGACTATGCAATGAACTTCGAAGTGGAGCAGGACGGTGCCATCGGCTCGCTCAAACTTGGAGCGGTGGCGGGCGACGAGTACGCCCGCGAACTGCCCAATCGCGCTTCTGCGGCCTTGAACCAGGCGATTGATGCCTTTGTCGCTTCCATCGGGCAGCGCCCGCAGCCGGGGGAAGACTTTCGAGACGCCTCGGGGCCACCGCCGTTTCGTTGGCTGGCCAATCCCGGTGAATGTGTGCCCGGCGGTTCCGTGTATGTCGAGGTCAGGGTGACGGGAGGTCAATGGTGGCCGCCCTGGAAGATTGAGCTGGGCGAACAAGAGGAGTTCCTGGCGAACACCGAGCGTGGCGGGCAAACATCGTTCTTCGTACCGTGCGGCGAGGCGTCGCAGCCGTTGGAGTTGGAGCTGCGCGCCGTGGAACTCCGCTATTCGCCCCTGGAGTTCGTGACGACCATCGCCGACGAGCCGGTCGTGATTGGCGTCCGCGACTCCAACCAGGGCCAGTACGACAATGACACTTACACCCAGGTCGGTCTCGGCATTGACCATGGCCGGTGCGTCGCCGGTGAGCAGTTCGGCATCGATTGGCACTCGCGACCCACTTCAGGGCATGAGGGCCGAATCAGCGTGACCGTTGACGGTCTCGCCGGCGTCCATGGCCCGGAGGGTGCTGTTCAGGTCCGCTGCGCTGAGCCGCCGGGACCACACCTGATCACGATCAGGATCCGAGCAGACTTCGACCCTCCGCAGTTTGAGACGCTCGACTTCGTCTACGAGTCGGTGGCAGGACGACCGGAACGGGTCGCACGATGATCGCCGGCGTCCCGCGCGGTCTGTTCTGGTCCAGTCTGGGCATGCTGGTCGGATTGTTCCTGCACTGCTCGATCTCTTCGGCAGGGGGACAGGAGCCGCTGACCCTCGCGCTGACCGCGCCGCCCAGTTGCGACGCTGACTATGACGAACGCAAGGTCACCCGCAACGTCGACGTTGAGTGGCAGGTCAGCGGAGGCCAAGGGCCGTTTGCTGTCGTCATCGACGGCGCTTCCCATATGGGTGAGCGGGGCGTGGCTCCCGCCATCTGCGGCATCTGGCACGACATCGATCGCGACCTAGTCGATTCGGGCCTGATGACCTTCAACGCACACGTGCGAGACGCGCGCGGCGAGCAGGCAACCGCGGTCGCCCATACCTACGCGGTCCGAATCGTTCGAGCCGACGGCGAGCCAGGGTACCGCGCAGTCGGCCTCTCTGCCGGCGAGACGTATCGAGTCCACGGCATCTTGCTGACCATGCCAACGGACTTTGGCCTGGTCGTCGGCCCCTATCTTAGCGGTCCCTGCGCCAATCCCGCCAATCTCGAATCTTGCCAAGACGAGTTCCAACTCCGCACAAGTAGCTGGACGGACCAGCCGCCTTACATCTGGCTGCGGCGCTGGACCCAGGACGAAGCGCGACGGTCGGTGGCTTCCTTGGACGAATACTCTGCGGCCGAGGTGGCGGACTACTTCGACCGACTGGTCGCGTCAATCGGGCAGCTGCCGCCCGTTGTCCCTGGGGCCCTTAGCGACACAGAACGCCCTGGTGATCTACAGATTGAACTCTTCGCACCACAGATTTGCGAGACCTACTGGGGTCGGTACGGGGGCGCTCGCCAATCGATCTCGGTCGAGTGGCGGGTCAGCGGCGGCGTTGCGCCCTATCAGATTGAGATTGGCAACGACCGGTTCGAGGGCAAGTCCGGCGCACTGTCAGTTCCCTGTGGAAACCCAAGCACCGATCGGACCGGAATCGAATCTCAACTCATGGCGGTCCAGGCGATCGTCACCGATGCCGGAGAGGACAGAGCCTCTGGTGTGGTCAGCACCTATGTCATCGCAGCCGGCCGATTCGCCGACGACCGGTTGCGCGCGGGTTGGACACACCGCGTCCAGGGCCTGCTGATGACGATTCCAGTGGGGTTCGAATTCGATGTCGATTCCTTCGGGGCGACGTTCGTCGATTGCGAACCCGAAGAAGAGGAGGAAGAGGAAGAGCCGGAATCCGACCAAATCGCAATCGACGCGGTCCTGGTGCAAACCGGACTCCCACCCGCCAACCGAAACAGCAACCGCTACCGCTGCCAAAACTTGTGGTCGAAGAGCGGCGAGTGGACGATCGACGGCCACAGCGGCAGCATGTGGGTCAGCTATGGCGAGACGACCAAGGATGTCACCGACTACCGCGTGGAGCTCGATGAATCATCAGCCGCTGTCAGCGGCTCAGAGCAAGCGCGAGCCGAAGCGGAACGCCGAATCTGGCAATTGGCCCACTCGGTCGGCGAACCGCCGAGCCTACCCGAGACCGGAATTTTCAATCCGGCCCCGCTGCGTCTGCGAGCCTGGGCGGAACCGTTGACTTGCGGATGGCTGTACGACGGCCATCGGTCCCGCCAGGCGAGCGCACAGCGCCGCGTCGCGGGCGGGTCGTGGTGGCCGCTCGGAGTAGGCAACGAAGCATGGGCGAACGAGCATCTCAATGCCAGCCTCGACTGTCCCGCCGAACTCGGATCCCATCAGTCGACCTTTGAGGTCCACGAGTTGGGCCCCGACCCTGCAACAGTGGAAGCGACGGTGACCCACTACGCCGTGCCGGCGGTTGTGACCGGCGATCTCAGCGGCTCCGGTCGAGGTTGGCCGACCAGCTATTGCGCTCCAGGCAGCACCAGAACGATCAATTGGACCGTCAACGGCGGCTCGGGCGCCTACCAGGCGCGAGTCAACGGCGCCGACGTCGAAATGGAGTACAACGCGGAGTTTCGCTACGGCAACGGCTGGACGCAGGTTTCATGTGCGGACCGGCTGGGACTACAGGCGATGACCGTTAAGGTCTGGGTCGAGGCCGAACCGAGTAATCGTATCGTGTTCCCCGTCCTGCTCATGGCGGTCGAGGAACATCCATCCGGACGATCGTGGTCGGAGTTTGAGTGAACGCTCAACTCAGGATCGTCGGGCTAAAGCGTGCGAAGCCGTGAATCCTCTCCGCTGGCGCCTGCTTGATCGGCACCGTGGCACCCGCCGTCGCGCTGTTCGGATCGTCACCGTCGGGCTTGGGCGGCCAAAGTCCCGCCGGCTGACACGAGCGGGCGGCTGCTAGTCAGCAGATTGTCCTTTGCCCATGGGCCGCACGGTGTTGATAGGCTCGACGCCATGTATTCGTACCGAGTTCGCGTCTACGACCTTTTCCATGCTGCTCACCGCAAGGCGGTTCAGTTGGTGCTGAGCTACGCCAATTGTCCTCCCCCACCGAGAAGACCTCGATTTACGGCTGTCGAGACTCCTGACGATGAGCAGCAAGCCTTTGATGAGGGACTCCGGGCAGTTGAGGACTCCTTTGCGGAAACGGAACAGGCGATCGAGGATTTGCGCACCGTTCTCCCTGAAGAAGTGAGGAATGCTGGCAAACTGGGACAGCACCTGATGTTCACACGGCACTACCTGAGTGAGAAATCCCCTGACCGTTGTGCGCACGATGCTGACGATATTCTGCTCCGCGACCTGCCTCTGCTCATTGAGCGCTTCGACGCCTGGTACCAGGCTCAGTCGCGCCTCGACCCTGAGCTGCTGCAGCGGCTTGAGGCATTCACTCAGTTGGCACACGTCAACAGCGCGGTCAGAGAGGGCTGGGCGTCCTTCAAGACCCGCAGCGTCCGGAGCTTTGATCTCTCCGAAAACGTCGATGGAGCAAGACTGGCAGTCCAGCTGTTCGGTAGTAGTGGCGTCCTCAGGGACTCGTTAAGTGACAAGGACTGCGAGGCTTACCTGAATCTCTTGCGCGGCCTCTATTCGGTCAGCAGAAATCCAGTCGTTCACAACGACGCGTCGCCGAATCCTGCGGTAGCCGACGCGGTCTTGACGCTTCTCAGCTATGTCCTCGCTCGTTTGGCAGATGTGCAAACCGGCGACAACGAGGGCCATGGCCAGTCAGCTGACGCTCGTAGTTTCGCCGTCACGCGTGAGTGAGCCCCTTGCCTTTGAACGGCGATAGGAATCGGCCAGCGTAATGGCGGCACTTGAGTGGAAAGCGCCTCATTCATTTGAGGCTGTATTGATCGCTCTAGAACTCGGCTAATGATCGTTGACGAGCTGCGATTTTGTCGGTCGCTATCCAAGCAGCGACTCGGTCCCTCCCGAATTCGCAAGTGGGAGGAGACGGACAGTGACGCAGCCAGAGATAGCGAGACGATTGGTGCTGGAGAGTGCGAAAGCGGGCGACCCGGGAGCGCTACACGGGAAGCACCCCCCCTTCTGAGCGGACTGCTCGGAGAACTCGACCTGAGCTTGTTCGCGGTCCGTCGCATTCTGCAGGAGACAGGCCGCAGAATCCGCATCGCGGCCGGCCGAGCGTCCAGGAATGATGATCTCAGCTGGCCCGGTTTGATCATCGTAGCTGGCCCCACCTTGCGATCGGGTTCAGTCCTGGGGAGCACCTCCTTTGGCGGACTCAGAAAGCCGGAGCCGGTCTCGACGATGTGAGCGCGGAAGGTGAGGCGGTCGACCACGAGGGCGGCGCTCAGCTCGCGGACGGCGGCGCTCAATTGGAGGACTGCGGATCGCGGACGATGACCTCGGAGTAGCCGACGAAGGTTGGCGCTTGCGCAAAGCCTCCAGGACATTTGGTTGTGACCTTAACCCGGACGCGGCCGGCGACGGTCGGGGTGCCCTTGATGAATGCGCGGTATTCGCTGTCGTCGCTGAAACTGATTAAGGTCGAGAGCGACAACCCGTTCCACTCGCCTCCGGGATTGACGCTGAACTCGGTTCTTGGACTGTGGCTTAACCTTTTGGTCGTTCCGTCGGCGTATTGCTCTGTCACCGTGCAATTCGGAGCCGTTTGCGGGGTTGCCACCAACTTGTTCGAAGCAAAGGTGTACGTTCGCCCAACCTCCAGGACGACCCGTAGCAGCATCTCGTCCGCGTCGATCGGCGTATGGTCGGAAGGTAGCACCGGCGCTTCTTTGGCCAGCATCTGGCGCACGTGCGTCGTGCGCCCGGATTCTGCTTCGAAGGGCGGCGGCGGTCCGATTTCGACCTGATAGCGCTCGGCAAGCTCCACAGCGCGCTGTCTGTCAAAGCCTGGGACATAGCGCTCCCATAGCGCCAGCAGCGTTGCAGTGAAGGCGCCATCATGACTCTGCTCGGCGTCGGCAATCGTATGGGCGA
>MPNM01000036.1 GCA_002239025.1 Chloroflexi bacterium bin125 | reverse complement strand
TAGAACTTCGGTGGTTTGGGCAGGATGTAGGCGGCCGAGAGGCCGAGCAGGATCGCCGCCATCGCGATACCGATCACGATGGCCACGATCTGTCCGACATGCAGTCCGCCGCCCCCGCTTTCGCTACCGGCAGCCATCACCGCGCCGCCCAGGAGAGCGGCGGTGATGAGTGCCAGGGCGACGGTTGCGGTTCGCAACATGTGAGTCTTCGTCCTGGGACTAGAAGGGGTTGCTCATCTGCGCGGCGTGGTCGACGAAGTGCCACATGGCGCCCTGCATCAACATGGCGACCGGTGCGGCGCCGAGACCTTCGCCGCCAGCCGACTTGCCAAGCTCGTCGTCCTGGACGTACTTGACCTTGCTCTCGGCGGCGGAGACGACGGCGTCAAGCGCGGCCAGCGCGTCCGCGGCGGTGGGCATTTCGGTGCTGCTCAGCGGGTTTTCGGGGCCGTCGTAGCCACAGGCGGCGCAGATACCGTTGGCGAACATCATCGTCGACGGAATCACGTGCTCGGCGACCTGTCGCGGCGACCAGCCTGCTTCGCCATCGTCAGCGCTGCCCTTTGGGGTTTCCCAGTTGGCTTCGGAAACCTGGATGGCGGTGCGAAGGGCAGCGACGCCCCCGTGGATTCCTGAGCGCAGTTCGTCGGCAGTCGGCATAGCGTGTACTCCTTGGTTGGGGTCTGGTTGATAAGAGTCTTCGGGCAGCATAGGGCAGCCCCCGACTACCCTGAACCAGAGTTCGCAACCCTCAATGACGAGTGATGTAACGGGAGGAACCGGCTATGGCGTTTGGAATCGGACTGATCGGAGCAGGCGGCAACCAGAAGCTGCGACACATTCCCGGCTTCCGCGAAATCAATGACGTGGAGATCGTCAATGTGGTCAATCGATCGCGGGAATCGGGTGAGCGAGTTGCCGCTGAGTATGACATTCCGAAGGTCTCGGAATCGGTCGAGGAACTGTTGTCCGACCCGGCCGTAGATGCAGTCAGTATTGGTACCTGGCCCTACAAGCATCTTGAGTACACGAGAGCGGCGCTCGAAGCGGGCAAGCATGTCCTCTGCGAAGCGCGAATGTCAACGAACGCCACCGAAGCCGAGGCCATGCTGGCGCTCGATCGCGCGCATCCCGACCTCGTCGCGCAGCTCGTGCCTGCGCCGTTCGACTTCGGTCTGGGCAAGACGATCAAGCGGCTCTGCGAGGACGGCTCGCTGGGCAGCATCATCGAAGTGCATCTGACGTTGCTCAACGGATCGGGCCTGGACGAGTCGGGCCCGCTGCACTGGCGTCACCGAAGCGACTACTCCGGACATAACATGATGCAGCTCGGCATCTTCAACGAGACGATCCAACGCTGGCTGGGCGACACGACGCGCGTGACAGCGCACGCTCGGACGTTTGTGCCCAGCCGCGTCGATGAGGAAACCGGCGAGCGCTACAACATCGTGATTCCCGACAGCCTGGGCATCTTCGCCGACATGGCCAACGGGGCTCGCTGCACTTATCGGGTCAGCGCCGTAACTGCCGGCGCACCGCAGCCGCCAAGCATCGACATCTACGGCTCCGAGGGTCGGCTGCACTGGCGTTTCGGCGACACCGGCGAGTGGGGCAAGCACGGCGACGACGTGGCCCCAATCGTCGCCGATCCCGGCACCGCGCACGACTGGCAGGTCGAGTACGACTTCATGCGCTCAGTCCGAGACGGAGCCCCCGTCACGCTGACCAGCTTCGCCGCCGGAGTCCGCTACATGCGCTTCACCGATGCCGTCTGGGAGTCATGGAACACGGGTCAAAGTCGCGACATCGAACCATTGACAGAGTAAGGATGAGACATGGCACGGATCGTCTCGCTACTGCCGAGCGCCACCGAGATCGTTTGCGCATTGGGCGCCGGCGAAGGTCTGGTAGGTCGGTCGCACGAGTGTGACTATCCGCCTGAGGCACAACATCTGCCTGTGCTGACCAGTCCCAGGTTTCTGCCTGCCGCTGCCAGTGGTGAGATCGATCGGCAGGTGCGTGAGTTGGCGCTCACGGCCCGATCTGAGGACGCCTTGGGCGTCTACGCAATTGACATGGACCTCTTGCAGGATCTTGCGCCGACGCACATCGTCACGCAAACGCAATGCGAGGTCTGCGCCGTCAGCCTGCGAGACGTGGAGCGAGCCGTCGAGCAACTCACCGGATTCGACACGAAACTGATTCCGCTCGCTCCCAACTCACTCAGTGACATCTGCGACGACATGAAGCGAACCGCCGACGCGCTTGGGATTGCCGAGCGTGGAACGGCGCTTGTCTCGGACCTGCGACGCCGAATCGAACAAGTTCCGGCAACGTCGAACTCACCGCGCGTTGCAGTCGTGGAGTGGGCCGATCCGCTGATGACAGCGGGTCATTGGACGATGGAGCTGATAGCGCGAGCAGGCGGTGTACCGGTGATCGGCGAACCTGCTGGTCCGTCGTTGCACTTCGAGATGTCTGATCTGGCTGAGGCGGACCCGGATGTGATCATCATCGCACCATGCGGCTACGACCTGGAGAGAACGCGTGTGGATGCGAAGCTGCTACACCAGCGTGAGGACTGGCGACAGCTCCGAGCTGTGCGCGAAGACCGCATCGCGTTGATCGACGGAAATCAGTACGTCAATCGACCTGGCCCAAGAGTCGTGGAGACGCTTGAGATCATCGCGGAGATCATAAATCCCGATGTCGATGAGCATCGACACGAAGGAATCGCTTGGGAGCGCTTCGCAGGCTGAGCAGAAGTCGTCATTTGTGTTTCGAGATACCCGCGCTTGCCGCGGGTATCTCGCGATTGGCCCCACAGACTGACAGTGGAGTTGGTCCCGAAAAGGAAACTCTTTTCTTCGAGATAGCGTCTGATGCTTACTGCGTCGAGATTCCCGCGACAGAGCGCGGAAATGACGGAAACTGGCTCGTAACGCTCAGGTAGCCGTCTGGGATTCGGCGAACCTGTTACAGCGTCTCTAGCCAGCCAACGAGAATGCGGTTCAGCTCCTCGGGCTCTTCCTGTTGGGTCCAGTGGCCGCAGTCTTCGATGTGGCCTCGACTGAGGTTGGGAATCCAGTCCTCCATGCCTTCGGTCATTGAGGGGAGCAGGACTCCGTCTTTGCCGGCGGTGACCATCAGTGCTGGCTGCTCGATATTGTTGCCATCGACTGCGGCGTCCCAATCCCAGTTTCGGCCGTGATTGCGATACCAGTTGAGTCCGCCCCGGAATCCGGTCTTCTCAAACGCACTGACGAAGGTGTCCAGGTCTTCTTCGGTCAGCATGATCGAGCGCGCGGCGTCGTCGGGCAGGCCGACCAGTAGGCCGCCGCGATCGCGGACGCCCGAGGTCATCCCAATCACATCGAGCTGGTCCTCGGGCTTGGAGGTCCGCAGCATCAGATTCATCGTCCGGCGGACATTGCCGCCCAGCTCGGCCTCGGCAACTCCCTCGTCCTGAAAGTAGAGCTGGTAGTCGAAGCGACCCGGATCCATCTTCATCGCCTCGAGCGGGTTGATCGGCGGTCGCCGGCCAGCCGGAGTGTTGATCCCGCCAACGGCGCGGACGCGGGTTGGATGATGCTTGGCCATGTTCCAGATGACTGCGCCGCCCCAGTCGTGGCCGACGAAGACTGCGTCGGCGATGCCCAATGCGTCGAGCAACGCGACCATGTCGGCGCAGATCAGTTCCTGGGTGAAATCCTCGGCGTTGGGAGGCGAGCCGGTGCCGCCATAGCCGCGCATATCCGGTGCGATGGCGCGGAATCCAGCCTCGGCGACCACTGGAATCTGATGTCGCCATGAGTACCAGAGCTCGGGGAAACCGTGGCAGAAGACGACGGCTGGACCTTCGCCAGCCTCGGCGACGTGCATGTTGATGCCAGTGGAGAGATCGATCTGGGAGTGAGTGATGTCGGTCATGCGATTCCTCGCGTCTGATTTGGCGAACCGGCGTTTGTTGCTTGTGCTCGCACGATCATACGCAGATGCCTGCGCTGCGGGTACCGTAGCTCCGACAGGAGTTGGGCACATGACGATCGAGACACCGAACTGGGCCGCCACGACCGCCAGCGACATCGAGCGCGGCGTGGATGACGCCACGCGGACTGTGGACCGGCTTGCAGATGAGTTGGTCTCTGTCCCTGATGGTCAGCGCACCTTCGACAACACGGTGTTGCCGCTCGATGAGATTGGCAATGTGCTGAACCAGGCCTCGGGACGGTTCGGCTTTCTCTCTCAGGTCGCGGCCGACGATGACCTGCGGGCCGCCGCCCATCAGCACGAAGAGCGATTGAACGTCTTCGCTGCTGGGATCGGGTTTCGCGAGGACATCGATCGTGCCCTCAAGGCCTATGCGACGAGGGCCGAGCTGGAGGCGTTGCCCGATGATGCGCGACGGCTGTTGGAGTTCGCGCTGCGCGACTATCGACGTAACGGACTCGAACTGCCCAAGCGGACGCGCGACGAACTAAAGGTGTTGCAGGAACGGCTTGTCGGCCTGGGCATTCAGTTTCGCAAGAACATCGATGACTACGAAGACTTCGTCGAACTGAGCCGCGACGAACTCGACGGTTTGCCCGATGGATACATCGAGCGGTTGCGGACGGTCGATGTGGATGGGGCGGTCCGCTACAAGGTGGGGCTGGACTATCCCGAGTTGCACCCGTTCCTGGACGGCGCCCACGATGCCGAACGACGGCGGGAGCTGTTTCATAAGAACCACAACAAGGCGTCCGATGCCAACATTGAAATCCTCGAGGAAGCACTCGGTGTTCGCGCCGACATGGCACAACGGCTGGGATTCGAGTCATGGGCCGCCTATGCGCTTGAAGTGAAAATGGCCAAGCAGACCCATGCCGTTTTCGACTTCCTCACCGACCTCGAAGAACGGTTGCAGCGGAAACTGGCAGCCGACCTGGACAGACTCGCGCGGGAGCAGGAGCGCCGTACCGGCGAACAGGGGCCAGTAGATATCGCCGACTGGCGCTACTACACGAACCAGGTAGTGCAGGAGCAATATCAGGTCGATCCATTTGCGGTCGCCGCATACTTCCCACTCGACGCTGTGCTGGACGGGATGTTCAGGATCTACGAAGAGTTGGTGGGCGTCAGGTTTGTTGCACGTCCGGATGCAACGGATTTTGCCTGGCACGAGGATGCGCAACCGTTTGACATCGTTGATCCGTCCTCCGGGGAAGCGCTGGCGCGCTTCTACATGGACCTCTATCCGCGACCGGGGAAGTTCGGACATGCAGCGGCATTCACGTTGCGCGGCGGTCGGCGGCTGGGCGATGAGTACCAGCGCCCGATCTCTTCAGTCGTGGCCAACTTCACGAAGCCGACCGAGACTTCGCCGTCGCTGTTGCGACACACGGAGGTGGTGACGCTCTTCCACGAGTTCGGACACATTCTGCACCAGACCCTGACGACCTCTCGATTCACGCGTTTCAGTGGAACGCGCGTCGAGCGAGATTTTGTCGAGGCGCCGTCGCAGATGCTCGAGCACTGGTGCTGGCAGCCGGCGATGTTGGGCAGCTTCAGCCGACATTACGAAACGGGCGATCCGCTGCCGACCTCGCTGATCAACCGGATGATTGAGGCGAAACACACGTCATCGGCGATTGCCACATTGCGGCAGGTGTATTTTTCGCGGTTGGATCTGGCGTATCACTCGGAGTCGGGCAAGAGCACTGACGAGATAGCCCGGGAACTGCATCTGATCACCGGCTTTCCTTTCCCCGAGGACACGCACTTCCAGGCTGGCTTTGGACATCTCTTCGGCTACGACGCGGGCTACTACGGCTACTTGTGGTCGCGTGTGTTTGGCGACGATATGTTTACTCGATTCGAAGCGCCTGGCGCGTCGGTCGCCTCGGTGGGGGCCGAGTATCGCCGAAGCATTCTCGAACCCGGTGGAACCGCAGACGCTGAGCACTTGATCCAGCAATTCCTCGGTCGGGAGCCAAACGCCGACGCGTTCCTGCGCGAGCTCGGATTGGGCTGATTGGCCGGTTGGTCGATCCTCTATCCCGACAGCCCAAGATGTGATGTGGCAGCAGCAGGTACACTGCCGACGGTACTTCGACGCGGCTGATTGGCGAGGAGATTGACGATGCCCACGATTGACACCATCGAGCAGGCGAAGACGCGCTTTGGCGAACTGCTTGAGGCTCAACAGACGCGGGTGAATGGAATCAAGGCCGAAGGCGAGCCGACCGACTTCACCAAACTCGACCATATTGAGATCGGCGTACTTGGCGGAGACGGCATTGGACCGTCGATTGCGCATGAATCACAGCGCGTGCTCGAGGCGCTGTTGGCTGACCAGGTGTCGTCGGGACGCGTCACGTTCCGCACCATTGATGGTCTCACGATCGAGCGTCGCGCCGACGAACTGGCGGCGATTCCCGAGGGCGTGCTCAAGGAAATCCACGAGTGCGATGTCACCCTCAAGGGTCCGACCACGACTCCGGAGCAGGGCGACGGCTGGCCCAACATTGAGTCGGCCAACGTGGCGATGCGCAAGGTCCTGGATCTGTTCGCCAACGTGCGACCGGTTCGGGTGCCGGCTGAGGGCATCGACTGGACCTTCTTCCGCGAGAACACCGAAGACTTGTATGCCGTCGGATCCGAGGGATTCTCGATTGGTGACCTGAACATCGACTTCAAGATTCTCTCGAATCCCGGATCCGAGCGGATCATTCGCGCCGCATTCGACTATGCCCAGGCCAATGGTAAGAACTCGGTCACGATCGTTACCAAGGCGAACGTGATCAAGACCACCGACGGCGCCTTCCTCGACGCCGCGAGGAAGGTCGGCGAAGACTTCCCGGGGATCGAATGGGAAGGGTGGTACATCGACATCATGACCGCCAAGCTCGTCGACCCGAAGCGCCGCACCAACTTCCAGGTGTTTGCGTTGCCTAACCTCTACGGCGACATCCTGACGGATGAAGCGGCCGAGTTCCAGGGCGGCGTCGGCACGGCCGGCGCGGCCAACATCGGCACAAAGACCGCGATGTTCGAGGCAATTCACGGCTCAGCACCACGCATGGTGCGCGAGGGTCGCGACATCTACGCCGACCCGTCCTCGATGCTGCGCGCCGGGGCGATGTTGCTCTCGCACATTGGCTTCCCCGAGCTGGGCGGCAAGCTGGACAAAGCGATGGACCTTTGTGGTCAGTACGAGAAGGAGCTCGTGATGACCGGCCGCGACACCGGCGCAACAACTGCCGCATTCGGCGACTACGTGCTGGCAACGGTCAACGATTCGTCTCTCGACGATCGCTGGACGGCAGCGATTGAGGCCGTCCGCGCCGGCGCATAGTGTCGGCGTAACGGATCACAGGTCTACTCATGGCTGACTCAGTTCGAGTCGAGCGTGCCCGAGCGGAGCGTGCCGAGGCTGGTCGCAAGACCGCGGTCGCGCGCGCGGACTCACTCGAGGATCGTGCAAAGAAGTCCGAGAAACAGGCCCGCGACCTGCGTGGCCATCTCGACATGCTTGCCGGCCGGTTGTCGAAGGCCGGCGAGGAAGTTGAGCCGCTGCGTAATGAGCTGCGTGAGGCAAAGACGGAGTTAGAGTCGCTGCGCACGCAGGCCGCGGCAGCGACTGAGTCCGCGGAGTCGGCGCAGGCAGAGCTTGCCGGACTGAAAGTACGAGCGGAAGCGGCGGAGCAGGAGCTCGGTCGACTACGCACGGAACATCAGGCCCTGACGGAGAAATCAACCTTCTACGAGCAGGCAGCGAAAGAGTCGGCCTCCTCGTTGTCGGCAGCATCGGCGGCGCAAGTTGCGGCGGAGACTAAGGCGGCGGAGCTGCAGTCCACCCTCGATGAACGGCACGAGGAATTCCGGCAAGAAAGGAATCGGCTGAGTCGCGAGAATGAGCGGCTGCAGAAGCAGGTGGAGCAGCTAGAGGCGCAGATAGAGGCGTCCAGCGGTGGTCTCGGTGGGGCACTGCGGCGCCGGTTCGGCGGATAAGCTCTGCTCACCTGAGGAGGCTGTTTCGACGGTCCCAGAACTCCTCTCCCCCCTTGCGGGGGAGATGTCAAGGAGTGACAGAGGGGGGGCGGGTTGTGAGTACCAGATACTAGTTGTGGACAGGACCCCCCTGTGCCTTCGGCATCTCCCCCGCAAGGGGGGAGAAGGGGAGTTGTGCATCAGTCTCTCAAGGAGGGAGAAAGGGAGATTCACATCTGTTTCTGCTAGCGGGTTCCAGGAGCCATTGTGTTAGCGCAATACTGCCGATCCTTGGCTTGGTGGTTACGATCAACAGATGCAACGCCCTGACTTTCGCGCTGCCGTGGCTGAACGTGTCATTGTGCTCGATGGCGCGACTGGTACTGGCTTGCAACTTCTGGACCTGTCGTTGTCCGACTTCAACGGTCTCGAAGGCTGCAACGAGATTCTGAACATTTCACGGCCTGACGCTGTGGCCTCGCTTCACGAGTCGTATTTCGAAGCGGGCGCCGACGCTGTTCTGACAAACACCTTCGGCGGGTCGGTGGTCACGCTCGGCGAGTACGACCTGTCCGAACGGACTCGCGAGATCAACCGAGAATCGGCGCTCATTGCTCGTCGTGTGGCCGACCGATTCTCGACGCCGGAACAACCACGCTATGCACTGGGCTCGTTGGGGCCCGGGACCAAGCTGCCGACACTAGGACACATTGGATTCGATGAGATCCATGCGGCTTACCTCGAGCAGGCGCGTGGGTTGCTTGAGGGTGGGGTCGATGCGCTGCTGGTCGAGACGGTCTACGACCTGTTGCAGGGCAAGGCCGCGATCCTGGCTTGCAAGGACGCGCTGGCTGAGTTCAATAGCTCCACGCCGCTGTTTGCCACAGTGACGATTGAGACCACCGGACAGATGTTGGTCGGCAGCGAGATTGGCGCGGCGTTAACGGCGCTGGCACCGCTCGGTCTCGACGGCATTGGGCTCAACTGCGCCACAGGCCCCGACCTGATGCACGAGCCGTTGCGCCACCTGTCGGCCAATGCCGAGACGACGCTGCTCTGTTCTCCCAACGCTGGTCTGCCTCGGACAGAAGACGGGCAGATGATCTACGATCTGACGCCGGCGGCGTTGGCTGAGGCGCATCAAACGTTTGTTAGCGAATACGGCGTGGGGATCGTCGGTGGTTGCTGTGGCACGACACCCGAGCACGTCCGTGCGATGCGCGAAGCGATGGATGGTCTGACGCCGGCAGAGCGACAGCCGGAGCCGGAACCAGGCGCCGCCTCGTTGTTTGTCTCAACGCCGTATCGACAGGACGCCTCGTTCCTGATTGTCGGCGAGCGCGCCAATGCCAACGGATCGCGACGATTCAAGCGCCTGCTGCAGAACGAGGAATGGGAGCAGATGGCGAATGTCATCCGCGACCAGGCTGCCGAAGGCGCACACGTCGCCGATGTCTGCGTCGACTTCGTCGGCCGCGACGGCACGCCGGACATGGCCGAGCTGGTCTCGCGAGCGCGGGGGCTGTCGACGTTGCCGTTGATGCTCGACTCGACCGAGCCACAGGTGCTCGAAGCTGGACTGAAGCAGTTGGGCGGCAAGGCGCTGGTCAATTCGATCAATCTCGAGGACGGCGGCAAGCGCCTCGACCAGACGCTTTCCTCTGCGATTCGCTTTGGCGCTGGTGTCGTGGCGCTGGTGATCGATGAGGAGGGACAGGCGAGAACCTGTGAACGCAAGCTCGAAATCGCGCGTCGCCTGTACAAGATTGCGACCGAGGACTACGGACTCGCCCCCGAGGACCTGTTCTTCGACGCGCTGACGTTGCCCGTCAGCACGGGCCAGGAGGATCTGCGCAAGGACGGACTGGAAACGCTGAACGCGGTCGAGGCGATCTCGCGTGAGTTCCCACGAGCCCAGACGATTCTGGGAATCTCCAACACCTCCTTCGGTCTTAATCCTGCCGCTCGGCAGGTGTTGAACTCGGTGTTCCTGCACGACGCCGTCGAGCGCGGGCTGAAAGCAGCCATTGTCCACGCAGCGCAGATTTTGCCGATTAATCGGATCCCGGACGAGCAACTCGACGCCGCGCGGCGATTGATCTTCGATGAGTGGATCGAAAGCGCTGACGGTCAAGTCGATCCGTTGCAGGCGTTTATGGCCCTGTTTGAAGACCAGAAGGCGGCGACGCAGGACCGTGAGAGCCTCTTGGACCTGCCGCTGGAAGAGCGCCTGCATCGGCGCATTGTGGACGGGCAACGTGAAGGACTGGAAGACGATCTCGACGACGCGCTGCGCAAGCGTGAGGCGATACCGATCATCAACGAACTGCTGCTACCGGCGATGCAAGAGGTCGGCGACCTGTTCGGGGCCGGCGACATGCAGTTGCCCTTCGTGTTGCAATCGGCCGAGACGATGAAAAAAGCCGTCGCCCATCTCGAGCCTCACATGGACAAGCTGGAATCGACCAGTAAAGGCTCGATCGTGCTGGCCACGGTGCGCGGCGATGTCCACGACATCGGAAAAAACCTGGTTGAGATCATTCTCTCGAACAACGGCTTCACGACGATCAACCTGGGTATCAAGCAGCCAATCTCGAACATCATCGAGGCGGCGATCGAGCACAATGCCGACGCGATTGGTCTGTCGGGGCTGTTGGTCAAATCAACGTTGGTCATGAAGGAAGACCTGGAAGAGCTGAACCGTCGAGAGCTCTCAGATCGTTGGCCAGTCCTATTGGGCGGCGCGGCGCTGACGCGCAAGTATGTCGAATGGGACTTACGCAATACGTTCCAAGGCGATGTCTTCTACGGCTCTGACGCGTTCGACGGCCTGCGAATCATGAACGCGCTGAGCGACGGCATCGAACTCGAGGCTCAGCCGGTTGAGCCGGTTGCTTCCCCTGCGGCAAGCGGGTCAGCTCCGACCGCAATCGCCGGGCGATCGACGCTTGCACCGGCTCAGACGGTTCCCGTCGCTCCATTCCTTGGGACAAGGGTCATCCGTGGACTTCCGCTGACCGATGTCTTTCCCTATCTCAATCGAACGGCGCTGCTGCGCGGCCAATGGGGATTCAAAGGTCGTGATGTCGAAACAGCGGCGAGCGCAGAACTCGCGCTGTCCGAGATTCAGCAACAGGCGTTGCGCGACGGGATCCTCGAACCCGCTGTGGTCTACGGGTACTTCCCGGCTCAGTCCGACGGTGAAAACCTGATCGTCTACGAGGCTGAGGATTCACGGGCCGAAGCGGTTCGCTTCAGCTTCCCGCGACAAAAGGGCAAGCAGGGTCGTTGCCTGGCCGACTACTTCCGTTCCGTCGACTCTGCCGAGATGGATGTGATCGGTTTCCATGTGGTCACAATGGGCCCTCGAGTCGGCGCATACGCGCAGGAGCTTTACGCCGACGACCGTTATCAGGACTACCTGTACTGGCACGGATTCGGCGTCGAGATCGCCGAGGCGCTAGCCGAGTACTGGCACCGGCGGATCCGCCAGGAGCTGAAGATTGACGGTTCGGACGCCGCGACGCCCGAGGAGCTGATCAAGACCAACTACCAGGGCGCGCGATACTCATTCGGTTATCCCGCCTGTCCCAACCTCGAGGATCAGGCCTTGCTCTGGCGCTTACTCGATCCTGAACGAATCGGGGTCAGCCTGAGCGAGGAGTTCCAGATGCATCCCGAGCAGTCAACGTCGGCGCTGATTGTGCATCATCCTGAAGCGAGATATTTCAGTATCTAGGCCGTCGGCGCGATAGGATGCGTTCGGTTGAACTCGACATGAGAGAGGGCTCGAGTCTGATGACGCAGGCGCCGCATGGCTGACCTCTTCCGACCGCGTTGGCGCGAGGGCAACGACCCGTTCCGTCGGCTGGTCGTCCAGACCACGATGCGTTTCATGGAGGTCGAAGCCGCCGGCGGCATCGTGCTGGTCTTCGCCGCTGCCGTGGCGTTGATCTGGGCCAACGTCGATTACACCTCCTACGGGGATTTCTGGCACGCGCACATCAAGTTGGACCTGGCGATCTGGTCCTTCGACCAGTCGCTGCAACACGTCATCAACGACGTCTTGATGGTCGTCTTCTTCCTCGTCGTTGGCGCGGAGATCAAGCGCGAGGTGACTCACGGCGAGCTGCGCAGTCTCCGCCAGGCCGCACTGCCGATCTTCGCGGCATTGGGCGGCATGCTGATTCCGGCCGGTCTCTACGCCATTCTCAACACCGGCGGCGAAGGCTCCTCCGGTTGGGGCATCCCCGTCGCCACCGACATCGCCTTTGCGCTAGGCGTCCTGGCGCTGGTCGGACGCGGCGTGCCGATCCAACTCAAGGTGTTCCTGCTCACCCTGGCGGTCGCCGACGATGTCGGCGGCATTCTGATTATTGCGATCTTCTACTCCGAGTCGATCCAGTTCGAATGGTTGCTGGGCATGGTTGGGGCGGTGGCCTTCCTGTTGCTGCTCAAGCAGTATGGATTCCGTCACTTCGGGATTCACCTGATCGGTGGCCTGTTTCTCTGGCTTACGCTCTGGGAAGCAGGAGTCCACGCGACGCTGGCAGGGGTCATTCTTGGTCTGATCGTGCCCGCCGACACGCTCTATGGGGACGAGGGGGTCTCGCGCAGGATCGACTACCTCCTGCAACGCTTGCGCTATGTCCAGGAGGATCCTGATGAAGCGGTGCGCGAGCATGACTCACACGAAGCGCTGCGCAACATCGAGCATGTCGCGCGGGAGGGTCTGAGCCCGCTGGAACGCCTGGAGGAAGGGATGGCGCCGATCTCGGCGTTCGTTGTCGTCCCTATTTTCGCGTTGGCCAATGCTGGAATCCATATCACCGGCGAGAGCATCGAAGCAGCGCTCAGTTCCAATATCGCCTGGGGCATTTTCCTGGGCCTGTTGCTGGGCAAGTTCGTTGGGATCCTCGGCGCCTCGGCAATCGCGATCAGGTTGGGCATTGCGTTCAAGCCCGAGCAGTTGCGTTGGCCGCATCTGGCCGGAGCGTCGCTCTTGGCGGGCATTGGCTTTACGGTGGCGATTTTCATCGCCAATCTCAGTTTCGACGCCGATCAGACCGATCTGCTTGAATCTGCGAAGATCGGCATCTTCGCCGCGTCGATCGTGGCGGCGGTGCTGGGTTACTCAATCCTGCGTGGCGTCAAGCCTCGGTTTTAGCCCGCGAACCAGCCAATCTGAGACGGGCCCACTGACGAGGGATGAATAATCGCTGCCCCGTGTCGAGAGCGGAGCGGGCGACCAGTAGTGCGCTACACTTTCGACGGCAGAATGCCTGAAGCGCTGTTGTGCGCGTCAGCATCGTCGCCCTGAACGACGAAAATGAGAAAGAGCGCCAAAGAGCGCCAAACCAAGAGGAGGCGGAATTCGTGCAAGCGGTGAAATATGCCCGCGCCGGCAGCGTGGAAGAGGCGGTCAGCCTCCTGCAAGACGGAGGCGATACTGCGCGTCCGCTGGCAGGTGGAACCGATGTCATCGTGCAGGCGCGGGAGCGCACACGAGATATCAACCTGTTCGTCGACATCAAGCACATTCCTGAACTCATCAGCATTGAGTACTCGGCCGACTCCGGTCTGACGATCGGCGCAGCGACGCCGTGCTACCAGCTCTACGGCGACTCCACGATCTCGGAGCTCTATCCGGCGCTGGTTGACTCGACCTCGCTAATCGGCGGCACGGCGATCCAGGGACGCGCGTCCCTGGGCGGCAACCTGTGCAACTCCTCGCCCGCAGCCGACGGCATTCCGTCGCTGATCGTGCTTGAGGCGCAGGTGGAGATTGCCGGCCCCAACGGTCGCCGTACCGTCGCGGTTGAGGACTTCTGCACCTCACCAGGACGTAACGTCCTCGGCGACGGTGAGTTCGTCGTCAAGTTGCACTTCCCGGCGCCTGCCGAAGGTTCGGGCGCGCGATTCCTGCGCTTCATTCCGCGCAACGAGATGGATATCGCCGTCGCCAATGCCGCGACGCAGGTCCGCCTGGCTGCTGATGGCACCGTGACCTGGGCGCGTGTGTCGGTTGGCGCGATCGCGCCGACACCGCTGCTGGTCTCGGATGCCGCCGACGCATTGGTCGGTCAGCCGCTGAGCGAAGAGACGATCGCAGCCGCAGCCGCAGCCTCGAGTGCTGCGGCCAACCCGATCACGGATATGCGTGGCAGTATCCGCCAGCGAGTGCATCTCGCTGGCGTGTTGACCGAACGCACAATCCGACAGGCTGCTGAGCGCGCCGCCTGACCATCAGATTTGATCGATCAACGGAGGAACATCTTTCATGACCACCACCGAGCACATTGTCGTCAACTGCACTATCAATGGCGAGCAGCAAGTCTTCCTGGCCAACGAGCGCGACTCTTTGCTGGAAGCGCTGCGCGACCGGATTGGACTGACCGGCGCCAAAGAGGGTTGCAACAACGGCAACTGCGGCGCCTGCTGCGTCAACATGGACGGCCGGATCGTCAATAGCTGCCTCGTAATGGCAGCCGAGTGCGAAGGCGCCGAGATTCGGACCGTTGAAGGACTCGCATCAGGCGACCAGCTCTCTCCCTTGCAGAACGCCTTCCTCGAGCAGGCGGCGCTGCAGTGCGGCATCTGTACGCCGGGCTTTCTGGTCGCGGCCGAGGCGCTGCTTGAGCAGAATCCCGATCCGTCGGAGCACGAAATCCGCTACTGGCTGGCTGGCAACCTGTGTCGTTGCACCGGCTACGACAAGATCATCAAGGCGGTCCAGCAGGCCGCCGGACAGAGCGTCGTCTAATCTTGACGGCTGCGTGCCGTCTCACTTCAAGCATCACACGAGAGGACTCTTCGCATGGTTACCGCTCAGTCGCAACCACAGTCGGCAGAAACCGAGAAGTACAACGTCATCGGGACGCGACCGATCCGGCACGATGGTGTCGACAAGGTCACCGGGGCTGCGCAATACGGCGCAGATCTGAACCTGCCCGGTATGCTCGCCGGTCGCGTGCTGCGCAGCCCGCACGCGCACGCGCGGATCGTCAGCATCGACACCTCCAAGGCCGAGGCGCTCGAGGGCGTCCTCGCCGTGATCACCAACGCCGACTTCCCTCGCGCTTCCGACGAGGTGATCGACACCGGCGAAGGCACTGCCCAGCTCAACTGGGTGCTGGACAACGTCATCGCCTCGGACAAGGTGCTGTACAAGGGCCACGCCGTGGCCGCAGTCGCTGCGACCGACCATCACATCGCTGAAGACGCTATCGAGCTGATTGACGTCGAGTATGAACTGCTCACGCCGGTCCTGGATGTGCGCGACGCGATGGTCGATGGCTCGCCACTGCTCCACGAGAGCCTGTACACCGGCTCGATGGATGGATCCAAGAGCGACAACCCCAGCAACACCGCGTCTCACCTGCAGTTCACCAAGGGTGACCTGGACGCAGGCTTTGCTGAGGCTGAAGTGGTCATCGAGCGAGAGTTCGAGACCTCGATGGCGCACCAGGGCTACATCGAGCCGCACAACGGCTCGGCCTACTACCGCGCCGACGGCACGCTGGACATCTGGACCTCGACGCAGGGCGCGTTCGTGGTTCGCGACTCGGTCGCTCCGCTACTGCAGCTCTCGCCGTCGCAGGTCAAGGTGACGCCGATGGAAATTGGCGGCGGCTTTGGCGGAAAGATTCCCGTCTACCTCGAGCCGCTGGCAGCGCTGCTCTCGCAGAAGACCGGCCGCCCGGTCAAGCTGACCATGAACCGCGAGGAAGTGCTGCTCGCGACCGGCCCGACCTCGGGCACGTACATGCGCGTTCGCATGGGCGCCAAGCGCGACGGCACGCTGGTCGCCGCCGACGTCCACCTGGCGTTTGAGGCCGGCGCGTATCCCGGCTCACCGGTCGGCGCTGGCGCAATGTGCGCCCTCGCGCCCTATGACATCCCCAATCAGCGGATCGACGGCTACGACGTGGTGGTGAACAAGCCGAAGACCGCTGCATACCGCGCGCCCGGCGCGCCGCAGTCCGAGTTCGCGACCGAGTCGGTGCTGAATGAGCTTGCTGAAGAGCTAGGCATCGACCCGATCGAGATTCGGATGAAGAACGCGGCTGAAGAAGGCGCACAGCGCGCTGACGGCTTCACCTACGGCGTGGTCGGTAACGTCGAGTGCATGACCGCCGCGCAGGAATCTCCGCACTGGCAGTCGGAGCTCGAAGGTCCCAACCGCGGTCGCGGCGTGGCCCAGGGCTTCTGGTTCAACATCGGCTTCGAATCCTCGGCTTACGCACAGGTCAACGGCGACGGCACTGTTCCCCTGGTGCTCGGCTCGACCGACATCGGTGGCACTCGCGCCTCGCTGGCGATGCAGCTCGCCGAGACGCTCGGCATTTCCGCCGAGGAAGTGCGACCGCACGTGGTCGACACCAACTCGGTTGGCTACACGCAGGTCACCGGCGGCAGCCGGACCACCTTCGCTGGTGGCTGGGCCGCCTACGAGACCGCCATGGACATCCGTCGCCAGATGGAAGAGCGCGCTGCCGTGATCTGGGAGTGCGACGCATCGGATGTCACCTACGGCGACGACGCAATCATCCGCGGTCCCGCCGACGAGGATGGCAACGACCAGCAGCTCACGTTCAAAGAGCTCGCAGCGCAGCTCGCCTCGACCGGCGGTCACATCGTTGGTCGCGCCGACGTGAACAAGACGTCCTCAGGTCCCGCATTCGCGACGCACATCGTCGACGTTGAGGTCGACCCGGACACGGGCAAGGTTGACATCCTGCGCTACACCGCCGTCCAGGACGCTGGTACGGCGATTCACCCCGCATATGTCGAAGGACAGATGCAGGGCGGCGTCGCACAGGGCGTCGGCATGGCGCTGAACGAGGAGTACTACTACGACGACTCGGGCGACCTCAAGAACGCCAGCCTGCTTGACTACCGCATGCCGACTGCGCTCGACCTGCCGATGATCGAGCCGATCATCGTCGAGGTGCCGAACCCCGGCCACCCCTACGGTGTCCGCGGCGTCGGCGAGGTGCCGATTATTCCGCCGGCTCCGGCCGTGCGCGCCGCGATTGCCAACGCGATCGGCGTACACATGTCGGAGCTGCCAATGTCCCCGCGCGCCATCCTCGAAGCGACCGTGCTCGAAGAGTAGGGACCCACGCAGGCGGCACATGGTTACCGTCCTCATTCCCCAGCCGCTCAGGACCCTCACCAACGGTGAGTCGGTCCTGACGGCTGAGGGTCACAACATCAGGGCGGTCGTTCGCAACCTCGCGCCGGACTACCCGGAACTGGCCGAGCGCCTCGTTGACGGTGGCAAGATCGGCCGCGGCATATCGCTGGCCATCAATGGAGACGTGGTCTCGACGGGTCTGATCACAAAGGTCCCCGAAGGAGCCGAAATCGCAATCGTGCCACAGATCAGCGGGGGCTCACTCGGAGACATCTAACTCCAAGAATTGGATGATCGCTTGCTCGACTCGTGCCAGGTCGGCCGGGTTCAAATGTCCGATGCGCCGACCCAGCCTCGATTGCAGGACGGTGGTGACCAAGTCCGCCCTCGCCACGGACGATGCAATCAGCCCGTTCTCGTCAGTAGGTTGAATTCCAGCACGAAACTCATAGGCAGAAGATGCAGTGCTGCTCAATGGACAAATGGTGATCGATTCTGCCGTGATGTGTCGGTTTGACTGGATGACGACAGCTGGACGTGGCTTGGAGAGGAAGTCGCTCCCACCGACGACTGTCCACAAGTCTCCCCGATTCACGCCTCTTTTTCCTCGTCGGACCAAACTTCATTAAAGTGTGAATCCAACCAGGCGAGAATCTCTTGCTCTTCATTCAACTCAGACTGTTGCAGGTCTGTGAGTTGCCGGCGCGCTTCGGAAACGAATGTTGGCGAATCGCAGGCAGGCAGCCAAAGTACGACTGGTCGTAGTCCGAGGTCCTGCTGTTCGCGGACCTCCTCAATCGACGGCCAGTACATCGTGACGGCAAAAGGAGGTTCAGGCATGATCAAGCTCGTTTCGCATTCAATCTAGCCCGATGTGCTACTTGCGGTCTGCCGTCAGCACCGCAATCGAGGCAGTGAAGCCGTGGAGGTAGTTTTCTCCTCCGACGGGGCCGATTTCTCCGTTGCAGAAGAACCCGGCGGTTGGCACGGGACCGAAGATTTCGTTGAGCGCTCCTGCGT
>MPNM01000035.1 GCA_002239025.1 Chloroflexi bacterium bin125 | reverse complement strand
AGTCACGACCCAGACCGCGAGCCAGGCCTCCTGCACCAGCCAGTGTCCGTAGGTCAGGTCGGCAGGCGTGCCGGTGATGATGTCTGACATGGGGCGTTACTCCTCGTCCCGGCAGCTGCGCGGCTCTTCTGCGGTCAGCGCCGTCAGCACGCCGCAGAGCGTGCCGTGCACGCCCTCGATCACCCAGCCGGCGGCCGCCTTGGCCCAGCCGTCCGGGTCGAGGGCGCGCAAGAGGCTGCCCAAGAGCCCGCCCGGCTGATGCAGGGGGACGACGGCGTAGAACGTGGTCGGGGTCGCCTGGCGCCGGCCCCCGGCCAGCATCACCATCAGATAGGTCTTGTCGGGATCGATCGGCTCGTGCTCGTCCAGGGCGGGATAGTCGAACTCGTACTCCCAGCCCTCGTCGCGCTCTTTCTCCCCGCCCGAGACGCGGTACATCGCGGTCAGCCATTCGCCCGTGTCGGAATCGCGCAGGCCGTAGTAGAGCGTCGCCAGCCGCTGGCTGAACATCGGCCGGGCGCGGAACTCGCCGTGCTTCTTGCGTTCAATCCAGTCCTCGTCCTCGTTCACCCACTTCAGTTCGGCCCCCGAGGGCGGCTGCTGGGCTCCGGCGGACTGCCAGGCGGCCAGCCCGACCAGCGCCGCCGCCAGCGCCAGGCAGAGGCCGGCCAGCAGCCGGCTGCGTCCGGCCCGTCGCAAAGACCATCCGGTTCTCATGACATCTCCTCACTGCACACTTGTTCTTGCAAGCCGGATTGTGCAGGGCCCCGGCACGGGGCAACAGGGCGCGCGCGCCATGACACCCGTGTCACGGCGTCCGCGCCCTGTTCGAGCCAGGCGGGTCCGTGGTGTCATGGGCGTGTACAGGAATCCCCGTCCTGGGGCAGGGGGACAACTGGGCACGATCGCCAGTCCAGGACTGAACGAACGCTGTCCCAGGCAGGGCCAACTGGGATGGGCGGGGTGGAAGGGCTGGTTCCGGAGTAATGGGGCAATCTGGGGCTGATCTGGGGCAGTTGGAACATGCAGGGCGGGGTGGTGCGGCCGCCTACCGGACACCTGTCACCGACTGCCACGGGCCTTCTGTCAACGGGGTCACACGATCGGGGACGGTGGCGCCGGTGACCGACGGGCCTCGGACGAACAAGTGCCCCCCTCGCCCACCCCAGGGAGGCAGCTGTGGATGAACCGAGGCGAGATGCACCAGACCCTCAGGAGGAGCGGTCTCGCTCAGGGGCGGAACCACCCGACCCCTCGGGCGTGGACGTGGACGTGGACCTCAGAGTGGACCAGGACCCGCTGCTCCAACTCCTGCGGCTGCTGACCGAGCAGCAGGGCTCGACCAAGACGGCCAATCGGCTGGGCGTCGACCGTAAGACCGTCTGGCGGGCGCTCGATGCGGGTCGGCTCACGCCCAGACTCAGGGACGCGTTGGAACGGGAACAGGTTGCAACAGAGTGGGAGGCTGCGGGCGGCGACCATCTGCAACTGCGGGTGGAGGGGCTGGAGCGCCGCCTACAGGAGGTCGAGGAGCAACTCGCCGGTGGTCTCGCTGGTCTCGCTGGTCTCGCTGGCCTGCGCGAGGACCTGTCGAACCTGCGTCAGGAGGTCCGCGCTTCGGCTCGGTCGCTGCCAGACGGGACAGGGTCGGAAACCGCTTCGACGGCGCATCGATCTCCCCACCGCAACCACCCGGAGGTCGTCACGGTCGATGTGTTGCGCGACGACGCCGAGGTGTTCGGCGCGGCGATGCCGCTGATTACCGAGTGGCGCCAGCAGCAGGCCCGGTTCGACCAACACTGGCCCTCGCTTGAAGGGCTGGAGGCGGAGGTGCAGATGCTGGAACTGGAGATCGAACTGATCGAGGAGCGCCGCCTCACCCTGCCGCCCGGCCAGCTGCCCTGGGAGTGGGACCAGTGCCGGCAGGAGGCGGCGCGCCGGGCGCAGCGGCTTGGAGCGGCGCGCTCGGCGCTTAAGCGGGCGCGGCGGCGACGCTGGTTGCTGCGTCTGACCAGCCTGGGACTGCTCGGACGCTGATGTGCAAGCCGCTTCGGCCGAGACAAGCAATGGCTGCTCGAGTGCTGTGCGACGAACAGAAGCCTCAGCAGGGTGGGAACCTCAGCGGGCGGGCGGACGTTCTCTCTGGTGGAGGGCACGGGGCAGGACGGAATCCGGCGCGTGGCGCCACGACGCAACTCGATGAGGCGCCTGCCTCGGCTACGCATGCGGCCGCTCATGTTGCGGGTCCGGCGTGCCCTCCACTTCACCTCGTCCAGCGCTCGACGGTGGCCTCGGTTGAGCGTCACTTGTTGCGCTGCCGTGACCGTCTTGTCAGTCGCCATCGGCTCGTCGACTGTCCGAGCCGCCCCACCGGTCCTGCCATTGTGCGCTATTTCAGTTGAAGCCCAGCAGCAGGTCGACCGGCTCTGGGGCCGCACGGCAGCGGCCGTGTCGGATCTGCGCAGCGGGGACACCTGGGCCGGGGGCGACCAGAGGTACAGATTCACTCTGCATAGCACGGCCAAGGCGGTGCTCGCCTTCGCCGCGCTGGAGAAGCTGGAGCAAGTTCCTCAGCCTCCGCCTGGGCGGCTTACCCAACGCCTGCGGCGGATGGTCGTGCTCGGCGAGAACGAGGCGGCAGACAAACTGTTCGCGTGGCTGGGCGGGGCGTCGGCGCTGGCCGACTTCTACCGCCGCATCGGCGCCTCAAACCTATCGTCGGGCGTGCACGACCGGTCATGGGGCTTGGGCACGGCTCGGGCCGCAGCACTAGCGCGTATGCTCGGCCGGCTCGACCGCTCCCCCGTGATCTCCGAACAAGCGAGGACCGCGGCCGTCGATCTGCTCAAGCAGACGCCGGCCGCCCTGCACTGGCGCGCCTACAGCGTGTACGCCCTGCCGGATTGGACGGCGGCGGCCAAGTCGGGCTGGTTCTGGCTGGACGACGACAGCCAGCGAATCAATCTTGTTGCCTTGCTCTACGACGAGAGCGGCCGCGCACGCTACGCCATGGTCTTGCTGTACGAGGGGTTCGCCCGCTTCGACCAGGTCTGGGAGGGCTTCAACGCGGTCATCGGCTGGTTGGCCCACGACCTCTCGCTGAGGGAGACGGGACGGCCATACGGCGAGCGTGGCTGCGTCCAGGCGGCGCGGTTCCTGCGTCAGCTGGGCGTAACCCTGGACGCCGTTCCCTGACTCCCCTCTCGGCTATCAGTCGGAGGCGCTCGCAACGGGCTCTCCGGGGAACACCCAGGACCGGGCTTGCTTGATCGCGAGCCGGTTGTCCCAGGTGATCTTGAACTCGATCTCGATCGCAAACGACTCGCCCGGACCGGTTTGATACAGATCGGCGAACGCCTCGTGGATGACTTTCAGCTGCGCTCGCAGCTGATCAAGTTGCTCGGCATTGAGCAGGCGCCCACCGTCCGGCAACTGGTTCGAGCCCGCGAGCAGCGTGTGCTCGCCGTCTGGCCGCAGCAGCAACTCCTCGGGCGTCGAGAGCGCCAGCGGGTTGGTGACCAGGTCCTCGCCCAGCTGCGCGTTCACATAGAAGGCCCCGGGGTTGCCGCTCAACGGGTCGAAACTGACCGCGACGCCGTTGGCGCGCTCGGCCGAGTAGTTGAGGTGGGTCAGCACGGCCATTGCCGTGTTCAAGTGGTCGACCCGATGGAACTCGCGCTCGGCGAAGGCGTGGAAGTTCCAGAGGCTGGCGTAGACCTGCTTGATGCACTTGGCGATGTGTCCCTCATGCGGATGCTGGGTCCTGGAGTCGTATAGACCGGCCCCACTGAAGCCGGGCAGGTCCTCGTTGTTGGTGCTGGAGCGGCAGCGGATCGAGGCGCCTTCAGGGAACGACGCTTGCAGGGAGTTCGAGCTCATCGAGCATCCAGCGCGGCATCGTGGCGTCACGGATCAGCTTGCGCAGCTGCCTAAGCTCGTCCAGTTGGACGTCCGGGTCGCTCTGGAAGTCCTGCGCGGTCAGCATCTCTTCGATCAGCCGGTAGAGGTCGTTCTGGCGCATGAACTCGTTGTAGAAGAAGAAGGGCACCGCATAGCCGTCCGGCGCCGTGCTGGGCAGCCTGAGGCGGCCCAGCACGGCCAGATTGGCCGCCTTGAGCCCGAACGCGCGCCAGTCCTCAAACCCGATCTCGCCCAGCGATCTGATTCTTCGAACGGAGAGGTCTCGTTCCGGCGTCTGCGTTGATCGAGGCCGACTGGAGGCGTAGAACGCTTCGACCTCCGCCGCTGAGACCTCGCGCATCCGCCAACCGTCGGCGCCGACCTCGTAGCGGACCTGCTTGCCCACGTAGCCTGCGATCTCAGTCGATTCGAGCGCACCCATTATGTAGGCGTTGGGCACGCCGTCCTGCACGGCGCGCAGGTTGACGTGCGAGAGCGGCGTCTGCGCCGCCGTGGTGATGATCCCCGCCACGCGCGGCAACTCGTTCGGAATCGCCTCGTAGATCACTACGTCGCGCGGGCCGGGCCGCTCGCCCGGCATCATCAGCCGCAGGCGTCCGTTGCCAACCGCCGGGTTGAGCGCGATGAACCCGCGCTCGGGCCTGATGTTCTCATCAAAGACCACGGGCACGCTCGCCGCCCGGTGGCGCTCCGCCTCCCCGGCCTGCGCCTGCCGGGCGACCACCGGCACGTAGTATGCGAGCCGGCCCTCGAGCAAGGGCAGGCTGGCCGCCAGCGCGGTCCACGCGCGTGCGACGATCTCGAAGCGGTATTGTGTGTAGGGCCAGAACTCGAAGTGGTAGTCGGCCGGCTGTCCGTCGCGCGCGACCCGGCCCGCGTGCTGCACGATCTTGCCGGCGAGCATGCCCGCCCCGCTCGGCTCCAGCCCCACGGCCTCGTGGAACGAGACGTGATAGCGGTGCCGGCGGCTGTTGAGGAGGTAGAGCCGCGGCCGCTCCGTCTCCAGGTCGAGCAGGACGAACTTGAGATAGGCGAAATCGTCCGGGGAGCCGTCCTTGCGATAGGACAGCTCATCGAAGACGGCTTGGTCGGGTACGGCGGCGACGCCGTCGCCCCGGGCAATCGGCGGGGACGGATTGAGGGGATTGAGCTCAGCGGGATCGAGCAGCTCGGTCAGGTCGTCGATGCAGTCGCCGTCGATGTCGGCGGGGGGATCCCCCCCGGAGCGCCCCACCCCGGGAACGCCCGGCCCCGCGTTCCTGGTTGGGGTGCTCCCCCCGCGGGTAGCGCTCGACCCGGTAACGCTCGGCCATCGATTCGCTGGTTGGTCGGCTAAAGGTCGTGGATCGCCCGCGGCCGATGCCGATCGAGATCGGCAGTTCCGGCCCTGCTGCGCCGGGCGCCGCGTAGAGCACGTAGTAGTGCTCCGGCGTGGACTGGACGACCAGCCGGTCGTCTTCGAATTCGAACGGCTGGCTCGCGGGCTGGGGCTGGTTCGCTCCTTGATTGGCGCAGGGCGGTACGCCATCGGGCGGGCCGGTCTTGACCAATATGACCCGGTAACTGCGGGTGCGCGCGCCATGCGTCACCGAAATCTCGACCTGCTCCGTTCCGCTGGCGGGCAGGTCGAGCTGCAGGCCGGCCGCCTCGAGGTCGGCGTCGGCCAAGGGTTCACCATCAGCGCCGCGGTAGCGGACGGCGGACTCCGATAAGCGTGCCCGCTTGGCGTCGATCGTGACTCGCGATAGATCATGAAGAACAGCCGCGACGTACGAGCGATTGGCAGCACTGAATCGGGGCCACATGGGCTGTGCGGACCCTTCGGCGCTGATGCTGAGCGCCCTGAGTAGCAGCCGCACATCCAGGCTCAGCGGTCGGGTCTCTTCGAACAGCACATGCGGATCGATCCAAGCGGAACGGCCTGCGGCAGGCGTTGCAGCTCCTGGACCTGAGTTTGGCGCGAGCGGTTGACCGAACGGTCCGCTGGCGTTCGCCTCCTCAGAATCGTCGCCCGTCGCCTCGGATAACGTGCCAGGTCGATCAGCTTTTGGCCGGCTTCGAGTTCGGCTCAGCGGGGTTTGCTGGCTCGTCCGCCGTCGAGCGGGTCAGGATCCTGTTCGGATCACGCTATTCGCGCTCTGTGCTACAGGAAATCAGGACCGCCGCCAGGGCCACGACCAAGAACGGTTGAATGAGCATCGCAGTTAGAACGCTCGCTCGCCTCCTGCGGTTCCCGCAGCAGGCGAGGGGGTCAGGCGACCGGCCCGATGCCTGCGTCGCATTCCCTGACGTCGGGCAGGCGCCATCTGGTGCCGGCGTCACGCGGCACCGCCTTGGACGACCTTCTTGGCCGGGTAGGTCAGCGCGCCGCTGGTCGCGAGAACAGGGCCAGCTGGGTCACGTGGCAGGTCTCGCACCAGAAGGTCCAGCGCAGCACGCCGGGATCACCGTGTAACGGGATCACTCGCTCCGGCGTGACTTCGTGACCCTCATGCCCCCAGGCGCGGAGTTCGCCGTTGGCTCGCTCGGCCAGCGGCGCCAGGACGGTCGGCTGATACTCGGCTTGTGGTTCGGCCTCAGCCGGGGCCGCCTCGATCTGCTCCGCAGTGATCGTCATCGCGTCTCCGACGGCAACGCATAGACGGCCCTGGGAACCGGTTGAGCGAACGTCCACCTGCTCCACCAGACCGCGCGCCCCAAACATCCTTTTGGAAATCGGGCGAGCGCGCACTGTTTGGCTCGAGGCGACCGGCGTACAACTGGAGATGGTTTCAGGCTTTGCCAGCATTTCCCCGCCTTGAAACGCTGGAGAGTTTCGTCCTTGACTCGAGACCGGCAAGTGGATGAGGTCTGCTCTCCCAAGCACCGGACTCACAGAGGGACAAGCGCGCACCTGCTGCGTGCAGCGGTCACGGAATCTGAGGTTTGCTCGATCCTGACTGCTCGGAACGCAGGTCACGCCTGAGCGATGCGCAGACTGCGCTTTGGCTCGGGAGGACACCAGCACCGGCGCCGACATCGCGCTCGCTGCTCGTTACCCAACTGCTTGATCGGACTGCGCGTGCCGCAGGCCGGTCTTCTCATGCGCGCGCCCGTCGTTCACAGCGGTCATCGGGCCTGCTGATGACCACCGATCGGGCTCCAGCGTTCTAGATCGCACTCCTATTCCGCGTGTCCGGCATCCCCGTGTCGAGTACGGACCGGCCGACTGCGCCAGGAGAGCGTTCTCGATCATCCACCCAGTCACACCATCAACCGCGACGAACCGCGCCCGGCCTACCCCGTACTCGATACGCCGGGCCAGATCGGTTCACCATCCACCACGTCCCGCCCAAACACCCGGCTCAAGCGAAAGGAGCTCACGATGAGGGACACGAATGAGACGAACGGATCGAACAACACGAGAACGAGAGGGCGCTACGTCGGCCCGACGGCCGCGCGAATCGCCGAGTTGATCGCGCCCCACCAGCGGGTGCGCTTCGAGCGCGGCTGGTTCTGGACGGCGGCCGCCTGTCACGGCTCTGAACAGGACCTGCTGGCGTTCCGCCAGCGGCCCGACGGCGACGGGATCGACGTCCGCTGTAAATCGGCCGGTTGCTCCAGAGAGCAGATCATCCGCCGGCTGGAGACGCTCAGCGGCGAGTCGATCTGGTCGGCCTACCGGGCAGAGGACACGCCGACACCACAATCCCCGAGCTCCACGACGCAGGCAACGCCAGCGGCGCAAGCAGGGGGCGGGCGCTCCTGGCGGGTCGTCCTGCTGCCGTTCGTCATCCTCCTGCTGGCCGCGCCGCTGGTGCTGGGCTACGACCTGCAGGTCGTGGCGCTGAACGCCCTCGGCCTCGGCTGGACCGGATGGCTGGCGCGACGGGTCTGGACCGGCCGACGACTCGCAGTCGCGAAAGGAGTCCGGCGCCGCTGACCGAACTTGCAGTTCAACCCACTCAAAGGCCGTCTCCTCGGAGACGGCCTTCTCTCGTTGCCTTCGGGCAACCCGCAGTCGCACGTCCTCAAGGAAAGGAGACTTCCATGACTGCAGCCACCACCGCGACCGCTCCCCGGCCCACGCTGGAGGAGCTGGTCGACCGTATGATCGACGCCGTCTTCGGCGACGACACGCCGACGCCACCCAGCACCTCGCCCGCGCGAGGCATCCACGAAGCGCGTCGGCTGCGCCGCTCGGGCGACCTCGACGCCGCGCTCGCCGTCTTCGCCGACATCGACTTGAGCAGTGCGACCGAGGGCGAACGGCGCTGGGCCTACGCCGAATTCCTCGGCCTGGCACGTCGTCAGATCGGCGATGTGCGGGCACAGCTCTACAACCCTGGCATCGGGCGCGCCGCGGTCCTGACCCCATGCGACGAAGGGACGCTCGAAGTCCGAGCCGTGCTCGGCATGCGTTGGCGTCCCGGCAAAGTCGTCTCGCAGCGCAGCCTCAGGGGGCTCAAACCGCTGGACAAGGGCGGTGCGTCATGACACCGACCGGCACTGTCGACATTGCCGCGCTGAAGGCGCGTCACCCGCTGAGCGGCGTGATCGAGGCAGCCGGCATTCGGTTGCGCGGCCGGGGCCGGGTCCGCCAGGGCGTCTGCCCCTTCCATGAGGAAACCGAAGGCAGCTTCACGGTCTACGCCGACACGCAGCGCTTCTACTGCTTCGGCTGCGGCCTGGGCGGAGACGTCCTGGACTTCATCCAGCGCACGGAGCGGCTCAGCCTGCCCGAGGCGATTCGCAGTCTCGATGCCTCGCCCCTGGTTGCAACGATGCCGGATGCTCCGCTCCGAGCCGCGAGCGCGCAGCAACGTGCGCCGGTCGGCGACCCAGCCCTGCTGACGGCGGCGATGCGCTGTTACCAGCGCCAGCTGCAACTCAGCCAAGCCGCACCGGCGTACCTCTCCGGACGCGGGATCAGCCTCGCGGCCGCACGACACCTGGGGCTGGGCTACGCCAGCGGGCACGGCCTACGCGATTGGCTCAAGCAGGGCGGATTCGATGACGAACGGATCCTGCGCAGCGGCCTCGTCCGGGAGCGGCGTGAGCGCTTCGGCGGCATGATCGTCGTCCCCGAGTTGATAGGGGGACGCGTCCATTGGCTCGCCGGACGGTCGATCTGGCCCGAGGTCAGCCCCAGGTTCCAGGCTCTGCCCGGCCCCAAGCCGGTGCTCGGCCTGTGCCGGCTGGACTGCCACTCGCCCTGGATCGTCGTCGCCGAAGGGCTGTTCGACTGGCTCCTCTTGAGCGCCTGGGGCCTGCCCGCCTGCGCCGCGCTCGGCACCCAGGGGATGGACAGGCTGGCCTCATCCCTACAGGGGCGACCGCGCGTCTTCCTCGCCTTTGACGCCGATGAGACCGGGCGCGCCGCGGCAGACGAGCTCGCCGGACTGCTCGGCGCGCACCGGGCCGCGATCGTGAACCTGCCTCAGGGCGTCTCCGACGTTGGCGAGCTGGGCGCTCGCCCGGACGGCCGCGCCGTCTTCCTCGACCAACTCAGACGGGCGGCAACAGCGGCTCGCTAACGGCGTCAATCCTCGCGGGACTCGTCCTGCGTTCGCCCAACAGACCCATCAGACAACAAACGGAGGGCCCGCGTATGGCCTCTAGCTGACCGTGCCTTTGGCGCGGCGCACGGTTGCCGAGCCGGCAACCGCACTCAACAACCACGAACACCACTGAATCAGGAGCACGACATGAACAACGGGAACGGACACAGGAACGGCAACGGGACCGCCACGGCGGTTCGCAGGAATGGAAACGGCAACGGCAACAGCCTGCACCCGACCCGAACAGGGGACAACGGAGCGCGACCGCACGCTGCCCCGCAGACGGTCCCCACGCAGACGGCGACGGAGGCCTTGCACTGGGACGCGCTCGCACCGCGCGTGACCGAGGCGCTGGCGCAGCCGCTCGACCCGCGGCTGGTCTCCCAGCGCAAGGGCCGCGGCGGCCGCAAGTTCGACTACATCGAGGGCCACACGGCGATCGACCAGGCCAACCGGATCTTCGGGTTCGGCGGCTGGGGATACGAGCTGGTCGGCGACGTGACCTTGCGCGAGATCGAACAGACCGACTCCCGCAGCGGCGAGGTCACGAGCAGCGCCGCCTACTCGGCGATCGTCAAGGTCACCGTGCCGGGAGCGCACTCGCGCACCGACGTCGGCTTCCAGGCGGTCACCGACGAGTCGGCCGAGGGCCACGAGACCGCGTTCAAGGGAGCGGTCACCGATGCGCTCAAGCGCGCGCTACGCAGCTTCGGCGACCGCTTCGGCAACGGCCTCTATGGCGACCCGCCGACGAGCACCCGCAGCAGCCGGCAGCCCGGATCGGCCCCAGAGCCACGCCAGCAACCGCAACCTCAGCGTCGCACAGAGCCGCAACCGCGACGCCGGGTCGTTCAGCCGACGGCCGAATCAGCCGGGGTCGACGAGCGCGACGCCGCGAACCTGCGCACCCAGCTGATCGAGCTGAGCGCACAGCAGGGCTTCTCCGAGGCGCAGGTCCGCTCAGCGGTCGAGGCGAAGACCGGTCGGGTCCTGGACGACCTGGGTCCGGACGAGATCAACCCGCTAATCGCCTCCGCCGCCGAGAAGCTCGAACAGCGGCAGCGGTCCGAACAGGGCTGAGCGAGATCAGCCAGCCAACCAACTGGAGCGGGGCCGCTACTCAGGTGGCGCCTGCCCCCACATCCCCTGGTCAAGCCAGGGGCAGGCAAGTGCGGGGCAGGCTCCGGGCGCGGACCCGGGGGCCCCGCTCCTTCTCCCTACAGGTATCCCGAAAGGAATCCGACATGACCCTCAGCACCCCACCCCTGACCCCAAGTCGCTCTCGCGTGTTCGACCGCCCGGCGGCGAGGTTCACCGATGACGAGCGCCTCGAAGTCCGCGCCTCGGCCCTGGGCCAATGCCGCCGCGCACTCTGGTACGCGGCCACTGACCAGGAAGTGACCAACCCGATGACGGACGAGACCAAGCTCGTGCTCGAGGCCGGACAGGCGCTCGAACCGGTCGTCGTCCGCGCGATGCAGCGCCGCTTCTGGACGGTCTCACCGGCCGACCCCGATGCACCTTGGCGGGTCGAAGTCGAGGCCTTACCGGGTCTGTCCGTGAGCGGGCACCCCGACGCGACCGGCGCGATTGAGTTGTTCGGCGACGAGTCGGTGATCGAGGTCAAAACGCGCGGTCCCGAAGCGTTCAAGCGCTGGCAGACGCTGGGCGCCGAGCGCAGCCACCCAGAGTCGGTCGCCCAGGCGGCCTGCTACACGCTCGGGGTCTACGGCGACTTCCGTGAGACGGTGATCGCGACGCTCGACACCGGCTCGCGGCGCTGGGACTACGAAGTGATCCCCGCAGCCCGCGTCGAGCGAGCCTGGAACCGCGCCTGCGAGCGGCTGGCGCCGCTGGCCGAACACCACGAGGTGCACGGCGCTGATCCCGAGGCCTTGCCGGAACGCGACTTCTCGGCCTCCGACTGGCAGTGCCGGCGCTGCCCATACCTGAACGCCTGCCAACCGGGCATGGCCGAGGCGAACGAGGCGGACGATCTGGACGAGGAGACTCTGGAACCTGTCTCCGATGACGATGCGCAGGCGGCGTTGCACGAGTACGAGCGCGTCCAAAAGCAACTGAAGTCGCTCGACGCCGACAAGCGCGGAGCGCTCAAGACCCTCCAGCACTGGCTGCAACGGAAAGGAGAAGTCAAAGCCAGGCTGGAAGGTTCGGCCAAGACCCGCACCGTCGGCATGGTCACGAGCCGCCGCTACTCGGTCGATCACCAGCGGCTGAACGCGCTGCTCGAACCCGAACAGCGAGCCGAGATCGTGACCGAGCAGACCTCGGAATACCTCCGGGTCAGCTGACCTGCCATTTCATCGCATGGACGCTCGGCCGCCGGCCGAGCGCATCACAGGGCCGTTGCCTCGATTTGGCAACGGCCCTGCCTCATTTCTACAGGCGAGGGCAATCCCCCGATCCAGTCGGGGCAGGCCGCGCCACCACACGCTCTATGAAAGGAGCACCACCAATGTCACGCACGATCAACCGAATCGAACTGCTGGGCCGGGTCGGGACCGACCCCGAGCTGCGCCGGACCAAGCAGGGAACCGCCGTCTGCCGCCTACGGCTGGCGACCGACCGCCGCAACGGGTCGGGCGAGAGCCAGACCGACTGGCACAACCTCATCTGCTGGGGCAAGACCGCCGAGGCCGTCGCCGAGTACGTCCGCAAGGGCGACCGGATCTACGCCTCCGGCCGGCTCGGCTACGACGACTGGGAAGACCAGGACGGCCAGCGCCGGCAGACGACCGAGGTTCACGCGAACGAGGTCGTCTTCCTCGATGCCTCCGGCGGCCGACGCTCGGACAACAGAACGGAGGACGCACCCTTCTAACGGAACCCGGATCACCGAGCCACGACGCCCACGAGACGGGCGCACCCCAGGGCCGCCTTCCTGCAAACGGAGGGCGGCCCTGCTTGTTTAAGCCACTAGTGCGGCTTCCCCAGACCTGATCGGGGAACGGACCGCACCATCACACGCTCTCTGAAAGGAGCACGACGAATGTCACGCACGATCAACCGAATCGAACTGTTGGGCCGGGTCGGGACCGAGCCCGAGCTGCGCCAGACCAAGAACGGAACCGCCGTCTGCCGACTCAGGCTGGCGACCGACCGCCGCAACGGCTCGGGCGAGAGCCAGACCGACTGGCACAACCTCGTGGTCTGGGGCAAGACCGCCGAGGCCGTCGCCGAGTACGTCCGCAAGGGCGACCGGATCTACGCCGCAGGCCGGCTCGGCTACGACGACTGGGAGGACCAGGACGGCCAGCGCCGCCAGACGACCGAAGTCCACGCCAACGAGGTCGTCTTTCTCGACAGCCGGAACGGGCATGCCAACGGACGCCAGTCCGATGGCGACCAGCCCTTCTAGTCACTCAACCCGCCAACCGACGCCTCTCTGGAGGCGCATCTCGGGGCCGCTCACTCACCAACGCGGAGAGCGGCCCCGCTTCGTTCCCGGCACTCAGTCCGGGACAGCCACCACCAGCTGAAAGGAACCCGAGATGACCGCCATGACCGCATCCACGCCCGAAACCGATGAACGACGAGTCCTGCTGGACGCCCTGCGCCAGAACCTCAACCTGCTGGGCGAACTCGCGATCCGCTACGAGGTCGAGATCAAGCCCGAACGCCCCGAGGACATGCCCACCATCTACCGGCCCGAGACCGTCGTCGACCTGCTCTCCGATGAGATGTCGCAGCTGGCCCAGGAACAGGTCCGGGTGCTGCTCTTGGACCGCAAGAACCGCGTCGTCGGCCAGCGCACGATCTACCAGGGCAACGGCTACGCGGCGCTGGTCCGCCCGGCCGAGGTCTTCCGGCCGGCCGTGATCGAGGCCGTGCCGCACATTGTCGTGGTCCATAACCATCCCTCGGGGGCGCCGGAACCGAGCCGCGAGGACATCCAGCTGACCAAGGACCTGGTCGAGGTTGGGAACCTGCTCGGGATTGAACTGCTCGACCACGTCGTGATTGGCTCCGACGGCTGGGTCTCGCTCAAAGGCCAGGGCCTGATCGACTGAGCGTCCACACCTTCCACACCTGTTCAACCGAAAGGACGAGCCATGCTCGACACCCCAACCATGCCTCCTTCAGGAGACGATCACGCAACCCAGCTCTACACGATCACCGCCGGAGGCTTCTCCGCCACCTGCGACGCCTTCGCCGCCGACCCCGAGCAGAACCAGCTCTGGTTCGTCTCGATGGTCGGCGCCCAGACCTCGCTCAAGGCGATCTGGGCGGCGCTGCTCAACTCGCCGCCTCAACCGGCGTTCCTGATCAAGGGCGCCGTCGACGACCTGCACGAGGGCGGCTACGAGCGCTGCCAGATCCCCGAGCACAGCATCGGCACCTGGAAGACCAAGATCGCGCGGTTGCCGCAAGCCGGCGCCTACCACGCGATGGTCTACACGCAGATGGCTGAGCTCTCGTTCGAGCGCGACGCCTTCCTGCTGCTGACCCCGGACGCTTCGGAGGCCCCGGCCCTGCATCTGCGCTTCCTCAACCAGCGCACGGAGCTGCCGATCCACCACAGCTGGGCCGACTGGCTCTGGCAGCAGGGCCTGGAGAACGAGGCGATCCGGCCGCTTAAGTCGGCCGGCCTCAACGCCTGGTCCTGCAACCACGACCCGCAGCAGCTTGAGACCGAGCTCTCGGCCGCCGTCAAGTACGGCGCGCTCAAGCTGCCGCGCGAATGGAACGGAGGTTCGGCATGAGTCACCGCTACGTGACCGTCATGGTCGAGACGAGGGCCGGAGAGGACGACATCGCCGGAGAAGAGATCACCGCGATCTACAACCTCGACCTCAAAGAGGACGGCTCGCAGATCGAAGCGGGCGTCCACGAGGACATCCACGACCACCTGCTCAACCTGCTTGAGCAATACCGAGAGGAGCACCCATGACCGAACCCGCGGACGACCAGATCATCGTCAGCGTGCGCCGCGGTCCGGACGAGACGGCCCGCTGGTGGCTCCAACCACCGGAGTCCGTCTGGCAGATTGCGCAGATCGCCGCAGACCTCGAAGACCACCTGATCGGCCTCGTTGAGGCCGACCACGAACGAAAGGACAACGAATGAGACTCGCCGGACAACTAAAGGGCGGCTACTACCCGACGCCGCCGCGCGTGGTCGACTACATCCGCTCGCTGCTGATGGCGCCGATCCGTTACGGCCGCAACCGGGACGACATCGTGCGCTTCCTCGACCCCTGCTGCGGTCCGGGCGACGCCCTGTCGCAGCTGGCCGGGTCGATCAATCGCCACGTCCCGATCGAGACTTATGGAGTGGAACTGCACCAGGAACGCGCGCAGGAGGCGGCCGAGCGGCTCGACCACGCGCTCTCCAGCGATCTGTTCCGCTGCTCGATCGCCAACCGCGCGTTCAACCTGCTCTGGCTCAACCCGCCCTACGACCACGACCGCGAGGACAAGCGGGTCGAGCACGCGTTCCTCACGCACTGTTCGCGCTACCTGGAGCCGGACGGGCTGCTGGTCTACATCATCCCGCGTGCGCAAATCGCGACCTCGGCGCGGTTCCTGACCACCAACTACCGGCGCGTACGGGCCTGGGCCTTCCCCGAGCCCGAGCGCGAACAGTTCGACCAGGTTGTGGTGCTGGGCGTGCGCAAGCCGCAGCCGCGGCCCGACGCGCGGGCGATGGCCGACCTGGTCGCGGGAGTGGGCGAACTGGAACCGCTGCATCACGACCTGACGCCCGAGTACGACGTCGGCATGTCGGCCCCCGGTCCGGTCATGTTCACGACCCGGGTGATCGACTTCTCGAAAGCGGTCGCCGAGGCGCGCAAGCGCGGGATCTGGACCCAGGACGAGATCACGGACGCCTTCTGGCCGCCGACCGACCGCTCGACACGCCCCTTGATGCCCCTGCGCAAGGGCCACCTGGCGATGCTGGTCGCGGCCGGCTTCCTCGACAACCTCGAACTGGAGACGCCCGAATCACGTGTGCTCGTCAAAGGGCGCACGACCAAGGAGATGGTTCTGGTCGAGGAGGGCGAGACGCACGACGTCTACCGCGAGCAGCTCTGCACCAGCGTGGTCACGCTCGACCTCGACACCGGCCGGATCGAACGGATCGAGGCGTAGCGGGACCGAACGAACCCAACCTCAAGACCCCAGCGCGGCCGGGCGGACGCGCGTTGCTACTCACACCGCCCACACCTGAATGGAGACCCACCATGCCCCGACTCAGAGTCCACTACGCCTGCGACCGCTGTGGGCGCAAGTCGTCCGCCGAGTACTTCGACTACCGATACCACGAGACCGAGGTCGTCCAGGCGCCCTGCGGCGGCTGCGGCTACATGACCCAGCACACGCCCCAGAGCGCGGAACGGATCACGGACGACGATCGCTAACCGAACGAGCTTCCACCGAATCAAGCGAGCGGGCGAGGGACGGAACCCCTCGCCCGCTCTAGTCAGATACGGAGAACTGACATGACCCAGACTACCCAGTGCGGCTTCTGCCGCGAGACCTACGAGGTCAGAGACCAGACCTACACGCCGGACGCCAGAGCGGCGGCGCTCAACCAGTGTTCGACCTGCGCCCGGCGCGAGGCCAGAGGCGGCCGCGAGCGGGAGTACCCGATGTTCGACGTGCGCAACGACGCACTGACGTGCTGGCAGCCTGAGGATCGGGTCGATCTGGTCGACTGGCAGCCCTCGGATCTGGTCTGGCTGGCCTCAGATGCCTGAGCGCACACCGTCGCTGCCCGACTTCAACGCCTTCGTCACGATCGGCCAGGTCGTCACCGAACTGCTCGAACTCGAGTGGATCGACCCTGATGACCTGGCCGAACGCAAGGACGTCCGGCTGCTGGCCGAGCGACTCGACGCCGTCGCCCCTGAGCGACAGCTGACGCTCGCGCTCACGGCCTAACCCTGTAGACCGCCCGACCCGCCTCCACGCGGGTCGGGCTAGAACGGAACCTCAATCATGAACCCCTGGCTGAACCGCGAGGGCTGCCACATCTACTTCGACCGGATCATGCCGATCGACGAACACGGCAAGGACACCGGGAACAGCACCTACCGCTACTACTGCGCCAACTGCGGACGCGACCAGGACGAGTACGAGGACCTGGCCGACTGCGTCCGCGACGCGCGCCGCCACATCGAGGAGTAACCACGCATGAACCAATGGAGCAACGAGCGGGGCTGCGAGATCTTCTTCGAGGAACTCGTCGCCATCGACCAGGACGGCAACCAGACCGCCGGCCGCAGCTACAGCTGGTGGTGCCGCTGCGGTCTGCACCGTGACCAATACGAACGACTGCCCGAGTGCGTCCAGGACGCACGGGCCCACATCGAGGAGTAACCGCCCCATGAACCTCTCAGAGTTCATCGACACCTACCGCGAGGCGATCACGAAGCGGATCGTCCACAGCTACCCACCCCGCTACCGTCCGGCGGCCGACGACCGCCCGATGCCTCAGCTCAAGCGCCGGCCGATGGGAGCCCAGGAGACCGTGATCCGCGGCGCCGCGCTCAGCCTGACCGAGCAGCGGGGCACGACCGTGGTCGGCGAGATGGGCGTGGGTAAGACGTTCATCGCCATCGCGGCCGCTCAGCTGGCCGGTTTCAGCCGCGTGCTCGTGCTCTGCCCGCCGCACCTGGTGGGCAAGTGGCGGCGCGAGATCGAAGACACGATCCCGCTGGTCCGCACCGGGATCGCGGACTCGATCACCGATTTGGAGCAGCTGCGGCGCCAGGAAGGCCACGGCCCGCAGTACGTGGTCATGTCCCACTCGCGGGCCAAGCTCGGTCACCGCTTCCGACCGGCCTACTGGATGCGCCGGCTCAAAGATGAGGACGGCAACCCCGTGCGCGACGAAGAGACCGGCCAGTTCGTGATGACCCCGGCCTGTCCCGATTGCACCCAGCAGATCGTGGACGCGGAAGGCGTCCCGGTCCCGCACAAGCAGTTGGACAAGAAGCGTCACACCTGCCCCAACTGCGGGACGCCCCTGTGGACGGCTGAGGCGCGGCCCGTGCAGACCGTGACGACCGACTACAACACCGGTCTGATGGCGCGCCGAACACCCGGACAGGGCCCCCGCAAGTATCCCCTGGCCGACTACGTCAAGCAGCACATGCGCGGCTACTTCGACCTCTTGATCGTGGACGAGGTGCACGAGATGAAGGCTCGCGGTTCAGCCCAGGGCGTCTCAGCCGGCATCCTGGCCGACGCCTGCGGCAAGTCGCTGGCCCTCTCGGGCACCCTGATGGGCGGCTACGCCTCCACGCTCTTCCACCTGCTCTACCGGTTCTCACCTGAGATCCGCAGTGAGTTCGGACGCTCAGAGGAGCACAAGTGGGTCGAGCGCTACGGCTTCCTCGAACAGCGCGTGCGCCACGACCGCGACGACGACCCGACCGAGGACGGCACCGTCTCGCGCCGGCGCAACTACCGTAAACAGGTCAAGGAACGGCCGGGCATGGCGCCGGCGGCGCTGTTCCACATCATCGGCCACTCGCTCTTCCTCCGGCTGGCCGATGTGGCTTCGGGACTGCCCGCCTACGAGGAGCAGATCCAGGTCGCAAGCATGGACACCGAGGAAGGCCTGCACGGCCTCTCCCAGGCTTCGGCCTACCGGATCCTGGCCACCGATCTCAAGCGGGCCCTGCTGCAGGCGATCGAACGCGGCTCTGCGCGGCTGCTCTCGACCTACCTGCAGGCGTTGTTGGCCTATCCCGAGGGCTGCACTCGGGGCGAGTCGGTGTTCGACCCGGACACGGGCGATCTAATCGTGCAACTGCCGCCCCTCGACGCGGAGCGCATCTACCCCAAGGAGCAGCAGCTGATCGACCTGGTCGCGCAAGAGCGCCTGGCCGGACGGCGGGTGCTGGTCTACGTCACCCACACCGGCACCCGCGACATTACCGGCCGGTTGGAGTCGCTGCTCACGCGGCACGGGTTCAAGACAGCGGTGATGAAGGCCGACCGGGTTGAGCCGAAGCAGCGCGAGGCCTGGGTCGCCAAGCGGGTCAAGGAGGGGATCGACGTCCTCATCTGCCACCCCCG
>MPNM01000034.1 GCA_002239025.1 Chloroflexi bacterium bin125 | reverse complement strand
TCCATCACTCCGAGCATCCCTCTCTCCCGACCGGTGTCGGCGCCCGCCGATCACAGGTTCGGGCTTGGCCACCAAGTGGTCTGGTTTTAGACCGATCACTGGCCGAGTTTTAGAGCGATCAATACACGCCTACTAGGTTCGGACCGAACGCCTCGAAGCTGAGCCTGTCCAGCGGACCACTGGAGACAGACGAATACCCGCTAGAACTGATGAGCGAATCGCTTCGCGAACTGATTTCAGGCCTGCTCGGCGTCGAGAGGCAGATTGACGAAATCCTGGATTTCACGACGACGATTTACTACCGCGAATTCACGGGAGAGCCGCTGAGCCTGCTCACCGAAGTGGACTTCGTCACGGACAGCCTGCCTGCCAGCTTGATGATCACCGCGACGTACGAAGCCGACAGCGGCATCAAGTTTTCCGATCCGAGCCATGCGCGTTAGCCCACGGCCGAGCCGCCAACGTATCGCGGTGCAACCAAACGAGCAGTCGGTAAGCAGCGCCTCTGAACGATTGCGAGCACTGCCATCTCCGGTGTACCTATCGTCGATTCAAGGTGGTCGGAACTATCTGAAATGCTATCAAACCCTCTGTGCGCCGAGACAAGCTCAGGCCGGCACGCGGCCAACCGGTCCTTTCTGCCGGACTTTACTCCCTGGCCAGTTCGGTGAGCGCCACAGCACGGCAAACATGAAAGTGCGCCACACATGGAGCGAAACGGTGAGGACGGCACCATTCTGGAAATGTCCGCGCTCCCATTGCAAACTAGCAAGCTGCCGCTTACGCCTGCGATGGGTCGGTCAAACGCCTAAGACGAGCACACAGGCGCGGCTGGAGGAGGCCATCCACGATGCGACGATGACCTCCTCCTTAGCGCAAGCCGTTCAGCCGCCGGCGGCGACGGGCCCGGCCTCCTGCTCGCGCTCCAGCGTCCAAACGAACAGCGAGGGGCCCGAAGATCGCGTGTTGCGTGCACGAGGTATCGGCTGCTCCGGCTGTTCGGCCAGGAACTCGGCCCAGCTGAACAGCGATTGCTGCTGCTTCCCCTGGCCGTGATGGTTTGCGCAAGGGAGCAGTTCGACCACTGGCGCAGCTTCCCCGTCGCTAGGTAGCGCCGAGACCAGCGTCTCCGCTTCCGCAGCCGGCCGCTGCCAGCCATCATCGACGAGTAGCGCGTCGGCCTGCAGCGTGTTCCGATAGGCCATGAACACGACCTTGACCGGCTGGGTCTGGCAGAGGGGAACGTCGATCCCCTCCTTGACCCGCTTGGCGACCCAGGCCTCGTGCTGTTTCGGCTCCACCCGGTCGGCCTTCATCACCGCGGTCTTGAACCCGTGCCGGGTGAGCAGCGTCCTCGCTCTGTTACTCGCTGAGTAGGGGGTGGCCGCGGACGGAGACCGGTCTGGGATCTCAAGTTCGCACCGCGGACTTCCGGCCAAACTGGACGGAATCGCCCTGGCTGCTGACCGTCGAACACGACCTCAACTTCCGGCTGTTCCTCAAACCTGCCTCCGACGTTGCCGCTCTCAACGCTGGTTGAGGTGAGGCGATGTTGCTCAGCCAACATCGCCTGGGCTCGACTCGTGCTATTTTCCTCATGATTCTGGGCAGGAGGCTGGCGAGGGTCTCAACACGCGTGGAGACCGCCGACCACAGTCGGACGGTCCTCAAGGCCTTGCGGACGGGCCACTTGCTGCACAGACAGTCCGCCTAGATCGAATTCTTCATGGACCGGACAGATAGTAAGAACGTCTACGACGTTGTAGTCGTCGGGGGCGGCGCCGCGGGCGTCGGCGTGGCGATAACTCTTAAACACGCTGGCATCGAGAACTTCGTCGTGCTCGATCGAGCCACGGTCGGCTCATCGTTTGCCTCTTGGCCGGCTGAGACTCGCTTCATCACGCCCTCATATGCAACCAATTCGATTGGCATGCTCGACTTAAACTCGATCGCGCTGGGAACGTCACCAGCGTACAGTTTGGAAGTAGAGCATCCGACGGGCAAAGACTACGCACGATATCTGCAAGGTGTGGCGCGTTTCTTTGAGGTACCAGTTCGCGAACACACTGACGTACTTCAGGTCGCGCAGGATGTCGACGGCTTTCGCATCGATACAGCCGGCAACAGCTTGAACGCCAGGAACGTCATATGGGCCGCCGGCGAGTTTCAATATCCACGACTCACCGGGTTCGCTGGTAGCCACCTGTGTCGCCACACGTCGACCATCGAAAGTTATGAAGACCTTGATGGCGATGACATCATTGTTGTCGGTGGCTACGAGAGTGGCGTTGACGCGGCATACCACCTGGCGTATTGCGACAAGCAAGTGCGACTGTTCGACGCGAATTGCCCTTGGGAAAGCGAGAGCTCGGATCCTAGTATCGCGCTTTCGCCGTTTACCATCGAGCGGATGCATGAACTTGCATTTGTTGAACAGGTGGAACTGTTTCCGAACACAGCGATCGAATGCGTCACCTGTGAGAATGGCATGTACGAGGTGACGGCTGGGGACGGTCATCGGTATCAGACGTCCGTGGCGCCGCTGTTGGCAGGTGGCTTCGCCGGTAGTCACGGGTTAGTCGCAGATCTGTTTGAGAAACGCGAAGACAGCTCTTTACTACTGAGCGAAGATGATGAGTCGACGATCGTGCCGGGAATGTTCCTCTGCGGTCCTGCTGTTCGGCACAACAATCATGTCTTCTGCTTCATCTTCAAGTATCGGCAACGATTCGCCGTTGTAGCCAAGGCCATTGCGACATCGTTGGGGCTGCCTGCGGAAGATCTCGAAGAGTATCGCAAGTGGGGCATGTATCTGGACGTTCTCTCCTGCTGTGGCGAGCAGTGCGTATGTTGACGCGAAGCGTAGAAGGGCCCGCTGAGTCTCGCCTTGGACTTCGCGTAGGAAGAGGTCGACTCGCCAGAGCGCGAAGCATTGGATGGCTCGGACAGACTGCTGCCAGTCTGTGCTGGATTGGGAGCATGCTGTCTTACGGGGTCGACTCCGGGGGCGATTGGCTGCAGTTGTGTGCTGCAACTGCGTGGCTATTGGCCAACGTCGCGACGCTCGTCACTTCAAGCGACGATTGACTTGCAGGCCGTGTCGAAGGCTGACGCACCAGCAATCTCGACTGGCCGACTTGGACTTGGTCATTTGCTGACGGTACTCGAACGTCGGGTCGACGGTGAATCTCCTTCCCACCTGTCGGAGACCTGCGCGCAATCTTGTTTCCGGTCACTTTGAACTCCTGTGGGGAGACTGTTGTGAGGGTGTCTCAAAGGTCCCATAGGTTGGTTGAGTCCCAGTCCCCGCCTTGCGCGGGGACCCGCTCGGGCGGCACGGAATATCTGGTGGCGGAGTCCCGTGGAGGGAAGGAGCAGGTCCCCGCGTGAAGCGGGGACTGGGAAAATTGACTTCCGAGACATCCTGTATTGCGGTCGCCCCTACGACGCGCTCGAACGCGAGCCGAACGCTCGACGCGTGGGTCTCCTAGCGGGGACAGCAGCAGCGGGAGAAACCGTTCGGGCCCGAGCGGGCGGGAATGAACAAGGTCGCTGCGACCTGCAGCTAAGGGAGCGATCAGGCGTTACATGCACGACAGCGCACGACCAGGCCCCGTGCTAATTTCCCGATGAAACTAGACGGGGCGGGGCTGACCACGGGGAGACGCGCACGGGCCGCCGGTCACGGTCAGGACAACCTCAAGGCCTTGTGGACGGGCCGCTTAGAACACACAACGTCCGCCTAGATCGATTTCTCAATGTCCCGGTTCTTCAGATTGGCGCTCGGCGCCGTCCTTGCGCTGTCCCTGGCGGCTGCGCTCGTAATCGGCTGTTCCGACGAAGAGCAGTCGCAGCAGCAACAACAGTCGGCAACTGCAGAGCAACAGTCCCAACCACAACAGCAGCAAAGCGAATCATCCGCGTCGACGCAACCAGCCTCAACGCAGGAACAACAGTCCCAATCGCAAGCCCAACAACAAAGCCAGGCACAAGGCCAGTCGCAGGCCCAACCTCAGGCGGTCTCCGCAGAGCCGCTGAACGTCGTGGTCTCGACGCAGGTGATCGCTGACTGGGTCCGCCAGATCGGCGGCGACCTGGTCAACGTGTACGCGCTGGTCCCGGCCGGGTCCGACGCACACATCCTTGAGCTGACTAGTTCGGACGTCCGTGCAATTGCGGCTGCAGACCTCGTGGTCATCAACGGAGGGGGAATCGAGTCGTACTACGAGGATCTGATTCGGGATAACTCGGAGAACATCCTGTACCTGACTGAAGCGATTGAATGCGCCGGATACGAACTCCTCCCGTATGGCGCGCTCGGCATTGGGCACGACGACGAGGAAATGCACGACGACGATCACGGTTCGGCCGAGGCCATCGGCCGACTGTTGATCGTCGACGCGGTTGAGGCTCATCTCTCCGTCATCGACCTCTCGACCGAGGAAGTCGACAGCGGCCTGTTCTCGATTGCCGCGCCGGGCGCTCGGGTCTTGCCGAGTCCGACCCACCGTTACGGCTTCGTCCTCGCGCGCGGACCTGAAGACAACGACGACCGCGTGCACATCTTCGACGGGGGCGTGTTCCTGGTTGAGCACGGCGACCACTACGACCTGGTCCAGGAGCCGGTCAGCCGCCACTCGCTGGAGATCGTCGAAGAGAACCCAGTTCACTACGTCAACAGCCACGGTTGGACGGCGATTTTCGCCGACACCAGCGGTCACGTGATCCTGGTCAACGAGGCCGATCTGACCAACGCCACGGGCGACTACGAGCCGATCGTGCTGGAGGCGGGAGCGCAGCACGGCGCGGCGCTGGTCATGAGCGACGAACACGTCGTGGTCACGACCAAGAATCTCGAGGATCTGGAAGACGCCCTGCCGGTCGGCGTTGAGGTTCGCACCTTCGACGACGAGGTCGTCTACGACGCCAGCAACCGTTCCTGCCCGGGCATGCACGGCGAATCGCACAACGAGCACGGCGCAGTCTTCGGCTGCATCGGCGGCGTGCTCTTCCTGCACACTCACGATGGCGAGTACGAGCACGAGTTCATCGCCAATCCGGCCGAGATGCGCGAAGACTCACGGATCGGTTCGGTCTACGGACACCACCATGTCGAGCACTTCTTCGGCAAGGCTTCTTACTTCGATGGTCAGGGATTCGCCGACGACGGCATCTGGCTGATCGACGTCGCTCACGGCGAAATGCGCCAGGTGTTCAGCGAGCCCAGTGTGTCGACGAAGTTCTCCAGCGACGGCGAGACGCTGTACGTGCTCGGCGTCGACGGCGTCCTGCTTGTGCTCGACGCGCATGACGGCGACCTGCTCGAGACAATGGAGCTGGTCGCGCCGAGCGAAGCCGGACGTCCGGCCATGATCGTCGTCGGCGAAATGATGTACGTCGCCGACCCGAACAGCGGTCACGTGCTGGCTGTGCACCTCGACGACCTGGAGATCGAAGAGGAATGGGAAGTCGGCGGAGCACCGTCGAGCCTGGCCTTCGTTGGCATAACCGCAAGCGGCGGCGCGCCCGATGAAGGACATGACGACGAAGACGAACACGACGAAGACGAGCACGAAGGGGACGAACACGGCCAAGAAGACGAAGAGGATGAGCACGGGCACGCCCACGATCATGGCGATGAGGACCCGCACTTCTGGTTCGACGCCGATCTGGCTGCTGTCGCGATCAGGGCGATTTCCGATGAGCTCGTCCACTTGAACCCGAACGGCGCCGATGTCTTCAGCGACCGTCTTGAGCTCTACCTGGACCAGGTCGCGGAAGCCGACGCCGAGGCGCGAGCGTTGATCGCGAGCGTGCCCGAACACCAGCGTCTGCTGGTCACCTTCCACGATGCATTCGGCTACTTTGCCCGTCGCTACGGCCTCGAAATCGCCGGCTTCCTCATCGAAGGACCGGAACAGGGAATCAGCGCCGAATCGATTGCCGATCTGATTGAGCTGATCGAACATGAGGGCGTGGAAACGGTGTTCCACGAGCCGCAGTTTGACTCCTCGTCGCTCGATACGGTCGCATCAGAGACCGGCGCCACCAGAGGCACCATCTGGTCTCAGCCGACCGAGGACAACCCGACCTACATCGGCATCCTGCTCGGCAACGCGCGAGCGATCGCCGACCAATAGCCCAGGGAACCGATTCACTTGAGCGCCAGGCCTGGGGGCGATGATCGACAGCATCATCGTTCCCAGGCCAATCCCGGGGCAGTCGAGTCAACCGGTTCGGCCGGGGTCAACCCTGCTCCTGCGGAACCACGACGTGACCATCAGAGGCAGCGGCCGTCTCTGTCACGCCCTTGACGGTCGCGGCCGGTCTCCCTTCGCCGCCGACGATCCTGAACGCGACCTGATCTTGCGCCTCTCGTTGCCGGAAGAGTTTCACGACCTGTTCGCGCCCAACTCGCTGGCCGCGCCGAAAGGCGGTCCGGTGCCCGATCCCGTCTATGGAGGACAACTTCAAGACCGGGCGATCCACCGGGTCGAGCCTGAAGGACGAATCGTCATTACCTACGTCGAGATCAACGGCCGATACGCCGACGGCACGACGTACACGCTGCTCAAGCCCTCCTACGAGATTGGTGATCCGGCATTCGGCCCACCGCACGAACAGTTGTTGATCTCGCCTCATGTTGCGCCCAGTGTGTTTGGTACGGGGTTGCTGGAAGCCATTCCAGTGGAAGTTCTGGCACTGCTCGCCGACTCCGATGACGATGACGGCGACGGCATTTCGGGTCGGATCCATATGATCTGGGATCCGGACACCGGCCAGTTCGCAGTGGGCCGCTTTGGTTGGAAGGCAACCGTGCCCAGCGTGCGCCGACAGTCGGCCAACGCCTTCCTCGGCGACATCGGGATTACCTCGAGCATTCACACCGAACAGAACTGTCCAGAGGCCCAGACTGCATGCCAAGAAGCAATCTCGGGCGGCGAGCCCGAGGTCTCTGACGATCGGCTCGGCGATGTGGTCTTCTACACCCAGACCCTGGCGCCCCCTGCCGCGCGCGGCTACCGGAGCCGCAAGGAAGGCGCCGAACTCTTCTTCGCCGCCGGCTGCCGCCGCTGTCACGTTCCGAAGATCACGACCGGTGAGCATGAGATCGACGCGGCGATCGCCCGGCCGTCGATCTCCGCCGATGAGGTGCGCGAGAACTTCGCCGCAGACCAGCGGGGTTTCAGCGCCATTGAGTATCTCCTGTTTGCCGAGGATGACGGCGTGCTCGATGCCTTGCAATGCGGCGGCGATGCGTATGGTCAGTAGCTCAGCGCGTTGGCAACCGTGATCGCCGATGCGATCCGGTTGGCCGCCGTTGATTGGAGTGGAACCTACGGCGAGGAGTTCTCAGGCACCGGCGAGCGCGCCATCTCAGAGAACTTCGCGATCGCCGATCTCGTCCGCGTGCCGGTCTTCCTGACCGAGACGATCGGAGACATGCAGTTGGGCGTCGCGCTTGGTGCGACCAAACCGGAGGCTGACTTGAGCGTGATTCCTGGCGGTCACGCCAATCAGGCGCTCAGCGACCTCGAGCAGAACGTTCGCGGCATTCGGGACACCTACTTCGGCGACGCTGAGGGACTTGGCCTGTCCGACCTGGTGGCTCAACTGTCGGAGGCGACCGATCGGCGTATGCGGGACAGGCTGGCCCAAGCCATAGAAGCCATTGAGACGCTGCAATCGCGGGGCGAGTCCCTACAACGGCTCCTGAAAACCGATCCCGACGCGGAAGCCGAGGTTCGCGATGCGATCAAGTCGATGCAAGTGGTGCTCAATACTGAGGTGGTCAGTCTGCTCGGCGTCAGTATCGGCTTCAGCGACAACGACGGCGACAGCTAACGAGCGCCTGGAGCGATCCGCATGGCGCTCAGCGCCCAGCTTCCACAGCGAACCGAGGTGATCTCGCGTCTCGCCGACGTCGATTTCTGGAAGCTGATTGACGCGCTCCACCGCCGTGGATCAGGGCCGGTCGACGCGTCGTCGGTCGCGTTCTTTCGCATAGCATTCGGCGTCGTGGCGCTGGTCGCCATCATCCGCTTTCTCGCCTATGACTGGATCGACGAGCTCAACGTCGACCCGCTGCATCATTTCTCCTATGTCGGATTCGAATGGGTCCGAGCCTGGCCCTCGCCCTGGATGCACCTGCACTTCGGAGCGTTGGGTTTACTCGCTCTAGCGATCATCGTCGCCTGGCTGCTCTGGGGACGCTCACGGCCACTCGCGTTTGCCGTGCTGATCGTGTTCCACCTGATCACTGGCCAACTCTTCATGATCGGCGTCTTCCCTTACATGATGATCGCCGCATCGCCGTTCTCATCGCAATCGTCGTGCTAGTCATTCAGGTTGTCGTCCCGCTGCGTCACTATCTGTATCCCGGTCCGGTGCAATGGAACGAAGAGGGATACCGCTTTTCCTGGCGTGTGTTGCTCACAGAAAAGGTCGGACACGTCGAGTACCGAGTCAAGGACACAGAGGGGTGAAGCTGGATAGAGACACCGGCCAGCTTCCTCAGTCCATTGCAGGCCGAGCGCATGACGACCCAGCCCGACCTCATTCTCGCTACCGCCCACATCATCCGGGACCACCATGCCGCACACGGTCGCCAGGTGACCGTCAGGGCAGAAGCAATCGTAAGTGTCAACGGCCGTGCCAGCCACCGTCTCATTGACCCAGAGGTTGACCTCGCTTCAGAGCACCACCGCATCGGCGCCAAATCCTGGCTCTTCCCTCCGCCGGACCGATAACCCACAAGACTGAAGTGCAACAGGAGCCAAGAATGCGCCCTGCAGCACTGAACCTAAAGCTCAAAGAGAAATCTCCCAGGCGAAAGCTTGCAGTACGGTCTCGTTAGGTCCACTCCTCACCGTCATGTGATACGGAGCTACCAAACTGATCGCCAGTGGAGTGTTGAATGCGGCAACGCGCATTTGCTGACCTCGACATCTACGCCGCGAGCTGCCAACTGCCTCTGCCTTCTTGAGATCGATACCGGGTGATTGCAGAGACGCTGCTGATCAGTCGCCCATCGAGCAATTTCGGCGACAGGCCTAGGCGTAGGCCTCGGCCAGCAGCTCTTCCAGCGCGGCATTGAACTGGTCGGGAAGCTCCCAATAGACGGAGTGTCCGCCCTCGGGGATCTCGACGTATCGCGCTCCGGGCACCATCGCAGCGGCCCGCTCGATCACACGGGCGGGGATGATTGCGTCTTCGGCGCCGGCCAGGAACAACACCGGCATCGTCAGCGCGGACAGGTCGTCCACCGCGATCGCGCCATCCTCGACGCCAAACAACAACGGTCGATCGAGGTCCAGCGGCGGATTCAGCGCTCGCACCTGGTTGTAGAGGAACACGCCCTCGGGCGAGCGCTCAAGATAGGCTGCGCCGACCATAAGGGTCATCCCGCCGAGCCGCGCATTCTCGGCCGCAGCGGCGGTCGCCGTCCGCATGTCATCGAGCAAGGCCTGATCGCCAATGCCGAGCATGGTGTCGGCCATCATCAGCGCCTTCACCCGATTGGGATTACGAGCCGCGTAGGGCAGGATTGAGAAACCGCCCACCGACTGACCAACCAGCGCTGCCTCGGAGATCTGCAGTTGGTCCATCAGCTCTCCCAGGTCCCGGGCGAATGCAGTCCGGCCCTCGCCGGACAGGTCCTGACTCTGTCCCCAGACACGAACTTCATACGTGATACAACGGAATCGCTGGCTGAACAGAGGAATCTGGTTCCACCAACTGAGATGGTTTCCACCGGCCCCATGGACGAACACAGTCGTGTCGGGACCTTCTCCAAACTCGTCATAGATCAACGTGGCGCCGGTGACATCGAGTGTGTTGGGCATCGGAGTCTCCTGTTGCCTTCGGTTGTGAGGTGTTGGTTAGAGGCTGCCACGAAGGCGAGGAAGCTGAGCGCGGCCTCGGCTAGCACCGCAATCCTCACGAGCAGCGTGCCTTGCACGATCAACGGCTGCACGGTGTTGGGCAGGATGTGCCTTCGTCGTTCCTTTTGTCCCCCCGCAAGACGGGAGGAGATGCCGAAGGCAAAGGGGGTACACCGCCAACCTGTGCGACAATCCAACCGTCATCACCTCCCCCACCGTCATTCCCGCGCAGGCAGGAATCCCGCCTGAGAGGAGGGACAGCAGACCAATACCAGCAGGATTCGCAGATGTCTACGAGCAGCTTTGTAACCGCTTCCCCGACCCCGCGAGCGAGGCCGGCAGTTCGAGCCCCTCGTCCCGGAAGTGCTGAGAACTGATCCGGGCTACCAGGACCTATACGCGGAAGTCTGGCAGTGGAACGAGTGGCCGGGACGCAGGAGCGGTGACATCGGCATCGACCTGGTTGCGCAGACTATGGACGCCGGCCCGACCGCCATTCAATGCAAGTGCTACGGCCCGGACAGCACCATCTATGAGCAACATCTCGCCACATTCCTGGCCAACTCCAATGCGGAGTTCGACCAGCGCCTGGTGATCAGCACGACCTCCAACTGGAGCAAGAATCTGCTGGCCCTGATCTCCAATCAGAAGCCGCCCGTCCAACGTATGGACTTCTTTGGTCTCGAAGCGACCGCGATCGATTGGGATGCCCACATCAAGGACGAAGAGGCGCCACTGATCGCGGTCCCGCGCAAGAGGCTGCGACCGCATCAGCGGGACGCCTTGCATGACGTCTATGCCAGATTCGCCGAACACGACCGCGGCAAACTGATCATGGCCTGTGGCACCGGCAAAACATTCAACTCGCTGCGTGGTGCCGAAGAGATCGCCAGGACGGGAAGTGCCGACTCATCGCCCCCATTGGTCGGCTAGTGGGCGTCGGCCGACTCGTCCGCCACACACTGCCAGGAACCCCATAACTCCGCGGTCCCTCTTTGCGGAGGAACGCACGAAGTTATGGGACTGCCTATCAGGAGCAGCTAGAAAAATGACCGTGGTATCACTCGATCGTTACTCCATCTCCGAGGTTTAGGTCGAACGGATATCCAGGATTGCCAGACAACCGCAGCGTGGCCAGGTTGGTCAGGTTGTCGAACAAGTCGCTCGTCAGCTCGGACAGGCTGTTGCTGCCTAGCTTCAGTGTTCGAAGATTGGTCAGGTGGTCGAAGACGCCATCCGGCAGCTCCGTTAGCTTGTTGTCCTCGATGAGCAGCCATGAGAGGGTGGTCAATTCATCGAACAGCCCACTAGCCGGCAGCGAAGCCAACTCGTTGCGGTCCAATGCAATCCCCTGAATCTTGGATAGTCCGCTGAACGCTCCCTCTTCTATTGTGGTGATGGCATTGTCCTGCAGGAGCAAAGTCTGAATCTTGGATAGTCCGCCGAACGCTCCCTCTTCTATTGTGGTGATGGCATTGTCCTGCAGGAGCAAAGTCGACAGGCCTGACAAGCCTGAGAACGTGCTGTCGGACAACTCCTCCATGTCGTTCCCCGCCAAGGCCAGGAACTTGAGGCTGGACAAGCCTTCAAACACGCCGGTGGGCAGTGTGGTCAGGTTGTTGTAAGACAAGTTCAGCACTCTAGTCAGGCTGTCCAAGCCGTTGAACACACCAGCGGGCAGAGTTGATAGATTCTTGTTTCCACTCAACCTGAGCCAGGTCAGGTTGGATAGATTGTCAAACACGCCAGCAGGCAACTCGGTAAGAGCGTTCTCTGCAATGGTCAACGACTGTAAGCGATTCAATTCGTCAAAGACGTCCGGTTGCAGTTCAGTCAGTCCAGTCTCGTACAGGGTCAGGAATTTCAGACTGGACAGGTCATCGAACACCCCGACCGGTAACACGGTCAAGTCGTTACGCGAGAGGGTGAGTCCAGTGAGGCTGGACAAGCCGTGGAAGATCCCGCCTGGCAGTGATGTCAGTCTGTCAGCGTTGAGATCGAGGTATGTGATGCCAGTCAAGCCGTCGAAGTCTCCTGTCCTCACGGCTTTCATGGGTGGAACCCGGGTCCAATTGCCGTTTCCCTCGCTAATCAGGCCACTGAGTCTGAGTTGTCCATCCAGCGCTGCCAAGTCTCGAGCGACGATCGAATCACAGGACTTGCCCGTCTCTCGTTCCAAAGCTTCTTTCACCACAGGAGTGCGATCGCATACGGGAGTGAAGTAGTCCAGAGCCAGAACTCCAGCCCGAGCGTCACCGCGATGGGTGCAACCGGAGTCGTCACATGCTTCCAAGGCAACCACCCAGTGGCCGTTGCCTGATGCAGTGAGCGTTGCTTCGGTCGTCGTGGTGGATAGTTGATTGGCTTCATCGAAGTGGTCATCGCCCTCCAGCCGCCAACGCAGCTTGTAGGAAGTGGCTTCTGGAATGACTTGCCATGTCGCTTGCATCATCAGCTCGCCGCGTGTGGCTCCAACTGCCAGTCCAGGAGACGGAAACTCTCTCACATCGATCGTTCGGGCGATCGTGGAACTGCAGCCGGTGACGTTGCACGCCTGTGTGCTGACGATCCACTCGCCGAAATCGGCCACTTCTATGGTTGCAGTGGTGCCGGAAACGGTGGTTTCGTCTCCTGGCTCAAGAGTTCCGTCGACCCTTCGCCAACTGAGCAGATAAGTAGATGCTCCGCGCGATGGGTTCCAGGTTGCGATGATGTCTAGTTCGCCAGGGGTCGAGTCGATGTCAAGGGTCGCTGGCACGTTGGGCGAAGGAATCGCTACCGATTGACCTACAAAGCCCGGCGTGGCGTCCCCCCCGGCAGCACGCTTCAACGGTGTGTCATCGATGTGAACGTAGTCCAACGTGATTGAGTCGGGACCACTGAATCCGTCCTCAACGAACAGGGTGATCTCATTCCTGTGCACTCTGATTTTGCGGACCGGGATGTTCGTAGCGGACTCACTTCCGTTTACAAACGCCTTTACTGTGAACTGCTCCTTGGTCGGAGAGGGCTGCTGCTGCAAGTCCTGATCGAAGGTCAATTCCATCCACCACGTAGTGGCAGCCGCAGCGATAAGCGCGGGATGGCTTGCCCAGTCGGTCTGGAAGTCGCCGCTCAGGGAGACCGAGAGCCCGTCCGGGTCGGTAGCAGTCAAAGTGATCGTTGTCACCAATGGGTCTGCCAGCGCCGGAGCGACGCTCGACCAGTCGGCGTCGTCGTCCAGCTGGATGAACACCCGTTGCTGATCGTCCGTGACAAGGATTGTGTCGATCAGGCCGTTGGGGTCGGTGGGAGTTGTGAGCGTGTAGGTCAGATCGTCGCCGTCCGGGTCGGAGAAGATGCCAGCGAAGTCCTTGCTGACCAGGATGCCTCGGGGCGCGAGGTGCGTCCCGACGAAGGATGCGTACTGCTCTGCATTCTCATCGACTAGCGGTGCCCGATTGGGCTGCTCAACAGCTTTGGTCTGGAAGTCGCCGCTCAGGGAGACCGAGAGCCCGTCCGGGTCGGTAGCGGTCAAGGTGATCGTTGTCACCAATGGGTCTACCAGCGCCGGAGCGATGCTCGACCAATCGGCGTCGGCATCGAGCCGGATGAACACGCGTTGCTGTTCGTCCATGACGAGAATTGTGTCGATCAGGCCGTTGGGGTCGGTGGGAGTTGTGAGCGTGTAGGTCAGATCGTCGCCGTCCGGGTCGGAGAAGATGCCAGCGAAGTCCTTGCTGACCAGGATGCCTCGGGGCGCGAGGTGCGTCCCGACGAAGGATGCATACTGCTCTGCGTCCTCATCGACAAGCGGCGCCTGATTGGGCTGCTCAACAGCTTCGACCTGGAATCGCTTCGGAATGCCGCGACTGCAGCCGCCCATGCTGCAGGCGGAGACCTTGACCACCCACTCGCCGTGGTAGCCCACGGTGATGCTGGCCTCGGATGTCGCAACGGTCACACCATCGTTGAGTTTGACGCCGTAGCCGCCATCGCGCCAACGCACGAGATACGAGCTCGCGCCTGGCACATCCGCCCAGTCCACCGATACGGTCAGCGATCCGGGCACGCTGTTCACACTAAAGCTGCTCACCTGTACAGGATCGGGTTTCTGGAGGAGCGTTTCCAGGAGCGGGCGTTGGAGTGATGGAGAGGGTTTAGGCTGAGGCTCCGGTCGCGACCGCTGCCAGTCCACTTTGTGACTCGCATTGTGGGCCAGGCCCTCGTGGGCCAGGTCCGCGTCCTGCCCCGACCCGACGGACCGAATCGCGCCACCATTCAGTTGCAAGGTGTTCGCCAGCACGGCGATGCCCTGGGTAGAGAAGTTCGGCTCGACCACCTCGTGAATAAAGTCCAGATAGGCAGCGCCGCTACCGCTGTTGTACGTCGCCCACTTCTGGCCCCAGTGGGCTGGATCCATGTCGATCTTGAGTCGCGGCGTCCCTGTGACAACAACCAGCTCGCTGAACGTCAGGCGGATACGAACCTTGTCGCCCAATGCATAGGTCTGGTCGGCAGCAGGAGTTGAGGAGACCACGACGCTGGTCACCGTCGGCGCGCTCTGGCCGGATGCGAGTTCAGAGCCGAGGAACAAGGCGGCCAACGCTATCAACGCGGCAGACAATGTTGCCGCTAAGCCGAGCAGCAAGAAGCGCTGGCTAGCGGACGTAACTCGGGGGGGGGGGGGCTCCAAAGGAATCGATATCACGATTGTGCATCACACACTCCTTGGCACTGCTCAATTCTCAATCGTGCGCGATATTGTGCCACATCACATGTGTGGATACCGTGTTGATCGCACCAAGTAACCGTGAACTTTTAGTGAGTTTCAAACCGTTCCCGCCATGTAAACACGGCAACACCAGCGATCGACATCCGGGAGGTTGATAACCTCGTTGATGAGGTGCGGGCTCTCCGCTCTAATGTCAGACGGCGGGCAGGGTTTTGGCAGATCGCTCAACGAGGAAGAGCGGAGTCAACGACGAACGGACCCGCGATATCCCCGGACTCGACCGGGACTATGCGGAGGACTTTGCTGCTCGCGAACCGGCGATGGCGCTACTGATGCGCATACGACTCAACTCCGAGAACTTCCCGCTGCCGGAGTGGTTGTCGTTCAACTTGACCGAATCCCGTTCCAATCTGAGGTACACGCCGACCGGCATTCGCATCGGAACGGATGACCTCGAGGCGCTCAAGGTGCCGACGATGTTCCTCGTCGGGGATGACGACAAAATCGTCTATCCGGAGGTCGTCCGGATGGTGCACGAACAGATCCCGGGGTCTGAATACGTCGAGGTCGAAGGCTGTGGCCACTCTGTCTATTGGGAACGCCCGGAAGCCTTCAATCAACTTGTGGGTGAGTTCTTGAGGCGGCATCTGTTGAGTTGATCCACTGCCAACCCGCTCACGCAGCCTCCGTTCAGCTCCGGTCTCGGTCAACGTCTCGCATCGCCCCGACCGGCACACTACGCAGCTATTCGTCCAGGTACTCGTCTCCGAGAGCAAGGCGTTCGGCGACCCGACGGAGCACTTCTGCCGCCCTTGAGTCGTCGGCCTGGATCACTTTCGCGTCGAAGGAGAAGGGCGTGGCGCGCAAGATTGTTGTACTCGAAATGAAGCTCGCAGGGGCCGGGTAGGTATGGATGTAGTTCAACGCGGCGGTAATCAGATAGCCCTGCGTCTCGCCGGCATGGCTGATGACGAGCGCGAGGTGGCGCCTGCGGTCGGCGAGGTCGATCGTGTCGAGCTTGGCGTTTTGCCCAATCCCAGCGATCTGCACGTCGTGGCCCATTTGGTCTGCAGTAGCAATCACTCCGCGCAGGGTCGCCAGCAAGGTGTCGGCGTTGAGGGTCAACAACCCTGCGAGCTCCGGCTGATCGGCGTCGAGGAGACGCGCTTCTACCGCTTCCTGGACGGCCTCAGGATCGCCTACAGGCAAGTTGATGCGGAATGTCTCACCGCCGGTGTATGTCTCGGCGAGGGCATCGCAGCGCTGCTCCAATCCAACATTGCCCACTTCGTGCAGGAGACAGCCAATGTTCCCGGTGAGTCCGCGCCGATTGAACTCTTCGCCAACGAGACGGCCGGCAGCGGCTTCGTCCAGGGCGATATGCAATTCGGAGCCAACCGATTCGGCAGCGTCCGCGCCAGAGTTGAATGTGATGATTCGAGCGCCAGCCTCTTTGGCCGCTAGCAACGCGTCGCGGACGGCGTCCGGATCAGCCAGCGTCGAGGCGATCACCGCTGCGCCGTCGTCACTGCAGCGCTGAATCGCCGCGGCCTGTTGCGCGCCGTCAGGCGATTGTGAGAAGCGCACATTTGAGCCGGCGTCAAGGGCCGCCTGACGGGAGTAGCCGCGTACCAGCCGCCAGAAAAAGTCGTCACGCCCTCCGTGAGAAACGATGCAGAACAACGGTTGCTCGTCGCCTGACGTCGCTTCGGCATGGACATCGGGCATTGTTGAAGCAGTTGCGGCAACGGAAACGACTAGCAGCGAGCTATTGAGCCAAACACCAGTCCGGGCGCTCGTGCCAACCGTGTCTAGTCTCGGATGCTGACGCTCACCCCAGGCGCCGTCCTCATCCTGATCTTGCAGCGCGACGCGGACAGCGCCGTCTTCCGACTTGAGCGCCGAGATGCGAACGGTCGCCACGTAATCTCGCGAGTCTCCTCCGGCAGCGTCGACAGCGATCAACGCTTGAGCGGCTAGAGCCAAGGCCGCGCCGACGATCACCAGGGCCGCGGCAACCGTACCCATGAGCCAAAAGTTAAGTTGACGATTGCTGGAGCTGCTCATTCTCACGCCTTTCTCTTTTCCGGCGTCACGGTCTCGGCTCGAATAAATCAGAATCTATGGATGACCAACAACACTCACAAAAACTTGGTCTCAGTCTGTCATTCCGCAGTGAGCTGCACTAGAACAGATCGGCGACACAGTCCTTTCTCTTTTGCCTGTGTGCCGGTCAGCGAAATGCCTATGCAACGTTGGTACGTTGCGCTCTCGGCCTTGCAGAGCATCAGAAGTAAATCTTCAGTTGCGAAGGTGCAGGGACTGGGTGACAAACAGTCACCGCGCCTATGCGACGAGTCGGCCTAGACCGTCGGGCACAATGGGGATCAGGAGCATGTAGGACCGATGGCTACAACTGAATGTGGTTGAGCTCTCTGCCTACGCCGTCAGCGAACCCGATACACCGCTTCGGCCTAGAGGGAGCCTTCACATGGATGCCCTAATGCTAGACAAGGCCAGCCAGCGCTTCTGCTTGGCTGTGACGCCTATAGGGACATCAGCAGCGATTCAACGGTCATGCGAAGTGCTTGCCCTTGCCAACACTGCGCTGCCGCAAGCACGGTTGGCTCGACGGACGCCTCTCAGGTCGCGGCGTCGACGGTGTTTGGCCAGATGCCGAGCGAGATTCTGATTTCGTTGAGCGACATCCCGGAGGTGATGGTCGCGGCTGCCTGCAAGGTGTTGCCATCATCGGCGGAGCTTTGCTCGCGCATCTCTTCGTAAAGCTGGATAGCCATTCGTCGACGCAACTCGGCGGGCGAAGGGGCTTTGGCTTGGCTGGTAGTCATAGGTGATCCTTTCGTCTGGCCGTTGACATCGTAGGGCCCGAATCAGTTGTCGAACCGAGCACACTGATTAGGAAAAGGAGAGGCATGTACTTGCTGTTGTGATGGGAGGCGCCTTTCGCGGCGCTCAATCACAACAGTGATCGTTCGTCGCCTGGCGACCTTATAGTCTAGTCGCAGATCTTGTATCCGAACGACGTTAACGGTCGCGGTCGTCGGCTCGAATCCAGTCCGCGGCCGTCAGGTCGGTGTACAGCCGCCGCCGCCAGAGCCACCAGCGCACGCGCGGGGTCGACAGCGCCAGTAGAGCGGCGCCCAGGAGACACGCAGCCATCGTCAGCAGCGCCGACTGTGGACCCAGCGAATCGACCAATGCGCCGGCAATCAGGGCCCCAATCAGGATCGTGCCCTGGGCCAGATTCATCAGCGTGAGCGCCTGCGCACGCATCTCCTCAGGAGCATGAGCCAGCAGCGCCAGATTGGCCACGGTGACCATGTTGTAGACACAGGCGGTGGCGAAGAACACGCAGACCGCGACCACTGCGAGATGCGGCGCCAGGGCAATCCCGACCAGAGAAGCCCCGCCCGTCGCGATTAGCCCGACCATCAGCAGGTTCGGCGAACGAATCTCCTTGAGCGAAGCCAGCCAGACCGCGCCTACGGTCGCGCCGAGACCGCCTACGGCCGCCAGGTAGCCAACCCAGGACCGGTGCTGGCCCAGTTCGTCAATCACCACTAGCGGCATCAGCACCGCCTCGTAGGGCTGGAGAAACATGTACGACATCGCCGAGATGACCAATACGGCCAGCGGCCAACGCGTGGCGGTCGCCCACCGCGCCCCAACCGTGATCTGACCCAGCATGGACCACTCCCTGTCTCGTTCGGCGTCCGTTGATTGCTCACGGGCCCGAATCAGGATCGCGAGCAGTGCAGCGAGCAGGCTGAAGGCGGTCATCAGGCCGAACATCCAGGTGAAGTCGGCGAAGCGCAGCAAGAGGCCGGCGAGGAGTGCGCCGCCAATCTTGACCGATGTCTGTCCGGTCTGCGAGAGCGCCGTCGCCGAGCGCAGGTGGTCGGACTCGACGATCACCGGCAGCATCGCGCGGCGAGCCAGGTTGAAGAACACGAAGCCAATGCCGGACAGGGCCGACAGCGCTATCACCTGCCAACTCTGAGCCTGGTCAATGATCAGCAAGATGAAGAGCACGCCGGATGCCACGGCGTTGGCCAGAAACGAAGCGATCAACACGCGGCGGTAGGGATAGCGGTCGACGATGACGCCGGCGAACGGCGAGAGCAGGAGGTTCGGGGCCATCCAGGCCGCGAGGACTGCGCCCAACAGCACAGCCGAGCCGGTCAGTTCGACGATCAGGACAGCCCGGGCAACCAATTCCAGTGCCAGCGCGGCCGAGCGAACGAATGTGGCCGCCCAGAGCACGCGGAAGTCGCGGTAGCGGAACGCGGCAAAGGTCTCCGGGTTGAACAAGCGGCGCTCCTCGACGCTCGCTGCCCACGCGGGCCGCGAGCGGGTGCTTGCTGGAACAGAAGGCAGCCAGTACTAGGCTCAGGACGACTGTCTGCACGATAGCCCAAGGGATCAACAAGTAACACGGCGCGACGGCCGCGCGAGCGCTGACGAGACATGACGCGCTTCTCGCAACAGTACCGTTGAGAAGCCTCGCGCTTTCTATCATTTGACAACTTTCTGTGTATCCCTCGGTCTGTTGAAAACTGACCTGAATGATCGATGAAAAAAGGAAGACGAATCGGCCCAGGCAAGGGTATTTAAGGCCCGCACTGATTGGTGGGATTAAGAGGTGATGGGTTAGCACTTGCAGCGCGATTAACCAAGCAACAGCTCGCAGTACGGTCTCGTTAGGCCCGCCTAACGCTCTACAGATAAGAGCCTCTGAGTTGTTGCTTGCGTTGTGCATTTGAACTTGCCACTGTTGAAGAGCGATGTAGCAACATTTGGCATCGTGCTTTCTCGTCGATAGCTCGACCGTCGAGTTCAGCCTCAGGCGCCTCATTTGTGTTCAGTCCAATATTGGATTGGCGCACAAGTAGGCGGGGGGACGAGTTTGTGAGCTAGCAGGCTGCTGAAAAATGAATGTGTGAGATCATGAAGGAGGTACGGAGCCGATAGATGAGGGAGCTTGGCGATGCGTGGCGAGAGTGAGCGGCAGGCGGCGATGATGTTGGGCTTGACGCCGGA
>MPNM01000033.1 GCA_002239025.1 Chloroflexi bacterium bin125 | reverse complement strand
GATCCGCGCATACTGCTTGTCGCTCAGCGTCGTCTGATAGGTCATCTGGTCACCTGGACCGCGCCGCCATCCGCCTCCCACTCTGGCACATCTACGCCGCAATGTGAACAGGCCCTAGCGACCGCGATGTCGAAGCCGCCCTCGGCGATGACCTCGGCGAATTCAATGCGCCAGTCGAGGGCGTTGTCGGCGCCGGCGAAGTGGCTGAGTTGCTCTCGGAGGGCATCTTCGGCCTCGGCGATCGCCTCTCGCAGTTGAGTCTTGCGGCCGGATTCGGATTCGGTCATGTAGCGCGATTTGATCTCTCGTAGCTCGTTGACCGCATTGCCGTCATAGCCGAGGACGCCCTGCTGCCCGGTCCCGCTTGGGTCGGGGCCGAGTAGGCTGTCGCCTTCGACGATCTTCAAGTCGAGGTTGGGCAGCGGCTCAGGTTGGTCGCCGTCGAAGTCGATGGCGAGGGAGAGCCAGAGGCGGAGCCTGGCGATGTCGGTCGCGAACCCCTCAATGTCGACGCCATAGAGGTTGCGCCGGATGATGTCGAGCTTTAGGTCGTAGAGAGACTTAGGGTTCCGGGTGACGTTGAAGAGCGTCCTTTGAAGGTCCACAAGCTCGTGCATCATCCCCAACAGGTAAGCCCCGGAACCGCAAGCCGGATCGACCACTGTCACATCGGCCAGGGCATCGGCAAGCCGGCGTGCGGCGCTGATGTTGACGCCGCCGGTATCGCGCCGATCGACGAAAGCAGCGACGACCGCAGTGGGAAGTTGCGGCACCTTGGAAACGAGGTAGCCCTTGAGCGCCTCGCCGCACATGAAAGAGACGACCGGGCGTGGCGTGTAGTAGGCACCTGTGTCGTGGCGTCCGGTGACCAGTTCCTCGAAGACCATGCCGAGCATCTCGGGATCGACGGCGACCTCGATCTCCAGCGGCGTCGATTCGGAGACGGTGAAGTAGAAACGGTCGAAGAGGTCGGTCAGCAGTGGGAGGATTGCATCATCTGGAACAACGAGATTGTCGAGACGGTCCTCCTCAAGATCGGTCTTCTGGAACAGGCCGCCGTTTAGGAAGGGGACGTGGCCGATCAGCATGTCCACGCCGCGCCGAAGATCGCGCGAATCGGGGTTGTTCAAACCTTCGAAGAAGAGAAAGGTCAGACGATCACGATAGAAGTTGTTGTGCCGCTCATGTTTGGCGTAGTCGCGCTTCAGGGCATTGAGATAATCGGTGTCCCCATCGAAGGAGAGCCAACCCTTGCGCGAAAGGAAGTGGACGAACATCAGGCGATTGAACAGCGTGAGGACGAAGCGCCTGCGTTCCTCCTCTCCGGCGCCCGGTATGGCGACATGCTTCACTGCCTGGTCGAACAGCCGCTTGTATTCGCGGTAGAAGCGCTTGTTGAGGGCTTCGGTGTCGAGCGCGTCGAGCCAAGCGTTAAGGAGGCCGTCGAAGTTCTGCTGCTGGTTGCTGGTCTTCATCCACTCCAGGCGGCTGTCGAGCGAGAGTTGCTCGAGGATGTCGATGTGAGCACGGTGAGGATCGACGGGGTTGATCTCGCGGATCAGGGAAACGCTGCCGAGCACGTCGTGGTCGGGGTCGCGTTTGTGGAGTCTTCGGTGGACGAACGCCACGGTGATCAACCCGTCGTCAGAGCGAAAGATGACGACGACGGGCATGGCGAAGCGCTTGTTGATCTCGCGGGTGAACCGGGCGTAGGTGCCTCGCGGATAGCGCTCGGCACCGAGTTCTACAGCGACGAAGAGGAAACTCCTGATGATGCCGCTGTTGAATTCGTCACAGGTGAACAAAGACGGTTGGACACCGCCTGCAATCTCCTCGTCGGTGACCTGGAAGATCAGGTGGACGGACTCAGCAGCATCGCCAAACTCTGCCTCGGCCTTGGTGTCCGGCTTGAGCGCAGGGTAACGGCTCAGGAAGTTGGCCACGTCTCCACTCTGGTCAGGGATTGTGCGCTCGCTACGGTAACCGAGCACGCCGAGCAGCCGTTCGGCATCGGCGGCCAAGTCGCTCTCGGCGAATCCGTTTAGTGTCCCTGCGATCTGTTGGCGAGTTTCTACTTGATGATCAGCCATGTCACCAGCTCAAAGTCTGTTGGGTCACGGGGCGTCTCGGTTGTTCTCGGCAGTACGGCGTCGCGGTTACCGCCTCGGGCTACGCTACTCGACGCCGCAGAGGATTCGGCCTGGCGGATGTGAGAGAGCACCTCGATTATGAGATCGTCGTACTGGGCCATGTCCTTACCCTGTTTGGTCTCGAAGTTGAACTGGTCGCAGAGCGCCATGATGGGCTCGTCAATGCCCGCGGCGGCACGATCGAAATACTCGAGGACTTGACGGGCATTGCCGGCGCCGAAGCGTATTGTCCTGTCCTTCTTGATGAAGACAAGGAAGAACGGGTGAACCGGGCTGACCGTTCGCCGGCGTTCGGTCGATCCTGCATTACGTTGCTTCAAGAGGAACAAGACTCCGGGCCCTTGTCCGTCCTTCGGGTCGTTTGTGATGGCGTAGACGCCATTCGGCGTGGCTTCCAGTTCGTCCCTGTTCCGTTCCAGAAACTGCTTGAGCTGTGCAAAGAAGTAGTCCATCGAGAGGTCGCTCAACACCACGGTGTCGGAAAGGTCGTCGAGGTCGAGAATCTCTTCGCGTAGCCGCTTGAGTTGCTCATCGCGGAAATTGAGCTCCAGTTGGGCGCCAACCCTTACTTCCTCCTCGTGGAACGGATCGTCACTTCCGCTTGCGGCGGTGTCCGCAAGTGCCATTCGTGCCATCACCCGACCTTCCAGGTTCAGGTAAGCGTCCATGTCATCGGTCGGCCAGTAGTTGATCATCCTGACTTCGGAGCTCTTGCTGCCGATGCGGTCGATCCGCCCAAATCGCTGGATCAGCCGCACAGGATTCCAATGGATGTCGTAGTTGAGGACGGTGTCGCAATCCTGGAGGTTTTGACCCTCAGAGATACAGTCTGTCGCGATCAACAAGTCGACGTCCTGACCAACACTGGTCTCCGATCGACTACGGGCCTTGGGTGCAAAATCGGTCAGGATCGCGTTGAAGTCCGTGGCGCTAAGGCTGTCCCGCACCGAGTCGCCTGAGACCATTGCGATCCGCAGACCAAGCTCGTCCGCGTCGGATGTGAGTTGTTCGTACAGGTACTCGGCGGTGTCTTTGAATGTAGTGAAGACCAGCATCTTGCGGTTGGATTGGCCATCCACATCGGTCGTCGGATTCGCGGCTCGGTGGTGGAGGGCTTGTCGAATCCCGGCGAGTTTGCCATCGCGTTCCGGCGTGATGTCTGAAACGATTTCGAGGGCGGCACCAATCGTCTCCCTGTCCTTGGCAACGTCCTTCCTCCAGCGGAGCAGGTCGAGCTCTCTCAGGTGATAAGGATTTCGCGCCCGATTGATGAGGAAATCGTCGTCGTCTTCATCCTCGTCCGGTTGAAAATTGTCATCGATGTCAGTTTCAATATTCAGCTGGTCGAAGCGATCCATCTTCTGTAGCAGGTCGTCCATTTTCGCGATCGTCCGTCGAAGCGTGAGCTGCAGAGAGAGCGGAGAACTCTCCAGGCGCTTCAAGAAGTTCGTGAGGATCATTTTGACCAGATAGTGCTCCCGATCCTGCTGATTGAAGTTTAGTTGCCGACGTTCCGCATCAAGCTCCAGCTGTCGCTCCTTGTTGATCAAGTAGTCCGAAGGCCGGTAGATCGAAAGTTCGAACCCTCGGATCAGCTTCGCCAACTCCTTGTAAGAGAGTTCGCCGTGTAAGTCGGTGGCTGGGTAGCGGTTGACCGGTTTCGCGTGCGCCGGAAAGTGGCCAATGCGGTCCATTTCGGCTGCGTAGAACTTCGTGACCTGTCTACGCGAACGTGAGATGGAAACTCCATCCAGCAACCGAAGAAAGTCGGCACCGAGCCGTTCAAGTAACTGGCCCTTGTTAGTCCTGACCCGACCGCGTTGTTCTTCCTCCCATTGCTTGAATGCTCGCTGGGCGTCGCGCAACACGCGACCGACATTGTTGATTCGCAGATCGTTCTGAAAGTGGGTCTCGTTCTTTTCGGTCATCAGGTAGATCTGGTTGCGGAGGTCAAGGAGCGAGGTGTTGACCGGGGTCGCCGAGAGCATCAGCACCTTGGTCTTGGAGCCATCCCTGATGATCTCGTTGAGCAGGCGGTCGTAGCGCGCGCCTCCATCATTGCGGAAATTGTGAGACTCATCGATCACGATGAGGTCGTAACCGCCCCAGTTGAACTTTGCTAAGTCTATGTCTCCGACATTGCCGCCGTCCCGTGATAGATCGGTGTGAGAGAGCAATGTGTAGCCGAAGCGGTCGCCGACAAAGGGATTGTCCCGATGCCCAAGATGGGCTGGATAGAGTGCCCAATTTTCCCTCAGTTTCCGCGGGCAGAGCACGAGCACGCGTTCGTTTCTCAGTTCGTGGTATTTGATGACGGCTAGCGCGGTGTAGGTCTTACCCAAGCCCACGCTGTCCGCCAGGATGCAGCCATTGTGTTGCTTTAGGCGGGCGATCACACTCTTCGCCCCATCCTTCTGGAACTGGTAGAGCGCGTTCCAAATTGCAGAATCGAACAGATGGTTGTCCTCCATCTGCCGGTCGCTGTCTTGCTCGGAATCGATCCGGCCCTTGAGCAGCTCGTAGAGCGACTTGAAGTAGACGAACTCCGGCGAGTACTCCCGGTGAAGACGGTCAAGAGCATTGAGTACGTCTTGCTTGGCGTCCTTCGTCAGCCGGTCGTCACGCCAGATATCGTCGAACCACGCCTGCAGCTCATCGAGCGTCTCTCGAACGGAAACTGCCAGGTTGATTTCAAGGTTTGGATTCTGACCTTCGCCGAGTCCGTTCCTCGTGAAGTTCGAACTGCCAACGACGCCTGAGTGGTCTAACAGGTACATCTTGCCATGCAGAAAGTTGGACCTCCGGATCGTTCGCACAGCGACCGCGTCACTCTCGAACCACCGGGCGCACTCTCGCGCCAATCCCTTCTGAGTCGTTGTCCGTACGGGTGTGAGACCGTCCTCCGTGAGTTGTAGAGCCATTACCTCTTTGTGCCCAGGGTCGAGTCCATCAATGGACGACGGCTCACCGAAAAGGAAGCGCGTATCTTCGAGTTTGGCAAGTTCCTTCGCCAGAAGTTCATATCCGTAGATGCTGAAGTAGGCCGACACGATAAGGAATCGCGCTGAGCGGTCAAGTTGCCCCCTGAGGTATTGGGCGACCGTCCGAACTTGGTTGTCAAGGATTACGTCTTGCATCCATACCTGCCTCTCGACAAAAGCAACGCTTACCGGTCAACACTGGAAGACTAGCCTCCCCTCTTTGCGGGCGAGGGCGCAAGACACATGCGTCCATCGGACCCAGCCGGCAGAACCTGGCTACCTGCTGTGGCCCTTGGCCGGACTGCCGGGCCTGGCGATTGGTGATCTAGCCGTCCGTCTCAGGGCGCGGCCGTTCTCCCTTTTGGGTCGAAGGGCTAGTTGTGTCTGGCGCCAACCTGGGGCGGTCGCTTGTTGCGCTGCGTCTTTGCCACGCTCCACGACACCGTCTACCGCGAGGCCAGCGACGGCGGTCTGTACATGGGCTCGCCTCATAACCCCCTGCCCGACAGCACTGACGTCCTGGAAGAATATCTCCCCACGGGCCGCCGCTTGCCCGCCAGTTCGACACCGAGTCCGACGTCACCGACATCCTCGACACCATCATCGCTGTCCCCACCACCAAGGACTACCAAGCGATCTAATCCAAAGACTTCAACCTCACCGCCGGCTGGGACCACTTCGGACTCAATCAAGCCGCCATGCCCGGCCAGGGAAAGGTCGAGCATCGGGGACTGGCAGTGCATGTCTAACTGAACGATCGGGCGAATCGGAAAGACGTGCCGATCGAGGTCTGGGAGTATCGGCTATGCGGCTACCAGGTCCTCAAGAAGTGGCTGAGCTGTCGGGAGTCGAAGGTGCTGGGCAGGGGGTTGCGAGGGGGAGGTGGCGTGGTGGTCGCATGTGGCTAGCCGGTTGGCGAGTATTCTCTTTGTTACCAAGCAAGGAACTGACCATGGGTGACGATCCTGGAGATTCAAAGCGGCATGAGGAACCTTGGGTTGTTCCGGATGGATGGCCGGATGTACCGCGATACATCGTTTTCTTTCTGACTGCGCCTGTGCCTCTGGGCCTGCCTGACCAATGGAAAGGAAGCTTGACGTTTGATGAGGAACGAGTTGAGTGGTTAGCGCAGAGCACGCCTGGCGCGTCCTCGATCCGTGAGCGATACGCAATCCCGGACAATCCCGAAGGCAAGCCATTCGTCAGTCTCCTCGTCGACAGGTTCGAATTTCCCTTCGGATCGGATTCTGGTCAGTTCTTACTGGCGAGAGCCGCATACGAAAAGATGAAAGGTGTGGAAGAGTTTGAGTTCGACGCCCACTTCTACTCCCAAGCGGTGGCCGGAGCACTTGAAGTCGGAGCCTCAACTTTCGTTACCGTATTCGAAGTAGTTACTCCCCTGGATGTGGTCCAAGGGGCGAGTGCCCAACCTGACTTGGAAGCTTCGGTATGGCGTGCATTCCGAAGGGCACTTGATACTCTTGAACTGATTTATCGCGCCTACGTTACGACCGTAGATGACTGGGCGGTACGCCCTTTGTCCCGTCAGCAGCTGAATCCTCTCGTTCCTTGGACAACTCTCGCTGCGACGACAGGTGAGGTTGAATCGGTGCGCCTCTTTCAGGTGAACGATGCAGAACATTGGCCACAAGGGGCCAAGGAAACACTTAGTGACCAAACACTGCAATACCTTCAGGCCCATATGCAGGTCGTTCTGAGTTCCGGCGATGATGATAATCCTCACCTGAATTTCGTCGAACATTCAAAGCGTGCCCAACATGCCTACTATGCTCAAGGAGACTACGAAGCAGCAATTGTCTGGAGCCAAATCTCATCAGAATGCTTGCTAACCGGGGCGTTGCTCATGACTGCGTGGGAAGCAGGTGCGGACTCAAACGAAGTGATAAAGTGGATCAAGACTCCTCTGCGAAAGAGGGTGCGAGCATACTTTGGGAAGCAGCTTGGAGGCACCTGGGATACCAGAGATACTGCCACGATAGTTGGCAGGTGGTCTCTGAATGTTGTACAGTTGCGGAACAGTATTGTACATGCAAGTATGCGGGTTACTGAGGAAGATGCTATCAAAGCTCACAATGCGTGTGTTGATCTTGAGTGGTATGTTAAGAGGCGATTGTTCGAAAGTCGCAAACAGTATCCGAGAACTGCTTTAGTCTTCATAGGTATAGCAGGAATGCAGGATCGCGGAGCGAGCAATGCGTGGTTGGATACAGTGACCGCGAAGATGGAAAAAGAGCCGGATCTAATGGATGCGTACGGGCAGTGGGCACAGTCCATCTATGCGCGATTTGAGGAGTGAGGCCAGCAACATGGGCGGATCGTGCCTGTGATGATGCGTAACGTGAGATGGTCGGTTACACCGCAGTTCCGGGTGCTGGATGTCGTAGGCGGCCTGCTTTTCGGGCCAGTGAACAGGCTGCTGAGCCGATGTGTCTTTCCTGGATGTGGTCTGACTTCAGACGTGTCTTGGCATGGACGCAGGCGGCTTGTACGCGCGTCCTGTCGTCGGCGGTGCCGCCGAACGCTTGCGCCAGCCGTACTTCCAGGTCAGCGATGATCCGCTCACAGCTCTCGGAGAGTTCGGCCAAGGACGCAGCGTCCACTTCAAGGTGCGCGTTCGCGTTCGCGACCGACAGGTCAAACGGTTCCAGTCTCAGCTTAAGAACAGCTTCTCCCGCGTGCTGCGGATCGTGCATCAGCGTGGTCAAGCGGCCCGCTCGATTCGCTTGATGTTGAACTGGTCGAGCATTTCCTCGGCCCTGGCGGCGTCGTAGTTGGCCTGCAGTTGGATCCAGAAGCGGGGAGTGCTACCCAGCGTTTTGGAGAGGCGCACGGCCATTTCCGTCGTGACCGGCGCCTTGCCCTGGCAGATGTCCTCGAGCGACTCCGCTGACACCTGCATATGCTCAGCCGCTGCCTCCACGCTCAGATCGAGACCGCCGATCCAGTCGTGCAGGATCAGCTCACCTGGATGACAAGGGTTCTTCATCGCCATCGGACTCTCCCTCAGTGGCAATCGAGCAGGTCGAAGTCAGTGACGTCTTCCCTTTCGAATCGAAAGATCGTGCGCCGGTTCGCGGTGACATCGACGGCCCAAAAGCCGGCCAAGTTCCCCCTCAGCGGGTACAGTCGGTAGGTCGGTGCGTCCAAATCCTCCGGTCCCGACGCTACTTCGAGTGCTGTCAGGATACGGCGAATTCTTGGAATGTCGTGAGGAGTCAGCCCGCTCGCGCCGCTGCGACGGTGGAGCGGTTAGCGTCGCGGGACGCGACAGGTGGATGATTGGAGTGGAGATGGTCAACTATGCGACTGCGGTTCCCCGGTTCCTCTGGTGGTGATTTAGACGGGCGGGTTGGGTCGAGCGGACAATTGTGGTGTCTGGCTTCTTGCTGCTCCTCGGCCTGGTCTGGCCAGCGGAGGATAGTGAGGCGATTGTCGGAGGATCGGGTTGGCCGGTCCCGAATCCCGCATTTATGGTCAGCGGATCTGGTTGGAGTACTGTGGGTTCAAACGAGACGTCATACAAGGGCGCGGTACGAGATGCGGCTAGCCACTGGGGTAGCGAAAGTGAGTTTGCCCCAAGGTTCGTGAGCAATTCCACTGTAAATGACATAACTTGGGGGTACAAAGCCCAATGGCGGATGGAGCGGGTGTAATCCTCCTACCGGCTCTGATGGCCCATTCGCGATCGAATGCACAAAGAAAATAGGCACGGTGACCACGCAGTCCGACATAGTGTTCAACGAAGACAAGGGTTGGAACACGGACAACATTCAGGCGATCGCCACCCACGAACTCGGACATTCGGGAGGACTGGCGCACGATCCCGCGAACGCAGTTATGTGTTCACACTCGCAACCGAATCGATACACGATGTGCCCAACAGTAAGGAAACTACATCGGAAAGTGGCATCCTACGTCGGAGAGTGGCGTGAGTTAGTGGTGACTGCCCAACGATCTTACGCGAAGCCACAGGTATCGCATTAGCCGCAGCGCAGATGAACCCCTCGTGAGTCTTCGACGGTGGATGGCACTCACAAGAGAAGGATTAAGTCGTGCGTGGATCTGGTGGTCCAAGACGCCTGATTTCATCGCTTCTTCCAGCTCATCCCACTTAGCTTCTGAGTGATCTTGGGACCACTGGAATATCTCGACTGGGGACCAGGTGTACTTGACCACAGATATTCGATAGTAGTCGATAAGTTCTTCTTTGCTGAAAAGATGGTCTGCGACCTGAATGCTTATCTCTTCTAACCTTTCGTCCGAGGAGAACAAGAAGGCTTCATTGAAGTAGAGGAAGACGCAAGTGGCCGCTATCGCAAACCGCTTGTTACCGTCGTTGAAGGCATGATTCATGGTGAGGCTGTAGTGGAGTGTGGCTGCTTTTTCTGCGAGGGTCGGCAGCATGTACCACTGTGGCGCACCGAGGGAACTCTCCAGCAACTCCCTGCCGCCCTTTTTGAGAGTGAGATCGGATGGACGATCAGGGAAAATCTTCAGTGTCGCCTTGATCAGGAACGAGACATCATTGAAATCTAGGTAGATAAAGTCCTCATCCTGATCTCGCCAAAAGAAGCTCACGTCCATCTATGGCTAGTGGCGAGCTAGCCGAATCAACAGGCCCTTGCGAGAGTCCACGACGCCCCGGATGATCTCCTGGCGCTCCTCTATGGAGTTCGTGGAGTGCCTGGGGGTGCGTCGGGTTCGGCTAGCCGATCGGACGCGATGGATCGGAGACAACTGCTTCAACCGCTTGATGATCATTTCTGCCTCCTTTTCCAGGCACAATCCACCGGGCATCCGACGGGTACGCTTCGAAGCGTACCCGTCGTTGCTCAGGAATTCAACTCCATCCATCTGGGCACGCTGGGCCGGAGATGCTAGCCGTCATCTCTGATGAACCAGCCCGCCGCCGGGTACACCTCAGCCACCTTTTCGCCTTTCAGCCAGAGTCTGACTTCGAGTCCGAGACTTTTTCTCCTCGTGATGATCTCGTCAGCCTCAACTTCAAATATGGGTCCTGACTGACCATCCGCTGAGGGTGACGTGATCACGTAGGTGTGAGCTTGATTCTGTCCCGTCATCGGCCTACCTCTTTGCACTCGCCTGGCAGCGCGCCAAGCCGAGCCATCAGGATAGGGGTGAATCCGGCCAGCGATAGTCTCGCCATGCTCAGGGGTCATGTATGTAGTTGACGTAATCGCGAGATCGGCTTGCCAGACTTCCTAAACTACCTGAACCTGCACGAAACGCAGTTCAGGAAGGCTCAGGTCAATGCCCGACTCTATCTCCCAACAAGTCATCGACCAATGCCTTGAGGTGGCCGACGAGTTGGCCCACGAGCCCACCGACGGCACCTGGCTCCAGGATGTGACGGTCCAGGCTGGCCCTGAGATTCGCGAGTGGGACGTCTCCGAGTGCCACTCTTGGAGAGAATGGCCGGAACGCCTCCAGCATTTCCCTCAGTCGACAGGCGCTGACACAGGCATCGATGTCGTTGCGCGCCGACGCAGCGACAGCGGGTACATCGCCATCCAATGCAAGTCGCGCCAGTTGGATGAACACGGCGTGGGCAGCACGATCGCAAAGCACGAGATCGACTCGTTCGCTTCCAACTCAGCAGGTGACTTCTGGTCGGAACGCTGGATTGTCACTAACGGCGCCAACTCCCTGACCATACCCGCGGAATAGCCGGGGATTCTGGCTAAGCCGATCAAACTGGTCAACATCGTTGGCGACATGCGCCAGCAACAGTCCAGTGTCACCACTGAGGAACAGCCAGATTCCGACGGCTCCGAGGGTGGCCTGACCAAATCGGCCATGCAAGATGAAGCGGTTGAGGCGGGCGTGCGCATTCTGCGGAAGCACGCTCAGTCGAACAGCGACGGCATACCGGTGGGGGAGGCACGAGGGAAGATCATACTGCCCTGTGGGACCGGCAAGACCAGAATCTCGCTACGGATCGTCGAGGAGTTGACTCCGGCAGGCGAACTCTCAATCGTGCTCTGCCCATCGATCGCGCTGGTCGCGCAGATCCGGCGTGAGTACCTGCAGCACCGCTCGGGAGCCATGCGCGTGCTCGCCGTGTGCTCCGATGCCACAGCGGGCTACGACAAGTATGACGAAACGGATCTGCTGAACTCGGACGATCCATTCCTCGACAAGAGCAGTGTCAGCGCCAATGATGTGAAGGGCCTGGTCACAACGGATGCCGGTGCGATCGCTGAATGGATCGAGCAAGGCATGGGGTCAGAGAACAGGTCAGCGTGATCTTCGGCACGTATCAGAGCAGTTGTCGAGTGGCGGAGGCGCTGCAAGCAACCGGAGTGACAGCCCGCGTGTTGGTCTGCGATGAAGCGCATCGCACGGCAGGGCTGCGCAGGAAGGGCGGAGCCGATGATTACCAGCGCTGCGACTTCACGATCTGCCACGACAACGATGCTTTCCCTGCCACCTACAGGGTGTATCAGACGGCCACGTCGAGAATCTACGACATACAACCTATCAAGAATGACGACCCCACCAACTGGGTCGTGCGCTCGATGGATGACACGAAGGTGTTCGGCGTCGACCTCTACCGCAAGAGCTACGTCGAGGCTGTCAATCAGGGCTGGCTCGCCGACTATCGGATCATCGCCCTGGGTGTCAACGATCATGAATCGTATGCTCTCGTCCACCAGTTGGCCCAGGACACGCGAAGCACAGGACGTCGCAAGCTCTCCGCCGCCGACTACCTGCGCGGGCTGGCTTTCACACTGGCGATAGGTGGAGCCGCACAGAGTCGTGACGACGACAGTGTGCCAATTCAGTCCTGCATCGCCTTTATGAACACCATCGACAAGTCGAAAAACATGGCGATCGACCTGGAGTCTGAGTCCGTCAGGAAGTGGCTACAGAACTGGCTACACGACAACAAACAGGGCAAGCAGGCCGCCCACTACCGACTCCAGCACCTCGACGCATCAAGCAGCGTCGCCGTCCGTGACAACGCCAAAGACAACCTCGCCAAAGGAACACCCGAGGAACCAAACGGAATCATCAACGTCGGCATCTTCGGAGAAGGCACCGACTCGCCATCGCTCAGCGCGGTCGCCTTTCTTGAGGCGCGCAAGAGTCCGATCGATGTGATACAGGCTGTCGGTCGAGCCATGCGGACCTCTCCGGGTAAGCAGCACGGCTACATCATCTGTCCAATTTTGATTCCTCCGAATGAGGACGCCGAGGACTGGCTCGCCACCAGCGGACCCGAGGATGGATGGCGAGAGCTAGGCCAAATCCTACGCGCTCTGCGCGCTCACGACGCCCGGATCGTGGAAGAACTCGGTCACCTGCTCAAGATCTATGTTCCGCCGCCACCAGAAGAGGTTCGCACAATCGTCGCCATTGCAGACTCCGACAAGAAGCGCATCGAGTACCGCCAGCACACAGGCGCACCAGGCGATGTCGAGTTCGCGGTTGAACGTGTAATCAAAGGCGAGAGCACGCTGAGTCAGGAATTTCAGCCAATCTCTCCACCACCAGACCCGGCAGTGGTCGACCGACAGGCATCGTCCCTGGCAACAGAGCCAACCCAAATCGTGACGCGCAAGCGGTATGACGACGACAGAATCGAAATCCGCCGAGGCTCTGTTGAGCGAGCGAAACCCAAAGCGGACGGCACCCGAGGCAAGGTCAATCTGGTCAATACGAAGAAACAGGCCAAGCTGATGATCAATTCCGGGTTCCCCCGCACGCGCGGGGATAGACCCAGAGTCGTCGCCCCTCGGTGATCCGACCTTGTGGCGGTTCGTAGCGGTACTGAGGATTCTCCAGGTTAATCTCAACCGCAATCTCGCCCACAACTCCCAGAGACCTGACCCGATACGCTGATCCGAGGAGACCGACATGCCTACCCAAGTCAAAGCTCGCTACGCAAACGGCAAACTCGAACCCCTTGAGCCGCTCAACCTCTCAGAGGGTTGCCTGGTCACCCTCTCCGTCTCAGACGAGGAACCTGCACCTGAATCCGAATCATTGCTCGAAATGTTCGACCGGCTACACCGCAAGTATCCGCCAGAGACACGCGGTGACGCACCGACCGATGGAGCCAAGAACTACAAGCACTATCTCTATGGTCACCCAAAGGTCGAAGACTGATGCGAACGGTCTTCGCCGATGCGGGGTACTGGATCGGCATGCTCTTTGGGCGCGATCAACTGCACGAGCTTGCTGTTGAAGTCACAGCACGTCTCGCCCCACTCGACATCATCACGACACAGATGATCGTGGTGGAAGTGTTCAATCACGCTTCTCGCTTTGCAACCACTGACCGTCAAGTAGTCGTCGAGTGGTTGAGAGACCTTGAACGGAGCGAGCGAATCGAGATCGTCCCGCAGACTCCCCACCAGTTTCGCGCTGCGGCAGAACGCTTCGCCGCCCGCGCCGACCAAAGCTAGAGCCTCACCGATTGCGCCAGCTTCCTGGTCATGGAGGAACGCGGCATCACCGAGGCCCTCGCCTATGACCGAGACTTCGAACAAGCCGGCTTCACTGCTCTACTCCGCCACGGCCCATTGTGACGACGAGCACAGTTTCGGATGCCTCCTTACTTGCAAACCTCACACTCCTGAACAGCTGCGACCATGGCCGATCCGGCCTCTCTAGCGTCGGACCAGAAGACCGGTTCGGCATGCAGTTTCATCGGCAGCTGTTCCTCGCCGCGGCGGCACGCTCCGGCTGGGCAAGGCATCCCGCTGACATTTGCAGGTCAGCAGTCCAAGTTCGGTAGGCGGCCTACCACCCACCGTCCCACCGTGTCCGGCGAAGAGCTGACACTGTCTGAATCCGTGCCTAGTCGAGAACGCATCCTTTGCTCTAACACCTGTAAAAAAAAGGCGCCCTCAGGGCCATCGCATCGACTTGGGCATGCACCGTGTGGCTCGGTTGGATTGTAGGATCTGCTCCTGTAGCGTCGGCAAGATCAACTAACATGTTTCGAACATAGAAGAAGCGCACAGTAGGCCCGGTTCGCTCTGTCTGACCGAGAGCCGAAGCCAAGGACAATTGTCGCGAGAGGGACGCGAAATGAAAGACCAAACACAGCTGACACCAGCGGCACTCTATGCCCGCGTCTCCAGCGACCGACAGGATGTCGACCTTTCCGTCGCTGCCCAGCTTCGCGCCCTGCGCGATTTCGCTGAGCGCAACGGCTTCGTCGTGGTCCGCGAGTACATCGACGAAGCAGAGTCGGGACGCGTGGCCGACCGGCCGCAGTTCCGCAAGATGCTGGACGAAGCGGCTCTGCCGGACGCCCCATTCCAGGAGATTCTGGTCTGGAAGTTCTCGCGCTTCACCCGCAAGCGCGAGCACGCCGTCGCTTTCAAGTCGATGCTGCGCCGTCGCGGCATTCGGGTCACTTCGATTACGGAGCACGCCGACGACACGCCGACCGGCAAGCTGATGGAGGCGATCATCGAGAGCGTCGATGAGTTCTACTCGGAGAACCTGGCCCAAGAGGTCACTCGGGGCATGCGCGAGGCGGCTTCGCGAGGCTTCTTTCTCAGTTCCAAGGCACCGTTCGGATACCGCAGAATCAAGGTCCAGGACGGGACCAAGGAGCGACCAACTTTGCAGGTCGATCCGGAGACCGCTCCGATCGTGAAGGAGATCTTCGACAAATCCCGGCGCGGCGTCGGGCTCAAGGAGATCGCGGCCGACTTGAACGAGCGCGGGATCACGAACAAAGGCAAGCGCTGGCGGCGCAACAGCCTGCATTACGTGCTGAACAACGAGGCCTACACGGGCACAGCGATCTGGGGCCGCACGACGACGGGCGACAAGAAACCGGAGCCGGTCAGAGCGGAGGGCGCCTGGGAGGCCCTGGTCTCGAAGGATCTGTTCGACCAGGTGCAGAAGGGCCTCGAGTCACGGGCTCCGAAGAAGCAGCGGCCAGCGCGGGTGGGCAGCAGGTTCCTGCTCAGCGGTGTGTTGCGCTGTGGCGTCTGCGGCAAGCCCTACACCGGCCAGGGAGCGAAGAGCGGCAAGTTCTCCTACTACGTCTGCGGCAGCCTCTTACAGCAGGGGTCCGGTGCCTGCAGCGCCCGTTATCTGAACGCGCAGCGAGTCGAGACGCGGGTCGTGGAGACGATTATGGGAAGGATCCTGAACGACGAGACGATCACCGAGCTGGTCGTGCTGGTGGCCGAGGAGATCGACGCACTGGCGGGCGAGCTCGACGGTCAACTGCAGGCGGTCGAGGCCGAGCTGAGCGATGTGCGTAGCCGGCTGGAGCGACTCTACGAGGCCCTGGAGACGACCGAGTTGACGATGCAGGCGCTCTCGCCGCGGATTCTCAAGCTGCGCCAGCGCGAGGACCAGTTGGCGGCGGCACACGAGGACGCTGAACGTCAGTTGCGGCAGCGCAAGGCGGATCTGCCGACGAGCGCGGAGATCCGCGAGTATGTGTCCGACTTCCGTCAGTTCCTGGAGGCCGGCACGATTCCGGAGCGCAAGGCGCTGATTCGCAACTTCGTCAAGTCAATCGAGGTGAACGGCGGAGATGCGACGTTGACGTACACGATTCCGATGCCTTCTGACGGTGTGACCAAGGAGCGGACGCCGGTTCTCGATTTTGTCCAGTCCGGCCCACCACAGGAGTTTACGAGCGGCACTCCTGGAGTTTTCGGGCGCTTGGCTGGGTCATAGACAAGAGCGAGCCGACGGTCACGAGCCACGAGATCAGTGGCGACAAGCTGATCGCTACTTATGATCGCCTGCTGGACGCCTGGAACGTGCCGCTTGCCGGCCAGTTTGGCATCGTGCCCGGCTCCGATCCGTTGGAGGCGGCGACCGAGGTCAGCATTGCCGGCCGCCACACCTTCCTCACGGTGCCCGCCGTCTCTGCCGGTGACCAGGTGGCCGCCTACTACGACCAGCCGGGCACGAACTCGCTCAAGGACATCTACGGCAACGAGGCGAGCGACTTCAACGCCATGTCGGTAGCCAACCTGACCGGCGTCAGCCCTTCTCTGAGCAGCGCTGTGATGGAGGAAAACGACACCCTCACGCTGACCTTCGACCGCACGCTCGAGCCGTATGCCGCCACAGCCGCCGGCCAATTCGGGATCAAGGTCGATGGTTCGGCGCTGAGGCCCGCGACCGCGATATCGATCAGCGGCTCCCAGGTGAAGCTGACCGTTCCGCCTGTCGGCCTCCCGCAGTCGGTCAGCGTTTCCTACGAGGTACCAGACACGAACAAGCTGCAGGACGGCTTTGGCGCCGACATCGGGGCGATCACGGATCACGCGGTCGACAACCGCGTCCCGGTGGTCAGCAATACCGCGCAGGCGATTGATCTGCAACCCGTCAGTCAAGACCTGTTCTATCACGATCAAGCGCAGCTCTTCACCACCGGCAACGCCAGCGTTGGCTACCAGCTTGACGCTGTGGAGCTCGTGCTCGCCAACGGCCCCGGCTTGGTCGAGCCTGTCTACACGGTATCGATCCACATGGCCAACCCAAACGGCACGCCAGGCCCGACCACCGTGGGCACGCTGACCGGTCCCTCAGCGCTGGTCGCCGGTCGCAATACGTTCACCGCTACAGGCAATGAAATCAGACTGGCTGCCAACACCAGCTACGTCCTGTTTGTCGACGTGAAGAACAACGGCGATTCGCATCTGTTCGTCACCACGAACTCAACCCGCGAAAATGACGGGGCATCATCCGGCTGGAGCATCGGGAACCGCAGGAACACCAAGCTGTTCAGCGCGGGCTATGCCGACTTTGCCGGCACAGACAACGCCCTCGTCATGGTGATCCGCACCGTTATTGACAGGACGGATCCGAAGCCACAGCTTGCCTTCGTAGATGGCACAAAGCTGTCGGTCGTATTCGATGAAGTGCTTCGGTACGCGTCCGCACCTGCCTCCAGCGTGTTCACGGTGACCGCGACGCCGCCCGGCGGCGGCTCGCCAAGGACGATCACCGGTTCGGCCACACCGGTCGAACCCGAGGGCGGCACTGCCGAGGTGTTGTTGTCCGAATACATCGCGCCCGGCGATACCTTGGCCGTGACATACAGCAAGCCCGGAGCCAGTCCGCTACAGGACGAGTTCGCCAACGATGCCAGGGCATTCAGCAACCTTTCCGTGTTGAATCACTCGTTGACGCAGCCACCGCCATCCCCTCTGATCGGCAACGATAAGGAAGCGGACGGAGCCAACTTACCGCTCAACATGAACATCGCTCAGGGATTCATGCCCGCCGGCGGCACACACTACACGCTGACCAGCGTGCAGGTCGTCGCCGCAAACGGAGGATCGCTGCCGCCTTACGACGTGAGCATCGTGATTGGGGACGAGTACGGTCCGGGCGCCCATGAGCTGGGCCTGCTGTCGGCCGTGCCATCCCTGACCGTGGGGAATGAAAACACGTTTGTCGGAGACGTGGACCTACTGCCCGGATACGTGCATTACATCCTCATCGAGTTCTCGGTCGGGAACGCCGCTATGCAACTGAAGACCACGGCATCGGAGGACGAGAATCCGGGCGGCATGGCTGGCTGGAGCATCGCAAACAACTACCTGGTTCGTGACATCGGCGGCTTCGCAAAGACATGGACCAAGCGGACGGGCCCCTTGAAGATCATCCTCAAGGGCTACGAGACCCAGAGGCGACCGGCAAGGACGTTCGCAACGACCCCAGGCACTGGCCAGCAGCCCAGCGGCAACCAGCAGCCAGTCGTCATCGTGGTCGGAGGCGGAGGCGGAGGCGGAGGCGGTGGGGGAGGCGCCAGCGCCGGCCCCAAACCCAGCACCCGCGCTCTCGAGTGGAACGTCAAACGCGACATCGAGTCCCTGGCCCGCGGCAACGACAACCCCACGGGTTCCTGGTCCGACGGCGCCACCCACTGGATTGTCGACAACGGCCAAGCCGAAGACAAGGTCTACGCCTACTCCCAGGCAACCGGCCAACAGCTCCGCAGCCGCGGGTTCACCCTGGCCGCGACTAACCGTTCGCCGCGCGGCTTCTCGTCCGATGGCGAGACCGTCTGGATTTCCGACAGCAGCCGCAACCACATCTTCGCCTACGACCTGGACAGTGGCGACCGTCTCGAAGCGCGCGAAATCGAGCTGGCCACGGTCAACCGGGACGCGCGTGACATTTGGTCCGACGGTGTGATCCTGTGGGTGCTCGACGGTCGTGAGGACGCGCTCTTCGCCTACGGCCTCGAAAGCGGCCACCTGCTGGGCCACTACGAGCTCGACCCGAGGAACCGCGACCCGCGCGGCATCTGGTCGGACGGCACCTCCGTGTGGGTCTCCGATCACGGAGCGAGGATGCTGTTCGCCTACCGCCTGCCGCAGCCGACGCTGGGCGAGGCACAGGCTTCTTCCAACCCCCTTCCCGAGCCCGTACCCCTTGTGCGAGTGCGTGACGAGGAGTTCACGCGCCTGTCCGCTTCGAGCAACACCAGTCCCCGCGGCATTTGGTCCGACGGCGATGTCATGTATGTGGTCGACGAAGGCGACGGCAAGGTCTACACCTACAACATGCCCGACGCCATTGATGCGCGGCTGGCCTGGCTTTCGCTCAGCGGTATCGAGATCGGCAGGTTCGACCCGGCGCGCACGGAGTACGATGGCGCGCCCGGCGCGGACATCACGGTGGCGACCGTCCTGATGGAGGCAACGCAGGTCGGCGCGACCGTGGTAATCGAACCGCCCGATGCCGACGAGGCCGTTGACGGCCACCAGGTGGCGTTGGACGACACCGACGAAGTCACGGTAACGGTGACATCCACGGAAGGCAGCCGTACGCGCGTCTACCGGGTGCGCTTCGGTGAGTCACTCAAGCCGACGACGGCATGTCTGCTCGGCGCCGTGGGCGAAGGCTTCAGCATCGTCGTCTACGGGGGCGGCAGCGTTGACGACTTGGGCGCCTGTGCGCGTGACCGCTCAGTCTCAGCTGTGTATGTGCTGCGTGAGAGTGCCTACGTCGCCTACTTCACGGGCGGGCCCGAGTTCCTGAACCGGGAGTTCCGCGAGGTCTACGCCGCGGGGATACCACCCTTCACGCCGCTAGTCGTCCTCCGCGAACGATCCCAGCCCGGCGCCGACAACTGAACGGTCGCAACTGCCCCGTCGCTGTCGAACCCAAGGCCGCCGTGATCGCACCCGAGGTTCGGAACGCCGCTCGGCGTATCGCCAACGGTCAGGTTGAGTTCGCGCTCCAGGTCTGTGATCGAGAGAGCCTGGCAAGAACTAATCCTGCCCGAGCGGCGATTCCTGCCGATCGACGCGCCCGTTAGTGACTGGCGGATCAGTCAGTCCGTAGAGGTCGGAGATGACGCCGCGGCCCGGACGCTGCGGATCGGAGCACGCCGTCTGGCTTTCGGGAGGGTCGCTTTCATTCTGTTCGTGCTGAACGATGAAGGCAGATAGAGCGCTCGTTTGCAGCCGTTCGCCCGCTTCTTTCCCCTCGACGCCAACGTCGGACAATGGCGCTACAGCACCCCGCTCAGCGCCGAACCGCCGTAACGATCTACTCCAGCCGCGCGGTTGGGCAGGAAACCTTGCTCTGGCAAGGCGATGAATCGTAACAGGCAGGATCGGTCTGCATAGGCTGTTTCCACGCGTCAACTGCAACCCGCGGCATGCGCGCGGCCACGACGGCCGGCCGGCTTCGCACCGTGCTGCCCAGTTGAGGGATTCGGGGTCGGAAGAGGCTTGGAAGCTCCTGTTGAGCTGCAGGGCTAATCCGAACCTCCTAAACGACGAGGGCAGTCACCTCGCGACTTGAGGCCTTAGCGTCTGCGCAGAACCCGGCTGGGAGCGCCCAACTGTGTATCACGTACTAGGGCCTGTTCACATTGCGGCGTAGATGTGCCAGAGTGGGAGGCGGATGGCGGCGCGGTCCAGGTGACCAGATGACCTATCAGACGA
>MPNM01000012.1 GCA_002239025.1 Chloroflexi bacterium bin125 | reverse complement strand
GCGCAGCAAGAACCGCCCCACCGCTTCTACGGCACCGGCGCGACCGCCGGCGACACCATCGGTGTGGTCGACGACATGGGCAACGAGCTTGGCTCGACCACCGTCGCCGATGACGGCACCTGGTACATCGACGTCGACCGCGACTCTGCCGATGACGTGAGCTTCACGCTCAACGGCAAGTCGGCCGAGTTCGAAGTCACCCCTGCCGGCTCCGGCCAGTCCGCCGTCTCCGTCACCGCCATGGCCATGGAAGACGACTCCATGGACGACGGATCGATGGAAGACGGCGACGAGCTCGATTCGCTTGAGGGCGAAGACAGCATGGAAGAAGACTCCATGGACGATGGTTCGATGGAAGACGACTCCATGGACGAAGGCACGACCGAATACCCGGGTACGGGTAGCGGTGGACTCGCTGACGGCAGCGGCGTCTCAGCCGGCCTGATCGGCCTGCTGATCGCACTGGGCGTCGCAGCAGCAGCCGGCCTCGGCCTGCGCCGAGTCCGCAACCGCGCCTAGCCATCGCGCAACCGGACAAGCCTGTCCAAATCAGAGGGGCGGGGCCAATCGGCCCCGCCCCTTCTCGTTTGCCGACTTTTGAGACAGTCTCACGTGAACCTGTCCCAAAAGTCGCCGTTTGGCATGCGTCTGGGCGGGTCCGATGGCGGACCTGCTGCGGTGTTGGATACTAACCGTGTCAGCAGATCACAACGCCGTCTGATCGTCAGGGGCGGCTAGGCTGGGCGGCAGATAACGGGTCAACTGAGGAGGACCGCGATGCCCTGGCGCCCGCTCAACCGCGAACAGGCCTGGTTGCTGCCGCCCTCGGTCGAGGAGCTGGTGGCGGACGATCATCCGGCGCGCATGGTGGCCGCCTTCGTCGACCAGCTCTCGGACGAGGAGTGGAGCGAACTGGGGGTGGATCTCGAGGCGCAGCGCCAGGGCAGTCCCGCCTACCATCCGCGGGCGCTGCTCTCGGTCTGGCTCTACGGCTTCATGTCGGGCCTGCGCTCCTCGCGCAGCTTGGAGCGGGCCTGCCGCGAGCAGCTGCCTTATCTCTACCTGACCGCCATGGCTATGGAAGAAGACTCCATGGACGACGGCTCGATGGAAGACGGCGACGAGCTCGATTCGCTTGAGGGCGAAGAGGGCGCCATGGACGATGGTTCCATGGAAGACGAGTCCATGGACGACGGCACGACCGAGTTCCCGGACACGGGTAGCGGCGGTCTCGCTGACGGCGGAATTTCGGCTGGCTTGGTCGGCCTGCTGATCGCACTGGGCGTCGCCGCCGCCGGCCTCGTCCTGCGCCGAGTCCGCAACCGCGCCTAGTCATCGCGCAACCGGACAATCCTGTCCAAACCAGAGGGGCGGGGCCAATCGGCCCCGCCCTTCTGCTCCGCCGACTCTTGAGAGAGTCTCATGAGTTCGGCTCTACTCATCTCGTCCCGAATCGCCGCGACAAGCCGTTCGGCTTGTGGGGCGACACCTGGAGCCGCATGTGGGGTGGCATGTGGGGTTGCCGCTTCCGAGCTGCAACGGCGACCAGCTAGCGTATGTTGAGGCAACGACCCAGGCCCGAGCTGAGCAGCAGTTCCAGCAGTGGTGCAACTGGTGGTCGTTCGTCGCCCGACAACATGGATGGAGCGCCTGGAATGCCTGACGACGATAAACAGATACTCTCAGAGGCACCTCCCGACAAGACGACGGCCGACGGAATGACCGAGCACCTGCTGTTTCACGCCGTGCCGAGCCTCATCGCCAACCTCCGCGGGCACCTAGACGGCGGCCCCTACCACGAGCACGAAGTCAGGGATGAAGCGGCCCGGATCGAGCGGGACATCGAGCAGTTCAAGCTGCTCAGGCACCACGAAACGGCACCACTTGAACTCCGCAGACCGACCCTGCTGAGACTGCGCCTCCGGAACATCCGCCGCGACATGGGCGACCTCGAGCGCGCAATCACGGTCAACCGCGTCTCGATGGACAAATACCCCGACCAAGATCCTCCGTCCGGTAGCTACGACCTCGAACACGCCCACCTCACCCAAGCGTGGGCATCTCTAGCAGCCGAGGAGTGGCGCACCACCGAGGCGCTCGAACGCGCCCAGTCACCGTCATGACACCAGCCGAGCAACTGGCAGCCCTGGAACGGGTCCTCCTCGAACAGGAACAGCACCAGAGGTTCGGCTCCGCCATGGTCGCGGCGGGGGTGCTCGCTCTGGAAGTAGCGTCGGTAGCCGCGCAGGCGCTCGGGCACCCGCTTCGGCGTGACGGCGCGGCGCTCGTACTCGAGCAGGCACCAGTCCCAGTCGCCCTGGTGACCCAGTTGGAACGAGGCGTCGGGGTGGAGGACGTAGCGGGCGCCGTTCTGCCAGTACGTGATTTGCGAACGGTGGGTAGGGAGCAGGTCGAGCAGCTCGTAGTCGGGATCCTTGGCAACTTCGGCACTGAGCCGGGCGGCGAACTCGGTGATGCCTCGCTGGTGTTCCGACTGGGAGGCGATGGCGCGCAGGGCGCTGCCGAAGTAGACTCCGTCGTCCGACTGCTGCGGCGTCCAGCGGTCGAGGGCGGGTCCGACGGCGGATCGGTCGCGGCGAGCGAGGTAAGTCAGTCCATCGTCGGTGAGCACGTAGCCCTGCGGCTCTTGTTGCACGAGGGAGCTGCGGCGGAGGGAGCTCAGGACCTGGTTGGCGCGCCGGCGGGTGACGCAGCCCATCAGCCCCGCCAGTTGGTCGGGGGTGGAGAAGGGCCAGGCGGCGAGCAGGTCGAGCGCCTGCTTCTCGGACCGGGTGAGCTGGACCGAGAGTGCGCAGTCGAGTTGCTCCTGGGGTTTCGGCATCGTCGCTCGGACGTTGCTGCGGTAGAGTGCGTCCGGGTCGGGATTGGGCTCAGGGGGCTCGGTCGAACCTGCCCTCCCGCTGGCGGCGAAGCGCTCGGTGATCCAGGCCAGGATCGCGGGCAGGGAGGCCTCGGGCCCGATCTTCGGCGTGTTGGGATAGCCGTAGCCGCCCTGCTGGAAGACCGGCGCGCGGGGACCGGCGGCGATCAGCTCGGCCGCGCAGGCGACCAGCGTGATGTCGTGCAGGCCGGGATCGGCCAGCGCGCGCACGGCGCGGCGGGAGTCTTGCTCGGAGTCGGTGAGCACCAAGGTGAGCGAGGGGGACTGTGTCCAGTCCAACCGCTCAATCGTGCGCAGGCGGAAGCGCAGGTTGGCGGCCGAGAGCATCGGCCCCTGGCGCAGCAGGCCGACGCTGCGTCCGCCGGAGAGCGTGAGCAGGGCGTCGTAGGGACCCTGGCGGTAGTGGTCGACCCGGACGGGCTGCTGTTCAGGGTCCGCTTCGGCGATCATCGCGGCGACGTGATACAGCACGGCGACGGCGTCGAGCCGCTCGGCCAGCAGCTTGAACCACTGCTTCGAGACGGGGTAGATGCGCAGCAGGCGCTGCAGGTCGGCTTCGTCGTCGGCCAATGCCCGGATGCCGGCGGCGGTGGGGAAGTAGCGTCGGCGAGGACGGGGTCCTAGCGCGTTGAGCCGGTGCAGCCGCGAGTCGACCAGACCGCGCTCGCTCAGCTTGTCCAGCCGTTCGCGCAGGGTGGAGACCGGGACTCGGTTCAGTTGGGCCAACTCGCCGGCGGTCGTCAGGGGCGCTTCGCAGAGGTACAGCAGCGCGGCATGGATGCCGTTGCTGAGATGATTGGCGGGCGCGGGTCGGCGGGCTGACGGCGACCCGCTGATCAACGCTCGCGTCGCCGGCTCCAGCGCCTCGACGCTGCCGCCCACGGTATCGAGGACCGCGCGGGGCAGCGCGCGGCCGACCCGGCCGCGCTCAAGGAAGCGCCACAGGGTCTGGCGGGAGACGCCGAACTGCACGGCCGTGCGCTGATGGCCGTGCTGCCAGGCGTGTGCTCGCAGGTAGGTGCGGATCGAGTCGATCCGCTCGACATCGCTCACCGAAGGACTCCGAAGGGTGCATATCGCCGGGTGTAAGACAGAAAAGCGAATGCATGCTGTGGAGCGGTGAGCGTTTCGACGCCTCTGAATGGCGGGTTCCCGGAAACACCCGGGCTGAGTGGCTAGCGCTTGGGCGGGTTGTTGCCCCGTCCGCCGCCGGAGGGCTTGCCGGTCGTGCTCGGCGCGTTGGCCGGACGACCGCCGCCGCTCTTGCCGCCTTTACCGCCTTTGCCACGCATTCTCGGTGATTGGGTCATGTCCGTACTCCTTCATGCGAGCTGAATTGCCGGCCAGGTCGCTCTGGCGCTCGCGCTCGCTCGACCGTCGATCCTATGTCGATCTCGGCACGACGCAAATCGCAGCGATCCGCGACCGAACCACGCTGGTCGCGGTCGCTAAGCGATCGAGGCAGTCCGCCTCGATAGCGGTCATCGGTCATTGCCGAGCGCGACGAGATGCGCGAAGCTCGCTTGCGCTGCAAGCAGAACCGAACGCACCTGCGCTCTCTTCTACAGGAGCGCGGCTGATCCGCTTCGGGATTGACGGTCGCGGAGAGGTCGGCCTCAGCCGGCGCTTTCGCCGGAAGTGTCGCCTTCGGCACCCTCGGTCTGTCCGGACAGCCGATTGACCTCGATTGCAGTCGGGGGCGTGTACAGGAATCCGGACTCGATTGACAATTGCAATCGGGGCCGGATCTCCAGTCCTGGACTGGACTTGACCCCTCCTACAGGACGTAACGGGCAGCGAGTTGAGGGCAAGGGCTCCTTCCCCCCGAATTGCAGTCAGATTGCAGTGAAATTGCACTTTGATTGCAGTTCTGGCCAAGTTGTCCGGGATTCTGGACACGGGCGGACACGTGCGGACAGTGTTCTACGCAACAGGAGGGGATGGGTTGGATGAGCAAGCGGGGACGCGAGGGGGCTCCCAGCGACGAGCAGTTGCTGGCGGCGCTTGACCGGCTGGTCGAGGTCGAGGGCATCGTCAAGGCGTCCGAGCTACTGGAGGTCAGCTGCCGCACGGCGTCCAACTGCCAGGAGTCTCGGCACGTCAGCCGTAGGATACGCGGGGTGCTGGAGAAGTACCGGCGCGAACAGGCCGAACACGAAGAGCAGGAGGAGAGCGAAGAACGGGAAACTCCACCAACAGCGAGCGAGCCGGGCGGTGGGGAGGGGCCCCGCCTACAGGAACCTGATCCGGACCTGCGTCGGGCAGTGGGTGAGTTGCGAATTGAACTCGCGTCCCTGCGAGAACGGGCGGATGCGGTCGAGGGCCGCGACTCACTGGAGCGGGCGGGCTGCGATGACGGGGTCGATGTGGACATGGTCGATGTGGACGGGGATGATGATGACGACGAGGGTAAGCAGCAGAGGTCCGTGGCTGCGCCCCGCCGCGTCTTCCCTGAGCTGATCACCGAGGATGTCGAACCGGGTGAGGGGCAGGTCTACGGCGAGGCAACGGAACTGGTCGTCGAGTGGCGCGAGGCCTGGGCGATACGCAAGTTGGCGCGCCACACCCTGGCCTGGCTGCGGGCGGAGCGGCAGCGGCTGACACTGGAGTCGCGGCTGTTCGAGGAGTTCGGGCTGACACAGCCCCCGGCCGACGCGCCCCGGCGCGAACGGCGTCGTGATCAGGAACTGGACTGGCGACGACGGGCGCTCAGGCGGCTGCGCTGGCAGCTGCCGCTGACCAGCTGCCGCTGACCTGGTGCCTGCATTGGCTGCTGCGCGCGCTCACGCTTGGGCTGTGGGGACGGCGGGCTCATCCCGCTGAGGTTGGGCGATCCGCGAGCTTCCGGGAGGCGTCCATGGTTCTGACCGGGATCTTCGTCGCTCTTCCGAGCTCTCGGTGCTTCAGCACTGTCCCCACCCTGTTGGAGTAGTTCGAGTTCGGATCCGGCGGCCCAAGCGCGTTACCGTTGAGAGCAGCGGCGCCATGCGCCGACGGCTGAGACGAGGCCGGTCATGGTTCGGCTCGTTGGCGCCATTGCCGCGCTGGTCCTCTGCCTGCTGACGCTCAGCGCCTGTGCCGATGACATCGAGACCTGGCAGCCGCCGGCGGAACTTGGGATCTGCGCAAGGACGCTCGCGGTACGTGAGGCGATCGTCGCTCAGACCGACCGCGTGCACAGCTGCGCGTTCATTGATGCAGATGACCTGAGAGCGATCCGAGCACTGGATCTGAGCGGTCGCGACATCACGGCGCTCCAGACCGGCGACTTCGAGGGACTGGGCAGGCTGCGGGAGTTGCGGCTGAACGGCAACGCCCTGCTCGCGCTGCCCCATGGCATCTTCGACGGATTGCCTATGCTCCGCCTCATCCACCTGCACGACAATCCCGGCGCCCCGTTCCCGCTGCAGATCGATCTGCAAGTCGGCCAGGAGCGCGACGAACGATGGCTCTACCTGCGACTGCCGCTGCGGCCGCCGGGACGCGTCGTCGCCCATCTGCAGAGCGACGGCCTGCTGCTCACGCACATAGCCGCAACGATCGATGCGGGCGGCTACGTCGGCCGCGGGGTCAACATAGAACGGAGCCACACGGCGGCGGGGACGGCGCGGGTGCTGCGCGCGGCAGTTGATCGAGAAGTTGAAGACTGTGGCCCGGAGGCCTGCTGGACCGGGATGGTGCTGATGGGACAGCGCGATGCTGTCGAGATCCCGTCCCTCGCAGGCGACGGCGAGCCGCCGCAAAGGCTACCGACCCTGGTGCTGCGCATCAATGCGCAATCGTTCGTCCACGACGCCGTCGTCGAACGGGGCGTCCTTGCCGGCTCGCGACGCTGGCGTTACTACATGTTCGCCGAACAACCTCGCGGTGACGACATGAGCGCTGATTGCACGATCACTTCGTACAACATCGTGACAAGCGGCGGTGGCGGAGTGGGCGGCCCCAATCAATACGATGGCCGTTGCCGGCTGGCGACCGGTAGTGGATCAGGCACTTTCGGGTATGAGTTGCCAGCGAAGCGGATCGCCGCAATCGCAGGCCAAGCCGTCGCATCGGACCGGCGCAGCGGCGACCCGTGTCTCGCTTCGAACAATCTGCGGATCGAGGCCGACGCCGCGAGTCTCGGTGAGATCGAGCGGATCGACGCCGTCAACGCTGATGCCGAGAGCCGCTGCTACTACTACATCAGCGTGGCGCAGGATCCCAACCGAGCCGCGCCGTTCCGCTTTGCCGAGGGCGAGTCCTGCGTCGTCGAAGTCGTCGACGGCCGGATTTCCGCGACCGGCTGCCAGGAACTGGTCTGGTGGGGCGGCTGGGGATTCGGCGGCATCGATTCGCCGGCCGAGGCACGCGCCGACGCCGCGCTGACACGCCCGTACGTGGCCGGTGAAGAGCACCTCAAACGGCTGGCCGCAATCGCCGCCTGTGAGACCCTGCCTGAGGTGTCGCTCAGGCTGGATGAGGATTCGTTTCGCGAATCACCATTCCACTACCAGTCAGTGAGCGATGAGCAAGGGCTCTGCGAGCTGAGCATGACGGCCATGGCTCCGGAGGATGCGCTCGCCGGTGGTGAGCGCTGCGCGGTCTCCGCCAGGTTTGCGTCGGCCAGCGCTTACGGGGCGGTTCCAACTCGGCAGTCGGGCCACTGCGATCAGGTTGTGCACCAGGCAAACTGGTCGCAGCCAGGCGGCCGCTGGAGCGAGGAGGAGCAGCAGGCGTTCGCGGAACAATTCGCCTCGCAACTGGGGTCCCTGAGCGACGCAGACTGGCAGCGGCTGCGCGAGGGTCACTTCTGCATCGACGACATCTGCACGCCGCTGCCGACAGAACAGTAATCGGCGAAATTGACCCCCGACCAGACTTCCACTCGGCTGAGCCCTCGCAGCAAACGCCGGGGATTGTTCGAGCTCCGAGGGGTTGCCGGCGGATTCGCGGCCGTTGCGCACGGCTTCAACTGCGTTGCCGTCCCCTACATCGCCTTGAGCGCGGCGCTGGTGTTGGTGTCGATAGTTTTGCCTGACGACATAAGTGGCAGGGACTCAGTAATGACTGACCGCACCATGAGAGTTGCGACCGAGTTCTACTACGGCAACCGTGCGATCGTGTTGGTGCCGACGATGATCGTGCTGGGTCTCGCCTTGATGGTCTACGACCGCTTGAGCGGTCGGCGCAAAGCTCGGCACAGTTGACGCGCTAACTCTGAATCTCGATCCAGACAGAGTGCATCGGGCCACCAAGTTGGATCTCAAACTTCTGCGCCTCGCCCGGCTTGAAGATGACGCCGTAATCGCGCAGCGCCCCGATGAACTCCCCGTAGCGTTCGCGCACGCGGAGCTCTAACTGCTCTCGCTGCCGGGCAGCACGTTCCTGAGCTTCACGGTCAGCGATGTCCATTACTTGCTCGAACAGGTCGTCGGGCGACTGATCGACGCATATGCTTTCGCTGTCGGTTGGCGGGATCGGCTCCAGTGTCTCTCGGCGCAGACTCTGCGCCGCTCGGTGTCGAGCTCGCCTCCGAGATCGCTTGGTCACGAACGCCTCTGCTCTATCCAGGTCCTGCTGTTCGTTGGTTCATTCTGGACCCTACTGACGGATCTGTAGGCGGAGCATGATTTGGCTCAGGTTCTCTTCGATCACGTCCGCACGCAGGTCGAGTCCTTCGAGCCGCCGGTCGATTGCATCCAGGCGCCGGTTGATCTGCTCCTGGGAGCGATTCAGAGCCCTCATCAACTCCTGGAACTGGCGATCCGACTCTGCGCTGAGAGTGTTGATCTGCTGTTCCAGCCGATCGCGCTGTTCGTCGTTGCTCATCAGGGGCCCCATTGACCTACCGTACTCTCGGCCTTCGAAGTGTCTCAGTGGTTGGTCCGCCAACGGATCTCAGTCTTGAAGCAAATCGACAGATTCTGCGGGAGTCCCCTCGACGAAAGCGCTAAGAGCCAATGACCATTTTCCAGTGTTGTGACCAGTTCGCCAAGGTCATGACCAGATCGGCAGGCCTGAGCACAGGTCTGCTGCCGTGGGGACAAAGAATGATGCTCTGCTCGGAAGCAACGACGATCGCGATCTCGATGACCGACAAGGCTCAACACCTGCCGAACTGGCCTGAAGACTCTGGTGAGCTTGCGAGCTAGTGGCTCAATGATCTTGGCGGATTGCAATCACTCGATCTCAGTAGGCATGCACCAGGGACCGGCAACGGCTCACTTGAGTCCATGCGTTCGCGGCCGTACAGAGCAAGGCCGACACGTGCCCGCGCTCGATTGTGACTTGATGGAGCTGCTGCGGAGAGATTTGGAAAGGGGGTACGGCGGAAGCTGGCGGCAGCTTGACTTACGCCCTCCAGGGCGCCACTGCTGCCTGTCCCGAGTTCGGTACAGGACCGTGGGCCGTGGTCGGCGCTTCAGTACTGGCGGCTGCAAACTAGCGGTTGCAAACGCTCCTATGCACGTTGCAAGCTGGCTGAAGGCAGCTCCGTTGAGATGCCTCCAGTCGCTTCCAACGCAGACGAGAGCGAAGAGCAGTGCAGGTTCAGAGACACGGGTTCGGACAGGATTCACGGCGGTCGACAGGCAGGCAGCGGCTTTCATCAGCCCCGACCCGTTGGAACGAGTATTCAACCATCTGCGTCGGTGGCTACCACTTCACTGGGGCTGAAACGGTCTCTGGACTGCGTGAGGGCGAGTCAATAGGCTGAGGGAGTGCGCGCCTTGGACGCTGGATTCAAGACCAAGTGCACCTTTTCTTTTCGGGAGAACTTCAATGGCATCAGATGTGGAATTTGCGTTTGGAATCACAGGCGACCAACTGAGGGAATTGGCCGAGCGACCGGACATTGGGCCCGAATGGTCGAAAGATTTCATGGTGGCAATCAAACAGCTGAAGGCCGAGGCGGACGCTGCGCCGCTTGGCGAATTCCTGTCAACATCCCGTATCCCAGAGCTGATTGGTGAGGGGCAAGATTTGATCTTCACAATCAGGCTGGCTTGCGAAAGCACAATCCACTTCGTGGGCGACCCACCCCATCCATTGATTGGCGCTGGCCCATTCGGCCTGAGGCCGGTGTTGCGGAAGCTCGCGGATGCCTTGGACAACGTGGCGGGGGTGGCAAGCCGTTAGTCGGAGGGAGAGAGCGAGGGCTGCGATCACGGAGTTTGGACGGTCTCGACGGGCATGATGAGTCCGGTCTCCTAGTCTACCCCGTCCACCACTAAGACGCTTCTACTAGGTTCAACACGGCGTATTCGGCTTCAGAAAGTCGCCCGGGTAATGATCTGCCGTGCCTGAATCGGGCTGGATGCGAAGATTTCCGGCCCATAACGAGCACCGGGTCTCATATTGCGCCGCTCAGCGTGTCTAGGCGTCACTGCCGACGCTAGCCCTCGTTTTGCAAAACTACCCCACGATTGCGCTCAGAGGGCTTGACAGGAATGGGACGTGGGACAACCACGGGACATCCATGTCCACCGGCGGCAGGCGCCAGGACGGGCCCAGCACCCCCCGCTCTGTCAGGGTCGGCAGGCTGCTGCTGTCGGAGGGGTCTGCCTGAGCCGGACGGCGGTGTGGATGAGGGTCTCTCGCGGGTGGCCGGTTCTCACTCCAGAGGCCCTGGACTCTCCAGGAAACGGTGCTTCCTGCAGAGCGTACGCGGGTTCCGCAGGGCTCTACAAGAAGCATTGCTGGTGCGTGATCTCTCTGTGATCTGAAGTGGGATTCAAGGTGGTATATTCTGCATCACATAGGAGGTGCCTGGTGGTAACGACTTCTGTTTCCCGCCCGGACTACGAAGCGCATGTGCTCGCTACTCGCTCCACGGTCCCCGAAGTGACCCGAGAAGTGCGCGAGATTCTCGGCGCCCAACTCTGTGCTTACTTGGGATCGGTCAAGGAGACGCGCGCTGTCAACCAGTGGGCAGATGGGTCCCGCAAACCGAACGCCGACGTGCAGCGGCGGCTACGCACCGCACTGCAGGCCGCTGCGCCCATCGCCGATGCTGACTCTGCCGCTGTCGCACAGGCTTGGTTCCAGGGCTTGAATCCACAACTCGGTGATCGCTCGCCGCTGCGCCTTCTCCGTGAGGGCGATATCGACGAAGTAGGCCCTGAGGTCATCGGCGCGGCGCGCGCCTTCCTGGCTGGAGGATGAGTTGCGATCTGGAGACTGTGATCGCCGAGGGGCCGGTATTCCGCATCGCGCGCGCTCCGGAGCCGTGGGCTTGGCCTGACTGGAGTCAGGCTGGTCTCGACGGAACCTTTGGCAATCGCTGGGACGATCCAGATGGGTCATACCGCGTCCTCTACGCCAGTTCGACCCGCTTCGGCGCTCTGATCGAGATGCTCGCGCCGTTCCGGCCAGACCTCGCCCTCGTCGCGGGCCTGCGCGAAATCGACGGCGAATCTGACTCCATAGAAGCTGGAACTGTTCCGCGCGAGTGGTTCGAGCATCGGCTGATAGGCGTCGCTGAACTTGTTGGAACCTTCGCCGACATCGGCGCCGCGGCTTCCTTATCGCTCGTGCGTTTCCGTCTCGCGGCTAGAGCGATCCACTACGGACTGGCAGATATCGACGCAGCCGCTATTCGCATCACCGCTCCTCGCGGCTTCACCCAGGATGTTTCACGGCTCGTCTACGAGTGCACGACCGCCGAGGACCAATCCCTCGCAGGCATCCGCTACCAGTCGCGCCTCGACGACCGAACGTCCAACTGGGCAATCTTCGAGCCGGCCCCGGGCTCGTCTTGGCCATTACGCTCGCTCGATGTCGAACCGCTCGAGCCCGACGATCCCGACGTGACTCGCGCGCTCGCGGTGCTAGGGCTGAGGGTCGGATAGTCGAAACGAACCAGAGTTGTAGCTCCCGGCACTATGTGTGTTGACCGCAGGCTGCGGCGAAGCCTGGGCACCGGCCGATCGCTGATAGAGGAGCAAGCGGCGGTCTGAATCGTTCAGATGCCACGGTGTTGGACATCTGTCAGCCCGATCGAACGAATCTTGAGCGCGCGGGCCTCTCAGGCGATGATCCAAGAAAGCGAGCAGATCTCAGCCTCCACTTGGCGCCGAGGGCTACCGTGGTTGCTGGACAAAGACGACAGGCCTCACACTCGATGCAAAGCAGCCATTTGCCCTACGGCGCGGTCATTGAAGGCCCATTCTGGCCGGAGCCGGTCAAGGTGCTGGTCGCCGACGTTCGCGGCGCGTCGGTGATGATCGACGCGATTGGCACGGAGACGGGGAATCACTATCCTCGCACGATTCCGCTGGATCAGTTCGAGCATCAGGTGAACGAGGTTTCGTCGGGGCGACATTCGTTCGACGCTGAGCCGAAGCTGTTCCGTCTCGCGGTGGAGGCGCTGCGGACGCATCTCGCGCACGCCTTCGATCCTCAGTTCGCCGTCTCTGTTTCGCAGGTCGACCCGCTGCCGCATCAGCTCGACGCGGTCTACAAACATCTCCTTCCGTTGCCGCGCATCCGCTTCCTTCTGGCCGATGATCCTGGCGCCGGCAAGACGATCATGGCCGGTCTACTCCTGCGCGAGTTGGTGCAACGGGGTGACGTTACTCGGGTGCTCGTGCTGTGCCCGAAAGCCTTGACGGACCAATGGCGCAGGGAGATGTGGGAGCGGTTTCGCGAACGATTCGAGCTGATCACCGGCGAATCCGTTTCTAGTGGATTCGGACAGAATGTCTGGGCCGAGAACGATCGCGTCGTCGCGTCGGTCGATCTGGCGATTCAAGACCACATCCTACCCGGCATCGAGCAGTCTCGGTGGGACATTGTCATCTTCGATGAGGCGCATAAGCTCTCCGCTTTTCGATACGGCGTTCGCGGCAAGATCGACAAGACCAAGCGTTATCGGCTAGCCGAGGAACTTGCCACCCGCACCAAGCATCTGCTGCTGATGACGGCCACTCCGCACAAGGGCGACCCGGAGAACTTCCGCCTGCTGCTGTCTCTATTGGACGACAAAGCGTTCGCCTCTCAGGCAGGAGTTGAGAGCGCGCTTGGCCTGGATCAGTCGCCCTACTTCTTGCGCCGGACCAAAGAGGCGATGAAGCATTTTGACGGCAGGCCACTTTTCCTGCCGCGCCACGTCCGCACGATGGCGTATGAGCTTCAAGCGCATGAACGGGAGCTCTACGACGCCGTGACGAAGTACGTGGCCACGGGACTGGCCAAGGCGGAACAAGTTGAGCAGACGCAACGCCGGAACGTCACGCTCGCGCTCATCGTTCTCCAGAGACGGCTCGCCTCGTCCTTCTACGCCATGACGCGAAGTCTTGAACGCAGGCGCGACCGGCTGACTGAGGAGCTGGAGGAAGCCAATCGAGCCGGCCGTGTCGCTCAGCGCGCGGCCGCCGTTGGCTATGACCCGGACGATGACGAGCTCGACGAACTCACGTCGGAGGACGAATCTGCTCTCTCTGGGGCATCCACGGCGAGGACGCCGGACGAGCTTCGCGACGAGATTGCGCAACTGGGGGATCTGATCGCGCTGGCGGAGTCAACGCGCCGCAAGGGGCCGGAGCGCAAACTAATCGAGCTTGAACGCGCCATCGCCGACCAGACCGTCACGGACCGCAATGAGAAGATCCTCATCTTCACCGAGCACACGGACACGCTCCGGTACTTGACCGGCAAGCTGCGTGAGCGCGGCTACCAGGTCTGCAACATCCACGGCAGAATGAAACTCGCCGACCGGATCGCTGCGGAGAAGGAATTCCGCGGGCCGGCTCAGTTCATGGTCGCCACTGAGGCTGCCGGCGAGGGCATCAACCTCCAGTTCTGCAAGGTCATGATCAACTGGGACCTGCCCTGGAATCCGAACCGCCTGGAACAGCGCATGGGCCGGATTCACCGCTATGGGCAGGAGTTCGAGGTCAACGTGATCAATCTCGTCGCGGCGGATACCCGCGAGGGTGCGGTGATGCAGCGGCTGCTGGACAAGCTGGAGCGGATGAAGGATGCGCTCGGCCCGGACCACGTCTACGACGTGGTGGCGAGCATCTTCGAGGCCGGGCAGATTCGGCTCGATTCCCTGATCCGCGAGGCGATCACCAGTCGCCGCTCAATGGACGAGATCCTCGCGGAGCTCGATGTGATCGAAAACCCCGCCGCGGTCAGCGCCGTGCGCGAAACGATGAGCGACGCGCTGGCCACGGACTTCATCGACACGAGTTCTCTGCTTGTCGAAGGTCGAGACTCAAAGGAGCGGCGACTCACTCCCGAGTTCGTCGAGCGGTTCTTCGTTGACGGCCTGCGCTACCTCGGTGGGCGCATTGCGCGGGGCGACGACCGCGACTGGCGCCTCGACCACGTACCGGCCGAGATTCGCCGGCAAGTGCGTTCGGCGAACACCGGAGAGTTCGGGGAGGATGGGCGGATCATCACGTTCAACAAGGATCGCTTGCGGCGGGAGCCGCCCGCCGAGTTCGCCGCCCCGGGTCACCCGCTGTTCGACACGGTGCTCAACCGCATCCTCGACCAGGGTCGGCCTGCGCTGGCATCGGGCACGGTCTTCATTGACAAGGACGCGCGCGAGCCGTATCTCGTCTGGCTATTGGAAGCCGCCGTCGTCAATGGGGAGAACGAGGAGGTTCACCGTCGATTGCTCGCTCTGCGCCAACGCGGAAATGCCTTCGAACCTGTAACGCCCGGCGTCCTGCTCGATCTTCCGCCTGCGGATGTGGCGCCTTCGGTTCCGGAGGGGCTTCGCTCTGGCGCTGAGGACGACGCGGCCATTGCACAGGCCGTTGACGCCTACACGAGTGACTACCTGGATGAGGTCACGCACGAGCAAGAGCGGCGGGCGACCATCGTTGAAGAAGCGCTCCAACGCTCCGTCAACGACAATCTCGCATCGCTGCAGCAGCAGTTGGATCGCCAGCACGAGGAGCAAGCGAGCGGCAAGGACATGGGCATCGCGATCCGCACGACGAACGAACAGATTGACAACCTGACCGCCGGCTTCCGCAGCCGTCGGCAGACCTTGCAACGCCGCAAGGTGACCGCCGTTCAGACGCCGCGAATCGTGGGCGTCGCTGCGGTGATCCCCGGCCCGGTACCCAAGGTGATGGAGGAAGGCGGAGGCGGCGACAACACCGATGTCGAGATGGCCGCCATGAGAGTGGCGGAGGACTATGAACGCGCCAACGGACGAACTCCGGTCGATGTCTCCAAGACCGGCGTTGGTTGCGACATCAGAAGCACCGCGCCCAATGGGAGCGTGCGCTACATCGAGGTCAAGGGCCATGCTGCCAGCGGCGACGTCACGCTTTACTACACCGAGTGGCAGTTGGCCCATCGCATGGGCGAGGAGTTTTTCATCTACGAGGTCGACCACGCATTGACCGAACCAGTGCTGCGAATCGTCCAGGACCCGGTCGGCAAGGGCGTCGAGGCGGTCGAGCGGGTGACGGAGTATCGGATCATGGCCGCTAGCCTGCGAGCTGTCGCCGAATCAGTCAGCAAACCGGAGCAGTTGCCATGAGCGAACGGCGGAAGCGGCTGATTGAGGTTGCCTTTCCGTTGGAGGAGGTTTCTGCCCACTCTCGCCGCGAGAAGAGCATTCGGCACGGGCACATCTCCACCTTGCACATCTGGTGGGCGCGACGCCCGCTCGCTGCCTGCCGCGCATTCATCTACGCCTCGCTCGTTGATGATCCAGACACAGACGCCGAGCGGGATGCACTGCTGCGCGAGGTAGCCGATCTTGCGAACTGGGACGCTGTCCGTCACCCCGATCGGGTCGTCCGCGACCCGGAGGATGGCGGCAGCGGTCTGACGGGTGCCGAACTTCTGAAGCGGGCGAGGGAACGGATTCTCGCTTGCAACGACGGCAAGCCGCCCAAGTTGCTCGATCCGTTCGCCGGCGGCGGGGCGATCCCGCTTGAAGGCTTGCGACTGGGCTGCGAAGTCGAGGCCAGCGACCTTAATCCGGTCGCGGTACTGATTTTGAAGGCGACGCTGGAGTATCCGCAGAAGTTTGGGCAGGCGGATAGCCGCGAAGTGCCCGACTACATCCTGCAGGCTGACCAGCAGTTCGAACAACCAGGACTCGCCGCGGAAGAGCGGGCGGCGGAGTATCGGCGCAATCCACTCGCGGCCGACGTGCGCTACTGGGGTCAGTGGATCCTGAAACGGGCGCGCGAAGAACTGGCGGAGTTCTACCCGACTGATCCGGACGGCAGAGTGCCCGTGTTCTATCTCTGGAGCCGCACGGTTCCCTGTCCGAGTTGCGAGTCAGAGATGCCGCTGATTCGTCAGTATTGGCTCGCTCGGAGGCCGAAGAAGAGAGTCGCCCTACAGCCAGTGATAGACCACAAAGCGGGAACCGTCGACTTTCGGATCGTCGAGGGCGTTGAGGTGAGTGGTGATCCCGCAGTTGCCACTTCGTCCAGGGGAGATGCTCGATGCCTGATCTGCGGTCAAGTTGTTAAAGTCGCCCAAGTGCGACAAGCATGTGTCGAAGGAAAGGCTTCTGCTGTTCTCACGTCAGTGGTTCTTACCAAGGAGGGAGTGCCAGGCAAGCACTACCGGCCTTTCAAACAGACAGATTCCGATGTTTTTGTGACCGCTCGCAATCGTCTATCGACCTTGAAACTCAACGATGACGCAGTTTTGCCGATTGTCCCGGACGAGCCGATCACATTTGACCCTCAGAATCTCAAGGTCCGCACCTACGGAATGATGACGTGGGGAGAGCTCTTCAACGAGCGGCAACTCTTGGCACTTGCGACTTTTGCTCAGTTAGTTGGCGAAGCAAATGGTGAAATGCAGACCCAAGGACTTAGCGACGACTACTCCGCAGCAGTAGCAACTCTTTTGGGACTGGCGTGCGATAAGCTGGCCGACTATAACTCGACGCTTTCGCGGCTGGACAACAGCCGCGAAAGCGTCGGCAACACCTTCACCCGACAGGCGCTGCCGATGGTGTGGGACTTCTGTGAAGTCAATCCGCTGTCCAAGTCCAGCGGGAGCTTTGAACGAGCGCTCGAATGGGTGGCATCAACTCTCGCACCAGTAGGTCGGCCTGCTGCTGTCTCGCAGAGAGACGCGAAGGAAGCGGTTGCAGCACAGGTGGCTGCTATTGTCACCGACCCGCCCTACTACGATTCAATCAATTACGCGGACTTATCTGACTTCTTCTACGTTTGGCTCAAGCGGTCCGTCGGATATCTCCACCCGGATCTGTTGGCGCTCCCACTCACTCCAAAGCGGGACCAGACGGTCATGAACGTCTACGCCAATCCTGACTTGAGCGGATTGGAGCGCCAACAAGCTGCCCGCAGACACTATGTGGACGGGATGGGCAGCTCGTTCAACGCGATGGCCGAGTCCCTTGAGCCGGGCGGCCTTACTGGCGTGGTCTTCGCTCATACCGATCCGGATGCATGGAGCACCCTTATTGAGGGACTGCTGGCTGCCGGACTCGTCCCGGATGCATCGTGGCCAATCGATACAGAAATGGAGACTCGCACCTCTGGTCAAGGTCAAGCACGTCTCAAGACATCGGTCTGGATGGTCTGTCGCAAACAGGGAGAAGAGCCGACCGAAGCATTCCTCGGCGATGTGCTGGACGAGATGCGGCCGGTTACTCGCGAGCGGCTGCTGTACTTCTGGGGACAGGGCATTCGCGGCGCAGACTTCTTCATTTCTGCTATCGGCCCGGCGCTGTCCGTCTTCGGCCGCCATTCGCTGGTACTCAATCCCGACGGATCCGAGGTCTCAGTACGCGATTTCCTAGACATTGTGCGCCGGGAATCGACTGCGGTGGCGTTGGAGCAGGTGCTGCAGGGCGCCGACTTGGGCATGGTCGACTCGCTCACGCGGCAGTACGTGACTTGGGTTTGGAGCTACTCCCGCGCTGCGCTAGACGCCGGGGAAGCGCTCGCCCTCTGCCTTGCCACCGGCACTCGACTCGATGATGTCACCCGCGATCATTCCATCGCCGTGACGGCGAAACAGCGAAGCAAGAAGGTGGTCAAGCTGCGCACCATTGCCGAGCGCGCCCGTGAGGACGACGACCTGGGCGGCGAATCGTCCGGCATGACCCTGTCATTGATCGATCAGCTTCAGTGCGCCGCGTGGCTGTGGGGACAGAATCAGAGTGACCGGCTCGGCATGTACCGCGCGGCGCTGGGCGAGTCTCGTTGGGCCGTGCTGCTCACGCTCGGCCAGGCCGTCGCCTCGTGCCTACCCGAGGGAGACGAAGACCGCCGCATCATTCTGGGGCTGCTGGGCGCTACCGTGCGAGCTACGGAGGCTCCCGCTCCGGGTCCGCAGCTCAGCCTCGGAATGGACGAAGGCGATGGCACAGAGTAACTACGCCGCCCTGGCCGAGGGCCTCAAGCTCTACACCGACGCCATGCGCCGGCTGATCAAGGAACTGCTCTCTGAGCAGCTTGGCGATCACTGGCTCGAGCGCGGCGTGCTCAAGGAGCTGAAGGGACCGCCAGCACAAGGCATCCGTCGCAGCATGAAGAAGGATCCGGATCGGGAACCCGAGGACTACCTCGATCCCACCCACTTCGCGGCGATCGTCGCGAGGCGGCCGGCCACGTTCGAGGGTGTGTTCCCAAACTTCCAACAGACGCAGTCGTTTCTGATGCAGGCCGCCGACGCTCGCAACATGCTCACGGCGCACTCACGTAGCGGGGACGTTCCGGCAGATGACGCCGGCCAGGCGCTGTATGTGATGGCCCAGCTAATCGAAAGAGCTCGGCTTCCAGAAGCGGAAGAAGTTGAGGCGCTGCGCAAGCGGGTCCTGTTGATCGAGCGGGAGTCCGCTGCTCCGCCAGTCATTGAATCTTCGCCGCCGCAATCTCAACAGGTGAGCCAAGCGACCCTTCCCTACTGGTGGCAGACGTGCGAACCGCGCGAGGGGTTCAGAGATCCGGGACATGTAGACGAGGGACTCTTCGCCGCGACCCTGGGCGGCGTATTCGCCGGCGCAGCGCGAGAGGAATACCTTGATCCTGCGCGATTTCTGTCCCAGACCTACTTCACTGAGAACCTGACTCTGATGCTGCGCGACATCCTCAGCCGCCTCAACGGCGGCCCCGGCGTCGCGGTGACCGAAGTGCAGACCCCGTTCGGCGGCGGCAAGACACACGCCCTGCTGACCCTCTACCACATCATCAATAGTCCGCAGTCGGCCGACACCATCGAGACTGTCCGAGCCGCAATGGGCGGCCTCGGCGTTCCCGAGGGCGCGCGGGTGCTCGTCTTCGATGGTCAGGAAGCAGGTGCGGACACGCCAGTGACCAAGGAAGACTTTGCCTCGGTCTCCACGCTCTGGGGCGAGCTGGCGTATCAGGCCGGCTGCTGGTCGATGGTCCAGGATTCGGACGGACGCGGCAACGCGCCGGGCAACGAACTCTTCCGTCAGGTGCTGGAAGCAGCCTCTCCGTGCTTGATCTTGCTCGACGAACTGGTTAGCTACCTAGTCAAATTAAACTTTTCAAACACCAGGCGGACGAAGAACCTCTACCACCAGACCGTTCAATTCCTCCAGGAGACCCTGCAACTCGCAGGAAATGTTCCGGGCGTGTGCGTGCTAATTTCTTTGCCGAAGAGCATGCAGGAGTTCGGCGGGCTCGATCCCAGGCAATTGCAGAACGAACTCGCCGTTCTCGAAGACCTCCAGCCTCGGGCGGATCGCGTCATCTCCAAGCGCACTCCGGTCAACGATGAGGAGATATACCGCCTCACGCGCCGCCGCCTGTTCCAGCACGTTGATGTAGATGCGGCGAAGAGGGTCGCCCGCGAATACCGCGAAGTATACGAACGCACGCCGGCCAGCTACGACGCTGCGATCACGTCGCCGGATTATCTGGCGCGGATGGAGGATGCGTACCCGCTGCATCCTGAGCTGCTCGACGTGATCTATAAGAAGTGGTCCACCGCCTCGGACTTTCCGCGCACGCGAGCGACACTGCAACTGCTGGCCTCGGTCGTCGCGGACCAGTGGCGACATCGCCGCGAAGCGCACATGATCCAGCCCGCTCATGTCGACCTGGAGCGCGAGCGCATCCGCACCCGGATCGTCAGCGCGGCCGGTTCCGGCGGAGGGTACGACGCCGTGGTTGCCGCCGACATCATCGGCGGTGACGGTCACGCGAATCGCGAGGACGCCCGTCGCGGCGGCGACTACGAGTCCCTGCATGTATCGCGGGGCGTCGCCACGACGCTGCTCATGCACTCGTTCGGCGGGCTGGAGCGCAGCGGCTCGACAAGCCAGGAGCTACGTCTCGGCTCGGTCGCGCCGAACCTCGGTCCAGAGTACGTCTCCGAGGTGTTGACCTCGCTCGACGAGACGCTCTGGTACGTACACAAGGAGGGCGACCGCCTGCGCTTCCAGACGAAGCCGAACATCTACCGAATGATCGCGCAGAACGCGAGCGCGCAACCGAGATCGACGGTGGAGGAACGGCTGCGCGCTGAGGTTGAAAACGTGGTTGGCGCGCAGCCCGGGTTCAGATCGTTGGCATGGGCGGCGACGGACGATCAGATCCAGGACAATCCCGACCCCACGATTGCGGTTCTGTCCCCCCGATTCGCGGTTGGCAGTCCCGTTGGCGAGGAGTCCCCCAGCGGCTCAGACAGGGTCGAAGAGCTGTGGGACCGAGTCGGCGGCGGTTTACGGCAATGGAGGAACGCCCTGGTCCTGGTCGCTCCCGACCAAGAGCTCTGGGAACGAGCAGGCGATGTCGTGCGGGAAGTGCTTGCATACGAGCAGGTGCTCTCGTCGAACCTGGAGAATCTGAGCGAACTGGAGAAGAAAGACCTCACCAGCCGCGCCAAGGACAAGAGCGCCAGCCTGGCCACCAGTGTCGTCACTGCATTTCGTTGGGTGTACTTCCCCGATGCGAGCGGCCTGGCGCACGCATCGCTCGCCGTGCCGGCGACCGCGAATGAGAAGATTGCCCAACGAGTCGTGGAGCGGCTGTCGAGCCAGGACTACGGGGATCCGAAAGTGTTGTCGGGGATGGGCGCGATCTACTTCAACGCAAAGGTCGCCTCTCGTCTCTGGAAGGATGAGTCGGAGCCACTCGACCTCTCGCAAGCTCTCCGCCGCTTCCCGGAGTGGACATATCTGCCGATCCTGCCCGACCGCGAGACCACGCTGCGCAACTGCATCCGCGAGGGCATTGGTAGCAAGTTGTGGGCGGTCGCCATCGGCGATCCCGACGCAGCGCGATATCAGCAGCTGATCGAGTCTCCCGATGAGTTTGACTCACTGCATGTTCTGTTCGATGGTTCGGCATCACTCGTCAAAGGGGACATGCGCGACCTCATTCGAGAGGAACTGCGGACTGAAGAACCCCAGACAGAGGAAAATACAGCGGGCACCGCGCGTCAGGTCAGCGAATCAGATCCCGAGACAGACGAGCCGCAACAAGACCCTAAGATTCCCCCGCCGTCCAGACGATTTCGAAGGGTCCGCTTGAACGTCAACAATCTCGCGGTGGCCAAGACCAACAATCTCCAGCCCTATCTGTTCCGAGTGCTGCAGGAGCAAGACGCAGGCGCGGAAATCCAACTCACGATTCAAGTGTCCAGCGAGGCCGGCATCGGTGAAGATGTGCTCGAACGGCGGATCGTCGAGGGATTCGACCAACTCGGCATCGCGGTGGAATGGGCCGAAGAGTGAATGCCGACAGCATCACTCAGTAGGTGTTCCATCTGAGAACGCGAGGTTAGCCGCGCCCGAGGGACGTTGTTGATCACGGTCGGCGAGCAGGTTGTAGAGCCGGATGGATCAAATAGGGTCGAGCACTGATTTGCAACGATAAGCAACATTGGCGAGGTCGAGGGTCAGGTCGCGGAATTCTGGATGCTCCGGCGAGCGCTTGCCCATTGGAACTGTTTTCTAGGTCCTTGTCCAGAGTTATGAAAAGGCGTAGCCCAGCGTCGGTCGGATCGCAGTTTTCCATGCCATGCCTAGTGGTCCGCGCTGCCTCAAGAGGCCATGATCGGAGACGGTAAGCGGGACTTCGACGGCCAGATCTTCTATCTCCTAAGCGGCCACGCGGCGAAAGTGATCCGACGCCAATTCGTCCTCGAACGCGACCAAGACGAGTGGCGGCACCCTTTGATCCTCAAGTGGCCGCTTTGATGGGTTCCCCCGCACGCGCGGGGATAGACCTCCATCTGACACTGCGACTTAGTTGCGAGGCATGTTTCCCCCTCACGCGCGAGGATAGACCGGGTAGGAGCACACAGAAGACCTACTACGCTACCGATGAACCGGATGCGGGCGGGGAGTCTGTCCGTGACTAGTTGGACATGTTCAGCTTGGAGGCCGGAGATGGACTGGCAAGCGTTCCTAGAGTGGGTAGCGGAGCAGGAGGCCGGAGACGACCCTGAGGGGGACTTCATCCTCGACACGCGGACGGCGTTGAAGGGTAGGGGCTCGGCGTCGCAAATCGTGTCTGAGGCACGGACGCATCAGCCCGCTCTACTGAACCACTTCGAAGAGGCATACGCGGTTGTGGAGGCGGAGCGTGTGGAAGAGATGAAACGGCGGTTCGCATAGCCCACAGCTACTCTATGTACGTCCCTCCCAGTTGCAAACACAGGGGCAGGGACGGAGTAGGAGCCTGAGATAAGACGGAGTATCGGAGCGGTTCCCCTGCACGCCCGTGGATAGATCCTGAGCGACCCGCTGACGATTCATGAGTTGCAGGGTTCCCCCGCACGCCCGCGGATGAGCCTGGGAATGGTGATCCAAGTTGGCGCGATTTGAAGCCTGCAACTGGCTGTCAACATCGCTCGGAAAGTGGTCCACCTCATCGGCGAAGAGTTGATCCAATCGAGGTGGTGGACTTGGTCGGGTTGGGGTTGGCTTCAACTCCGTTCGGGTTGTGGTCCGACGACGAGTCCGGTAGGAGTGGCCTTTGGTGGAGGGGATGTGGGCGTGGTTGCCGAGCCGGTCGAGCAAGCGCGGTGTTCAGCTTCTCGTCGCCGAAGACCCTGGACCCATTCGGAGAACGCGAGGCTGGTGGTGATGATCGTGGAGCGCCGCTTGTAGCGGTCGGCGAGCAGGTTGAAGAGCAGCTCGCCGCCGGTCCGCTCGAAGGGGACGAAGCCGAGTTCATCGATGATCAACATGGTGACGCGCAGATAGCACTGATGCGGGCGGGTGAGCGTGTGTTCGTCGCGCGCCTCGACCAGTTCGCGGACGAGGGCGACCAGTTGGCGGCGCTGAACGGCCTCGAGACGACCGTCAGAAACCGCAAGGTCTGCGCCGAGACCACCAGATTCGCGTGGTTCCACCTAATCGAGACGGCGGAGCACGAAGCGGCCTAACTCCGTCTCTCCACAGGACCGACACTTCCTGTCCCACTGAACTCAGCGGTCGGCTTCGTTGCCTCATCACTCCGGGATAGGCTCTCTACGCTGGCCGACGCATAACTGGGATGGCAGATTCGTCCATAGGTTGGAGCGAACAATGACTGTGGTAGTGATTCTCGCCTCACTGGGGGCCATTGTCGTCGCCCTGATCACGATGTGGAACACCGTCCCCATCGGTCGGCAACGCCTCAGGTTTCAGCGCGCCATTCGAGCGCGCCGTGTAGGGAAAGAGCTGGCCAAACGAACGGATCGCTTCGCCTCCGAGCCAGTGCTCGTCGAGTTTGAGGACAGGTTCGACGAACTCATAGAGGCGTACGAGGCGAAGCAGCTTCCACACGATCTCCGCGTGTTGTGGGCACAGTTGTTTCGACTGGCGGACGAATCTCCCGTTGGGCGGCCGTTTCGGTACGGCGCCTTGGAGGTGCATCGGGATATGAACGCGATGACAGTTCGCAAGGGCTCGGCGTCGATCACGGGTCGAGATTGGCTCCAGGTCTATCCGATTCCTGTTTCGCCGCCCTCTGCCGTCAATCCGCCAAGCGCTCCGATTCCAGTGATAAAGGACTGAGGGTTGCCGTTCGGCCGGGCATTTCCCGAAGCAAGCGGTCAAGGGAGTTCGCTCTCCATTGTCTCTCAGCGACTTTCTCCGGGAATTGCGTGTTCGCCGCGTCGCGAGAGAAACGGTGAAGGCCTGATGGCGGATTGAACGGATGGGTCCGAAGAAACGCGTGTTGATGACAGCTGAAACCATCCACACTGAGAATGGCATGGTCCTCCGTCCGCTAGCGTCAGCGGCTGACCGACTCAAGCCCCTCCGTCGATTGGGTGTCGATGGCTAGAAGATGGAGTCGTAGGAGCGCTGGTGGAGCGTTTCCCATAGATGGGCAATCAACACTACGAACGCGCTTCCCTCGCGCCAAAACGACGTAGGCTGAAGTTCGCCTGCCTTGCAGGCTGACTGACAGCGGCGAGAAGTCGAGTACTGAACGTAGACCCAGAAGGTCGAGTTCCCGCGATGCCAATCCATGAGTCAACGCTGGATGGGAATCCGTCCGCGACAGGCCCTATCGCGGACCTGTGGATTGACGAGGTTCGAGTTGCCAACTTCAGGAGCATCGTTGACGCACAGATACCGCTCGAAAAAGGTACGACATTTCTTGTAGGGGAGAACAATTCTGGCAAGTCGTCAATCTTGTTGGCCATTGCGACCGCCTGCGGCTTTCATCGGCCCATGCAGGACGACTTGCATCGCACCTCAGATTCAGTCGCCGACGAGGCAACCATTGACCTGGTGATTCGGTCTTCCAGTCAGGAGTTCTCTGAAGTCGTTGCACAGCGATTGGCTGGGAACTATGGGAGCGGTCCGGGCGGAGGCGAATGGACTGCGATCCGAATGAATCTCCAGCCAAGCCGAGAGTCAGCCTTCCTTTCTTGGACTCGGCGGTACATGACCTGGGATGAGGCGGAGCGAGAATGGCAGGAATCCAACCTGGTCCCGAGTCGGCAGATGATGGAACTGGTGTCAGCACATGTGGTCGAGGCATCCCGCGATCTCTCGTCCGACTTGGCGCGACGTACGTCGAACTGGGGACAAGTCCTCGCTGAGCTCGGGATTTCCGCATCGGATCGAGAAGATCTGGAAGTGCGCCTTGCGGAGTTGGGAAGCTCGTTGCGGCAGGCGAGCCCAACGTTCGGCGCTCTTGAGGAAGAGTTGCTGGAAATGAGAGGTGCCCAGTCCAGCATTGAGCAGGTCGAGATTCGTCCGCTCCCCGAACGAATAGAAGACTTGATCCACTCGGTTGACGTGGTGATGGGAGGCGGGAACGACAGTGCGTCTCTCCCGATCCGCCTCCAGGGATCAGGCAGCCGCAGTCTGGCGGCGCTGCGCGTCTACTTTGCGTTGTGCAAACTCAGAATCGGAGTCGATCAAGGTATCCGTCCACACCTTGTGACCTTGCTGGAAGAGCCGGAGGCGCACCTGCACCCACAAGCGCAGGCGGCCGTGCATCGTTCGATTCAGTCCCTGCAGGGACAGGCCGTTGTTGCCACTCATTCCAATGTGCTGGTTGGCGAGGCTGATCTCCACGCGATCCGATTGATCCGCTCGGCGGGCGAAGGAACCTCTGTGTCTACCTTGACCAGTGAAACGGCTCGAAAGGTCGCCGTCTTCCGAAGGTTCATTTCGCGCCCCTTGGGAGAATTGTTCTTCGCGAGGCTGGTGATTCTCGTTGACGGGGCAGCAGAGCGGGCGACGATTCCTGTTCTGCTCGATCCTCTACTAGGTCGTGATGTGAGCGGGCTCGGCGTGACACTCCTCGATATGCAGGGGCAATCGCAAGAGTGGCTCAGAAAGGTCATCGCGGCATTGGAAGAACTCGGTGGGATTCCTTGGGTCGCTTTTGTCGACAACGACTCGGACGGCCTCAATTCGATCAAAGGCTGTGTTGGTTCGGATGGGGTTCCACTGTCAGAAGCGCATCCTCAGGTCGTAATGAGCGGGAAGAAACAGCTAGAGCAGTTGCTCCTTGAAGCGGGTTACTACCAAGAGGTTGAGATGGTCGCAAACGAACACGCCTCATGGGAGCCTCCAGATCCCCGGGCTGGCCAGCCCCGCTTGCCGAAGTACGCGCCCAAATTCGAGTCAGACTATCTGGGGTTCCTGGCTCATACGAAGGGTTGGTCTGGCGAACTTGTTGCTCGAGCAGCGGTGAGTAACCGCAGGCAAGCTCCGCCGCCTATTGTTGAACTGGCGAATCGAGTAAGAGGCGCTCTGAGTCCCGCCAGCCCAGCGCCCATGCAACTAGGGATTGGGGTTGAGGAAGAGTAACCATGGCTGCGCCACCTCACCTAACCTCAGACCAGCAAGCCGCAGTGAACTCGGAAGCCACCAGGAGTCTTGTCATTGCTCCGGCCGGCAGCGGGAAGACTGAGGTTCTGATTCGGAGAATCGAGCGCTTGCTCGATGAGAGTCGAGGTCAGTCTTTCCGCGTGCTGGCCGTCACCTTCACCGTCAAGGCGGCCGACGAGCTGAAGGCACGAGTGACTCGATCCATTGGTGAAGAGGCTTGGAGAGTTGATGCGGACACGATTCACGGATTCGCATTCGATTGGCTGCAACGATCCGGGCGAGCAGTAGGCGTCACTCCAGACGTGGTCGTCTATGCAGACCCGCGAGATCGAGTGGATCTGCTTCGGCGGTTTCTTGACTCGGTTGGCGAGTCTTATCCAGACCAGCGCGTCCTTCTCGATGTGCTACGCCGCATCGACTCAATGCGAACCGACCTCCTGTCGCCAGAAGATGCCCCTGATGAGATCGTCGGCCGACTCTCCTTCCGCTTGCCGGAACTCTACGGCGCGTATCTGACAGCCTTGGATGATGCAGGTGGGATCGACTTTGCAGGCATGTTGACAAAGCTCCTGGAGCTCTTCGAGTTGGACCCGTCAGTCCTCAGGAGGATTAGGCGGACCTATGGTCAGATTCTGGTTGACGAGGGACAGGATCTGACGCAGGCCCAGAGCTCCCTACTACGAGCGATCGTCGCCGAGTCCGTGGAACTGTTCGTGGTAGCTGACGATCGACAGTCCATTAATGGTTGGGCCGGAGGTGATATGAAGTGGGCTCGCAAGCTCGCGGGCGCAGGGTGTGCCCAGTTCGAGCTCCAGCACAATTTCAGGTGCGCAACTCAAATCCTGTCTCTGGCTCGTTCGGTCGCGAGTCATTTCAATCCTCCAAGAGCCGATGCCACCACGCCGCCAGGGACCCCCTCCGGCTCGGTCTGGGCGTCTGCTGCCAAGGACTCAGCTGAAGAGGCACGAATCGTAGGCGGATGGATTGACGATCTGATGCAAAATGGCATCGACTCCTCAACCCTAGTGCCGGGCGAATGGAATCAACTGGTTCCTGAAGACATCGCTGTAGTCGCTAGAACAAGGTATGCGCTAGACGACGTTCAGCGGGAGTTGGAGGAGCGCAGTTATGGATTGTCGATTCAAGTCGACGCTGGTGGCCTCCTTGCGACCCCGGAAGCCCGGCTGTTCCTTGCACTTCTGGAAGTAGGCGTGAACGATCGAAACCAGCCCGCCTGGAGACGCGTCGACGACGAATTGTTCAACCTACTAGAGGGCTACTCGGGCATCGATGAGAGTGCTAGGACGCTAAATCGGTTCATAGAGACAGTATCTGAAACTCCGGTGTTCCCAGTCGTTGACCTCATAAGCCGTAGCAGATTCGACGCCGAAGGCCTCGATAGTGTCTGGAGCGCTATCGCAACCGGTGAGTATTTTCTCGGCGCTGATCTGGAGCGATTGCTGGCTTGGTGGTCCGAGTATCGCGCTAGCACCCATGCGCAGGAGAGAAGTGGCTCAGGTCTGCTCCGATTCCTACTCCGCGTCCAGCAGACGCGGTCTGACCAACCTGGAATCCGCCTCATGACAACGCATCGAGCGAAGGGTCTCGAGTTTAGGGCTGTGGCTGTTGTTGGCCTCACCCAAGGATCTTTCCCTGACTACCGCTCACTTGACAACCAGGAAGATCTCGAAAGCGAGCGTAGAGCCTTCTATGTCTCACTGACCCGGGCGTCGCGGACGCTGCTCTTGACGTGGCCGCGGCTCAAGCGCACTCGATACAGCGAGCGCGACGCCGAACCATCGCAGTTCCTAAAGGAAGCCGGAATACAGACCTGACGAAGGCATCCAATGACAAACAGTGTTTCCAGCAGCGATTCGTGAAGCCGGTGGCGGGTTTCCATTTGATGCCAGATACGACCCGAAGGGGCAGCGGCACATTTCATCCGGGGGAAGAGCGTTCACCCTAGGGTCATCCAGCGCAACGCGCCTCACTTCAACGTCGTCAAAGCGATAGCTCCCAAACGAAAGTTCGCAGTTCGGTACACGACGGCCCACTTTATTCGGACCGTCACGTACCGAATTGCGAACTGATCGACCAAACTGCGAGCCAGCTACGGACTTGCGCATTAACGACTCACGAAGTCACTGAGTTCGTGCGTCTAAGGTGCGCCGCTCGTCAACGACGATGTGGAAAGCGCGAGCAGCGATTTTGACGAGGGAACCTCTATCTGGTTCTTGAGGCACGTAGCCGGGCGCGGTCCTAGCCTTTGGCGCATGGCACATCGAGATCCAGGGTCGTTGCTTGCGTTTCGTGGCCGAGATTGGGTCGTTTTGCCCAGCGATGGCAGCGACACGTTACGGCTTCGACCGGTGGATGGTCCTGAACACGAGGCCGTTGGAGTGCTGCCTAGCCTGGAATGGGCGCAGCCAAGTCCCACGCAATACTCCCCTCCAGATCCGAACGGGGCCTCTGACATCGGCGGCGCTCGCATGGTGTTCGACGCTGCGCGATTGGCTCTTCGCAGTGGGGCGGGGCCATTTCGCTCGCTGGGTCGGCTGTCAGTGACTCCGCGTCCTTACCAATATGTCCCCCTACTGATGGCGCTGCGGCTGGATCCTGTGCGCCTGCTGATCGCCGACGATGTCGGTGTGGGCAAGACCATCGAGGCTGGCATGATCGCCCGCGAACTCCTGGACCGGGGACTGGTACGACGAGTGGGAGTGCTCTGCGCGCCGCATCTCTGTGAACAATGGGCGGACGAACTTGGCAGCAAGTTCCACATTGATGCCGCGATCGTCCAACCCTCGCGAATGGCCCGACTCGAGCGGGGCCTCTCAACGGACGAGAGCGTCTTCCAACACTACGACCACATGGTGTGCTCAATCGACTACGTCAAGTCGGAAAAGTATCGCCAGGCGTTCATCGATCATGCGCCCGATCTCATCATCGTCGACGAGGCCCATACCTCCGCCCGGCCGCGAGGTGACGAATCCGGCAATCAACATCGACGCTTTGAGTTGCTCCAGCGACTCATGCGGCGCCGACCCGAAACCAACCTGATTCTGACTACCGCAACCCCGCACAGCGGTGTTGATGAGGCGTTTCGATCCCTGCTCGGTCTGTTGGATCAGGAATTTGATACCGAGGATGAGGTTCCTTCGCAGAGGCTCGCTCGGCATCTGATTCAGCGACAACGTCGCGACCTCGTCAAGTGGCTAGGTGAAGACACACCGTTCCCAACGCGCGAGCCTGTTGAGCACGAGTATCAACTTCACGGCGCCTATCGAGACTTGTTTGAGGACGTGCTGGCATATTGCCGTGAATCGGTAGCAAGTCAGGAAGACCAGTCTCAGCGCCAACGGGTTCGCTATTGGGCTGCGATTGCCATCCTCCGCTGCCTGTTGTCTAGTCCAGCGTCGGCAACCCGAATGCTTGCTCGCAGGCGCGAACGGACATTAGAGCGCGATGAGGCGGCCATAGAAGCCGACCGCCACCGTGAACAAATTCTAGACTCATCAGACGATGATCAAACGCCCGATTACCTTCCGACGGCGCCACTCGATGACCCCGAACTCGCCCTTTCCGAAGCCGAGCGGCGACGACTGGATGGATTCCTGAAGCGCGCCGAGTCGCTGTCTGGGCATGAGAGCGATGCCAAGTTCCAGCGCTGCGCTGAAGTGGCGTCCTCAATGCTCCACGACGGTTTCTCGCCGATCGTCTACTGCCGATACATCGACACCGCTGTCTATGTCGCTGACCAGCTCGAGTCACTCCTGCGACGGGACTTCCCCGACCTCCAGGCCCGATCGGTCACCGGGTCGGACGGCGATTCGGAGCAGCGTCGCGAGATCGTGAACGAACTCGCGCAGTCGCCCCGACGGATTCTCGTCGCGACCGACTGCCTGTCCGAGGGCGTCAATCTCCAACAGGACTGGAATGCGGTGATTCACTACGACTTGCCCTGGAATCCCAACCGGCTGGAACAACGCGAAGGGCGAGTCGACCGCTACGGGCAGCAGAAGCCGGTCGTCCGCGTCGCGACGCTCGTCGGTTTGAACAACCAGATTGACCATGTGGTGATGCGAGTCCTGATTGAAAAAGCCCGCACCATCTACCAGCGCCTCGGCATCGCCGTACCGGTCCCGGTCGGCTCCGAGGACGTCTTGAATGCCGTGATTGAGAGCGTGCTCCTGCGTGGACGAGGCCAGGCTGAGCAGTCGTCGCACCCGCTACGCGCAACACCAAATGAAGCCGGATGAAGTCGAAGCGGAACTCGAGGCGATTCAACCGATCTTCGGCGCCGCCGAAGATCTGCAGCGATTCTGTGCAACGGCCTCGGAGCGGCTGGTACAGCCCGAGCTAAACGCACTCGCCGATAAAGGACGCAACCATCCGGATGTCGAGCGACTCGCTCATGACATCCTCGCTCAGGCGTTTGGTGATGACGTTGAGGCCGAGATCTCACGCTGCGGCGCAATCGCAACCAACGCGGTCGAGCGCAATACCGCTGTACTGTTGCTCCGCCTGCGTTACACCATCCGCGACCAGGGCAACGACCTGTTCGCCGAGGAGATCGTGCCAGCCGGATTCCGTCGTGAACGAGGCGAACTAATCTGGCTCGATGCCGACGAGGCGTTGCAGCTTATGGATCGGGCGCGGCCGACCACCAATCTCGACCGATCGGCACGGATTGACTACGTTGCCCGGATGCTGAAGATCCTGGACGACCGCGATGACTGGTATACGGATCTCGTCGAGCAGCGACGAACAGAACTCCACGACTCCCACACTCGCCTCCGGCGCCAGATTGGCGGACGGGCCCCTCGAGTGACACCGCATCCACCGCCCGACATCCTGGGCTGCTATGTCTTCGTTCCCGATGGCTCCGGCGATCGGCAAACGCGCTGATGGCCTGGACCACGATCACCTCTGAAGGCGGCCTGTTTTCTCCGGACCTGCTGGATGAACTCGCCTCGGGTTCCGGCGATGGTCAACGCGAGGACGACTTCGGCCTCGAGCGCGGTCGCCTGTCTGATGAAATTCAGGCGGCCTTCTCCGACGCGCAATCGTATTGGGACAGCTTCCAGCGCCGGCTTGAGCGCAACACGGAAGATCAACACACCGGGATCACGCGGCAGGCATGGATGATCCCGTTCTTCGGGCTACTCGGATACCGAGAAGGTGACCTGGTCTTCCAGCGCGGGAGCCGGACAGTTGGCGACGTGGAATATCCGATCTCGTTCTTCGCCGGCACGGACGAGCACGCTCCGCCGATCCACATCGTCGGACGCCAGTACTCGCTTGATCGGCGGCCGCCCCAGGGAGGACGCTCGCCGCATGCGCTAGTGCAGGAGTATCTCAACCGCGATGAGGCGCTCTGGGGCGTCACGACGAATGGCTACCGTCTGCGCCTGCTGCGTGACTCGCAGCGGATGACGCGACCGACGTATCTCGAGTTCGATCTGGAAGGCATGATCACCGGATCGCAGTACTCCGAGTTCGCGCTGCTCTACCGGATCATGCACCGTACGCGATTCCCGCGCGGCTCCGATGACGCGCATACCTGCTTCCTCGAGCGTTGGTTCCAACAGGGCATCGAGCAGGGCGGACGGGTGCGCGAGAAGCTGCGCAATGGCGTCGAGGCTGCCCTCGAAGGTCTGGGACGCAGCTTCCTTCAGCATCCGGAGTCGGCGGAGTTGCGCAGCGACCTGGCTCGTGGCCGGCTGTCGGCTCACAACTTCGAGCGCGAGTTGCTGCGATTGATCTACCGACTGCTCTTCCTGATGGTCGCCGAGGAACGGCGACTGTTGTTTTCGGGCGAGCCGACCGAGGAACAGCGCACTTATGAGCGCTACTACAGCGTCTCGCAACTGCGCGAGCGCGCCGCGTTGCCGCAGATGCGCAATCGCGAGTCACGCCGACACTCCGACCTCTGGCAGGGACTGCTGACGACGTTCCGGCTGTTCCGCATCGAGGAACTGGCGCAACGACTGGGTTTGCACGCGTTGAATGGAGAATTGTTCGGCGAGTCGGCCTGCCGACGCCTGGAGTCGGCTCGGGTCAGCAACCACGACCTGCTGCGGGCGATTGACAGCCTGGGCCGCTTCGACGACGAGAAGGTTCGACGCCGGGTCAATTATGCCGCGCTCGATGTCGAGGAGCTTGGCTCGGTCTATGAGTCGCTGCTCGACTTTGAACCGATCGTGGTAGACGCCGACCCTGAGCGGCCAGAAATCTGGGATTTCCAGCTTGGCGCAGGCGGCGGACGCAAGAGCTCCGGCTCGTACTACACGCCGCGGGAGCTGGTCCAGGAGCTAATCGGCTCCGCGCTGGTTCCGGTCATGGAGCAGCGGCTCAAGGACGCCGGCCGTGATCCTCAGCAGCAGGAAAAGGCGCTGCTCTCCATGACCGTGATCGACCCAGCGGCAGGCAGCGGACATTTTCTGCTCGCCGCGGCTCGACGGATTGCGCGGGAGCTAGCCAAGGTTCGCACCGGCGAGGGTGAACCGGCGCCGGAGGCGGTGCGTGAGGCGATGCGCGATGTCGTGCCGAGTTGCATCTATGGCGTCGACAAGAACCCGATGGCCGTCGACCTGTGCAAGGTCGCGCTCTGGATCGAAGGTCACGCGCCGGGACGGCCGCTCAGCTTCCTCGACCATCACATCAAGCACGGCGACTCGCTGATCGGCGTCTACGACTTGCAGGTGCTGCAAGACGGCATCCCCGACGGCGCCTACAAGGCGCTCACGGGCGACGACAAAGCCGTGGCCACGGCCGCACGCAAACGCAATCGGGATGTGCGCAAACAGAAGATGCTCTGGGAGCAGAACACGGGCGGGCTCGCGGCTGAATTCTCCGACCTGCGCAGCCTGCCGGACTCGACGACCGAGGATGTTGAGGAGAAGGCGCAGATCTACGAGAGCTTGCGCTCGCAGGACACCAAGTGGTGGGACCTCAAGGTAGCCTGCGATCTCTGGACCTATGCCTTCTTCGTCCCGCTGACCCAGGAGTCCTGGATTCCCACCAGTTACGACGTGCGCCAGTCCGCACAGAAGTCGGGCGCCAACCCCAAGCTCGAAGGCGACGCCATCGCCGCTAGCGAAGAGCATCCCTACTTCCACTGGCCGCTGGAGTTCCCCGACGTGCTCGACGAGGGCGGGTTTGACGTCGTGTTGGGCAATCCGCCCTGGGAGCGTGCAAGGCTAGAGGAGAAGGAGTTCTTTGCGGGACGAGATGCTGCAATTGCGGAAGCCTCAGATGAAGCAAGGAAACGACTGATTCGGCTGCTCAAGACTGAAAATCCGGTTCTGGCAGAGGAATTCGAACGCGCAAAACAGCATGCCCAGGCGGAAAGCAGTTTCGCCCACGGCAGCGAGAGGTACCCACTCTCGGGAATAGGCCAGGTGAACTTTTATCAGCTGTTCTCTGAGCTCGCCAAGGACCTTGGAACAAGTTCAGGGAGAGCAGGGCTTATCGTTCCCACGGGAATAGCCACCGACTTTTCCACGCGCAAGCTGTTTGCGAACTTCGTTTCCAATGGCTCGATCTCCAGGCTCATTGACTACGAGAACTCTGAAGCAATTTTTCCCTCAGTTCACCGATCGTACAAGTTCTGCCTAATCTCGTTGGGCAGCGATCGCAGATCATCCAGTTTCTATGGCCAGTTTTGGTTATCCGAGACCCGACAAATGGATTCTGAGGAATCGATGGTCCGACTGACGAAGCATGACGTATTGCTTGTCAACCCGAACACAGGAAACGCGCCGCTGCCTCGCAACGTTCGAGACCTGAATCTCTTGCGAGCGGCATACGAACGTGTTCCTGTTTTGGAATCGGAATCTGATCGAGGAGCGCTATCTCGGCACTCCAGCGTAAGGAAGATGCCTCAATCTGGCTCGAGGTCTCCGTTCGTAGATCCAGTGGATTCCGAAGACTGGATACCACGCTATTCAGGCGGGATGTTCCACCAATACGATCACCGTTTTGCGATGCCTGTTGGGAATGATCCCAAGCCGGTTCCAACTGTCGACTCATGGAAGGAAGTTCCGACAAATCTGGTTCGCAAGCCAAAAGGGGCTTCGCGATCACGCCTGACGAAGTCGATTAGTGAACTGTCGCCCGGCGAGTGGTTTCTCGTCTGGCGCCACGTCGCGAGAAGCACTGATTCCCGCACTGTCATCGCCTCGATCTTGCCCATTTCAGGAATCGAAGGTTCCTCAACAGTAGTGACAGGCCTCCTCTCAGCAGCCGATGCGAGCTGTGTGTTGGCGAACATGAACGCATTCGCTTTCGATTTTCTCGCGCGCCAGAAGTCAGGAGGGCCGAATGTCGAGGGCTACATCATGAAACAGCTTCCGCTGCCCCAACCTGAGCGGTTTGCGATTCCTTCACCCTGGAGGCCCGCCACCATCCTCCGCGACTGGATCGCCGACCGCGTCCTCGAACTCTCCTACACCGCCTGGAACCTCCAGCCGTTTGCCCAGGACCTTGGCTACGACGGGCCTCCGTTCAAGTGGGACCCGGAGCGGCGGTTTGAGATTCGCGGCGAGTTGGATGCGGCCTACTTCCACCTCTATGAGATTGAGCGCGACGATGTCGACTACATCATGTCGACCTTCCCCATCGTCCAGCGCAAGGACGAGGCCGCCCACGGAACCTACCGAACCCGTGACCGAATCCTCGAAATCTACGACGCCATGGCCTCGGGCGAATGGCAGTCGTCGCTAGACCCACCCGTCGCCGACCAGCGCGCGGCGCATCCTGCCGAAGAAGACGTGGAGGTTGACTGATGCCCATCGACCCGTTCGCCCTCAACGAGCGCGCACGGAACACGTTTGAGGATTACCTGCGCGCGACCGTCAACATGGCCGAGCCTCGGCTTCGGGACTTTGTCGACGCCGAGCTCAGCCGCGGATTGCTCTGGCCCGACCCCTACCTGCAGATTTCTCCAAAGTTCAAGCCCGGACTCAGCCTCGGAGAGTTGGCCGCTCAGGGCAGGATCCATATCGGAACGGCGCGATTCTTCGGAGAGGACATGGTCCTCCACCAACACCAGATGGAAGCACTGGAGCACGGGCTCGCCGGACGCAGCTTCACCGTCGCGACCGGCACCGGCTCGGGCAAGTCGCTGACCTATCTGCTGCCGATCGTTGATTACATCTTCCGGCAACAGGAGATCGACCCCAGCGGACTTAAGTACAAACTCTCGACGCTGCTGATCTATCCAATGAACGCGCTCATCAACAGCCAGTACGACTCGCTGGTGGAGTCGAGGAAGCGCTACGAAGCGCAATACGGCGAGTGCCCGGTCCGCTTCGAGCGCTACACCGGCCAAACTCGCCGCGACGTGCGCGACCAGGTGATCAACGACCCGCCGCACATCCTGTTGACCAACTACATGATGTTCGACCTGATTCTGCTACGCCCTACCGAGCGCCCTCTAGTCAAAGTGATGACGCAGAACCTGCGCACGATGGTCGTGGACGAGCTGCACTTCTATCGCGGACGTCAGGGCGCCGACGTGGCGATGCTGCTGCGTCGCTTGCGTCAGCGCGCAACGGCGGCCTCCGGCCGCGAGGTGCAAATGATTGGCACTTCGGCCACAATCGCCAGCGAAGGCGGCCGCGCAGAACGACGCGACACCATCGCCAAGAGCGCCAGTCTGCTGCTCGGCTCGGAGATCACCGGCGACCGAGTCGTAGACGAGACCCTGGAACGCGAGTGCGTGGTCCAGCCGCCGACAAGCGCCGCCGACTTGCGCGCCGCTGTGCTGAAGGAGCCGCCGGCGACCCTCGACGAGTTCCAGCACCACCACCTGGCAGCCTGGATTGAGCAGAAGTTTGGCCTCGACTTCGACGAGGACATCCTGGTGAGAAGCCAGCCGCTCGAACTCGCAGAGGGCGCGCGGGAACTTGCAGACGCGACTGGCCTTGGCCAATCTGACATTGAGTCCGCATTGCTCAGTGTCATCACCGCGGAGTTGAGCGACGCAGACAACCCATTCGCCTTCCGTCTACATCAGTGGTTCTCATCGGGAGCTGCGGTGTATTCGACGCTGGAGTCCAGCGAAGACCGCGCGTTCACCATGGAGGCCGGATATCGGCTTGATGCACTTCGGGTGCTGTTCCCTCTGGCCGTCTGTCGTCGTTGCGGCCAGGACTACTACCTCGTCAATCGCACCGAAAGAGGGCTTAGTCCTCGCTCGCCCGTTGAACACTTCCGACGGCCAGATCGAGATAACCCCGACGACCGGATCGGCTTTTTCGTACTCAATCGTTCGTCCGAGGATGACGAACCGATCTGGACGGGGGCGTTCGAAGAGCTGCCGGACCACTGGTCTGTGCAACGCAAGTCCGGTCCTCGCCTGAAAGACAACTACGAGCCGCATGTACCGACCGAGATGCGCGTGGGTCCAGAAGGGGAGATATACGATTCGGAAGCCGAGGGAGGCGGCGTGTTGGGCTGGTATCAGCCGGCGCCGTTGGCAATCTGTTTGCGCTGCCGCTGGGCGCACGAGTTGCGGACCTCCGACTTCAACAAGCTTGCTTCCCTCTCACAGACAGGCCGCTCGACGGCGACCACCCTGCTTGCCTCGGCGACCGTGCAGGGACTGAGGGATCAGGTTGAGGATTCGTCGGAAGCGAAGCTGCTCAGCTTCACCGACAATCGCCAGGACGCGTCTCTGCAGTCCGGACATCTGAACGATTTCGTCAAAGTCGCTCAGCTACGCGCAGCTCTCGTGTCAACGCTCGAGGAGCACGGAGAGCTGACCACCGCTGACATTGGGCGCCGCCTGTTTGATGCACTTGAGCTGCGTCCCGCCGACTTCATGCACGATCCAGTTGAGAGCGGGCCGGGCTATGAACGCGCTCGGCAGACGATGGAGGCGTTGCTCACGCATCGCGCCCTGGTTGACCTGACTCGCGGCTGGCGGGTCAATCAACCCAACCTGGAGCAGTCCGGTCAACTGCGAATCGATTACGAAGGCTTGGACCAGCTAGTGGGTAACGAAACGCTGTGGAGCGGTGTGCCGATGTTTGAGTCCTCGTCTCCTGCGAAGCGGTCGCAGGTGATTGGGGCTGTGCTCGACCGGCTTCGGATGGAACTGGTGATTGACGATCCGGCGCTGACCCGCCCCGGAATTGAACGGCTGGAGCGTGAGGCCTCGGCGCTTAATCGGCAATGGAGGCCAATCGAGAACAGCTTGTTCTCCGAGCAAGCCAACCTGGCCCTTCTGCCGGATGGTGAATCGCCGAGCCAGGAACCTTTGCGACGCTGGTTGCGTCTGAACGCGCGTTCACGAATTGGTCTGTACCTGCGAGATCGCCGGACCTGGAGCGAGTCGGACACTGATCTGATGGAGGCAAACCTCAATCCAGACGAATCGGCGCTGATGATTGAGGGGTTGATCAAGGCGCTGCGCGGACACGTGCTGCGTTCAGAAGAAAATCGAGGGGCCAAGGGCGTGCGTGTCGTCGGCAGCGTCTTACGTTGGCGACCAGGGGACGGTCATCCCGCCCGGCCGGACCCAATCCGTTCACGCACCCAGTATCTCTGGCGCGATGTCGAGGAGCGCCCCAATCAGTTCTTCGTTGATCTCTATCGCTCCGGCGGAGCCGGGCTGCGTGGTCTTGTCGGCGGCGAGCACACTGGACAGGTCAATCCCGATCTTCGCAATCAACGCGAAGAGGACTTCCGTAAGGGCAGTCTGCCAGCCATGTTCTGCTCGCCGACAATGGAACTCGGGGTCGACATTCGCGACCTCCACGCGGTGCATCTGCGCAACGTTCCTCCCAATCCTGCAAACTATGCCCAGCGCGCAGGTCGAGCAGGCCGAAATGGTCGAGCCGCGCTAGTGATGGCGTTCGCACAACACGGCAACGCCCACGATCAGTACTTCTTCGACGGCAAGCGAACCGAAATGATCGCGGGCGCCGTGCAACCTGCTCGCATCGACCTTACAAGTGAGGAGTTACTGCGCGCTCATATCCATTCAAACTGGCTGAGTCGGACAGGAGTCAAACTCGAGTCCTCGATTGGTCAAGTGCTGGATCTTGAAGTGGAAGGCTACCCTGTGCAACCTGGCATCAGGCAAGAGATTGAGAAACCTCAGCCGGACGCCCTATCAGATGCCCGCCAACTGATTGATCGGGAAACACGACTCAAGGAGTCTTCGTGGTTGACCAACGAGTGGATCGAGCAGGTTGTCGAGGACGCACCCGGGGAGTTCGATCGGGCCTTCGATCGTTGGCGTGAGCTGTATCGGCAAGCGGATCGCGCATATGACAGGGCCGCGAGGGAGGCGAAGAGGCCGTATGTCTCGGCGGATGAGCGGCGCAATGCGGAGCGAAGACTGTTTGACGCGCAGCGCGAGATGGCTCTGCTGCGCAATGAACGAACGAGCGATGAATCGGACTTCTATTCCTATCGCTATCTCGCCGGAGAAGGCTTCCTACCCGGATACAACTTTCCGCAGCTCCCGGTGCGGGCATTCGTATCGCACGAAAGCGACCTGTACTCAATCTCGCGAGAGCGATCGATCGGACTGTCAGAGTTCGGACCGGGAAACACGATCTACTACGAAGGCCGCAAACACAGGATCAGCGGAGTCACATTACCAATCGAGGGTATCGAGCAGGCACTTCGCAAAGTACGGTGTTGCCAACGCTGCGGCTACTTGTTTCCAGATGCCAATAGCGACACTGAGATTTGCGAGGAATGCGGTTCTCGCCTTGATCAGGAGTCGTCGAAGCTCCATCAGCGTTTGCTGCAGCTCACCACGGTCCGAACCAATGCGCGCGACGGAATCACATCGGAAGAAGAGCAGCGCGCCCGCAGCGGTTACGAGATCGGCGTGCACTATCGTTTCGGCGATTCTGAGCCCACCAGGGTGCAGGCGACCAGTCAAGGCGATCAGCCGATATTGGAACTGAACTTCGGTCAACAGGCTTCCGTTTGGCAAATCAATCATGGCTATCGCACGGAACCAACCGGATTCGTTTTGGACAGCTCAAATGGAAGATGGCACACCAACAGCGGCGCTGGTGACACCGATGAGGATGGCCCGCTAGTTCACCAGATCCGCCCCTTCGTCTTCGGGGACCACAACATCATCGTCATTCGACCACTGATTGAAATGTCCGAGGAGGATGACGATTCGGAAAACATCTGGATCACGTTAAGAGAAGCACTGCGTCGAGGAGTGGAGACCGCGTTTCGAGTCGAGGAACGGGAATTGACAACGCACTTGGTTGGGGAGGGAGACGACCGACGAATCCTGATGATCGAATCGGCGGAGGGTGGTGCGGGGGTCTGGGAGCGGATGCAAGAGACTCACTTCTTCCGCCAGGCGATTCGCGCTGCGCTCGAGGTTTGTCACATGGATCCTGAGACCGGATCTGACGCGAAAGATGCATGCCCTGCGGCGTGCTATCGCTGTTTGATGAGCTATGGCAACCAGCTCGATCACGAGAAACTCGACCGCAAACTGGTACGCGACCTGCTGCTTGCTGCGTACAGCGCTACGTTTCCGACCCAACGGAGTGGTGGAGGACAGGTTGACTTGCAGTATGGATTGGCTCAGCCTCCGACTCAGCAGGTTGCCGAGAACCGCACAGATTGGTACGAGCACCTCCTGTCGATCTGCGATTCAGACCTCGAACGGGACTTCCTCCGAGCGACCCAGGCTGCCGGATGGCCCTTGCCCGAACAGGCACAGTCAAGACCAGAGCCTGAAATCTACTCGCAGCCCGACTTTGTCTACCGCGGGAAAGTTGCGGTCTATGTAGACGGACCCGAGCACGATGATGCCGGCGTCTCTGCGAGAGATGCGGCAGCCCGAGAGGAGCTTGAGGATCGCGGCTGGCGAGTGTACGCGATCAGATATGACACTTCCTTGAGTGATCAGATTGAACAATTCTCTGTACTCATCGGATTCGGTGAATCCACCTAGGGTGCTGGAGCACCATTTCCCACGCAAAAGTTCGCACTTCGGTACTCGACGGCCCACCAAGCTTGACATAAGCATTAGCCCTCAAGTTGACGTTTCCGTTGGGGCTCTTCTGAAGCCGAGACGATGCAAACGGATGCCGACAGCGGGCCGTCAGGATCTGCGATACGCCACACTACTTTGGAGTAGATGCTTTTCAACCTTTTGGCTGGGGGTGGACCTGGCTGCTCGTGACGCTCGAATGACTAGATCGTCCTACACATCGGCCCGATACAGCATCGACCCACTGGACGGGGTAGGAATCTCAATCGGTCTGGATGAGCGAGGATGTGGCCCAGGCCAATGCGTCACGTCTAGTCGTAGACCTCTGCCAGCAACTCTTCCAGCACGCGGTTGAACTCGTCAGGCAGCTCCCCATAAGCCGAGTGGCTGCCTGTCTGTACTTCCACATGTTTCGCATGCGGGATGAGGTCGGCGGCCCGTTTGAACAGAGGCAGTGGGATGAGCATGTCTACGATTCCAACCAGGAGCACGACGGACATCGTGAGGTTCTTGAGCTCATCGATGGTGAAGGCGCCGTCCTCGACGCTGTAGCCGCCGACGTTGGTCGGTGAGGTGTTGAGTGTGCGGAACTGGTTGTAGAGAAACACGCCCCCTGGCGAGCGTTGGACGTACGCAAGCCCAAACATCTGGGTCATCCAGGTCTCCGGCGTCGTGGAATCAGCCGCCGCCAGCGAATCCTGGAGCGCTCCAAGCATGGCGTCATCGCAAATCCCGACCATCGTGTCGGCAATCATGAGCCTGGGCACGTGTTCGTAGTTGCGGGCCGCGAGCGCCTGAACCGAGAATCCGCCCATGGACCATCCGACCAGCACGGTCTGGGAGATCTCGAGTTGGTCCATCAAATTGCCTAGGTCGCGCGAGAACACGGTCAGCCTTTCGCCGGACAGGTCCTGACTCTGTTGCCAGTCGCGCACTTCGTAGGTGGCGCAGCGGAAGTCGTCCTGAAACCGGGGAGTCTGGTTCCACCAACTCAGGTGGTTCCTGCCGGCGTCGTGGACGAAGACGATCGTTTCCGGTCCATCTCCGAACCCTTCAAAGACCAACCTGCCTCCGGTGAGGTCGAGGGTCTTCGTCACATCTGCGTTTCCATTCGGTCCATCAGCAGGCCATCGGCTTTCGAGTTCCTTTCTGAAGCACGAATTGAATGATGGGCTGGTGAACCGGACAAAGACCCAGCAGGCGGAGGTGGAACATGACCAGCAACTCGCGCGGGCCTTGTCAGCGGTTGGTCACCCGATGGTCTGACAGGTTCTCCATCGAAGTGCCGACGATGGTTCGCGAAACGTAACTGCTGTCTGGCCATCGAGGAGTCCAACGCCGATTCTTCGTGCGGATGGCATCGACAACGAGCGCTACCCCCTGGAGTGCCGATCCGACGACCAATAGCCAGAACTCCCCTGTTGCCCCGGCTCCGATGCCAAGGCCGATTGCGGCGGACACCAGAAATCCCTCCAAGACCGTGCCCCAATGGTGTAGGCGCAGCCTTGCTAGCTCCTGTCGTCGACGCCAGATCGAATAGTCGACGTCATGCTCTCGGATCAGTTGATTCACCTAGGCCCGACTAACCGGCGAGTCTTTGCCACCAAAGTCATTGACAGTCCACCGTTCTCTATCTCGATCCCACGAACCCCACATGTGCCTCCCCAACCACCTCAATTGAGAACGGTGTTCAGTCATCGATCCACCTCATTTCCTCTAGCGAGACAAGTGCATCAGCTTGCCGGGACCAAGGCTAGCCGTCGCGGAACGCGCTGATGAACGGGCCGGCAGTACGTGCGGATCCCGGCCGCGATGACTCTGCACAGCGTCTTGTACAGCCTGCTGGCGCGGCACAGAGACCCATCCGCGGCCATGGCGCGGCGTTCTCGGTCTCGACGAGTTGTGTCCACCGACTGGATCTCACGTGGTGCAGTCTGCAAAGTCTCGGGCCGGCGAACGCATGCTTCGGGACATCCCTCCACCAAACTCCCTGAAGTCAAGAACCTTCGAGTTGACATTCTTGTTGTGCGTTTGAGCTGCCTTCTACGCTTCCTTCCGCGAAGAGGTTGCAAGGAAATAGTGGAGTTTGCTGTTGCTGCAGCCCTAAAGGCCCCATCTGGCCCACTGGTGGTCAATTGGGACCGCGGAAGTGCTCATGTCGCATGTGGGGAATGGCGGTGACCGCTCTTCCTCAGGGCGATGGGGACGTGACTCAGTTCGCGTCAAGCATGCATCTCGGCTAGGGCCTGTTCACTCCAATCGGGGCTTGTGTCATAGTCGAGGACGGTCTGGCGGCTGGGCAAATGGGAATCTGCACCTGACTGACCCACAGTGGGCGCGGATCGCGCCACTCATGCCGACTCCGCGCGGGAACTGCAAGCTGCCCTCGCGACAAATGCTGGACGGCTGCTTGTTCGTGACCAAGGAGGGCTGTTGCTGGCGGGCCTTGCCCGCCCGCTTAGGTCCCGGGCCACACTGCCTACATGCGTGGGCGGCGCTGGATCGACAAAGGCGAGCTGGAGAGGGTCTTCGCCGAGTTGCAGCGTTCCAAACCGGAGGCGCAGCTCGAGCAACGTGAGCCGGGCCGACCGCTGCCTGTCTCGCTCGACAGCACGATCTTGAATGTCCATGGGGTCGAGACGGGAGCCCCCACCAACAGGGACGCCAGGCGATCGGTCGCTTGGGCTGCCGGTCCCCGGCTTGACCGGGGAGAGGCTTGACAAGCAAGCTGCACGCCGTCGTGCGGGGAGACCGCCTGCCGCTGATCCTGACCTTGACGCCGGGCCGCTGAGGCGATGCGCCCTGGGGACACTAGTTGCTGGACCAGCTCGGCTCGATCTTTGGACGGCCGCAGCTGATCATCGACCGCGCCTACGAGGCGTATGAGATGCGCGTGTTGGCCGTCCAACTCGGCTGGGAGTTGATCACTCCGCCGAAGGCGAAGCGCCGCAAACTCTGAGCGCTGAACCGCGTCGCCTACCGAGCTAGCAACACGATCGAACACTACTTAGGTCGCATCAGACGACTGAGCGGCATCGCCAATTGCTACCACAATCTCGCCTACGCCTACCTCAACCAAGTCCTCCGCGCCTGAACTCACTTCATGACGAAACCGTTTGAACAGGACCTAGACTCGGCAACACCAGCGGCTGTACGTCAGGAGGGCGCACGTGAACGTTCATGATTTCAACCTCCTCGACCCTGAGGTGCTCGAGTGTCCATATCCCTTCTACGAGGCGCTCCATGGCGAGGCGCCAGTCCACCATGTGCCCGAGCTTGGCCTAACCATCGTCAGCAGCTACGACCTCCTGCAGGAAGTGGTTCACGATCCGGAGACGTATTCCTCGTCCATGCCAACAGAGGCAGGTAACCTTCCCCGTGGCAAGGGCGAGACCGAAGACGAAGGGATTATCCAACTGCGAAAGACGTTTCGCCGAGCCAACGTTCCAACGCTGCTCGCCGCCGATCCGCCCTATCACGCTCGCTATCGCTCGCTGGTGAACAAGGCGCTGGCGCCGCGTCGAATCATGGGCATGGAGCGCTACGTCCGCGAGCTCGTGACCGAGTTGATCGATGGCTTCATCGACGACGGCAAGGTCAACTTCACCAAACAATTCGCCGACGAGCTACCGATGTCGGTGATCGCCGACCAGATCGGTGTCCCGCGCTCAGAGCTACGAGAATTCAAGAAGCGGGCGGACTACGCGATCGGCGGGATTGAACGCGCAATCCCACCCGACGAAGAACGAAAGGTACTGCTCGCCGGAGTGGAACTGCAGGAGTACTTCCTCGAGCGTGCTGAAGAGCGCCGGCAACATCCGAAGGACGACATGCTGACCACCCTGGTCACGGCAGAGTTGGAGACCGACGACGGTTCACGCCCGCTCAACGACGACGAGATCTTGAGCATCCTTCAGCAACTGCAGGTGGCCGGCAAGGAAACGACCGCGCACCTGATCGGCAGCACAATGTTGCTCTTCATCGAGAATTCGGACCAACTCGACGCCGTACAACGAGACCCCTCGTTGATCACCAACATGGCGGAAGAGGCTTTGCGGGCGGAGTCCCCGGTCCGAGCTCTGTTCCGCACCACGACCAGACCAGTCACACTTGGTGGAGTCGACGTCGCCGAGGGCGCCAAGATCATGCTGCTCTATGCGGCAGCCAACCGCGACGAGTGTGCGTTTGCGAACCCGGCTCAGTTCGACGTGCAGCGCGAGAACGCCCCTCGCCACGTGGCGTTCAGCGCCGGTCCGCACTATTGCATCGGAGCAGCCCTGGCCAGACTGGAGATTCGAGTCGCATATGAGGAAGTGCTCCGTCGTATGACGAGTTTCCGCCTCGATCCCGACTATCCACCGCCCCGGCACGTGCCCAGCTTCATCCTGCGCGGCCTCGACGATCTACACATCCGCTTCGACCGTGTCTAGCGCCGACATGCCTGAGGACTTCGGCTTGCCGGAAATGTTTCGCGAGCATGGCGACGCGTCGTACACATTGCATCAGCTGCAGCCGACGCTCCGGCGACTACGGTTGGCCGTCGATGATGTCAGCGAGTCGCCGGTGACGCCGCAGATGCTGGCAGCGGCGTGGACTCGGATTGCAGAGCTGCGATTGCCTCGCAAAGCGGTGCCTGCTCCTGTTCTCGGTGAGATCGAAGAGCTGGTAGTCGCCTGGGGATCGCACGGGATGGGAGGAATCGCAGCCCACGCTTATGCGCTCGGCGCAGAGGAGCGTGAGCGGGAGGCCCTACGAATCCGCGAGATGCTCCTGGCGACCGAGGAGGCTGCGGCCAGTGCGCCGAGCGCTCCGATCTATGAATCCGAGTAGCACCTAACCATCGTCGTACGCCACCCATTTGTCATAAAGATGGTGGAAATGGCGGATCTTGCCTTCTTCGTATGCGGCGAGATAGATGTACGGGTCAACCTTGGCCTTGAGACCCTTCTGAATCTTGGGCAGGTTGTAACTGTCCTGGTTGAGCACTCGGGCCAGACCACCCATCTCAGGCGCGTCCGTCCAGTGATCGTCAGGGCCAAGCCAACGAATCGCCGCCGCCGGAGGCTTAGGCTGGTCGGTCGGCCACGGCGCCAGGTAGATCACCTCCATGATCGACATCTCCGGGTCGTCCCCGTACGGCCGGAAGCGGTAGACGATCCGGCTGAACGATCCCCAGGGATGGAAGTTGGGGAACAGGTTGTTGTACTGGCCGTCGATCAGCTCCGCGTCACAGTAGATGTCGACCCGATCGCCAATGGTTTCACGCAGACTTTCGCGCATCATGTTGGCCATTTTGTTGCGCGACTCGATCAGCTCTTCGCGCGGCGGATGAATGTTGAGATGGGCGCTCGTCCTCACGGCCAGGGTCACGGCCCGCGACCAGTTGTCGAACGAGTCATATTGGTGGTTGGCGCCGTCGCCGCCATAGATCATCAGTTGCGGGTGCGTGGCGATGATGTGGTAACCCTCCATGAAGGCTTCCTGGTTGGTCTTCCAGTTGGCCCGTACGACCTTTGCTACGTGCAGCTGCTTGTACTTGGTCTCGTAGTCGTACTTCTCAAAGTGCGCCGGGAGCGATCCGAGGAACTCCTCGAACGGCTCGCAGTTCGGGTCTGGGTTGATGAAGACAAAGCCGCCCCAGGTGCCGACCTTTGCTTCCCGTAGTTGGCCGACATCTTCGCGCACTTCGGGAAAGTCCCACTCCGAGGGAATCTCGCGCAGCGATCCGTCCAACTCCCAGCACCAGCCGTGGAACGGACAGCGAAACTCAGTCGCCTGCTTCCCGTCAAACTCGCGAAGCTGCCGGCCTCGGTGCAGACAGGCATTGTTGTATGCCTTGAACTCATGCGCCCCGGTGCGAACCACGATCCAGGAAAGATGAGCCACGTCGTAGACGATGTAATCGCCGATATCCGGGATGTCGTCGACGTGGCAGGCCATCTGCCAGACCCGCTTCCACAACCGCTCGACTTCGAGGTCGTGCCACTTCTGTTTGGTGTAGCGCTCGGTCGGGACCTTACGCACACCGCCCGGCAACGATCGCTCCATCTTCAACGTGTCTGGAATCCGCTCTGGATGCTGGTCCATCTCCAGCAGCTCGATGAACGAAATGCCGCTCGATCGAGTGCCCGCCGCTGTCTCGCGGCCCGGATCCCCCGTGTACCGAGTGAAACTCTCATCGACTTCGCCCAGCAGCGCCGTCCCGCCCGTGTACTGCGCCTCGGCCGCCTGAGCGTTGCGCTGCATCTGCGAGGCGGAGTTGTCGCGCCGAGGGTCGTGCTTGCTCGCCCGTGCCGGTAGCTCGGGGCCGCCGACCCATTGCAACAGGTGCGGGTCGGCGTGCATCAAGTCACCCTCGATGTGGTGACCTTCCCAGTCGAAAATGCCGTACCTGGCTGCCTTGTCGACCCGGACCTTGCCCTCGCCGAGCTCGGTATAGACGGCGCCGCTGAGCGGGTGGACCTCAGTCTTCATGGGTGACTCCAATACAACGTTGACGTCGTCAGGCTCTTCGGCAATGTAGTTGAGGCCGTGCTCGCAATCCATCGGACGTGCGCGCGCAACACTCCCTTCGCTGCGACATACAGACCGGTGCTAGCCTGCGAATCCGCGATCGAAGGCGAGACCTGAAATCACCATGCTGCGGCCCACCTTGATCTGGCTCTCAAAACAGGACTGGGCCGAACGCGGTGTACGGGCATGCGGGATTGAACGCTTGCTGGTCCGCCGCTTCGTGGCCGGAGACGAGAGGGCCGACGCAGTCGACCTGGCTCTGGGACTGTCGCAGTCCAAAGACGGCGTACTCGGCGCCAATGCGAAGTTCTCGTTCCTTGGCGAGGCCGTCACCGATCCGGTCGAGGCCGAGCAGGCGGTTGTAGAGTATTGCGCGCTGGCGGCCGCGATCGGCGCAGCGTCCCCACTCGACGCACGGATGGGTGTCAAGCCGACGCTGTTGGGCTTGGGCATCTCGTACCCCACAGCCGAGCGGGGACTGCTGACCATAGTCGAGACGGCGTCGCAACACGGGGTGCGCGTCGAACTGGACATGGAAACGTCCGACACTGTCGATGCGACCCTGAATCTCTATCGCGCCGCGTCGGCAATCTCAGATCGAACCGGCGTGGCCCTGCAAACCTACCTGCGGCGAACACCCGAAGACGCCCAGTCGCTGATTGACGAGGGCATTGCGCGGGTGCGGCTCGTCAAGGGCGCTTACAACGAGCCGAGCCGGGTCGCGCATATTGGCGCCGGACCGATCCGACGGGCCTACACGGAGATCTTGGAGCAGCTCTGGCAGTCAGGAGCGGATGTCGGCGTGGCCACGCACGATCCGATTCTGCACCGCGCTGCGCGGCGCCTGGCCACTGAGCCGTCCACCATCGGCTACTGGGAGTTCCAAATGCTCTTCGGGGTGCGGCCCGAGTTGGCACAGGCGATGCGGGAACGCGGGGAGCGGCTGCGAATGAGCATTCCCTACGGCGAGCGTTGGTACCCATATCTCATGCGGCGCATCGCCGAGCGACCGTCAAACGCGCTTGTCGCGCTACGCGCAATGGCCAGCCGCTAACGACGCAGACCAAACGGGGCAAGATCGAGAAACGTTCAACTTAGTCTTGCCCTGGAGCGTTGAGCGGCCTGCTGTTTCGGAGCAGGCATAGGGGTCGTAGACCAACTAGCGCCCATGGTGTGCAACGTGTTACGACCGCCATTGATCGCCTCGCGCCGCTCCATTTCTCTTGTTTGTAGTTGCACGAACTCTCTTGAAAACCGGACCATCAGATTGCTGTGCCGAGTCTCACACCGCAACTAGGCCACCCAGACCTGCGCCGTCGAACGGCGGATCGCCGACTGAAACCCCGGTTCGCGCCCATTCGTCTGGCTCCGACTGCCGAACAGAGAGTCGACAACCTCGCCGGATCTCCCAATCGTGCTCCCGGCTCAAGATTGGAGATCAGGCCGAGCCCAGACAGTCATGTCCACTGGGACTCGGTGTAGCTCGCCATGCGACAATCACCTGAGTCGACTTCACAGTGTTCCAGGCTTGGACGTGTTCTCATCATCGGCATTCGCCATATCTTCGGACTCGGTGAGACTTCCCGAGTGAAGCGACATGAGTAAGCACGGCACGACAACTCCTCGAATTCCTCACTTGGCTGGACTGGACGGGATTCGCGGATTGTCTGCGCTTGCCGTGCTGTTGTTTCACGCCGGAGTCGAGTGGCTGCCGGCCGGATTCCTCGGTGTCGACGTATTCTTCATCGTCAGCGGATTCCTGATCACGTCTCTGTTGTTGTCGGAGCGAGAACGAGACGGCCGCGTCGACCTCACACAGTTCTGGCTGCGACGTGCGCGCCGGCTCCTGCCGGTGCTCGCGCTGGTTCTGATCGCAACGACGACGTATGCGGCGATCGCGCTTCATTCGGAGTTGATCCCGCACTTGCGTGAAGCCGCTGCCGCAGCCGCATACATCACCAATTGGGATCTTGTACTGCGCGATGTGTCGTATTGGGATTCGTTCGCCCGTCCCTCACAGTTGCGCCATCTGTGGTCGCTGGCGGTAGAGGAGCAGTTCTACATCGTCTGGCCAATCGTGTTCGCCGGGCTGGCTGCGTTGGCGCCGCGCGGCAGCTTGCGTGTTGTCATATGCGCTGTCGTCCTGTCGATTGCAATCGGTTCCGCATACCTGATGGCAGTGCTCCACCAGCCGGATCAGGACGCCTCGCGCGTCTACTTCGGTACGGATGCGCGAGCGTTCACGATCTTGATCGGAGTCGCACTCGCATGCGTCTGGCAACCCTGGCGCTGGAACACCAGGTTGTTAGAGCGTCGCTCGGTCGGGTATGGCACTGCCCTACTCGGCTTCGTTGGGGCAGGCGGCTTGGTTTTGCTGATGCTGAGCGCCAACCCAGCTGATGACTGGCTGTATCCATACGGACTGATCGCGATGTCTGTCTGCGCTGCCGCCCTGGTTGCAGCCGTGGCCAACCAGGGGTCAATCGCAGACAGACTCCTTGGAATGGGCGCCTTGCGTTGGCTCGGCGAACGCTCGTACAGCATTTATCTCTGGCATTGGCCGGTGCTACTGGCGTTGACCTGGGATTTCGACTTTTCCTATGGTTCGCTCGATCTCATTCTGCTCGGCGCCGCGATCACGTTTGTCCTGGCCGAGGCGAGCTTTCGCATCGTGGAATCTCCGATGCGCCGTCCGGAGTTCTGGACACGCGTTCGCCATCCGGCAATCTTGACCCCCAGGGTTCGTCGATCTACATATTGGGTGGCGGTCGGTTCGTTGTTTGCCGCAGTCTTGTGCGCGGTCCTACTCCTGCCTTCATCTCGCACCGACGGCGACACGACCTCTGCGTTCGAAAGCGCCATTGCAGCCCAGTCCGAAGACGAAGAAGCCTCGTCGCGGGACAACGACACAACCGACCTCGATCGTGCTGCAGGCGTTGACACTGCTGAATCCGATTCCGAGACTCCTGTTCCCTTGATCGTGGCAACACGGTCTGGACAGCAGTCGCGGTCTACTGCCGACCGCCAGTATCGCGCGACCGAGACTACATCCGCAGTTGCGAGCCCTCAGCCAGAGTCAACACAAGAGGATTCAACTGATGGAGCTTCGATACCTGATCCTGGTTCATCGTCGACAACCGGCGACTCACAAACGGAAGAAGTTGCACGCCCGCCAAGCGGCAACGTTGAGTCTGCAGCGGATGGTGACTGGACGATGGTCTACGTCGTCCAGGCGGGCGACTCGCCAAACAGACTTGTCAATCTGTTTGGGGTCAGTGCCGAGACTCTGATCGAGTTCAACGGCGAACGGGTGATGAGAGTCATCCATCCAGGCGATCATGTCCGAATTCCCTGCCCGGATGGTCGTGCTTGCGCATTGGTCGAGATTGAACCTGAACGAGGCACGTGCATTGACTGGCAAGGCGCGGGTCATGAGGGTGAAACCTGCGAGCGAGCAATGGTCCTGATTCATACACCCGCTCGATTCACGATTGGTCCTGTCGGCGCGTTCAGCAATGAGCCTGAGTGGACATGGCAAGGTGAACGCGTGAGCGGCAACGAGTTCAACCTGACAACCGAGATGCTCGAGGAGCTTGACGGAATCGGACCCGAGGCGGCGCAGCCGACGCTGCGCGGTGTAAGCGGGATCGGCCCGCTGGCCGTAGGTGACTCAGTCATGCGAGGTGCTGTCAGCGCGTTGGCGGAGGCTGGCTTGGAAGTCGACGCCGTCGGGGCGAGATCTGCGCGTCAGAGTATGGCGGCAATCGCCAAGCATCTGGAAACCAGGGGACACGACCGCACGATTGTCTTCCAGGGCATTGGCTACAACTTTCAAACACATGATGACTTAGATGATCTGATGCATCTGCTTAAGGATGTCCCGCACGTAATATTACTGACCCACCAGTTTCCACAGATGCCTCCCTGGCGCGACCTGGAATCAACGATCAACGAAACGCTGCGAACGAGAATTGGCCAGTACGAAAACGTCACGCTCGTCGACTGGCATGAGATCAGCGAAGGGCGTCAGGATGAACTGACGTTTGACGGAGCGCATTTGACCTCGGCCGGAATCGATATCTACGTGGGAGCAATTGTAGACGCGATCAACAGGATTCAAGACCGGCAGGATCGTGAGGGGTCAGCCCTGATCTCCGTAGACACGAGTGAAACCGCAATCGACGCTGCCCCGTCAAGCGAAACAACCCGGCAAGCGACGCCTGAGCCCGTTGTATCGACAAGGCAACCTGCAGTTCAGGGCACACGGCCTCCGGTCACGGAGCCTGCTTCCAAGCAGTCCGAGGAGGAGACCGCAAAGCTAGCTACCACGGCAACTTCTGAGGCGACCGCCAAGCCAGTGACCGAGCCTTCCAGAGAGCCTCGTTCCAAGCCGAATGTACAAGGGACCGCTCAGGCGGTCGTGAACGAAGAAAGCAAGCTAGAAGTGCCTGACTACTGGTTCGAGTATGTTGTGCGGCAGGGTGATGTCCCTTACAACATTGCTCGGACGTTTGGCGCGGAGTTGGCCGATCTCAGACTCCTGAATGGAGAGGACTACTACGACTGGATGCTCGTTGGCAATCGGATCAAAGTGCCTTGTCCCGGTTCCTTGCCGTGTCGCGTGATCACAGTGGAACCGACCGGAGGCTCTTGTGTCGATTGGCAAACTCGATCAACGAGCAGAGTTGTCTGCTCGCCGGCGGCGATCCTCGCGGATTTTCCAGTCCAGTTTGGCCAGCGTGATCGCAGTCCACTGGTTGATGTTCCACTGTGGCGCTGGTCCGGTGGCGAGCAGCGGTCAGCGCAACTGACCATCACGCAGTCGATGTCGATCGACGCCCCGGATGGCAAGTGGTTCCTGAAGATGGAACCGAATCTGCCTCCGCTTGCCGTCGGCGACTCTGTCATGGTCGGCGCTCGAGTCGCGCTTCAGGAAGCGGGGATTGACGTCGATGCCGTCGTCGGCATCGGGTTCCCGCAGGCGCTCAGACTGTTGGAACAAAACCTCGCTCGCAATGGTCAGCGTGATGTGGTGATCTTTCAGTCGGTTGGCAACAACTTTGACGACGAAGAGGCGTTCCAGCGGCTTTTGCGGGCTGCGGGAGATGCCAAACACCTGATAGTGCTGACCCGCAATCTAGGGTTCCGTCCTGAGATTCTCCATGTTGAGCGACGGATCAATCAGATGCTGCGTCAGGAAGCTGCCAAGTTTGACTGGGTCACGCTGCTTGATTGGCGCGAAGCAGTTGACGGTCGCCAAGCTGAACTCACCTTCGACGGCACGCATCTCAATGCCCGCGGGATCACGATGTATACCGATTTGGTGCTCGCTGCGATCACGGGTGGCCCCTAGCAGCAGGCATCGCGCGCGCCAGCTTGGTAGAGACATGATGTCGGGCGGTGAAATGTCCATGTAGCGCACGTCGGGGCCAAGTGCTGTCCCTCCGGGGACAGCTTCTCCCGGAGGAGACCTCTGCAACAGCCTGCGTCCCTTTGCCGCGCTCCATCTCGGAAGTCTCGTCACGTTGAGCACCGGCGAAGATACACGAATCGGCGGCATACGCCGACTCAAATGTGCGCTTCCATTCGCAGACTCTGAGTACTCGCGCTCTGGGCCTCGAACCGTGGGAGAATTGGTAACCTCCGTGGATTCTAAGAAAACGTCCTCAGCGCAACCTGCCAGGAGCACGGGCCCACTAATGTCTCGAAAGGCCCACGCTTTGGGACTCGAACCCGATGGAGTGTGGTGAGCACCTGAGATTCTGGGTCGGCGCCTACAGCGTCACTTCCCACTCAAAAGTTCGCAGTACGGTCTCGTTAGGCCCACCAAGTTTGACATAAACAAGAAACCTTGATTTGACGATCGATCTCGTCCCGGCGGAGCACACTAGCGAGATCTCGCTGCCCACCCTGCTGTAGATGCCGTGTAACCGGCTCTTGGCGGTGACTGCTTCCGCAGTCGGCACGCTCAACTGTCTGGCGCCGCGCTGGGCCAGCCATAAGCTGGGCTCTGGCTAAGCCGGTCCCAGCACGGTGAGGCCGCCTGTGGCGCCGGTCGCGGAGTTTCGCTGGTATACGTAGTGAGTGCGCGGCCTGCCTCAAGGTCGTGAAATGTGGGTCTAAGGGGTGAGGGCGAGAGCGTTTGATTCGCCTCCGATGTCCGGATCGCGGTGGATTCTTCTACGTAGTGCACGAGATCCTGAACCATCTGTCGCGCATAGCTGAGGGGCTTGGCTCGAACGCCCTTCCCAGTGTGCGCGTTGTGGGAGACGCATAACGGTCCGCGGGCGAACCTGGGCATTGCGGACCCAAACGTCGCCATCGCCTGCACGCACATGGCCGGCTCGCGCGGCGTGATTGCCGTATCTGGCCGAGAACTAACTGCCAAATGTTTGGCTGCCTAGACGAGGGCCTGGTAGGCCATTTTCATGAAGCCTCGAGTTAGGTCGGCCATGCCTCCGGGGCGGTTTCCGTAGAGGAAGACGTGGGTGAAGAAGAGGCCGGTGAGGTCCTCGACGGGGTCGACGAAGAACCAGGTTCCGGCTGCGCCGCCCCAGCCGAAGGTTCCGGGTGAGCCGGGATAGAAAGAGCGCTCCACCGATTTGCGCACTGCGTAGCCGAGGCCGAAGCCGTAGTTGGGAATCGGCAACAGGTCGATTTCGCGATCGCCGAGGTGGTTCGAGGTCATCAGTTCGACCGTTTTGCGGCCGAGGATTCGGTTGCCGTCGAGCTCGCCTCCGTTGAGCAGCATCTGCGCGAAACGGGCGTAGTCGGATGGCGTGCAGAGCATGCCTCCGAACAGGCCATTGCCCGAGCGCAAGTCCTTCGAACGCGAACGCACTTTTTCGGCAGTATCGGGGCGATCGCGAATCGCCAGGTTGCCCTCGGCGTCCCAGGTGTGGTCCGTGACGAGACGTCTTTCATCGGCGTCGTCGCAGTAGAAGCCCGAGTCGTTCATGCCCAGCGGGTCGAAGACGCGCTCGCGGAAGAGTTCATCGAGGTTCTTGCCGGTCAGGCGGGTGAGGAAGAGTGAGAGGACGTCGAAGTCGGAGCCGTAGTTCCAGCGGTCGCCGGGGTGGGCGTAGAGGGGCAGGTTGGCGTTGGCGAGGATCATTTCCTCGTAGCTGCGCGGTGGATCGTTGACTCGTGCGTCGCCGGGTAGGAATCCGCTGCCTTCGAAGGTTGGCGTGAGCAGCGGAAAGTAGGCCGCCGGGAGCTTGCCGATTGCGGGCAGCCCCGAGGTCATGGTCATCAGGTCCATGATCATGATGTCGCGGCGGGCGGGCTCGACGTTCATGGGTGGGAATGCGCCTCGGACGCGATCGTGCGGTGGCGTCTCGATCGCCACGAGGCGGTTGCTGAGTTCGGGAATCCAGCGGGTGATCGGGTCGTTGAGTTCGAAAGCGTTTTCCTCGAAGAGGCTCATCAGCACGACGGCCGCGACCGGCTTGGTCTGCGAGTACATGCGGAAGAGGCTGTCCGTGCCGACCGGGGTGTCGCGCTCCATATCTAGTGTGCCCGTTGCATGAGTGTGGGCGACCTGGCCGTGTCGAAGGACGACCGTGACCGCGCCCGGTAGCTCGCCAGCGTCTACTGCTGCGTCCATCCTGGCTTCGATGCGGGAGAGGCGATCGGCGTCGAGGCCGACGGCCTCTGGCCTGGTCGTGGGCAGTCCAGCGAATGAACTCACGGGGCACTCCTTGTCGGCGTTGCCGCGGCCCTCACCCTTGCCCTCTCCCAGGGGGAGAGGGGACCAGAGGGAGAGCGGAGCGGCTAGGTCTTCAACTTCTGCACCGCGAAGAGTTGTTCGTTTCCACGGGGCTGGACGGCGCCGGCGGGCCAACGCACGCCTGAACGAACGACCCCAGCGGTCTGGATCTCCACCAACGGAAGCATGTAATAGCCCAGGGTATGTTCGATGAACAACTGGCTGATCAACTCGCTCCGCTTGGCCGAGTCGAGCTCCAGCCGCTGGGCCCGCGCGAGCGCCGTGACCTCTTCGCTGCTGCCGAGGGTGTAGACGCCCTCCGGCAAGATGGAGATGTTGACGGTTGTCTGGATGTCCGTCCGCTGGCCGTCGATGAACCACCAGATCCCCGGCGCCCCGTCGGTCCTGCCGCTTCCCGCCTGTCGAATGCCGGCGTCGGTGAAGTACTCCGAGGCTTGATACTCCCTGATCGTCAGCCGGATGCCGATCGCGGCGAGGTCCTGCTGGACCGCGAGCGCCATCTCGGGGATGCCCGGGGAGAAGCCGATGACGATGTGGAACGTGGTGTCGAAGCCGTCCGCGTAGCCCGCCTCGGCCATGAGCTGCCTGGCCCGCTCGGGATCGTGGGGGAACCTCAGGCCTGCGGCCTCGATCTCATCCTCCGTGGGATAGCCGAAGGCACTGCGGCCCGTGAACATGGGCTGCTTCTCTGTGCCCGTCAGCAGGCCGTCAATGATCGCCTGGCGGTTGACGGCAATGTTGGCCGCCTCGCGGACCCGAATGTCAAGGAACGGATTGGGCGAGCCGTCCTCGAACACCGGGTTGTTCAAGTTGAACCTGGGCAGCATCGTAGTGGCGCCCTGGTAGTGGATTTCATACGCCGGGTCGTCAATGAACCCCTCCACGTCCTTGGTCGCTAGGTCGTAGACCACGTCCAGTTCTCCGGCCTCCAGTCCTGCGATTTGCGACAACACCTCGGGCCGGATGAGGACTTTGAGGTCCTTGTGGAAGGGCACGTGTTTGACGTTGACCGGGTGATCGAGCGACTTGAGGTGGTCGTCGAAGCGGGTCATGACGAAGTCGGTGTCGTCAGTGTGGCTGACGAAGCGGTAGGGCCCCGTGCCCATCGGTTCCCGGTCCATCACCGCGTCGCCGACGCTCTCCACGTAGGCCCTGGAAAAGATTGCGCCAACCGTTGAGGCGTTTGGCATCTGATTGGAGACCCAGGCGGCATCGGGCTCGTGCAGCTCCACTTTCCATGTGCGCTCGTCCACTGCCTGGCTGCTGACCCAGTTCTGTGAGCCGAAGGAGACGCGCGCGCTGGTCCAGCCGGCCGGGTGATCGGTTGTCTCGCCCCCCTGGTGGTACTGGGCGATGTTGCCCATCCGGTCGTAGGTGAAGACCATATCGTCCGCCGTGAGGATCGATCCGTCGTGGAACATGGCGGGCATGACCTGCGCGACCATTGTCACATCGTCAACGAACTCGGGTGCGATCATGTGCGGGCGCACTGAGTTGTCGTCAGGGTCGAAGACGATGCCGGCGTCGTAGACGTTGCCGTGGGAGATGTAGTTGACGTGGCTGCCGGAGCGGATCGGGTCCAACCCGCCACCATCGCGGGCGACGGCGGTCGTGATGGTGGCGTCGAGGTCTACGTCGGCAAAGGGGGCCGGAGCGACCGCTGCTTGTTGTTCCTGCTGTTCGGCCTGTTGCTCTGCCTGTTCTTGTTCGGTCTGCTCCTGGGCCTCAGCCTGCTGGGCCTGCTGTTCCGCCTGTTGCTCGGCGGCCTGTTGCTGCTGTTGCTGGGCCTGTTGTTGTTCGGCCGGTTGCGGCTGGTCCTGCTGTTGCTGCTGCTGGACCTGCGCCGCGGCGGGTTGCGCGTCGTCGTCATCGTCGCCGCATCCGACGAGGGCGAGGCCTGCGGCGCCCACACCGGCGCGAGCACTACTGCGCAGCACGGCTCGTCGCGACAGCCGTTTGCGAGACATTCGGGTCCAATAGTTTCGCTTGCTCATGTCAATCCCCTAGTCGGAACCCAGCGCCGCGTTCGGGAACTGCATTAGTCCAGACGAATTGTCGAGAGTATGGTCTTCTCAAAATTGGATGTCAATTGACTCTTAATGTGCCGGTGGCGGCGGGTCAATGTCTGCCGAGGTCGGGCAGGGGGGCGACGCGGCTGCGTTCGCGGCGAATTGGCCTCGGAGGCGGTGAATTCAGCGGGATCGGAGCGAAGACGCTGTCGAGGCCTGAGAAATCGTTGCTGAGGTGTTCAGATTTGTCCGGAGATGTCCGGATTGTTCCCGATCTGGACAGGATTGATCCGGCTCAGTCTCGATCAGTCCAGGTCCGTCCAGAACTTCGGAGTCAGCTGGGGCGATGGCCTGTTCGCGCTGGTGCTGGTTGTGTTCCTGGATGTCGGGCAGGTTGCGGAGGAGGAGCCGCAGTTCTTGGGCGTTGGCTACGGCCTGTCGGTGCTGGACAGGGTCGGTCTGGGGCTGGGTGAGGATGTGGACCTGATCGGCGAGTTGGTCGGTGGCGACAGTGCGGAGGACGTGGTTGCGGTGGAGTCGGAAGTCGCGGAGGCAGGAGTGGACGGTGGAAGGGGCGGAGTCCATTTGCCTGCCGATCTGGCGGAGGGAGAGTCCCTGGCAGTCGAAGTGGTGGGCTTCGACCATGCGTCGGCAGCGTCTGGGAGTCGGCGGTTTGGTGGTTGCTGGGTTGGGCATGGACGGGCATTCCCGGGTCTAACACGAACGTGGGTTCTACTTATGGTACTGGTTGGACGGGTGGGCGGGGACCCCCTCTGTCACTGTGTGACATCTCCCCCGCGGAGCGGGGGAGAAAATTGGGAGGGGGTTTTGGGGTGGTAGCTCTCTGGTTCGGGGGACCCTCACCCTAGCCCTCTCCCAGAGGGAGAGGGGATTGGAGGGGGAACGGGGGCTGGCTGCTGTGACTAGCATGCGGCTTATGAGTTTGGGCCTGTGTGGCTGGAATCTGAATTGAGTGTGCCATGCAGTTTTGGAACTACGTCGCGGTCCGCCTGCTCCAGACGATCGTCGTCGTGTTCGTTGTGGCGACCATCGTCTTCTTCGTCGCGCGACTGGTCGGCAACCCTGAATCGTTCCTGCTGCCGTACGAAGCGACCGATGATGAGATTGAAACGGTGCGTGAGCGATTTGGCCTGAACGACTCGCTGATCGTTCAGTATGGCCACTTCCTCGGCGATCTGGTGCAGTTGGACTTTGGGACGTCGTACCGGGGTGCGGGGACGTCGACGATTGCAGCGATCGGCGACCGCGCGGTGAACACGCTGAAGTTGACGGCGGCGGGGTTGGTGTTTGCGGTCTGTCTGTCGATCCCGCTGGGGATCGCGGCGGCGCTGCGCCGCGGCAGATTTACCGACTGGCTGGCGCGCTTGCTCGCCGTGTTCGGTCAGGCGACTCCCAGTTTCTGGCTGGGTTTGATGGTGATTTTTTTCTTCGCGGTGGAGTTGGGCTGGTTCCCGACCGGCGGAGCGGAAGGGTTCAAGTCGCTGATTCTGCCGGCGGTCTCGCTGGGGCTGCTGGAGATGGCGGCGATCATGCGCCTGACCCGGTCGGGGATGATCGATGTGTTGGGGGCTGACTTCATCGTCACGGCGCGGGCGAAGGGTTTGCGAGAGCGCACCGTCATAACTCGGCACGCGTTACGCCATGCTCTGCTGCCGGTGGTGACAGTGCTCGGTCTCGGCATGGGTCGGCTGATCGCGGGAGCGGTGATCATTGAGGTGGTGTTCGCCTGGCCGGGTGTCGGGCGGCTGATCATCGATTCGATCGTGCAGTCCGACTATCCGATGGTGCAGACGGCGATCATCGTGCTGGCGGCCTCGATCGCGCTGGCCAACGCGGCGGTGGACGTGTCGTATCGGTTGATTGATCCGCGGATCCGCGTGGGAGGTCTGGGATGACCGAACGCGCGGCGGCACCGATCGAAGTTGAGTTCTCCGAGCCTCGCGGTCCAATTCGCTGGCGACGCTGGCTGGGTCTGTCGCTGCCGCTGGCAATCGGGCTGGTCTTCCTCCTGGCCGGTGTTCTGGCGGATGATCTCGCACCCCACGATCCGAGTTTCATCGATCTGTCGGCGCGTCTGGCGCCGCCGGTGTTTGACGGCGGCACCTGGGATCATCCGCTGGGGACGGACGATGTGGGCCGCGACATCCTGAGCCGCTTGATGCATGGGGCGCGGATCTCGCTGATCGTTGTGGCGATCGTTGTGCCGGGCTCGGCCGCGTTTGGGACGCTGGTGGGGATGGCGTCGGGATGGTTGGGCGGCTCGACGGAGCAGATCTTGATGCGGATCGTGGACGTCCAGCTCGCTCTGCCGGCGATCCTGTTTGCCGTGTTGTTGGGCAGCATCTTCGGGCCGAGTCTGCGCAACGTGATCATCATTTTGCTGATCTGGACGTGGTCGGGCTATGCCCGACTGGTTCGTTCGGAGGTCTTGTCGTTGCGGGAGCGTGACTTTACGACGGCGTCACGGGCGTTGGGGGCCGGCGGCTGGTGGATCATGCGCAAGCACTTGTTGCCCAACGTCGTGAACACGATCGTGATCATCATGACGTTGGAGGTCGCGATCGTGATCCAGGTTGAGGCGGCCTTGAGTTTCCTGGGCGTGGGCGTGCCGGCCGGGACAGCTTCGTGGGGGCGGATGATCACTGAGGGGCGCGAGGTGATGATCGTGGCGTGGTGGCCAATCTGGTTGCCGGGTCTGGCGCTGCTGACGATCTCGCTGACGGGCAATCTGATGGGTGACTGGTTGCGTGATCGGCTTGATCCTCGGCTGCGGCATCTGCACTGAGGATCGGTGGAGGGTTGTGCATCGGTCTGTTCGGCGCGATCAGTGAGTTGCCCCCCAAGAGCGATTCGACCGCAGCTGGTAGGGAACGGGGAACCGAGGGGGTCCCCGCGTAGAGCGGGGACTGGGAATCTGTTGGGCGAGCAAAAATGTGCGTGGCTCTGGAGGCATGTGCTTATGCTGTGACCACTATGCCTTCGGATTTGCCTCTCCCGCTTGACGGAGTTCGCGTCACTGACTTCTCCTGGATCGTGGCGGGTCCTCAAGCGACTCGCATTCTTGCCGACCTTGGCGCTGATGTTGTGAAGGTTGAGAACGAGTCTTATCTCGACTCGATGCGGATTGGTCTGCGCCAGGATCCGGAAAATCCGTCGCTCAACCGATCGGGATTTCACTCGAATCTGAGTCGCAACAAGCGCTCGATTACTGCCAACCTGTTTCACCCGAAGGGGCGTGAAGCGGTTGAGCGCTTGCTTGCTGTGTCGGATGTAGTGATCGAGAACTACAGCGCAGGGGCATTCGGGCGGATGGGATTTTCGTGGGAGCGGCTGCAAGAGATCAATCCTTCGTTGATTTATGTGTCGGTCTCGGGGTTTGGCCACGTGGGCCGGGACGCCTCGTATGGCACCTGGGGTCCGAGCGCTCAGGCGGTTTCAGGGGCGACGGCGATGTCTGGTCTGCCGGATCAGCCTCCAGCGGGTTGGGGCTTTTCTTACCTGGACCACTCGGCCGGGTACTACGCGTCCATTGCCGTACTCATGGCTCTCCATCATCGGGCTCGCACGGGCGAGGCGCAGCATGTTGACATGTCGCAGATTGAGACCGGGATGGCCGTCAGCGCTGTACCGATGCTCGACTATCAGGTCAATGGCCGGTCCTATGAGCGGATCGGCAATCGCTCGCGATACCCGGCTGTGGCTCCGCACAATACGTATCCATGCGCAGGTGATGACCGTTGGATTGCGATTGCGGTCGACGATGAGGCTCAGTGGGCGTCGCTCTGCGGGGTGCTCGGCCTTGATGCGCTTTGCGACGATCCTCGCTTTGCGGATATGGCCTCACGCAAGGATCACGAAGACGAGCTCGACGAGGTCATCGGTGCCGTGACCCTCGAGCGTGACCCGTTTGACCTGATGATTGCTCTGCAGGAGGTCGGCGTCCCGGCGGGGGTCTGCCAGCGGACCGATGACAAACAGGAGCGCGACCCTCAGCTCGCGGAGCGCGGCTTCTATCCGACTGCTCCTCATGAGGAGCTTGGTGAGCACCGCTTTGAGGGGTTGCCGATGCAGTTCTCGAACGCGCGTTGGCGCCTGGATCGGGGGGCTCCGCTGTTCGGTGAGCATAACCATGCCGTCATGACCGAGTTGCTGGGCTACGACGAAGAGGAGTTTGCCAGCATGGTCTCGGAGCTGGCGATTTGATGCCGAACTCGGATACCGATCCAGCTGAAGGCCCGCTCGAAGGACTGCGAGTTCTCGAGATTGGCGACCTGGGCGAGGTCGCGGGCAAGCTGCTGGCCGATGCCGGGGCGGATGTGATTCGTGTCGAACCGCCCGGCGGCGGTCGCAGTCGGCATGTTGGGCCCTTTGTTGATGATGATCCTGGGCAGCCGTCGCTGCTTCACGCTTCGCGGAACACGAGCAAGCGCGCCGTCACTCTTGATGTTACTCAGCCGGGTGGGATTGAGATCTGGCAGCGGTTGGTTGGCCTTGTTGATGTGGTGATCGACGCTACGACGCCTACGTTCCTGGACGATCTTAGCGGCGGATGGCAGTGGGCTGAGGCGCAGTCGGACTTGAGTGACTGCGTCTGGTGCAGCATTGCGCCGTTCGGGCGCACTGGTCCTCGGCGCGATTGGGCGGTCAACGATCTTGTGCAGCTTGCACTCGGCGGGCCGATGATGAGCAACGGGTACGACGACCATGACCTGCCGCCGATTCGTCCAGACGGTGAGCACAGTATTGCGATGAGCAACGAATACGCCGTGTCCGGCTTGCTGGCAGCTCTATGGATGCGGAATGCCGGGCACACGGGTCAGCTCGTTGATGTCTCGATCCATGAGTCCATCTCTGCGACGACTGAGGGTGCGTTTCCCAACTGGGAGTATTTCGGCCGGCTTGTCCAACGGCAGACGGGTCGTCACTCATCGCCCGACCCTACTGCTCCTTGGCAATATCTGGCGGCCGACGGCGAGTATGTCTGCCTGATCAATGGTGGTCTGCCTCGGGGCGGCTCCGCCTGGTCGGGGCTGGTGGACTGGATGGACGAGCATGATGCCGCGGATGATCTCCGTGATGCGCAGTATCAGGAACTGCTCTTCCGCGACCCTCGCTCGAACCCGGAGGGACGTCTCCACGTGGCTGAGACGATCGGCGCGTTCGTCCAGAGCCTGCCCGCCGATGAGGTCTACCGCCGCAGCCAGGCTCTTCACTTTGCTTGGGGCATCGTTCGCCGGCCTGAGGAGAACCTCGACGACCCGCACTGGGCCGACCGTGGCTTCTTCTGGGAAGGCGAGTTGCCCGGTGTTGAGCAGCCCGTGCGGTATCCCGGTGCTCCCTATCGGTTTACGCGGTCGCCGGTTCGACTTCGGCGTCGTCCGCCGCTGCTCGGAGAGCACAACTATGAGGTCTATGTGGGTGAGCTTGGGTTGAGCTCGGCGGAGCTTCGTGGCCTCCTCGAGTTGGGGGTTGTCTAGGGATTGTTGTCTTGGTTCATGTGGGGAACCCTCACCCTAGCCCTCTCCCAGAGGGAGAGGGGAAAGAGGGGATCGGAGGACTGGGTAGGCTAGGTGGGTGGTAGGCCGGGGAGTTCGCAGGAGAAGTCGAAGTCGATGGGGGCGTGGACCGGGTGAGTTGATCCGGCGAGGCCTCCACTGAAGACGGCGGAGTACATTCCGCCTCCTCCGGCGACGATCAGGACGATGTCTTCAGGGCCTCGCAGCGCGGGGAGATCGCCGTCGCCTTCGGGAATGCGCCGTTTCGTGGCCCAGCCCCGCATGACTGCGTTGGGCGTTACGGCCAGCTTCGTGAGGCGCTCGCAGACGTCTTCTCGGCTGAGTCCGGCGTTGGCCAGGACGCCGGCGTGGATGGGGTTGAGGACGACGATTACCGGGCCGTTGCCGATCTGCGTGTTGTTGCCGCCGGGAATGGCGATCGATCCGGCGACGACTCGGAGAATACGTTCGTGCGCTTCGGGATCGTCGTCGTTGGTCTGCATCATCACCGAGTGGGGGGCGTCCACGCCGACGAGGGTGACCGCGGACTGGTCGGCGTCGTAACCGAAGGCAGTGTGCAGCGGCGTGAAGGGGCTTCCTTCCTCATCTTCGGCGAGGCAGCAGGTGAACTTACCGGGCTGTCCGAGGGCGGCCATGTCGCCGTGGCCGGGTCGCGCGCCGCCGATGTTCATCAGGCAGAGGCGCAGGGCTCGGCCGATGCTGGCGTTCGCTCGATGTCCCGGGCCGAGCGCGCCCCAACCGGAGGCGATCGGTCCGCAGACCTCACGGGCGGGTCCGTTGACGATGACAACCGGTCCCATCCCGTGGGTCGTCGACTGCATGTTGTCGATGTCGAACTCGGAATCGCCGACGGCGCGCACGGCGGCAAGCACGACCGGGAAGTGTTCCGGGCGGCAACCGGCCATGACGGCGTTGATCGCGATCTTCTCGACTGAGGCCTGGCTGGGACCGATCTTGCCGATGATCACGTCCGGTTCGAGTTCGACCCCGGCGAGCAGGGCTACAACGCGCTCCTCGGTGGGGATGACTACAGGTAGGCCGTCAGTCCACTCGCGCATATGGAAGAGCTCGAGCGCGGTCGCCTCGTCCGGGGCCTGGTGGCGCGTGGCCTGGAGGGTCACCGCGTGTGGCCTTCGAGCAGGTCGATGATGCCGGGCGCGGCCTCGCGGGCGACGCGAGCCAGGTTCTCGTCGCCGGTGCCGGAGCAGGGATGTGGCAGGACATAACGAGGGACCGCGGGCATGCCCACGGCCTCGGCGGTGAAGGCGGCCAGTTCGACGAAGGCCTCGGTGACGATGGCGACGGCGGGGAGGCCGGCCTTGGCGAAGATTGCTCCGTCACGCACGGTGCCGGATGTGCAGCCGCCTCAATGTCCCCAGGCGGCGAGGACGACGTCGCACTCTTCGGTGACGGCGTCGACGAGCTCCCCGGTGACGGGAGCGACATTCGGTTTCTGGTAGTGGCGGAAGGTGGCCTGCGGCATCGCGCTCGCCAGTTCCGCTTCCAGCTTGTGCATGAAGAGTGTGCCGTCGGGAAAGGCGTTGGAGACCAGGCCGACCGCAATGGGGCCGCTGGTATCGGCGAAGAGTTCGTAGGGCTCAACGGCGATGCCGTCTTCGGCGGTAGGTTCGAGGAAGGTGACGGGCATGGTGGGCCTCCTGGGAGGATGCTAGGGAATCTGCGTTGGGCATTCCCGATGGATGCCGAGCACGGCGAGTTGGCGGCCGCCGCCAACGAAACAGGCGACGCAGGTGGAGAGATCGAGGATCTCGTCGTCGCCGAACAGGGTTCGCAGGCCGACCCAGTAATCGTCGTCCATTGACGAGTGGTCGTAGCAGAAGCGCTCGGCGAAGTCGATCGCAGCCCGTTCTCGATCGGTGTAGAGCGGGTTCTCTCTGTAGTCCGAGACCTGTGCGTATGCCTCTTCAGTCAGACCATTCTGCATCGCCGATGCAGAGCGCGTGTCCAGTCAAACGGAGCACTGATTGATCTCCGCGATGCGCATGCGAACGAGTTCCCGTTCGCGAACGGGCAGCTGGCTGTGCTCAACGACTGCTCGGGAGAGCGCTGTCATCGCGGCACCCAGTTCAGGGCGCGGCTTGAACAATCGGGTGCTTTCTTCGCCTTCGCCAGGTGCGATATCGATCCGTGCCATAGGTAGCTCCTGGTCCTGAATCGATGCTAGCGATGCCAACTCGCTGTCACAACGCGGCGGCTGGGCTAGTTCGCGCGAGTGCCGCCATCGACAGGGTAGATGCCGCCGGTGATGTAGGACGCGTCGTCGCTGGCCAGGAAGGCAACCATCGCTGCGATCTCTTCGGCTTCACCGTAGCGTCCCATGGGCGTCGACGCGGCGAGGTTCCGGTGCACGGCTTCAGGGTCGTCTGGATTGACGCCGCGCTCCATGGCGCGCATCATGCGCGTTTCAATCGGACCGGGACAGATGGCGTTGACGCGGATGCCGTCGTCGACGAATGCGATGGCGGCGGACTTCGTCAAACCCACGACTGCGCTCTTGCTGGCTCCGTATGCCGCCGCGACCGCTGTCGCCTGGAGCCCGGCGACCGAAGCTGTGTTGATGATTGCGCCCCCACCAGCTTCCCGCATCACTCGTCCGACAGCCTGCAGTCCGAGGAAAACACCCTTGACGTTGACCGCAAAGACTCGATCAAACTCATCTTCCGGGTAATCCAACAGCGACCCGACCCAGCCCTCGATGCCGGCGTTGTTGAAAAACACATCGATCTGGCCGAACTGATCGAGCGCCGCCTGGACATAGCCGTCGACCTGACTAGCGACGGTGACATCGGCTTCATGAGTGGCGACTTGACCGCCGACCCGCTGTACTGCTGCTACCGTCTCGTCGATCCCGGAATGCGCTAAATCGACGGCCAAGATCCGGGCACCCTCAGACGCGAAACGGACGGCGGTCGCCCGGCCGATACCTCCTGCGGCACCTGTGATCGCGACGACCTTACCCTCGAATCTGTCTGGCATCGGTAGTCCTCGATCCTCCGTCAAGCTGCGTCCGAGCATACTAGTGGAGGCCGACGTCCGGGCCTCGTGCGGTGATCAATGGAGGCCGCGGACTGGCGCACACTAGGGTGAACTGTCTGCACGCTCTTGAGCCGGATGGTTGAGTGCGGCATTAGCTGGGACGAGCCCATTCAAACCAGTTCGTAGTCGTCGGGGCCGGAGACCAAGTCCGAAGTTTCAGTCCCCGCATCATGTGTGGATCTGCTCTGTCGGTGTGTGTCTCGATTGGCGCTACAGCAGGAGTAGAGGAAGCCGGTCCCGGCGTGAAGCAAGGATCGAGCAACAGATCAGGACTCCATCGCGAGGTACTCGAACTCAGCACCCAGCAGTTTTCCGGTCAACACCAAAGGCAAACCTTGAGAGAAAAAGTTCGCAGTACGGTCTCGTTAGGCGCACCAAACTTCCCATCAACAAGAGCATTTGAGTTGGCGTTTGCTTTGAAGCCTCGAACGTCCTGCGCTACTGGCGCCAGCGGACGATTCGCCAAGCGTGCTCCGTGCAAGGAATCGTCGCTGCAGCGGTGATCCCGGTCGATGAAGCGACTGAATCTCCTTACAGCTCGACTTTGGGATCGGGCCCCAGCCCAGATTGGCGGACTGAGTACGCGGTTCTTCGAGAACGTCGCCGGATGAGTTCGCTCCGATGCGACGTTCGGACCACTTGGAGCACTCCACCACCAGGAAGTAGCGCAAACGCACATGCCAGCAACTGTAATCAGAGACATGTACTTGGCGCTGACCCAGAACAGTGACCGCCCGGTGAGATGTCGCCGCGCCAGACGCCAGTGGCGGACCAGCCCGTTGACTCCCAGCAGCGAGACCTGTACACCCAGACGCTCTGAATCACTGGGATACTGAAGCCGAACCGGTAGGACAGCAGGAAGACCGGCACTAGCCGGACGAACCAGCAACCCCTGACAGAGATCTAAGCGGCAAATAGGACGATGTCCAGTTTGCTCGGCGTGATTGGCGTGATCAATCTGTGAACAAGGTCGGTGACAGTGTTCAGCTAGAGCCTGTTCACTTCGGCTACTCCTGAAGAAACATTCCGTCATTGACGCGCATGACGCGGCAATCTCGCCGAGTTCCTCACAGACAATGGTGCTGGAAACAGCGAGATACCCGCGACAAGCGCGGGTATGACGAGGTCTTGCGCGCTTTGCGGTCCTATGTGAACAGGCCCTAGCCAAATCTTCCTGTCCTGTGTCGCTCCAGTGGTCCCAGACCTGCATGGCTCGCCGCGTCCCTTCTACAACGCCACTCACTCGATCTGTGTCCGCCACGGAGTATGAAACTCAATTGCTCACATGCAACAAGCCGGTTTGTGCCAATGGAACTTAGAAATCTGAGGACTTGAGAGCAGGGAAAAGACAAAGCGATAATTTTGTCCATCGCCCTACCGCGTCGTGGGGGGAGATGCCAGCCTCTGTCACAGGCTGGCTCTCGGTTGAAGGCATGCGTACCTGTGCCTCATCTCAGAGCCAAGAGGAGCAAGGCATGAAGCGAATCATCAGCGTCACCGCCCTGGCGGGCGCGATAGTTGTTGCCGCACTGACACTCGGCTGGAACATCCCGTCCTTCAGCGCCGGTGCTCAGGAAGTCAGCGCCGATGCAAACGTGCGCATCTCGGCTCAGCGACTTGACACTGGTCGAGTGCAGTTTGGACTGCGGGCGCTGGACGGCTCTGGCCAATACACAGCTCCGGTCGAGCCGCGCGTGAATGCATTCAATCCAGCCTCTGTCCGTGCCGGCCGATGGCTACGCAGTTCCACGCTGATTCTGGAAGTCGACGAGTCGGGTCGAGGTCGACTGGTTCCAAGTGAACAGTTCGAGGCGACGCCTCGCACCGAAACGACGCTGGTCAGCGGGATCGAGGATTGGGCGGGCGATATTCGCTACTCGGCCTTCCACGACGCGGACGAGGACCTGGTCACGTCGGTATCCGTCTATAGCGCCGCAACGGGTGCTCCCGACGGTGAACTGCGGACGACGATCACCTGCCAGGACGGCGAAACCTCCGTCACACTTGGCGGGCTGGCGAGCGACATCAGCTCGACTGCGACGGCGCGGCAAATCAACGTCCGTTGGAGCGTCGACGGCGGCGCCAGCTCTTCTGAGCGACGCGCCGCCTGGCCAGTCGAGAGTGGGACCGATCTGATCGCCCTAGCAGATAGCCGGTTGGCCCAGAGTCTGCTGGGCGCCGGTTCCGCGCTCACGCTCTCCATTGACACAACACCTGCATTGACGACAACGATCGATCTGGCTGCGCTGTCGGCGCTTCCGGTCTACGACAATCTCGTCCATTGCGGCGGAGATGCCTCGACCTCCGACCAATCAGGGCACACAGAACTCCGGATCCGAGCACAGTTGCGAGATGACGATCGGATCGAATTCGCGGTGCAGCAACGGACCGAGGACGGCTGGAGCGAGAACATCTTGCCTCGAGTCCGGTACATGCCGGCGTTCGGCGAGGCGACCAACTGGTTGTCGTCTACTCCGGTGACCGTCCCGGTCCAGGTCGCTCCCTCACAGAGGATCACTCTCCCTGCCCAGGCCGAACGCACTGTGCAAGATGCGATCAATCCCATCCTGCGTAGCGGCTACCGAACGGCATCGCTTTCATACTCGGCAGAGATTGACCAGTCGGCAAAGCTGAACTCGGTCATCACGGCTCAGAGCGACCAGGGCCTGGCGCTGCAAGTTGGATGCTTCGCTGACGTGTCCCGAATCCAACTCCTGGGTGCTTCGGCGGCCTCGACTGGAGCGATCACTCTGGCGTTCGATGGTGCACAATCGGCGGCCAACTGGAACGTGATACCAAACGATGATTCCGCATCCTTGCGTCCTACCGACACGGTACGGATGATTGAGCGGGTGCGACGCGCGGACTCGCTCGTCGTCACGGCCGGATCGAGTACAGCCACGTTCGCCCTGGCCGGCATGTTTGAGACGCCAATCCAGCCCAACCTCGATCAGTGCGGCAACTACATCGATCCGTCCTGGCGGCCGATCACCGAGGCGCAACTAGGGGTCACTGACGCCGGGGCGACGTACTCCGTCCGGTACCCGGAATGGCTCGGCGGGCAACGCCGATCAGAGGTGCGTCTTGACCAGACTGGTGAAGCAACCGGCGACGATGGACGATCAATAGAGTTGACCATTGATTGTCGGGAGGGGCGGCTTGGGTTCCAGATTCTCCACCTTCCCTCTGCAATGGGTGACTACACGGTTCGAAGCCGTGTTGATGACGGGGAGTGGCTTGACGAAGCGTGGACCCTGCAGACCACGGATTCGGATTGGAGTTTCGCCAACTTCCAGACTGACCTCGATCGCCTGCGAGGCGGCGCGACTCTGGAGTACGAGTTCCCGCTCCGCCCCATCGTCCGGGCTTCCTTCGACCTGACGGCGTTGTTTGGAACGCCGGTACAGCCGAACATCGATAACTGCGGTCGAGCTCTATGGCCGCCGAACGCGACATATGTGCCTATCGCAAATGTCCAGGGGAATGCCTCGGCGGCTGTTAGCTACAGCGCGATGAAGTTTGCGGACGGTAGTGTCTACTCCTCAGTCACGAACACCGTTACATCAACAGACGCGCCGGAAGGATTCGTGAACCTGGAGATATCTTGTTATGAAGCTTCAGGTCTACGCTTCTCAATCGGGAACCTGAGCGACATTGACAGTGACGAATTAGATGTCATCCTGTCGATTGATGATCGCCCGGCTGAGACATCCTCATGGGCAGTCGGCTTGTTCCCAGATTCCGACCTGAGATATCTTAATGTCTGGCGAAGTGACGCGACAAGGCTGTTGGCAGGATTGCGAGCCGCCTCGACCATGACGGTCACCATTCCTGCCAGCGGTCTGGCTCCGCTGGTCTTTGACCTCAGCGGCATGTTCGATACGCCGGTCCAGGAGAATCTAGACGAGTGCGGCTACTACAAGCCCGGCGAGACGCGCGAGCCGCCCCCGACACTGAGCACTTCGGGCGAAACGCAAGGCCTAAATGACAGGTCAAGCCAGGTGGGCTGGAGTAGGTCCCGAGGCCCGGGATCCACTCCTAGTAGTCTGCTGTACGTAAGCCACGTCACACAGGACAACGTGGTAGATATCACGTTGTACGCCTGGTGTAGCGGGGCGGGATTGCGCCTGTACTTAATAGGTTCGTTGCTCGATTCTTTGAGCGGGGAAGAAACGATCGCGCAATGGAGCCTGGACGGTGGCACGACCCAACACGAAACTTGGAACTTGACTGAGCTCGGATCTTTCAGGTACCTCAGTCCGATTGACGCGACCCCTGTCGTCGCGGCGTGGCGCGAAGCGTCATTGCTCGACCTGGAAGTCGTAGGAGCGCCGTCCATCGTGGTGGGTCTTGACCTGGGGACGATGTTCGACGCTCCGGTCATTGATGCATTCGACAAGTGCGTGGCGATGCCGCTTCCCGACTGGACGCCGCCGGTGACTGACGTTCAACTCACCCAGCAGGGCGATGTTTCCTACGAGGCGAATACGATACTCGGTTCGACCTGGGAACACACGAGAATCCTATTGACCGTTCCCAACGAAACGGGTGGAGAGTCGGCTGGCTACAGTTCGTTAATCGAAGTCGCCTGCAGAACCGACGGCCTTGGCGTAGCGATTTACGGAATCGGCCGAGCTACACCTGCATTCATCGCTGACGATACCGTCCAGGTCACATGGAGAGTTGGCGACGGTCCGCCCCAAACGGGTACATGGAATGTGTGGCCGTTTGGTTCCAGCTGGTACGCGGTCTCACCTACCGACGATGCGGCGTTCTACACCGCAATCAAAGGAGCCGACTCACTGAGCGTCAACGTGGAATCCGAACCGGTCTTCACCCAGACCTACGACTTCGCCGGCAACGATTTCTGGAGCACGCCTGTGCAGCCCAACCTCGACGCCTGCGGCGGCTCGTAGATCGCCCGCTAGCGCCGGCAGGTGACGATTGGCGTTCCAGGTCGGGCCCCGCTTGCGTCGCCTGCAAGATCTCCGAGTGCGCGGCATCGAGCACAGCTCCGCTGCGCATTCGGTCGATCTGCGTGTAGATGAAATGCGTGATCCCGCCATCCATCGGCGACCTGTAGACCCAGGAGCCTTCGAGTCATCCGAGTTCTTGGCTACGCCGCAGCACGGAATTCGCACCTCTCTCTCTCTCTCTGAAAACCCCTCTCGATGTTCAGGTGTCTTCCATACGTTCTTGTAACCCGAGTCGAACCACCACCATTCGCGTAGTGAGCGCAGTACGCGCAGTACTAGCGACCGCAGCCGTTGCTGCCGCCACCGAGCAATCAGCTCAATGTTCCTCGTCGTCAGGTGTAGGACGCCTGGCAGTACGTGCTCTACCAGGGCGGGCGTGCTACAGCGCGTGGCCATTGAGCTACAGCGCGAGGCGCTGGCCGATATGGGGACCTGGACACGCTGACCTTGGACAGAACGATCGTCAAGCTTCACGCGCGCGGAACTGGCGCGCCGAGGAACAGGGGCCAGGCGACCGTCCGATCGCGCAGCCTGCCCCCGGCTTGAACGGGCGGCCGCTTGACCTGCAACCTGCACGTCGTCGCGGCCGGCGAGCGCACCCCGCTGGCGCTCTCGCTGTTATCTGATCAGGCAGCCGAAGGGCCGTTCTCCGGCCGCCCCGACTGCTCATGGACCGCGCCGACGAAGGGGGCCGCACAAGGCGGCTCGCCAGAGAACTCCGCTACGAGCCGATCATCCCGCCCAAGTCCAACCGTCGCCGGCCCTGGGCTTACGACCGCGCCCACTATCGCCGGCGCAACGAAGTCGAGCGCTCTTGCTGCCGCCTCAAGCGCTTCCGTCGCATCGCCTTCCGCGGCGACAAACTGGACCAATTTGCGGCCCAGCCCGATCATTCCGATTCACTTGCTATGGGTGAGCTTTTGCAGACCGTGGACGTTCTGGATACGGTAGTCGCATGCCTGATCGGGCTGACCGGGCTGACCGGGCGAGCGATACGCCTTTGGACTACTCCTGATTGAAGCCTGACCGCGAGGTCGTCGCAATGTTGATGCGAGACTGGCCTCGGCGAGCTGCTCGCATCGTGGCGGCCGTGGGCGTGCTGCTCTTCGCAGCTGTGCTGTCGGCGTCTTGTGACGTACCCGACTTCGTTGGGGTGGACGGGGAGGCCGTTGAGGCGGCCACCATTGGGACGGAGCACACCGACTCCGGCACGGCCAGACTCAAGGACGGCGAGTTCCGGGCGCCCGGCTCTCCGAGTGAACTCGTGATCCACCTCGGCGAGTGGACCCTCGGTGATCTCGATGGCGACGGCATCGCCGACGTCGCCGCCGTGACGATCCAACACCCGAGTGGCAGTGGGAACTTCCGTTACCTACACGCGCTGCTCAGCAAGGAAGGCGAACTCTGCGACCGTGAAGCCGTCCTCCTTGGTGACCGCATCCGCGTCGGAGGGATCTCCATTCACGAGGGCATCATCACTGCAGCGATCCACATTCGGCCGCCTGACGGTTGGTTTCCGAGCGTCCCTCGATCTTCGTCATTCGCCGGTTCCGCCTTGCGGGCGACTTACTGCAGGAGATCTCCGGCTACGGGGGCGCCGACGCTTTCGTCTGTGATCAGAGCTTGCCCGACGCCTCACTTGTGATCCTGACCTCGCCCGCTAGTGGCGAGGAGGTCGCGAATGGGTTCACAGTTCGTGGTTGCTCGCGCACCTTCGAGTCGAACGTGCAGTGGCGACTCCTTGACCGCACGGGTGAGGAACTGGCAAACGGCTTCACGATGGGTGGCGGCATCGATGGCCCCGCACCCTTCGAGTTCACAATCGAGTACGCCACAACCAAGCGCCAGATCGCCCACCTCGAGGTGTACGAGGAGGCCATGTCCGAGGCTGAGGGCTTCCCGTCGCCACGCGCTGTCGTACCCCTGGTCATCGCCGCCACCGAGTGAAGGTCCAGACGGACGTTGAGTTAGACCACGCGGTACGCCAGTTCATGTCCCGCGCGGTCGACCCCGCAGGCAACGTTGACCTCTTCGAAGCAACCGGTTTCGACGCGACCGACATCCCCATCCTCTCCTCCGATTTCCTCACCGAGGTGTAGGGCATGCCGCACCCCAACCTCGCCGCCGAGCTCCTGCAGAACTCTTCTTCGGAGAGTTGGCCACCCGCCGCCGCATGAACGTCGCGCAGGGGCAGTCGTTCTCCGAGATGCGCGAGGCAAGGGCTCGCGGAGAGCAACCAGACCTCACCGAAGACCAACTCGCCTTCAACTACGCCCTCGAGACCAACCGCAGCTCCGTACGCGGTTTGCGACTCGAACGCAGTGAAGCTTCGTGAGTTCCTGAGTTGGTGCCTACAGCACGATCTCCCAGGAAAAAGTTCGCAGTACGGTCTCGTTAGGCCCACCAAACTTCCCAAAAGCGAGAACCTTCGAGTTGACGTTCCCCCTTGGGAGTTGACCGACTCCGAGCTAGAACCGCGTTGTCATCTAGGACCTGTTCACATTGAGTTGAGCATGTCGTAGATGAGCACGAGGTGGGTGGTGGCGAGGAAGATCACTTCGAGTTTGTCGCAACGAGTGTCAACCCAGTGGAAGCGCTTGGGCCGATAGCCGAGGTCGAGCGCTAAGCGTCGAGTCGCGTCGTCTTCGTAGGCGCGGTCCATGACGAGATAGGGTTGATTGCTGGCCGAACCGAGACGGCGGAGCAATTCGCGGCACAGGGCGCATCGTGGCGCTGACCAGGTCCGAGTCCGATGATCAACGGGACACGGTCGGTGGCGACCAGGGCATGCAGCGTCGTGGTCAGACCGCCCAGAGAGTAGCCGATTGCATGACGTCCCCGGTTCGCCGCGCTCCGGTGCCGTGCATGTGCAGGTGGATGATCGTGCTGTCCAGCGACAGCGTGTGCATGTATGACTCGACCACTACACCTGCTTCAGTGCTTGCACCACCCGTTCCAGCACGCTGGCCCAGGCCCAACGGTCGAGGCCGCACGTAGATCGTGTGCTGGTTGCCGAACTCGCGCGGCAGCGAGCACCTGGCGGTGGGGAATCTTGAGGTGCTTGCCCGTCCGAGGCAGCAACGGCTCCAGCCGCGAACACTCTTCATCGCTCAGCTTCGTCTGATCGTCATCTGGTCACCCGAGCCGCACCGCCATCCATCCCCACTCTGCTGCGACGGACCGGAACGGATCACGAGGATCGCACGATTACCGCAAAAGACAGCGCAATCATGTGGATCAGCTCATTAGCATCTGCGCGAATCTGCTAAAGCTTGGACGAGTCTAGGCTCCGACCGGAACCGGAACTTCCTACACAGCCGCCGAGCGGGCCGCGACCGACAACACCCAATGGGGCTGACGGTATCGGCGACTCCGGGGGAACAGGCCTCAGGAGCCCTGCCCGTCTGGCTTGGGCACGCTATATCCGACCCGTGGCTGGTTGAATATGTACTTCGGGTCGGCCGCGTCGTCACCGAGCTTGCGCCGGAGTTGCTTAATCACTGTGCGCACCACTCCCGTTTTGCCTGCGTGTCCGGGCCCCCACACGCTGCGCAACAGCTCGGCGTGGGTTAGCACACGGCCCGGGTTGGTGGCAAGCTCATAGAGCAAGCGGTACTCCAGATCAGTCAGCTCTAGCAAGTCGCCGGACAGCCGCACTGTTCGATCTGGAAAACTGATGGACAAGTCATACAGCTCGTACGGGCGGGCAGGCGTGGCGGACGCGGCGCCAACCCAGCGGCGCAGGACGGTGTGGATCCTGGCGACCAACTCGGTGGGGGAAAATGGTTTGACGATGTAGTCGTCTGCGCCCTTCTCGAGGGCGAGCGCCACTCGTTGGTCTCCCCCGTACGCAGAGAGAAAGATCACTGGCAGTTCCTGGAGCGCGGGAACGGCCTCCATCAGCTCGATCCCGTCGGTCTCCGGCAGCATCAAGTCGAGCAGGACGAGATGGGGACGATGTTCGGCGATCAATCGAACGACTGCGCTCGGATCGCCAGTCAGGATCGGTTGGAAGTGCGCCTTGGTCAACGTATCGCGGACATAGCGAAGCGTTTGCGGATCGTCGTCAACGACGAGAATCGGGGTGCGGCGGCGGACGACCGAGCTACTTGACTCCGCATCCGGCAATACGACGGGCTGTTCGAGAATGGCGCCGGATTCGGCCACCGGCAGGCTAAAGCTGAATCGGGCTCCCCTCCCCGGTCCATCGCTCTCGGCCCAAATACGACCGCCATGCGCCTCGACGATTCCCTTCGAGATCGCCAGGCCCAATCCGGAATCGCCCTGTCCCTCATTCCGAGGCAGGTCCCGACGGGAGAACTTGCGAAACAGGTGAGGCAACTGTTCAGGTGTGATTCCGCCGCCGGTGTCGCTGACCGTGAACTCGATCTGGACACCTTGCAACGCCACGTTCAGGCCGATCGGCGAGCCGTCCACCGTAGCGCGCTCAGCATTGGTCAGCAGATTGACGAGTACTTGAACGATTCGCCGCTGGTCCGCCATCGATTGCGGCAGGTCAGGTGGGATTTCGATCTCGATATGGTCCGTTCCGCCACCGCTGACGAACGCACTGCGGGCACGGTCGATCAGGTCGTCAACCTCGGTCGGCTGAGGCGACACGGACAGCGCGCCCGCTTCGATTCGGGCCACATCAAGCAGGTCGGTGATCAACGCCTGCATCTGGTCAGCCTGTTCGTCGATGATGCGATGAAACTGCACTACTGCCGCAGAGTCGAGGGACAGGTCCGAGCCCAGCAGTATCGCGGTGGATCCCTTGATCGAACTCAGCGGTGCGCGCAGTTCATGGCTGACCATGGCCAGGAATTCTGCACGCATCCGTTCCAGATCCTCCAGCGTCGATAAATCTTGCATGGTCACGACGACTGACTCGACATTTCCGTCATCGGAGACGATTGACGACGCGTTCACGATCGCTGTCACACTGCGACCATCGGGCGCCTGCAATACGATCTCCTCAGCCCTCACCGTTTCGCCAGTACTGAGGGCCGTAACAATCGGTAAATCGGCCATTGTGAACTCACTGCCGTCGCCACGTCGATAGCTCATCACCCGAAGAAACTCTTCGGGTGTTTGGTCTGGATCGCGAAGGCTGTCGAAAATCCGTCGCGCTTCACGATTGAGACTCAGCACGCCACCGGTGCGGGCATCGAGCAGGGCGACGCCAATCGGCGAGGTATCGATCAGGGTCTCCAGGTCGGCGCGGGCGCGTTGCTCACGGCGCAGACGGCGTGCGTTGACGATCGCCATCGCCGCCTGCGAGGCGAACAGCACCAGGGTCTCCTCGTCCTGCTGGCTGAACTCGCCGCCGCCTTCTTTGTTGCCGAGGTAGAGGTTGCCGACGTAGCGTCCCTCGTGCCGAATCGGAGCGCTGAGAAAACTCTTGGTCGGCCACATGTTCGGTGGCCAGCCAGGCAGGCCGGCCGACTCGATGAACGCAGGAAAGTCCGCGACCCGCAGAGGTCGAGAGAGCGTGCTGAAGTATGAGAAGAATTGGTCTCCGCCGGGCAACTCCAGGGTCAATCTGTGCTCTTCATCGCTCAGGCCAGAACTAACGAAATCCTCGATCTGACCTGTGTCGCTGAGAATCGTCATCCCCAGGCGGCTGGCTCCGGTGAGGGATTGCGCGCGGTCGAGCACCTCGCGCAACAGAGTTTCGAGATCGAGTTCTTCGGTGATGCGCAGTCCGGCTTCGCTGAGCTTGGACAAACGCTCTCTCAGTTCCTGGTTCTCGCGCCTCAGTTCTTCGGCGTCTTGCATCAGTTCACCTCTCGGGGTCCGGCGCAAGTCAGGAGGTGGGCGAGTCGGCGAACGCGGGTCTGAGTTGGCTTCGAGACATGAAGCCGGGGATCTCTCGAAAAGTCACGCAACACACACGAATTCTCGACAAGTACCTCACATAGACCACGTAGCAGAAGGCCAATGGTAGCAGTGGCTGTCCATCAGGAGAATCCCTGTTGGGGGGCTCCTGAACCCCTCCCACAACTTGTCGGCCGAGCCGAGCGGCGCCACCCGCTACGTGCGAGGCCGTTTCATCAGCGCCCTGCTAGCTGTCCGGCAGGTCGATGTAGACGTCGAACGACCATTCTCCCTTGCCGGTAATCTCCTCTGCTCTATTCACTGTCCGCACCCGGAAGTGGTACTCCCCACCGGCGTTGAGGCCGCTGAGTCGCACTGACTTGCCCGTGGTTGTCCTGAATTCGTCGAACCCGTTCTCGTCCTGCGGCCAATCCCCGCAGTCTTCCGTCTCGCCGGCCTCGCAGATGCGCAACACCTGGTACTCGTAGCCCGTCACCGCCACGCCGCCGTCGTTCTCCGGCTCAATCCAGGTGACCGTTACGGCGGTCCGGCTCACGCTGCTCAGGGTTAGCAGCCGCGGCCTGGATGGCGCGCGAACCCACTTGCCGGCGGTCAGGGCATCCCCATACGCGTATGGGCCTACTCCCGACTCCAACCGGTCGCCACCTATCGGACAAGGCCAAGCGATGGTCCAGACGGAGAGATGGGTGTTTCGCCAGGATGTGGGGATGGAACTTGCTCATGGGCAGCATCGTGAGCGCGGCTAGCGAAAGATGAAGAGCTCTTGGCCGGGCAAGATCGCGAAGTCAATGAATCCAGGCACTGGCGTGCCATCTGCAGGGCGGAGATAGTAGTAGGTCTCGCCATCTATCTCCGACCCAATGACAATCACGGAGGCGGGTAGCGCCGCCATCAAGTCGGAGGCACTGATCGGAAGTAATGCTCGCCAGTAGATTGGTCGGCCAAACTTGAGCTCGCTCAGTCCGGCGATCGGATCATCGTTGTGCAGGAGGACGAAGACTGTGGCAAAACGGGTTTCAGCGCAGATCTGGAAGGGTTCGCTGCTCGGAACTCCGTCAAGCAGTGCCCACTGACGCTCCTTCCAGGGCAGGTGTTCGTGTTCCCAGGCGGCCAGGAACGGAATCCCGACTAAGTTGCCTGGCCGAGGAAAACAGACCGTAAGCGGCGGATCGAAGGGGCCCAGGCCCATCCGGGTGCTGTTCGTGTCTCGTCTCGGATGCGGATAGATCAGCCAGAGGCGAAGCTCGAAGAAGGCCCGACCGGGCTGGATCCCGAAGTGCTGCTCGCCCTCGCTGTAATGTAACTCGCCGCCTGGGGGAACACGGCGAAAACGAGACGACCAGCGCGATAGATCGCTGGTTTCCGTGACCGTGTAGAACTCGAAAGCAGAGTCGGCGATCAGCACGTCAAGCGTGTGCAGGACAGATCTGGCAAAGCCGCTAGGCGCTACAAGGGAACCGCGCCTGGGATACAACGATTCATACTTGCAGTCGTCTAGCGTTCTGGTCGGGAAACAAAGCAGCTGGGTATCTGCCAGGTCGCGTGTCAGCGGCAGCTTTTCGCTGCGTAGGACTATCTCGGGCTCCGGTTCATCTTCTTCTGGTCCGGCCACGATTCTGAGCGCTCTCCAGTTGCTTCTGAAGAAGCCATCGTAGCCGCAGCAAGCATTCTCCGCATTGATCTGAAAGCGCAGGAGCACTACGTCTCCTACCCTGGCGTGCTCGGTGGCGGTCACTGAGAATGCTGTGCTCTTCATCCCTGCTTCAAAGTCCTGATAAGTCAGGGTGAACTGCTTCGGTGAGATGTCAATCTTCGTAGGCTTGTCAACCGATAGCAGAATCTCCATGCTAGGCACAGGCGGACGCTTTGGGTCATGCGCACTGTCAGTGATTGGCCAAGACCCACTAACGTATTGAAGATTCACGGTGCCGCCCGCAGGCAACTTGTACGTCGCAAGTGACGACGGCAGCCGAGGATAGGCGTCAACAGGAGCGGCGGCCCGGCTCCTGATCGCTGCTCCGTCCGGATAAAGCAGATGCTCTTGAAGCGAGAGTCCAGTCCCCTCTGACAGCCCGTGGTCGGCCGGTACGACGTAGCGGAAGATCAACGTTTTGCTTCCGCTGCCCCCCACGTACTCTGCGCGCTCGCTCCAGGTTGGATCTGAACTGACCTTCAACCGCAAGAACGGGCGGCCGGCGACGGTCACCACCTCGCTGTAGGTCAGGAGGAATTCATATGCATCCCCGGTCTGCAATCCTTGCGGCGGGTCGGTCACAATCAACTCAAGGCTGGATGCCACCGGAGGTAGTTTCACGTTGGCTGTCTTGCTTCTGGCTCCCATGATCGACGAGCTGCCCATCACGATCTCGCGCGATGTGATCTGCGGAGTTCCCGCTGTTGGAAACCCGCTCACGATCGTGTAGCGGAAGACCAACGAGTCCGTCCCACTGCCACTGTGATAGACCGCGTCCACTTCAGAGTCCACAACTTGAATCTTGATCGACGGACTTCCGCTGACCGTAACCTGCTCGCTGAAGTGGAGCGTGAGGTCGATCGGTTCGCCTTGCGTAAATGGCCCGTTCACGGATTGAAGGGCATTGGCACTGGAGAACGCCATGTAACCCACTCGTGGGTCTGCTGATAGGTCGACGGCAAAGCTGATCTCGACGGGCTGGTTGCCTTCGGTCACTGCATGTTCGTTCAAGCCAATCGTTAGATCTCCGTCGGCGTCAGGGACTACGTCGACTGTCCATCGGTCCCACCCCTCGGGATCAGTCCTTACTAACTGGAGATTGCTGATTGCAGCAGCGCCGGTGGGGGTGACTGTGAAATCGGACTGTGCCAGATTCATTCCCTTGGAGTTAAAGAGGTAGATAAGCGAGAACGTTCCCGTGACTCGTTGCTCGGCGAGCAGCATGGGACGCGCACGCTCTATCGCCCCGGCGCTGAGGTTTGGTTCCAAGTCCAACGCCCCGGGTTTGAGTCCTCGCTCGTACGCGACCGAGCGATAGACCCTTGGGAGCTGAGCAAGCGGAGTGGAATCAACGGAGGAGACTGCGCCATTGACGCCGTTCAGTACTCCTCGGACCTCGAATGTGTAGGGTTGCTTGTCGGTGAGATTGCGGACCACCACGATTGCGTCGGCGCCCTGGTTCGGACTCTGCTGCCATACGGTCCAGGTGGTCCGGTCGGCATGGCTCTGATAGCGGTACTCCCAGACGACCGAAGCGACATCGGTCCATTGCAACGTCACAGTGAGGTAGCCAGGGTTTGCCTGCAAGTCCTGGGGAGCCGCGGGGCCCGTCTGGGCAAGCGTTGGATGCGCAATCCACAGAGCGACAACAATAGCGACTGCGCCAATGAGGAGCGCATTGCAGATTTCTCCGTGCCCGAGGCGGAGCGCCATTTTGACGTGCCTCAGTTGTAGATCTCCATGCCGCACACGGGCAAAGTTCATCTTGGGGTTCGTGAACCACTCTGGGCGGGGCCACCAAAAGGAGAGACTTGGCAACAGCTCAAGATGATGTCTCTGTCCACGATTGCGATATGTACGCCCAACTCGCTGGAGAGGCGCTCCTGGCCAACGCTCTCGACTGAGATTGGCCAGTCCAACAGTTGATGCAGATCCCTGAGTCAAACGGTGTCAGGAGTCACCGAGTACTGCAGCTTCAGATCTTGATTGCCCGCAATCATTGACCATCATTCATAACCACCCCGCGCCGCTTCCCTGTTGATAATGTTTTCATCCCACGTATCGTACGTTCACATCTATGAAACATGCGTGAGGTAATGGATATGCGACCGTGTCGTTATCATGCAATGTGTCCCGAATGACATGTGGGTACTGAGCCCTTGCCATTTATCGGCAGGCGCTCCAAGGGTCTGAAGGCACGACGAACTCGATGCCCGTGATGTTCCGGTTGGCGCGGTTTGCGGCGAGACAGGAGCAAGGGCTAATGGGAACTTCAAAGAGCGAATCGATCTAGGAGCTGAACAGCTCTCCGCGGCCTGAGGGCCGACGGTAGATGAGAATCTATATCGGGTGAGACCTTGAATCAACGCCGAAGTGTGTGAATGACGTGTGGGTTGCTCGTCTAGGCCGTAGGTGTTGCGTGTAAGATGGTCCATCACCCATTTCTGTGACCGCCAATCTGCCTGGGCTCCCCGTCCTTCTTGCATGTGTACGTACAGATCAACGGTGATGCTCCGCCTGTTGTGTGCGTGGATTGAGCGACTGAGTCACGCGTTTGTTGAGTCAAAGACGGCCGAGCAACGAATCCCTGCTGCGTCCAGTCTGATGAGCATTCCATCCGCGCGCCGCTAACGGCCACCAAACTACGTAAGGACAAGAACCGTTGAGTTTGCATGCTCAATGGAGTCCTGAACCCTGCTCTATCCGGGTAGTGGTTGAACTCGACAGTGGGCCCGTAGGCCAGGTTGCCGTGTCTCCAACGGGTGCGTGGGCCGCCACAGTTCGAGCTAACTGCACGCGCATTGCTCAGCAAGTACACGCGCTCTGCACAACTGACTTGAGATGATTGAGTTCATTGATGCTTGTCCGAGGTTTGGCCTTGGATGGCGATGCAAAAGCCAATAAATGGCCCTGCAACCACCCGGGCCGTTCAACGAGGCTGATCGACCTCGCCGCCAGCTGGAGGGCGACCGGTGGCACTTCGAGAGTTGCGAACAGGTGACTTGACGCCAATGAGAACGTCCCCGAGCAAACGGCTTGGAGAGTGCTGCTGGAGACTTGGCCGACAGCCGTATGTTTGAAATACTTGTTCTCATCGCAGTTCTGATCTGGTTTGGATCGAGCCTGGTTGCCGGGCTAATCGCCGGGTCGCAGGCGCTCAGCATTTCGATCGTGATCATTCTCCTGTTGCTCGGTCCACTGGGCCTGATGTTCGTGATTTACTTGCGAAGGTAACGATAAGCCAAGTCCTGTTGGTTCCGGCTGTGATGACTTTCGCGGTGCTGGCGGCCTAATCCGCTGTGAAATCTGCGTAAACGGAACGCGGTTTCCCGCAAACCTTTTGGCTGCACGGTGTTAGCACGCTTCTGCGGTTGCAGGCGCACAGTAACCGCATACCGACTGTGGAACAGTCGACCGCGTCAGCGTTCCAATCCAAGGAAGAGGACAGTGCGCAAGCCCCGGGTGATGCTCCGTATACCTGCCAGCCTGAATCGTGAAGAACGAACGGCATCCGGCAGTCCATCTCGAGCACTTCCTTGGCGCAACGTGGGCACCTTCGTGTTCGTCGTGGCCCTGGTCATCGTTATCACCTGGTTTGGCTCGAACCTGGCCGAGATTCGGGGCTCGCCCGCGGCATCCGAACCACTTCTGAACACGCCGACCGCGGAGCATCCGTGGTCCGGTGGACACACCTTCAGCGCCCGCGGTGTCGGTGACGCTAGCGAGACCGGCTCTTCTCTTGTGCAGTGTTGGGATGGCAGTTCGTCATGCCTAACTGGCTTGGGCGTGCCACAAGCGCAGAGCAACAACATCCTTGATCCGGTCCAGGTGCGATTGCGCCGACTGGTGTTGAGCGGACTGGAGATCGGCGAGTTCCGTCCCTACATCGTCGATTACTCGGCGAGCGTCCCGTTAGATGAATCCATGACCACTGTCGTCGCGATTGCGATGCACGACTCGACGGCGATCTTGATCGAGCCACCGGACGCCGACCAGGGCGAGGCGGGCCATCAGGTGGCGCTTGGTGAGGTGGGGCAGATCGTCGTCACGGTCAGCTCCATCGACACTACTGAATCGCGCAGCTATCGGATCGCACTTGAGCCGGCAGGAGATAACCAACGGCCGGTCTTGTCCGCAAACCACCTGTTATCAATCGAGTCGGACGGCGAACCGGTGTCGGTGAGGCTGTCCAGGTTTTTCCGTGATCCCGAATCTCAGCCGCTCCGCTTCCGAGTAGGCGACGTGAGCGATCCCGAGGTTGCCGCGATCGCGATTCGAGACGGCGTGCTCACGGTCGTGCCGCTGAGAGCGGGCGACGCATGGCTCAGGGCCGCTGCGTCGGACGGCGACCTGGTCAGCAAGCCGCTGATTGTGCAAGTTCACGTGGCCGACTTGGAAGACTCGACCGCCGACCGACCGAGCGCGGTCCAATCGCCGCTCTTCGCGGGCCTGGACCACTAGAGGACCAGCGTGCGCAGTCTTGAGAGTGGACGTGAGCGCATCGCTAACCAGATATGCCCGAGACAAGGCATCCTGCACAGATTTGCGCTCCCGAACGCGCGGGACCTTCTTACTGGTTTCGAACCAGTGGATTGGATCTCGTCGGCGCCCCGGACCAATCTACGTCGCCTCATTGGTTAGCTCAGGCTTTGGCATTCGGTAGCCGTAACGCGGCTCGTTGATGATGTAGGTCGGATTGCTGGCAACATCGCCCAGCTTGCGGCGCAGCTGCTTGACGACCGTGCGCACCGCGCCGGACCGTCCGGAGTGTCCTGGGCCCCAGACCGCGCGCAGCAGTTCAGCATGGCTCCTCGCTTGCCCGGCGTGCAACGAGAGTTCGACCAGCATCCGGTACTCAAGCTCGGTCAGCTGCAACTCTCGCCCGGCGAGCGAGACCCGGCGTTGGGCGTAGTCAAGTGACAGCTCGAATAGAGCAAACGGCCGGACTGGTTCGGCCGTCACGCTCATGGTCCAACGGCGCAGCACCGTTTGAATCCGCGCGATCAGCTCAGTCGGCGAGAACGGCTTGACGATGTAGTCGTCGGCGCCGTGTTCCAGTGCGCGAGCGACGCGGCGGTCGCCTCCGTATGCAGAGAGAAAGATCACGGGCAGTTCCCGCAGCTCCGGAACAAGCTCCATCAACTCGATCCCGTCGACCTCCGGCAGCATGAGATCGAGCAGCACGAGATGCGGCCGGTTCTCCCTGATTAACCGAGCCACCGCGTCAGGATCGCCAGTGAGAATCGGCTCGAAACCGGCCCGGTTGAGCGAGTCGCGCACGTGCACCAGGGTCGTTGGATCGTCGTCGATCGCCAGGATCCGTGTGCGACGGTTTGGGCTCCGTTCCTCCGCAGCCCCAGCCTCCTGCGCCGTGCTCGATTCGGCGGCGCCCGGCGCCTCAGTCGCCGGCAAGCTGAAACTGATCTGGGCGCCTCGCCCCAGTCCGTCGCTCTGGGCACGGATGCGGCCTCCGTGCGCTTCGACAATGCCCTTGCTGATGGCCAGCCCGAGTCCCGATTCGCTCGCTTCGCTTCCCGGCTCAGCGGGCGAACGGGAGAACTTGCTAAACAGCTTCGGCAGCCGCTCGGCCGCGATGCCCTCGCCCTGGTCCGTGACTCGGACCTCCACCTCAACGCCGGCCGCCAGCGCCGACAAACGGACGGTTGAGTCATCGGGCGAATGGCGGACGGCATTGGACAAGAGGTTAAGCAGCACCTGCACGATGCGACGCCGATCGGCCATCACGAGCGGCAAGTCAGGCGGCAGATCGATCTGAATGTCGCTCCCTGTGTGACCACTCAAGAAGGAGCCGCGGGCGGCCTCGACCAGTTCCTTAACACTGACCGGCTGCGGTGAGATGGCCAGCGTGCCGGCTTCGATCCGAGCGACATCAAGCAGATCTGTAATCAACTCCTGCATATGGTCAGATTGCTGCTCGATGATGCGGTGGAACTGAGCGGCTGCAGCCGGGTCCAGCGCGACCCCCGACTGCAGCAAGGTGGCGGCCGATCCCTTGATCGAGCTGAGCGGCGCGCGCAGCTCGTGGCTGACCATGGCCAGAAAATCGGCCCGCATTTGCTCAAACTGCTCCAGGGATTCAAGGTCCTGCATCGTGACCACGACGGATACCACCCGATCATCGCCGGAGTGAATCGGCGTCGCGTTAATGATCGTGCTGACCTGGCGCCCGTCGGGCGACTGCAACACGATCTCTTCCGATTGAACCGTCTCTCCGGTGGTCAAGGAGCGGGTCAGCGGATACTCGGCGACGCTCAGTTGGCGCCCGTCGCCGCGCCGATAGGAAAGCACTTGCAACAGTTCCTCCGGCGTCTGTTCCGGGCTGCGCAGGCGGTCGACGATTCGGTGCGCTTCGCGGTTGATCGAGAGCGGCTTGCCGCCCTGTGCGTCGAACAGAACAACGCCGACCGGAGAGATGTCGATCAGAGTCTCCAGGTCGGCGCGGGCGCGCTGTTCGTCGCGCAACCGCTGCGCATGAGCCATCGCCATGGCTGCCTGCGCGGCAAACAGGCTCAGCGTTTCCTCGTCGTCGGCGCTGAACGCTGCACCGCCCTCCTTGTTGGCGAGGTAGACGTTGCCCACGCGTTGTCCGCGGTACCGGATCGGCGTGCAGAGGAAGCTGCCCAGAAGAAAGGGCAGAGGATCCATTCCCAGCGACGTGAAATGAGCCGATCCGTCGACCACCCGTAGGGGCTGTGCGAGCTTGCTGAGGTACTCGAAGAACATCAACCCGGCAGGCAGATCGAGCAGCGCTTGGTGTTCAACATCGCTGAGTCCAGAGGTGATGAACTCGCGCACCGCTCCTCGGTCGTCAACCGTCGTCATGGCGCCGCGGGTGGCTGCGGTCAGCGAACGCGCGGCATCCAGGACCTCGCGCAACACGGCATCAAGTTCGAAGTCCTCGCCGATGCGCAGGCCGGCTTCATTCAGCCTGGAGAGGCGCTCGTGTAGCACGGCGTTCTCTCGTCTCACCGCCTCTGGACTCAGTTCGCTCGACACTTGACAACTCACTTCCAAGACTCAGCCGACTGGGCCAATGGGTCCCTCAGTGCCCCCAGCAATGCGCATTCACTCCCGAACCCAGCAATTGTCGATTGTCGAGAACATGCCGTCTACATGGACAGACCACGCATCATGCACGGCCAGCGCACGCAACATGATAGGCGTTAGCACGTCGATCCAGAATCGAGTCGAAACGGACCCCTCTCTCAGCGAAGGCCCGTATGTCGCCAGGTCGAGCTTGAAAGGAGCCGCCGAACGCCGCGCTGAGTGGGAGACAGTCCGTCATTCGCCGCTTGACGAAGAACAGACCTGCCACTGGACAACACCCCTGCATGAGCGAGTATCGCGATCGACTCCGCCCTGTTGACCGAGGAGGAGGTGTCGCACTCCACTTGCATTGGTCTTCTATGCACATTGCAGTGTCTCGACATATTGAGCTCCGGATGATCCAAACATGTGCGGACTCAGTTCCCCGAGTCTCGGATTCCCGCAACGCAGTTCCGTCTCCGCTCAAGCGGAGAGCCCAAACGTGTTCAGGCCGCGAGCAATAGGAGCGGAGCGATGAGTGACGAGCAAAGGCTGCAGGAGTTCGTCACTGGAAATCGTCGTGTCGCTCGCACATACGCACCAGCAGCTCGACGAGACTAGCAGCCGGCAGGCTGAAGCCCTGCGAAACGATGTCAGGTTGATCAAGCGCAAGATCCTGCCGGCTCAGTCCCTCCGGCTTAACGAGACCCCGTGCTTGCGGAGCGCGCGGGCCGATCAGCTAGCCGCGGACCCTTAGCCATGAAGTCTCGCACCGCACAGACCCTGCGCGATCGCCTCTGGGTGGCGACCCTCGATCGCAGGCTAGAGGCCGGTTTTCGTCGAGAGCTAGAGTCGATGTCCGCCCTGCAACTGGTCCTGCTGAGCAGCTCTGACGAGGCGGTGACCGGGATGCAAAGCGCGCACGTTCTAGGCTTCCCGCCTACGGACGGACAGACGCGACATGGGGTCGGAAGGTGGAGTTTCGGACCGGATGCCGCGCCCGCGCAGGTCAATGCGAGGTGAAACGTCCAAGAACAGAGCCTGTGCGCTTGTCCGTTGGGATGCTCGGAGGTGGGTGCCTCGAGCTTCTACCGCCGCCAGATTGACTTGCTAGAGCAGTGCGCCGAGCAACGTCTTGACCAGTCCGAAACAGGACCTCGACTACGACGTGCAAGCGTTCATGGAGTCAGACCATCGGATCACCCCGGATGGACACGGGCTTCCGACCAGGCCGCTCACGACCGACCAGCGGTAAATCAGTCAGGAGCAGTCGCACCACTTTGTTGATCACCGTCATTCTGCAACCGTCACCGACTCGAACCAGGCGTCTGGTTCTCAGTTGCTACGAGCGCCTGGACCGGTCCCGTTCGCCTGTCACTCGGTCCCTGCGCTGGCCAACGGCCAGTGGATCGATACAGTCGCGCCCTGACCGGGACCTTCGCTGGTCGCCTCGACCGACCCGCCATGCGCTTCGACAATCGCGCGGGTGATTGCGAGGCCTAAGCCGGTACCGCGGATGCCTTGATGTCGAGCCTGCTGGGTCCGGTAGAAGCGGTCAAAGACATGCGGAAGATCTGGCGGATCGATGCCGATCCCGTCATCGAAGACGGTAATGGTCACGGCCGCATCGGACTTCATATGGGCGCCGAGTAGGACGTTGCCGCCGGTTTCGACACTCTTGATCGCATTTCCCAGCACGTTGCCCAGAGCCTGGCTGAATCGCCCTCGATCGACTTCAATGTCGGGGAGCTCGGCCGCAGTTTGCAGGGACAACCGCACCTGGTGAACCTGGGCCTGCGGCTGCCAGCGTTCCAACTCCGCAGACAGCAACTCCTCGATCGACCTTGCTTCGAGGTTGAGCTGCAACTCTCCACGGTCCGTCTCCGCCAGCCAGTCCAGGTCGGTGACGAGTCCGCGCAACCGCTCCACCTCCTGGATGATGTGCTCGGATGCGTCGTCGGGCGACTGCAGGCCGTCGCGGAGTCCGGCCGCCTCCAACTGGATCACGCTGAGCGGCGTGTTCAGCTCGTGCGAGACGTCGTTGACCAACTGCCGGCGCAGTGCGCGTTGTGTCTCCAGGGTCGAGCTCATCTGATTGAAGGCCTCGCCCATCTGGCCCAGCTCGTCGGAGGTCGTGACCTGCAGCCGGGTTGCGTCTCCCTTGGCGACGGCCTGGGTGGCCTCCGTCAGCGCTCGTACCGGGGCAGTGATTCGCTTGGATAGCCAGACGGCGAACAGGATCGCAAATCCGACGGTGATCGATCCACCGATCAGAATGATGTAGAGCAGTGTGCTCAGAAATCCATCCGACTCGCTCGACAACCGTTCGTGGTTGACGTCCACGTAGACGTGGCCGATCGCTTGATTGGAAGGGGCGGTCACGACTGGTTTGCGATGTCCCGCCAAGTTCGACGCGCTGCTGCCCGGTGCCAACTGGGCAAAGTTGTCCAGCACAACGCTCCCGTCGTTGTCAACGATGACGACCCGGACCGGGTCCTGGTGGAAGACCTCAATGTGGTTCTCTTCGCCTGACTCAGACTGTTCTCGTTGGACGGTCTCGTCGTAGGCGTAGCCGGCCTCTGCCAGCACGGCATCGGCCGTTTGCCAGCCACCCGCCTCCATGTATGCCCGACCCAGGCCATGCGCCAGCCGGCTCGCTTCGTCGTCGCTGATCTGATCAACGAACACCCCGAGTCGAGACTCGGTCGCGAGATAGGCCACGACTGAGCTGATCAGGACGGTGAGGATCACGAGGAGGATCGTAGCCGCCGTGATCTGCTTGCGAAGCGACATCACGCATCCTCCGGCACGAACCGATATCCGGCCCCGTAGACGGTCTGGATCGGTTGTTTGCCTCCGCGGCCGATGCGTTTACGCAGGCGTGCGACCTGGCTGTCAATTGCTCGGTCGTAGCCGTCGAAGTCGTGCTGCCACGTCAACGAGATCAACTGATCGCGCGTGAGCACCTGATTGGGATGACGCATAAACGTGGCCAGCAGTGCGATCTGGGCCTGGCTCAGGTCGACAGGTTCTCCACCAACCGTGACTGTTCCGGACGTTTCGTTCAGGCTAATGTCGCCGCAGGTCAGCACCAGTTGCACCTTGCCCTGAACGCGGCGCAGCACCGCTTCAGATCGAGCGATGACCTCCCGTGGATCGAAGGGTTTAACGATGTAGTCGTCAGCGCCGCTCTCCAGTCCGATGATGCGCTGCGCGGGTGCTTCCCTGGCGGTCAGCATGATGATCGGCACATCCGACTCCCGGCGCAGGATGTTGCACAGCTCGATCCCATCCAGCCGGGGCAACGTGAGGTCAAGGATGATCAGGTCGGGCGCCAGCCGGCGCGCCAGGTTGAGGCCCGTCTGACCGTCTTGCGCGACCTCGGCCGTGTATCCGGCGCGCTCGAAATAGAGCCGCACCCAGTCGGCGATCCTGCTGTCGTCTTCGATGATCAGAACGTTGCCGCTCATCGTCGTTCCTCAGGGAGTTCCAGCGTGGACGCGACGCCGGGGGAGGCGCCGCGTCCGGTGAGTGGGAACTGGGCGGATTGTATTCCTTACAGCTCCGATTCACGTGCTCGGTGGATTCCGTCCTAGTCGTGGCTGCCGCTCTCGCCGCGAGAGCCGTGTTCGCTCCCAGACTCGCCGTTGCCGCCGTGCTCACCAGCGGATTCGCGCCCGGCGGAGGACTCACGTCCCTCGCCAGCCTCGTTGCCCTCACCGCCTTCGCCACCTTCGCCGCCTTCGCTGGAGTGAGGTTGCGGGCCGGGACCGTTGCAGTCAAACACCTCGAGGTGGACGACGTAGCCATCGAACGAGACGCCGTCGAGTCCCGGTTCACTGTCTACCGAGATGCTGGTGGTGACCTGCTGTCCAGGCGCCAGGTCCCCGATCTGGTCCGGTCCCAACTCTCCGACCGTTCGCGTTCCGGACTTCAGGTGCGGTTCGGATTGCACGAAGCAGAGGGTTTCGCCGAGGGTGTTGCGGACAGTCGTGTGCATGGTCCCGCTGGCCTGCTCGAAACTGGCTTCGACGGCGATACCGCCGAGCACGCCGCTCCAGGTCTCATCGAGCGGCGTAATCGGGCTCGACATTTCGGCCTCGCGGCTCTCGCGGCCGTTTTCGGCCTGGCCGTTTTGTTCGCCGCCGCCCTCACCGCTGCCAATCTCGGCGTGGGTCGTCCAGGCGGTGAACGACTCAGGCGTGGACGCCAGGACGACATCGAGCGACTCGCCGGGCGCCAGATCGGTCGGTGTCGTGGGGCCGAGTTCCGCTCCGTTGTCCAGGTGTACTTCGACTCGAACTCGGGTCAAGACGCGATCGGAGGTGTTCTCGACCATGCCTCGGAAGGAGTTCGATTCGTCGTCGAATTTGAGCACCAGTCGGGCGCCATTGCGGACCTCTTCGAAGGTGGCGTCCGGAGCGAGCGAGTTGACGCTGCTAGCTTCACCGCCGTCGGCGTCACCCGACTCACCGCTGTCGGCGTTGCCCGACTCACCGCCGTCGGCGTCGCCCGACTCACCGCCGCGCTCTCGCGCTTCGTTGTGCTGGCCGCTCTCTCCTTCGGACCCGGCTCGACTACCGTGTTCGCCGCCGCCTTCGCGGCTCTGTTCTCCGTTGCGATCGCGTTCTCCTCTCGAACTGTCGTGCTCGCGTTCGGTCGTTTCCTGGCTGGCCACGGCGGGCTCGTTGTTCCGCCCGTCGTCCGAGCCCGAAGCGCAGCCGATCAAGACTGCACCGCCGACTACAGCTCCCAGGATTGGTCCGACTAGGACCGTCTTCTTCAGCAGCGTCGCGATTGTCATTGCGCTTTCCTTTCATGAAGTTGCTGCGTTGACACACACAATCGCGAGGAAATGTTGCCGAATTGTGTCTGAGTCCGAAATGAGTTCTCCGGTTGGACAGGATCTGTGGATCTTCTCAAAGAGCGAACGAAGAAGGCAGGACAAGCGCATCGCAACCGTCCTTGCGTTGCTCGGCCCAGTTCACTAGTTCGGTTAACTGCACCAGATTGCACGCTTCTGCCCGTCTGTTCGCATGCAATCTACACAGCCACCGGTGGAACAGTGGGTGGACGGGTATGCCGCGCGGGGAACGGTCAAACAGGCAGCAGCGGGCCGCAGATCACCGCTGGTGGCCGCTTGCAGAGCGCGGCTGCGGATGGGTTGCGAGATTCGATCGATGAGTTAGTCGGGGACGATTCGGACTTTGCCGATTCGCCGACTCAACTTGGGGGAGACAGAGATGAAGTTGCTCTTGTTGCTACTCGTATGTGCAGGCGTGCTTTCCGCGGTGTTGCACACGGTGCGCGCCAACGACACCTCGGTCAGCGCCGAACTTCAGGTCGCCGTGCGCGAACTCCAGGATGGTCGGATTGAGTTTGCCATCGTGCATGACGGCGCGTATCACTATCCACGCGCTCGCATCATCAGACCGGAACTTGGCCACAGTCGCTGGTTGCAGTCCAGTCCGGTCCGGATCGATGTGCCGCTGCCTACGATTGGGCGCCGCAATCTCGACCAAACCCTTGGTCAGGTTGAAACGACCTGCGGAACCCAGTTGAGCTACTTCGAAGACTGGCGTCCGCCGGACTTGTTCTACACCGTGACGCAGGCCGAAGATCAGCGGGATCTGGCGCGGCAGCAACGGGACGCCTGCCATCGCCAGCTCAACGTCGCTCTACAGGTACTGGCCTTAGCGGCGCTGCAGGAGACAGTGGATCCGGACACCGCGCTGCAATACTCGATCTCGATCGACACGACGCGCCTGATCTCGGACTGGACCTACCACCGGATGATCGACTTGATTGCGAATCACTCAATCCGGACGTAGGGCACTGTTCTGTGCCTTTGCGCAAGCCAGGCGAGCGCCGCGTCGGCTTGAGCGCCCGTTCTGGCTATGGATGGTCGCTCCCTGCTGTCGCGGCCCTGCGACTCGATCGAATCGGTACAGCCTGTGCGGCCGACACTCTGAATGAGTCCCAAGATCGCAAGCGACTCGTCGGTCAATCAGGCCGACCCAGAGAGTGAAGGAGTGAACTCGGTACCTTCGTTACGGCGGTGGATCTGAAGGGATTGTGGGCGACAGTTCATATGGACGGCCCGGAGAGGGAGCTTCATGAATCAACGCTCGGGCCGAACAGTTGAGCGGCTCGTTGAGCTTGTGGGCATGGGCATGCTCTTGCTCGTGCTGACTCTGGTGATCTGGGTGTTCAGCGGATTGGGCGCATTCCGGTTGGACGATACCCTTCACCATCGCACCAGCTGGCCGGCCACACGGCCTGGCATCGAGCTGGCCATCGTCCCGCTCATCGCAGTCGCGGCCGCACGATGGCGCTGGGGAACGGACCGGATCATGACACTGCGCTGGAGTCCCGCCGTGTACTATCTCCCCGCACTGATGTGTGCGTCGTTGGTCGGGTTGATCACGTATCTCGTTTGGTCTTGGTCGACCCCGTTGACCACCGTCGGTCCGAATGAGTTCGGCCTCGTGCGTTGGTTGGGAACCGCGCTGGCAGCGGGGTTCACGATCATCTGGCTGCCTCTCTTCCCCCGCATCACGGCAACCCTGGCCGGGATGATCGCCGGTCCTGGTCTGGTCGCTGTCATCGGCTACTCGTTCTTTGGAACGCACATGCAGGTACACAGCCCGGGCTCCGAAAAAGTGATAGGGGCGACATTGGTCTACGGCTCTCTGGCAATGCTGCTGTGGTTAGTCGGCGCAATCAACCTCATCCAGGATGCCTGGCTTGACCGAGTGGTGCGCCCAGAGCGGCAACCGTTGACTCACGCGATTTGGAGCGGCTCGATCATGCTGGGCCTGGCCGTCCTGGGAGCGGCCGGCGAGTTCTAACTGATTCCTTGCCACGCCCACCGCGGACGATCAGCGCACCTGCCGGACCGCTTGCCTCGTATCGGCTGGAATCGAGACGCGCCAGCCGTCCGCGCACAGTCCAGTTTCAGCTTCAGCTCCATCTCCAGAGACACACGCGATCTACACGCATCTTGACCCGATTGCGCGCACCTACACACAGCGTTTGCGCCATGATGTAACTCCACGACCGGTAAAGCCAGTGGAGCGACGATGACAGACACCAGCGACAGACGCCTCGTCAACAAGTGGGGTGTGGATCCAGGCGCACAGGACTGGCGTCGGCGACTGGCATTGCGAGGCGTTCAGAGCGGGGCCCCGCTCAACGTCGGCACTGGGTGCTCGAGCCCTTCTACCGACTCTGTGCGCGCCAGCCAGTCCGACGAGCGCCGCGCCGCCAATACTCTGACTGACCTGCAAGATCGCAAGCGACTCGTCGCTCAATCTGGCCGACTCCAGAAAGCGAAGAAGTGTACTCGGTACCTTCGTTGCGGCGGAGGATCTGAAAGGATTGTGGGCGACAGTTCATATGGACGGCCCAGAGAGAGAGCTTCATGAATCAACGCTCGGGCCGAGCAGTTGAGCGGTTCGTTGAGCTTGTGGGCATGGGCATGCTCTTACTCGTGCTGATTCTGGTCATGTGGCTCTTCGGCATGTCGGGCGCATTCCTGTTGGACGATGTGCTTCACCACGCCCCTGGCTTGCAGGCCACACGGCCTGGCATCGAACTGGTTGTCGTCCCGCTCATCGCAATCGCGGCCGCACGATGGCGCTGGGGAGCGGACCGCATCTTGACACTGCGCTGGAGTGGCGCCGTGTACTTTCTCCCCGCACTGATGTGTGCGTCGTTGGTCGGGTTGATCACGTATCTCCTTTGGTCTTGGATGACGCCGTTGACCACCGTCGGCCCGAATGAGTTCGGCCTCGTGCGCTGGTTGGGAACCGCGCTGGCAGCGCTGTTCGTGGTGCTCTGGCTGCCGCTGTTTCCACGGATCACAGCGACTCTGGCGGGGATGATCGCCGGTCCGGCTCTCCTTGCCCTGGTTGGCTATTCGTTCTCGGGCTCATTCATGCAGATAGACAGCCCGAGCTCTGATGGACCGAGGAGTGCGGCAATTGGTACCAGCTTTCTGGCAACGCTGGTGTATCTGGTGGCTGCAATCTACTTGAACTTTCAGGCGTGGCGTAACCAAATGTTTCGCCCGGAACGGCAATCATTGAAGTATGCAGTTTGGAGCGGCACAGTCATGTTTGTGCTGGCCTTTCTGGGAGCGACCGGCGAGCACTAGCTGATTCCTTGGCACGCCCAGCGCGGACGATCGGCGCCAGCTGTCGGACCGTTTGTCGTGCATCGCCTGGAATCGAGATGCGCCAGCCGTCCGCGCGCAGTCCAGTTCAAGCTTCAGCTCCATCCTCAGGACACATGCAATCTGCACGTATGGATGCCCCGTTGAGCACACTGCCAACACAAGACTTGCGCAATGATGTGACACCACGACTGGTGAAGCGAGTGGAACGTCTATGAGCGACGCCAGCGACAGACGCTTGGGCCTCGGGGTGATTGCGGATGCAGGGGCCCAGGCCTGCCGCCGACGGCTGGTGTTGCGAGTCTCTCAGAGCTGGGCGCGGCTGCTCGCCGGCTCGGTCGGTTCGCTGACCCGCGCGATCACGCTGTCTGCGGCGGCGCTAATGGCGGCGCTACTCGTGGGTTGGGGTCCCGACGGCGGGATCGCCGACCTCGCGCCAGCTGAAGGCGAATGACCTCGCCACATCTGGTTGGCGGCGGTCAGGCGTCCAACGCATGAACGAAACGTAGGAAGGACACAGAGCAGAACAAGTGCAATCACTCAACGGAAGCGAGACAATATTCCCGACGGTACACCTCATCCGGCATGGCCAGGGCGGAGTACCCAAGGGCGGCGCGATCGAGGACGACGAACCGGATTCCTGCGGGTCGTGAGACGTGCGTAGAGTCACCTCCTACATGCCGTGCGGAGCTGCTTTCGCTCGTGTCGACCCTTCGCGCGGTGAACTCACAGGACTCCACACCGTGCTGATCGCAGGAACATGACACGAGCGCCAGGCAGCTTCCTCCTCATCGCTGTGGCGTCACTGATGGTTCTGGTTGCATGTTCGGGCGACAAGCCCGTACAGGAACGAGCGAGCGGAGCTCAAGCGCAGTCCGAGTCGAACAGTCGGCCAGGGGCCGAAGCACAGTCCAGGAGGCAACAGCCAGCTGTCAGCGAAGATCGACAGCAACTTCAGCAGTCCGAGTCAAACAGCCGGCCAGGGCCCGAAGCGGAGACGCACAGTGAGGGTCGTGCCCTGGCTGACAGCGATCCTCTCGACCAGGCGTTGGCTGCCCTATCGGAGTGGATCCTGAACCTGGACACGGCACTCTTCGAAGCCCAGGCCCGCATGGAACATGACGGCGCCGAAGCCGTCGTCAACACGCGGTTCGCGCTACAACGTTCGCCAGTCGCCATGTTGACCAGCATCGAACTGTCTGCGCTGTCCTCGTTCATCCAGCTCATCGAGGGTGACGAGGAGGAGCTCGTAGGCGAACCGACGCCAGGACTCATGCTCCGCGAGCTGAGCACGGCGGAGGGCGTGTTCATGGCGCTCTCGGGGCGCTTACTCGCGCCATTGCCGCAATCCCCCGCAGATGTTTCCGTCTTGGAAGGTCAGCCGTTGTTCCCTGGCTGGGCCGAGTGGCGCAGCGCCGGGGAGCCGCCCGGCGACGGCGACCTCCTGTTCTTCTTCCGAGCACTCACCGGCATCAGATCGCCCTTCGCCGCGGACGAGACCGGCTTCGTTGAGTTTGATGGGTTCGATAGAGTCTTCGGCTGCATCGAAGAGTTCGGCGGCACGGTGGTCGAAGAGCGGATGGAGGGAGAGCCAGTGTGGGTCCTGGAGTGCCTGGTCGACGAGAACATATCGTTGGCAAAGGCGGCCGCACTAATCACAGGATTCGATTCGGACTCCGCCGACGACGGCGATGGGGAACAACTGTTGTCATTGCGCTTTCGCCTCGTGATCAATCGGGACACCGGAGCCCCAGCGCTGGAAGAGTTCGTCTGGCAGTTCCGGGTACCAGATGAGCAGGATGACGTCACCCTGACCGGGACGCTCACGCTCAATGAATGGAATCAACCGGTTGAGTTGCCCGCTCCTGAACCGCTCGTTGATTCTTGGTGGGTCAACGCCGTGTACCAATGGGCGCAGCTTGCCATGGACCGCGGAGAAGAATCTTTCGGTATCTGGCGGACCGGTGAGGGAGGAGCGTACTATTTTGTTAGCAGTTGGGCGGCGGCGGCGGATGAACTGAGGGTGGATTACAGCGCCACACTGGTGATTGACGGTGAACGACGAGTCGTGTTTACGAGCGCTCGAAGCTCGCACTCGCAAGGCGCTTATGAATCCTGGTCGCACTTCGAGGACGGCTCGATATCGCGTCAGCTCTGGACCGAGGACGGGTTCTGGGTCAGCAGTGATGAGCAGGCCGGCAGCCCGGACTGGGTCATGTCTGCACCCGGGCTTCACGGATTGGGAACTTCCCTGGAGCAGTTTCTCTCCAGCGGGTCGCGGATCAATCTGGACAAGTTCAATCCGCGGTGTCCGCTCGACTGCAGGGTCCATACTATGCCTGCGCCCACTAGGTTCGGACCGAACACCTCGATGCTGAGCCTGTCCAGCGGACCACTGGAGACAGATGAATACACGTTAGAGCGGATGAGCGAATCGGTTCGCGAACTGATTTCAGGCCTGCTCGGCGTCGAGAGGCAGATTGACGAAATCCTGGATTTCAGGACGACGATTTACTACCGCGAATTCACGGGAGAGCCGCTGAGCCTGCTCACCGAAGTGGACTTCGTCACGGACGGCCTGCCTGCCAGCTTGATGATCACCGCGACGTACGAAGCCGACAGCGGCATCAAGTTTTCCGATCCGAGCCATGCGCGTTAGCCCACTGCCGAGCCGCCAACGTGTCGCGGTGCAACCAAACGAGCAGTCGGTAAGCAGCGCCTCCGAACAATTGCAAGTACTGCCATCCCTGTTGTGCCTATCGTCGATTCAAGGTGATCGGTTTTCACAACTTGCATGCAGCCAATCGATACGGACCGCGCAGGCTGCACAAGGCACCTCGGTTCTGAACAATAGGGCCTCTATAACGGTCATGCGCGATGCACAGGGAAACCAGTATTGATCGTCACTTCCAGTTGCGAGACCACCGAGACCATTGGGCGTTCGCCACTTGGACTGAGAGTCCAATGGTTGGACGATTGAGAATCAACCCGATTACCACGGTATCCGCGCAGCTCTGTCCGTCTCGCTCGACGGTCGGCAGAATCGTCCACGCCGACAGGCCCCAGATTCGTGCGTGTAGCGCGTGCATCCCGCCGCCCGGTTCCCACTGGACGGCGCTGCGGGCGCAGGTCCGATTGGGGAGTGTTCGGGCTTGCGCTCGGCGTACCGCTCTGCTGCGGCTGGCCAGGACCTAGTCAGGTCAGAAGACTGGTCTCAACGAGGCATGAAGGAACTACTCGCCCTGGACATCCGAAGAATGGACGACCGCGAACCAACCGATGAGCACCGGTTCGGCGCAGATCTGGCCGCTTCGCTCGACGGTCTCCAGCACCGTCCAGGCGGACTGACCGTTGATACGCACGGCGATAGCGCCGCCCTCGTCGGGCATCGGCAAGCAGACCTCAACCGGTTCCACCAGCTTGTTGTCCCGGCGCGAATTCCAGGGACCTCCGAGGCGCTCGATAGAGTTCGAGCCTCGTCCGTTGTGGTGGTAGACGTGCCAGAGCTTGACATGCAACAGCGCCGTGCCGCCCACCAACTCGTAGCGCTCTCCTGACGCGGTTGTCATGTACGTCCCGCCAGCCGGGCTGTGTCGAACCAGACTGGACTGTTCGTCAAGGCCAAAGACCTGCGTAGTCAGATAGGTGCCCCGCGAGTGCTGGCGCAGTTCTTGGCGCACGGAAGCGGCGATTTCGCTCACGTCGAGTGAGCCGGACGCGCCCGATGGCTTGTTGCCGCTGATTTCCGAGATCGAAGTAGGCAGCGCATGCGGCCCAACCTCGTCGTTGCTCAAAAGCGGACCGCGAGCCAGATTGGCCGGATCGGCCGACAGAGCGGTTGACCTGAGCCGCTGCAGAGATTGGTGTTGTAGCTTGGGCGCCACCTGACGACTGAAGCTGGGAAGCGCGTTGTCCGCCTGGTCACGGATTGGGTTCGTTGTGCCCTTTGTGTAGCGCAGCTTGACCACCTGGTTCTGCTTGACCGTCTGGGCGAGCGTGAACGTAATCTTGCCCATGCTGGGGTACCAACCAATGGCTTTCGCAGCCGGGTCGATCTTGACGCCGTCCACCGAGTAGCTCCAGTCAGTCGCGGCCACGCCACCCTTCAAGTTCGCCTCGCTGAGCTGAACTGTCATCATCTTGCCGCTGTCCTCGACGTCGGTGGTCTGGACAGTTGGCGGGGTAGTGTCCGGTTTCGCATAGCCGTTGATCGCGATCTTGAGGGCATTAGTTTGAGTGACAATCCCCCACTGAGTCGCGCCATAGAGCCGCGCGCGGCGTTTGTTCGCAATGCTCCAGGTCGCCAGCCCTATGGAATCCTCCGAGTCAGAAGACGTTGCCGCAATTGTGACGGCCGACTCAATATTGGGAATGTCGATTACCACCCAATAGGTGCTGCGATGGGCGAGATCGATCCCACCGGATGCCGTGAACTGCACGAGTCTTGCGGTACTGGGCAGGAACGTCGGGTTGGTGAGCGTGGCGAGCCGTCTGCCCGGCGCCCCGGTCGAGTCTTCGTGGATGGAAACCGAATAGTTGGGCGGACTGTTGGAGTTATCACTCATTCGCATGTCGACCCGGGTCAGCTTGTAACCGTAAGCATGGCTGCCGGTGCTAAACTCCTGCGCATAATCAGCGCCGAGCTGCACAGGAGAAGCCGTGCCTTGCGCCTGGCGGATGTTACTTACCAGCCTTGACGCACCCGTATCGTTGGTCACGATCCGACGGTGGATGGCGACTGCTTCCGTGTTGTCGTCGTCCTTGAGCGGATTGCGGGCCGGCTTGGCGTACCACAGGGTGACCGCCTGGCCCCTCTTCACGGTCGGCACCTTGAGCTTGACCTGCGTTCCGCTAATCGAGAGCTTGAGTGCGTGTTGACGCGCTGTGCTGCCATCGACCTTGATCCAGAACTTTCTAGGCGCCGTGCCTGAAGCCGTGTCCAAAGCCTTGTCATAGTCAAGTACCAGCGTGCCGCCGTTGATCGCCGCTCTCTTGAGGACTGGTCGCGTCTTCGCATACCCATTGATGATGATCTTCCACTTGTTGTTCAGCGAAGTCCATGCGCCACTGCTGCCGGGATTTCGAGACAGGGATTTGTTGGCAATGCCCCAGCCCGCTGCGCGGTTCGGATTCTCGCCGTCATCTTTCGTTGCCTTGAGGACCACCGTGTTGTGACTCGCGGACAGGTCCATGAGGATGTAGTACGTCGTATTGGGCTTTAGATCGAGACCACCGCCGGAGGCCGAGAAACTGTTGCTGATCCCCGCAGTCAGATTGGTGGGATTGTTCAAATCGCCCACCTTCGTGCTGCCCGGTCCGGACGTTCCCTCCGACATGACCTTCACGTTGTAGCTCGTGACAGATGTCGCCCCAATCTGGACGCCGATCTGGACGCTCGTCAGTTTGTAGCCGGCGCTGTTGCTGCCGGTCGTGAATGCTTGAGCGCGGTCCTTGTTGAAGCCAAAGACCCCGTTCACGTCCGCCTTGAGGTTGTTTCCTACCAGGGCGACGCTTGTCTGTGCCGTGGCGCTCCGGGAGAAGTCGGCCGCTAGCAGAGTAGTCAGGACCAGCAATGCGATCAGAGCACTGACGGCCAACAACCGTCGCCGATAGCTCGGAGCCGCGGTCAGGAGACCGCCGATCAGCTCGCAGACCGGTGAGCGAAGTGTGGGGCCAGGATACGTCATAGTGAAACTCCGTTTGTGGGCGGCCTGCCTGCCAAGCTCCGCACCGGTGCGCGCAACCATTTCACGTTTGATGTGTGGCTCGGGTGTGCGCGACTGATTATTTCCGTGCAAGAACAGTGAGTAACACTAAATTTGCAATCGGTATTGAGATATCGATATAGAGAGCAGATTATGACTGAACCGTAAGTAGCATCGGACCCCCAATCTCAGCCCATTCGGTGTGCGCATCAGTAAACGGTCCGACATGAAAGATGTCGTGGGAGATCGCCAGCAAACGCAAAACCAATTGGATCTGGTTCTGATTGCGGAGGGTGCACTCCCGACTCCAACCGGTCGCCACCTATCGGCCAAGTCCAAGCGATAGTCCAGACAGAGAGATGGGTGTTTCGCCAGGATGTGGGGATGGAACGTGCTCATGGGCAGCATCGTGAGCGCGGTTAGCGAAAGATGATGAGCTCTTGGGCGGGCAATATCGCGAAGTCAGGGAGTGCAGGCACTCCTGCTGAACGGCTCGCGCCATCCGCTCCAGTACGTCCGCCTTGGCCCAGCAGTTGAGCCGCATGTAAATCGCGTGCCAGTCGCCGAACTCGCTCGGCAATCCGGGCCAGGTGCAGGCCGGTGCAGGCCGGTGCAGGCCAGGTGCAGGCCAGGTGCAACCCTGGTAGTAGGAGTAGGGCCAGGCGTCGAGCACCTGACGATGGGCAATCTTGGCGTGGTTGACACGCGCCGGCAGCAACGGCTCGATCCGCGCGTACTACTCGTCGCTGAGCTTCGCCTAATGGCGCATCTGGTCGCCTGGACCGCTACCGCTCCTGCTCAGCCACTACTACGCCTCAATCTGAACAGGCTCTAGTCCCGACCTGACTTTCTGGTTCGCCACAATCGCGTGTGCCTCCGTACCGATCATGGACCAGTTGAATGGCAGCGAACAGTCTCGACAACAGGTCCTCAACCTGAGCGTTGGCGCCGTTGATGCGGCGAGCGAGGGGTTGGGCCACAACTCGACTGTCACGATCCATTAGCCACTCGCGTACCGGGACGCAGCTCAATCCCGCGCTACCGCTGCGTCAAGACGCACATACGCTGGGCGGATTGTCACCTTGCTGCGATGCGAAGCAAGGCCGCGTCGGCCATCAGCGCACTCCTTGTTCCTTCTCACCGTATGCCCCTAGGCCCGCTGTCACTCCCGATACCCACGGCCAACACCGACAGAACAGTCGTCCGCATACAATCAATCGCGCCCAATCGACAACCCGCACCCGAGAGCGAACGACATGACCAAGCACCAACCCGCCGCACAGATCCGCCCCCCAATCCTCCACATTCGTCCACGCTCGCGCAAGACCGCCCAGGATCGCCCACAATCGACCAAAATCGTACAGAATCGAACATCGAAACCTGAAAAAACCTGAAAAAGCTGAAGCCCTTCAGCCACACGATCCACAGCAATACGCTGGAGATCGTCGGCACCATTCGCTTTTTCCAGCCAGGAGAACAAGTTGGCCAACCACCCACCAGCCCGTAGCACCCCACGCCGCCGACCAGACCCTTCGTTCTGCACCGGGGCCGGATGGTCGAGCATGGCCCGCATCGGCGGCCGCCCTGATCCATTCAATAATGACCACTGCCGTTATCTCACGCGCTCGAGCGTCGTCGGCCAGTTAGGGCCCGGATGCCAGCAGGCGCGTATAGTGAAAATAATTCTGCGGGGCGTCCGATGACATTGACAACTGAACCTGAATCCTCCGTAACGGTCCAATCCCTGAGTCTGCCGGAAGAGTTGCTGTTGGCGCTGCTCAACGAAGAGAGCGGCTACTTCCACCAGGTGCCGGGTTGGAACCTCAATTGCGCCATGGCCGGCGCCGCATTGGCTGAACTGTCGTTGATCGGCCGCATCGACACCGACCTGGAGTCATTGATCCTCCTCGATGCGACCGAAACCGGTCACCCGCTGTTGGATCCAATCCTGCGAGAGATTGCCGCCGAAACAGATTCCCACTCTGCCCGTTACTGGGTCGAGCGGCTTGCTCAGCAATCCGAAGAGGTGATCTCGCAGGCGCTGACCTCGCTGGTTCGGCGAGAGATTCTCGACCTCCACCCGGGCGAGTTCTATACATTCACCAAGCACTACCGACGGGGCGAATCGACGCAGGAATACTCAGCGGGAGAATTCGTTCAGGCACGCTTGACCAGGATCATCTTCGCCGACGAAATTCCAGATCCGCGTGACGCGGTCATTGTCGCCCTGGTCAACGCCTGCGACGTGTTCCATCTGATGTATCAGATCGATGACGAGCTTGAACAGCGCATCGAGCTGGTCTGCAAGATGGACCTGATCGGACGCGCAATTGGCGATGCCGTGAGCGAGAGTATCGCCGCACCGATACTCCAGCGCACCCCGCTGACCAAGCCAATCCCCCGCGTTCCGTTGCGTAAGATGTTGCTCAATCGTCACCTCCGCGCAGGTCGGTTGCCGGCCTTCTTCGCCTCTCTCGCCGAGGAGTACGGTCCGGTCTACAAAGTACCGCGCCCCTTCCAGGACCCACTCATCGTCCTCGCCGGGATGCAGATGAATAGGTGGGTGCATCGCCAGGGAAGGCTGTACCTCAGGTCCTCCGATTACTTCCAGGGCGTCAACGAGGTCTACGGCTCGGCGCGATCGATCCACTCGATGGATGGCGCCGATCACTTTCGCTACCGCAAGGCGATCCAACCCGCCTACGCACGCTCGACACTGGTCAACCGTCTCGATGAGACCTACGCCAATGCCCGAACACACATGTCGAACTGGCGAATCGGGGACGCGATCCCGGCCCAACGGATGTTGCGACCGCTGATGAATGCGCAGGTGTCGCCCCTGTTGACCAGCACCCACACCCAGGACTTGATTGACGATGTGCTGAAACACAAGATGCGTGTGTTGAACGTTGCCCTGGCCAACATGCTGCCGAACTTCATGCTCCGCACACCTAAGGCCAAGCGCCGCGCCAAGGTCACGGACCGCCTCGTGGACCGCATCCTGCAAGCGCATACTCCGGGTCAGCGGCTGGGCAAGCCGCGCGACGTGGTCGACAACTACCTGAGCCTGCACGCATCCGATCCTCAGTTCCTTCCGCAGACTGACCTGGGCGTTCCGATGGGCACGATGCTGATGGCCAGCATGTATATGGGCGATCAACTTGGCTTTGCCCTCTATTGGTTGGTCTCGAACCCGGATCTGTACGAACGGGTAACCGCCGAAGCGGATGCCTTGTTCGCCGATGGCGATCCGACCGATGATGACCTCAACCTGGACAGCATCGACGTGACGCACCGCGTGCTGATGGAGGCACTGCGCATGAGCCCCATCGTCCCGATGGCAATGCGCACTGTCATGAATTCGGTCGTCGTCGAAGGCTACCAATTGCCGGTTGGTGCATCAGTCTACATTGCCAACACGGCCCCGCATTACATGGAAGAGGTCTTCCCCGATCCCTGGACCTTCGACATCGACCGCTACGCAGCTCCGCGAAATGAACACGTGGGCGAGGGCTACTCGCCCTACGGCCTGGGCACGCACTCCTGTCTCGGCTTCCGCTGGTCCGAGCTACATCTGGCGCTAAACATGCTGATGCTGGTTCACTATTTCAAGATCGATTTCGCTCGACCGTACAAAGAGCTGCCAATGGATCCGTACCCTTCGCAGTCGCCCAGCAACAAGCTGAAGTTCCGCCTTGCCGAGCAACGGCACGAACTCCCCGTCTGAAGTCGGCACCGGCACCGGCACGTCTACGTCTCCGCCTACGCTGAGCCTTGTCTCACTGATAGGAACGATTCGAGAGTCCTTCGAGGCAACCCCACCCGGTCCAGGGGATACGAGGGCGAGACGCGTGTCGATCGCATCGGGCAGGTTGTAGATGTAGAGCTTCTTGTCTTGCTCATCAACGACGTAGACGACCTCGCCGTCCGACCAGATCCCACAAGGATCGCGGTTGCGCTCGTGCAGCTCGGTGAGGAAGAGGAGGAAGTCGTGAGAGGAGTGGCGCGAGCGCGCTTCTTCGTGGTCGGCGACCGGTCCGGCGACTCCAGCCGGACCTTCAACTACGCCGGCAGCAGCGGCACCGACATGTGGCAGCTTGCGAACCAAGTCCGCAAGGCTGACGCCGCCTACGACGGCATCAGCATCAAACGCGCCAGCACCGATGGAGTCTGGGACCATGTCCAGACGCTCAATGGTGGAAGCGTCGACAGCGACTTCGATGAGTTTCCGGCCGATCCGTCACAGACCGTCTATGGCGGTGTCCTGGCGGCCGGGTTGAACGTTACCTCCGAGCCTGACAACGACGACTGATACGAAACGGATGAGACGTTCACGTTTGAGATCGTGTTCGATGACCTAGCAGGCTGCTGAAAAATGAATGTGTGAGATCATGAAGGAGGTACGGAGCCGATAGATGAGGGAGCTTGGCGATGCGTGGCGAGAGTGAGCGGCAGGCGGCGATGATGTTGGGCTTGACGCCGGACGGC
>MPNM01000011.1 GCA_002239025.1 Chloroflexi bacterium bin125 | reverse complement strand
GATTCGTGCGCTTTCGCGCAAGAGTTCCAATCATTGTTTGCCCTTTCCCTGGGCTGAATCCGCGCCCGAAGCCTGTTTCCGGACGCTTTCCGTCTGCTTGCTGCATGTCGCCGTTGGCGCCTCCCCTTCTAGCATTGAATCCATGCGCCGGGGCCTGCGAGGGTCCCGCCCGCGCATGGTTTCCCCTGGGTATCTACTTTCCACGTGGTGATCATCGCCGATCCAACCCGCGCTACGCAACCGATTATGGGTGTCGCGGCAATCAAAATTACACTGCCGCAACATTGCCCAGGCCGACCCCCCCTCTGTCACTCCGTGACATCTCCCCCCGCAAGGGGGGGAGAGAGGGGAAGGGGGGAGAAAGGGGAAGGGGGATTCGCCCGGCCTAGCCGAAGACCGCATACATCAACGCGCCAAACGTCGCCGACCACATCGCAAAGCCCAGCATCGCCAGCCGCCACATCGTGCGCTCGATCTGGTCCATCCGATCATGCAGGTCCTGGCGCATCTCACGCATCTCAGCGCGCAGTTCGCTCTTGAGATCCTTCAGACCCTGGTCCAGGTCGCTTTTGGTTGCCAATTGAACGATTTCGTCGCCCAGCGCGCTTGCCGCCGCCCGCGCACGCTCGTCCGACGCGCCAGCGTCCAGCAGCGCGCTCTCGACTTCCTGCTCCAGATCTCGCGTCGTGACCATCACATCCCCCTCGGAATGCCATGATACGCCGCCCGCGAGATCGGAGGCTGAGGCCGAGGCACCGCTCGGCAGCCCGGATCCCCCGGCCACACCCGCCGCCGAACCGGCCGAGCCGTCCGCCGCTGAGTCCGGATGAGTCCTACTGCGCCGTCACCAGTCCAAACCATCAAACACCTCCACTCGATTTGCTGTGGATCGGTGATGGTATACGAACGTGTGTTCTCTTTCTACTCTCCCCTCTTCCCCTCTCCCCCCCTTGCGGGGGAAGATGTCGCCTTGCGCCTTCCACTTTCCTCCCCCCTGGGGGAGGTGCCCCGCAGGGGCGGAGGGGGCTCCTCGCGCGACCTGCCGATGCCGGAGATTGGGTGTCGTGCTGGGGCTGCCCCCCTCTGCCCCCGGGTCGGAGCCCGGGGCAGGCTGCGGCATCTCCCCCCAGAGGGGGGAGAAAAAGGGAACAGGGATTCGGCATCTCCCACTGCAAGGGGGGGAGAGGGGAAGGGGAGCGCATCCCTTACCCTCACGCCAGTCTTAGTGGATGAAAGCGAATCGATTATGGGCAGTTTGGATGGCAAGACCGCAATAGTTACCGGTGGCGGACGCGGCATCGGCCGGGCGATTGCGCTGGAACTGGCGCGTCACGGCGCCAACATCGTCGTCTCCTCGCGCACCCAGGCGCAGCTCGACGAGGTCGTCGCCGAGGTCGAGCAGATCGGCACACGCGGACTGGCCGTGATCGCCGATGCGCTGGATCGCGATCAGTCCAAGGAGCCGGTCCGCCGGGCGATGGCCGAGTTCGGCAGTTGCGACATCCTGGTCAACAACGTCGGCGGCGGCGCGCCGGTGCGGGGATCGCAGAATCCCTTCACGCACGACGACGATGTCTTCGAGGCGAATCTCGCCCTCAACCTGACCTCGGCCTACTGGACAACGCGAGAAGCCCTGCCGCACATGAGAGAAGCCGGCTACGGCCGGATTTTGACGATTGGATCGGGATTTGCCAAGCGGTCGGGCGGGGCGCTGGCGTACACGGCGGCCAAGCACGGTCTCATCGGCTTCACCCGAGCCCTCGCGCACGACGTCGCGGCGCACGGAATCACCGTCAACTGTCTGTGTCCAGGCTGGACGAATACGGCGCTCGTCGATTGGGAAGCCATGGGCAAAGCCGCCGGAATCACCGCCGAGGAAGCCCACGCCTGGCGGGCGTCGGAGAATCTGCAGAATCGTGTGTTGGAGCCGGAGGAGTTGGGTCCGATGGCGGCGCTGCTGGCCGCGCCGGAGTCGCACGGGATTACGGGTCAGGTGATCTCGGTGGATGGTGGCTACAAGGTGTGATCGGATTCCCAAAGACCTCCCCCCTTGGGGGAGGTGCCCCGAAGGGGCGGAGGGGGCCCGCGGCGCCATTGTCGTCAGTCAACCCTTCAGACAGGGAGCCCCCTCAGCCTTCGGCAGCTCCCCCAAAGGGGGAGCTCTTGATCAGGTACAGCGCTCCCAAAACGAGACCTCTTGATCCGACCAGCAATAATGTGATGCAACACCGCTGTGAAGCAACACCGAAGGGCATTACCCGCCATGACCTACCAGGACCTCACCCTCGAACATCTGAACAACGTCGCCATCGTCACGCTCAACCGACCCGAGAAGATGAACGCGATGGGCCCGCGTCTCGTGCATGAGCTGCTGGATGTGCTCGAATCGACCCGCCACGACGACTCGGTCAAGGCGATGGTCGTGACCGGCGCCGGTCGAGGCTTTTGCGCCGGCGCAGACGTCTCCGGCGGCGAGGCCGCGCGCCAGCTCACGCAGGAGCTCGACGAAGCGACCGGCTATCGCCGACACAAGGAAGCGCCGATCGGCCATTACGGCGTGCTGTTCTCGACGCTCAATGACTATCCGAAGCCGATCGTCGCGGCCGTCAATGGCGCCGCCGCCGGAGCGGGTATGTCGTTGGCGCTGGCCTGCGACATCCGCCTGGCCTCGACCAACGCGCGATTCATCAGCGCCTTCGTCCACCGCGCCATCGTCCCCGACACGGGCAGCACCTTCTACCTGCCGCAAATGCTGGGCAAAGGCCGAGCGCTCGAGCTGATGTACACGGGAGAACCGCTCAACGCCGCCGACGCCGAGCGCTACGGTCTGACCAACCGAACCCTGGACCCCGAGACGCTCGTCGAAGAAGCCATCGCCCTGGCCGAGAAGATCGCCCGAGGTCCGTCGCTGGCCATCGAGCTGACCAAGCGCCTCGTCAACAACCAGGCGCCGAGCTTCGACATGCAGGTCGAGAGAGAAGCCTGGGGCCTCGGAGTGACCGGAGCCTCCGAGGATCGGCAAGAGGGAATCGACAGCTTCCTCGAGAAGCGCGCAGCGCAGTTCCAGGGTCGATAGGGAATCCCATGACCATCACCATCACCGACGTCAAAGTCGAAGTCTTCAACTGGGAAACCCCCAACTGGCGTGTCGGTTCCGGCATGCGCTTCGGCGGAGCCAACCAGCTCTCCGTCGTCAGCGTCGAGACCGACGTCGGCGTCACCGGCAACGCCTTTCTCTCAAGGCCGCAGCATCACGCGCAGGTCCTGATCGACGTGCTCAAGCCGCGCGTGATCGGCAAGAACGCGCAGGACATCGGCCGCATCTGGCACGACCTCTACAAGCAAAACCGAGCCGTCTCGACCGCCGCCATCGGAGCGATCGACATCGCCCTGTGGGACATCAATGGCAAAATCGCCAACCAGCCCATCCACCGCCTGCTCGGCACGTGCAAGGACGAGGTCCCGGTCTACTCCTCGACCGCCTGGTGGGAAACCCCCGAGGAATACGCCGAGGAAGCGCTCCAGTTCCAGAACGACGGCTGGATCGCGCACAAGATCCACCCGCACGGCGTCGCCAAGCCAGACATCGAAATCTGCAGAGCGGTTCGCGAGGCCGTCGGCGACGACATGATCCTGATGCTCGACAGCATGTGGAGCTATCAATACGAAGACGCCATGCGCGTCGGCCGTGCGATCGAGGAGCTCAACTACTACTGGTACGAGGATCCGCTGGTCGAGGAAGACATCTACAACTACGTCAAGCTGCACCAGAAGCTCGACATCCCGATCATGTCAACCGAGTACGCGCCCGGCCGCTACTACGGCATGACCCAGTGGATCACGCAGTACGCGACCGACATCCTGCGCGGCGACGTCGCTGTGACCGGGGGGATCACGCCGCTCGTCCGCCTCTGCCACCTGGCTGAGGGCTTCCAGATGAAATGCGAGATCCACCACGGTGGCAACAGCCTCAACAACGTCGCCAACCTGCACGTGATCATGGCCGTGCCAAACTGCGAGTTCTACGAGTACTTCCCCAGCACCGGAGGCTTCGTCTACGGCCTCGTCGAGGACATCGACATGTCGGGCGGCATGGTTTCCGCCCCAACCAACCCAGGCCTCGGCTTCGAGATCGACTGGGATCTGATCAAGTCCCAGCACATCGCGACGCTTGAGTAAGGCTCTCGGTCTCAGGGGCGTGCGATCCTGCCGATTGGGAGGTGCCGTTCCGCGCGCGACCATGCCTCGAGCAATTCTCTCTCCCTGAGCCGAGCCCAGGCCAGGAAGTCCTTCTGCTTGGCGCTAGGCAGGCCACCGTCCGTAATCGCCATCTTCCTGAGGTCGTATGACGCTTCATCTCCGGCAAATCGAACATGAACATGAGGCCAGTTGTGATCGTCGTAGATCATTGAGATCACAATCCCATCGAAGCGGCAGATCTCCGGCACCTGCTAGTCGGCGCTCATCGCTACTGGGTCTGAAGTGCCGAACCCGTGAGCGTCAACTCCGGTGATTCGCTCGTACAAGTGCAGCGCGCACGAGTCTATCTGTTCGTTCCAGTACAGATAGTCACCGAACTTGCCTATCCGCACCTTCTCGAACTCTGCGGGATCATTCCAGAGTTCAAACACTCCGCTGCCGACGAGGTGAGACATGTCAACGACCCCACTCACTCCGTTTGAGTATTGCAGGCGCAGTCGATAGTCACTCAATGCCTCCACCTCGACCAAACGAAGGGGGCGGTCCAATGGGTCGCGCTCAGCATCGAGCAGGCCCAGTTGTTCTCTCAGAGTGCGACCGTTGAGGAAGGCGTACAGCTCAATGCCCTCCACCCAGTGTTGCGAACTCCAACCGAGATAGGAGTCTTCGCGCCAAGCAATCTGCTCAAAGAACTTACGGTCTTTGAGTAGGTCTAGAAGTTCCGGTTGATCATCCAGAAAGTTGCCCGCGGCGAGATCAACTTCGCCGGCGCACCCATCTTCGAAGCGCAACCAAATTCGTTGTCCGTCAAGAGGCTTGACATCCGTGACCCGTAGAATGCTCACGATCTCAGCCAATCACTCTCTCCTACAGTTATCAATCGTAGACAATCACGCCGCGGCCATCTTCGCCTCGCTCGAGGGCCTCGAATGCCTCGTTGATCTCGTCCAGTGGGTACTTGCGCTGGACGATGTGATCGACCTCGATCCGGCCGTTGACGTAGGCGTCGACCAGCGTCTCGAACGTCCGATGCGGCGAGGCCGAACCGTAGTACGAGCCGACCATCGTCTTCTGCTTGCGCACCATGTCCACAAGGTCGAACGACCCCACAGACTCAGTCGGCGCCAGACCGACGATCACGCCCGTGCCGCCCTTGCCCAACGACGCAAACACCTGGTTCGCCGTCACATCCGAGCCGAACGTGTCGAAGGCGAAATCAACGCCGCCGTTTGAAAGCTCCACGACTGCCGCCGCGGCATTGACGTTGTTTGCGTTGACCGTGTCAGTCGCGCCAAACTTCCGGGCGAACTCAAGCTTGTGGTCATGGATATCGACCGCGATGATCTTGCTCGCGTTGAGCATCTTCGCGCCCTGGATCGCGTTCAGACCGACCCCGCCGGCCCCAATCACGGCGACCGTCATCCCGGCACGCGCTGTCGGCTGGTTGATCACCGCGCCCACACCGGTCGTCACCGAGCAGCCAATCAGCGCCGCCACTTCCATTGGCACCGCATCGGGAATGGGGAAGCAGGCCTGCTGCGCCGTGACGACATGCTCGCCAAAGACACCGAGCTTGCCCATCTGGAAGATCTCGCGCCCGGCGTCGTCGTGCAGACGCACCGTACCGTCGAGCAACCGCGATCCCGTGGCCTGATGCAGGTCGCACAGTTGCGGCTCACCGCGACGACAGGTCGGGCACTGACCACAAGGGGTCACGAACGAAAGGATGCAGCGGTCGCCGGGCTTCAGACTCGTCACGCCCGGTCCGACTTCCTCGATCGTGCCTGCGCCCTCATGTCCCAGCACCGACGGCAACGGAAACGCCGCAGTGCCATCCATGATGTGATGGTCCGAGGCGCAGATTCCCGCCGCACCCATCCTCACTCGCACCTCGCCGTATTGCGGCTCGTCCTGGACCAGATCCTTGATCGTCAACGGAGTGTTCGGAGCTTCAAGTACGGCAGCACGCATGGCAGTCCCTCCCAGAAATCACAGTTCGCGTCAGGGTAGTGCAGCGCCACAGACACCGCTGGCCGCGTTCGTCTTCCGCTCTCCCTCGCGGAGTCCAGAGCGTGATCCCCAGTTTCGCTCTCCCCCTGCTACGCGGGGGGAGATGCCGAAAGCCTGCCCCGGGCTTGACCCGGGGGCAGAGGGGGGTCCCCTCACAACCGCCAGTCGCGTGCCCGGACCCCCTCCGTCCTAGCGCGACATTTCCAGCTTGCCTAGGGACAGAACCCAATCAGCCAACAAGAATTGGATGAGGCAGCGGTTGATTAAACAGGTACCCCTTCTGATTGAACGGCACCCGATCCGGCTGCGTATTCCCATGAACATCCGTCGCACGCGTCATCACCGTGTGCTCGCCAGAAGGCGCGTCCCAATCAAAGTCAAATGCTGCCCACGAGTATCGATCCTGCGATGGCCCAACCATTGCCTCGTGCCATACCACCCCGCCGTCCTCGCTCCACTCCACCTTTGCAATCTCACCATGTGGAGAGTGAGCAAATCCAATCAGATTGTGTTGACCCGCCTCAATCTCAGCCGGCCAGGGCAGCGCCAGCGCGCTCTTGATTGACTGCTGAGTGATCACCCTTCCAGCCGCTTCGCCCTCCGACTCGTAGTCGTCGCCCAGCAAGACGTAGGATGTCGTGTTGTTCCTAGTCCACAGCTGCCCCGACGACACCTCGATACGCCCCAACCACTTGATCTGCGAACTACCGACCCAGCCAGGCACAATCGCCCGAAGCGGGAATCCGTGATCTTTCGGCAGCGGCTTGCCATTCAGCCCGTAGGCGAGCAGCGTGTCGGGGTGCATCGCCCGTTCGATGGGCAACACGCGACGAAATCCGCGCTCCGGCGACTCTCGATCCAGCCCAACCAGCAGCACACTCTGCGCGCCGTCCGATAGCCCAGCCAAGGTCAGCACATCCGCCAACGACACACCCTGCCACTCACCGTTGCTGATTGCACCGCGACCCCACTGCTCTCCGGGAGCGGGACGCCCCTGCAAACGATCAAACATGACCCGTTGGTTGCCGGCACATTCGAGATACGAGACCATCGCTCGACCAGGAAGCTCCATGATCTCTTCATAGCTCAATCGCAGCGACCGCTCGACCGCGTCGCCTTCGATCGTCAGCGACCAGTCATCAATCGACAGATCCACGCTGTTCGAGTTGTTCCTGACAAAGAACAGCTCAGACGGCGTGATCAGACCAGGCATCAATTCAAGTCGAGCCTCAAGTCCCGACCGCCCTTGCCGGATAAACGGCGTGGGATCTTTGAACACGGTCTTCATCTCACCCACCTCCGTTTGATCACGCAAGCCGTCGCCTACAGCCGGAATCTCATCGCCGCAAGCAGCCAGCACGGCAGCCGTCCCACCAGCCAGCAACAACGACAGGAACCGGCGACGAGAAAGCCCCCGACGGTCAGCCAAACGCCAAAGTGCGTCACCTTCCGACTCCTGAACCTGCATATGCATCGCGCCGACATCCATCCATCTGGTCGGAGCACCAGAATATGCCCCAACGCTTCCTCGCATCAGGCATTCCACTTCTTCGCTCAGCCTGACCCACTACAACCATTTCCGTCATTGCCGCGCTCCGACGCGGCAATCTTGACGCTCGCCCAACAACCGTGGTGACTTTGGCGAGATACCCCGGCCCCGGCTGCAATTCATGGGGGCTAGCGCGACAAGAAGGTGAGACGGAAGGAAACTCCCGAATCCCCTCTCCCCCCCTTGCGGGGAGAGATGTCACGGAGTGACAGAGGGGGGGTCGGCGGATGATGACCAGATAGGGCTCCCGAAAAGCGGACCCCCCTCTGCCTCCGGCATCTCCCCCGCAAGGGGGGAGAAGAGGAATTTTTTCAAAGGTCTCCGTAAGGCGTGAACTGGGAATGTTGACCTTCGGGACACCATCCCAGGAAGAGACGGTTGAGCGATGATGCGTCAATCTCCGAAAGCCAAGGGATTCAGGTCGAACTGAAGTCTCCCAACCAGGAAGAGTCGAAAGAAACCAACAACTCCAGTAACCCTTAGCCTGACCGCCGAGAGCCACCATCCACCCGCTCATGCAGGAAGTGCAACCGATGACCCTCGACCGAGACGACTTCAACGCCATCAGCCACGCCGCCGGCATCACCCCGAGCCAATCCGACATCCAATTCGTCGGCGACGGCGACCCGATCTACCCATCCCCGCTCCGTCTCGCTTCAGGAGTCTCGACCCTCCTCGGCAACATCGCCGGCGTCGTCGATGACATCCGTCACAAACAGACCGGCCAACGACAGACCGCGCAGATTCACATGGGACAGGCCGCCGTCGGTATCTCCTCGATGTGGGTGCTCAAGGTCAATGGCGTCAACGCGCTCGAGTCCATGCCCGACTCACTCGCCCCCGGACAGGGCATTTTCCCCACTCGCGACGGCCGCTATCTCTATCTGCTCGGCGGCTTCCCGCACATCGTCGAGCGCACCTTCGAGGTCCTCGGCTGTACGTACGGCAACGTCACGGAACACGTCGCCTCCCGCGACTCCGCAGATCTTGAGGCCAAGTTGATTGACGCGCAGCTACCCGGCGTGGTCGTTAAGTCGCCCGAGGAATGGCTCGCCCACCCACAGGGCAAGCTGCTAGCCGATTCGCCTGCTGTGATCATCGAGCGCATTGGCGATGCCCCGGCCAAACCAATTCCCGGCGGCGACCTGCCGCTCAACGGCGTCCGCGTGATCGACAACACCAAAGTGCTCGCCGGACCAACAATCTCACGCACCCTCGCCGCGCTCGGCGCAGACGCCCTGCACATCGGCGCGCCCGGCGTCGCCGACATGCAAGCCGCCCAGGCCGACACCGGACACGGCAAGCGACGCGCACACGTCGACTTCGATACCGACGAAGGCAAGGACACGATATGGAATCTGATCGATGAAGCCGACATCTTCAGCCAGTCCTATCGCGCCAGGTCGTTGGCTCGCCGCGGCCTCAGTCCGGAAGCGTTGGCCGAGCGCCGACCGGGGATTATCTACATCTCAGAGAACGCCTACGGGCAGTTCGGACCCTGGCAGGAAAAGCGAGGCTTCGACGGCAATGTCCAGGCCGCGACCGGCATCCACCACGTCCAACAAAAGGACCTGACCAACATGATGGGCACCGGACCAGCCATCGCGCTCAACGACTACGGCACCGGCTACTGGGGAGCCTACGGAGCCCTCGAAGCCCTTCGCCGCCGTTCAATCGAGGGAGGAAGCTGGCACGTCAAGGTCGCCCTCGGCCAAACCGCCGCCTGGTTCCTCCGCCTGGGAACCCCACACAGCATCGAAGACGCCGACCCCGACGAGGGCTACCGACTAGCCGACAAGTACAGCGAAGATGTCGACTCCGACTACGGAACCCTGACCCGCCTCAGCTTCCCCATCCACTTCAGCGACATCACCCCCAAGTGGGGCCGAACAGTGAAGCCCGGCTCGCATGAGGCGGTGTGGCAGTAGCGAACGCTCACTTCAGACTGAATCAGCCGCACGCCTTAACTTTCGCTTGGCTCAGCCACAAGCGTCCACACCTGCTTGAGCGGGATCTCTGCTCGGATGTCCTCAGGTAGCTCGTTGTAACGCTGGTAGATCGCTTCCAATAGGTCGTTTGCGTTCCAGAGACGCATGGAAAAGAAGCTGAGCCGCGCCATCCTCTTGGCATCATCGGTGTAGTCGCTCCAGCTTACGAACAGCCCTTGGTCTGCATCGAACTGCTGCATGGCGCCGTGCAGCTGTTGCACGTCAGGTTGCCCTACTCGTGATGAAGTGTGCTTCACCTGTACGCAAATCCGAGGAGGATCGAATCCGAGTGGGCCATGACCAGCGAGCACGTCAACGCCTTGATCCTTTCCAGGTACAGATTCATCGACCACAAACCCTTGCGCTTCGAGGAGTGCAGCAACAAGGTGCTCCAGCTTCTCGGCTGGAAATCGCTCCCTGATTCGTCGCGAAATCTGATCGCGCGCCAACTCTTCGACCGACAGCGGCGATGCCTCTTCAGAAGACTCTTCCTTTTCAGACACAGCAATCGGAACCGGGTGACCTTGGATGCTGTCCCGTACCTTGGCCGCTACTTCTTCGTTGACGATTCGGCTTATCGTCCTCTTCGTGACGAGGTAATGAAATGCCCCCGGACCGTAAGCTGACCGCGGAATAGTCTCGCTGGACCACTCAGTGCTGCGTGTATGGCGCCCCGCGCCATCAAGCGCCAGGAACTGGTAATCACCGACAATCCGACCAAGGGCGATCTGTCCTGGCTGATTCTTGAGCGGTGAGGCAACGAAGTCCCCAGGCTTCATCCGAACTGCAAAGTCTCGCATCTGGCCCACAACGTTTGGGCGCGACTTTGATTCGATGGACGGAAGCGTTGAGACTAAGCTGCCAATCTTGTCTTCGTCTAAACCTGTCAAGTCCGGTACATCTTGGAATCCTAGTAACACAATGCCTAGGTCCAATGCCGCGCTTTCGTACTCACCGTCGGAACCGTGCGCTACTAGCCAAACTGTCGGGTTTGAACCGCCCTCAGTGTTTGTCATCGAATTACCTCTGCGCCACTTCGGGATCCGTCGGGCGGGGAATCTCGTACCACGCCTGATCACAGAACTCCAAATCCTCTTGCGTCAACTCGATCTCCGAGTAACCCAGCGAATCCACAATCTGCTCCGGCCGCGAGGCACCGACGATCGCCGACGTGATCCCGTCCTGGGCGAGGACCCATGCAATCGCCGCATGGGTGATGCTCATCTCGCGCTCGGCGAAATAGCGCTGCAATCGGGCGACCTGCTCAAACTGGATCTCGTCCCAGTAGCGCGCCCGGTATCGAGGACCCGCGTTGCCCAGCGTGAAGCGGGTGTCGTCCTGCAAATCCTCTGTGTTGCGGTACTTGCCCGTCAGGAACCCGCCGGCCAGCGGGTTGTAAGCGATGATCCCGACACCCTGGTCGCGACAGAGCGGGAGTAGGTCGGACTCGATGTCTCGCCAGAGGATGTTGTAGCGCGGCTGATCGCAATCAAATCGCGCAATTCCGGCCTGGTCCGACGCACCCAGGGCCAGCGCCAACTGCCAGGCCCGATAGTTGGATGCGCCCACGTAGCGCACCTTGCCCCAGCGCACCAGATCATCCAGCGCGCGCATCGTTTCCTCAATGGGCGTGTTCGGGTCCGGCCCGTGCAGCTGGTAAAGGTCGATGTAATCGGTGCCCAGACGCCGCAGCGACTCGTCGACGGCCGAGAGAATGTGCTGCCGCGAGGTGCCGCGCTGGTTGGGCGACGGACCCATCGGGGCCGAGCACTTGGTCGCCAGCACGACCTGGTCGCGCGGCCTGCCGGCCAGCCAACGTCCGACGATGGACTCGGTCGCGCCGGCCTCGTTCGTGCCCAGCGGGTAGACGTTGGCCGTGTCGATGAAGTTGACACCACCGTCAAACGCCTCGTCCATGATCCGAAAGGCCACTTCAGACTCCGTCTGGAAACCAAACGTCATCGTCCCCAGACAAATCTCCGAAACCCGAAGCCCAGTCCGTCCCATTCGTCGAAATCGCATTACTCACTCCTGTTTCGTTGCATTGCCTCGCTATTGACGATCCTCGAACAAGGAAACCACATTGACCACGATCGACGGGTCGATTGCGGCTCCTGCTGCGAACAGACGCCGATCAACAGTGAGCAGCGGACGACTCGGAGTCGCCACCTCCAGCAAGCTTGCATCCGTCAGACCAAGATACTGATACTCACTCCGAGCAGCAGCCACGTCGCTTGGCACATACACTTCAAGGCCGCGGCCAATCAGATTGTGTAACGCTACGGCATACGGCCGTGACTGGTCGCTGCCATCGATCCGCAGCAGATTAGAAGTCTCAGTCAGAACATTTGGCGTGACCCATATCGATTGCACGCCCTCTAGCAACACGAGTAAACGATCATAGTCAACACTACTGAAGGACTTCAGCCGACGGTGAGTCGCAATCTGCTCGCGACCGACACTACCAACGATTAGCAGCATCAACAGATTCGTATCGAACGTTACATCTTGAACCACCGTGCTAAGCCAACTCGGGAAGCGCTCGATCCGTCACGGAACGCACTTGCCTGCTCTCATCAAGAATTGTTACCACCTTGTAGACGCGCCCCTTCGGTGGTGTCAAGACGCCAAGCACGGGATGTTCTGATCGGGCTCCTGGCGTTGGTCGGTCGAAACCGATTGTGATTCGCCATTCTTCCGGCAATTCATCAAAGATGATCTCCTCGAGCAAGACATCCGTGATGTCCTCGTCTGCGAACAGTTCGCCGACAAACAGCTTGGCCACCGACACGGCTTCCTTCGCGTCCATTGCTCGCCACCCTTCCAGTTCCTCCCAGTCTACCGGAACTGCGAGATCACCGCGTCGTCCAGACGCTGGAAATACTCGGGATCGTTGTCTCCACGACGACCAAACATGATCTCGTCGATCCCATACTCAAGGAACTCGCCAATCCGCTCTGCAATCTGGTCAGCCGTACCATTCAACGTACCAGGACCAATACGATCCTCCCACGCCTTCGCTTCCGTCTCATCATCAGTTAAGAGGCACGGCATCAACGCCGTAATCTTAATCTCCGACGGATCACGTCCGATGTCTTCACAGTGCGCATGGAGAATGTCAACCTTCTCCTTTAGTAGTTCCACCGACATCCCACGACCAGCCCAGCCATCCAGATTCATGATGTCGCCGTACATGGCCAGCGTTCTTAACGTCCGCTTCGGACCCGTCCCACCGACCAGAATCGGAATCGGATGATCGTAGCTGCCCGGCGACAACGGCGCGTCGTCAAGTGAATAGTACTGACCGTCGAATGTGACTCTGCCACCATCGCTATGAATGATGCTGCGCAGCATCTTGCATGCTTCCTCAAACCGATCCTGACGCTCCTTCATGCTAGGAAAGTCCCAGCCGTATGCCTGATGCTCACGCAGGAACCACGACGCCCCGATGCCCAGCGTGAAGCGCCCGTGCGAGATGTGATCGACCGATCCCGCGATCTTCGCCACCAGGCCCGGATTGCGGTACGTGTTGCCCAGCACCAGGTGCCCAATCCGCAGGGTCTCCGTACACGCCCCGACGGCCGCCGCCAAGGAGAACGCCTCGAATGCCTCACGACCCTCAACCTCTTTCCCCCGATTTGGTGGGACAAAGTGATCGGCGAACCAGATCGAGTCGTAGCGCCCCGCGTCCATCGTCTGCGCCACTTCGCGAATCTCATCCCAGGAGGTCAGATACGCCGAAACCTGGGCTCCAAACTGCACGTCTGCCATTCCTACACCTCGCTTCGTTGCGGTTGGACTTCAGCGCCATTCTACGCGCGGTTTCGGCCTGCACTACCGGTGGTACTCTGACCGCTGGCGCCCACCGGTCGCGCCTCTAAGAATCTCAGGAGCCTACGAACCATGCGCGTACTCGTGATGCCCGGACTCACACTGCCTGAAGTCTCCGACGCCCAACTCGAGGCGATCCGAGCCGCCGCCGGGCCCGAGGCCGATGTCGTCGTTGCCAACAACCGCGAAGACGCCATGGAGATGATCGCCGACGCCGAAGTCCTACTCGGCTACCTCACCCCCGAACTCTTCGCCGAGGCCAAGGAACTCAAGTGGGTCCACGCCACCGCATCTGGTGTCGACGGCTACCTGTTCGACGAATTCAAGAACGCCGATATTCCGCTAACCGGCGAAAAAGGCCTCGTCGGACCACACCTGGCCGACCACGCCTTCGCACTTCTGCTCGCACTGGCCCGTTCGCTGAAGCCGGCCATGCAACTCAAGGGTGAGGCCTGGGGCGGTCGCGTCCCGATGCGCCGCGCCGCCTTCGAACTCTCCGGCCTGACCATGGGCATCGTCGGATTCGGCGGCACCGGCCGAGCCATCTCCGAGCGTGCCAACGGGTTCGGCATGAGCCTGCGCGCCGTCGACGCACTCGCCGTCCGCGGCACGCCGATCGCTCCGGTCGTCGGTCATATGAGCCAGCTCGACACCCTGTTGGCGAAATCCGACGTCGTCGCCGTCTGCACACCCCTGACCGCCGAGACGCACCATCTGTTCAACCGCGAGACTATCGCCAAGATGAAACCCGGCTCGGTCCTGGTCAATGTCACGCGCGGAGAGATCATCGAACTGGAAGCTCTGATCGAAGCAGTGGAATCGGGCCACCTGCGTGGAGCCGCACTCGACGTCGTCGAAGGCGAACCACTCCCGCCGGACCACCGCGTCTTCGACATCGACAACATCGTCATGACCCCACATACCGCCGGCGCATCCCAGCTCCGTGCCGGACGAAACGTCGAGCGCTTCTGCGAAAATCTCCGCCGCTACCGAGGCAGCCGAGAACTCGTCGGAGAAGTCGACAAACAAGCCGGGTTCTAGTCCCAAGATCTCCCCCAATGGGGGAGATGTCGCGAAGCGACAGAGGGGGCCGCCCGTGGCCTACGAGGCCGAACTTGAAGCAGCCGAGGAAGCCGCCCACCGAGCTGGCGACATCCTCCAGCGATTCCAGAAATCTGGCGCGCGTTACGGCTGGAAAGAAAGCGGACGCAGCCAGGGCTTCAGCTACGAAGTAGTCTCCGAAGCTGACGTAGAGGTTGACGCCGCCCTCCGCGAAACCCTGCTGGGAGCCTTCCCCGACGACGGCTGGCTCTCCGAAGAGGGCGACGATGACCACCAACGTTTGACCAAACGTCGCGTCTGGATCGTTGACCCGCTCGACGGCACACGTGAGTTTCTCCAGGGCGTGCCTGAGTACTCAGTCTCGATTGCTCTCGCCTTCAACGGGGAGGCCGTCCTCGGCACGATCTACAACCCGGCAGCCGACGAGATGTACAGCGCCACCACAGAGTCCCAGGACGAGCGGTTCGAACTGGAAGCGGTTCAAACCCTGACCGACAGCTACATGCTCGTCGGCCGCGGCGAGTGGCAATACGGTGACCTCCCGCCAGTCCCCGACGGCACCAAGGTCATGCCGGTTGGATCCATCGCCTATCGAATGGCGCTACTCGCCACGGGCAAGGGCTGTCTCGTCTTCACCGCGGGACGCCGAAGCGAATGGGACATCGCCGCCGGAGCTGCCTTGCTCGCCGCCTCCGGAGCCACCGTCACAGACATCGACGGCGACCCACTCCAATTCAATCAAGCCAAGCCGTCAGTCAAAGGCCTAATCGCCGCCAGTCCCAACATTCATGGAGAAGCGCGCCGGATGTGGCAGAACTCGGGTTGGTTCATCCACTAGTCCAACGGGCAGGGCCAAACGCCAAAAGAAGTCCTCCCCCTTTGGGGGAGATGTCACGGAGTGACAGAGGGGTCGGCGGATGATGACCAGATAGAGCTCCCGAACAGCGGACCCCCCCTCTGCCTTCGGCATCTCCCCCGCAAGGGGGGAGAAGGGGAGAATCTCAAAGGCACCGCGTAAGGCGGGGACGGGGAATCGGCACAATATGCCCTACTCCGACGCGTACAACCCCAACTCACTCCGCTGCAGATCATCCCCGACCAGCTTCAGAATCTTCTCCAGCTGATCGAAGTCCCACTCACCGACAAACGAAATCGCTAACCCCTCGGCCCCCGCTCGACCTGTCCGGCCGACTCGATGCACGTAGTCCTCAGCAGTCTGCGGCAGATCAAAGTTGACCACGTGCTGCACATCGGGAATGTCGAGTCCGCGCGCTGCGACATCAGTGGCGACCAGGAACTGCAGTTCGCCGGAGCGGAACTGGCCCATCACACGGTCGCGTTTGCGTTGATCGCGGTCGCCGTGAATCGCGTCGGCGTTGAGCCCGCGACCCAGCAGACGCTTGACCAGCCGGTCGACCGTCACCTTCATGTTGCAGAAGACCAGCGTGCGACCAGTCAGCTCGGGCAGCAACTCTTCCACCGCACGGATCTTGTCGCGATCGGCGACCTCGAAGTAGCGCTGCTTGATCCCCTCCGCCGTCGCGACTTCGGGCGCAATGTGCACATGCTCAGGTTCGTGCATGAACTGGTGAATCAGCGACTTGATCGGCGTGGGGATCGTGGCCGAGAACAGCGCTGTCTGCCGATCGTCGGGACAACGACGCAGGATTCGTCGCATGTCGGGATAGAAGCCAATGTCGAGCATCCGGTCGGCCTCGTCGAGCACGGCCATCCGCACATTGCCGAGACGCAGGGTGCGCCGTTCCAGGTGATCAATCACCCGGCCCGGCGTGCCGACGACAATCTGCGGTCGGCGCTCCAGGTTGGCAAAGTCATCTGTCAACCGGCGACCGCCCATGAGCACTGTCGCCTCCAGGCCGGCTGCCCGAGCAAAGTAGTCCAACACCGAGCCGACCTGCTGCGCCAGTTCGCGAGTTGGCGTCAGCACGATCGACTGGCACTCACCCAGATCGGGGTCGCAGCACTCAACCGCAGGCAGTCCAAAGGCCACCGTTTTGCCGGTGCCAGTCTGCGCCTGGCCGACGACATCGTGTCCATTCATCAGCAACGGAACTGACTGCTCCTGGATTGGTGTCGGTGCCTCAAACTTCAGTGCCGTCAGTGCCGAGAGCATCCGCTCGGACAGGCCCAGAGCGGCAAATGACGCTGGCCAACTCTCGGGCGAAATCGCGTCTAACTCGTCAAGCGGTGGCAGATGGTAGCCGCCGGAGAGCAACGCTTTCTGCGTCGCGGTCTGTGCACCACTCGGCGGGCCCGCAGACCTGCCACCTCCATCGCGAGAACGTCGCCGGTTGCGTCGCCGAGGCTTCGGAGCGTCCGAGCCATCCTGGCGAGCCTGGCGAGGCGGATCCGCTGCACCACCTGACGCTCGGGTCGAAGGCTGCCGATCGGCAGTGACCGGACGAGGCTTGCGCTTGCGCCGTCGCCGACGTGGCCGCGGCTCCGACGGCGCAGCACCGTTCTCGGCGTTGGACCGCGAGGGAGGTGACGGAGGGGCCGGCGGAGGCGATGGAGGGCTGGGAGCAGGACTTGGAGAGGAGTCAGAGGAGGGTTTTGCAAACAGGCGCCGAAGAATACTCAAACGTTCCACCACAGCTATGCGAGCGATACGCAGCTCGCGCGATTCACTTCAACAGTTGAATTCAGCCTACCAGCCGCACAGTCGTTTCAGTCCGACGATGCCGGCGACAGCGCGACTAGTGGTATCCGGCGCGACGTTTTCTTCTGGTAGTCGGCATAGTTCGAGTACATCCCGAGCAACCGTTCCCAGACCGCTTCGCGCTCCTCACCCTCCAACTCCGACGCCACCATCGACTCCGATCCTCGCGCCGCCGACCAGATCCGGCAGTTCGCCTCCGCCTTGAGATTCTTCCACCACTCGGGATCCTCAGAGTGTCCGCCGTAGGAAGCCACCACGATCACTCGAGACCCATCATCCAGATACAGCAGCAACACCGATCGCTCTCGCCCCGACTTCCGCCCCACCGTCCAGAGCCGAAGCGTCGGAGGCCCCTGCAGCCGCCCGCGCATCAACGTAAAGATTGGTTGTTGAAACCGGGTCAGAGCCCGAATCAGTCGTGGTCCCATTGCCAAATGCTAGCGGTTTCAAGACTTCGAGAAGGATGCCCTCGCATACCCCAACTCCCAGTCCCCGCTTGACGGAGACCTTTGAATAACTCCCGAATCCCCTCTCCCCCCCTTGCGGGGGGAGATGTCACGGAGTGACAGAGGGGGGCGACGGATGATGACCAGATAAGGCTCCCGAACAGCGCCCCCCCTCTGCCTCCGGCATCTCCCCCGCAAGGGGGGAGAAGAAGAGTAGGGGAGTAGGCCAACGGTCTCCGGGTAGCAGAGAAGATGAACCCTTCCTGACCAGTCTTCCTGCGCCGCAATAGCCGAACAGGATTCCCTTTCCTCCCCCTTGCAGGGGGAGGTGCCGAAGGCGGAGGGGGTCCCGCTTCCCCAGCGAGAGACCGATACACAACCCCATTTCCCGTCCCCGCCTCCGAGCAGGCCCCCGCTCGGAGGCGGGGACGGTTGAAGGGTCACGCATCAATCTCTGCAAGGGTGAGCAAGTATCTCGCCGGTCCTAAAGGAAGGGGGACAAGGGGAAGCCACACTGACGAAACACGTCCGAAACATCCGACACATCGCCGAAATGTACGCGCAACCGAACTGAAATGTGGGCGCAACTCTGACGAAACCATCACAGCCTCGACCTTCCATAATTTGCCCTCAGACCGGAACTCGGGAAGGGAGGCTTCTGTGACAATAGCCCGCACGTTAGCCGGTAACGTCAGGACTTCGCCTGCTTGGACATTTATGTCGGTAGGCGCCGTCCGCAAACCAGGACTGGGGTTGTTCCTCGGTATCCTCACTGGCCTGTTGGCCACATTTGGCATTGCCTATGGGCAGACCGTTGAGGAAAACGCTGAGGCGCTCGCCGACATCATCCTCGCCGTCGATACGATCTGGTTCGTCATCGCCGGCATCCTGGTGTTCTTCATGCAGGCTGGCTTCGGATTGCTCGAAGCCGGTTTTGTGCGTGTCAAGAACACTGCCAACATCCTGATGAAGAACGTGCTTGACGCCTCGCTCGGCGCGGTCGTCTGGTGGGCGGTCGGATTCGGCTTCGCCTTCGGCGGCTCGACGGGCGGATTTATCGGCGGAGACTCGTTCTTCCCCGCGCTCGGCGGACTGACAGACACGTCTGGCGGCGTCTCTGAGGCAGCCGTCTTCTTCTTCCAGTGGGCATTCGCCGCGACCGCCGCGACCATCGTCTCCGGCGCCCTGGCCGAACGCACCAAGTTCAGCGCCTACCTCTTCTACACGGTGTTCGTCACCGGCATCATCTACCCCATCGTGATTCACTGGGGCTGGGGCGGCGGCTGGCTCGGCGACCGTGGCTTCATGGACTACGCCGGTTCCACCCTCGTCCACTCCGTTGGCGCATGGGCCGGACTGATGGGCGCCATCCTCGTCGGACCGCGCATCGGCAAGTACGTCGGCACGGAAATCCGCGCCATCCCCGGCCACAACATGACCCTCGCGACGCTGGGCATGTTCATCCTCTGGTTCGGCTGGTACGGATTCAACCCCGGTTCGACCCTCGGACTCTCCGGCGGACTTGCGACTGAGGCTGCCTGGATCGCCATCAACACCACCCTCTCCGCCGGCGCAGGCGCAATCGTCGCCGTCGCCGTCGCGAAGGTCCGCTACGGCAAGGCCGACCTCGGTCTCACGCTCAACGGCGCGCTCGCCGGACTCGTCTCGATCACCGCAGGCTGTGGCTTCGTTGAGCCCTGGGCCGCAGTAATCATCGGCTCCATCGGCGGTGGACTGGTCGTCCTCTCGGTCGAGTTCCTCGACAAGGTCAGGGTCGACGACCCAGTCGGCGCAATCTCCGTCCACGGCACCTGCGGTGTCTGGGGCACACTCGCGGTTGGTCTCTTTGCCACCGCCGGCGCAGCCGAGGCATGGGGAGCACCCGGACACGGCCTGTTCATGGGCGGCGGCTTCCGAGCCCTGCTCGAGCAGCTCATCGGCGTCCTCGCCATCCTCGCCTGGGTCACCGTGACTGCCGGCATCCTGTTCTTCATCATCAAGAACACCATCGGACTCCGCGTCCCGGAGAACGAAGAGCTCGCCGGACTCGACGTGCAAGAGCACGGCATCGGCGCCTACCCCGAGTTCCCGACCGTCGCCCCAGGCGTGGCCGTGGAAGTCTCGGCGATGGAGGAGCTGCCCGCAGCCGGCTCGCCTGGCAGTGGCGGCGGCGGCGGCGCTGCCGGAGGCGGCGACTGAGCAAGAAGCCGGAGAGCCCCCCTCTGTCACTCCGTGACATCTCCCCCCGCTCCGGCGGGGGGAGAACACGAACCGGCACAATAGAGGGGCGCTCACCCTCACGCTCTCCCTCAGGGAGAGAGGGAACAGAAACAGGAAAGGCACACGATCATGAAAATGGTGATCGCCATCATCCGCCCGGAACGACTCTCCGTCGTTCGCACGGCGCTCGAGGCCATCGGCATCGTCTCGATGACCATCTCCGAAGTCCGCGGACGCGGCGCTCAGAAGGGTGTCGTCCAGGAGTTCCGCGGCCAGCAGGTGCAGGTCGACTACCTGCCCAAAATCAAGATCGAAATCGTGATCAACACCACGCCGCTTGACGACGTGATTGACGCGATTGTCGAGAACGCGGCATCCGGCAACATCGGCGACGGCAAAATCTTCGTCCTCGATGTCGAAGATGCCGTGCGAGTCCGCACCCGTGAACGGGGCCCGGCCGCCGTCTAGCAGCCTGACACCGCTCAGGCCGTGGCGACCGACGGCCCATCCCCCTCCGCGGGGACCGGTTGGGGCGGGGGCAGCTCTCCGGAGCAGCCCCCGCTTCATGCGTTTAAGTCGCAATTGCCCTCTCCCCCCGGGGAGACAGATGCTCAACTTCCCCTTCTCCCCCCTTGCGGGGGAGATGCCGAAAGCCTGCCCCGGGCTTGACCCGGGGGCAGAGGGGGTTCCCTGCTTGGCAGACCGACTTGGTCGTCACCTGCCGACCACCCTTTCTGGCACTTTGTGACATCTCCCCCTGCAAGGGTGGGAGATAGGATTTGGCCATTAGGCATCTCCTTCATCCCTTCAGAAGCAGGTCTACCCTGACCTCCCCATGACCCTCACGATCGAAATCCTCCCCGACCCCGCCGCCAACGACCTCCGACTGACCCAACTCGCGGCCCAACGACCCTCACTGCTCTCCCGACTCAACATCCTCCACGGCTCCGCGCTGCAACGACTCTCCACTCAGCGAATGCTCGCCGAGGCCACTGGCGGCGCTCTCGCCGGCGTCTATGGATTCACTCCGGTCGACCTCGCACAGGCCGCAGCAAGCTTCGGCCACGCTCCTGCGCGTCATGCCTGGCCCGCCGGCGCAGATCTGACCGCCCTTCGACACGTGCTGCGAGACCTGAAGCTGGAGGCGCTCGACCCGCAAGCGCCCGGAGTGGCCGCCGCGCTGCTCCGCAGCCTCACCGACCTGAGAGAGGCCGCGCTCACTTCGGACGACTTGGCCGACGGCGACCTCAAGCTCGTCTTCAACGCCTGGCGCGAAACGACTGCAGACATCGCCGACCGCACGTCCCGATACGAGGACGCCACTAGCGCGTCGACTCCCGACAGTGCATTCATCAAGGCCCTGGGTGGCGCGCCGTTGATCGTCTCGGGCATCTACGACCTCACACGCATCCAACGACTCCTGTTCAAGCGCCTCGCCGAAGCGACAGACGTCCGCATGCTGCTGGTCGCACCATCCAATGATCCGGCGTCGCCGCCACGGAGGACCGTGTCCGCAATCCGACGAGAACTTAATGTCCGCGTGATCCACTCCCAGATCGCTCCGGCCAACGTCGCGGCCGACCGCTACTTCAGCGTCGGCGACCCGACGGCGGAAGCCGACGAAATCGCCGCTCGCATCCTCGAGCTCGCAACCGGCGGCACCGCCTTTCACCACATCGCAATCCTGCATCAGCAGGGAGCGCCGACCGATGATCGGCTCTCCGCCGCGCTGGAACGAGCCGATATCCCAACCTGGAGAATCGGTGGACGCCAACTGACACGGACGCCGATCGGCCACGCCGCCCAGCGGCTCGCCCGCGTCCTGCTCAGCCCTGAGACTGTCGAACGCGCCGAGTTGCTCGATTGGCTTTCGCATCGGTCTCTGCGCCAACGACTGCTCGATCACCACCGACATCCGGCGCAGTGGGAGCGCGTCTCGGTCGACGCCGGACTCACCCGCAATCTCTTCGCCATGGAACATCGACTGGATTTGTGGAGTGAAACGACGCAGAGCCGCGACGCCGGAGACCTGGCCGAAGACTTGGCCAAAGACCTAGTCGCCATCGCCCGCGACCTCAGCACCCGCAGCCGCAAACTGCAAGATGCCGATTCCTGGGCCAACGCATCCGATCTCCTGCTCGAAGCGTTCGATCAATACTTCGACGCCGACTCAGCCGACCAGGCCCTCCGACTTGCCGCTCGCGAGATCCTCGACCAACTTCGCAGTCACGACAGACTCGGTTCCGATTGGTCAGCTCAGGACGGACTCACCGCGCTGGGACGCGCAATGAGTTCACGAGTAGTTCGGGACCCGCGTCGCCTCATCGGCGGTGTCAACATTGGCGCAGCGACGGGGCCTGCTCGAGGTATCCGTTACGACGCCATCTTCGCCGCCGGAGTCGCCGAACGCATCTTCCCGGCCGTCGGTCGGCAGGACCCACTGCTCACCGACGCCGACCGGGCGGCGATCAATGAGCAAATCCCCGACGCGCTCGCTCTGCAGCGTGATCGCGGCGACAGCGACCGCCATGCATGGCAGCTCATGCGTCGCGCCGCACGACGACAGTTCAGCGCAAGCTGGAGTCGGCGAAGCAGTGCCGTCGGAGGTCCGGCCCGGCCATCCTCGCTCATCCTCGAAACAGCGGCCGCCTCGTCCGAAGATGCCGATCAACCGCGCACCGAGTCCTCGCTCTACGAAGCCGGACGCATCCAACGGATCGAATCCGGCCCAGTCACTCGGCTGCCGACCCCTGCCGAGATCGAATCGGACGACTGGACGGCCACAGTCGCTGCACCCGACGAACAGTCCTTCAATCTCGCCCTGCTCGCATCGCCCGACTCCGAAACGCGCGCAGCCCTGGCCGAGCTCTGGCCCGAGGCAGAAGCCGCCGAACACGCCCGACTCCAACGCAACGCACCCGTCTTCACCGACTTCGACGGCCAACTCGACTCCGCTCAGACTCCCAATCTGCTCGGAGACGACTGGCAACCACTCGATCGAACCTGGTCCGCCAGGGCCATCGAAACCTTCGTCACCTGCCCGTATCGCTTCTACCTGCGCTACATCGTCGACGCCCGAGCCGACGCCGAACCCGCCCGGCCGGATCAGCCTCGACGCGACGTCCTCGGTCGTCTGTTCCGCCAGATCCTCTCGACCTGGGCGCAAACCTGGGTAGGCGACAACTCCGACCAGACCTGGGTCGATTACACCAGCACCGAGGCCTCCCTCAGCGATGTCGCTCACCAACTCCTGGACTCTGCGGCCGAGGCCGGCGCGCTCGGGCCGCCAGCATCAGTCCCGGCATTGCGAGACGAGGTGTCCGAAGACCTTGAGCGCGCGCGCCGGCTTGAGGCATCCGACGCGCGCGACGGCTGGAGTCCCGTGGCAGTGGACGCCCAGTTCGAGGACGCTCCCATCCGCGTCACTGGAGGCAGGAACATCCACTTCAGCGGCCGCATCGACCGGATCGACGTACACGCCGACGGCCGCCAGCGCGCACGTTCTTACTTCACCGGCAAATCGCTGCCCGACGTTCGAGGCTTCGTCAACGGTTCTTCGTTTCTTGCCATCGCCAACCTCACCGCCCTGACGCAGCGAGGCGTTCCAATCCGTCAAGCGGAAGTGGAACTGCGGTCAGCTACCCGACCGGGAGACTTTGTCTCGCAAACTCTGCTAGGTGAATCACTCACGACCCGGGGAGGCCGTTCCGCGCCCAGCGATGGTGAACGACTACGAGACACCCTCGCGCTGATCGCCGACCAGCTGGAATCGGCCAACTTCATCCCCTACCCCGGCAACCCACCGAGAGATCGGCCAAACTGCCGCCATTGCCCCTACGAATCCACCTGCACCGCCGACATCGCCGAGCGCTATCAGAAGAAGTCGAGGCAAGACCAGGACGCTGTCCGCCAGCTGGAAATCCTGAGACGGCAACGTGTTTGATTGGGACGCCGATAGACCGATGCCACAGATGTTGAATGCAATGCACAAACACCTATCCCTGAGCACAGACGGTGTCGCAGGCGCAAACCTTCCCAGTCCCCGCTTTACGCGGGGACCTGCTCCATCCAGCCGCCCAACAGACGGCCATAGAGCGGACGGGAGAGGGGCAGGTCCCCGCGTAAAGCGGGGACTGGGAGGTCGCACATGGATTCGGATTGTTGACCCCACTCAGCGAGATTCCCGCGACGGAGCGCGGGCATGAAGTGAATGTATGACCGACCAACAGCCACCACCCGTCGACGACGATGTCCGCCAGCGCATCATCAACGACCTCGACACTTCGTTCTTCCTCGAGGCTGGCGCCGGCTCGGGCAAGACATCGGTGATTGTCGCGCGTGTCGTCAACCTGGTCCGCAATGGCCGCTCGCTCGACGAGATCGTCGCCATCACCTTCACCGAGAAAGCCGCCGGAGAACTCCGTGAGCGGATCCGCGCCGAGCTATCCGTCGCAGGCCTGCACGACGCACTCCGCGATGTCGACGCCGCGCAAATCCAGACGATCCATGCCTTCGCCGCCAACATCCTGCGTGAGCGCTCGCTCGATGCTGGGCTAGACCCCGATTTCAACGTCCTCGACCAACTCCAGGCCGACCTGCGCTTCGCCCAGTCCTGGCGCTCCTGGCTATGGAGCAGCGACGCGCCCCAGGAACCGTTGCAGCGAGCCTTCGACCTGGGTCTCGAGTTGCGAGACCTCCAGCTCGCCGCCGAACAACTCGCCCGAAACCGCGATCTCACGGGCCCATTGAGCGACGACCTACCGTCAGAGGAGGTCCCTAAAGACCAACGCGAGCGCGACACCGCACTGGCAGAATTGACCGCGGCGCTACGTGAGTTCATCGAACAGGACTCCAACCAGCGCCGGATCGACGGCCTGCTCACCTACGACGACCTCCTGCTCGAAGCGCGCAATCTCCTGGTTCGCTCGAAACAAGCCCGCGAGGATCTGCGAAGCAGATTCCGAACCATCCTCGTCGACGAGTTCCAGGACACCGATCCCTTGCAAGCCCAGATCGCCCTGTTGCTGGCCGCCGATCCGGACGCCGACGACTGGACGCAGGTCGCGCCCGGGCCCGGGCGTCTCGTCCTGGCTGGCGACCCCAAGCAGTCAATCTACCGCTTCCGCCGCGCCGACATCGATATCTACGAGCAGGTGCGGGATATCTTTCTCGCCGCGCCGGAGACCTCGGCCATCGCCAATCTGACCGTCAACTTCCGCGCCCGTCCACAGCTCTGCGACTGGCACAACGCAGTGTTGCCGGGCGTCATCAAACCAGATCAGGACTATCCGCGAGCTCAGGCGCGCTGGGAAGCGACCGTGCCATATCGAACTGACCGAGGACCCGGCGTGGCCGTGATTCCCTCTAATCGGCAGTTCGACCGAGCGCCTGAGGCTCGCGGCGCCGAAGCGAAGCTAATCGCCAACTTGATCGCGCACATGCAACAGGACGACGCAACACTCGGCCACATACCGACACCGGCGGGTCCGCGAATCCCCGAATTCCGCGACATCGCCGTACTCGTCCGCACCAGGACCGGAGCAGACCTCTACACCACAGCTCTCGATCGTGCGGGCATTCCCTATCACTTCGATAGCGGACAGGGCTTCTATCAGAAGCCCGAAATCCGGGCGATCGCCCACCTATTGCAGGCGCTGGATGACCCAACCGACGAAGTCGCTGCCCTCGCAACGCTCAAATCGCCGCTCGTCGCCGCCTCCGACACCGAGCTCCTCGAACTCCGCTCGTCGCTCGGATCACAGGCGATCCGATTGCAACCCGGCTCGGTGCCTGAAGCCTACGAGGGCAGGCTTCGAGCCCCGATTGAATTCCTTGGCGCACTACGAGACGATCTGAGCCGCTTTGGATTGCCCGAGCTGATTGATCACGTCATTCGCGCCTCGGGACTGTTGCTCGCCCAGGCCGTCGGAGTCCAGCACAGCCAGATGCGCCAGCGCCAGGCCAACCTGCGCATGCTCGTCCAGCGAGCCGCCCACTTCGCCGACAACAACGACGACAGCCTGCGGCCCTTCGTGCGTTGGCTCTCGCAACGTGGAGTCCGCAACCTGCCCGAGTCGGAATCGCCGACCACCGAAGCCGACGACGACGCAGTTCGCTTTCTCACCATCCACCAGGCCAAGGGGCTCGAGTTTCCCATCGTGATCGTGCCCAAGCTCCAGGACCAGCCAGCCTCTGGCAATCAGTTCATTGTCGATCGGCCGAACCAGCGCATCGAATTCAAGCTCGGCGACGACCGTACACCCTTCCGCACGCCCGGTTACGCCATCGCCGAACGAAGAGACCGCACCTACGCCGACGCTGAAGCGAGGCGCATGCTCTACGTCGCCGCCACCCGAGCTCGCGATTGGCTCATCCTGCCCTCATTCCCCGCCGACAGCACTTCGCGCCGAGACTCGTTCCATACCTACCTCGATGACGCGGCGCCGCATTGGCTCGCCCGCGACGCCGATCCAAACACGCTCGTCGTCGGACCAAGAACCTTCGATGCAGCACCTTCGCCCACGCCGACGCTCCACACGCCACCACATGAAGAGCTGCGTCCTCTCTGGCAAGAACGCCACCAGGAGGCGATCTCCAATGGCTCACGAACCATTGAGGCCGTAACGCCAACCAGCCTCAATCCACACACGCCAGCGGAGAGCGCCGATGTCGGAGTCGATGAGAGCGAACGAGACGACTCCAACATCAATCCGCTCGACTTCGGCAAGGCCGTCCACGAAGCGCTCGAAACGGCAGACTTCACCAACCACGAGATCACACGCAGAAGAACAGAGCGCATCTGCCACAAGTTCCACGTTCCAGTTGACCAGGTACTCCAACACATCGAACGGGCACTCAACTCCGAACTGATCCAGCGAGCATCAAGGTCAGACGTCATCCATCGAGAGTTGCCCCTTGCCACAATCCAGACGAAGGATGAAAACACCGTCATCACCGAAGGCGTCGCCGACCTCGTCTTCCGAGATGGAGAACAGTGGATCCTCGTCGATTACAAGTCTGACGATGACATCCCACCTGTTCGCCTGGCTACATACAACGCCCAGTTGCATGAATACGTATCAATGCTGAACGCTGCCGGAATAGAAGTCGCAGAGGCATACATCCTCAGGACAGCAACGGGCGAGGCTCTGCAAGTGGAGATCGAAACGTAACCTCTCAATCGCCGCCGTTGCCCGAGGCTGACTAAGAAATCGCCTCGGTAGGTTGAGTCCCAGTCCCCGCTTCACGGAGGCCTTTGAAACACTCCCGAATCCCCTCTCCCCCCCTTGCGGGGGGAGATGTCACAGAGTGACAGAGGGGGGGTTGGTCGATGAGTACCAGGTACAAGCTGTGGACAGCCCCCCCCTCTGCCTTCGGCATCTCCCCCGCAAAGGGGGGAGAAGGGGAGTTTTCGAAGGTCTCCCCACGCGAGCAGGCCCAAACCCGATCACCCGATATCGTCAGTCCGTACGACAATCACGCAGCAATTCGTCGGAGGAGTCCCGAATGGTCGCCAACCCACCCACACCTCAGCAGGTCCGCGAAGATCTCCTCCTCCGGCGACAGAAAATCGTCTCCGAGATGGGATCAGCCGATCGCATCGCCCGACAGCATGACCGGGGACGCCTGACCATTCGCGAACGCATCGACAAGCTGCTCGATCCCGGCAGCTTCCGCGAAATCGGCACCTTCGCTGTGTCCGAGATGCACGAGGTCAGGGACCGCACTCCCGGCGACGGCAAGATCGGCGGCTGGGGCAAGATCGACGGCCGGCCGGCAACCGTCGCCGGCGACGATGTCACCGTGCTCCACGGTTCCTCCTCGGTTGTCGGTGGCAAGCGACAGAAGCGCATCTACGAACACGCTATGGAACAGGGTGTGCCTTACGTCTACTTCGGCGAGACCGGCGGCGCTCGCTTGCCCGACGCTCTTGGCTCCGAGGGCTTCAGCAAGATCTCGCCCAGTCTCGAATCTGGACGCAGGCGGCGGCGCATTCCCATGGCCACGGCCATCGTCGGCGAATCCTTCGGCGGCTCCAGCTTCCACAGCGCCTTCTCCGACTTCACCACCCAGGTCCGAGGCTCGGCGCTCAATGTCTCTTCACCGCGTGTCATCGAGATCGCCACGGGTGAGCTGATCTCACTCCAGGACCTGGGCGGCGTCGATATCCACCTCGACCTCACAGGTCAGATCGACCAATCTGCCGAAAGCGAAGAGGAAGCGATCGAGCAGATCAAGTCATTCCTCTCCTACCTGCCCTCCAATTGCTGGGAAGCGCCGCCAACTCTCGATGGCTATGACGAGTCCGATCCGGACCCCAGGATCGCTAATATCGTCCCCACCCGTCGGCAGCGGGCCTACGACATGCACCGCGTCATCGAGCGAATCGTCGACGACGGAGAGATGCTCGAACTCAAACCCCGATTCGGCCGTTCGCTGATTACCACGCTGGCACGAATCGGCGGCCAGTCGGTGGGCATCCTGGCCAGCAATCCCATGTTCAATGCCGGCGCGCTCGACCCCAACACATGCGACAAAGCCACGCAATTCATTTGCATGTGCGAGGCCTTCAACATCCCCACGGTCTGGCTCCAGGATGTACCCGGTTTCATCGTCGGTTCGCAGCCCGAGCACGCCCGGCTGCTGCACAAAGCAATCATGTTCCTCGAGGCGCTCTCGCTGATGACTGTCCCACGCATGACCGTCGTGATGCGCAAGGCGTTCGGGCTCGCCTATTTCTCACTATCCGGCAACAGCATGGACAACTCGCTGATCACCGCCTGGCCGGGCGCCGAAATCTCGTTCATGGACCCCGGCGTCGGCGTCAACGTCGTCCACGCGAAAGACATCGCCAACGCTACTGACCCCGACGCCGAGCGACAGCGCCTGATCGACGAGTGGACGCTCGGCCACGAGCCCTGGGGAGCTGCCGGCCTGATGAATCTCGACGAGATCATCGATCCGGCCGACACCCGTCGCTGGCTGCTCGAATCACTCCAGCGCTTCCCTGTCAGCATCCCCCGCCGAGGAGAAGTCAAAGAACTCGCTAGTTGGCCGACCTGCGTCTAATCTCGGTAGGCTGAGGGCATTGGAGACAGGCATGGTCACCGATGAAGACACGCTCCCGTTCGACATCCGCATGGTCACGCCCGGCACGCCGGAGTATGCGGAAGTGGAAGCGATCGACCTGGAAGCGCAGCGCAATCTCGACTATTTTATCGAGCACGAAGCCGTGCTGATGGAGCAGTACCGAGATCAGATTGTCGTCGTCTACAACGGCGGCAAGATCCAGCCGTGTGCCAGCCCAGATGAGATGATGGACTTCCTACTCTCGCTGGACCGCATCACTTGTTCGTCGGCCATGCACTTCACCTGGCCCGAAGAAGGTACTGCGTGGGCCCTGTAGTGCGCCGGTTTCCTGGACACTTTGGCCAGGTCGCACGGCCGGCGCATCGCTCGCTGTCGAGTACCCCGGCGCCGCGCATCACGTTGACCGTACTCTTCGGCGGGCAAGCCAAGCGTGTGCCGTTCATGATTGACTCCGGCGCGGACTTTACGATTCTCCAGTACCACGACATTGCCAGCATGTTCAGGTTGGAGGGTCGTGACATCAGCTTTGGGCGTGGGCCTGACATGATTTCCGTCAGTGGAATCGGCCATGCCTCAGCCCGCTGTCGGATTCAACAGTTGGGACTGCGCCTTCGTGACTCGGCGGGAACACCGCTCACCATCACGCAGTCAGTGGCCATCGCTGAGCCGCCACCGACGAGCAGCACTCAGGGCTCGCTCTGGAAGCTTCCGTCCCTTCTTGGACGAGACCTGCTTTCCAGATTCGACTTCAACCTCTCCTACGACCCTCCCGCTGTCAGTCTCACCCTCAACGACTGACTCTACGCTCCCGCATCCGACGTACCATCGCCTCCGATGGCTTGGCATCCTTATGTCCCGTCTCGAGCTTGTTGCGCACCTCGCGCAGGATCCTTGGCGCCAGCCGTTCCTCACGATCAACGATGTACTCGATCACGGCATCAGGATCGCGGAGCGCCAGTTCCCTTAACGCCCAGCTCAGGGCTTTCACGTGCAGATCCGACCGGTCGTCCAGGAAGAACTCGCAGATCGTCAGCGTCCGGGCTGCGTCGCCGCTGCCCAGGTGTCGCTCGTTCAGCGCGATCGTCGAGACCAGTCCCGCCCGTCGCCACCAGAAGTCGGACGACGTCGCCCACTTTCGAATCCGCGCGTCGCTGATCTGGCCACGTTGCCAGGCGGGACCGCTCAGCTTGCGCGCAAACTGGTCGACGCTCGCCCAGCCATCCAGCGTCCGCCCGAGTCGCTCCAGCTCCCGCCAGTCCAGCATGGCCAACGCACCTCTGTGCATCGACACGATCTCAAACGCAACCAACCGCGACTCGTACGCCGGTCCGTGCTCCTCCCGACGCACCTTGCCGCTGCCGCCGTGCTCGATCAGGATGTTGCACAACGCCAGCACGTCCTCGCCCGGCGACGCCTTAAGCTCCCGTGCTTCCCGTCGAGCAATCTTGCGCAGTTGAGGGGTCATCAGCACCTCTGGCGAGTCGATGATCTCGTGCAGTAGCGCCGCACCGCGCTCAGATATCGACACCAGCCGCGCTCCTCCCAGCGATCCGACCAAACACGCTGCCCGCCATCAGACCCGACCCTCCCGCGTAGTTGTTGTAGAACAGGCCACCGACCAGCTCGCCGGCGGCATACAGGCCAGACATCGGCCGATCTTCCGTGTCCAATACCTGACCGCTGCGCGGATCGATCTTGAGGCCGCCGAAGGTGAACGTGATCCCGCAGGTCACCGCGTAACCCTGGTAAGGCGGAGAATCAAACGGCAGCGCCCAGTTCGATTTCGGCGGACGAATTCCTGACGTGCCAACACCGTCGAGTTCCGAAGGATTGAACTGCGCAAGCCCATTTTCTGAACAGGACGCGTTGTACGCGTCGATCGTGCGCTCAAGTCCTTCGGGATCTACACCGAGGGCATCAGCCAACTCATGAATCGTGTCAGCCTGCGCCATCGTCACTTGGCGTACGTGATACTCATCGCGCAACAGACGTGCCGTGCGCTGATCGAACAGTTGGAACGCCGCCCGCTCCGGCTGTGCCAGGATCGCTCGACCGTACTTCGCATAGGTGTAGTTGCGAATATCTGCACCCTCATCGACGAACCGCTCGCCATCGACATTCACGATCAGCCCATACGGATACGAGTGCTTCTGGTACAAATCGGCAACAATCCGATTCCCTGTTGGCGGAGCGTTCAGATCCCAGGCGACCGCATGAGCGCCCGACCAGTTACCGAACGGCTGCGCGCCGGCATCGATGGCAGCCTGAATCGCATCGCCCGTGTTGAACCGCGAGCCGCGCACCTTGGCCATGTCCCAGCCGGGACCCAGGTAGCGAGTCCGCATCTCGATGTTCGCTTCAAAGCCACCCGCAGCCAGCACCACAGCGTCCGCTTCCAGCTCCTCCACCGCATCATCAGTCCAGAGCTCGACGCCACGGATTCGCCGACCCTCGCGCAACAGATTGACCACCTTGCAGCCGTAGCGCACATTCACACCGACCCGTTCAGCCGCCTCAAACTCCTGGTCCGACAGCCCCTTCCCTGCCCCCACAGCCTCCACCGTCAGACCGCCATAGAAGACCAGCTTCCCACCGACCTCGTTCGCCTGCCGACCGGTCATCAACGTGAACTTGACGCCCTGTCCATGCAGCCATTCCATCGTCGGCGCTGCCTCACGCACTAACGACGAGGCCATGCCATCGTCAATCAACCCATCGGTGACCCGCGCGAGGTCATCGCGAAACTTCGCGGTCGTATAGGAACCGACATCAACTCGCTCGATCTCTGCCTCGCTCAGGTCGGGGATGACGCGCCGGATGTCGTCCATCCCTTCGTAGGGAAAGCGAAAGCCACCACCGGTGAAGTATGTGTTGCCGCCGCGCTCGCCTTCCGGCGCCTTCTCCAGCACCGTCACGTCAGCCCCGCGCTCCCTCGCAGCCAACGCGGCGCACAACGCCGCATTGCCAGCCCCAACGACGATGACATGGGTCACTTCGACTCCTCCTCCACCTGAGCGGTGTTCACCGGTCGTGGCTCACTGACGCCGTTGAGTCCGTTCTCCCGGCGCAAACCAATTTCACTATGTGATATCGACTTTTGGCCGCGGAACAGGGGCACCATGAGCGATATCTCGAACTCGATTGCTTCGCGCACGGCCTGAGCCCCAACCGCCGCCTTCTCCGCCACCTTACGCACGCCGCGCTGACCACCAACCAATGAGAACAGGATCGCCGGAGCGGTGCAGATGGCAGCGACCAACAGCGCCGTGCGGAATCCGTCGATGATCAGCGCCGGCGAACTCACCGACTCACCAACCGCGCCGGCGACGGATACAAAGATCGCGACCCAGATCGCGGCTCCGATCGCATTGCCGATCGTGCGCGCCGTGGTCTGCGCTGCCGAAGCCGTGCCCAGACGTTGAGGCGGAACTGCGGACATGATCACCGCCGTGTTCGGGGTGCTGAAGGTCGACGTGCCGATACCCAATAGCAGCATCCGCAGGCCAAAGTCGACAGGCGACGTATCTATCGTCGTTCTGGAGAGCAAGAAGAGTGCGGCGCAGACCATGATCATGCCGGCTGTGGTCAGCGGCCTCGAACTCAGGCGATCCGAGATACGCCCTGAAATCGGCGACCAGAGCATCATCGCCATCGGCATCGGGAGCATCACCGCCGCAATCTCAATCGGCGAGAACCCGCGCCCGAATTGCCACAACCAGGGCGTCAGATAGAGCGAGGCGCTCATCCCCATGAACTGCAAGATCGCTGCCGAGATGCCGAAACTGAACCCGCGACCCTTGAACAGTCCCAGGTCCACGATCGGAGAGAACGTTCGCCGTTCGACCACGATGAATCCAACGAGGAAGATCGCGCTCAGGGCAAACGTCGTGATCATGAACGGCGACGTCCAGCCGATACTGCCGCCGCGGTTGATCCCGAATGTCAGGCAGCCCAGCATCCCGAAGAGCAGCAGCGCGCCGGGAATGTCGAGTCCCCGCGGCCGGTTGTCGGGAGAACCATCAACCAGCAGCCGCCAGGCCAGGAACGTGCCGACGACGCCCAATGGGACACGCGTCCAGAAGATCGCGCGCCAATCGATCAGATCAAGCAAGACACCGCCAAGCGCTGGACCCGCCATCGCGCCCGCGCCAACGGTCGAGACCATCAGTCCCAATCCGGTGCCACGCTTCGACGGCGGAAATGCGGCAGTGATGATGGCCGCTCCGTTTGCCATCGTCATCGCGGAACCGACCGCCTGCAGGACTCGGGTGCCAATCAGTTCTTCCAGCGACCCCGATATCGCCGACAATCCCGTGGCGATTGTCAGCACGATGAATCCGACCACGTAGAGCATCTTGCGGCCGTAGATGTCGCCCAACCGACCCATGGTCAAGGACAAGCCAGTGCTGACGACGATGAATGACAGCGCGACCCAGACCACGTCGTCCGCCGGTCGGCCGAACTCGTTGCTCAGCGTGGGCAGCGCAATGTTCGTGATCGAGTTGTCAACCACGCCCAGGAATGTGCCGACACAAACAACAATCGCCGCGACCCAGTAGTAAGGAATCGGCCCAAGCGACGGCCCGCTGACCAGCGGACGATCATCCTCAACCTGCTGGCCTCCGGCGCCATTCCTCTGCACCATCGCCGCCTCTTCACAGACACGTCAGGAGCCGTTCCAGACGCGCCGCAGGCTCAGTTTAGATGGTCAGTTCGGCTGGACGAACTAACTGAGAACGTATAGGGACCTGAAGCTGTCAAACCACAGCACTGGCTCTTGCCGCGCAGGGACGAGTTTGCTCCCCCTTGCAAGGGGAGCTGTCACGAAGTGACTGAGGGGGTCCCGCCGGTCGTTACGAAACTGAATGCTGCTCTCCGGCAAAGGGACCCCCTCCGCCTTCGGCACCTCCCCCTGCGAGGGGGAGGAAAGATCGCTGGTAAATCGCGTGGTAGTGGGGTTGGTATTGGTCCGGTGACCGTTGTCCGAAGCGCTTCAGCCCAACGCTCTAGACTCACCCACATGACCACCAAGACCCACACTCTCACCGACGAACTCTCCGCTATCGACTGGTGCTACGAGCAGGGCTGGACCGACGGGCTTCCGGTCGTCCCTCCGGCTCGTGAGCGGGTCGAACGATTCCTCATGGCCGCCGGACGCCCTCCTGAGGAAATCGTCGCCCGGCATCCCGCCACTGGACGCGAATGCAGCGTTCAATCGGCTGCCATCAACGCCGTCATGGCGGGCTGCCAGCCGCAGTACTTCCCTACCGTGCTGGCTGCGCTCGAGGGTCTGAACGAAGACGCCTACAACTTCCACGGTTCGACCGCCAGCACCGGAGGCTCAGCACCTGTGGTGATCATCTCGGGAGATATCCGCGACGAAATCGGGATGAACGCCAGCGTCAACGTCTTCGGCCCGGGCAACCGCGCCAACGCGACCATCGGACGGGCGATGCGCCTGGTGATCATGAACATCTTCCAGATGATCCCGGGCATCTCCGATCGCTCGACCACCGGCTGGCCCGGGAAGTACGGCTGTTGCATCGCCGAGAACATCCTCAATAGCCCATGGGAGCCATTGCACGTCTCGCTCGACTTCCCGCCCGAGGTGTCGACCGCCACCGTCTTCGCAGCCTCCGGCTTCTACAACGTCGAGAATCACTACACCAGCGACCCAAAACTCCTGCTCGACACCTTTGCCGACGCCATGGCCTCGCTGGGCGCGCTGACTGATGGCCAGTCACTGGTCGTGATGTCGCCTGAACACGCAGAGATCGCCGCGTCAGGTGGGATGACCAAACAGGATGTCCAGGCATACCTCTTCGAGCACGCCAGCCGTGATCCCGAAGAAATGCTGAGCAAGGGCAAGTGGCCTGCCGGGCACCCAGGCGACGGACTTGCCGAGGGCGAGCGAGGCAATGGCGCGTTCCGCCGAGGTCGCACCCCCGACGACATCCTGCTCGTCGTCGCCGGCGGCGAGGCCGGCGGACACTCAGCCTTCCTGCCCTCCTGGAGTCGCGGACGCAACTCCATCTATCAGACCAAAGCCATCGGCGTCTGCCTCGACTGCTGACCTCAGACTCGGAGTCCATCATGTCGCTCGAACTCTTCGACCCCACTGGCGAACCCACGCCAACCGGCTTTTGCTCCGCCCCCCGGCTGACCTCAGTCGAGGGCCTGCGCATCGGCCTCTTCTCCAACGGCAAAGTCAACGCCGACAAACTGTTGCGCTACACCGCCGAGGTCTTCGAGCAGCAGGCAAACTGCAACATCGTGATCGACTCCGGCAAGCGCAACGCCAGCCGGATCGCCGAGCCACAGGTGCTGGAGCGAATCGCCAACGATGTTGATTTCCTGATCACCGCGGTGGGTGATTGAGGCTCCTGCTCAACGTGCAGTGTGCACGACGGCATCACCTTCGAGCAGTACGGCAAGCCCGGCCTGGTCCTCTGCACCCACCCATTCGACCCCACCGGCCGCATGATCGCCAAGACCCTGGGAATGCCCGACTTCCGCTACGCCCTCGTCGATCACCCAATCGGAAGCGCCGGAATCGAAGGGCTTCAGGCCCGCGCTCTGGATGCCTATGAACAGGGGAAGTTGATTCTGCTTGGTTCGTAGTTTTGGCGCATGGCTTTCAGGCCATATCTCGGAGAGCGTGGATCCCTTTGCTCCCCCTCGCAGAGACCGGTGCGTAACCTCCGATTCCGCTCTCCCCCCCTTGCGGGGGGAGATGTCACGGAGTGACAGAGGGGGGGTCGGTCGGTGCGTAACAGATAGAAGCTGCGGACAGGACCCCCCTCTGCCTTCGGCATCTCCCCCGCAAGGGGGGAGAAGGGGAGTCGTACATCGGTCTCTCGCAGAGGGAGGAAAGTCGATAGCCCCGTTGTCGTTCGGGGCGATCTTAGATCACTCCGGACCCACCAACTCCCGACCAATCAACATCCGACGAATCTCCGAGGTCCCCGCCCCGATCTCCAACAGCTTCGCGTCCCTGACATAGCGCGCCACCCGACTCTCACTCATGTATCCATACCCACCGTGAATCTGCACGGCCTTGTCCGCCACCCGACTCGACATCTCTGCCGAGTAGAGAATGGCGGCCGCAGCCTCCTTGTTGCTGCGGATCCCCCGCGCCGCCGCCTCTTCAACCACGTGCGCCGTCCGATAGACCAGCCAGCGGGCTGCCTCCAGCTCTGTGTACATATCCGCGAGCATTGCCTGGATCAGTTGGAAGTCGCCGATTCGCTGCCCGAACTGCCTTCGATTGCGCGCGTACTCCACCGCCTCATCCAGCGCCGCCTGCGCGATGCCCAGCGGCTCGCCGGCGAGAAATGCTCGCTCCACCGCGAGCCCCTGCATCATCACTGAGGCTCCTGAGCCTTCACCACGCATCACATTGGACACCGGCACGATGCAGTCTTCGAGAATCAGCTCCGCCGTCGGCGAGCCACGATGCCCAACCTTGTCCAGCACCTGTCCGACGCTGAACCCTTCAAATCCCGACTCGACAATGAACGCCGTCACCCCCTGAGACCCCGCCTCAGGGTTCGTCTTCGCATAAAGCACCAGCGTGTCGGCGACCGAGCCATTCGTGATGAACATTTTGCTGCCGTTGAGCCGGTAGACATCGCCGTCGCGCACGGCAGTCGTGCGAATCCCCATCGCATCCGATCCAGCCTCTGGTTCAGTCAACGCCAATGCGCCAATGGCGCTGCCGTCGCACAGACCGGGAAGGTACTGTTCCTTCTGAGCCTCACTACCGTTCGAGGCAATGTTGTTCGCGCACAGGTTCGCGTGGGCGCCGTAGGACAACGCGATTGAGGCGCTGGCCCTGGCGATCTCTTCAGTAGCAATCACACCGGCCAATAGGCCAGCGTTCGATCCTCCATACTGTTCTTCAATTGTAACTCCGAGCAGTCCTAGATCTCCAAGCATCGGCCATAAGTGTGATGCAAACCGATCTTCGCGATCAATATCATCTGCGATCGGATCAATCTCGGCGCGCGCAAAGTCACGTACTGTTTGTTGTATCAGTCGTTGCGATTCGTTGAGTTCAATCATCACGCGTACTCCGTACATAGCTCTGCCAACCGAGCATCCTCACGAGCATACATCGGCGCGGCTGCTAGACTCCCGGCATGGTCACGACCAACCAGCGCGCCGCACAGTTCGCCGAGGGCTTGCACGCCGCCCAGGGCGAGTTCCGACGTTGCGATTCCTGGGACGACCTCTGGGCATTTGCAACGTCGCTGGGCGATGACTCACCCGTCGTCTCGCCTGCAGCATATGAACAGTTACAACGAGGGCAACTGCCCGACGATAGCGATCCACTACGCTCCATCGCCGACCGCCCGGTCGGAATCGCCGTGGCCCAACTGGCGATCGCCGAAACCGGCTCGGTACTACTGATCGAACCATCAACGATCGATCGCGCCGTCTCACTGCTGACCAGGCATCTCATCGTGGCCGTGCAGGAAACTGACATCCTCGACGAGCTCGCCGAAGGCTTCGCCTGGCTCGCGCAACAACCCCGCGCTGCCGCCTACGCAACATTCGTCACTGGCCCCTCAAGAACCGCCGATATCGAGCGCTCGCTGACTATCGGAGTTCAGGGACCAAGTCGGTTGACCGTGGCGGTGCTGCCATGAGCACAACATTCAAACAACGCTATCGACGCTCGGTCGGCGATCCCGATCTGAAACCGCGACTGCTGACCTTCCAGCGCTCGTGGCGAGAAAGCCGCGACGCACAGGTCAAACGTCTCGAGCAGCGCACCGAACGCTCCTTTGACGACCTGCGCCAGGAGTTCGCCGCGGTCAAGGACCTCACTCTCGAGCACTGGGACGACCACATTGCCCAATTCCGAGCCAACGCCGAGGCGGCCGGCGCAACCGTCGTCGAGCTGAGCACCGCCGAGGACGCAGTCAACTACATCTCGAGCGTCTGCAAGTCTCGCGGCATCGAACTGATTGTCAAGAGCAAATCGATGGTCTCTGAGGAGATCGAGCTCAATCACGAGCTCGAACAACGAGGCATCATCGCCATCGAGACCGACCTGGGTGAGTGGCTGTTGCAGCTCGCCGAGGAGCGGCCCTCACATCTGGTCATGCCCGCAATCCATCAGAAGCGACAGTATGTCGCAGAAATCCTGGGCAAGGAGCTCGATCGCGAGTTCGATCCCGACGACATCCCGGCCATGGTCGCCAGCGCTCGCGACGGCCTGCGCGGACATTACCTCTCCGCCGGCGCAGGGCTGACCGGCGCCAACGCGCTGATCGCCGAGACCGGCAGCATCATGGTCGTCACCAACGAAGGCAACATGCGGCTGGCCACATCGCTGCCCGATGTCCATTTCGTCACTGCCGGAATCGAAAAGCTGATCCCCTCCTGGGCCGACGCTGAGCGCCAACTCCAGCTCCTGCCGCGCTCCGCCACTGCACAGACGCTGAGCACCTACACCACTTGCATCACCGGAGCCCAGCCGGGCAAAGAGATGCACATCATCCTGCTCGACAACGGCCGTCGCCAAATGCGCGAATCGGACAGCATCGGGGACGCCCTGCGCTGTATCCGCTGCGGCGCCTGCGCCAACGTCTGCCCGCCGTACCAGGTCGTCGGTGGACACACCTTCGGCCACATTTACACAGGCGCGGTCGGGCTGGTCAACACGACCTTCCACCACGGCATTGAGGAGGCGGCTGGTCCCCAGGGTCTGTGCGTCTCCTGCGGCGCCTGCGAGACCGTCTGTCCGGTGGCCATTCCGCTGCCCAAGCAGATTCTCGACGTCCGCCACCGCGCTCACGAGGCGGGCCATGCGCCGCGCTGGGAACGCGCCGCGCTTCGGTTCTGGGCCAAACCGAGTCTGTTTCACCATCTGATGGGCCTGGGCGCGCTCGCTTCAGGGGGCGCGAGACTGTTCGGCCTCGTCCGTCGCGACCACCTTCGACTTCCACTGCCCAGGCGCCTGCGCTGGCGTTCCGTACCGGCGCTGCCGCTTCGCAATGGTCGAACGCTGGTCAGAAGCCGCAAACCACAGCCGCCGATCGCCGAGTCGCCCGCGACCGGACAAGCAGTCGATCTGTTCGCCCAATGCCTCGCCGACCGTATGCTGCCCACCGCCGTGGACGCCGCGGCACGCTTGATCGAGGCCGGCGGCGCATCGGTCAGAATCCCGCAATCGCAGCACTGCTGCGGTCTGCCGGCATTCGACGCCGGAGACTGGGAGTCGGCGCGAACAATGGCACGACAAACTATCGAGGCATTAGAAGGCGGCTCCAACCAGATCGTTACTCCAGCGCCAAGCTGCGTGATCGCCATGCAGGAACACTGGCCCGAGCTCTTCCACGACGACCCTGAAATGCAGCAACGAGCATCGGCTGTCAGCCGTCGCGTCCACGACCTCGCCGCCTGGCTAGACGGCCCCGGACGACTCCCCGACGGCTGCCTCGAGGAGGCCGAAAATGGATCGTGGACCGCGCATCGATTTTGCCAGGCTTCCAACCGAGGCGATCCCTTCGCCCGAATCGACCAACTCGTCGAGCGCCTGACCGGCGAGTCTGGGTTGCCGCTCGAAGAGCCCGAGGTCTGCTGCGGCTTCGGCGGCCTCACGTCAATGGCCGCGCCGGAAGTCGGGCAGGGAATCCTCGAGCGCAAGCTCGCCTGCGTCGCCGAGAGCGGCTGTGACACCTTGATCACCAACAACCCCGGCTGCGCCCTGCACCTGCGCGCCGGCGCCGTCGCCAGCGGAGCAACGCACGAAACCATGCACTACGCCGAGTTCCTCGCCGAACGCCTGCCACAGAACCCATAGAGGAGCCAGATGCCGAACGTCATCGATGTCCACGTCCACCTCTGTCGAACGCCGGAGCAGGAGGCGGTCGTCTTTCCGCGTCGCGGACTACCGCTCGAATGGCGCTGGGCCAACGGCGACACCTGTGGCGAGTACATGACTCGAAACGACGTTGAAGCGATTGTCGGCCTCAACTACATGGTCATCCCGGAGATGTTCGAACAGCAAAGAGAACGCAAGCTCGACGCTCAAGCTGAAGACATACTGGCGATGCTCCACGAGCGAGTACGCAGCTTCAACACGTGGACACTCGAACGGCAGGCCGAAGACCCGAGGATTCGCACCTTTCTCTGCTGCGACATCGGCACCTGGGTCGATTCGGACCTGCTAATGGAAGAGCTGGAGCGCGGCGTCGCGATGGGTGCACGAGGCGTGAAGATGCATCCGGGCCTGGGCCGCTACTTCCCTGCCGACGAACGCATGATGCCGCTCTACGCCCGACTGGAAGAGCTCGGCCTGCCCATCCTCAGCGACACCGGCGCGCTGCGAGGCGGTCCTGGCGACGACGTGTACGGCATGCCCGATCACTTCATCCCCGTCTTCGAGAGATTCCCCAGGCTGCAGTTCATCATGGCCCACATGCCCGGCGCATACTGGGATCAGAGAATCGACATCGCCAAGCGATTCCCGCAAGTCCTCTTTGACACCGCCGGTGGCTTCAACGACGGCCACTTCACCTGTCGAGACGGCCGCCGAGCCTGCGCGCTCGAAGACGCAGCCCGACTCATACGAACACTCGGTACAGAACGAGTGCTGTTCGGCTCAGATGCACCAGGAGCTGATCAACAACCTCAGATCCTGCAACTCCTGCGCAGCGGTCTCAGCGACGCTGAGTTGGGCAGGGTACTCGTCGAGAATGCCCGCCCCGTTCTCGGTCTTAACTAGGAGAGACCGTCATCCCCGCGAAAGCGGGGACCCATACGGCGTCTCGATGTTGCATGGATTCCCGCCTACGCGGGAACGACTGTAGGGTTGTGGCTCCCGCGCCTTCAGTACGAAGCACGCCCTAGACTCGCCGCATGACCAACCAACCCGACCGCAGTGCGCTGCGCAATCTCCAGGACAAGACGGCCATCGTCGGCGTCGGCACGACCGAGTTTGGCTCGATCTACCGCGACCTCGACCCCGAACGTTCAGCCTATGAACTCGGACTCATCGCCTTCCGCGAAGCCTTGAAGGACGCTGGCCTTCGACGAACAGACGTCGACGGCGTGATCGTCTCACGACTGCCCCACTACGGCCGCATGTGCGAGATGATCGGACTGCGTCATCCCCGATTCGTCAACGTGCTACCGGGCGAAGGTCGCCAATCCGGCATCGCCTTGCAATACGCGGCGCTGGCTGTCGCTAATGGCATGGCCGACGTGGTCGCCTGCATCTACGGCAACAACGGGCGTTCAGCCGGCGCGCGCTATGGCGGCGAGAATCGCGGCATCTCCACCCAGGCCATGTTCGAAGCGCCCTACGGAATGACCTCGCCCGGCGCGGTCACCTCGATGATGTTCCGCCGCCACCAGTACCGCTACGGCACGACGACAGAGCCGCTCGGCCACCTGGCCATCTCCAACCGCGCCAATGCCGCGCTCAATCCGAACGCCGTCATGCAGCGTCCAATCACGATGGACGACTACCACGGCGCCCGCTACATCGCCGAGCCGCTTTGCCTGTTCGACTACTGCCTGATCAACGACGGCGGCGTTTGCTTCATCGTGACTTCCGCCGAGCGTGCCCGCGACCTCAAGCACACGCCGGTCCTCATCCATGCCACGTCACAGGCGTCAGATATCACACCCGTATATGTTGCCGACGACTTCTGGCACGAGCCAATGTCGCAGATCGCAGACGATCTCTTCACACACTCAGATGTCCAACGCGACGACCTCGCCTTCGCCCAGCTCTACGACAACTTCACGCCGACCATGCTGTTTACGCTCGAAGGCATGGGCTTCTGCGAGCCCGGCGAAGGCGGCGACTGGATCACGCCCGAACGCATCGGACTGCGCGGTGAACTGCCGCTCAACACCGGCGGCGGGCATACGAGCGAGTCATACATGCAGGGCTGGGCGCTCCATGTCGAGGCGGTCAGGCAACTGCGTCAAAAATGCGGTGATCGCCAGGTCGACGATGCACAGTACGGCCTGTATGCCTGCGCCGCTCCACTGGCCACGGGGCACATCCTGAAGCGAGACAACTCATGACGACTGAATCGCAATCTGCGGAACTCAGCTACGAAAAGCCCCTGCCACCGGTCCTCGAACTGACCAAGCCATTCTGGGACGGCTGCCGCGAAGGCATCCTCCAAATCCAGTTCTGCAACATCTGCGATCAGCCCTGGTTCCCGCCGGCCGAAGCCTGCCCCCGATGCCTACAGGACGACTGGGAATGGCGGCCAATCTCGGGTCACGGCACCGTCTGGTCCTGGATCCGCATGTGGCAGAAGTACTTCCCCGGCTGGGAACCCGACGAGTACCCCTATACGGTCGCTTTGATCAAACTCGAAGAGGGCCCGTACATGTACTCAACCCTCGTCGCCATCGAGGACAAAGACGTCAGTTGCGACCTCAACGTCGAAGTCGATTTCCGCAAAGTCAACGACGAAATCACGCTGCCAGTGTTTCGGCCGTCGCGCTGAATGCCGAACACAAGACTTCTATGAGCAGAGGAGCCGAATCCCACGCCCGCACGGATTCTGAGCGCTCTGTCGACGCTCGCGACTTCCTACTTGATGAGGCGCACCATGCAATAGATGCTCAGATGCGCTTTCTTTCTTCGCAAGATGTGCGCGTTGTTGCAACATTCACCATCAGCCTGTTGCTCGTCTCTGCAACGGGGATTGTTGGCGAAATTCGCCTATCGGGTGAGCTGGTTTCGGTCCTCACATTGTCGGCGTTGGCGGTCTCGGTCGTAGTCTGGCTTTGCTGTTGGGCTTCCTACTACACGAGGAAAGTTGCTTTTAGCGTCGAAATCGACATTCTGGCCCGCAGCTATCGAGATGCCAGCACCGAGGAAATGCGGGACGCCACGTTGGAGGCCCTTGTCGCAGGATTTGAACAGAACAGCGAGACAATCTCTTCGCAACGGAAGTGGCTGCAATATGCGATAGTCGGCCTGGGCATCCAATTGGCGATTCTTGCGGCGACAACCATTGCTGGTGCGCCAACTGGTACGGCCTTGGGGTCCTGACTGCTAGAGACCTCGCTTGTGAAGCTTTAGCGGCAATGGCCGACCCGTCCGTTGCTCGCCGGTGGACTTTGAATCATCCTTGTTCGTATCCGGAGCTGAAACTTTGGCGTCTGTCCCTTGCTCTGTCGCATCCATCACGCCATCTCGATTCGTTGCCACGCTCTCACCGCTCAATCATATCGTCCTTCGTCGGCACCTTATGAATGCAGTTCAGCTAGCACCTCGTCCTGATGCTCCCCGAGACTCGGGGCTGCGCGCATGTTCATTGAGACCGGCGTGCCTTCAAAGTCCCAGGGCGGTGCGACCTGTTGCAGCATTGAACCGTCTCCCTGTTCCACGTCAATGATCGCTCCCACAGCCGCAACCTGCGGATCTCGACTGAGCCGTTCGTAGTCGTGCATCGGGAAGGCCCAGCCGCCGTGACGCTCGACGATTTCGATCACTCGCTCCGCGTCGAAGTTCGAGAACCCGCGCTCCCAGAGCGGCTTCAACTCAGCGGCGTACCGTCCGGCGCCTCCCGCTCCGTCGGTCCGGAGCTGATCGAAGTCCGGATGCGTCCGCGCCCAATCCATGCCGAGCTCGTCGATCAACGAGTCAAACGCGTCTCCGCGGATTCTGGCCAACGAGAAGTAGATCGGCAAGTCACGACACTGATAGCCGTGATCGGGCGGTTTCACGTAGGAGTCGAGATGGAACCCCCACCATTCGTCTGGATTCGAAAGCGCCACCCACAACGTCGACCGCATCGCCAACAGACTGCCGAAGAGTGACACCTCAATCCGTTGGCCGCCGGTCGGCGCGGACGGATCTGAATCGTCGCGAGCGTACAATCCGGCGCAGATCGCCTGAATTGCATAGTTCGCCGCATACATCGAACCGATATCGCCGCCATGGCGAACCGGTTCCTCACCAATTGTGCCCAGAGATGCCGTGGCCTCACTGGCCAGTTGCGCGGCAAGTTCCGACATCGGATTGTCGCTCCACGGACCGTGAGGACCGAAGCCCGAGATCGCGCAATAGACGAGCCCAGGAGCGTCCAGCGACTCCCAGCTCAACTCGCCAGACAAGCCGGCCTTATCGACGATTGCGACATCCGCGTCGGCCAACAACTGCCTGGCAGTCTCCAGGTCGCTCTCGGACGACCAGTCGAGCGATATGCCACGCTTGTTGCGATTCAGCGCTTGAAACAGTGCCGAAGTGCCGCTGTCCGTCTGTGGCGACCATCCCCGCGCACGGTCTCCGGCTGGCTGCTCAATCTTGATCACATCTGCGCCGGCGTCGCCGAGCGACATCGCTGTGTACGGCCCGGCTACGCCCTCTGCGATCTCAACGACGCGATATCCATCGAGCGGACCAGCCACCCTAATCGCCGATCACTGGCGTCGGCTCGGCGGTCGACGCTCGGCGCTTGGTGAGATCGTCGAGGATGTCGCCGGTGTGCTCGCCTGGCATCGGCGTGCCGAACCAGCGGGCCGGCGTTCGAGACAGTTCCCAGGGCGGACCACCGGTCCACACATCTCCCCAGCCGGATGTTGTGATCTCTCGCAAGTAGCCATTCTCGATTGTCTGGGCATGGTGCTGCAGCGACTCGAACGAAATCGGATAGCCACACGGCACACCTGCGTCGGCGAGCCGCAGCATCCAATAGCGGCGTGGACGCTGTAGGATTGCCTGCTGAAGCAAAGACGCCAGTGCGTCGCGATGCGCGACCCGGTCGAGGTTTGTGGCAAATCGAGGGTCAACCACAAGGTCGCTCAGACCATCGACCTGCGCTTCCGACGCATTCAGAGCCTGGCACAGGCGGCTCCATTCATCCTCGCTCGTTGCTGCGACACCGATCCAATCGCCTCCCTGGCACTGGAACGCCTGATCGGGCGCGGCCGCGAATCCGGCCGAGCCCAGCGGTTGATGTTGCGCACCTGTCGCGAGGTACTCGGCGATTCGGCCGCTCTGCAGAGCCATGCCAGCTCTAAGCATGCCGACGTGTATTCGCTGTCCTCTGCCGGTGCGCTTGCGCGCCAACAGACCCATCAGCACCGCTTGCGCCGCGACATTGCCAGTGCTCGCATCCATCTGTGTGAAGTGTCGGTAGACCTCGGGCTTGCCGTCGCGCTTGCCGTTCACCGACCAGAATCCGGTGAAGTACTGACACTGCACATCGGCGCCGGGCTTATCGCGCATCGGCCCGATCTCACCCCAACCCGTAATCGCTGTGTAGACGATGTTGGGATTGGCCGCCACGACCTGCTCATAGCCAACGCCCATGCGCTCGGCTGCTCCGGGACGCATGTTGATCAGGAAGACATCGCAGGTCTGGAGCAGTTCGTACGCGGTCTGTCGATCGGCCTGTGATTTCAGGTCAAGAAACAGTCCGCGCTTGTTCATGTTCCAGGTGATGTAGCCCACGGATGTGCCATTGATCGCCGGCGGAACGCCAGCGCCAAGGGTCCGAGGATCGACGCCGGGTTGCTCAATGTGAATCACATCGGCGCCCAGAGCGCCGAGGTGCATCGATGCCCAGGGACCCACCATCCACAACGTCAAATCGAAGACGCGAACCCCATCAAGCGGTCCCGGCATATCGCCCTCCATCCAAGATCTTCACCCGCCGCCATGATAGGTCTGGCATAGGCTGTCGGTCGGAGTTGTGATGGCGGAACAAGTCTTCTATGAGATCGCGCGTTGGCGGCTGGACGAACAGCTTGCTCAGATCCGTGAACTGAACGGCCGATTGATGGGCGTGTTCGCAGGCGCAACCGCTCTGTTAGTGCTGTTCGGCGCCCTGCAAGACCTTGAAGGGCTCCGAGCAAGTGGGTTGGCCGTTGGCTTCGCCTCGGCGTCGATAGGTGTTTACGTCGGTCTGCTTATCACGGCGTTGATCGGATATCGAGACGCTGACCTGCTGGAAGGACCCTCACTGACTCGATTGCATGGCCTCAACAGATCTGAGAGCGACCTTCAGTTGGCAGTGGCCATTTCAATCTTTGACTCAGTCGGAGCGAATGAAGGACTGATCAGGAGGAAGTCGCAGCTCGTGTTCGCCACATTGTCGTTCTGGGCGTTGGACGCGATCCTATTGCTCGCCGCCGCACTCACTTCGGTGAGCTAAGTCGAGTAAGCGGATTGAATCGAGAAGTGGACCACCACTTGCTGATGCTGAATCCGTCCCAAGGCGGTATCAGTCCCCGGTCGACGACGGCGATATGAATCTTTAGACCATTGACGATGACATACGGGCCAACTTCGTCACGACCGCGCTCCACTTCCGCCGGAGCTGCTTGGTCGACTACCGCCTGGTCATCCGTGCCATTGCTCATTGTCTGCTCTCGATCTGTTCTTTCACACTAGCGAGGCACGGTCGACCGTGCTCAGCCCCCGCCGCGATGGGCTTTCATCATGAAGCGTTCGATCAGCGACTCCATCGCCTCCTCCGATCCTGCCGTAAAGACGAAGTAGTGCTCGTCCATCTTGGTCGGCAGTTGCGGGTGCATCGAGCGCTGCTCGGTCCGCCAGAGCACCGACCAGCCGTCGCCCGACATTGAGCCGTCGGGCTGCACCACACCGTCGGGATCGGTCGCGCCAGGCGACGGCGGCTCCACGTCCGACGCTCCGAGCTGTTCCAGGTACTGGCGCAGCAACCAGATAGGCATGGCGCGCAGCGTGAGCTCCCTGACTGCTCGCGACATTGGAAGAATCCCTTCGGACATCCGTGATAACTGCGTTACATTATCTCGTTTTGCTGTATCGTTGCGCTTCATGGGCAACACCACCCGCGGTCGCGGGGCCACAGTTCTGGAGGAAAGCATGAGCGAGCGTTCCTATTGGCAACGGATGAGTCGGAAACGGATGAGCCGGCGCGGCATTCTGAGCGCCTCGGCTCGCGCCGGAGTTGGCGCAGCCGGTTTGGCCCTGGTGGGTTGTGGCGACGACGATGACGACGGTCAGTCGGTCGCTCAGGTTCAGCAGCAGCAACAGGCCATGCAGCAGCAGGCCCAAGACCAGGCCATGCAGCAACAGCAGCAGCAGGCCATGCAGCAGGACCAGCATCAGCAGGCCCAGCAGCAGGCGATGCAGCAGCAGGCCCAGGAACAGTCGACCCAGGAACAGGCCGAGCAACAGGCTGCGCAACAGCAGGCCATGGTCTCCGAGGGCAAGAAGTACGGTGGCTCGATCATCGAGCAGTCGGCCAACGTCTACGAGACCTACGACGCGCAGCGGACAGTCGCATCGCCGGTACTCCAGGTCCTTGCCAACGTGCAGTCGAAGCTGCTGCGCTTCGAGAACCCCAACACCGGTGTCCTCACCGGCGACCTCGCAGAAGGATGGGAACTGCCCGACGCGACCACGATCGTCTTGCACTTGCGTGGCGGTGTGAACTGGCACGACGCCGGCCCCGGCGCCGACCATCCGTCGGCCGCGCCCGGTCGCGCGTTGACGCCTGCCGACATCGCCTGGAACATCGATCGACAGCGCAACAAGGTACTCGAGAACGGCGAGGAAGCCAGCAACTTCGGCCGCAGCGCCTACTGGGGCGGCGTCGGCTCGATGGACTATGACGACGTCAGCCTCACGTTGAATCTGACCGAGGCGGACGCAACCTTTGTCCAGGGTCTAGCCAACGAGTTCAACCTGATGAACCAGCCGGAGCTCGTCGGCGGCACCGAGGACCAGTACACGGAAGTCGACGCCTCCAAGGTCATCGGCACCGGCCCGTACATTCTCACCCGGTGGGATCCGGGCGAGGGCATCTCGGCAGTCAAGAACCCGAACTTCTACGCGCTGCCCGACAAGCCGTATCTCGACGCCAGGGTCTGGGTGCAGACATTCCAGGATCCCAATGCGTACCGGATCGCGTTCGAGCAGAAGCAGGTCGACTTCATGAGCGACCCGGACCCGAACACGACCCTCGCGATCCACGACAGCCTGCAGGATGAGACATATCTCACCTTCCAGGGCGTCGCCAACACCGTGGCGATCTTCACACCGTCGAACAAGGCGCCGTGGAACGACTTGCGCCTGACGCGAGCCATCGACCTGGCCATCAACCGGCGCCAGTTGATCCAGCAGCTGCACAACGGTCTGGGCAAAGTCTCCGGTCCGGTCACCTGGATGCAGGAAGCCTGGGCCATTCCACAGGAAGACCTCGAGACGTTCCCCGGCTACCGGATCGATAAAGAACAGGACATCGAGGAAGCGCGAGCACTGTGGAACGCCGCCGGCGGCCCCGAGCTCGGCCAGATCGACTGGGTCACGTCCGAGCTCTGGGCTTCTCGCTCCGCCTGGTCGGCAACGCCAGGCATCGTTGCCGAGATGTTCAACCAGGCATTCGACACCGACCAGTTCAACGGAATCACCAAGCCGTACCTGGAAATCATCCCGTCCTGGATCGCCAAGGACTTCGATCCGTTCTTCAGTTGGATTCCGAACATCGAAATCCCCGATGCGCGGGCCGACATGATCGGTGCATTCACTACCGACGCCGGCTCGAACTACTGGGAGATCTCGGATCCGTACATCGACGACACGTTGAATGCGGCCAAGCAGGAACTCGACTACGAGACCGCCTACCAGATGGTTCGGGAAGTCCAGGAGTACGTGATGGAGCGCGGCCAGTTCGGGCGCAGCATCTGTTACAACTACATCTACCCGGCCATCCGCTACAACTACAACCATCCGCAGTTGTCCAGTCCCGAAGAGGGTTGGAACTTCCTGCCCTACAGCCTGAACTCTGTTGAGCAGTGGGTCGACCTCGACGATCCGTCAGCCGAAGGTCGCCAGCCGACGGCTCCGGTGCCGCTCTGATCGACTGAAGCTCAAGGACGACGGCATAGGTTGCCATTCGTCCGTCGCCGATTCGCCCCTCCGGCGTATCGGCGGCGGACTGTAGCCTCTGCCTGAAGCATCAACGGATAACCGGGCTGCAGGATGCAGGGCTACATCATCCGCAGAATCATCGGCGCGATCTTCGTCGTGTTTCTGGCCGGTACCTTCTCATTCTTCGCCATCCGCATCTTGCCGGGCGACGCCGCGTCGGCGGCATTGGGCCTCGACGCCGGATCGGCCTCCGCTGAGCAGATCGCCGAGCGACGCGCCGAGTACGGCCTGGACAAACCGCTCGCGACCCAGTACGGAAACTGGCTCTGGGACACGATCCGGCTCGACCTGGGGAACTCCTTCACCAATCGCGCCAACTCCGTCTGGTACGAAATCGGTCGGTCGCTGCCCTACTCGATCGAACTTGGCGTCCTGATCGTCATCGTCGGCTTTGCCGTCGCGTTCCCGGTGGGATTATTGTCGGCGATCTTCCAGGACCGTTGGATCGACTACACCCTGCGCTCGCTGGCCATCCTGGCACTGGCTGCGCCCGTCTTCTGGACGGCGGCCATTGCTTCGCTGTTTGTCCTCGAGTGGGAACTATTCCTGATCGACGTGATCGGACAACCACACATCTGGGAGAACCCGAAAGACGCGATCACCTGGTACCTGATCCCGATGCTCGCCGGCGGCTTCGCCGGCACCGCCGCGACGATGCGGCTGCTGCGTTCGCAGATGCTCGAGGTGATGCGCCAGGACTACGTCCGAACCGCGCGAGCCAAGGGCCTGCGCGAGTCGGTCGTGATCATTCGTCACGCCTTACGCAACGCGCTGCTGCCGGTCCTGACCGTGATGGGCGTGACCGTCGCAACGATCATTGGCTCGCAGGTCATCCTCGAGAACATGTTCAACATCCCCGGGATTGGCAACTTGATCATCAGCTCACTGTTCGAGCGCGACAATCCCGTCTTCCAGTCCGTCATCGTCCTGATTGCCGTCTTCGTTGTCTTCACCAATCTTGTCGTCGACATCCTCTACGGCATCATCGACCCGCGCATTCGATTGTCATAGGAGACCACTGTGACTGAAGCACGCGGCGAGGTCATCGTTCCCGAGGGCGACCCCAACCTGCTAATCAGGCTTGGTTCCGGTCTGCGTAGCGTGCTTCGTTTCATCCGCGGCAAGCCGCTCGGTGGCATCGGCCTGATCATTGCGGTCGCTTTCATCCTGATCGCGATTTTCGCCAATCAGATTCAGCGCCACGACCAGGACCAGATTTTCGACTCGCCGAACCCCGACTACAAAGCCAATCCGACAACCCTCGAGCTCGCCCGCAATCCCGACATCGGTTCGCCTGTGGTTGTCGAGCAGTTCGCCGAGCCGTCCGGCAAGCACTGGTTCGGCACGGACAAGTTCGGCCGCGACATCTGGTCGCAGGTCATCCATGGCGCACGACTCAGCCTGATTGTGGGACTCGGCGCGTCGGTGATCGCCGTGATCGGTGGACTCGTCATCGGGATGATCTCTGCCTACTACGCAGGGATCCTGGATCTCCTGATTCAGCGCATCGTCGACATGCTCCAGGCGATCCCCTTCTTAGTGCTGGTGCTCGTCTTTACGCAGATCTCCGAGCCGAAAGTGAGTTATGTCGTCTTATGGCTCGGAATTGCCGGACTTGCGATTACCACACGACTGATCCGATCAGCCGTCTTCGCCGTGCGCGAGAGCGAATTCGTGCTCGCCGCCCGCGTCGTTGGCGCGAGCGATCTCAGGATCATGGTGCGACACGTGCTGCCCAATGTCGTGGCGGTGCTCATCATCGCCTTCAGCATCGGCATCGGAGCCTACATCCTCGCCGAGGCGGCAATCTCATTCCTCGGCGCTGGACCACAGGGCGTCGCGAGCTGGGGCAAGATGGTCCAGGCTGGTCGCGGCTCGCTCGACCTGCATCCCTGGCAGACCGTCTTTGCCGGCGGCGCGATCATGATGATCGTGCTGGGCTTCAACCTGCTGGGCGACGCCTTGCGCGATGTCCTCGACCCGCGCCTGCGCGGTGCCTGACACCGTTCGCCAGCGCCTCGGCGAGCCTCCTGAACATGACCATGTGAACCGGCCAGAGGACGTACCAGTAGAGCAGTCCCCAGGTACCGGCCGGATGGAAGTGCGCCTGGAGCTTGGCCACTGCGCCGTCGCCGGCCTGCGCCACCGACAACTCCAGCACCGCCGAGCCCGGCAACTTCATCTCGGCGACCAGCGTCAGGCTGCGTCCCGGTTCGACTGCCTCCACACGCCAGAAGTCGAGCGCATCGCCGACGCGCAGTTCGGTCGGATGGCGACGCCCACGGCGCATCCCGACACCACCCAACAACCGATCAATCGCCCCACGCACCTTCCACAGCCAGGTCGCGAAGTACCAGCCCCGCTCGCCACCGATTGAACTGATGTCGCCCCAGACCTCGGTCGCGGAACGGCCGGTGGGAAGCGCGACACGGACGGACTTGTCGTACCAGGACACATCATGCCGCTGGCGTCGGTAGCGAAACCCACCCTCCGTCCAGCGGACAGTCAGCGATGCCGATCGTTCCTCCTCCAGCGCATGCCGCACCGCCTCTGCGTATGAACGCTGCTTGATCGGAATGAGTTCGCGCAGTTCGTCCGGGCGCTCCGAAATCAGGTCATGCTTGAGACCATCGATCAGCGGTCGAGCAATCCGTGCCGGCACCGCGGTGACGAAGTCCAGCCAATAGGACGACAGCCTCGGAGTGAGCACCGGCAACGGAACAATCCGAACCTTCCTGCCGACCACCTCGCCAAACTGCCGTAGCAGATCGCCATAACTCAGCGTCTCAGGCCCGACCGCGTCGTAGACATGCGATGCTTCATCGCCGTCTATCTGCAACAACCCCACGAGATAGTCAAGCAGGTCATCGAGCGCGATCGGCTGGCTGCGAGAGCCCACCCAGCGAGGCGCCAGCATCAGCGGCAAGTGATAGACAAGGTCGCGGATCACCTCAAACGCGGCCGAGCCGGGACCGACCACGATCCCGGCGCGCAGCTCGGTCACCGGTGTCGAGCCGCTACGTAGGATGTCGCCGGTTTCAAGCCGGGACGCGAGATGCACCGATGCGCCGCTAGACGGTTGAATCCCGCCCAGGTAGACAATCCGCTTCAGTCCGGCCTCTGCTGCAGCATCGCGAAAGTTGGTCGCCGCACGGCGGTCCAACTCAGTGAAGTCGCCTGCCGACGCCATCGAGTGGACGAGGTAGTAGGCGATGTCAACGCCTTCCAGAACCTCGCGCATTGAGTCAGGATCCAACGCATCGGCCCGGACCGTCTCAACACCTTCCCAGCCGCGAGCCCGCAGCGCATCAATGCGACGTGCGGCAGCGCGAACTGCAAATCCCTCCGAGGCCAACCTGGGAGCCAGGTGCCCACCTACATATCCACTCGCGCCAAGGATCAGTATCCGAGTCATGATCTCAGAGTATGTCGCAACTGGTCGAGCGTTACCGCTGCGCTCCTAGAGGATCAATCCTGTTTAGCACGATCCATTCGATACGCTGTTCGCCTAACTGCTGTTCCACCGCTGCTTCGCGCATCGCTGTCGCTGCGTCTTGCCGTCCGGCGACCCAACCTGCGCGGAATCCGACCGCCCAAGGTTGTTCGCCGCCCAAACCTTCGTCAATCAGCAGTTCACCCAGGCGCTCAGCATACGCCCGCGAATTCTCGCGCTCCATCGCCTCAGCCCATACGTCGCTGTACCGTTCCTCCAACTTGACGGGATCATTGCGCAGATCCGGTACCCGGTCGTTCAGCTTGATGGCTCCGCTCAGGAAGGCAATCAAGACGGGAACAGCTACGCCCAGCAGCACGCTCACGATTGTGTGAGGACCCGACAAGTCGCGCTTTCGACGCCAGCCCGACTCGGCGGTACCGGGACGCGACCACCCGCTCAACCGCGGCGTGCGACGGCTCATTTGAGCAACTCGATCCACTGAGTGCCGTCAGCCGCCGACCGGAGCTGCAGAATCGCCTCATTCGACGAATCGAGGATCAACAGATTCCAGCCCTGTAGATATCCTGTTTGATAGCCCGATCGCTCGTTTCGGCTAGCGAGCAATTCTTCCAACGCATGTTCAGCCTCCATCCGCCCCAGCAATCTCCCCTGTCTAGTCCCTCCCGTGATCGCTGCACTTCGATTGCCAGCATCGTTTTCGGACGGCGACTCGCCAAGTCCCTGATACGCCAGCTCCCCTCGCGATCCCTGATCCAGTGCGAACGCGCCGACCACTACTACCGTCGAAAGCACCGCACCGACGAGGAACGCAACCGCCGAGTGTCGTACCAGATCGATCCGCCAGAGCCTTCTGAAGCGCTTCATCGGCTCTCTGACCGCCTACCTCCGGGTCATCTCCCCCAGAACCCGGAACTCAGTGTAGTTGGCGGGCAGGCTCAGTTCTTCGGCGGCAACCCGCATGGCATCCAGGGCGTCGTTCCAGCCCTGAATCCAACCTGTCGCGAATTGCTGTGCGTAGGCGGAGTCATCAACCTCTGTTCCGTCGTTGACGATCTCTGCTCCCAGATGCTGCACTTCGCCGTAGGGCAACCCATCGGCATAGCCCTCCGCTTCGACCGCCGCGTAGGCCTCCTCATAGGCCGCCAGCTCGGCTCGCTTGAGATCATCTGAAGTGCGCAGATTCATCGGATCAAGCGTCGCACCGATCAGCGCCGCCATCGCAACGCCGAGCACGACCGCGACCATCGTGTGCCGGCCAATCGGGTCGTAGCCGCGTTTCCACCAGACACGCTCTCGCTCGCCCTTACCCCAGCCTTCCAGTGATCCACGTCGGTCCGTCATCGGCGGAGGTCTTCCCAGGACTCAAACGCCGACTCGACCTCTAGTTTGTTGCGCTTGGCCTCGTTCAGCGCCGTGTCGATGGCATCGTTCCAGGAGTAGTCATACGCGGTTTGGTGTCCCTCCAAAGGATCCCCTGACGCGAGCAGTTCCGGCAGCGCCAGCGCGGCACGACCAGCGCCGTCGAGCCGTCCTCGCTCAAACGCTGCCTCATAGCCATCGATTCGCCCCTCCCGCGTCCCACGCACCTCCGCTGAGGCAATTTCTTCCGCGGTGACCTGGTCAAGCACCGAGATCAGCCAACCAATCGCCGCCGTCACCGCCAGCGCGACCAGAAACGCAAGCAGGACTTGACGAGGCAAGTCGTAGCGCCACCAGGTCCGAACGATAGACATTGAGTCAGCGTATCCAGCGGGGGCCTCTCAATCGACGAGTTTCTTTACGGCTTCGCCTGACGCTCCGGGGCTGCGTTGAGCGTCTGCAACTCCAATGAATCCTCGGTGGCTCCGGCATCAATCGAAGCAGCACGCATCGCGTCGAGCGCATCATTCCAGCCATCCGACCACCCCGCGCGAAACCCATTTGCCCAATCCGACTCGGCGGCAACTTGTTGGTCGGACAGAATCCTCGCAATCTCGAGCGTGATGAATTCTTCCCTGGCATCACGAACGGCATCTTCAATGGCCGCATTGAAGGTCGACTCCAGTGCCTCGTAGCGAATCTCGTCGATCTGCCGTTCCTGGGACACAACTGTCTCTCCAATGACCGCAATCACGAGCCAGCCAAGGATGATGGCTATGACCGTGCCAATCAGGAACCAGGTCAGATTCGGTCGAATGCGTTCCGGCGGCGGCAGCCGCCGACCCAGCCTCATGGGTTCTCGAGGTCCGTAGGGAGGAGAAGGCTGCGACGTTTCTGTGGTCATCGCAGCAGCTCAATCCACTGCGTGTGCTCTTCCTCGGCGAGCAGTTGTCGGGGCAGGCCCCGTGCGAGCGTGTTGACCGCATCGTTCCAGGCATACTCGTACGCCCGTCGGTAGCCATCGTCGGCGTCGCCGCCGGAGAGTTGAGCTTCGAGCTCATCCTCGGCCAGGCGAGGGGCCGCTTCCACGGCGGACTGTCGTGCCTCCAGCTCGGCCAGGTATCGTCCGCGGGCAGCACCACCAGCAATAGCGTCCTCGCGAACGCCCTCAGGAATAGCATCTGGGAGCTGCAAGGAAACAGCGCCAACAATCGCAACCAGCATGCCCGCAACAACGAAGCCCAACAGGGCAACGTGGAGATTTTGAGGCCACGATGGAACGGAGAAGGCGCTCGAACGTCTGAACCTCATTACACCTACAAGGGTATGCAGGTTGCTAGCGCTCAGCCGCCAGCGACGGGTGGGAAGATGTCCAGTTCGCTTTCGGGATTGACCCGGCTATCGAGACCGTCGATATGTCGGATGTCGCGGCCGTCGACCATGATCGCGACGAACCGGCGCACCGTGCCATCCTCGTCGAAGAGCTGATCGTGCAACCCCTCGTACTCGCAAGCGAGCCGTTCAAGAATGCCCTTGATCGTGTCCGGCGGATCAGACAAATCAACGCTGCGACCACCAACAAGCGGTCGCAGCGTTGCGTAGAAGCGGATCTGCATAACTGTGCGACCCCTCACCCCAGCCCTCTCCCCGAGGGAGAGGGAGTGCAAAGAACGGGCCCATCCCCTTCGCAAGAAGTGTTTCGGTCCCCTCTCCCTCTGGGAGAGGGTGAGGGTGAGGGTCCTTCTCAGAGGGATGCTACGAGATGATCTCGAGCTCGCGCAGCTTGGACTCGCCCACTACGCCGTTGTCCCAGCCGCGAGCGTCGTAGTACTGCTCTTTCATCTGGTCGAGTTCGCAGACGTGACCCTCGGCCGGACCGGTCGCCGGCTCGTTGAGGAAGCGATCGGGCAGCGAGTCCTCGTCGCCGCCGAACCCCGCCTGGTTGTTGTAGAAACGCTCGAGGTTGTAGATCCGCTCACCGGCGGTCATCACATCTTCCTCGGACATCGGCAGGCCGACGACCGTCTCATAGAGCGCCGCGTACTCCGGAGCGCCAACAGCGAATGCCGAGAACTTGCACAGGTCGAGAGAGTCCGAGAACGCGTGCAGATCCTGGAAGATCTTCAGCAGTGGACCCTTGCCGTCCCACTCCAGTGGGTCGGTCTTGACGGGGATACCGAGCAGCTCAGACGCCGGCGTGTATCCACGCAGGTGGCAAGCGCCGCGGTTCGAAGTCGCGTAGCCCAGACCCTCGCCCTTGACGCCGCGCGGGTCGTAGGCAGGCACGGCCTGGCCTTTGACGGTCATCGAAATCTCCGGGTGTCCCCAGGCAGCCGCTGCGCGCGCCGGACCTTCGCCCAGCGTCCGGCCAATCCCGGTCGAACCCATCGCCATCTCTTCTGCCACGCGGACCATGCCCGCGCCGTCGCCCCAGTCGAGCGGCGTGTCGACGTAGCCGCGCTCGGACGCTTCCATGTACATCGAAATCGCGTTGCCGATCTCGATCGCGTCCATGCCGAAGTCGTTGCACTGGTCAATGACCTTGGCGATCACGGCCGGATCGTCGTTGCCGCAGTTCGCGCCCAGCGACCAGGCCGGCTCGTACTCGAACGATTCCATCTTCAGGCCGGCGTGGACGCCCTCGATGATCTCAACTTCCTTCTTGCAAGCCACCGGACAGGCGTGACAGGTGGGCTCGGCCGTAAGGTAGTCCGAACGCATCGTCTCGCCCGAGACCGCATCTGCCGCCTCAGGGGTCGTCTGCGTCGTCTGCGAGTTCTTGGTGCCCAGACCGCCGATCGAGTTGACCGCGTTCATCAGCACGTTGGTCCCGAATGCCGAGAGCGCGCCCGAACCATCCTTGAGCGATCCATCGTCGTTGACCGAGGACGGCGCCGTCACCGGCGACTCCATGATCAGCTTCAGGTGAGCGCCCTGTGCCGCGCGGAACTTCTGCCGCGCTTCGCCCTGCTCGGGTCGCCAGCGACCGTCGCGCGTGCCGTGCACGACCACGCACTTCAGATTCTTCATCCCGGCCACTGCGCCGGTGCCGCCACGTCCGGCGGCCCGGTCGTCCTCGTTCAGGAACGAGGCAAACAGCACACCGTTCTCGCCGGCCTGGCCAATGCTCATCACCGACGTGTTCGTCTTGTTGCCGCTGTCCGAGCCGAAGTGCTTGACCGTGTCGTGGATGCCCATTCCCCAGATGTCGGAGGCATCCTTGATCGCGACCTCACCATTCTCGACTTCGAGATAGACGGGCGAGTCGGCTTTGCCCGTGATCAGCAGCGCATCAAAGCCGGCCCAACGTAGCCGAGCCGCTGACCAACCGCCCATGTGCGAGTCGGTCACTGTGCCGGTCAATGGCGACTTGGTCACGAACGCGAGGCGTCCCGACATCGTCACCTCTGAACCGGTCATTGGCCCGTTGACCAGGGCCAGCATGTTGTCCGGAGACATTGCGTCGGTATTCGGACCGTTATCGAGCAGGTACTTCACACCCAGCCCGCGAGCGCCGATGTACTTTCGCGCGTCGTCTTCATTGACGCCCTCATACGAGACCGTCCGGTCGGTCAGATTAATCCGCGCCACGCGGTCAGCAAATCCACCAAGTGCCATGATCGTTCCCTTCATCAACGCTCTCGCGAGCTATCCAGTGCGAGGTCAAAGATAGCGGATCGTCAGCCAGGAACGGGCAGTCGGTTCGGTAGAATGGAGGTCGGGAGGAAGACGATGACGACTGAATCAAAACCGAGGCCGGAAGAGCCAAATCAGCTCCAAGAGGCAGCCATCAAAGAGGCTCTCGCCGAAGGGCGGCGTAATCGCGAGCGATGGCAGCGTGATTGGAAGAGCATCCGCGATCAATATCCGAGACACTGGATCGCGATCTACGACGGCGGCCAGACGGTCGTGGCGCACGAGGACGCACAGTCACACTTCAACCACTTGTTTCAACTCGATGGGCTCAACAGGTCAACTGCCTTTAGGTGGCCCCCGCCACCCAAACCCAACACCCACCGCATTACCAGCGCGTTTCGCCGACGCGCAACATGAGGCGAGTTCATGGCTGGCTGGGAGCCGAGTCGAACGATCCCGATGATGGCGCGCCCTTCGTCGGAGTGCGCCTAACCTACGATGCCGCGTCGTACAGCGTCGATTTCATGATCGACACTGGCTCGGACGCGACGATTCTGATGCCCGAAGATGCGCATTGGGTGTTTGACGATCACTACTTCGAGATGGATTTTCGTTCCCATCCGGAGAGTGTCCCTCTCCAGGGCATTGGGGAGCGAGAGATCTACATGACTCCACTCGAAGCCACCCTAGTGCTCACTGATGACACTGACAGTCCGATTGAGTTAGCACAGCGCATTTGGATTGCTGAGCCCCTGCCGGACTATCGATCAGAAGAAGGCAACTGGCTCGTTCCTTCGCTCTTCGGTCGAGACGCCATCAGACCAGGAGAGTTCGAGCTCAGCTACGTCAACCGCACGGTCACCCTGATCCGACCCGAAAACGAATAGTCGTCCTACGGACGCATCCCGTATCTGATCCTCAATCCGACCTGACTCGGCAACTCCGTCTCATACGCAGTCTCCAACCACTCGGCGAGCATCGGCCTCGTCTCCCGCGGATCGACGATGTCCTCAACCGCGAATGCCTCGGCTGCTGCGAACGGATCTCGCAGCGCAATCAACCGCTCCTCGATCGCCGTCCGATGCGCGATCGGATCCTCGGCAGCCTCAATCTCCCGACGGTAGGCAGCAGCAACGCCACCCTCAATCGGCAGTGATCCCCACTCTCCCGAGGGCCAGGCGAAGCGGAAGCAGAATCGGCTGAAGTCCTGGTGCGCGCCGCCTGCAACTCCGTACAGCCGACGCACAACGACCGTCGCCCATGGCACCTGCGAATCGTTGATCGCGGCCGCCGCCTTGACTCCGGCTCGCAGTGTGCCCGCGCCTTCACCCGGACTACCGATGAGGAAGCCCGGCTGGTCGGCGAAGTTGACGATCGGCAGATGGAACACGTCGCAGAGATCGACGAACTTCTCGAACTTGCGAGCCTCCTTGGCGCCCATCGCTCCGCCGTAATGCATTGGATCGTTGGCCAGCACACCGATCGGCATCCCACCAATCCGCGCCAGTCCGGTCACCTGCGACCGACCGCAGTAGCGCCCGATTTCGAAGAACGATCCAAGGTCGACGACCATCTCCAGCATGCGGCGCACGTTGTAGCCACGATTCCGATGCTTGGGCACGACAGACGCTAGCCGGTCGTCGCGACGGTCGACCGGATCGTCGCTATCAATCACCGGAGGCAGCTTGTGCACGTTGGTCGGCAGATAAGAGAGGAATCGCTGAATCTGAGCGATGGCTTCGGCTTCGTCGGCGGCGTCGTTGTCGACGACCCCGCTGCTGCGCGCGTGGACCTCGTAGCCGCCGAGCTCCTCCTTGGTCAGCTTTTCGCCCATCGACCGCGCAACCAGTGGCGGTCCGCCGGCAAACACCTGCGAACTACCCCGCACCATCACCGAGAAGTGCGACGCCGGCACTTCTGCAGCCGGCAAGCCCGCGACCGATCCCAACGCTGCCGAGACGACCGGCACTTCGGCCATCAGCTTGCCCCAACGCTGCGGCCAAAACAGCTCGGGCAGGTAGGTGCGGCCCATCTCGGCGGTCGCGCGGATGTCGGCGCCGAAACCGTCGATCAGGCGGATCATCGGGATCTTCATCTCGATCGCCAGCGACTCGATGTGTCCCGACTTGTCGCCGCCGCTGTGAATCCGAGCCTTGCCGCCATGGCTGCGCTCCGCCGCCGACCCACTGCGCGGACGCGAGGTGAAGTCGCCACCCGACACGGCCACCGGCCGACCGCCGATCTTCGCCGTCCCCGTCACCGTTCCGGACGGGTGAAATCCAACCAGCTCCCCCGACTCGTCGTAGTAGCCCGCGCCCGACAGCACGCCGCGTTCGCGAAACGAGCCATCGTCGGTGAGCAGCTCGATTCGCTCACGGACCGTCAGGTTGCCGCGGTCGTGTTGTTCCTGGACTCGGTCAGCGCCGCCCATTTCGTGTGCCAGTTCCCGCCGCCGAGCGATCTGGTCGATCTCCGGCTGCCAGACCAGCTCTCGCGATCCCTTGCTGCTAGACCTGTTGCTGCTCGACCTATTGCTGCTTGACCCGTTCTTGTTTGCCATCGTGTGCCCCCATCGTTCGATTCAGTATCGCTCACGTCCGCAACGCTTCCTTAGCCCGTTATCTTCGTGCCAAGACCATCAGTCGCATTCAAGGATGACCATGTCCACTTCTGCCATCTCCATCGAACCGTTGACTCCCTCGATCGGCGCGACCGTCCACGGCGTCGACCTGACCCAGCCGATCGACCAGGAGACATTTCAGTTCATCCACGACGCCTGGATGGAACACCTGGTGCTCTTCTTCCGCGACCAGCCGATGGAACCCGACCATCACCTCGCCTTCGGACGCCTGTTTGGCGACCTGCACATTCACCCGGCCGCGCCGTACGAACACGGCAACCCTGAGCTGATGAAGATCCACACCGACAAGGACTCCTTCCGCAACAACGGCGAGCGTTGGCACTCCGACGTCTCAGCCGATGAAGAGCCGCCGATGGCCTCGATCCTGCACATTCACAGCATTCCCACGCAAGGCGGCGACACCTGCTGGTCCAACATGTACGCCGCCTGGGATGGTCTCTCGCCGCAGATGCAAGCGCTGCTCGAACCGCTGAGCGCACTGCACGCTGCCGACTACTCGGGCCAGTACGGCGACCACAAACCGCAGCGCGAGTCTCCACGCGCAGAGCACCCGATCGCCCGCACGCATCCTGTGACCGGTCGCAAGGCGCTCTTCGTCAACTCGAGCTTCACCCGACGGATCGTCGGCTTGCCGCTCGAGGAGAGCAACGCCATCCTCAACTTCCTCTTCGAGCACGTCAAGAACGTCAACTTCCATTGCCGCTTCAAGTGGGACGCCCATTCGGTCGCCCTCTGGGACAACCGTTGTACCCAGCACATGGCCATCTGGGATTACTACCCCGAGTCGAGAAGCGGCATCCGAGTCACGGTCAAAGGCGACAAGCCGTTCTAGGCACCATGAGCTCCCCCTGAGGGGGAGCCGTCGCGGAACTACTGAGGGACCGCTTCACCGCAGCGGAAAATTGGAGCCCCAGCCGTTGACCATGAATTTGAGATTGAGGCGGCATCGGTATGTTCGACATCGCGTTAGTTGACACGCCGTTTGGACTCGCCCTGGACGTGGCGATCATCGTCACGGCCGTCGGTTGGCTGCTCTCGATCTTGACCCGCGACTATTCCTGGATCGACCGCATGTGGTCGATCATGCCATCGGTCTACTGCCTGATCGTGGCCATCGATCTGGACTTTGAGTCCGCGCGCGTCAACCTCATGACGGCGGTGGCGCTCGCCTGGTCGATTCGGCTGACACTCAACCTCATGGTGAAAGGCGGCTACAAGGTCGGCCATGAGGACTATCGATGGGTGTATCTCAGAGAGAACCTCGGGCAGCTGAAATTCCAGGTGCTCAACCTGACGTTCACCTGCTTCGGCCAGATGGCGATCGTGTGGTTGTTCACTGCGCCGGTACATCAGGCGTGGCAACACGCTGGCCAGTCGTTGGGCTGGCTCGACTACCTGGCTGCCGTGTTGTTCCTGCTCTTCCTGGCGATCGAAACCATCGGCGACATCCAGATGCTTCGCTTTCAGAACAACAAGAAGCGACTCATCAGCGAGGGAGCCGAAGTTGAGCAGCCGTTCATCACGACCGGGTTCTTTCGATTTTGCCGGCATCCCAGCCACACGTGCGAGATTGCTATGTGGCTGGTGTTTTACCTGTTCGCCATCTCGGCGGCTGGCGAGATCTGGCACTGGACCGGCATCGGTGGCGTGGTCTTGTTCCTGATGTTCCAGACCTCAACGCGATTCGGGGAGAAGCTCTCGCTCGAGAAATATCCCTCCTATGCCCGCTACCAGGAAGCGGTGCCCATATTCATTCCGAATCCCCTCCGCATCTGGCGCAGCAGGACCGGCGACAGCTAGCCAATCGCCAATGCGGCCAGATCGCGTGCCGTGTCCTTTGACACATCGGGGCAGGCCATCGGAAACACTTCGGTCCCGTGGATTGTGCCCATCACCTGACGACACCGAGCGGGCACACCCGAGTCCAGCAGCAACCGGTAGTAGGCAATGCCTTCATCGCGCAGCGGATCGCACTCGTTCACCGAGATCGTGGTCGGCGGCAGGCCGATCACGTCCTCCGACGACGCGAACAGCGGCCAAGCCAGCGGATCCTCCGCCTCGAAGGCATCAATCCCATAGCCCATCGCACCGTTGTTGTGATGCAGGCTGAGCAGGATGCCGTTGTTCTCGACGGTTGACGGCAGATCGTCGCGAGGCCAGCTCCCCGCGATGTACGGGCAGAGTGCGTACAGACCCTGGACCAGCCCGATATCGCCGTCTCGCAGCAGTTTCATCCCGGTCGCCAGTGTCAGGTTGCCGCCGCCGCTTTCGCCCGCGATCACGATCCGCGAGGCGTCAATGCCCAGAGCATCCGCGTGCTCCGACACCCACTTCAGCCCCGACACGCAGTCGTTCAAACCCGCCGGATACGGCTCGACCTCGGGCGCCGACGAGGCCACCACGCTGTTGCGGAAGTCAACCATCGCCACCGCGACACCGTTCTGCGCGATAATCCGGCCCCAGGCCTTGTAGTTGGGGTCGAAGCAGGACATCTGCGCCATCCCGCCGCCATGGATGTAGTAGACGCATGGCAGCGGCTCGTCCGAGTCGGGCCGGATGTACTGGATGTTGACCGTGTTGCCGTCGGGCGATGAGGTAAAGGTCTCGGTCGTGATCGTCAGACCGGCCGAGGGCGCGATCTCTTCCGTGTCGGACATCGCCAGGAATGCCTGCAGTCCCTCGAACTGCGCGCGGGACTCTTCGCTGTTGGCTCGCTCACTCAACTCCTCGCGATTCGCCACATCTGCAGCAGCCGGTAGGTCAAATGCGCCGAACAGGGCCTTGATCCTCGGATCGATGCGCCGGTCTTCTGAGAGCTTGCTCACGATATCTACCTTCCGCTTGCCGTAGCGATGAACATCAAGCTACTACCCGGCAGCTCGGGCATGATCACTTGTATGCCGAAAAACCATGCGAGGCATATCCGTCTTCCACGCTCCCCCTTGCAGAGACTGATGCATATCCTCCGATTCCCCTCTCCCCCCCTTGCGGGGGGAGATGTCACGGAGTGACAGAGGGGGGGGTCGGCTGGCGACGACCAGATAGGGCTAATAGGCAGGAACCCCCCTCTGCCTTCGGCATCTCCCCCGCAAGGGGGGAGAAGGGGAGTTATGCATCAATCTCTTGCAGGGGGAGCTGCCGAAGGCTGAGAGGGTCCCACTCTCCACCAGCAAGGGGGTTTGGCGCCCATCCATTTGTTCGCACCCCACGCGAACACACCCTAGCCTGATCCCTCAAACAGGAACGGAAGCGAACCGCATGAGCAACATCGCCATCTGGGTCAAGGTCAAGGTCAAACCGGAGGGGCTGGAGAAGTTTCTCCACGCGATAGAGGTCGATGCGCTGGGATCGGAGCAGGACGAGCCAGGCTGCATGCGCTTCAACGTCCTGCAGGACGCGAGCGACGACCTGACCTACTACTTCTACGAGGTCTACGAAAACGAAGACGCCCTCGCCGCGCATCGCGCGGCGCCACACTACGCCGTCTGGTCGGCCGCCCGAGACACCCTCGAAGGCGACATCGAGATCACCCGAACCGCAACCGTCTTCCCATCCGACCAGAGCTACTGGTCCAAGGGTTAGCTCCTCTTCCCCTTGCGGGCTGTGCGCCAATACCTCCTCCGCGATTCCCGCGCTTTAGCTCGGAGCCAGCCAAGAGACCAGCCAAGAGACCAGCCTGGTCAGCTGGCATGTTCTTCCTCATCGAGCAGACCGTTGCGAACCGCCCAGACGACGATTTCCTGCTTGGTGGTGACGCCGAGTTTCTGCTCGATGCGGTAAATCGTGTTCCTCACGGTGATCGGGCTGTTGCCGATGATTGCCGATACCTGAGCGTACGAGTTGCCGCGGGCAAAGTGCGTGAGCACATCTCGCTCACGAGCGGTCAGCGAATCCGCCGGTGCGTCCTTGGACCGAGTTGGCGCTTTGCGAGCCGATTCGAGCGCCTGCTTGACCAGGTCGACCGGAATCTGTGAACGCCCGTCGGCAGCTTCTCGCACCGCTTCCAGCAGGTCATCCCGTCCTGAGAACTTCTGTAGGTATCCGGTCGCGCCGGCGGCCAGTGCATTGATCACCGCATCGGTCGCCGTTGATGCCGTCAGCACCAGCACCCGAGTTTGCGGCAAGGCGTCCATGATCTCGCGGCACGCTTCTACTCCATCTTTGTTGGGCATGATCAAATCCATGACCACGACGTCTGGTGCGACCTTCAGCGCGATCTCAACTGCCTCAATGCCGTCCGAAGCGAGCCCTACGACCTCGATGTCGTCGGATCGCTGCAGAACTTCCTGAAGACCATCGCGAACGATGGCGTGATCGTCAACGATCATGACTCGGATCTGTTTGGTCGCGGGCATCTCAATCACCTCTCCAATCTGATGCGCAGTGGACGCGGCGCTTGAGGTTTGGACCTTCAAGGCAGCCAGCAGTTTCACCGCTTGCAGCGCAGCTCGGACGCTCCACAGCTGTCTGGGTAACTTCAAACTCACCACCGCGCGCCGACCGATGTTGCGAGTCTTCCGATACTATCATCCTGCCTATGAGATACTTATCTATCGGTGCTACTGATGCAACCAATGGTTCGGCGATAACAGTAGGACAGACACACACGCCCTCAGCAAGGCAAGAGCTGTTTGCTACGGACATATGCCCGGGCCATTCACTCGTGGCGATCAGATTGATGTCCAATCTTGTCAAGCACAGCCACGCCAATCTACTGCACGCCATTGGACCGTCTCCGAAGGCTGAACCCAGGGCCGCCGCTCCAGTGACCTGCGGCATCGAGTCTCTTGCTCTCGTCCCTGACAGTTCGTCTTCGAATCTCAACAGAGGCCTCATTGAACCCGCGCTGAATCATCCTTCAACGTGTCTCGAAGCAATATACTGTTGCACTGTAACTTCGCGCCACCGTGTCAGTGTCCCTCTCACCGGTTCGCTTTGATTCTATAGAGGCGCATCCGTGGTAGGCGCACCCAGATTGCAGGTGCCTTCACATAGGGAGCAAGGCTCCAACCATTCACCCGGCGTTCCTACACTTGACGATGAATCTGCGCGGGAACGCAACAAGTTGAAGGAGCGCTAGTGCATCACCAGGCCGCCGTCAACGTTGTAGCCCTGGCCAGTGATGTTGCGCGCGCCAGGGCCGGCGAGGAAGCGCGCCATCGCGGCGATGTCTTCAGGCGTGTTGGCACGACCAATCGGGATCCGAGCGTCACGCGCCTGCTCCAGCTCGGCGATGCTCACTCCGGTGCTTTCGGCGCGCTGGCGCATGTTGTTGATTGACAGCTCAGTCACCGTCACGCCGGGACAGATGGCATTGACATTGATGTTGTGCGGCGCAAGCTGATGGGCGGCGATCATCGTCATCGCCAGCACCGCGCCCTTGCTCGCGGCGTAGGCCGCGTTGGAGGTGCCCGAGTAGCCCTTGCCGGCGACCGAAGCGATGTTGATGATCCGGCCGCCGTCGCCCTGGGCGATCATCTCGCGAGCGGCCCGCTGCATGCAAAAGAACACCCCCTTCGCGTTGACCCGGTGGATGCGGTCCCAGTCCTCCTCCTCTACATCCATCACGTAGAGGTACCGAGTCACGCCGGCATTGTTGACAATGATGTCGATTCGCCCGAACGCGTCTTTGGCTTCCGCAATCATGCGGTCGATGTCGGCAACGCTGCCCATGTCGGCGTGAATGGAGACACTCTCGCGACCCAGCTCCTTGACTTCCTCGCTCGTGCCCTCGACATTCTCGCGGTCGATGTCGGCCACCGCGACATTCGCTCCCGCCTCGGCCAAGTCCAGCGAGATCGCACGACCCATGCCCCGTCCGGCGCCGGTCACCACGGCATTCTTGTATTGAAGCTCCATCAGTCTCTGCCCTTCTCATTGCATCGTGCGGCAATCCCAGATTGACCGAGGGGCCGAGTCGAAGTCGCCGAACTCAGTCCGGAACGCTGAGGCCCGGACCCTCCGGCACGAGCACGTGGCCGTCCTCCATCGTTGGCAGCGGCGTGTCGGAGGCGAATCGCACCCCATCGGCCACCCATGGAATCTCAAACCAGCGCGTCACCGATGAGGCGAACCCATACGCCAGCGACGCATAGAGCGACGGCCCCGGTCGGAAGTTGTGCGGACTGAGCGCCACATTGTGCATCTCGGCCAGCGTCGCCACACGCTGAGCCGCGGTGATACCACCGATCTTTGTCACCTCCGGCTGGAGGTAGGTAATCGCCTCGGTACTCAACAGTCGTTCGAAGTCCTCGAGCGTGTACTCATTCTCTCCAGCCGCGATATCGACACCCGACTGGCGCTGCACCCGCCGCATCGCGCGATGATCACGCATCGGCCGAACAGGTTCCTCAAACCAGGTCACGCCAAGATCTGCGAGCTGCCGACCAAAATCGACGGCCTCAATGGGGTCAAAATGGCCATTGACATCAACCATGATCGCCAGCTCGTCGCCAAAACGCCGACGCAGGCGCTCGACGTGGTCAATCGTCACCTCGTGCAGCTTGACTCCGCCGATCCCGGCATCAACGGCGCGTTGCGTCTCACTGACGACCAGCTCAGGGTCGCGCAGCGGCGGCAGGCTGGCATAGGCAGGCACCGCGTCGTGACGCGATCCGCCCAGCAGTTGCAGCACCGAGACCCCCAGCGTCTTGCCCAGCAGGTCCCAGAGCGCGATGTCGAGTCCAGACAGCGCCATCGGATAGATTCCCTGGTCGGCGTAGCGGTATCCGTAGTCCCACAACTCAAACCACAGCCGGCCGATCTCGCCGGCCTCGCGTCCTACCACCCGAGGCGCAAGTATGTCATCGACCACCGAGGCAATCGCCCGAGCCTCAGCGCCCGGCCGCTCGCGGTCGGGAATGCCCCACCAGGTCTCACCGACCCCGCTGCGCCCATCGCTGTCGGTCACAGTGACAAACGTCTGAGTCAGCCGCGTCGAATCGAGAATGGTCGTCTGGACAGCCGAAATTTGGCTCACGTTGCATTCCCGTCGCTGGACCGTCATTGGCAATCTCACGGCGGAGCATAGCTGGACCGATTCTCCCGGGACGCCTTCCCACTGGTCAGCACTCCCAGTCCCCGCTTCTCGGAGACCTTTGAAGAACTCCCCTTCTCCCCCCTTGCGGGGGAGATGCCGAAGGCAGAGGGGGGGTCCCTGCCTGTCGGCCCTATCTGGTCGTCGCCAGCCGACCCGCCCTCTGTCACTCCGCGACATCTCCCCTCGCAAGGAGGGGAGAGGGGATTCGGGAGTTTTTCGCAGGTCTCCTACACGCGGGGACCAGCTCCTTCCCACGATTAGGAGTGCATAAGAGGTCAGGCAAGCGCCAGGATCGCAGCCGGATTCTCCACCGAAATCGCCCGAATCTCAGCCTCCGAGAAGCCTTTGCGCCGCATCGTCGGCACGATGTTCTGCAGGATGTGTCCGTATCCATGCCCGCCATATGTCAACAGCCGATGCTTGGTGAATATGTCATGCCCCAGGACTACGCGGTCGCCATAGCCCGCATCGATCATCTGTCTGACGAACGCAAGCCGCTGCGCGTCGCTGGGCATGTCGAGATTGGCTTGCGGATAGTACGAGCCTTCGTTGCCAAACAGATCCCATTCCAAGTAGCACCCCGACTCCGCGATGCGCAGCAGCGTGTCGACGTCAAACACCGTCCGGTCCAAATGTCCCATGATGACCCGAGAGGCATCTGCCCCATTCTCTGCCAGCAACTCCAGGATCTCTGATGGCGCATCCTGGCTCCGTCCAGGATGAATCGATATCGCCGCACCCGTCTCCTGCTGCGCGATAGCAGCGGCCGACAATGACTTCCGCTCGTTGGTGGTCAGCGGCCAGCTACAACCGATCTCCCCAATGATGCCAGCCTTGATCCCGCTGCCGTCAACGCCCTCGGTCAGATCCTCGATGATCTCGCGAGCCAGGTCGTCCACGCTCCGCTCGTCCATATCGGGAGGATGCAACGCATCAACGTAGAACCCGGAACCCATGACGATGTGGACTCCCGACTCCTGCGAAACCCGCACCAGCGCGTCCGGATCTCGGCCAATCCTGGTCGACGTGGCATCCACGATCGCGCCACCGCCCAGCTCGCGATACTTCACGACTTCATTGATCGTCGTATCCAGATCCGTCAACTGCAGATTCGAGCGGTTGCTGTAGTAGTGACGCCGAATCCAACCAAGATGCTCAATGACTACGGGCGCGTTTGCCAGCTCCTCGGACGGTGAGTCCTGTGCCGGACGCAGCATGTAGGAGAAGTCGGCGTATAGGTGCTCGTGCGTCGAGGTGGGACCAAGCTCAGTCGGTGGGATGAGCCCCAGCACCGTCTGAATCAGGCCGCGTCGCTCGTTTCTGCTCATCGGCTCCCTCCCCTCCTCAACGCAGTCCACAGGTGAGATCGGACCAATCTGCATGTGCAACACTGGCGATGTCTGGAGGCATCGACAGGTCCACAGCGTCTGGGAAGGGTAGTTGAGTGCAGGCTCGTCGCAATGACCTGACATCACAGACTCCCCTACGAGTCGGAAGCTCGTTGCCATGAGATTCGCCGCCTTCACAACCGTGGCAGCCTCAGCCGGAGAATCCAAAAGCAGCGCTGGACTGTTGGACAACCTCAGACAGCAAACCATCCTGGCCGAAGAGCTCGGCTTTGAGGCGATCTGGCTCGGCGAGCACCACTTCGGTCCCTACGGCGTCGGCGATATCCCCAATCCAATCCTGCTCGGCGCCGACCTCGCAGCCCGGACCTCGACGATTCGCATCGGACAGATGGCGAACATCGCCCCATGGTGGCATCCAATCCGGCTGGCGGAAGACCTCGCGACCCTGGACAACATGTCCGGCGGACGATTAGAGGTCGGATTCGGTCGCGGCATCTGGCCCTATGAAGGTCCCCAGTTCCATCCCCACGCCGACCCGCGCAAGGACAAAGAAAACCGCGAGCTGTTCGCCGAGACCATAGACATCGTGCGCGAGATCTGGACCAACGAGTACTTCTCCCACGAGGGGCCCAACTACCGCTTTCCGGTCGAGGACACAGTCTTTTCGCATCCGCTCTATCCATCGAATCCCGACTGGCAGGACGGTGACAGCGTCACAAAACTGCGGGTGACACCACGACCTATCCAGCTACCGCACCCGCCAATGTGGATGACCGTTTCCACCGACCGCTCGGTTGCGACCGCTGCAGAGCTGGGACTGAAGGCCTGCTATTGGCAGCCTCCCCCACTCAGAATCAGACAGCGAATGGAGATCTACGCCAGGGTCAGGTCGGAGCGAGACGGGCGACCGTTCGCCGTCGGTGAAGATCAGGCCGTCATGCGCTCGACCTATGTCGCATCGTCAATGGCGGAGGCGCGCCGGGACGCAGAAGAAGGGATCATGTCGTCCTTCGTCTTCAACGACCCGTTCCGCGGCCGGCAGGTCTTCACAAACCCGGACGAGGAACTGGACCCCGAAGTGAAGCTCGACTGGGACTTCCTGGAGCCGCGCACGCTATTGGTCGGCTCCCCCGACCACGTAGTCGAAAAAGTCCATGAGCTGCAAGACACCTGCAATCTCGACTACCTGCTCGTCGAGTTCACGCACATGGGCATCCCCTTACGCAAAACGCTACGCAATCTCGAGACCTTTGCAACAAAGGTGATGCCCCACTTCGCCGAGAGTCGCTGATTCTCGTTCTCAGCGACTGACACACAACTCCCCTCCCCTCATGAGCCTGATGCTTAACTCGGATTCCAGTCCCCGCTTCACGCGGGGACCCGCTCCTTCCTCGGCTCCATCGAAGCGAATCTACTTGTCGTCCATCTCTGGTCAACCGGTATCGGTCGTAGCTGACGCGGCCTGGCCAAAGCGGGTCCCCGCGTGAAGCGGGGACTGGACCATCAGTTATGCATTGGTCTCTTGTGGGAGCGACCCTTGTGGTCGCCCACTCTGGAGGACCTCACTGGTCAGTCTTGCCATTGCCAAGGCGGGCGACCACAAGGGTCGCCCCTACAGGAACTCATACTGATTTCGGTTTCATTCACGCACAGGTCACCACCGGGAGAAAGGCCGGAAGCGGATGGCAGGTGCCTTGCGCGCAGATGTACCTTGCGGAGAGCATGAGATTCATGCACCAGTCTCAGCTAGCGGCCGACCACGGCCCGCAGGGCAAACAGTGCGTTTGAGGGCCGCTCGGCGATCCGCCGCATGAGATACGGATACCAACGCTCGCCGTAGGGAATGCTCACGCGCAGTCGCTCTCCTCGCGCACGCATCGCCTGTCCCAACTCGGGCCGCACTCCGTAGAGCATCTGGAACTCCCAGGAGCCGACGACCGACGTTTCCGCTGCCAGCCGGCGCGCCGCGCGATGCAAGACCGGATCGTGCGTAGCCACGCCGACATCCGCTCCGGCCTGCCAGAGCTGAGCCAACAGCTCCTGGTATGACCGCCGGATTGGGCCTGCCCCGCTATGCGCGATTTGGTTCGGTTCGCTGTAAGCGCCCTTGACCAGGCGTACTCGCGCGATCCCCTCATCGATCAGCGCCTGCGCGTCGTCAGCCGTACGACGCAGATACGCCTGCAAGGCCACTCCGGTCTGCTCCGATCTCGCCGCCGCGGCGCGATACAGCTCCAGCGTCGCATCCACGGTGTCCGACGCCTCCATGTCGAGTTCGACTGTCACTTCGTGTTCCATCGCCGTCTCGACGATCCTCAGCAACCCGCGTTCCGCCGTCTGCTGCGAGATGTCCAGGCCCAGCAACGTCGGCTTGACCGCGACTCGAGCGTCAAGTTGCGGGGATTCACCAATAGCGGCCGCCAGGGTGCAATACTCGGCCACGGCTTGCTCGGCCTCTGTTGGGTCGGTAACCGCCTCTCCCAGAAGCGAGAACATCGCAGCCGCTCCGGGAAGGCCATCGAAGGTTCGCGACATCCCTCGCGCCACTGCCAGCGCCTCGGCGCTCGTGTCTCCGGCGACGAAGCGGCGCACCAGCAGCCGCTCCACTCCGGCTGAGCGTGCGCCGCGTTCTGCCCACTCCTGTTGCGAGAGCCAGATCAGCCCCGACCGCAGCATGATCGCCTCAGATCCCTCAGCCCCCGCTCGCGGACGCGCAGGCTAGCACCGCCCCTGCTCGCCCCTGCGCACCGCCGCGACTCGGTGCGACTGTCTTCGAAATGGGCAGTTACTCACTGCTCCGCCACAGCCATTATTCTGCACCAACGCCGCAGGCAGCGAAGTCCTGCGGCTCAGCGACCGTGAGACAGGAGGAACTGATGGCCAAGCAAGGTGTCGTGCCGGACAGCCTCAGCCAGCCATTCTGGGACGCCGCGAATGAAGAGCGTCTCGTCATCCAGTACTGCTTGGATTGTGATCAGTTGCAGCACCCGCCCGGGGACACCTGTCGCGGCTGCAGCAAGGGCGATGAGCTCGAGTGGAAAACGGTGAGCGGACGAGGCACGATCTACAACTACGGAGTCGTGCACGACTGTCCCGTACGGCTGCTGCAACAGGACCAGCCTTTCAACCTGGCCGTGATCATGCTGGAGGAGGATCCGGGCATCCAGATGTTCTCGCATCTGCCCGGCGTGCCTGTCGACGATGTACCGGTCGGCGCGGCCGTCGAAGTGATCTTCGAACCCTCAGCCAACGGTCAACTCGTGCCCGAGTGGCGCGTCGTTGCCGACTAATCCCGAAATCCCAACGGACCGCCCAACTTGGAGAACCCGCTATGACGACACCCATTGCAACTGACGCGATGTACCGAAACGACGAGGGGATGGGAATCTGGGAGCACCGAGGAAAGGTCGCCGCGGTCGGTGTCGGCCATGCGCCCACGGCGCGCCGCTGGGACGGCCGACCCGAAACCTGCGTCGGCGCGATCAGCATTCAGGCGCTGCGCCAGGCGATTGCCGACGCCGGCGTCGCGCCCGATCAGATCGATGGACTGGTCGTCGTCCGCGAAACCACGACCGGCGCGTTCTGGGAAGAGGGCAAGCCGCTGCCCATGGACGTGATCCAGAGCTTCCAGCAGACGGACGATCCGCTCGACGGCATCGCGAAGCTCAGCGCCGAGTGGCTACTGGCAAACATGCCCGAACTGAGCAACGTCAAGTTCACGATGTACGGTCCCGGCTGCATGTCGAATGCGCTGAACGTGACGGCTCAGGCCGTCGGCGACGGTCTCGCTCACACCTGCCTGGTCGTCAAGAGCTGGCACAACTTCGAGGGTCGCTACTACCAGGGCGGCGCCAACGCCGGCGACGCACTGCCCGGCACTCCGGCCATCACCCAGCTCTGGGGCGGCCCCGCCTCGTACAGCACGGCGTTGCAATTCGCCGAGTATTGCCGCAAGTACGGCAAGACCCACGAGATGATGGCGCCCTTCATGGAGAACTCCCGCCGCAACGGACTGCGGTTCCCCGAGGGCTACTGGGCCCAGCACCGGCCCGAGGAACTGGGACCCGAGGACTATCTCGCCTCACGATGGATCGCCAAGCCGGCCAACCTGTTCGACAACGACATTCCGATCATGATGTCCGGCGCCTACCTCTTCTCGACGGCCGAACGCGCAGCCGATATGAAGCAGAAGCCGGTCTACATCCTCAATCACGCCTCCAGCAACACGAGGCCGCGCAGCCTGCTGCCAACGCTCGATGAGGTAGAAGACGACACCGCCCGCACCGGTCGCAAGATCTACGAGGGCGCAGGCATCACGGCCGACGATCTCTCCTTCGAGAACATGTACGACGGCTTCTCACTCTTCCACCAGTTCCACCTGGAAGGCCTGGGCTTTCGCGGGATCAAGTTCGGCGAGGCGCTGGACTTCTATGCGACCGATATCAGCATCGAAGGCCCCAACCCTGTCTCGCCCAGCGGCGGCAACGTCGGAAGCGGACGCAGCCGAGTCTGGATGCACACCGACTGCATCCAACAACTCCAGGGCCGAGCCGGCGAGAGGCAGGTCACCGGCGTCACGCCGGAAGTCGCAGTCTCAGGAGGGCCAATGCCCCTCGGAGGAAACTTCACCGTCTGGAGCGCCAGCCCCGACTAGGACGATCACACGTGGACACTTGTCCAACAAAAGAACTCCGTCATTGCCGCGCTTGCCGCGGCAATCTCGAGGAGAACTGTACCAACGCTGTCTCCACATGCAGCGAGATACCCCCGTTCAAGCCGGGGGCGGGCTCCGCGGCAAGCGCGGGTATGACGGAGCGCTTGTTCAGGAGGAATACGTGACGGTTCTCATCAGCTTCGACATTGACGGCACATTAGAAGTCGGCGATCCACCCGGCCCATTGACGATGGACATGGTCCGCCTGGTCCGCGACAAAGGATTCCTGATCGGTAGCTGTTCCGACCGCACGCTGAGCGGTCAGCGGGGCATTTGGGCCACGCACGAGATCGAAGTCGACTTCGTCGTCTCGAAGCACATGCTGCCGGACGTCAAGGCCAAGTTCGAAGCGGACACCTACGTACACATCGGCGATCGCGAGGATCTCGACCGCCAGTACGCGCTCAAGGCCGGATTCGACTTCCTCTGGCCGGACGAGGCCGTCGCTCACGACTACTTCCAGCCCGCGCCCTGACCGGCCCGGCGCATTGAGGGCTTCGCATCGTCCACTTGCCATGAAGAACTCGGAATCCCCTCTCCCCCCTTGCGGAGACAGATGCAAATCCTCAGGTTCCCCTCTCCCCCCCTTGCGGGGGGAGATGCCGAAGGCAGAGGGGGGTCCGCAGTTTGTGAGCCCTATCTGGTCGTCATCCGCCGACCCCCCCTCTGTCACTCCGTGACATCTCCCCCGCAAAGGGGGGAGAGGGGGAGTTTTCCAAGGTCTCAGCAAAGTGCGGACACGGAGAATCAGCCAGCCTGCTACTTCTTGGCCCGAATTGGCTCGTCCCAATCGATCCCACAGTTCGAGCACCATCGATTCAGCCACACGTCGCCGGACGAACTCTCATCTCCGCGTTCCGCGTGGATCTGTCCACCGCAGCGGCACGCTCGAGGGAACCTGTTCAAGCAGCCTGCGCAGCGAACATCGTCCTGATGTTTCTGGACGAACTGCGGGTGCGTGGACAAACTCATCCCCGAGCACCTCTCGCCTTCATCTGGGATGGACAGTCTAAAGCCTGTTCGCACCCCGCTCTCGATCACCCTCGCCCTAATCCATGCCCAACACGCTGTAGTCGCCGTCCAAAATCAGGCGAATGGAGATGTACATCCCCACGATCGGGATCAACACCCAGACGGCGTTTGGGCCCATGATGTAGATGTAGAACTGGCTCGGCGTGATACGGCTCCATTTCCGACCGACGAAGAAGCTGACCAGGTAGAGCGAGGACGCATAGACCCACTGCCAGAACAGCATCGCCCCAACAATGCCGACAGCAATAGCCGGCAGCACGCCAGCCGTGTACGCCGCGTACAGAACCGCTGTCGACGCCGGAGTGGTGAACCCATTCGCGATATCGATGTTGAATCCGTACGTGTTTCGATCTGCGTACGCCGAATCGAACATTGAGTAAGTCGCCCAGACGTCAGCCCAGACCGTCGGAGACAGGACTCGTGCGAGCGGCACTCGTGTGGTCAGGAATACGAGGGCCGGCGTCCGGCCAGTAGCGCTCCACTCTTTGCGCCAGTGTTCGGCGCGCTCCTCGATGTAGTCCCTGCGGAAGTAGAGACACATTTCCCAGAAGCAGATCAGCAGATTGGTCGCGAAGAACACGCTGAACAGGAATTGAAAGGCGTTCAAATCGCCATGGATGTAGTAGCGAACGAGAATGCCCGGCAACGCCAGGAGTGCGATCGCCAGCACTGCGATCAGACCTGCCGGTGCGCCCCATCGGCCCGTTTGCTCGCTCGCGCTACTCAATCCGACCGACTCTCTTCGCTACACAGATCGACCTGACCACTCCCGCCAGATCAAGTGTGCATCATAGCGACACTGCCTTGATGCAGGGTTGTTCTCTAGCAGTCGAATCGGCTGACGCCGTTCATTCCTGATCTTGAACGTCTAACGGGCAGCGATTATCTTCGACTTCATCCACACCCTGTCCGCCCAATGCACAGTGTGAGAGCCACATGGACTCTGAGCCATCTGACAGCGTCTCCGGCACATCAGCGCCGCCCTTATTCGTGACTGGGGCGGCTGGCCATGTGGGGGCCAATCTGGTGCGCAGATTGTTAGGCGATGGCGCTCGCGTCCGGGTGCTGCTGAGACACGAGGACAACAACGAGGCCATGGATGGGCTCGACGTAGAGCGCGTCTATGGCGACATCCGCGATCTCGAAGCAACGCGGCAAGCGCTTGCCGGATGCCACGGCGTCTTTCACACGGCGGCGCTCGTATCCACGATCGACGGCGACGACGCGCATCGGCGGGATGTCTTCGAGAGCAACGTGATTGGTACTCGTAACGTCCTCCAGGCGGCGCAGGAGTTCGACGCTGGACGAGTGGTAGTAACCGGCTCGTTTAGCGCAGTTGGCTACGACCTCGACGATCCGTCAGCTCCGTCCAGGGAGTCGATGCCGTTCTATCCCATGGAACGCACGATGCCATATGAGCGCAGCAAGGCGATGGTCGAAACCGAGTGTTGGCATGCGGCAGCAAACGGTCAAGATGTCGTGATCGCCACGTCCTGCGCGGTCGTCGGCGGAAACGACTTCATGCCCTCGCGAATGGGTCGGACGCTGGTCGATTTCGCCAACGGCAAACTGCACGCCTATGTCGACGGTGGGTTCGAGTTTGTCGCGGCGCAAGACATCGTCCAGGGACATGTGCTCAGCATGGAGCGCGGGCGAACAGGGCAGAAGTACATCTTCAGCTCCGAGTACCAGACGATCTCCAACATGTTGGATCTGTTTCAGGAGGTTTCGGGCATTCGGCGACCGCAGCGGCAGATACCCGTCAGCCTGATGTTGCCGATGTCAGTGGTGGTCAGCAACGTCCTCAGCCGGCTTCGCCCCGACGACCCCCAGCGATTCACCCCAGGTGCGATCCGACTCTTGCAGAAGTCCCGTCACGCCGACACCAGCAAGGCGAAAGAGGAACTGGGCTTTCAGCCGACAACAATGCGCGCCGCAGTTCGCGACGCGTACGCGTTCCACTATCAGCGCAAGGCCATCACTAATTCACGCGCGAAGCGCCCCGAATCGATCGTCCCGGAAGGTGAGTAGTCATGACCAGTCCAGTGACCACCGCAACTTCTGAATGGCTCGCGATATGAGTGTCGATACAGATGCAACAACGGTCCGGCCGCCGGCCTTTGGCAGTGAGGGCAACCTGCGCCAGCAAGCACGCGCGGCGGGCATGAACCCGGACTACTGGTACGCCGTCGAGGAAGTGCGGAACGTCAAGCCGGGCGCGGTGACCGAGGTCGTGTTCTGGAAGCAATCAATCGCGCTCTACCGGTCGGAGGATGGCTCATTTCACGCGATCGAAAATCGTTGCCTGCACCGCCAGGTCAAACTCTCGCTAGGCGAGGTCGAGGGTTGCCAGCTCGTCTGTGGCTACCACGGCTGGCAGTACGACGAAGACGGCAACGTCGCTGACATTCCCGACCTGTTCGGTCGCAACCAGGTACCGAAGCTCTCCGTGAGGTCCTATCCGGTGCAAGTTCGCTACGGACTCGTCTGGATCTTCCCAGGAGATCCAGCACTGTCGGAGGAGCGCCAGATCCCGGAAATCCCCGAGCTCGAAGGGTCCGGGCGATGGGCCTGCGTACCCCTGACGTTCGACCTCGCGGCACACCACTCGATCATCATCGACAACGTGAGCGATTTCTCTCACGCCTACCTGCATCGTCAGTATCGACCGTTCGACGGCGCCACGCTAACCCGCCACGAAACGATTGGCGACGACGTACACCTGGCCTATGAGACCCGCGTCGGGCGAGGACGCATCTCTGGATTGTTCGTCGATCACGATCGCCTCAATACCAACCACATGGAGCTCTGCTTCGAATATCCCTACCAGCGATCAAACACCGATGGCGAAATCAAACACTGGCTCTTCGTCCTACCCATCGATGAGCGGAGGACGCGGACGTTTTTCCTCTTCTACTTCAGGTCGCTCAAAATCCCCATGCTTCCGGTTCGCATTCCTCGCTGGGCCATGACCACCGTCCTGCGCCTGGCCAACCGTATGTTGATCGGTCCGTTGCTCTCACAGGATCGCTGGGCGGTGGAGGCTGAGCAAACGGGTTACGAGACGAACTGGGATGCCGCACCAATCGAGGTCAATCCGGTTGTCCGCTCGTTCCAGCAGGTGACAGTCCGCAAGTGGCAGGAGCACCTGGACCGCGAGACCGCCACAAGCTCGAACGATGCCTGATATCCCCTCGGAGTGGACGGCCGTATCAGGCCAGCACCTGCTCGAGGCAATGGGGATATTCCTGCTGTTCGTCGGAGTTCTGCTGCTCGGTTCAAAATATGTGCCGGGGCGCCAGGCGGTGGGCAGGCCTGATCCTGACGGCGTGACGCGCACCTACAACCTCAACGGGCTGGCGCTGTTCTTGATCATCATGCTGCTGGCGGTGCTCGGCGATGTCTTCGATGTCATTTCACTTTCGGTGCTACACACGCACTTTGCCGAGCTGTTCATCGTGTCCAACATCTTCGCCTGTGTGCTCTCAGCCGGGTTGTACTGGCAAGGGTCGCGTCTCCAAAGCGAATCACCAGGTGAATCGCCCGGTCTGTTGCGGGGGTTCTTCTTCGGCCGACAGCTCAATCCATCCTGGCTTGGGGTCGACCTGAAGCTGTTCAGCTACCGACCATCCCTGATTTCGCTGGCATTGTTCAATGTGTCGTTTGCCGCAGTCCAGTACGACACGCACGGTGAGTTCTCTTTACAAATGCTCTTGTATCAGGCCTTCACGTTCATATACGTCCTGAACTACTTTCAGTTTGAGAATGGCATGATCTTCACCTGGGACATCGTCGCTGAGCGCTTTGGCTGGATGTTGACCTGGGGAGACTATGTCCTGGTGCCGTTCTTCTATTGCCTGGCAGGATGGTGGTTGTTGGATAGCACGGACTCGATACCGATCTGGGCGGCGGTATTGATCTGCGTGCTGTTCGTCGTGGGATTCTGCATGTTCCGCGGAGCCAACGAACAGAAGCACCGCTTCAAGCAGGATGCGGAGAGTTCAATCTGGGGTCGGCCGGCTGAGACACTTGACGGGCGACTGCTGGTGTCTGGCTTCTGGGGTGTAGGCCGACATCTGAACTATTCCGGCGAGATTTGCGTGTACTTTGCATTTGCGCTCACGACCGCGTTCGCGTCCTGGATCCCGTTTGCTTTGCCGGTGTGGCTGACGGCGCTGTTGTGGCACCGTGCGAGGCGCGACGACCGTCGCTGCCGAACCAAGTACGGCGAACTCTGGGAACGCTACACGCAGCGGGTACCATACGCATTGATCCCGCGGGTCTACTAGGGTCGGCGTTTTAGGGTCTGTTGAGGACTGAGATGGTTCAACTGCGCAACGCTCCGACGGCTCCACAAGATGAACGGGCAATCCCCGAGCTGAGTGGTGGGGCGCCGATGATTGGTCACCTGCGGGACTTTCAACGCGACCCGGTGGCGATGATGAGCCGCGGTTGGGGTCAGTTGGGCGAACTGTTCCGATTCCGACTTGGTCCTCGCCAGTTTGTGCTCTTCTGCGGACCCGAGGCGCATGACGCGTTCTTTAGCGCACCCGAGGACCAACTGAACGCCAAGGACGTCTATCAGTTCACTGTTCCAATCTTCGGTCGTGGCGTGGCCTACGATGTCGCGCCCACGATCATGGACGAGCAGCTCGGCTTTCTCTATCCGGCACTCAGGGAAGCTGCGATGCAAGAGTTCGCCCGGATCATGTTCGAGGAGACGGCGCTACTAGCCGATTCCCTCGGCGAGGAAGGCGTACTCGATCTGCCGGAAGCAATGAACGAACTGACCGTGAACATCGCCAGTCGCAGTCTGATCGGTCAGGAAGTCCGCGATCAGGTGGACGCGGGCTTCGCCGATGCTTATCACGACCTGCAGAAGGGTATCAACACCCTGGGCTTCTTTCTGCCCCGGCTTCCGACTCCCGCGCATCGCAGCCGCGACCGGGCACGCAAACAGGTAGCCGAAATCTTTGGTCGGATCATGTCGGCCCGTCGACGCGCCGATGCGCGCCCTGACGACTTCATGCAAACGCTTATGGACGCGGCCTACAGCGATGGCCGCACGTTGAGTGATGACGAGATCACGGGAATCCTCTTGACCGTGTTGTTCGCCGGTCAGCACACCAGCGCGGTGCTCGCCACCTGGACCGGTCTTGAACTCCTGAGAGCCTCCTCATACGCGGAACGTGTCAGAGATGAAACGGCCGCCGTGTACGGCGATACCGGGAGCATGAGCCTCGAGGGCCTGAGACAACAGGTGACCATGGAGCATGCGGTGCGCGAGGGCGAGCGACTCCACCCGCCGCTGATCATCCTGATCCGCAAGGTGCTCAAGCCGATGCGCTACGGAGACTACTTGGTGCCTGAAGGTGCGCTAGCGATGGTCTCGCCGGCGGTTTCTCACCGGCTGCCGCATCTGTTCGCCAACCCGGACCAATTCGATCCGGACCGCTACGCCGAACCCGCTCGCGAGGACAAACAGCATCCCTACGCCTTGATCGGCTTCGGCGGCGGCAAGCATCGCTGCATGGGCAAACACTTTGCCGAGATGCAGGTCAAAGCCATCTGGACCGTGCTGCTCGATCGCTTCGACTTCAGTCTCGACACTGCCTTTCCGACCCCCAACTACGGCAGTTGGGTCACTGGTCCCGTGACACCCTGTCGAATCCGATATCGGCGCCGTTCGCAAGGCAGAGTCTTCCGGTGACTGATACCGGCGTGAGCCGATACGATGTGGCGATCGTCGGCGCCGGACCTGTCGGCAGCCTGTGCGCGATTGCCCATGCGCGCAATGGCTATCGAGTCGCGCTGTTCGAGGCGAATCCGTCCGCGTCGGAGCGACTGGCAGGTGAGTGGCTGCATCCTCCAGCCGCACGAATCCTGCGTGATTTCGGGATATCAGTCCATGATGAAGCTCGGGGCGGCTCAGGCAAGGGCTTCGCGGTGTTCCCGGATGACGGCCACGAGCCAATCGTGCTTCCCTACTCGGACGGATCGCGCGGGCTGGTGTGTGAACACGCGACGCTGGTCTCACGTCTACGCGAGACGGCGGACGCGGAGCCCGGTGTCGACCTCAGACTTCACGCCCGCGTGCACACCGTCGAGGACGAACGAATCACCTTCTCGCAGAACGGCACAAGCCAGACCGTTGTTGCAGAGCGGATCGTCGGCGCCGACGGCCGCTCGTCGGTGGTCCGTCGTTCGTTGGGCCTGGCTACAAGATCGAAAACTGCTTCGCGCATGATTGGGCTCACCTTGGAGGGCGCCCGGCTGCCACTGGAGGGATACGGACACGTCGTGTGTGGCGCTCCCGGCCCGATGCTGATCTATCGCCTGAGCGACGATCTCGTCCGCGCCGTCATTGACATCCCATTTGAACATGCGCCTCAAGACTGGAAAGGCCTCCTGTCGGACTCGTATGCCCGCTGGTTGCCGGAACCGCTCCGGGCGCCGTTCGTCGAGGCGTGGTCGGAAGACCGTGTTCACGCCGCCGCCAATGTCGTCAGCCCACGGGTCACGTACGGCACCTCTCGTCGAGTGCTGATTGGCGATGCGGCAGGACACTACCACCCCTTGACTGCCACAGGGCTCACGCTGGGCTTTGGTGATGCCATCGCGCTGGCGGAGAGCGAACAGTTCGAAGACTTTAGGAACGAGCGATTCGACGCGACAAGAGTTCCGGAACTGCTGGCAATGGGACTCTACGAGGCGTTTGCCGATCAGCGGGCCGAAGCGGCCGTGCTGCGGCAGGCAATGTTTGGTCGCTGGAGGACCAGTGCCGCGGTACGTAACCACACCGTGCGGCTGCTTGCCTGTGAAGACACCTCGGTGGCCAGCCTGAGTCGCGAGTTCTCGATGACGGTGGCGTGGGCGCTCAGGGCCGCTGTTCCGAGGTCGCTCGACCTTCCAGCCTGGCGCCAGTTCGGCGAGGTCGCTCGCGGTCTGGGCAATCGCATGGCGTGGCTTCTGCGAGGCGCCTGGAACCTGCACAGTGTCAGACGAGCCGGCAATGCCGGACCCGAACGGCCCACCGAGACGCTGTCCCGCGCATTTCTGACCTCCATGCCATCGGCTCCATCAGAGCGGCCACGAAACGGCGACCTGCGTCAGCCGGATGCCCTGTCACCTGATGCCCGTCCGGCGATACAGGGCGCCGCCGCGAGTCTGTTGGACCTCCAGGCCGAAGATGGCAGTTGGGAAGGCGAGATGGTCTGGTGCCCAATGATCACGGCGCAGTGGGTGCTGCTGCAGCACATCATTGGGCGGCCGATCGATCCCGAGCGACGCGAGCGGATTCTGCGTTACTTCGAGCAGTCTCGGTTGCCGGAGGGATCGTGGGGCTTACACGACCACTCACATCCCTACGTGTTTGTCACCGCCCTGGTCTATGTGGCGTCACGACTGCTCGGCATTGAGCGGGACGATCCGCTGGTCAAGCCGGCGCGACGATTCCTCCAGCAGGAAGGCACTCTGAGCATCCCAAGCTGGGGCAAGTTCTGGCTGGCGCTGCTCAATCTCTACGAGTGGAGTGGAATCCATCCCGTGCTCCCCGAGCTCTGGAGCCTACCCCGCCAACTGCCACTGCATCCCTCGAACTGGTACTGCCACACCCGGCTGATCTACATGGCCATGGCTGCGATCTATCCGCGTCGGTTCCAGACGCCGGTCACACCACTGATCGAGTCCTTACGCGAAGAATTGTTCCCCCAGGGGTTTGAAACCGTCGACTTTCCTGCGCATCGCAACCACCTGCGCCAGGCTGACCTCTTCGCCAAGCCGACAGCATTGCTGAGAGCGGGGTACCGGGGCGCGGAGCTACTTGAGCGATTCCACGGCAAGGGCCTGCGCGCCAGGTCGATTGAGGCGCTGATCGGTCAGATCAAGTGGGAGCTCAACACGACTGATCACACGAGCATCTCTCCGGTCAGCGGCCTGCTCAACATCCTCGCCCTGTGGCTGCACGATCCCGACGACGGCGACTGCCAACGAGCGCTGGAGCAGGTCAACCAATGGTTCTGGGAAGACGAGGAGCATGGCGCCCGCATGACCGGCGCCAGAAGCGCCTCGTGGGACACGGGCTTCGCGCTGCAGGCGCTGTCGACCGTGCCTCAGATTGGCGACTTGCCCGACGCGTTACAGCGCGGGACTACTTACCTCCGGGAACAGCAGATCGCTACCAGCTTTCCGGGCTATCGCGAGGCGTATCGCAACGACCCGAAGGGCGGTTGGTGTTTCGCCGCGCAATGGCACGGTTGGCCGGTAACGGACTGCACGGCGGAAGCCGTGCTGGGGATTCTGGCAGCCGATCCCACATCGATCAGCGCGACAGCACTCCGCGATGCGATTGGCTTCATGCTGCGTGGGCAGAATCGCGATGGCGGATTCGGCAGTTATGAGGCACAGCGCTCCAGGGTCGAACTCGAGCGAGTCAATCCCGCCGAGATGTTCGGCGAGTCAATGACCGAGCACTCATTCGTCGAATGCACCGCTTCCTGCCTGGCAGCGCTCGTCGCTTGCCGGACGCACTTCCCGGAGATCATCGATCGGGACACGGAACGCGCCATCTCGCAAGCGGATGCCTGCCTCCGCCGTACTCAGAACAGCGACGGCTCCTGGCGTGGAGTGTGGGGTGTGCAGTTCATCTACGGCACGTTCTTCGGGATCAAAGGCCTGGTCGCCAATGGAGCGCAGCCGAACGATCCGGCGCTCAAAGCAGCATGCAGATGGCTATTGGATCGCCAGAACGACGACGGAGGATGGGGCGAGCATCACAGCGGCTGCATGACCGGACAATACGTCCAACACGAGGAGAGTCAGATTATCCAGACTGCCTGGGCGCTAATCGCCTTGCTCGAGGCGGGAGCGTCAGATTGGCCAGCCATTGCGCGCGGCGTTCAGTTCCTGATCGAACGGCAGTGTCCGGACGGGACCTGGCCCAAACAAGACTTGGCTGGAGTGTTTTTCCGCACAGCGCTGTTGGACTACGTGCTGTACCGACAGTACTTCCCGTTGCACGCCCTCGGCTTGTACGAGGAGCGGCGCAAGGCCCGCAGCGTCTGACCCTGTCCGCAATGTTCCTTCCCGCGTGGCTCAGCCCTCGGACTGTTCGGGTTTTCTCGCCAGGTAGTAGAACATCGGCGTAAACACACCGGCCTCCCCGCCCTCGACCAGCGCATCAGCGCCCGCATTCAACACGCTGCTGATCTCCCGAGCGCCCTCAGGAACGATCCGCAGCTTCTCTCCGACTCGCAACGACATGTTTGTCAGGGCTCGGCCAATCGGCGTTCGTGGCAAACTCGCCAGACTCAGATCGCGACCTTGTAGCGGGCGGTACCAGGGAGTCTCCGGATCCGATTCGGGGGCGAGGTCGCGAGCTTCCACGACCTCGAACCCTGCTGCGACCAGCGCCGAGCTGATCTCCGATGTGTGCGCAATATCTGGAAGTCCGTTGCCCTTCATGACGTCCTGCTTGATCCGCACGTGGTCGGCGTTCTCGGGATCGTACAAGTCGGTGAGACACCATTCGTAGCCGGCAAACTCGCCGCCCGGACGCAGGACACGGAAGATCTCCCGGAACACTGCCGTCTTGTCGGGCGCGTGCGGTGTGGCTTCGATATTGATCGCAGCGTCAAACTGGTCGTCAGCTTCAGGAATGTCCATATAGTCGCCGTGAATGAATCGGCACTGCGACTGCAAATCCCTCGTGTGGTGTTTGGCGCGATCGATCTGGTAGGCGTTCAGATTGATTCCAACAAAGTTCGCTCCAGTGCGGCGGGCCAAATTGGCCATCGGCCCGCCGACCCCACAGCCAACATCCAGCACCTGCATGCCCGAGGTCACGGTTAACTGTTTGGCGAGAAAGTGCTCGTGCCGCAGCATCGATTCGTTGAAACTCTCGCCGCGGCGTCGGGGCGCAAAATGAAATGACCGACCCCAACCGAACTCGTAGAAATCGGTCGCAAGGTTGTAGTAGTGATTGACGACCGCGTGATAGCGATCTTTGCGTTGTTCGAGGCTCCCATCGAACAGCCCCGAATAGTCCTCAACCGCCGGCTTGATCTCCTCAGGATCCAGGTGCCCAACTGAGCGACCACTCGACCGCCTGGCGAATAGGCGGGTCACAGCCTCTCTCCTGCAGCGCCAACGAAACCAGGAAGCTGCCAGTTCGGTCGAAATTGGCGTACCACCACGAACTCCCTCATTGCTTCACAAGGACCCTGGAGTCGACTGGATCGCAACCATGTTAGAGCCTGTGCGCATCGCGTCGTCGTTCTGATAGACCGGCGATGGAATGCATCGCGACCTCCCCGAGACAACCGCTAAGGTACGGTCCGCTCGAGGACTCTGCTGTCCGGCAGTGGTCTCTACGGAGACATGCTCTGCACGCCAGCCGACTACGCTCGTTTCCCGCAGATGTTGCTCACCAGAAGCTAGGCGACGGACCGCTTGGCGATCACCTCTCGGCCGAAGTCGGCGACCAAATCGCGTGCGCCGGCTGCGTTCGTACAGGCAATGGCGACGTTGTCAATGCCGTCAGCCTCCATCTGCTCAAGCCGTTCGATGATCTGTGCCGGGGTGCCGGTCAGCGTCTGGCCAATCGAAGTCTCGCTGATGAACTGCTCCTCGCCCGGCTTGAGAAAAACCATGTGGCCCGTGTGGACATCGAGGTACCGCCGATCGGGCTGACTGCCGCGTGCCTCGCCGTACTCCACGATGTAGCGATGGAACGAAGCAGCGGCATCGGGATCCTTAATCCCCAGGTTCGCTCCCGGACCATAGTGAGACTCCCACATCGCGTGCAGACCCGGTAGCGCGTTGGGACCCACCCGCTCGACCACGCGCGGAGACATGAGCGACTCGCCGTCGCGCAACACGCAGCCACTGGTCAAGCCGACCGTGTACGGCTTGTCGGTCGACCGCCCGGCGGCGGCAGCGGCGACGCGTATCGTCTCGAAGCCAGTCTCGAGGTCGCGTGTGAGTGCGCCGGTCACCCAGCCGTCGGCGAGTTCGCCCGTCGCCGCCAGCGCCCGCGGACCATTCGCGGCGAGGTAGATCGGGATGTCGTCCTCGATGTTGATGAAGTCTCCACGATCCGGATGCAGCAATCGAATCCAACGCTCTCGCGAGCCCTCGCGAATCAGCACTTCCTCGCCCTCTAGCAGGCCGCGGACTTGCTGCGTGTATTCACGGAACTCAGCGGCCGGCACGGCTGGCAGACCCATAGTGTTGCGACCGGTGTAGCCCGTGCCCAGACCCAGAATGACCCGTCCTGGCGCCAGGCAGTTGATCGTGGCGATGGCGGAAGCGGTCACCGCCGGGATGCGGTTGCTCGGGATCGCCACCAGGGTGCCCAGCTTGATCCGGCTGGTGTGCTCCGCCGCCAAAGCCATGGTGGCGTAGACATCGCTGTAGATCAGTTGCGAATCAAAGAACCAGGCGTGCGTGAAACCCGCCGCTTCAGCCGCAGCAGCGTCGCGCCACGCATCGATGTATGAGGGAAAGGCAATGCCGTAGTCCATGGAACCTCCTGAGGTCGGATCGGGATCGCAAGGAAGATAGACGACCACAGTCTCCCCCGAAGCTCTCGCGAGTCGTTGCCATCGACGTTGTTTCATGTCGTCGGAGCCCAGCCCCTTGCAACGCAAACCGGGCTCAACCGATGCCATACTGCATCCAAGGGAAGTCACGGATGCACATCGACATCGGAACCTGTCAGATTCGCCACTACCGCCAGGATGATGCCGTCTCGATGGCAGCGGCGGCCAACAACCGCAACATTTGGCGGAACATGCAGGACGGATTTCCGCATCCCTTCACCCTGGCCGACGCCCAGGCCCGGATCGCACTGACGGTGAATCAGGTTCCGCAGCAGACCTTCGCGATCGCCTCCGGGGAACAGTTCATCGGCGGCATCGGTCTGGAGCTCCGCCAGGATGTGTTTCGTCGCTCGGCCGAGATTGGCTATTGGCTCGGTGAATCGCACTGGGGCCAGGGCATTGCGACCGCCGCAGTCCGAGCGTTGACCGAGTTCGCCTTCGAGCAGTTCGAGCTGGTCAGGATCGACGCCAGCGTGTTCGAGTGGAATCCGGCATCATGCCGCGTCCTTGAGAAGGCCGGTTATGTGCAGGAGGCGCGCCTGCGCAAGGCCGTCTACAAGGACGGAGAGATCATCGACCGTCTGATCTACACCAGACTGCGCGAGTAATCCTGTTCAGATGGCGAGTGAGACACCGGACGAGAGCTACACCGCACGGCCGGTGGGGAGCGCAACCCCCTCAGCCTCCGGCAGCTCCCACTGCATCAGATCTATGCCTAACCTGGAAACCGCTCCCGCCTCCAGGACGGCGGCCATCCCTGTCGGTTGCAACGTTTCTGCCGCGGGCCTAGCCTTGCCATCGAACACGGGAGGGTGTCGATGCCGTCTCAGTATCCGATCGATCCAAGCCGTACCGATCTCGCCCGAGAGTTCATGGCCAACCCCATGGGCCCTCATAGCGCTGCGCTGCAGCGCATCGTCACCCGTATGCGGGACACCGAAGCGGCCGGCCGTTACGTCCTCGTCACGCTGGTGCCGTACAAGGAGTGGGGTCTCGCTCGGCTCTCCGGTCAGCGTGGCGTTGATGTCACCCTCGAGGAGGACCAGGTCTTCACGTCAATCGAAGACGGAGAACGCGCGGTGTTCAAACTGCGCTGGGAACTGATCACCGGCGCACCACTCAGCCTCGACTGATGTAGCCAAAGGGAGCGATCCATGCTCGAAAAGAAGATCGCGGGCTACAGCGACGAGATCAGCGTGGCTCCGGGCGAACGTATCCGCTTCATGGTCAGCTGCGAGCCCGGTATCGATCGCTATCAGGCCGATATCGTCCGGCTCATCTCCGGCGATCGCCAACCCGGCGGGCCTGGCTACCGCGACGAACTCCTGCCAACATCCGTCAGCGGTGAGTACCCCGGCCGCACGCAAGAAACCTACATCGGCTCATACGCCATCGTTCCGCACGGTCCGGCCTTCGACGGCCTTGACAATCTCTCCCTGCAGGCGACCATCTTTCCTACGCTCCCGAGCCTTCGTCGTGCATGCGTCATCTCCAAGATGGACGTTGACGCCGGCCGCGGCTTCGCCCTCTGGACCGATCCCGCAGGCGGTCTGGTCCTACAACTCGGCGACGGTGACGGGGGACTACAGGAATTCGCCCTCGGTCGGCCCTTCGTCGGCCGGGAGTGGTACCTGGTCAGCGCTACATACGACGCCGCGAGCGGTGAAGTCCACCTGCGGCAACAACTATTGGGCTCCTACGCGCTGGACACATCGAGCGGCGAGGCCGAACACACCAGCGAGAAGGCCGCTGTCGTCGCCAGCGACGCGCCACTCCTGATCGCGGCCGCCAGTCGTGAAGAGGCTCGCGGGAGACCGATCGGCGAGATGATCTTCAACGGTCGCATTGAGCGTCCGGTTGTCGCCTCACGAGTCCTGACGCACAGCGAGGTTGAAGCCTTGCGCAGGGACGATCTTCCCGTCGCGTTGCGAGTCGACATCTGCGCCGCCTGGGACTTCGCCCGCGCATTCGAGACGGACGAGATCATCGATATCTCGCCGAACCGCGCACACGGCCAGCTCGTCAACCTTCCGATTCGCGCCGTACGCGGCTCCACCTGGACTGGTGATGAGCTCAGTTTTCGCCACGCGCCGGATCAGTATGCCGCGATCCATTTCCTCGACGACTCGCTCTACGACTGCGAGTGGGACGCCGACTTCGAACTGGAAGTCCCCGCGGACACGCCGAGCGGCCTCTACGCCGCCCGGATCAGGGCCGGCGACCAGGAAGACCACATCACCTTCGTCGTGCGGCCTCCGCGTGAACTCAGTGAACGCAATGATCAGAGTGAACTCAGTGAACACAATGATCGGGGTGAGAGCGCTACGGCGTCGCTGGCTTTGCTCATCCCCACGGCCAGCTACATGGCATACGGCAACTCGCGCGGCGGAATCGAGACCGGCAATGAGTTGCTCTCCAACAGCCTCCACGTAGTCTCGCCGGACGAACGCTATCTCAACCGACACCCTGAGTACGGCAACTCCATGTACGACGTCCACAACGACGGCACGGGGGTCTGTTACTCATCTCGTCTGCGACCGCTGATCAATATCCGCCCGACCCATCCCTGGCTCTGGCAGCTCAGCGCCGACATGCACCTCGTCGAATGGCTCGAAGCGCAACACATCCCCTTCGATGTCATTACCGACGAAGACATGCACCAGGATGGCGTCTCGCTCCTGGAACGCTACTCCTGCGTCATGACCTGCAGCCACCCCGAGTACTACTCGACTCCCATGTGGGACGCGGTACACGCCTTCACCCAGCGCGGCGGTCGGCTGATGTACATGGGCGGCAACGGCTTCTACTGGCGCGTCGCCTACCGCGACGACAAGCCCGGCGCCATGGAGATGCGCCGGACCGAAGACGGATCCCGCTCCTGGGCCAGCGAGCCGGGCGAGTACTACATGGCCTTCACCGGCGAATACGGCGGACTCTGGTGGCGCGCTGGACGCACCCCGCAGTCCCTCGTCGGCAACGGATTCATCGCCCAGGGCTTCGACCACTCCTCCTACTTCCGCCGGGCCCCCGGCAGCGACGATCCTCGCGCCGCATTCATCTTCGAGGGCGTCGACGACGAGATCATCGGCGACTTCGGTCTGATCGGCGGCGGCGCAGCCGGCCTCGAGCTTGACTGGGCCAGCCGTGCCTACGGGACTCCGCCTCATGCCCTTGTTGTCGCGACCTCCGAGCAGCACACCGACGCCTACATCCGCGTCAACGAGGACATCGGTCACATGCTGCCCGCGATCGGCGGACAGGACGATCCCCGAGTGCATGCCGACGTAGTCTTCTTCGAGACGCCGCGCGGTGGCGCCGTGTTCTCCACCGGATCGATCGGCTGGAGTTCCGCACTGTTCCACAACGATCACGACAACAACATCTCGCGTATCACGCGCAACGTGCTCGACCGATTCCTGGACACCAGCGCGTTCACATAGCAGGGACGTCGTCAATCGAGGATTCTCACTCGCGCGTCAGCAGCCCCCTCACGGACGCCCGGCGCTCACAAGCGTTGAGGCGATCCTGTTGACAGTCCGCTTCACGTCGTCGCAGAGCACTAGCATTCAACGTATGCCGGTGGGTCGCCAATCTGCAAAACACGCAGACGAGCGGACTCCCACACTACGGAGGTTCTGATGAAGACGTTGCTCATGGAGATCATCACGCTGGTCTTCTTCTGGCCGTTGCGAATCGTCTCACGAGTGTTCGGTCGTCGGGCCAACGCCAGGGTGCGCCAGTGGCAAGACAACACCTGGACCTGGTGGTTGGGAGCGGCCGCCGTGGGCTACATGGTCGGCGACCATCACCTGGGAAGCGACCAGGGACACGGCGTCGGCGGTTACGAAGGCGGACATTACGACGGGGGTCACAGTGGTGGTCACGACGTCGGCGGCGGCTTCGACGGTGGCGGATTTGGCGGCGACATCGGCAGCTTCTAAGCGATCGTCCACTCGAGCCACTGCCACGAGGTCGGATCGACAACGGGGAGCGGAATTCGCGTCACCGTCGCATCAGAGGATGACAGCCGACAACAGCTTTACCAGATTCAGGTTCAGAAGCCGACCTGTCTTGCCCAACCAGGCGACGAGCGTCTGAGCGAAGTCACGTTTTCCGGCGGCAGCCTGGAGGAGCTCGCGCGGTGCGCGCGAACGCAAGCCGTCGCTGCGTTTTTCGACTGGAGCGGCAAATCCTAGCTGCTCTTCGCTCCGAACCAGCCCGAGTTCCTCAACCTGGCGTTCCGCCAGCACCTTGAGTCCGGAATCCCGCCCGGAACCGCCTTGATTGCGGCTATGTCGAATGAACCCAGACCGCAGAACCAGGCAGCAGCGTCCCTGAGTGGAGGCGTGCCGAACCAGATTTCGATAACTGTCCATTAGATTTGCAGGCAAATGTCGCTCACGGGAGTCGGGGGCAAGAGATGTTCGACGACATCATCATCGGGGCCGGTTCGGCCGGAGCGGTGATTGCGGCGAGGCTGACTGAGGATCCTGAGCGGCAGGTGCTGCTACTGGAGGCGGGGCCAGACTATGCGCGAGTCGAGGATCTGCCTCGCGACCTGGTCGAGCCCTGGATCTCTTGGGAAGACCACGACTGGGGCTTCCGCGCGAATGCGCGACACGGCCGCGAGTTGCGCATGCATCGCGGCAAGCTCGTCGGAGGCAGTTCGGCCGTCAACGGCGCAGTCGCGCTACGGGGCGTACCTGAAGACTTCGACGCCTGGGTTGCGATGGGCTGCGACGAGTGGTCCTACGAAGATGTGCTGCCCTGGTACCGCAAGCTTGAGTCCGACCCTGAAGGCGGCGACTTCCACGGGACGAACGGTCCGCTGCCCATCGAGCGGCCCGCCAGGGAAGACTGGCAACCGCTGCATCGCGCCTTCCATGACGCCTGCCGCGATCGCGGCTTTGACGATGTCTGGGATCACAATCTGCCCGATGCGACCGGCGTCGGACCGTGGCCGCGCAACAAGCGAGACGGCCTTCGCATCTCAACCAACATCGCCTACCTGATGGGTATTCGCGATCGCGAGAACCTGACCATCCGTCATCGAGCGCTGGTTGACCGCGTGGAGCTCGAGCACGGGCGGGCCACAGGTGTGGTGCTCTCGGGAGGCGAGGTGATCGAAGCGAACCGCGTCTGCATCAGCGCCGGTGCGGCAGTCACCCCGGCGATCCTGCTGAGATCAGGCATTGGCTCAGCGGAAAAGCTAGCGCCCCACGGCATCGAACAACGTCACGCCCTGCCGGGCGTAGGCGAGAACCTGATCGACCACGTTGCGCTTGGTGTAGTGGCCCTGGCCAAGCCGGGGGTGGCCCACGATCCCAGCGTTGTCTTCGAGATGGGTCTGCGTTACACGGTGCCCGGTAGCGACCTGTTCAACGACATGCAGATCGCACTCTCGACAGTCTGGGATCCGGATCACGTGAGAGGCATCGCCATGAGGCGGCTGGAACAGCAGAACCTCGCGTTCACCGCCATGTTGCAGCGGCCCTACTCGCGAGGCTCGGTCACGTTGCGCTCTGCCGATCCGGCTGAGCAACCCAACATGGACCTGAACTACGTCAGCCATCCCGAGGACCTGCGACGACTGATGGAGGCGGCGCGTCTCGGTTGGGAACTCATGAACAGCGATCAGATCGGTCCTTACGTCGAGCAGGTCATCGCGCCGCCGCCGGAAGTGTTTGAATCGGACACGGCGCTGGCCGACTTCGTTCTCAGGGCGGCCTCGACCGTGTTCCATATCAGCGGCACCGCGCGCATGGGACCATCCGACGACCCGATGGCGGTCACCGATCAGCAGGGTCGAGTCCATGGCCTCAACGGCCTGCGGGTCGCGGACGCCAGCCTGCAGCCGGACATCGTGAGCTGCAACACGAATCTAACCAGCATCATGATCGGCGAACGAATCGCGGACTTCATTCGCTCGGAGTGGCCTGCCCCGCAGTTCGTCAGGCCTGATCTCTAACTGCAGATCAGTGACGGGGCACCTCCAACCACCGACCCGAGAGCGTCATTGCCAGGCTTGCCGCGGCAAAGTCGACCTGTGCTGCGCCGACGTTCTTGCCGCTCTTAGCCAGATACCCGCGATGAGCGAGGCCTTCGCAAGACTCCCGAATCCCCTCTCCCCCCTTTGCGGAGGGAGATGTCACGGAGTGACAGAGGCGGGGGTTGGCTGACAATGAACAGATAGGGATCCCGAACATCGGATCCCCTCTGCCTTCGGCATCTCCCCCGCAAGGGGGGAGAAGGGGAGCATTCAAAGCTCTCCGTAGAGCCGGTTGTGAGGGATGTTGAGTGCATAGGTACGACGCACGTTCGTTCATGACGCCAAGTGTTGCGCAACGCCTTCAGGCGGAATGCGAAGACAGCGATCTGTCTTCACTCATGACACCCGTGAAGGGACCATCCAGCCTGTTACCGTGCTGCGATGAGCGAGCGCGCCGCTGCGAGGGTAACCTTCCGCGGCGTGTCGCTCCCGGTCATCGCCGTAGCGCTAGCCGTCGGATCGACCTTGCTCGGCGACTCAATGCTCTACGCCGTGATGCCGGCTCAGCCCGAGGCCTGGGCTCTCTCGATCCCCGCGGTCGGCATCCTGCTCTCCGCCAACCGGCTCGTGCGGCTCGTCACGAACTCGGTGGTGGCCGTGATCTTCCAACGGCTAGGCCAGCGCGGTCCCTTCATCGGGGCGCTGGTGCTGTCGGTCGTGGTCACGCTCAGCTACGGCTGGACCAGCGCCTTCGCAGTGCTCCTGGTGGCGAGGATGGGCTGGGGGCTGTGCTGGTCAACCCTCAGGCTGGGCGGCTTCTGGACGGTACTGACCGAGGCCAGCGACGACAATCGTGGTCTGCTGATGGGGTCCTACCAGGCGATCGTGCGGCTGGGCTCAGTCGGCGGCGTACTGGTCGGGGCGGCCCTAACGGACGTGGTCGGGCACCAGCTGACCCTGACGCTCTTCGCGGCGGTGATGGCGGCAACGGCCGTCACCTGGATTATCTTCAGCCGACAGGCGGCGCCGGACAAGCAACCGACACCGCAACGCACCGACGGCGTCGACCTCCGCGCGGTGCTGGGGGATCGCCGCTTACTAGCGACGTGCAGTGGAATTCTGATTACCGGTCTCGTCTTTTCGGGGCTGGTCACGGCCTCGCTCGGCTTCTATCTGAGCTCCCACTTCGGACAACAGGTCGCGTTCCTTGGGGTCGCGCTCGGAGTAACGACCGCCACAGGGATTCTGCTCGGTTCGCAGTGGCTGCCTCTATCGCCGGTGCTTGGACACCTCTCCGACCGCTTCGGCCGCGTGCCGCTGATCAGCAGCGGCTTCGGGGTGGGCGCTGCCGGATTGGTTGCCCTCGCTGTGACTCAATCGATCTGGCTAATGCTCCTGGCAATCTTTGCAGGCTTCGTCGCATCGACGGCGCTCACCGTGACGCTCCACTCGACAGCCGGAGACCTGGCCCCTCCCGACCGACGCAATGCCGTCCTCAGCACCTATGCCACCTTCCTCGACCTGGGTAGCGCGCTCGGTCCCCTGATCGGGCTCTCGTTCGCCAGCCTGGCCGCACTGCAGGGACTCTATGGCGGCGCGGCTGTGCTGTTGGTTGCGGCCGCGCTGCTCTTCTGGCTGGCATTTCGCCGCTCATGAGCTCCGAGCGAGCCAGGCCTGGGTAGCATCGGGCATGTTGTAGCTGAGGATGTGCCGGTCCTGCTCGTCTACCGCGAATAGGGTGTCGCCGTAAGACCAGATGCCGTGCAAGAAGCGGTTGCAGCGGTCAAATTCGAACTCGCTCGCCTCCATTCGCTGGCAGCCATTGATCTCAGAGGCAAACACTCGGTCGGCGCCACTAGCGGCGTGGTCCAGCGCCCACACCGTCTTGCCGTCCGACCAAATGTCCGTCGGAGTCTGATGGACGCGATCGAGGACCTCGATGTCGCGGCTCACGTTCCAGTCAAAATCAGCGTCCGACGGCTCCGGCTCCGGAGGTGAGCCGCCAGGCCTGCCACCCGGCTAGACGACGCCCGCCTCCAGGTGCTCGCGCAGTTCGGCGATGGTCAAACCAAGTTCACCGACATAGACCTCATGATTGTGCTCGCCGAGGAGCGCTGGGCGACGGCGCAGGCGGACGGGAGAACGCGTGAAGCGGTAGGGGGCGCCCGGATATCGGACGGGCTGGTCGACCCCAGGGCATGCTCCCTCCCAGAAGAAGTCGCGGTCGGCCCAGTGCGGGTCGTCCAGGTTCTCTTCAGGCCGGCGGACGGTCCCCCAGGCAAAGTGGAGGGACTGACCGCGACGGTAGACCTCGTCGGCTGGCAGGCGCTGAACGAAATCGCCGATCGTCCTGGCGACGTGCAGGCGGCCCTCGGGATTGGAGCGTGGGTCGCGGAAGAGCAGCTCCTGGTATTGCGGATCGCGCAGATCGGCCGCGGCGTCGTATTCGTCCATCCAATCGAGCAGGCCCGTCCAGGACGCGCCACCCCGAGGCAGGCCACCGTTAATCAGGCAGACATGCTCGTCGTCGGCTGCCAGATGCTGCCAGGGAGCGGTCGGCGCGGGTGAGGAATGACGACCAGTTTGCCGTTGGACGAGGCGGCCAAAGTACTCCCAGTTGGGAAACGCACCTTCAGTGGTGGCGGAAACAGCCTCATGGATCGAGACATCAACGAGCTGACCCGGATGCCCGGCATTCCGCATCCAGAGTGCTGCGAGGAGGCCGGAGACTGCGTACTCATTGCTGACGGCGATGCTGTGCTCACCGTCGGGCCGGATCGGCGGCAGTTGGTGGTCGTCGTAGCCGTTACTCATCATGGGGCCGCCGAGGGCGAGCTGCACCAGGTCATTGACGACCCAGTCGCGGCGCGGCCCCGTGCGACCGAACGGAGTGATGCTGCACCAGACGCAGTCGCGCAGGTCGGACTGTCCTTCAGCCCACTGCCAGCCCCCGCCGAGGTTGTCGAGGAATGTCGGTGTGGTGGCATCAATCACCACATCGACGAGGCCGACCAGCCGCTGCCAGATTGCGAGGCCGGCAGTCTGGGTGACATCGAGGGTGACGGCACGCTTGCTGGTGTTGCGCGAGGCGTGGAGCAGTGAGGGCTGGCCAGGATCATCATCGACAAACGGCCCAACATGCCGGCTCCGGCCGCCGCCGGGCGGTTCGAGGCGGATGACGTCGGCTCCGGCATCGGCGAGCAGCTTGCCCGCGACCTCGCCCAGGTCGCCAATCTCGAGAACACGCAGTCCTTCGAGCGGGCCTTCATGAGGAGCGCTGCTCGAGTTCGGCATCAGATTGCGAGCTCCGAGACCATGCTGGCGAATTCCTCTTCGTCGTAGCCCAACAGCTCGGTCAGGACGGCGTGGTTGTGCTCGCCGATTAAGGGCGCCCCACGATCCATGCGCCATCTCGCCCCGGAAAACTGCATCGGCAATCCCTCATAGCGGTGCTCACCGAGCTCAGCGTGGGGCGCGGTCGGATAGAAGCCGCGCTCGGCAAGCTGAGGATCGCGCTCCTGTTTGTCGTCGGTGCGCTGACAGACGCCGGCCGGGACACCGCGCCCCTGGAGCTCCAGCATGAGGTCGAACGGGTCGCGCTCGCAAGTCACGGCGGCTATCGCCTCGTCGAGTTCGTCCTCGTGTGCCTTGCGCGTGGTCATATCAACAAAGCGAGGATCGTCGCACAACGCGTCGAGGCCAAGCACATCGCAGAGCGACGCCCATTGAGCCTCATCATCGACGGCGATTGCAATCCAGCGGTCGTCTCCGGCGCAGCGATAGGTATTATGTGGCGCCGTGGCGGGATGGCGCGATCGATTGCCGATGCGCTCGTAGGTGCGTCCGTTGACCTGGTAGTCGAGCATCGGCACAGCGCTGACCGCCATCCCGGTCTCGATCTGGGACATGTCGACGTGCTGCGCCTCCCCGGTGCGAGCCCGGTGGTGCAGCGCCATCAGCACAGCGATGGCCGCGTAGTAACCGGCGGAATGATCCAGATAGGAGAAGCCCCAACCTGCAGGTGGCTGATCGGGGAGGCCGGACATGGCTGTCGCGCCTGAGACTGCCTGGGCTGTCGGGCCCCATGTGCCATAGGAGGCGTCGCGGCCGACATGGCCGAAGCCCGAGACGGAGACATAAATCAGCGACGGATTGATCTCCTGCAGGTGTTCCCAGGGAAAACCCATCCGGGCAAAGGCGCCGGCGCTGTAGTTCTCGATTACGACGTCCGAGACCGCCAGCAGGCGCTCAACCGCTTCGCGGCCCTTGGGGTGGAAGAGGTTGGCCGTAATGGAGCGCTTGTTGCGGCTCAGGCTTGAGTGGAATCCCGATTGATTGAGCGACGGATTGTCCGCATCCTGTTTCAGGCCGATGCGCATGGAGTCGAGATAGGACTCGTTCTCAACCTTCACAACATCGGCGCCGAGGTCAGCCAGAATCCGCGTCGCCTGCGGACCTGCCACGATCCAGGAGAAGTCGGTTACGCGGATCCCGTCAAGTGGGAGAGGAAGATTGGACGGCATATTGGTCACAGGATAAGCACACCCCTTCAAACGCACGCTTCCCCCTCTGAAGACCTGGGCGTAGTCCCCCTTTCACCTTGCAGAGTCCGATGCAAGATCTCCCATTCCCCTCTGCCCGCTTGCCGAGCTAGATGTCACACAGTGATAGAGGGCCCCTGGCAAATGACGAACCGAAGGGACAGACAGACCAGGACTCCCCTCCGTTGATGACCACAAGCTCCGCATCTCCATTTGCTCGGATGTCCGACTCAGTGAGCTCAATGATTTGCGCGTCTGCCCCCGCCCGGACGAGCGCATTCACGTCGACCTGGTCGCCGCCGACCTGGCGGACCCGGTCGCCAATCATTGCGTCGAGACCACGACGTTGAGCGGCACTGCAGAGACCGCCTGAGGTTGGGCCTGTGTCTGGGCTTGCGATTGGGACCGTTGCTCCTGCATTGAGGCTGGTTGCGTCGATGCGGACGGTTCGGTTTGCTGCTGTGTTGCGTGGGACTGTTGCTCTGCAATCGTCTGTTGCTGTGGCTCTTGCGGCTCGTCGTCGGAACAGCCGACCGACAGCCACAGGAGGTCTGCGATGCCCGCGGAGTCAAAGCGGCAAACAACGTTAATACTGGGGCTCGCGCCGGGCGGCGCGGAAGCGGACTCAGACGTGCGAACGCCCGTCCAACCTCGCGCCTCCCGGCTTACGGAATCCGACCGCTCTGCACGGTCAGCCCGAGAAGAGCCGTCAGTCACGGCGTGAGCCGGCTGAGCATCCTATCGTTTCAGCAGCATGCTATGCGTCGGAACTGTAGCCCTCGACGACCACGACCCTGGACTTCACGGCACGCCGCGAAAGTCGATCGAGCGCGGGCGGCGGCGAGAGACCTGCTGGATCGCGGCGCCTTCACTGCTGGAGCGCACTGCGACCACGGCACTGACCACGAGAAAGACGAACAGCAGCGCCCAGAAGTCCTCGTTCAGGACTGAGCCGAACCCAGGCCAGCCTCCGACCTCGGGTAGATCAATCCAGGGCGCGTCAATCACCGGCTGCAGGTCGTAGACACCCAGAGGAATGGCCACCACACAGCCGGCCAGGATCGCAATCGGCATCGCCCAGAGGCTCCAGAGCCCTACGCCGCGCAGCATCAACAGGGAGACCACAGCCAGCGCCGCCACACCCACTGCCGGGCCGGCCAGGTCGGAGAGGCCTACAGGCACGTCGTTCAACCGCTCAATCGCGATCGGCATGGCCGAGAGTGCGATCATCATGAAGGCGACGCCGGAGACGACCGGCGTGATCAGTCGCCTGAGCCGCGCTAGCCAGGCAGCTACCGCGAACTGGACCAGTGAAGCCGCCACCACCAGGCTGGACATTAGCGCCAGGCCGCCTTCATTGACGGCCAACACGCAGACGGCGAGGAACGGCACGCCGGAACCCATCAGAAGAATGTGGCCCGGTCCCAGGCGGCCGAGACGCGATGCATGGAGCGCCGTGACCAGGCCTGCAACAATCAGCGCGCCGACCATCGCCCAAGCGGCGTAGCTGCCGTCGTCGTTGAACGCGGCGGAGAAGATCAGGACAAAGGTGACCGTGTTCGAGACGATCAGGACCGCGCCCTGGAATGCCACATTCACCGTCAAGAGCGCGGGCGCCGGATCTTCCGGTTCGTATCGAATGTGATCGTTCGCAGGCAATGATCGGTCCAAAGTGATGCTCGTTGGAGAGGATGTGCGCGTCCACGACGAAACCTCCTGCTGGACAGCAACGTGCGGATGAGGTTCGATCAATTCGTGCTAGTCGCGCTCCGCTGGTCTGGTTGACAACGTTTGGTCCGAGACGCTGCGTGGTATCGAACGAGATCGTCTCGATAGGCGTGCATGGAATCCGCTCCTCCCGGCTTGGTGCTGGAGGGATTGCAGGTCATGGCTACGTCCCACGTCAGATCGTGCTGCGCGTTGGCGTGCCATTCTTCCGCGTCAACACTTGCATAGAAGCTTCCACTAGACGCCTGTGCCGCAATAGATCACAAGGGCGGCGATAGGTTTTTCTTTTGCTATGCCGCGATGAGCGTTTTGCTCACTTTGCATTGGTACTGATCGCTCTCGTCACGCCTGAGCAATTCAAGTAGATTTTCGATTGTGGCTGGCGGAAGACTGGCAGCAATGGAACGGCATGTTCATGAGTCGGATCGTGCTGGGGCCTTGGGTGTTTTGCTGGATTGGAAGTCGCGCGTGCTGAAGGCGACAGATGAGGCTATACAAACATGGCTGACGCCGGTCACCTTGAACGAACCGGACGTAGTCCGGTTTGCGACCTGGATTTCGATCTGGGGACGTTGGTTCGTTTGGCTGTTGCTGGTGTTCCTTTTGGCCTACCGACCGGATTTCTGGTACCCGCATCACGTGGAATTCATCGCGATGCCAATCGCGCAACTGCTGATCAACGGGCTCGTTCAATATCGGCTCCTCGCCAAACGGCCGATTACTCAGCGCCTCCTGTTCCTGTGCAGCGCCAGCGATGTCGCACAGATCATCTTCGCCGTGGTCATCCTTGGCGGATACTCATCGTTCGCCTTCCTTGGCTTCTACCCGGCGCTTGGTCTTTTCGCGGTGTTGTTCTCCGCACTTTGGGTCACGTTGGCATGGACATCAGTGGCAGCGGTGATCTACGTTTCGCTCTGCCTCTGGATTGGCGGCGGTCTAGATCTCGAACTGGGACAGGAGAAGGTGCTCGTCGCCAGAGTGGCCACGATGTACATCGTCGCCGTGGGCATCGGCATGCTGATCCGCTACGAACGCCTTCGCTGGCAGTCGGCGCTGTCACGTGCGCAGCAGCTGCGCAGAGAGCGAATCGAACTGTCTCAGCAGATTCACGACACCACCGCGCAAACCGCGTTCATGATCAACCTCGGCATTCACCGAGCACAGACGCTGGCAGAAGAGTCGAACAAGGAATTGCTCTCTGCGCTCGAGGCGACTGCTTCACTGTCAAAGTCGGCCATGTGGGAGATGCGCGGACCGATCGACGCCGGCCACATCGTCGAGGGCCGCGAACTCGGCCTGGTTTTGTCGTCACATTGCGCAACGTTTGAACTGATCACTGGGATCCCAACCACGCTGTCGCAGACTGACACGGAGCCGTCGTTGCCAATAGCCATTCGAACTCGTCTCTTCTCCATCGTCCACAACGCACTGACCAATGCGTTCCTGCACGCTGGTCCAAGCCGAGTCGAGGTCAGCTTGAGTTTCGTCAACGAGGAAATCGTCTTGAATGTGATGGACGATGGCATAGGTCTGCCGGACGACCACGCACGGCGGGGCCGGGGCATCAGTGGCATGATGGAAGATGCCGTTCGTATGGGAGGGACACTGAGGTTGAACGGTGCGAATGCTGTAGGTGGAACGACTATCACCTGCGTAGTGCCTCAGCAACAGAACAGGGGCGGCGACTGAAATGTCAACGAATGACCCAATCGCAGTGATGGTGGTGGATGACCATCCGATTATGAGGAGCGGCTTGCGTGACCTGCTGGAGAGTTCCGGCCGGTTCGTCGTGGTCGGCCAGGCCGGAGATGGAGAAGAAGCCCTGAGCATAGCCGAGGAACTCAAGCCGCAGGTGGTGATCATGGACGTGATCATGCCCCGCATGGATGGCATTGAAGCATGCCGAGAGCTCATGTCGCTGCTGCCCGACACTCAGGTCATGATGTTGACCGCGGCCACCCAGCAAGATGCTGTGGTTGACGCGGTCGCCGCCGGCGCCACCGGGTATCTCGAGAAGTATGCGCCCCCAGAAGCCTTGCTGGCGGCGGTAGTGGACGTCGCCGAAGGTCGCCTTCACGTTCCCGACGAGGCGGTCAAGAAGGTTTTCGCGATGCTGCGGGGCCAGCGCCAACTCGACTCGCGCAGCCAGCCAGACCGGCTCACGGCAATAGAGCGACAAACGCTGTCATTGTTCGCCAGGGGCACGTCCTACACCGAGATCGCCAGGCAGCGGGGAATCAGCGTCGTCACGGTGCGCAACACGCTCTACCGCATCCAGGACAAGCTCGGCATCGAAACCAAGCAGGAACTGGTGATCTGGGCCGTCCGCAGCGGCCTGCTCGATGACGTTGTCGTGGGGATCGATGAGCAGTGATTCGAGTCACGACTTAGCGAGTTCAGTGGATCACGGAGAAGCCGTCCGGCGAACAGCGCGGCACTGCACGATGAGCCACCACAATCATCGTCTGAGACGTTGACCAAGTTGAGCTGGCTGACTCCAAGCGCCATTCCCTGCAAACGGGTTCGCAGTCGAATGAGCAAAACGCTACATCGCTACTGAGCACATCGAAGGCTCAACCCAGCTTTAGCGATCTATCACCACCCCATCGGCCGGTGTCACACTTCTACGTACTTGTTAGAGGGAGAGACCGAATGCGTGCCGATGCCGAACGGGCCCGGACGCCGGTGAGTGGTCGCATCGCCATCGCTGTCATGCTGATGGCGATGTCCCTTGCCGTTGTGGCGTTGGTCATATCTGGCCACATTGCGCGCGGCCAGGAGCCAAGCCCTGATGTCGATGTAGGCGTGCGCATCGCGGCTCAACGACTCGAGAACGGCCACATCCGTTTCGGCTTGCGGGCGCAAAATGGGAACGGTGAATGGTCAGCGCCGGTGACGCCGCGAGCTCACCGTCTTGACCCAGCCAATGCCCGCACGGAACGCTGGCTCTCCAGCTCGCCGGTGATCCTGGAAATCAACGACTCCGGCCACGGCCGAGTGACGCGCGCCGGCCAGTTCGAGCCCTCGTCTGCACGTGAGGTCGTGCTCGTCAGCGGACAGGACGAATGGGTCGGCGACGTCTACTACTCCGCGTATCACGACGACGAAGGCGACCTCGTCACCAGGGCATCGATCTAGAGCGCGTCCGTCGGCGCGCCCGACGGCGAGCTGCGCACCACCATCACCTGCCAGGACCACGAGAGGTCCGTCAGCATCGGCGGACTGCCGAGTCACCTTGGCGATGGCTCTGCCAATCAACAGGTCCCGGTGACCTGGAGTGTCGACAACGGGCCAGTGCACACCGAGCGCTCCGCCGACTCGCGCGGCGGGACAGGGTTGAACGGTCGTCATTGCTTGGAATGTGCAAATGATTCTTTCACTGCCTACACACCGCATGGCAAAGCCATATGGGCGATCACCTAGGACCAGATGGGTAAGGAGTTGATTCATGGGTAGATTGGCAGAAGCGATCAAAGCCAATCGCCAACAGCGTCGACAACCGCACGACTGCGCCGGCGGTGGGGCAGTTGAATGCGAGGTGCTGGTCGGCACGATTGGATTCGTCCCGGGCGCCGATCATTGCATTGCCTACAACGAAACTGACCTAGCGGAGATTGAGCAGGGGGACGTTCCAATCTGCGGTGTCCGGTTTACTGTGCTGACCGGGGACCGGGTGCAGATGGCGAAGGCTCTAGGCGCGTCGTACGCATCCTGCACGCTTGATGAAGTACGGGCCGAGGTCGCTCTCGATTCGGAGTTCGACGTTGTCGTGCGGTTGCTTGATGCCGACATGGACGAGACCACAGTCCGCGCGCTGGCTCGGTTGCGGCCTGCCGCGATCTCGCCGGCGCCGCAGTTTCCGTTGAGCTTGCGCGATGCCGTGAATCTGCAGCGGCTGGGCATGTTGACCGGTATCCCCCTGGCGATCCTCTGCCCAATCGATGTGTCCTCCAGCGACCTCGAGATACTGAGGGACGCCGGGCTGGGCTGCATGCTGCTCCAACGCGGGGCAACCTCGGATGACATCGCAGCAGTCAAGCAGCGAATCGCCGGACTGCCGAGCCGTGTGCCAGGGGAGGATTAGAGCGAGCGGGGTCCGTGATCGAACCGCCGATCGGCGCTGATGACCATGCCCAGGACGACGCTAGCGCAGCAGATCCGGGAACACCTCACGAGAGCTTCCATCGGCCGCTCCCTGAGCGTTGGACGCCCCAGCTACGGCATCGATGACTTCCGTGGAGACGTGTTCGGCGGAATCACCGCTGGCGTCGTCTCCCTGCCGATTGCCCTGAGCTACGGCATCCTCTCAGGTCTCGGTCCCGCGGCCGGTCTCTATGGCGCGTTCGCGACGGCGCTGATCTCGGCCATTGTTGGCGGGGCCAGGGGAGTGATCGCCGGTCCCAACGTGATTGTCGCAATGATGATGGCCGTGGTCGTGACCGACTACGCCTCGAGTCTGGCTGAGGCGGCCACGATTGGCATCATGGCCGGCCTCATCCAGCTCGTCTTCGCCTTGCTCCGGCTCGGTCGCTACGTGACTTATGTCCCCCAGTCTCTGATTTCAGGATTCTTTACCGCGTTCGGCATTCTCGTGATCGCCAGCCAGGCCTTTCCTGCGCTGGGCGTCGCCTCCGGTGGTGTGGGATTGATCGACAACCTGAGCGCGTTGCCAGCGGCAATCCGCGAACTCAACGATGAGGCTCTGGTCCTGACCTTGTTCTGTTTGCTCCTGGGCGCGCTCTGGCGCGGCCGCCTGATGGCGTTGATTCCCGGCGCCTTCGCTGTGCTGCTCTGCGGTACCGCTATCGGGGCGTTCTGGCTCGATGGAGCGCCGGTGATCGACGACATCCCGGGCGGCTTCCCCGGTGTCGACTTGTCCGCGCTGTCCGCCGATTTTGTTGTGCGCGCGATCGAACCAGCGTTCATGCTCGCGCTGCTCAGCTCGATCACCATGTTGGTCGTTTCGTTGAACATGGATGTGATCACCGGCGGCCAGCATCAGTCGAATCGAATCGTCTTTGGCCTCGGATTGGGCAACATCATCGCCGCGCTGTTCGGCGGGTTGTACTGCGCCGTCAGTTCCGCAACGTTTGTCAACATCTTCAGTGGCGGGCGAACGGTGGTTGCCGGAGCGACCGTTGCCGCATTTCTGCTGGCGGTCATGGTGTTCATGGGTCCGCTCGTGGAACAGATCCCACTCGCCGTCCTCGCTGGCATTCTGCTCACCACAGGCTGGAACCTGATTGACTGGCGCTTCATTCGCCGACTCCACCGCATTCCCGCCTCATTCTCGATCGTCATGGTCACGACCGTCATCTTGACCGTGTTCACGACGCTTGCCGCGGCGCTCGTGGTCGGTCTGGTCGTTGCCTGGTTGCTCAACGCGCGTCGACTGGAAGAGATCGAAATGCGATCGCTTGCTTCCGTCCCCCTGCTCGATGCGACCGTTCTGGGTCGAGACGAAGTCGGTGATGCCGATCGCTTCGCCGCGCGGAGCGGCCTGGTCGTCCTGCCCGACCGTGTCAGCATGGCCTCGGCCCGCCAGATTGGCCGAGTCCTGCGCGCCGACCTGAGCCAACACCAGGCAATCATCTTCGAGATGTCGAGAGTTCAATTCCTGGACGACTCGGCCGCCGTGATGATCGGCGAGTTGATCCACATCGCCAGGTCGCACGGGGCCAAACGGGTAGTGATCGCCGGTATACCAAAGGACGTGGAACGCAGGTTCCAATCGATGGCAATGCTCGAGGACATTCCCGCCGAAGACCTCGCCACCGATCTGGACGAAGCCAAACAGAAAGTTCGCCAGACGCTGCTTCGGTTGCCCTGACGATCGGCACGCAATCCCTAGCAGGCTGCTGAAGTATTGATGGCCGCAGCCGGGCCTGTCATGATTGACGGCTGTTCTGGGGCTGACCGCTGACAACGGTTGGGGTTCCGTAGGCCGGAAGT
>MPNM01000032.1 GCA_002239025.1 Chloroflexi bacterium bin125 | reverse complement strand
GGAACTGCAATCCAAACTCATAACTTCCGGCCTACGGAACCCCAACCGTTGTCAGCGGTCAGCCCCAGAACAGCCGTCAATCATGACAGGCCCGGCTGCGGCCATCAATACTTCAGCAGCCTGCTAGAGGCCAATCCGCAGCGCAGCGACCACGATCAGGCTGGAGCAATCGCTCGCAGGCGTTCGAGTCGATGATCGACAATCGAGGCCCACTCGCCTTCGCCCATCTCCACACACGAGACTTCGCCAACGAACGCACTCGGAACCACGACATCGGGCTCCATGTCGCGTAACTTGACCAGGCTTTGCTCCATTGCCTCGAATGTGCCTCCGTACTGGTCAACGACAAACGTCGCCCACTTGCCCAGACTGGGAACGATCGTGTCGCCGGTGAACAGATAGCTCTTGCCATGCGGCGACTCGTAGCGGAAGCTGATGCTGCCGTCGGTGTGACCGGGTGTGTCGATGATCTCAAGACCCGCCAAGGCCGGATCATCACAATCTGGACCAACGATCAGGTCAGGCTCGGCGTCGACGCTAATCGACGACACTTCGAGTTCGCTGCAGGCAAGTCGCGAGCCAAACCGGTGGCGAACCTGATTCAATGCCGGGCTGGTCTCATCGCGATGACTGAGCACTTGCACTACAACACCGCCCAATTCCTCGATTGCATCAAGGTCGGCGTCCTGCCCCTCACCAATGCCATAGAGCAGCAGGTTCCCCGACGGACGAATCAACAGATACGCATGGGTCGCCACCATGTCGTCGATCACTCGAGGAGAGGTCTGCCACAGGTCAGGTTGGATCTGTTTCACGTTCTTATGCCTCCGTGCTTCTCAGACTAGGGCTTATGCGTGGTTCAGCTTCAACGCAGTTGCACCGTCACACCCGCGACCGAGCGCTACTCGCTCAGCCGATCTCGCAGTTGCTCTTCCTGCTCGGCTAGCTCCGGCGTAACTTCGTCGCCAAAGTCTTCGAGCTCGTAGAACGGTCGAATCTCGATCTCGCTGGGGCCGAGCATTGGGTTGGGACAGCGCTTGACCCACTCGACCGCCTCAGCCAGATCCGCCACTTCCCAGATCCAATAGCCCGCGACCAACTCATTGGTGACACCAAACGGCCCATCAATCACGGTCCGCGAGGCACCGTCGAATGCCACGCGCTTGCCCTGCGCCGTTGGCGTCAAGCCGTCGGCGTCCTTCATGATGCCCGCGTTGACCAGTTCCTCGTTGTAGGCGCCCATCTCCTCGAACATCTCGGTCGTCGGCATGACGCCCGCTTCGCTGTCCTCGGTCGCTTTGACTAACACCATCACTCGCATTGCGTACCTGTCTCCTTCGAGAAGTGGTGGGCGATGGAGGACTCGAACCTCCGACCTCCCGGGTGTAAACCGGACGCTCTAGCCACCTGAGCTAATCGCCCCTGAGCAGATCCACAATCGTCGTTACTGCGTTTCGATCACGCCTGACAGGTTATCGGCGGCTACGTCGAAGAGCGCACGGAAACTGTCGTAGAGCGTGACAGCGGTAGTCATGCCGTCGGCATTGGCTACCTCAATCGCGTCGCGCACCAACGGACCGGCCGCGTTGGCGATCTGTGCGAGCGAGTCCGCCACCTTCTGATGCAGCTCAGTCCACTGCTCGGGTGGAGTCAGACCTGAGAACTGCTCCGTCAGATCCGACCAAACCCGCGTCTGGGCGACCATGTTGCGTTGCCAGCCGGGGTCGCTCATCACATCAGGGTTGTCTCGCCAGCGCTGGATCAGTTCCTCGGCCGTCGAAAAGTTCGCCTTCGCCGAATCGATGATGTTGAGCGTCGCTTCGCCATATTCCTCAGGCATTGCTTGCTCGGAGCCTGTGCCTATCTCCTCGCTGATCAGTTCGCCAACCAGCGTCCGCATCTGCTCAATGCTCAGAATGCCGACCCAGAGATCCTCGATGATCCCGTCCGCTCCAATGAAAAACGTCGTCGGACGCCCGACCAGCGGATACGGACCGCTAGTCATCGAACTGGTCGGATCGAGCAGGACCAGATAACTGACCCCGGTTACATCATCCGCGAACTCGCGCGCCGTCTCTGGACTCTCCCCATCGTTGATCCCAATGAATGTCACCCGTCCCGCAAGCTCCTGGCTTACGATTTCGAACTCCGGCATCTCCTCGATGCACGGCTCACACCAACTGGCCCAGAAGTTGAGCACGATTGGACCATCGATATCGGACAACTGGTGCGGCTGGCCCTCCAGGTCAAGCAGGCGGAAATCGGGAGCCAACGCGCCTCGGTCCGACGCGTCGCCGTCCCGTTCGAGGTAGCCGAGCCTCGTCGCCTCCTCCAACGCATCGATCCGCGCATCCAGTTCGTCAGAACCGCCCGATTCGTCCCGCTCCGCTCGAGCTACTTCAAGCTCAGCAAGTTGAGCGGAGAACGCATCCCCGGCGCCTGCTGTCGCGTCACCGCCGCCCCGTCCGATGAAAATCGGCAGCACGATCGCGGCAGTGATCGCTGCCACAACCAGGCCTCGATTCGCGGCATCGCGAATCGAGTACGGCTTTCTCAGGAACGTGAACAGGATGTAGGACTGCTGCTTCTCACGCAGTCGGCTCAGAATGCTGTTGGCCATCGCGTTCCTCCCCCCATCCCTGGCTCACGCTGCGGCGCGGAGCGGTCGTCAACTAGTTGTTCTGCACCGACGGCCCATCACTAGCCCTGACTCCCTGTCCGCTGGCGGCCGCGCTTGAGGCTTGATTCCAGAGCGTGGCAGGATCGCTGGTCAGTGGATCGAATCCCTCGTGATCAAGGACCAACCAGCCGCCCGCCTGGATCTCGCTTTCAAGTTGGCCTGCACTCCATCCAGCGTATCCCGAGAAAATCCGCAGATCACGAACCACCCCGACCAGCGCACCCGGCTCTGCACTGAGGTTGACGATTCCCACTTCCCAGCCCGGCTCGGCGATCGTCAGGGAGAACGCCGACTGCTCGGGGTCGACCGAACCGTCGGGACGCGCCAACCCGATGGCCGCGGTGCGCTCGACCGGTCCACCATGGAACACCACCGGCGGCTGGGCGATCAGATCCTGCCAGTCCGGTACGACATCGGCAATGGTGATCACCGTCGGCCGATTCAGCACGACGCCAAGCGCGCCCTCGCGGTGCTCCAGGATCAGGACGACCGTGCGGAAGAAGTTCGGGTCGGCGAGGTGTCGCGAGGCGACAAGGATCTGTCCGGCCAGTGAGGAGAATGGGTCGTTGGGGCGCCACTCGAGAGCCATTGCCGCCGCCGTTCACAGCGTGAGTGAACCAGGGTCACTTCATCTGCGTCAGAGTATGCGATTGGGCACGAAGGGCGGGTCGGAGTGCTTTGACGACAGGGCCCGGCCGCGATAGCGTGCGTTAGCCTGATTGGAAGTGGCAGCGTAGCTCAGTTGGCAGAGCAGGGGACTCATAAGCCCCGTGTCGCAGGTTCGAGTCCTGCCGCTGCTACCAACGAAAGCAACTGGGGCGATTAGCTCAGCTGGCTAGAGCGTTCGGTTCACATCCGAGAGGCCGCAGGTTCAAGTCCTGCATCGCCCACCAGCACTTGCCAGTATCGGACGATATCCCCCGGACACAGATTGCCGGATACGCTTGAGAGGGTTGTCAACAACAACGAGATTCGAGGAGTCGAACCAGACTTCGGGTCACTGCCGACGTGGCGAAACTGGCAGACGCGCTACGTTCAGGGCGTAGTGGGCTTAAGCCCGTGGGGGTTCGAATCCCTCCGTCGGCACCATCACTCCGAATCTCAACCACTTCCAACCCTTCCCATTCATTGCGCCCGTAGCTCAGCGGATTAGAGCGCTGCCCTGCGGAGGCAGAGGTCGCAGGTTCAAGTCCTGCCGGGCGCGCCACCTTTCCTTCACGTTGTCCCACCATTCCTGCGCTCCCTCCGTCATTCCTGCGTAGGCACGAATCACGAACCACCCAAGCCCATCAACGGCGATACCCAACAGCCGTCCCACCCAACCCCAGCCGCCTCCCCTCCGTCACTCCCGCCCTCCCTCCGTCATTCCTGCGTAGGCAGGAATCACGAACCACCCAAACCTATCAACGGCGACACTCGCCAGCCGTCCCTCAGCCGACGCCACGCGATCTCCCCTCCGACAACCTGGTCACACCCAACTCTGATATATTCAGAACATACATACTGACCAAACCCAAAGGAGGCCGCCATGCCCAACCCCTTCCACCTCCGAACCACCATCGACCGCCTCTGGCGACGCTCCGCCGAACACAACCCCGGCTACATACGCGTCAAAGCCCTCAACACCATTGTCCGAGAACTCTTCGCCCCCAACCCCCAGGCCCGACTCAACCACCACCTCTACCTAACTACCGACCCCTTCGACGTCGCCCGTCACAAGCTCCGCGAACTCTATGACGGCCCCAAAGGTGCCCCCGGTTCCCTTCTTCTGCCCCCTCTCCCCCTGGGAGAAGCCTGCCCCGCACTGGATGCGGGGGGCTGGGGTGAGGGCTCCCCCTCCTCCCAGGAAGAAGAATCGCTCGAAGAGGACGACGACCCCTGGTAATCGCCCCAATCGTCTCTTTTTTCGCCTCGTTTTTTTTCTCACGGGTCCCCACCGAACCTTGAGCCCCGCCGTGCCCGCTTCGATAACCTTGCAACCGTGACCACCGACGCTCCCGACCAGTCCACTCCCACCTCTCCCGAGCAGGCGCGCGCGCAGCTTCAGGCTCAGGTCTCCGCGCTGCCGGCGAAGCCTGGCGTCTACACGTTCCGCGACGCCACAGATCGAGTCATCTACATCGGCAAAGCGGCCAATCTGAAGTCCAGGGTGCGCAGTTACTTTGGCTCTCCGCGCTCGATGGAAGGCAAGACGCGAGTACTTGCCTCGAAGATTGCGCAGCTCGAGTACGTCACGACGCACACCGAGCAGGATGCGCTCCACCTCGAAGCGACGCTGGTCAAGCGCCATCAGCCCTTCTTCAACGTCCGACTCAAGGACGACAAGCACTATCCCTACCTCAAGATCGACGTCGACGCGCCCTGGCCGCGGGTGACCATCACCCGTCGCGTCGCCAGGGACGGCGCGCGTTACTTCGGTCCCTACGCGTCGGCGAAGTCGGTGCGGACGACGCTTGATTTGGTCAAGAAGCTCTTCCCCTGGCGCTCTTGCGACAAGGAAATCACCGGCTCCGACCCTCGGCCCTGTCTCGAGTACTACATCCGCCGTTGCATCGCCCCCTGCACCTCCTTCTGCACGCCCGACGAGTACCAGGAGGTGATCGACCAGACGATGCTCTTTCTCGATGGCAAGAGCGAAACGGTCCTGACGCAGCTCAAGACATCGATGACCGACGCAGCGGAGGACCTCAACTTCGAGCGTGCGGCGCAGCTACGCGACCAGATCACGGCAGTCGAGCGGGTCACTGAGACTCAGCTCACCGCCGACACGTCGGCCGCCGAGATCGATGTGTACGGACTCGCCGTCGATGGCGACGAAGCGGTCGTTCAAGTGCTCTTCATTCGCGGACAAAAGATGGCCGGCTCCGATCATTTCAATCTGGCCGGCGTCAAGGACGAATCGGCCGGATTCGTCATCTCATCCTTCCTCAGGCAGCACTACGAAGGTGGGCTGCAGCCGCCGAAGCTTGTGCTCATTCCCGACGAAATCGAGGATCTGGACCTGTTGCAGTCGTGGTTGACGGAAAAGCGGGGAACAAAAGTTGAAGTGAGGCATCCACAGCGCGGGGACAAGCGACGTCTCGTCGCGATGGCCACCGAGAACGCCTCGGAAACGCTGGCCATGTCACGCGTCCGCTGGATGGCTGATCGCGGACGTACCGATGCTGCGTTGACTGAGCTGGAAGAAGCGCTCAGCCTGCCAACGCCGCCGAGTCGGATTGAGTGCTACGACATTTCAAACACGCAGGGGTCCAACGTTGTCGCCTCAATGGTGGTCTTCCTCGACGGGCGGCCTGCGACTAACGAGTATCGCCGCTTCAAAATCAAGACCGTTGATACCAGCGAGGGTCCGAACGATTTCGCCTCGATGGCCGAAGTTATCCAACGACGATTCAAACGCCTCGGAGAACAGCGGCGAGCTGAACGGGCCGAAGGGTTCGACGTCCCTGATGAACCTGATTCGGGTGCGACGGTAGATGAGGAACGAGAGACGCAGACCGAGTCTGAAGGTTGGGGCGCGATTCCTGACCTCGTGATCGTCGATGGCGGACGCGGCCAGGTATCGGCAGCCCACGATGTCATGCGCAATCTCGCCGTGGATGACATTCCGCTGGCCGGCCTGGCCAAGCGCGAGGAGCTGCTGTACCAGGTCGACTCGGCGGATCCGGTCAGACTCGATCGTCGCTCGCAAGGGCTCTACCTGGTGCAGCGCATCCGTGACGAAGCACATCGCTTCGCCATCTCCTACCACCGCCGCCTCCGTGCGAAACAGACATCGCAAAGCACGCTCGACCGAATCAAAGGCATCGGCCCGAGGCGAAAGAAAGCCCTGCTGAGGAAGTTCGGTTCTCTGCAAGCCCTGCGAGAAGCCGACGTCACCGACATCGCCTCAACCCCAGGCATGACTCAACGCCTCGCAGAACAGCTCAAGCTGGAGCTGTAGGTCGATCGGCCCCAAGACCTCCCCCCTTGGAGACCTGTGCAAAACCCTCTTTCCTCCCCCCTGCGGAGGGAGGTGCCGAAGGCGGAGGGGGTCCCGTTCAGCGGCCACTCATCTGCTCGTCACGTCCGAGGGACCACCTCAGTCACTCCGTGACAGCTCCCCCTGCGAGGGGGAGCAGGAGTGAGAGTGCGCTCGGCGCGGACGTGTCGCCTCCGCATGAACAAGCCCTCAGACCAACCGCGACGCCTGAGGAATCGCATCCATCCCCGCGTAGACCGCCCGATCACCCAGTTCTTCGGCGATTCTCAACAGCCGGTTGTACTTCGCGGTTCGCTCACCCCGAGCAGGAGCGCCCGTCTTGATCAGGCCGGCGTTCGTCGCCACAGCTAAATCAGCGATCGTCGTGTCCTCGGTCTCGCCCGAGCGATGGCTGATGATCGCCGTCCATCCGGCATCCTGCGCCATCCTGACCGCCTCCAGCGTCTCTGACAGCGTGCCGATCTGATTGACCTTGATCAGGATGCTGTTCGCCGCTTCGATTTCGATGCCACGCTTCAGACGTTCCGGATTCGTCACTAGCAGGTCATCGCCAACCGTTTGCGCCAGGGAGCCAATCTCGGCTGTGAGCGCCTGCCAGCCTTCCCAATCGTCCTCGTCCATGCCATCTTCGATTGAGACAATCGGATACCGCTCGCACCAGTCACGCCAGAGCGCCACCATTTCGGCGCTACTCAGTGATCGGCCTTCAGTGTGCAGCTCATATCGCCCGTTCGACCAGAGTTCGCTGGCAGCAGGATCCAGGGCGATGGCGATGTCCCGCCCTGGCTCGTATCCCGAAGTGCGGATCGCGCTGATGATCAGATCAAGCGCCGACTCATTGCTCGGCAGGGACGGCGCGAAACCACCCTCATCGCCAAGTCCCGTCGCCAACCGCTGCGAGCGCAGCTCGGCCGCGAGTGAGTGGTACACCTCGACGACCATCTGCAAGCCGTGTGCAATCGACTCAGCGCCAATCGGCGCAACCATGAACTCCTGAAAATCGGCGCCGTCATCGGCATGCGCGCCGCCATTCAGGATGTTTGCCAATGGGACGGGCAAGACGACGGCTCCGTCACCGCCGATGGATCGATATAGAGGCGTTCCGAGCGCGTTGGCCGCAGCTTTGGCCGAGGCCATCGAAACCGCCAGCGTGGCATTCGCGCCTAGACGAGCCTTCTGCGCCGTGCCATCGAGCGCGATCAACGAACCATCGATCGCCGCCTGATCCGAAGCGTCGTGACCGTGCAACGCTTCATAAATCTCGTCGTTGACCGAAGTCACCGCATCCTGAACGCCGCGACCGAGATAGCGGGCGGCATCACCGTCGCGTCGCTCGACTGCTTCGTGCGATCCGGTGCTCGCGCCCGACGGCACGGCAGCACGGCCCAACGCGCCGCTATCAAGGACGACATCGGCCTCCACGGTTGGGTTGCCGCGAGAGTCGAGAATCTCGCGCGCACGGATGGATTCGATCCTGGTAGAAGCCACACTCGCCTCCGGTCAGACTCGGATGCGCCGGCCGATTTAGCTAGCTGGCGCGGGGATGAGCCCGATCGTAAACGTCCCGCAGGTGTTCATCGGTCAGCTGGGTGTACAGCTGGGTCGTGGAGATGTTGGCGTGGCCCATCAACTCCTGGACATTGCGAAGCGGGGCTGAGCCGCGCAGCAAGTGGGTGGCAAAGCTGTGACGCAGCGTGTGGGGCGTGACGCCGGAGATTCCGGCTTCCTGCGCGTAGTTCTTGATGATCAGCCAGACACCTTGGCGCGTCAGACGCTCGCCCCGCCGATTGATGAACAGCGCCACTTCGCGTCGACCACGGGCCAGCTTTGGTCGCGCCTCTTGCAGATAGTGATGCAGTGCGGCGACAGCGGCAGAGTGAATCGGAATCAACCGCTCACGCCGACCCTTGCCCACGCAACGCACCGACGCTCGCTGTCCCTGGAGTTCAATCGACGACAGGTCAAGCGAAACAAACTCCGACACACGCATGCCGGTCGCATAGAGCATCTCCAACATTGCCTGGTCGCGAGCCGCTTCCGGCGTGTCCCAACGGCCTGGCTGCTCAAGCAGTGCGTCGACCTCCTGGATCGTCAGCGTGCGCGGCAGACTGCGACCGACACGCGGGGACGAGAGCTGTTCCGCCGGATTGGCATTGATCCGACCCTCGCCGTGGAGATAGCTGAACAGGCTCTTGACCGCAGCGACCTTACGCGCCACGGTCGCGGCGGCGTATTGCTGCTCGCGTAGGTGAACGATGTATTCTTGGAGCTGCTCCGCATCGATCTCTTCGATCGGAGTCACGCTCGCAGCTTCGTCATCCGGCTTCGACTGATGTTCGACGAAATAGGCTCGAAGCTGGGCCAGATCGTTGCGATAGGCGGAGATGGTGTTCGCCGAGGCGCCTCGCTCCGCCGCCATGTAGGTCAGAAACTGCTGGATTTCGTGTTCCATATTGCCGCGTCGCCTCTTTCATGCTCGCCATCGTGGTAGGAGTTGCGGCGCCGATAACAGGCATCGGCGCTAGATCCGCTCTAGCAAGCCGCTCAGTGACAACGCGTGGGTGATCGGTAATAGCAGTTATCAGTTATTCCACGTAACGTTCAGACAACAGAATCCGCCGTTATCCGCCGACAGAACTTCCCGCGATAACCCCTGAGATAACCCCTGAGAAAACCTAGGTCCGTGCCCTCATCTACCTCCCCCGATTCCGATACCACCCAGCTCGCCCAACCGCTGACACAGTCTCGCCATGAGCGTCTTCGCGCCTGGTGGGAATCCGGCTCGGGCGGCGCCATGGTCTACAGCGAACTGCGCCGCGTCCCGGCGAGTCACTGGACCGTCGCGCTGGAGCAAATGACAGAGGACGATGGACCTGAACCCGTCCCCCCTCCCGATCGGCCGCCGGCCCGTGTCGTCGATCTGCCCGAAGTGCTCGCGCTGCGCGCGTTACTCATGGACCGCCGCGTCGCATTCGACACGGTGGAACGATGGATCAGGGCGCTGACCCAGACGACAAGGATGCTCGACTACGAACGTCCCCTGATCTGGAATGCCAACCATGTCGCTTCTCGTCTGGCAGAGATCGCCAATGGCGGCGAGGGCAGCACATGGTCCACCTTGGAAGTCGTGCGAGAGCTGTGGGATTGGCATCCCGACCGGCCGTACATCGATGCTCAGAGTGAACGCTTGCTGCTCTGGTTAGAGGCGCTGCTCGCTTCCCGTGAACAGGGAACCTCGACGCCATGACCGCAGACCCTGCGAAGGCCCCGGGTCCGCCCCGTCAGCGGATCTCGCCGATCACGTTCCCGTCCGAGACGCCTGTATTGGCCAAGCCACGCGACGATGAGCCACAGGTCCGCCGCGACGCCTTTCGCGAGACCTCATTCGCGTTGCCGCTCGATCTTCGCTGGCTTAACGACGCCTTCACCTTGCAGCGCAAGATCGTCGAGCAGTCTTATGGCTCCTCATTCCGCAACCGACGTTATGCCTCTGCGCTCATCTTCTGGTCCCGCGTCTACAGCGCCGGACTCGAGGCGCGGACTCTGACGGCGAGGGCATCCTATTCAGCCGCGTTGCCACTGTTGAGAGCAATGATGGAATGGCTGGGCGCGGAGCAGGCCGTCGTCGGCGATGAACAGGTGGAGTTCGAGGACTGGCTGCGGGACGCCTGGTCAAACAACCAGGAGCACCACGTCACCGAGATTGGCATGGGACAGTACATGGCCGGCCAACAGATTGCGATGGCTCCTGAGACCGCCGATGCGTATCGGGCAGTATCGGAATTGTCGCGATCACACTTCGGCGCTTCAGCCCTGCTCAGCGCCGACGGATCCCACGACAAGCGCTTCCTCGTCAACTGGTCCGACGAGGCGTTTCATCTCGGCTGGGCTCAGCTACTGATCGGCTGGCAGATCGTGATACAGGATCGGCAGTGCCGCTTCGCCGTCGGCAGTGGCCTCTTCGGTGTGGAGTCCGAAGATCGGCAGGAGTACCAGCGCCTGCACCGCCAAACTCAGTCGCTCCTCGAAGACAACAGGCGCTGCAAAGCGACCTGGATCATCGACAACGGACGCCAGAGGCTCCTGATCGACAACTACCGTCGTCAGCCCTCAGGAGCGCCCAAGAGGATTCTGCTGTAGCCCGAGAAAAAGAATGAGGCCCCGTGCGATCCGGGGCCTCGATGCCAGCGGTCTGCGGTCCTATTCGGCCAAAGCCTACTAACCGAACCTCTCTGGCAAGCTCAGGCTATCTAATCCCGATTTGATTGGCAAATGGATTTCAAAACAGGCTGATTCTGTTCTCGTACCTCCTTCCCAATGGCGTGATCCCTTGAACAGAGGCACTGACCGATCTGATCGCAGCCAACGAGTTGTCCAAACTTTTCATCTCAGCCTCTCCTTCGCCAGACCTTCGGCGTATGCCAGCAATGAGATCGGCTACCTGAATGGCATTCGAGGTTGCTGAGTCCGTTCAGTAGATACCAGGGTGGTGATTCAGACGTCTGGTCACAACGAAACTTGCCACACATCTGTTCGCATGCGAATCGAGTCCTTGTTCTGACCAATCAGACACAATCATGCCCAGGCCACCTTCGGCTTCGCACTCGTGCGTGAAGTGACCAATCAACACCTGGAGTTGAAGCGGCATGGTTACCGAAAGGCCCATCTGATGGACCATGTTCCGCTTGTCAATGCTGACTGAATACACCGTGCAATCGAGGGACCCTAGAATCCTAAGAACCTCGTCCAGGAACTGGCGATATCTCCGCTGTTTTCGATGCCTGGGAGAGTTCAACTTGGTTGACTTGATCTCCCACCTTGCTGGGTCTCCCCGCCCTGGGAAGAATCTTGACTTCGCTCCTGCGATCCTTCGATGGAGCGTCGGAACGTGATCCGAGGGAATCGAAAAGCCTGCGATCACTACTGCTCGAGAAGAATCTCGAGGATGCGGTTTTTCAGAGTCGTCGAGAAACAGCACTCGGGTTCCAACACTCGAAGACATTGAGCTGTCGTTGCCAATCTCTCGTCGAAGGAGGCACAGAGTGAATACACTCTGGCTTCGAAGTTTTGTTCTGATTAGCAAACTCCTGCTGTTTTGCATCCACTGAGGTTGAGCGCACCGCTTTGCTCTGCGATCCTGCTACGCAACGAGTTACTTCCACACAATCACTCAGGAGATCTTCGTGACGACGAAAATTGGCATCAACGGCTTCGGCCGGATCGGTCGGCAGGTGCTCAAAGGCATGCTCGACTTTCACGGCGATGATCTCGAAGTCGTCGCGATCAACGACCTGACCGATTCCGAAACCAACGCCCACCTGTTCAAGTACGACACCAACTACGGCCGCTATCCCGGCGAAGTTGATGTCGTCGATGGCGACCTCGTGATCGACGGTCAGCGCATCGCCGTCATCTCCGAGCGCGACCCGGGACAGATTCCCTGGGGCGACCATGGCGTAGAAATCGTCGTCGAGAGCACCGGCATCTTCACCGACGCGACCAGGGCCGCCGGGCACCTCAACCACGGGCCGTCCAAGGTCGTCATCTCTGCGCCGGCCAAGAACGAGGACCTGACCATCGTGCTCGGCGTCAACGACGACGCCTATGACCCGGCCTCGCACCACGTGGTCTCCAATGCCTCTTGCACGACCAACTGCCTGGCGCCAATGGCCAAGGTGCTCGATGACACCGTCGGCATCAAGAGCGGGATCATGTCGACGATCCACGCCTACACCAACGACCAGGCGATCCTCGACACCGTCCACAGCGACCTGCGTCGCGCCCGCGCCGCAGGGATGAACATCATTCCGACCACGACCGGCGCAGCCAAGGCCGTCGGACTTGTCCTGCCCCACCTCAACGGCAAGCTCAACGGCATGGCCTACCGCGTCCCGACCAGCACCGTCTCAGTCGTTGACCTCGTGATCGACGCCGAGCGCGCCACCGACGCCGAAGAGATCAACGCCGCCTTCGAGAAGGCCGCCAACGAGCTTGAGTCGCCATTGCACGGCATCCTCGAATACGAGACCGACCCACTGGTCAGCAGCGACTTCAAAGGCTCGCCCTCCTCGTCGATCATCGACGCCCTCTCAACCATGGTGCTCGAAGGCACCCAGGTGAAAGTCGTCAGCTGGTACGACAACGAGTGGGGATACAGCGTCCGCGTCGGCGACCTTTGCGTCCGCATGGCCGAGGCCGGTCTCTCCTAGCTACGGTTAACGCCTAAGAGCGCCAACCGGGAGTCAGAAGCATGGCGATGTTTGATGCCTTAAGCGGCAAGCTGCAAGGCGTCTTCGCGACGCTCGGTCGTCGCGGTGCGATCTCAGAGAAAGATCTTGAGGCAGCGCTGCGCGAGGTCCGTCTCGCGCTGCTCGAAGCCGACGTCAACTACAAGGTCGCACGCGACTACATCAAGGCCGTCCGCGGACGGGCCAACACCGAAGAGGTGATGCGCTCGCCGACACCGCTCAATCGCATCGTCGAGATCATCAATGAAGAACTGGTCTCGTTGCTTGGCACCGAATCGCCCAGCCTCCAGCGAGCCTCGCAGGGACCGACCGTCATTCTGATGGTCGGACTCCAGGGTTCAGGCAAAACGACTACTTCAGCCAAACTCGCACTCCGTGCCAAGAAAGCCGGCGACCGTCCGCTGTTGATCGCCGCAGATGTCTACCGTCCTGCTGCAATCGACCAGCTCCAGGCACTGGGCAAACAGCTCGACATTGAAGTCTTCGAACTTGGCGCAGACGAGAAACCGGTCAAGATCGTCGAACGGGGACTTGAGCGCGCTTCACAGCTTGGCGCCGGAACCGTGATCGTCGACACCGCCGGCCGCCTGCACATCGACGAAGACATGATGTCCGAGATCACCGAGCTGCGTGACCGCTTCAAGCCGACAGAGGTTCTGCTGGTCGCCGACGCCATGTCCGGACAGGACGCCGTCAATGCGGCCGCGTCGTTCGACGAGGCGGTCGGAATCACGGGTGTCGTCTTGTCCAAGATGGACGGCGACGCTCGCGGCGGCGCGGCGCTCTCGATTCGCGCAGTCACCGGCGCGCCAATCAAGTTCCTGGGCGTCGGAGAGCGGCCCGATGCGATCGAGCAGTTCCATCCGGACCGCCTGGCCGGGCGCATCCTCGGTCGCGGCGACATGTCTACCCTGGTTGAGCGCGCTCAGGAAGAGTTTGGCGACCAGGACTCGAAGGTGTGGCGACGCCGTCTCCAGGACGGCGAGTTTGACCTCAACGACTTTATCGAGCAAATCAGCAAAGTCCGCCAGATGGGGCCTATTTCGCAGATCGTCAACATGGTTCCCGGGCTTAACTCGATCAAAGACAAGATCAACGTCGACGAGATCGACGACGACTTCTTCAAGCAGTTCGAGGCGATCGTGTTCTCGATGACGCCAGAAGAGCGTCGCAAGCCCGAGACGATTAACGGTTCCCGGCGGCGGCGGATCGCCAAGGGCAGCGGCACGTCGCCGCAGGAAGTGAACCAGTTGCTGAACCAGTTCAAACAGGCCAAGGGCATCATGAAGGATCTGGCCTCGGGCAAGGTGCCGGGCATGCCCGGCGCGCGCACCGCGACGGGTCGTCGCTGACACGACAGCGCAAATCGCCCAATGCGTCTACGCTGAATCGATACGGACTGAGGAAGATCAGGCAGAGCAGAACACATGCTGAAAATTCGACTCGCCCGGCACGGGCGCAAGGGACGGCCCTTCTACCGCGTAGTTGTTCAGGATTCGCGTAAGCCGCGCGACGGTCGATTCGTCGAGAGTCTGGGCCACTACGACCCGTTAACCGAGCCAGCGACCTTCGAGATCGACAACGAACGCGCGAAGCACTGGCTGTCGCATGGCGCCAAGCCCAGTGAGACCGTGCATCACTTCCTGGCCAAAGAAGGCCTGATTGAGCCGTGGAAGGCTAAGCCACGTAGCAAGCGGGCCGACGCCAAGAAGGCCGCGGCCGCAGCGGCTGCTGCCGCCGAATAACGCGCACGCTTGACTACAACACAGGGACTCTGATGGAAGATCTGATCGAATACGTCGCCAAGTGGATGGTTGATGATCCCGACGCCGTCAGCGTCGAGCGCACGCAGAACGGCGACCACGTCGCGATCCAGTTGAATGTCCACGAGGACGACATGGGCCGAATCATCGGCCGTGAAGGTCGTCTCGCGATGGCGATGCGCACGCTGCTCTCCGTTGCCGGACATGCTCGCGCCGTGGACACGTCGCTCGACATCCGCTGACTGACCAATGGCGCTCCGCCTTGGACGCAACGCTCCAGAAGATCGCATGCCGCGCGACGGCTTCCGCGCGGTTGGCGTGATCGAGCGTCCGCGTGGACTCAAGGGCGAAGTCAAGGCGCTGCCGCTGACCGATTTCCCCGAGCGGTTCGAAGCCGGCGCCCGTGTGTTCATCGCCGGAGAGCCTCGCCAGGTTGAACGCAGCAACTGGCAAAAGGACCGTGTCTATCTGTTCATCAATGGCATCAGCGACCGCGGCGCAGCCGAAACGCTGCGAGGCGAACTGATCGAAGTGCCCGAGGAAGAGCGGCCCCGCACCGATGAGCCGTTCTGGTACCTCGACGAAATCGAGGGCCTGCGCGTGCTCGCCGATGATGGACAAGAACTGGGAACGATCCGCGAGGTCCTGCAGACCGGGGCAAACGACGTGTACATCGTCGACCGAGGCGAGCGGCGCGATCTGTTGGTTCCAGCCCTGCGCGACGTCATAGTCAACGTCGACACGGCTGCCGGAACGATGGCCGTTGACCTGCCAGACGGGTTGCTGCCCGACGATGAACCGGTTGATTGAATGGCCAAGCGTCACGGCTGTACGCTGAGGGCGTTCGGTTACTGCGTGGGGATATAGCTCAGCTGGGAGAGCGCGTCGTTCGCAACGACGAGGCCGGGGGTTCGAGTCCCCCTATCTCCACCAAACTTCCTAAAAGCAAGAACTTTTGAGTTGACCTTCGCGCTGGCTCTCTGACCTATAGGCGGACTTCCAGCTGGTTGGTTGTCCCCGAGTTGCTGAAGCCACACGGCCATGTGGAGTGCTCAGTCGCCAGGTCGCGCAATCTCCTGCAGCCGCAGCGGGGTTAGCGGGCATGCGGCGGCGTGATATCCGCAACCAACAGAAACGAATGAGGCAAGAATCAGCGCATCGCCGCGTCGTTATTCGGCAAACTCCCGTCTGACGTCCGGCGTCTCTCTATAGCCGACCAGTTGAAAGCAGGCCCCAGTCAGCTCGAGAGAAACGAAACTCCACTCCAACTGACGATGTGTTCTGCTCACCACATATTGCTCAATGGGATGTTGTCTTTGCCAGATAAAATCTATAGCCGTGCAACTGCGCATAGGAGGCGGGACAGAGTGCTCAAGGCCATCAGAGTCATCAAGAATGTTGGTCGATTCTCCGAAACGGTCGGAAACGACCTGCCGTTCGGCCGTCTGACGCTCGTCTACGCGGGAAATGGCAAGGGCAAGTCGACTATCGCAGCGATTCTTCGCTCACTCGGTTCCGGCGACCCCAAATCCATTCTCGAGCGCCATCGGCTTGGCTCGGATGAGCGGCCTCACGTGGTGGTTGACTTAGGCGAACATGCCGTATTCGCGGACGACGAATGGAGCAAGTTGGAGCCGAAGATTCGAGTCTTTGACGACCAGTTCGTCGACATAAACGTCCATTCCGGACTTGCCGTTGAGCCTGGCCATCGGAAGAACTTACACACCTGGATTATCGGCGCCCGGGGAGTCGAGTTGAGCCGACGACTCGAGCAACTCGTAGATGCAGGCAAAACGCACAATTCCCGGTTGGACCGCCTTCGGGGCCAGATCCCGACGGCTGCTCTCGGAGGTATGCGCATCGATGAATTCCTCGCACTCACTCCGCTTCCTGAAGCAGATCAAGTTGTTAAGCGAATCGAGAAGCGACTCGCTGGATTCGCCAATAGAGACAAGGTGGCGCGTGTCGCCGCTCTTGAAGAACTAGCCGTTCCTGACATCACGAGATCAGAGATCGAATCCCTTTTGGGTGCGGGACTCCAAACGGTCGACACCGCCGCACTCGCGCACGTTGCTGAACATTTTTCGGCTCTAGGGGCGGGGAGCGAGCGATGGGTCTCGGACGGCATAGCAATGCTCGGCGATGAAGGTTTGGATCGCGCAACAACGTGCCCCTTCTGCGGGCAGTCACTCTCCGGCGCCGCCTTGCTACACCACTACCGCTCTTATTTCGACGAGGAATACCGGGCGCTGAAGACGAGAATCCATGACGCCTTGCTGAGCCACGATGGTCTTCTCCGAGCTGACGTGGTTGCCGAGTTTGAGCGGCAAGCCCGCGTTGCTGTTGAGAGAAGAGGATTCTGGTCGCAGTTTGGGTCCTTGCCAGAGCTGTCGCTAGACACAAAGCCCATCGCAGACGCTTGGATGGTTGTTCACTCTGCTGTTGACCGCCAACTGCGCGACAAGCAGAACCGCCCTCTCGACAGAATGCCGCTCTCAACCCAAACTCGAGAGGGACTAGAAGAATTGGCGCAGCGCCGCGAAGAAATCCGCAAGATCAATGAGCAGATCGCGTCTATCAACACACATGTTGAAGTCATGAGGAGTCAGATACTGTCTGGAGACCGCGACGAGCTTGAATTGCAACTCAAGACCACCAAGCGGCAGATGGCTCGGTACTCGCCTGAGATTGTGGACATTTGCGATGCAATCTTGAGCGAACAGCGATCCAAGGCCGACACCGAAGAGAAACGAGAGGCAGTGCGCAATGAGTTCCTTGAACAGCGCAAGGCTGCATTCGATGACTTCGGGCTGGCACTAAACAAGTATCTCATTCTCTTCAACGCGGAGTTTCGCGTGAAGGAGCTGACATTCACGAATCCCGGAGGCGCCCCGAGCTCCGCCTATCAACTCATAGTGAATAACTCGAATGTACCCCTGGCTGTCGCGGAGTCTGACGCCGGGGAGGTGCTTTCGGACTTTCGCAACACATTGAGCTCAGGAGATCGTCGAACCCTTGCGCTTGCTATGTACTTCGCTGGCACGGAGCGGGAGGCAGGTGAGCACCATCTCGTCGCAGTCATTGATGATCCGACTGCCAGTCTCGATGCGCACCGATCATTGGCCACGGCGCAGGCAATCGTGGAACTCGCTCAACACACGGAACAGGTCATTGTGCTGTCTCACAGCCAAGAGTTCATGGGACAACTCTTCCGGGTGAAGCGAGGACTACCCTGTGCTCAATTGCAGATTGGAGACAGAGGAGATAACTCTCGGTTGGAGGGCTGGAACGTTGCGGCAGCCTTGCAGGAAATGCATGATCTTCGTCACCAACGGTTCCAAGCCTTTCTTGATGACGGTGACGACGACTTGCTTGGTTTGGCACAGTGCATCCGTCCCCACCTTGAGGCATTCTTGAACGTGGCTACGCCGGCTGACTTCGTGCCGGGAGAGATGATCGGCCGATTTATCACGAAGTGCTTGGACCGACTTCAGGCCGAGAATCCCATCCTCGACGCGGCTCGCATCGAGGAGCTTCGAAACATCAATGAGTACTCCAGTCAGTTCCACCATCAGGGGCGTGGAATCTGGAGGCCGCCAACTGTTAGCCCTACGGAACTTCGCGGATACATTCGCCGAACGATTCAATTCGCTCGCATCTGAGCGTTCAACCCTTGGAGCATGAAGGCGCTTGGCCCCGAGGTGCGCATCTCTGCCGCCTGTCTTACTGAGCCGGAGTAGGGAATGAGCGGCTGCGAATATCGCCAAACTTCCTAAAAGCAAAAGCCTTCGAGTTGCCCCTTCCGCTCGACACATGACGAGCGCTAGGTTGAGATGTCCTCGGCCGCGTCCATCCATGTCACCTCGCGATAACGTGAATCCTGATCGCGGGCCGTGGCAGCTCCCGAATCGGCCTCTCTTTGCTTGAATTGGGTGGTCTGTCGGCAAAGTGGAAACGACCTCCTTCGCACTCCTTACTGACCCATAAGGCCCTGCTGAAGTAAGCCGTGCCACCTGGACTCTCCATCTCGAAAGCTGCACCAGGAGAGTTGGACCAGACTAGACGTCGTCAACGGGACGATTACTCCACGTCGAAGCCGTGGTAGGTTCACCTTGATTCCTGGCAGTAAGGGGCGCGACGGTGGCAGATATCCGGTGGCATGAGATCCGTGCGCAAGACGGCAGTCAGGAGGATGGATTCGAAGAGTTGTGCGCGCAGCTAGCTCGTGTTGAAGCGCCGCACGACTCCAATTTCTTTCGCACCGGTGAGCAGGATGCGGGGGTCGAGTGCTACTGCGTCTTGCCCAACAGCGACGAATGGGGTTGGCAAGCGAAATTCTTCACCGAGCCGATGCAGGATTCTCAGTTGAACCAGCTTGATCGGTCTGTCAAACGAGCCCTGGATACTCATCCCAGGTTGAGGCGCTATCACATTTGCGTGCCGCGCAATCGATCAGATGGCAGGCGAAAAAGTGTGACCACGGAACTGCAGCGGTATCGAAAGAGACAGAAGCGTTGGGAGAAGTGGTCAGCAGAACGAGGCATGGACGTGGAGTTCGTGTGGTGGGGTGCTTCGGAACTGAAGGGCCTCCTAGAAGATAAAGAACAGGCAGGCCTGGCTGAATTCTGGTTCGGAGGTGTGTCGCGCTTCAGTCAAGACTGGTTTCGGCATCGTCTCGATGAAGCGATCGTGAGTGCCGGCTCACGCTATACCCCGACCGCGCACATTGACGTGTCGGTATCGAAAAAGCTTGATCTCTTTGCCCGCGAACCAGGTGGGCTGAGCGATATCCGCGAACGTGCAGGAGACCTCCGAGAAGCATTCGCAAGGTCAACACACCAGGCGGAGTACTTCGCTGAGTTAGACCAGGAAGGGGAGCTCATCGAGCTGAAGGAGCTCGCAGAACGCATCCCTACCGCGCTGAGTCAGCTACCGGCATCGCCGGACCTCAAGATCCCGATTGGCTTGCTGGCCGGAGACATAGACCGAGCGATGACTTGCGCCGAAATGCTCACCGCACCCATCAGTGAGCGAGCCGCGACTTGGAACCCTGGCCAGGATGCTCCTGAGAACATGCACAACCATCAGCGGAATCCATACGAGGAACAGGAAGAGAGGTTCCTCAGACTTCAGGGCGTCCTGGGACTCGCGCTCGATCACCTTCAGGAGGCAGAGCCTCTGGTCAACGGAAACGTCCTCCTATTGAAGGGAGAGGCCGGGATTGGCAAGACTCATCTGCTGTGCGACTTTGCCCGTAACCGACTCAAGGCGGGCCAGCCGACCGTTCTGCTCATGGGTCAGCGATTTCTGACCAAAGACGATCCCTGGGTGCAGGCGTTACAGCATCTGCATCTAGGTGCTCTCGAACCCGAGCAGTTTCTAGGTGCTCTCGAAGCAGCAGCGCAAGTAGCGAATGCGCCCGCCTTGCTGATCGTCGACGCCATCAACGACGGTGAGGGACCAGCCATCTGGCCCGGCCATCTCGGTCCATTCCTAGAGACAATCAAGCGCTTTCCCTGGATCTCATGCATCATCTCGGTTCGTTCCACATTCGACGATGCCGTCGTTCCTGATCATGTGCGCACGGAGGCGGTAACGGTCACGCACAACGGCTTTGTCGACCGCGCATACGATGCAGCGCGAGCCTACTTCGCTCACTACGGCATCGACTTGCCATCGACGCCGTTGCTGCAGCCAGAGTTCGATAATCCGCTCTTCTTGAAGCTGTATTGTCAGAGCCTGCAAGCCAGAGGGGTAAGAGAGATCTCACGCCGTCATTTCAGCTTGAGCGACCTGTTCGAGGGGCTGCTAGAGGACGTCAACCAAAGGCTGAGCCACGGCAGCAGGCTTGATTTCAACCCGCGCGACAGGTTGGTCCAATCTGCGCTGGCAGGTCTGGCTGCCCATTTTGTGAGGCGAGGCAGCCGTTGGGTTCCGCAGTCGGAGGCCGCCGAGCTGATCGACGCTTGTTTGCCCAGAGTAGGATTTTCGCGATCCCTATATCGCGCGCTTGTAAGCGAGGGTCTACTGCTGGAGGGGCTAGACATCGATGACGGAAGTGAAGGCGAGCGAGTTATCTCTCTCACCTACGAACGTTTCGCCGACCATCTGATTGCAAAGTGCCTCATCGAGTCTCGCCTTGACGACGAAGACCCGGCTGCGGCATTCCGTCCCGATGGCCAGTTGGCGACACTGTCCGATGAACGAAACTTCGCCTGGCGAGGTGTGCTTGAGGCCCTCTGCATCCAGATCCCGGAGCGATTCGGGTCAGAGCTCCCCGGCCTAATGCCTGAGTTGTTCGACTCGCCTTGGGGGCGCTCCGCATTCCTTGATAGCCTCGCCTGGCGTCGCCCCGAAGGTTGCTCGGAGGAAACACGCGTTCAGTTCATAACGCTGCTGCGCAGACCAGATGGGCCTCGGAACGCTGAAGTCTTTGACGCACTTCTGTTGCTCTCGACGATCCCGGATCACCCTTTGAACGCCAGCTTCTTGGATGAATTGCTGCGGCGCTGGTCGATGCCAGAGCGCGACGCCCGGTGGTCCATCTACCTTCACGATTCCTACACATATCAGGACAGCGGGCCGGTCAATCGATTGCTCGATTGGGCGAGCGAGCAATCCCCAGAGATCCGAAGCGCGTTGGACGCCCCCACCGTCGAACTGATGGCGACGACGTTCACCTGGATGTTGACTGCATCCAATCGCTACGTCCGCGACCGCGCTACCAAGGGGCTCGTCTGGCTGCTCACTGACCGCATTGACTCGCTAGTAGACCTGATCGAGCGTTTCCAGGACATAGACGATCCATATGTTGCCGAGCGAATCTATGCTGCGGCCTACGGAATAGCCACGCGCTGCCATGATCCTGAGGAGATCAAGGGCATCGCCACTTGGGTGTATCGCGATGTCTTTGCCGATGACGCACCACCTACGCACATCCTGTTGCGGGATTTCGCACGGGGGGTGGTCGAGCGAGCGCTCTATCTCGGAGCCGATGTCGCTATCGATGAGAACTTGATTCGGCCTCCCTACCGCAGCGAATGGCCAGACGTTCCCAACATCGATGAGTTGACCCGTCTCGCACCGAGGCCCGACGTCTCGACTGACGATAGGTACGATGTCAGGCGAGCTGAAAACGCGATCCATTTTTCCGTTTTGGATTGGGACTTTGCCAGATACATCATCGGTACCAATCACAAGAGAGGCCCCTGGCTTGTCCATCGGCAGAGCGAAGAGCCCTGGAGAGATCCAGGCGATCTGTTGACGGAACTCGAGGGTCAGTTTTCGGCCTCCTCATTGCGAGCATTGAGCGAGCATCGCAACGAACGGCGAAAACACCTGATTGATTCTCTTTTCGAGGGGGCAACCATACCGATCAACACTCAGCGACCTACGACAACAGGCGAATCCACCGAGCTGGATCAGGTTGTAGACGATTCCTCCGAAGTGCTGGCCGATGACGAGGAACGAGATTCCTCAACGGAGCGCGTTGAGGAGTTGCTGACCACTTTTCTCTCTTCCCTGAATCCTGTGCATCGGGAGAGGTATCTCGCATTGGAGCGTGCTCGCGCGGAGAATCACCGCTTCGACACCGAGGCCATTCAGCGATATGTCCTCTGGCGAGTCTTCGACTTGGGCTGGACCGCCGAGCGTTTCGGCAGTTTCGATCTGCATCTCAATGAGCGCTGGTTTCGAGAGTCTCACAAGCCCGAACGCATCGGCAAGAAGTACCAATGGATCGCTTATCACGAGATGCTTGCGTACCTCTCCGATCACTATCAGTTTGACAGCGGTTACTCCGACGATCGCAGCCGCTATCGCTTCAATGGACCATGGCAGATCCATCTACGCGATATCGACCCGACTGCGCCAACGCAAATCCGCGCCCGCCATGAATCCGGCGAGGACAAGCCGTCGACGTGGTGGCGAGGCTATGAGTTCGACGAGTGGCGACTCAACCTGCCCACGAAAGAATGGCTCAACCTCAGGCTTGACGATTGGGAGCTAACACACCTCTTCCAGGTCACGAATCCACAGGACGGATCAAGGTGGCTTAACCTGCGTGCCTTTCGTCTGTGGAGGGATCCTGGTTTGGCGGGCTCAGATGACGACGAGGATGCTAGGCGCGAAGTATGGATACGTGCTCACGCTTATCTCGTGGACGCGGAACGGGCCGATGAGTTCTATCACTGGGCGCAGGAAGTCAATCTGCTGGGTTTACGGATGCCTGAGCCTGGCCATGAGACCGAGATCTTCCTTGGCGAACACGGTTGGTCCCCGGCGTATCTGGACAAGTACGGCGGGGCTCCAGAGATTAGTGTTCGGGTCCCAATCGAGACCCCTGACTGTCCAACCACCGTCTATCTCACTGCTGCCGAGTATCTCAGTGAGGGCAGCAGCTACGATTGTTCCCTGCAGGACTCGCACACGTTTCTTGTCCCGCAGCTGCTGCTTACCGATGGCATGGACCTGCGCTGGCGTGGACACGACACCGACTTCCTTGACATCGATGGGCAACTCGCAGCCTTCGCTTCCGATCCCGTAGAGAGTGATGCCTCCCTGTTGATTCGCGAGGACCTGTTACGGCGATTCCTCGAACGCGAAGGGTTGGCCCTTGTTTGGACAGTGATCGGCGAGAAGGAGTTGACCAGCGGACGAGATGCGGGGAAATGGTCGGGATCACTTGAGTTGACAGGCGGGTATCGCTTCAATCCTGCAGGTCGTGTACACAATCAAGTCGAAGGCTCGCTTCGCTTCGACTTGCGATTCCCAGAAGAGTGAGACAACGACAAAGATCCGTTGAACAGTCAAGGCGCCCAATCTCGCACCTGGCATTGTTCACTTCTTGACAGGGTCGTTTGCGCCTAATGTGGTGCGGCGAGCGCCACCAAACTGGACAAAATCAAGAACCTTCGAGTTAACCTTCTCTCTGGTGCCCTGAGCAATCTGCGCATGGGGCATGAGAAGCGAATCCCGTATCAGATTGCCGAAAAATGAACATGTGAGATCATGAATGAGGTGTTGAGCCGTTGGTCGAGGGATATCAGCGATGCGCGGCGAGAGTGAGCGGCAGGCGACGATGATGCTGGGGTTGACGCCGGAGGTCTTCGTGCCGAAGGACCATCCGCTGCGGCGACTCAAGCCGCTGGCCGACTCGGCGTTGGGGTGCTTTCGCCGCTGTTCCCTGAGATCTACGCGGCTGGCGGACGACCTTCGATCCCGCCTGAGCACCTGCTCAACTCGAGCCTGCAGATGGCCTTCTACACGATTCGCTCGGAGCGCCAGTTCTGCGAGCAGCTGCGCTACAACCTCTTGTTCAAGTGGTTCTTGGACCTCAATAGCCTGCCCGGCACCTGATGCGGGGTCGAAGACGTGCCGTTCCATCCGAAGACCTTTACCAAGAACCGTGAGCGGCTGCTGTAGGCGGACGCGGCGCGGGTGCTGCTCAAGAAAGTGGTAAAGGACGCTCGGCGTCGGCGGCTGCTCTCGGCCGACCACTTCACGGTCGACGGCACGCTGCTGCAAGCCCGGGCCTCTCACAAGAGTCACCGTCCGCTCGTCGAGCTACCGCCGCAAGATGGTCAGCGCGGCGAGCGAACCGCCACGCCGACTTCCAGGGTGGGCGCCGCCGTCACGACACGCACGAGTCGATCACCGACTCAGAGGCGCGGCTCTGCTACCTGGGCCATGTGCTGAGCGAGAACGGTCACGGACTGGTGGGTAATGTCGAACGGACCGATGCCGACTCCCTGCTCAAGCCAAGGGCAGGCCGGCTACGCCGAACGGGACGCCACCCTGACGATGCTCCAACCCGGCGCCCTACCCCACACTTGATGCGGGGTCTTGGGGGGCGGCCACGCTGGGCGCGGACCGGGCCTGCTACACGCGCGACTTCGTCTAGGACCTGCGCGCGCTGGGGGTGACGCCCCATGTCGCCCAGAACGGGCGCGGACGGCGCAGCGCGATCGATGGCCGGACCACGCGACATGAGGGCTACCGCCAGAGCCAACGCCGGCGGAAACGGGTCGAATAGGTCTTCGGCTGGATCAAGACGGCCGGCGCGGGCGGCAAGCTGCGCTACCTCGGCCAGGCCGGCAACAAGCTCTGGTTCGAACTGACCGCCGCGGCCTACAACCTCACCCGCCTAGCCAACATCGAGGCCGCCGCCGCATATCCGAACCGCGCCGACGCGGCCTCAGGCGTCGGGTCCTGCGCACTGGATCCCGCATTTTCACTTACAGGACCTGCGCGTGATCCCCGCTCGGCATGTTTTGATCGCTCTTGATCTAGGCCAGTTGATCGGTCTAAGACTAGGCCACTCGGAGGCGGACGTGGTCTCTCCCGATGGTGGTTGCTAGGCCTCACCTCCCGCCTGCTGCGGCGACGTGGTGGTT
>MPNM01000031.1 GCA_002239025.1 Chloroflexi bacterium bin125 | reverse complement strand
GTCCCTTCCAACCAGGCAATACCGACGCCGACGGCGTCGCACGGATCGCCATGCCCATTGAAGAGGGGTTCTACGATGAGCCCTACTGGCTGTACGTGACGAAGATTGATAACGGGGCGAATCTCGGCGTGTCGGCAACCTGGTGGGACAGAGGCATTTCACCGTGGGAGATGGACGTGCCGACTCGGGCTTACTTCCCCGGCCACCGCGCTCACCTGTTTAGCGAACGCCCTATCTATCGCCCGGGCGAGACGGTGTACATCAAAGGCGTCATTCGGTTCGACAGCGACGGAACCTACACCGTCCCAGACGACAACGAAACGTTCAGCCTGGAGATATCCGACCCGCAATACAACTCGTTCTTGACCAGAGCGCTGAAACTGAGCGACCTCGGGACGTTCAACATCGAAACCACGCTCCCAGTCACCGCTTCCACGGGTACCTACCGGGTCAAACTCTCCGACACGAACGAAGAGGTAGTTAAGCAAACGTCGTTCAGCGTCGAGGAGTTCCGGCCGCCGGAGTTTCAGATCGCCGTGACGGCGGCCGATCTAGACCTGGTCGCAGGTGATGCGACGGACGTAGAAGTGCTGGCCACCTTTTTCTTCGGCGGAGGCGTTGCCGGCGCCAGAGTCGACTGGCAGGTCAACTCGTGGCCCAGCACAATGCGGGTTGCCGGCTACCGGGATTACACGTTCTCGGATCGCGCACACCGGGTTAACAGACCTCTGAACGCTCTTGTCGCACATGGAGAAACAACTACGGATGCGTCCGGCGCCGGTAGGTTCGATTTAGCTGGTGAGTTGACAGAGGAAATGCGGCCGAACGAGCTCCACATTGGTGCCACTGTTACCGATGCCAGCGGACAGGTAATCGCCGGAAGCACAAGGGTCACCGTGCATCCTGCGCGTTGGTATGTCGGGATCAAGCCTGAGTCACGCCTCGCGCGCGCCGGAGTGCCGACCACCATCAATCTTGTCTCCGTCGATTTCCGTGGAACCCTGGCACCCGAGCGGCCCGTCACAATACGCCTCTACAAGCGGGAGTGGACCAGCTCCCTTGATCCGGAGACGGGGCTCTCCGAAAACCAGATTTCGGAAACTGAAGTGGATGCCTGGGAGCTGACGACCGACGAAGATGCAATCGGTTCCGTCGATCTCGTCGCCGACGAGCCTGGCTCTTACGTCGTGGTCGGCGAGTCGACCGATGAACAAGGCCGAAAGGCGATCGCCTCCCGATCCCTCTGGGTCAGAGGCGGCGGCCGAGCGTCATGGCCCGAGAGTGACAACGGCGCGATCAGTCTGATCGCCGACCGCGAGCAATACCAGGTTGGCGATGTCGCCGAGATCCTTGTGCCGGCTAGCTTCGCCGGAGCGACGGGGCTCGTCACATTCGAGCGAGGCAGCGTTCTCACGACCGAGGTACGGCACTTCCCGACCAACGCCGAAGTGTTGCGAGTTCCAATCGAAGATTGGCACATCCCCAATGTCTTCGTCGGTGTCACCCTTTATCGTCCACCGACTGCCGACGACCCGTATCCGCGATACAACATCGGCTATGCCGAGCTGCGCGTCTCATCCGCGCCGCGCCAGCTCGAGGTCAGTATCGAACCAGAGCAAGCACAAGCTGAGCCGGGAGAGACGATCTCGTATCGGTTGCAAGTCAGAGACGCCGACGGCCGGGGCGTTGCAGCTGACGTGTCAGTGGGCGTCGTGGATCAGGCCGTGCTCTCGCTGTTGGATGAAGCCGAGCCCGACGGCATGCGCGTGTTCTGGGCCGACCGTCGTCTCGGTGTCCGCAACTCATCGTCATTGGCGGTGTCCATTGACGCGCTGAATCGGCAGTTTATGAACATCGCCAGAGGCGATCGTTCCCTTGCAAGCTTCTCTCGCAAGGACTACGCAAGGCTGGCAGAAGAGTTCTATCCGCAGAGCGGCGGTGGTGATGAGCTCGCTTCTGATCCTCTGATCGGCAGCGCTCAAGCCGACGAGACCCTCCGCTCCGTCTTCCGCAACACGGCTCTCTGGCTCGGGCAACTGCGCACAGACGCAGATGGGCGAGCGAGTTTCGATCTCCCCTTGCCCGACAACGCCACCACCTGGCGCATCCGCGCCCGGGCGTCCGACGCCGAGACGCAGGTCGGAGAAGATGTCGAAGAACTGCTCGCCACCCGACCACTGCTCGTGCGACCAGCCTTGCCTCGATTCCTGCGCGTTGGCGACGAGGTCACGCTCCGCTCCCTGGTGCAAAACGGCACCGGCCTGCCCCGGCGAGTCTATGTGTCGATCGAGGCTCAGGGCGTCGTTCTACACGAGTCCGGCAAACGTTCGCAGCTGGTCGCGAACGGTTCCTCGTCCGCCTTCGGTTGGATGGCGCGCGCCACCGAGGAAGGCGTCGCCGTGATCCGCTTCCGAGCCGTCACCGGGAGGTTCAACGACGCCGTTGAAATCACCATTCCTATCCATCCAGCCGTGACGCCCGAATCAACCGCCACTGGCGGCGTGGTCAGGGACTACCCGGTTACTGAGCCAATTTTGCTGCCCGATGACAACGTCACACGGCGCGGCTCGCTGGAGGTCGCCCTGCAGGCCTCACTGGTCGGCACGCTGGAGGACGAGCTTCAGCACCTGCTGCCACGCGGGGCAAGAGAGTCCAACGTCCGAATCGCCAGTCGGATGTTGGCGTTCGCCGCGGTCGAGCAGGTTAAGTCCGGCACTCTGACAGACCAACAACGCGAACAGCTTCAGACGGATACTGAGCTCCTGGTCCGCGAGCAGAGCAGAGACGGTGGATGGGTCTGGTGTCGTTCCTGCGTCATTAGCAACCCTACCGTGACAGCCTGGGCGCTCCTGGCGCTCAGCAACGCTCTGGCGGCCGGATTCGATGTGCCGGTGCGCGCCGTCATCGACGGTATTGAATACATGAACAGTGAAGTCCTGAAAACCGACAGTCCCAATCTGCGAGCATTCCTCCTCTATGCGGCCGCCCAGGGCGGTTCAACGAACGACGCCCAGCCGCCAATCACGCAGTGGCAGCGGTTGGTCGACCAGCATCGCGAAGAACTGTCCCACTGGGGTCGCGCCTACGCGGTCCTTGGGTTGATGGCGGCGGGTCACGACCGAGATCACGAAATCGTGCGACTCCTGCTCAATGACCTCAACGCAGCAGCCCAACCCAGCGCAAACGGCAACCAGTGGGCCGATGATCCACACCCCGGCTCAATGCACAGCAGCAGCGTCCGTATCACCGCGATCGTCCTGGCCGCGTTGGTCGAGGCCGAGCCGGAGCACCCGCTGATCGAGGAGACCGTCCGCTGGTTGGTCCACGCCAGAGGCGCAAGACGTTGGCAGTCATCCGTCGAACGCGCCCAGGCTGTGTCAGCATTGGCGGCCTTCGCCCGCGGCACCGGCGAACTCGAAGCCGAGTACGACTATCGAGTGCTGCTCGACACGACGGAATTACTCAATGGAACATTCAATGTGTCTGCCAGAGAGTCCAGCGATGGCACGGAGCTTCCACTCGACGAGTTCGGCGGCGATGGGTTGAGGCTGCTTCACTTCGAACGCGACCCCAACACCGCCGGACGGATGTACTACACGCTCAACCTGCAGTACTCGACCCCGGCAACCGAGGTATCGGCGCTCAACCGCGGTATCGCCGTCTCTCGCCGATACTCGCGAATCGATGACCCCGACCGATCAGTCAACCGAGCAGCGCTGGGCGAAGTGGTCCGAGTGGAACTCACGGTGGTCGTCTCAGCGTTGCGGCACTACGTCACAATCGCTGATCACCTGCCCGCCGGGCTGGAGCCGATCGTGACGCGACTCAAGACCACCGCGCCCTGGCTGCGAGAACAGCTCGCCGAGGAGCGCGGCGAGTCGCGAGGATTCAGCAACGCTGGCTACTACGCTCCCTGGTTCGCCTGGTACTTCAGCCCCTGGGATCAGGTCGATACGCGAGACGATGGCGTCACGCTTTTGGCGCAGCAACTGGCTGAGGGCGTTCATCGGTACATCTACTACGCAAGAGCCACGACGCCCGGGGACTTCTTCGTCGCCCCTGCACACGCGCAGGAGTCCTACTTCCCCGACATCTTCGGCCGAAGCGACAGCACGCGCTTCACCGTTCACGATTCCCTGCCAATCTGCCATTCGCGAGAGTGACCGGTCTCGGTTCGGCGCAGCGAGTCAAGCAGCCTCATGGTCGAAACATTCGTCATACCCGCGCTCCCAACTAGAGGCTGTGGGTCGCCCATCCGCTGGCTCACCTTTCGCTCGACCACGACTTGCTACGCCTCAACACACACGAAACGTGCGCGATGCCAACGCATCGCGCACGTCGTTGTCGGAGTTCGGGCCGCAGCGGGAGGTTGAGGCCCACCGATTCCGATGCCGGAGTTCCCAAGTTCCAGGGCAAGCCGGCGGCGCCTGATCCGACCGGATGGTAGGTCAGCACGTCGGTCCAGGTGCTGAAGAACATCCAGACCGGCATGTAGTCATACCCGGGAGCGAGGGTGGAGACGTAGCCATTTGCGAAGGCGTCATCCACGCGGAAGTCGGTATCGAGAATCTCGATTCCATCCGAATCGGAATCGGGGCTCGTGAACGTGTACTCGAACAACAACGTCGTGACTTCCGTCAAGTCACAGTCGTCGATCAGGGTCGCAGGCCTGACGTTCTGGCCGACCAGCAGATCGATCGTCGGCGTCGACTCGATGCTCACTTGGTGATCGAACACGATCTCAAACGTGAACGTCTCATCCGCTTCGTTGTAGTCGTCGTTGCCAGGCTCGGAGGTAACGTTCAGCCCGGCCGCCCGCCACACCGCCATAGACGGTCTGCCGCGGATCGGCCGGAATCTCGTCGAAGTCGCTGTCGACGCTTCCGCCATTGATCGTCTGGACATAGTCGTAAGCTCCATCGCTGCTGGCCCGTGTGATGCTGTTGCCGTTGTAGGCGGCGTCAGCCTTGCGGAATTCGCTCGCAAACTGCCACGTGTCGGCGCCGCTGCCGCCGGCGCAGTTGAGAGTCCGGCTGGAGTCGCCGTGCGGGCAATCGTGGTCTCTGCCGAAGATTTGCGGATACGCGTCGGGGTCCGTCAACGTCACGGCCACCTCGAACAAGACCTCGATGCCCTTCGATCGTTCGTAAAGGAACCACGATCCATCGAATGGTTCGGTGGCGACTTCACGGCTCCAGCCCAAGCGCAAGAGGTGAGGCGTGCAGCCTTGCCACATCCAACAACAAGGATGAAACCGCCCTGACCAATGTGGCGAACCCTCGAGGAGGAGTGCAGGCTCACCCAACTATGTGTCGAGCACGAACCTCAACTCGAAGGTTCTTGATTTTGTCCAGTTTGGTGGAGCCAACGGAGCGAGGCAGGAGATTCCGCCGGCTCGCGATTAGTGGACCATAAGTGCTGTGCCCCCGATTACCCGGTCCGCCACGCTCGCCTGCTCGATTAGACCGGCTATCCGAGAATTTATTCCTGATTACACGCTGGATACACGATCAGTTCTACCTACATGCACGTTCCCAAAGTCAAAGAAGTGGGAGAATGGCAGCGACGGCCAACAAGGTGATTCCGGGTGGGGTGGACGGAGGTCGGGATGTTGCGACGCGTGCCGAGACTGCGAACCGTGTTGCTGGGCTGTGCCATGCTGTTCGGTCTGGCCGCTGGATCCTGGTGGACGCTGCCCAGCGCGGATGCTCAGGGCGGGATGCCGGGCGCGCCCGACATTCACACGATCACGCCCCTGCACCAGGGGCTGCGGGTCTACTGGTGGCCGCCCGGCCGCGACGGCGGCACGGCGCTAACCGGCTACGACGTGCACTACCGCGCCAGCGGAGTTCAGGCCTGGACCGACGCCGGACACAGCGGTCTCTCTCAACCGGCCGCGATCAGCGGCCTGCGCTTCGATGCGACCTACGAGGTACGGGTGCGGGCGCGCAACGCCAACGGCGCCGGACCCTGGTCGATCGTGGATTCGCGGCGCACCGCGCGCGACGACGGCCGTCCCGATCCGCCGTTGCCGCCGACCCTGACGCCAGGCGACGGCGAGATCGCGGTGTCCTGGCAATCGCCGGCTTACACCGGCGCTCGGCCGATCAGCGGCTACCGGGTGCGCTACACGAGCGACGACGGCGACACCTGGCGCACCTGGTCGTCGGGCGGGAGCAGTCTGATCACGGGGACATCGGCCACGATCACGGGTCTCGACAACGACGTCCTGACGGGCGTCATCGTGGCGGCAGAAAACAGCCGCGGCCGGAGCACCTGGTCCGCGCATACGGCCGAGGCCGTCCCGGTCGGGGCGCTGAGCCTCACGCTGGAGAGTTCGCGCGATCTCTGCACGGCCAACACCCTGACCGAGCTGAGTTGGACGATCACGGGCGGCGTCCCGCCTTACACACTGACCATCGAGGGTGAGAAGGTCGATTCGAATGCGGAGTCCCACCGCGTCAACTGCGGACCATTGCAGATCGACCCCCAAACCGAGGAACCGCTGCCGAATCAGAAGAGGGAGTTCTCGGCTAACGTCAATGACTCGCGACTGCCGATCTCGTCATCGGTTGCCACGGTCATGGTCGGGCTTGCGCGGCCACTTGCTCCTCCCAGTGATCTCAGCTTGTCCACGTTTCCCGAGCGAGTCTCCGTTACCTGGTCGGATGACTCCGAAGAGTTCCGCACGGTCAATCTCGCAGGCGAGGAAGCTGGCGTTGTGATTCGTTATCGCCCTCTGAGATCGGTTCTATGGACCTACTCGCAGCGCGTCAGCCGATTCCCAGGCACTTGGCTGCAGGCGGAGACTGGCGAGCACGTGTTGCAGGCGACTGCAGTTCGTTCGCCGATCGAGTTGCAGACACCCGCAGCCCTGGTTTGGGGTCAAGATCTCCGTTTCGCTCGGCCTACCGCAGCACAGAACGTGGTCACAGTTGCCACGCATGACACGATCGTCGTTAGCTGGGATCGGCAGCCCCTGTCGCGCGCCTCCGGCATCGTTTCTCTTCGCTCCCCAGATGACGACTATCTGACTAGAGGCTTCCAGGAGGATGGCAACGCTGGGCGGCAAGAGATCGCGTTCAGCCATCTGCCGCCAGATACGGAGTTCGTGCTCACGACTTACGTGCAGGGAAGCGATCACGGAGGTCCGGTGACGAATAACACCTACGCCAGTACTACGATTCGCACCCAATCGCCTCCGCCTGGTTGGCAGGCACCGCAACGAGTTCCGCAGAATCTCAGAGCCAGCGCCACCGCCAACTCCATCACAATCGACTGGGAGCCACCCTTCGCTGGAGCCGAAGAGAAGTACCTAGTTCAAGTCTTCGAAACCTCAACGGGTGTGGAAATCGACTCTAGGTCCTTCCATGACGGCACCAGAACCTGGACTACGGGGGGGCGCTATTGGCTGGTCGTCGCAGGGTTTTCCTACCGTGTTCGTGTGCTACACCGCGCCATTCCCCAAGCCGAGGCAAGCGTCATAGTGACAGTTGCCTCCGGCGGTGGTGTACAAGGGCAAGGCACCGCGACTACGCCTACCGATCCGTGGGAGGAGATCTGGAACATCCCTTTTCGTCCGATCTGGCCAGTGTCCGTCAACGCGAACTACGACTATGTCGATGATCCCTATAAGTGGCGTCTCGAGTACCAACGAGATCGCTCGCTTGATTCGAAAGAAAAGTGTGCCGCGTACAAGAGAACGCATCCTTTGGCCTATTGGGGACCAGACAACAATCAAAGTCCATTTTGCTATGTAGATCTACCCCACAAAGCGAGGTATCACGCTGGACTCGACATTGGTGCAGATGATTCGCTGTTCGAGTATCACAGAGCTGAAGAAGTCCGCGGAGATGCTGTCGTTGCCGCGGAAGCCGGCCAAATGCGGTTGTACAACAACGTGCTAGCTGAAGAGAACCTGGTGTACTACTGCCCACAGGTCGGTGGCCGACTAACGGATCAGTTCATCACTCATAGAGATCAACGTCGGGGAAGCCTGGGGTGTGACAACTCGCTACTCGGGCCGTCAAGCGGCCGAACGATCCTGATTTTTCACGATGGCGGACTGGGTCGGCGATACGTCACCAAGTATGCGCATCTGCAGGCGGGATCCATTCCAGCAGAACTATTGGTTGCACTGGGGGTCGACCCGGCCTGCGATGCTGAACGGTTGGCTGCGGTCGGCGCTACTGAAGATCAAGCCTGCAAAGCCGACCCGGCGCGTGCCGTGCACGTCAAGAAGGGAACCGTCATCGGGGCGGTCGGCAGCTCCCAATACCTGCAAGGCAGCGGCGCATCAGAACACAGCTTTTCGGACGTCCATCTGCACTTCGAGATTCGGTACTTCGATGGCACGGACTACGATAGTTGGTACAAGGCGGACAATGCCAGCGGCTGCTCTGCTCGTCCTCCAAGTCATTGTGGGTGGACCTCCATCCGGAAGATGGACACGGTGGAGGATGTAGAGAGGCATCTTCCCCCGTTACCTGCATCCTGGGTACCTACGGACCCAGGCGGCCACTCCTCTGAGGAATGGGAACCAAGCGATCCCTTGATTCGAAAACTACCTGCCAATCGGCACGTGATCGAAGTGGTTGGCACTGAGATTGTTGCTGGGCAGCAGAACAAACCGGATGCGCTCAAGACGCAGGTGTCGGCCGCATTCTGGCGCCCGCTTTTCTATTCGCGCTACTTCCTCGAACCGCCACGCACGGCGACTCACGGCATCGCGGGAACCAGAAGTGGGGTTGATCGATACTTCGTTGCGTCGTCATGCCAAGACGCGGAGCCGACACCTGCTCCGGGGCCGGTCACCGGCGACCCCGCGGTCGACCGAAACAACGAGGCATCCCCTGCCGGCGAACTACCTCGACAAATGGTCATTCTTGATCTGAACCAGGGCGACTCATGCATCGTTGATGTGCTTACTGGAAACTGGTCCTATCCGGAACCAATCAGAAATCCCAGCACAGGACGCTGGGGTGTGCACCGAAGTGATATAGAGTTACGCGATCCGTCGGCGCTTATCGCCTGGGCAGCGAATCTAGAGGCTTCCGTGGACGAGCAGACTCTGCCGGGACAGCAGTTGGCAGGCAACGCGATTAACCTCTACACGTTCGTCGGGCATCGGGGACACACGTACCAGTTTTGCACGATCCCACCCGCTCCGAAGGCTCCGGTACCCGGAGTCTGCACAGACGAAACATCTGCCGCGAACACGGCCGAACTGCTGCTGGTGGGACCCTCGGGAGCTATCCCTGACGGGATCGCGAACGCCAACGGGTTGTCTTGGACCGTGCCGGCCAGCGCGCCGCCCGAAGCGACCTACACGCTCGTCGTGCGCCGCCGCGACCGCGAACGTCAGGCGAACCCGTCGCCGACCAACTACAAGTTCGCGCTGCGTTACACAGTCCCTCTGATCAACAAGTGCGGGAGCCTGTCCGGCATTTCAGGGCAAGGAGGCCCCGTGGTCCGCGCCGTCGCTGCGACGACCGTCTGCGAACCGCCGCTGCCGACCAATGTCAGAGTGACCAGCCAGACGGACGACAGTCTGACTGTGGCCTGGGACGGCGTGGACGGTGCGACGAAATACGAGCTGAAGGCGATCACAACCACCGACTGCGAGGCAGACCAGACGCCGGACGACCAGCTCAAGTCGACGACTGACACAACCTATCCGTACCTCGGCCTCGAAGCGGATACGGACTACACCATCTGCGTCCGCGCCGAGAGAGTCATCGGCTCGGCGCGTAGCGCATTGACGATTCGGGCGGCCTGGGCGAGCGGTTACGGACGAACGCTCGCAGAGGATCGACTGCCTCAGCCGACCAAGCTGCGTGTCGTCGAGCGGACGAGCGGAACCCTGACCGTGCGCTGGGACGGCCCAGCTGGTACGCAGTCGTACCAGTTACGAACGGACGAGGATGACACCACGATCACGTCGGCGAACGATTTTGCGGGTACGCGGTCGCACCGCCTAACCGGGCTGTCGTCGGCGCGCGGCTACAAGGTCCAGGTGCAATCGCTACAGGGAGCGCTGACCTCCGAGTGGACGATGCCGATCACCGTCTACACATCGCTGCCGACGCCGGTGATCGATGCGAATCAGGTCAGCGCGACTGCGGAGACGGCGTCGTTCGCATGGGGCGAGGTGACAGGCGCGAACAGGTACGAGGTGCGGCGTGTTCCCGATGGCCGAACGGAGGAGAAGCGGGCCAATGCGCTTCGGCACGAGTTCAGCGGGCTAACGCCGAACACGCCCTACCAGCTGTCGGTGCGCGCGACGCTGGTGGGCAACTCCGAGGTGACGTCGGCCTGGGCATCGACCACGAAGACGACCCAGCCGCCGGACCCATCGTTGAAAACCCTGGCGCTGTCGGGCGTCTCGTTCAATTTCGACCCGGCCGTCACCAGCTACAGCCCGACCGTGGACCATGACTTGTCGCGGACCACGGTGACGGCGACGCCGAACCACTCGAATGCTTCACTGGTCATCGCGCCGGACGACGCTGACACAAACACAGACGCGCACGAGGTGCGGCTGAGCGCGGGCGCGACCACGATCACTGTCACCGTCAGCCACGCCGGCGCGACGCGCGTCTACACGGTGACCGTCACCCGTACCGCACCGCTCGTCCTGACCGCCTCGGCCGATCTGACCACTTGCGAGAGCGGCGGCACGGTAGTCGTCTCGTGGACCATCGGCGGCGGCGCAACGCCGTACACGGTTAGTGTGACCGGCGCTGCGGATGTCACGACGAGCCAAGCCACGGGCAGCGCGAACTACGTCTGTCCCCAGACGGCGGGCGCGGCCTCGGTCAGCGTGAGCGTGCGAGACGCCGGCGGTCAGCGCGCATCGAAGACGCTCAACCTGACCGTGAACGCGAAGACGCCGCAGCTCAAGATCACGAGCGCAAGCACGACCTGGACGCACTGCGAAGCCGGCCGGCATCAGGTTCCGGTCGACTGGTCGGCCTCCGGTGGCAAGCCGCCCTATGCCGCCGCCGGCACGAGAATCGACGCCGATAGTGTGACGCTGCTCTGTCCGGCGGCGGGTGCCGCGCTGACGCTGGCGGTGACCGACAGCAGCAGTCCGCCGCAGGCGGCGACGGCGGACGTTTCGATTACGGCGACCGAGCCGCTCAGTCTGAGCGCGCGGGCGGAGTCATTGAGCTGCGAGCAGGGCGGCCAGGCGACCATCATCTGGACCGTCTCGGGCGGGGCCGGTCCCTACCAGGTGTCGGTCGGCGGCCGGGCGCAGCAGAACACGTCCCGCGAACGCGAGACTCAGAATCGGCGCACAGCGGTGGCATGTGGTGAAGCCGGCAGTCAAATCGTCTCACTGTCCGCCGCCGACGCCAGCCAGCCGAACAGGCTGGTCGCCGTCGGGCAGGTCACGCTGACCGTGACCGAGCCGCCCCCGCTAGCGCCCTTGCCGAAACCGGACGGTTTCAGCGTCGCTGTGACGCCGGTTACGGCCACGCTGAGCTGGAACAAAGTGGCGAACGCGGATGACTACCGAGTGCGCGCTTGCTTGGGCACGAGCACGAACTGCGTGTACGGCGCCACGACATCGCTGTCGCATCCGTTGCCGAACCTCAACCCGGGGACGGAGTACACGTTCGGCGTGCAGGCTCGCAGCGCGAGCCGACCAGACTCTGACTGGGAGACGCTGAAAGAGACCATGGCGCTGGCGAAACCGGAGCCTCATCGCAGCGCCGCCAACACTCACACCGTCACGGTTAGCTGGAACTCGGTTCCGGGCGCGGACCGTTACCAGATCAAGGAGTGTTTCACCTGTGCTGAGGTCCTGATCCGGACCACCAGCCGGACGATGACCAATCTAGCGTACGGAGCGAGTTTCACCTTCAGCGCGCGCGCCGGTAACAGCCGCGTGTGGTCCGACTGGGCGGTTATTCGGGTCGAGGTACCCGCAATCGTGGTGACGGCCCGAGTGGAGGCGCGATTGCTCAGTAATGGGCGAGTGGAGTTCGGCTTCCGTCCGCAAGGGGGCGCACAGTATCTGCCCGACCAGCGGTTTGTGACCCCGGCCGGTATGACGGCCGGTCGCTGGCTCAACAGCAGCGCCGTCTACCAGCAGGTGGACGAGGTCCGCCGCAACCTCGGGCGCATCTCCGTCAGCCTCAATACCACATCAGGCAGCCGGCCCTTCATTGATGTGCGCTTCACGCCCACGGGCTCAGAGCGCTTGTCGGACAATGCCATTGCGAAGAACCACTTCTTCTACCAGGACCCCTCGCGGGTGGTGACCGGTCGCTGGTACTGGTCCGACTACTTCACCTTCGAGTTGCGCTCCTCCGTACACGGCGGAAGCGGCGGCGAGAGCGGCGAATCGATGGAGGCAGCTGGTGCAGACGAGACCTTCCCTGAGGATGTCGAAGGGGGCAGCATGGGGACGGAGTAAGCATGCCCCCCGCCATCAGCCGTCTCGCAGGTGTGTAGTCAGTGCATCTAGTGCAAACGGATGTTAGTCAGATTGGAGAGCCTAGACCATTGACCGATCGTTGTCGTGAGAAACCACCATCGTTCGAGTCTGCTCTGAGAGTCGGCCAATCTCCACCAGGCTCTCGATCCGCTGTTCCAGGCGCGCGGCGATGTTCGGGCCCGCGTGGCCGTAACCGAACTGGCGAGCCGTCATGCGCACCAAGTCATCAGGCTCTGCACCGAAGGTCGCCCGAGCGACAGTCAGCAACCCTGATTCCAGTTCGCTATCTGAGACTCAAGCAATCTTCCTGTGGCCGTCGCATCGCGGCCGCACCAGCGCGTCATCGCATGCGATTCTTAGGAATCGGGCCGAATCGAGAGCTACGGCCCCGCCGTGAACCAACTCTTGAGTCGCCGAGGTCAAACGCATACGGACATTGGACTCAAGCCGCGGAGTACCAAGCGCAGTATCGATCCGCTCGAAGACGATCGCAACATGAATAGGCTGTTCGATCTTGACGATCTGCTGCACCAATGAATCAAGGTCACTAAGCGGCACGGAGAACGGATCAACGGCGGGACCCTCATGACTGAACCGTTCGTACTCGTCGAACTGCGATGGCGATTCCTGTGCTGCCGGAGAATCGGCACCTCCGCCACAAGCCGGTACGGCCGGGTCGCTCTGGCTCGTCGATGCAGAGACCTGATCGCAGCTCCTGCTCGACCCGGCGTCCGGCCGTGAACTGGCGCACCAGTTGTCGGCGGGCACAGCCGGCTTTGGCGGTCTCTTCAACGGCATCGCCGGCTCCGCCGATTCAGGACGGCAATCGTCTGCGTGAGGCCGGTATGGCTAACGCCGACCACCCGTCTTTCCTGGAGGCGCGTGCGTCACGCCGGCAGCAGCCGTTTGGTCTTGCGCCAACTGGAACGGCGAATGCCTCGAGTGTGCTGATACAGCTTGCGGCCCGATAGCTCCAGTGCAACATTGCGACCGGCTAGGCCCACATCGCAGAGAGAGGACGAGGAATGAAAGCTCGACTGCAGCCGGAGGACATCATGATTCCCGATGATTCGCCATTCGCGCACGACCTGCTCGATCGGGAGGAACCGATCCGGACCTTGAGCCGGGTCCTGGCCGCACTGAGCGGTCCCGGCGTGATCGCGGTCGATGCCGGCTGGGGCATGGGCAAGACCACGTTCTTGCGCATGTGGGCGCAGTACCTGCGGCTGGAAGGATTTCGCGTCACCGACTTCAACGCCTGGCGGACCGACTTCGTCCGTGAGCCGTTCCTTGCCTTGTCGTCAGAACTCACGGAGGCGCTGACGGCAATGACCGATCTGCAAGACCGAACGGCGGTGCACCGGTTTAAGCAGTCGGCCGCTCGCGTTGCCCGTGCGGCAGGCCTGCCAACCGCCCGAGTCGCCGCCTCGGCGATTCCTGGCGTCGGCAGCCAGATCGCCAGTGAGCTCTCGCCCGGGTACCGCTCGGCTCTTAGTCGAGAATCGGAGCACTACTGCGAGACCGCGCGCGCGCACGAAGAGTTCCGTCGGAGTCTGGCCGAAGCCGCCGCCCAGGTCGCCGCTGCGACTGATGGTCGTCCGCTCGTCGTGATGATCGACGAGCTTGATCGCTGCCGGCCCACGTACGCGATCGAGTTGCTGGAACTCGCCAAGCACCTGTTCAACGTCGATCACGTGCTCTTCGTGCTCTGTCTCAATCGTGAGCAGCTGTCGCAGTCCGTCAAAGCGATCTATGGCGAGGGCTTTGATGCGAACGACTACCTGGGTCGGTTCTTCGACATCGATTACCGGCTTCCCAGTCCGAATCGGGAGATGTTCATCAGAACCGCCCTCGCCTCATCCGGCATTCGAGACAACATCGCTGCCACGAAACGAGGATGGTTCGGCGGCAGCGCGCCTGACTTTCACACGGAGGTCCTCCCGGTGATTCTTGATCGGCCGCAGCTCAGTTTGCGGGAGATCCAACAAACGGTTCAGCGGCTCGCGGTCGTGCTGGCGTCTATTCCCGAGGATGAAGGGATCTATGCCGAGACGCTCTCGGTGTTGCTCGTTTTGCGAACGCTCAACGCCCCGCTCTATCGCCGGTTGGTGTCCGGTGAGGAGACGGACGCAAATGCGGTCGATGCATTTGCAGGTGGCGGGCGAGAGCGGCCCAACACCAAGCCGGAACGACAGGCCACAACCGTGATCGAATCCATTCTCTGCGCTGCCGCCTGCCTGGCCAGCGCCAATCGCAGGCACGAACCTGACCCGCAGAACCATCCGCTGCTTACCAGTTACTCGGAGGATGTAGCTCGTGGTTTGGCAGCGGCGAAACAGGGAATCGCTGGGCCGGAAGCGCAGGTCGTTGAGTTCGTCGAGAAACAGTGCGAGTACTCGGCCAGACCGTCCACCGCACACCACGGGCAGATTCTGGACCAGATCAACTTCCACAACTCCCTCAAGCAGTTGGAATTGTTCCCCGAACCGCCGCAGAATCTCCATCTCGCTTGAGCGATGCGCCAACCGTTTCCCTCATGTGCTCCGATTTCCCCACCACCCTGTGCCTACAACGCTCGCGACAAGACTCAATGGGCAGTTTCTTCAGCCTGATCCCGTGGGGAGTTCCACCTGGCTGGATGCATTATCTCGCTCAGGGTCAGAGCGATAGGCAATCTCTGCATCCACGCCGAGCCAGGCCGCAGCCAACGCCACTCCGATAGCGACCGCCGCCAGAACGGGTCTCATTGACCGCGCAAGTCCGGCAACCGTCCAATTGAGTCCGCCAGTTCGTCCAGCTTGGCGCCCAGGTCGACGCCCTCGGCCGCGCCCTGCGCCCCCTCCTCCGGCAGCCAGCGGCCTACCTCCTCGTAGGTGTCGGCATTCAGGAAGATGGTGGCCTCCGTACCTTCGATCCAGAAACTCTGCGTGTCCGGGCCTCTTGACTCACTGCTGTATTCGCCAATCCGGAAATTGACCCTATCCGGAACGGTCATCAGGCGTCCGAACACCCGATGGGTCTCGCCTCCTCTGAACACATGCCGCCAGTCTCCCGTGTTGAGGATCACGTACACCCTCGTTGTGGCCTCCGCGGTCTGCCCATTGGCGTCGGTGACCACCGCTCGAATCGTCTTCCAGCCCGAGTCGACCTGCGGGTCGGCGCGGTAGAGCGGTTCTTCAATCCTCAAAAGGTCGTACTCGTGCGCAATACCGACGGAGTTGTCTGCGCATCCAATCATGCGCGCACCCGACGATCCGGAAGAGGTTCGGCCCTTGTAAGGCGGGATGCTATCGATCACGAGCGAGTACGGTTGCTGTCCTCCGCTGGCCTGCCATTGCACCCGCACCGTGGAGATGCCAGTCCAACCGAATATCGTCGTGCGCTCCACCCAGTTCCCATCCTCGTCCCGGTACGACTCGCCGCCCGACACACTTCGGGCGCGCTCCGTTTCACAGATTTGGCGGTCCACGCTAAGACGGAGGCTGAGTTGCTCGCCAACCGATCCGCAGCCGGCTGAAAGCGCGCCGAGCAGCGCTGTCACGGCCGCCAGAGCGAGGACCTTCACTCCGAACCTCTGTCGCCACGCGGTAGCTTTCCAAGCGAATCAACCATAGAGTCAATCGCGGCTGCGATCGGGTCAACGCTTGCGCCACTGAGGTTGGAGACATCGGGACGACGCTTGTGCAGCCCTCCGTCATTCTGATAGTGAGAGATGCCGGCGTCCGTGCCGATCAACGAAAAGCCGTGGACAGTATCGCCACATCTCGGATCCGGATCATTCTCTGCGCACTCTCGCTCGGCCATTCCTCCGACCCGGACATCAAAGCTTTCAGGAGCAGTCATCAGGAAGCCAAGGACCCGATAGGTTTCGCCGCGCCGAAGAATGTCGCCGGTTGTGCCACCGCCCAAGTCGAGCAGCACATACACCGTCGCCGTCGCCTCCGCCGTCTGGCCATTGGCGTCGGTGACCACCCCTCGAACCGTCTTCCAGCCCGGATCGACCGCGTAGAGCCGCTCATCGAAGAGGAACGAGGTGCCGACCGAGGTGTCGGCGCAACCCACTGTCGCCGTGCCTGAGGCGCCGGCATTACGATCATCCCGATAGGCCGATTCGTTGTCGATCACCAGACTGTAGGGAGCTTCTCCGCCGCTCACGTTCCAGGCGACCGGGACGCTGGGGATCCCGGTCCAGCCGAAGACCTCCTCTCGCTGGCTACGGTTGCCTCCCGAATCGAGTTCCGAATACACGAGGCTTTCTTGATACCCTCGCCCGGTCTCGCAGATCTGCTCTGTGGCCGTCAGCTTCAGCGTCAGCGGCTCGCTTTCCGCCACGGCCGCCCGCTCGCCCAGACCCACCTCGCGGCCCGCTACCACTCCCACCACGGCCACAAGCGCCGCCACCACCACGAACAGCGCCAGGTCGCGCATTTCGTATCCGTTCAGCTTCGCTTTCAACTCGCACTCCGTAACCGAGGCCGTTCGGCGCGTGCTTCAGCCACCCGCGACGCGCCACTCGTGCGGCTCAAGGCCGGCTCTAGGCGCATTCACCGCAATCGTGCGCAGATCACCAACTCCCATCCACTCACTTTTTGCACGCCGCACCGCCCGTTTGGAGCATCGGACCTGCGACCGTGGCGGCATTGTGCCACAGATGTGCGCTTCAAATTGTGCATATGTGTGTGAACAATGATGTAATGTCTGTTCATGTTCCAAATCGAACCAGGCCTCTGTCTCCGCCCCAGATAGACCCTTGCAGCCCGTCTTTGGAGCAGGCAACCTAAGGGAAAGGGCAGTCAACGGCGCCAGGGACCCTTCGAACGAGACTGACCGGGCATTGGATGTGCGGGAGTCAGAACGCCTGCCGGGCCAGTGGCGATTGAAGCAACGATCAATCTCAAGGCGTACCTCCATTGCTGCCTGGTTGTACGCCCACGGAATCGACGAGCTCATCCAGCAGGCTGTCAACTAAGGCGGCACTTGAGTCGTCCGCGCCAACCGCTCCGTCGGACTCAGACCACCGATTCGCTTCGGCAAAATCGCTTCGGTAGAGATTCACTCCAGCATCCAGTCCGACGATTCCGAAGCCCCACTCCTCTTCGCAGCGCTCGCCCTGGGCCAGGGATTCAGGGCACTCGCGCTCAGCGGTTCCCGCGATGTATATGTCATGCGTGGCCGGGGCGGTGATCAGGTGACCGGCCACTCGGTACGTCTGGCCGCGTCGCAGTACCTGGTCGTTGCCGTATGCGTCTAATGTGCCATCTACGCGAAGAATCACATACACCTCGATCGAAGCCTCGGTGGTTCGCCCGTTCGCATCGGTCACTACGGCACGGACAGTCTTGATGCCAGAGTCGAGCAAGGGGTCGGCTCTAAGCCCTCGATTACCCGCATAGTCAACAAACGACTCCACAGTGGTGTTCGTGCAGAACACCATGCCCTGACCGCTTGCGCCCGTGAACTTTCCCGCTCGATCCTCCGAGGCTCCGTCAATAGCCAGCGTGTAAGGGGCGGTCCCGCCGCTGACCGTCCAGGAAATCGGGAACTCCTTCACGCCGCGATGGGCAGTAAACTTGCGTTCGTGGCGGACGTAGTTGCCATCGTTGTCGTAGACCGCCTCATCGATGCCGTAGGACTGACCCCGCTTGGTCTGACAATGACTCGGCCCCGTCAGAGTCAAGGTCATCGGCTCGGCGGCCTGATCCTGATCTGGCTGAGAGCGAACCTGCTCGCCTTCACTCGATTCGGTCCGCGCTCCCGCACCCTCGCCTTCCACCCCGATTTCCTGGGCGCTGCAAACGGTCGTCACGGCGGCCGCCCCCGCCACCACGACGAACAACGCCAGGTAGCGCAGCCTGATTCGGCTCAGCTTTGCAGTCATCTCGCTCTCCTTCTTCGAGGCGGTTCGGCGTGGGTTTGCGAAGCCGGCGACGAGCGCCTGAGCGGGCTCTGGACTGCGACGACGATCGTTCGCATGCAGTTCTCCTAGCGAGTTCGTGGGGGATCACCGACGGAGTTTGCTATCTCATCCAGCGCCGCGAGGACGGGATCGTCTTCGTCCGAAGCAGCCAGCACCGCTGCTGTGATCTCTATCCAGGTGCCCTCATTCAGCTTGCGCCAGCGCGACTCCTCCGTTCCATCGAGGACATAGAGATTGATGGATGCGACTGCAGTCGTCCAATCACCATGATGCCCATCAGGAAGCAGGTCGAGCCCAAATGAAGGTTCGCAGTAGTAGGGATCAGGATCGTCTCTCTCTTCACACTCGATCTCTAATGGGCTCCCAAGAGCGACATCGTACGAGCTAGGTGCGGTCACCAGGAGATCACCCCAGACGCGATAGGTCTGACCACGGCGCAGGATCTCCGGATCGGTTCGAATCACGTACACATCTATCGAGGTTTCTGCCGTCCGCCCCTCGCCGTCGGTGACCACCGCCCGAATCGTCTTCAGGCCGGAGTCCACCACGGCCGCGCCCCGATAGCGGCGGACCTCGCGCCCCGGCGTGTCGGGACCGAAGTACACGTCGCCCGTCTCCAAGGCGCAGCTCACCGAGGCGGTTCCTCGCCTGCCCTTGTATTCGTGCCTCGCATCGCGCGCTTCGCCGTCGATTACCAGCGTGAAGGGAGCGGTTCCGCCCGTCACCGACCATTGCACGGGCGTTTCGGCGACGCCGTACAGGCCAAGCGCGACGTGCTCGTAGGTGCGGTTGCCGTCCGCATCGATCCGCACCCGCTCCCAGAACCCGCCTCGGCCGGCCTCGGTCTCGCAGGCCGCGGCCGCCGTCAACGTGAGTGTGAGCGAATCGCTCTGGGTCGCCGCCGGAGCCGGTTCGGATGCGGCGGTCAATGAGCCGCTCGGGGTTGGCGTCCGTGGCTCGCTTGAATCCTCGCCTTCAACCTCGACTTCTGACGGAGTCCTATCCTGCTCAGGATCGCTCGGTCGAGATGCCATGTCCATTTCGGTTCGCGCGCAGCCCGCCAGCGTCGCTGCCAGGATGACCGGTGCAATCAAGAGCAGCGTCGTTTGGCGCAAGCGGAGCGTCATGTGGCGGTCTTCACCTGGCAGTCCCAGTAGCGCATCGGGGTATCAAGGTCGGCAGCCGCCGGACTCGCACCCTACCGATCCCCTTCCGCGGTGGGAGCGACGCCAGCCGAATTGGATAGTTCGTCCAACAATCGGTTGATCTCTCGCCGGCGGGTTTCCGCCTCGGTTGCGCCTCTGACGCCGTCCTTCAGTTGGAAGTAGCGGCCGTCGGTCTGGTACTCACGCCCTGAGCGAGCGCCGAAATACATGGCCGCGGTAAAGTCGTCGCCTTCGAGATTGATGTTGAAACTGTCTTCACAGGGGGTGCCCTCGCACGCCACTTCTTCGTATCCGCCTACCCGGCCGCGAACCCCGTCTGGAATCGTGAACAAGTGGCCGCGTATCCGATACGTTTCGCCTCCCGAGAGGGGCGTTCCGCTGCTGGCAGTCGAGAGGATCACATACACCTTGATCATCGCCTCCGCCGTGCGGCCGCTCGCGTCGGTCACGACCGCGCGAACGGCCTTCCAGCCTGAGTCGACCATCGGGTCGGCGCGAAACGCCCGATCACCGAACTCGTCGATGAACGATTCTGCTGCCGTGTCGGCGCAATAGACCATGCCTTGCCCGCTCGCGCCGGCAAACGATCCGGATTCGTCCTCCGAAGCTCCATCGATGGTCAGCGCATACGGCGCAGCGCCGCCACTCACCGTCCACGAGACCGCGAACTGTCTCACCTCGTAGTGGCCAACAAACTTGCGTTCACTCCGCAAGTAGTTGCCCTCGTCGTCGTAGATCGCCTCGTCGTTGCCGTAAGACTGACCGCGGGTCGTGGTGCAGCGGCTCGGTCCGGACAAGGTCAGTGTCAGCAGCTTCGCGGCCTGATCCTGATTTGGTTGAGAGCGAACCTGCTCGCCTTCGCTCGATTCGGCCCGCGCTCCCGCACGCTCGCCGTCCAATCCGTTCTCTTGGGCAGCACAAGCTGTGTTCACGGCAACCCCGCCCAATACCAAGACAAACAGCGCCAGGTCGAGCATCCGCAGTCGGTTCAGCTTCGCTGTCATCTCGCACTCCTAGCTCGAGCGGGTGCGGACACCGCGCTCGGCGAGATGTCCAAGCGCTCCGAGATATCCACCGGAATACGGGCGCCGCTCGCCCCAGGTAGGTCGAGGCCGAGGACGGCCGCGGCCAACGCCACCCCGATAGCGACTACCGCCAGAACTGGTCTCATTGACCGCGCAAATCCGGCAACCGCCCAATCGACTCAGCCAGTTCGTCCAGCTTGACGCCCAGGTCGACGCCCTCGGCCGCGCCCCGCGCGCCCTCATCCGGCAGCCAGCGGCCCACCTCCTCGTAGGTGTCGTCGTTCAGAAAGATGGTGGCCTCTGTACCCTCGATCCAGAAACTCTGCGTGTCCGGTCCTATTTCCTCATCGCTGTGTTCGCCAATCCGGAGATTGACCCCCTCCGGCACAGTCATCAGGCGCCCAAAGATCCGATAGGTTTCACCTCCTTTGAACACGTGGCGCCAGTCGCCTGTAGACAAAAGCACGTACACTTTCGCGGTCGCCTCCGCCGTCTGGCCGTTGGCGTCGGTGACCACCGCCCGAACCGTCTTCCAGCCCGAGTCGACCTGCGGGTCGACCGCGAAGTAACGCTCCGGCTTCTGGTCGTAGGTGCCCCAGCGCCTCTCCACCGAGGCGTCCGCGCAACTCACCTTCCCCCAGCCCCGCTGACCCCTGTAAGCTTCGCCGTCCACGACCAGGCGATAGGGCTCGACTCCGCCCGACACCCGCCAGCGCACTGACGCCGTGGCCACGCCCACCCAACCGCTTGAGTGCCGCTCTAGCACCTCGTTGTCGTCTGCGTCGGTGCGTAGGCGAACGCCCCAGTACTCGAACGCACTCTCCGTCTCGCAGATCCGCTCGTCGGCCGCCAGCGTCAGGGTCAGCGGCTCGCTCTCTGCCACCGCCCCATCGCCCAAGCCCGCCTCGCGGGCGGCGAAGACCGCCGAGACCGCCACAATCCCGGCCACCACGACAAACACCACCAAGTCGCGGATCTGGAGCCGGTTCAGCTTGGCTTTCATCTTGCGCTCTGTTTCAGAGGCGGCTCGGCGCGGGCTTTAGCCACCCGTGGCGCGTCGTTTGCCCGGCTCGACACCCGCTGCGTCAGATCCAATCGCGGCAATCTTGTGCGAATGACCAGTCCTAACTTGCACACCGACTTATACGACAGATGACCGGACCATTACACTTAGACCACGAAGATCGCTGGATTTTCGCCCGTGGCCGCATTGCTTATCGTGACTATCCATATGAGTGGCAGAGTGATTCAGGCGTATTGCGTGCATGGGAACGAGGCTCGGCTCTAGGCCCGGTCCGCCCGCGTCGCCCATGCCTCTAAGGAGGCAGACGAGGAGCCCAAGTACCCGGGGCTTCGCTCGTGGCGCTGCTTGTCGCCTGTGTTACAGACGGGAGCCATCGCCCTAATCACCCACAACCGTCCAATTGTGGAGAGCGCGGCTGATGCATCCGGCTTGGGAGAGGAGAGGCTAAGCTCGGCGCGCAGTTCATCTGCACTCTGCTCTGGCGGGCAAGCTCTTCGAGCGGTGTATGGCTTCGGACCATACCGCGCAGACTTACCTGCGCATCCGCACACCTCTCAGAGCTTCAGCCTGGTCGCCACCGCTAAGTCCGCAGGAGCCATCGACCTAGTGTTCCCGTCGCCGGCAATCTGGAGGGCCTAGCTCCATATCATTGGGCTCGTCGTTCCACCGGTCAGGTGATCGCCGCCGTTACGGTCTAGGTCGGAATGGGCCACGATGGCCGAACCGTCGGCGTCGAACAGGGAGTGTCTCAAGCTGGAGCCAAGAGTGAGATCAGCGTCGCACTAGTCCGCTAGGGACCTCATTCCCTCCGCTGAGAGGATTGTCCCGCGATAGTCCAACGCTTCAATCCTGTGAGACCCGGTGAGCGCAATCGAGGGGCAGTCGGTGCAACGCGCTCACCCGTTCGTGAGCGCTAGCGCCATGTCATTGAAGGCTCGCCGCCGGTCGAGCGATTCCTATTGGGGAGGAATCGCAGGGCTAATCGCGACTGAGTGCTTTGATTTGCCGGAGAAGAGATCATGCGCAATCGGGCAATTGATCTCCCCATCGGCGGTCAGCGAACAGGCTGATTGGAGGCTCCCGCGTCTCAACCTGTTGGTGCCTGAAACCGCTAGGCGGGCCGTTCGACTGTTCCGCTGGGCGGAGCCACCGAATCGGTGGGCAGGACCTTCCGCCAACTCGTGATTGGTGGGGGCCACAAAGGCTCCGCCCTTGATTACCCGCTTTGCCACTCTCACCTGCTCAATCAGACTGTTCGTCAGAAACCTGATTCCCACTTGCATGACAAGTACACGAGAGCTTCTATCGACATGCACCATCCCAGAGTCAACAAAGTGGGATAATGGCGACCAGGCCCAACGAAGTGATTGTGTGGGGGGCGGGAGGAGATCGGTGTGCGTGCAAAACCGTTACCAGTGCCTCACCGGTGCGCCATTCTGCTCGCTCTGGCTGCCGGGTTCTGGTGGGCGCTGTCCAGCGCCGACGCCCAGGTCGGCACACCAACACGGGCGAACATCCACACGACCACAGGTCTGCACCAGGGACTGCGGGTTTACTGGTACGAGCCGAGCGAGAATGGCGGCTCGCCGCTGACCGGCTACGACGTGCACCATCGCATTTCGGGCGCGCAAGGCTGGATCGACGCCGTCCACACGAGACTTTCGCAACCGGCCGTGATCAGCGGCCTGCGCTTCGACACGACCTACGAGGTGCGGGTACGAGCGCTGAACTCTAGCGGCGCGGGGCGCTGGTCGACGACCGAATCACGGGGCACCTCGCCCAACGATGGCCGGCCCGACCCGCCCTGGCCGCCGTCGCTGGAGCCGCGCGACGCACAGCTTGAGGTCTCCTGGACCGCGCCCGTTTACACGGGTGGTCGGGCGATCACGGGCTACCACGTGCGCTACACAACCGATGACGCCGCGACCTGGCGCTCTTGGGCGCCGGGCGGCAACCGGTTGATCAGCGGTACGACGACCACGATCACGGGGCTCGACAACGGCGTCACCGTCGGCGTGGTCGTCGCCTCAGTCAACGGTTGCGGGCAGGGCCGCAATTCCTCGCCGATCGCACAGGCCGCGCCAGTGCCAGCGGCCTCGCCAGTGCCAGCGGCCTCGCCACCGCCGGCGCCGGCCACGCTGCAGTCAGCTTCCCGGAGCCGGGCGCTGCGGGTGTCCTGGTCCACAGTCAGCGCGGAGCCGCCGCTGACAGGCTATGAACTCCAATACCAGTCGATCGCCTGGAACGCATCGGTCTGGCCCGAGGATTGGACTGCGGTCGATCAATCGCTCGGCGCGGATGCGGTGCTCTACCTGCACGAAGAACTCAGCGCGGACCGGCGCTACCGCTATCGTCTACGGGCGCGCAACAGCGTCGGTGCGGGTGACTGGTCCGTCGCCTCTCCGGCGGCAGGCGCGCAGCCGCAGCCGGGCGCGCCGACGCTGAGAGTGCACACGGCGGCCTCGGGCTCGGTCAAGCTCACTTGGAGCGGGGGGCCGGCCAGCACGACACGCTGGGATTACCGCATTCGGAGCGGAAACAGCCAATGGAGTGTCTGGACCGCGATATCGGGAGCCGATCCCACATCAAAGAGCCACACCGTCTCGGACCTCACCGAGGACGCACGCTACCGATTCCAACTGGCAGTAGTGAACGCCAGTGGGCCTAGTCCGGCGTCCGACGTAGCTGACGCTGTCGCCGGCCTGACGCCGAAACTGTCCTCCTACCTCGTTCCCTTGTCCCACGACGAAATGGACACGGACGGTGGAGCGACTGCGGTGGGCTCGTTCGTCTTCCTGACAGATGCCGATGACCTCACAAGCGGAGCCACGAATTTCGTCGAGATTGCCTCCGCGGACGCGTTGCTCCTCAACGCACAAGGCAGCGATGTCGCGAGCCATGCTTCGCTGCTTGACAGCGTTGAGCCATAAGACTACTTCAACTGGTTCCCCTACGGAGACTGCTTCTACTCCTACTACGTGACCGCAGTCCTGCCCGATCCACCCTCGCCGGCGCGCAAGCTGTTCCGCATCAGGCTTTCGCACCAGGATGCCGTGTGCGAACACGCGGCCCTCAGCAGCATGCAACCGCTCGAAGGCATGAGCAACAACCCTGCACTGCTGGAATGGAGAAGGCTGGGCGGTCAGGTCGTCGGACCAGATGGAATCAGGCTCTTGCAGGGCGGCGGAGCAGTTGGCGGCCACACGTACCGGCTAACCGATCGCACCGGCCCTACATCGATCGTCGTCCATATCCCAATCGGCATGCGATTGCGAGCGATCAGGGCATCACAGAACCTGAAAGGCGACACTTACTTCACATACTTGGATCAGTTGAGCAATACGCATCTCGGTATGAATCCACACACCGGCGAGCACACAGGGCCCTTTGTCGATTACGGATGGGGACACTATGAGGTGCAAGGATCTCTCGACCTATTGAGGCGCTATGCATCTCTAATCGCCTCGATTCGTGATCTCCCACTTCCTAGATAGCGACACTATGCTTCTACATCGATCACTTCGCTCGTTCTTCGCTGTCGCCGCCTTTGCTCTCATACTTGCTTACATGCTGGGTGCGGAACAAGCAGAAGCCGATATTGGCAACTCAGAGGGATCTATCGACTTGAGTGCCACGGCTTAGTGCCGTGGATAGCGACCGCCTGGCGGGACTTGTTGCATCGGAGTGACCGACTACTGCTCAGTCCGAAGCTGACCGCAGTTTCCACAACA
>MPNM01000030.1 GCA_002239025.1 Chloroflexi bacterium bin125 | reverse complement strand
CAGCGCTTGCGCCACTTTCCAGCCCTGCGACATGTCTTCGGAGATTTGCACTCGAAGCGTCAGCATCGTCGCGAACGGACTGTGCGATCCAACGGGCAGACTTTCCTGTTGATCGTCCCGCTGCCAGATGGATTGTTGTCGGTCAAGTGCGTTTGCCGAGATTCAGCTCGCTCCCCAATGCCAATGGTGAAACAGGGATTTGGAATAAACTCGTGCACTGGCGCCCCTCTCGCCACGACGGTTGACGACGTGGCAGACCTGAAGGCGCGCACTTGAGTGGTGCGATGACCTACGTGTTGAATCGGCTGTTGACGCAGATGGCGCCGGTGCTGGTCCTGGCATCGATCCTTGTCTTCGTGTCTGTTCGGTTGATTCCAGGTGATCCTGCGGCAGCGGCAGTCGGTGAGACGGCGACAACGGAGGCCTACCTGCAGTACCGCGAGCAGTTGGGACTGAATGACCCCTGGTACGAGCAGTACTTCAACTGGGTTGGAGGAGTGTTCGAAGGTGACTTTGGCACATCGACCAAGGGCGTAGATGCGTCTGACATTCTCGCTAGCGCGTTTCCGGCCACACTGGAATTGGCGATCTTTGCCAGTGTGGTTGGATTCGGGTTGGGAACGCTGCTGGGCATTGCGGCAGCGATCAATCGAGGCGGCTTCTGGGACTACTTTGCCAGTCTGTGGACCGGCTGGAACATTGGCGTACCGTCGTTCATCGCCGGTCTCGTGTATCTGCTTGTGTTCGCGATCTGGTTGGAGTGGCTACCGGCGGCAGGACGGGTGGCATTCATCGACGATCCCATCGGATCGCTGGAGCACTTGCTTCTGCCCGGATTCGCGCTCGGGGGAATCGTCGCGGCCGGAGTATCTCGCTTCACTCGTCAGTCGCTGTTGGACACGCTGACCGAGGATTACATCCGAACAGCCCGAGCAAAGGGCCTGCGTGAGCGTGTCGTGGTCCTCAGACATGCGCTGCGGCCTAGTTTGATTCCGGTCATCACGATTATGGGCCTGCAGCTCGCGACCATTTTGGGTGGCACTCTCGTGATTGAAACTGTGTTTACCTGGCCGGGCGTCGGCCGTGCGCTGGTCGTGGCTGTGCGCGATCGCGATTACAACGTGATGCAGATTGTCACGTTGATGTTGGTTCTGATTTTCGTGGGAGTGAATCTGCTCGTTGACCTGCTGTACGCGACGCTTGACCCGCGCATCAGAATGGGCGTCGGAGCGGAAACTTAGCAATGTCAACGGGAGATGTGATTGCTGTTCCCCTGCGAGCCCGAGATCGCCGCTGGTGGTCTGCGTTTGCGAGCGAGCTCAAAGGCGTGGCGGCCGAACCGCGCGGCTTCATTGCGCTCCTGTTGCTCGTGGTGCTAATCGGCTTCGCGTACGTGCTGCCTGTCTTCGACTCGACCGACCCCAACCTGATCGGTGATGGGCCCAAGAATCAAGGCATCTCCTGGGATGCGCCGTTGGGTACCGATCACCTGTCACGGGATCTCTTGGCTCGAAACTCGATCGGGCTCGGGCGAACGATTTTCAACGGACTAGGGGCTGTGATTGTCGGCTGGTTGGTGGGTATCGCAATCGGTTACATCTCCGGCTGGAGAGGAGCTCGTACCGACACGGTCTTGATGCGAGCGATCGACACGCTGCTGGCATTTCCTGGCATCCTGTTGGCGATTGTGATGATCACGATCTTGCGAGACATCGACTTTGGCGGCGACCTGTTTCCGCTGGCTGTCGCGATCGCCGTGTTCAATATTCCGGTATCGGCTCGGCTGGCCAGAGCCGGGGTGCTGCGGGAGCGGGAGCGTGACTATGTGCTGGCCGCGCGCACAATCGGCTGCAGTGGCGGCAGGGTGCTGGTTCGTCACGTGGCGGTCAACACGTTTGGAGCGTTCACCGTCCAGTTGCCGATCGCTGTCGTCGCCTCTGTACTGACGATGGCGGCGCTGAACTTCCTCGGCCTGGGAGCGCGACCGCCCGACCCGACGCTAGGCCAATTGCTGCTGGACGGCAGCCGGTTCATGCGCAACGCACCGCACTACGTCGTGGCCCCAACGCTGATTCTGGCGTTACTGATGGCCGCGCTGAACTTCCTCAGCGATGTGTTGTCGGAACGGCTTGATCCGGTGAGGCGACGACGCGTGTAACGTTTGCTAGCTCGCGAAGTGCGTGCCCGGAGCGTATGGCCAGGAATTGGCGTCGGGCGTGTACTGCTGGCCCACATCCTTGCTCTCGAAGTTGACCCGGTATTGGCGGAACAGGGCGTGTCCCCAGGCCACGTCGAGAAGCTTTTCGTTCCAGGCTTCCCAATCTGTCCAAGTGCCGTCGATTGCCTGCTGGATCATATCCAGCCACTCAGGCTCGTCGCTGATTCCCGGTCGCTGCTCGAGCGGCACATTATCGTCGTGCGGCGCACTGAAGCGGCCCGTGTACTCGTCTGAGTAGAGCACTGTGTACGCAGGTGACCCTGGGCGAATCCACGCGCCAGTTCCCAGCACCAGGTGCTCGAACGTGCCGGTGGTCAACAGGGTGACGATTTCTGTGTACTCGCGTGGGGAGATCTCGGTCTCGATTCCGAAGTGGCCGACCTCTTGCTGGATGATCTGCGCCAGCGCGGGCGCGTCGAGTCGTTCAGCCAGTGTGTCGATCTTGAGCACTTCGCCGCCTGTGAATCCAGCTGCATCGAGCAGCTGACCAGCCTTCGTGCGGGCTGCGTCTGGATCGACGCTCATCGGGTGTGGGTCGAGTTCCGGAACGAACGCCACGGAACCAGGCTGCCAGGGGAGCCGGCCGGCGATATCGAACGTTCCGCCAAAGTCTCGGCGAATGCGCTCAGCATCGACCAGCATCAGCACGGCCTGTCGGGCGAGCTTGTTTCGGAAGGGTTCCGCATCGGCGCGGAAGCGCAGCACGCGTCCGCCGACGCCCCATCCGGTGTAGGCATTGAACCGGTCGTCCTCGAGTAGACGCTCCTCGATCTCGGGCAGACCGATGGGGACGCCCTGATGCGAATCCAATTCACCGGCCTCGAACGCCAGACCCATGGCGCCGGTGTCTGCGAAGATCGTGTGCTGGATCTTCTCGAACTGCGGTCCGCCGCCTGAGTAGACAGGGTGATTGTTGTTCGATGCAAACTGTGGATGCGGCAACTGATCCCAGCCGCGGTTGGGGTCGTAGTTTTCGAACGTGTACGGCCCGGTGCCGATCACGAGGGCCTCGTCTTCGCGACGGTCATAGGTTTCGCGGTCGACGATGTTGGCCTGTTCGATCAGGGTCTCGATGTAGCCCGTCGGTCGGGTCAACGCGAGGCGGTAGGTCGTGGCATCGGTGGCTTCGCCGAGGCCAAGGTTGGCCGTCATCCTCGAAACCGGTGCGCCGCCGCCGGCGACATTGGGGTCGCGGATCGACTCGAACATGTAGTGGATGTCTTCAATGTCGAATGCTCGGCCGGTGTGCCAGACCGGATCGGTGCGCACTTCGAAAATCCAGGTGAGGTTGTCGGGTGTCTCCCAGCCATTGGCCAGGACAGGCTCAATTGTGAAGTCCTGATCAACCGCACGATGCAGGTTCGGGAAGCTGCTGGGGTCCGGCTCAACGGTGCTGGGTGAGACCCGGGCCAGCCGCTCGAAGATGCTGTAGTCCTCGTTGAAGCCGTTGTTGTTGCCGGCGGTGCCAAAGCCAAGGCTGGCGAAGTTGGGCGTCGAGGTGTTCGAGCGCCGGTACACACCGCCGGTCGCAGCCATAGCCTGCTGCTGAGCCTGAGCTTGTTGCTGAGCTTGCTGTTGCGCTTGCGGCTCTTCGGCCTGTTGCTGCGCCTGGGCCGCTTGCTGTTGCGCTTCTTCCTGCTGCTCAACCTGTGCTGCCTGTTGCTGAGCTTGCTGCATGGCCTGTTGTTGCTGGTCCTGCTGGACCTCCGCGGCAGCTTGCGGCGCGGGTTGATCATCATCGTTATCGCCGCCACAGCCGACCAGAGCCAACCCGGTCGCCCCGACCCCGGCACGAGCGCTCGCACGCAGCATGCCACGGCGCGAGATTCGGCGTCTGGCAAGTCGGGTCCAGTAGTTCGATTCGCTCATGATGATCCTTCCCAATTCGTCGAAATTGTGGCGTGAGCCTATCACGACAGGACGAATGTCCGGTTTCCAAGTTGCTCCTTGAGACTCTTGCATCCGAAATACGCATGCTTACTGATAGCGTTGTGCTGCTTACTCGAAGGAAGGGAATTCGATGGTTCGCCTATCTGATCTGCATCCCCAAGAAGCCAAGAATCTGATGAGCTGGCCTCGTGTGCATATCGAGCGGGGGGAATGGATCACGCCAAAGCCACTCGAAGAATCGACTATTGCCCTGATCACGACAGCCGGACTTCACCGCCGCCACGATCCGCCGTTTGTCGCAGGAGGCGTCGACTACCGGATCATTCCTGGTGATGTCGACTTTGGCGACATTGTCTCTTCCCACGTCAGCGCAAACTGGGACCGCTCAGCTCTGGCCGAGGACCTGAATGTGGTGCTGCCGATCGAGCGTCTGCGCGAGCTGGCGGATGCTGGTGAGATAGGCGGCGTTGCCAACTGGCACTACTCATTCATGGGAGGGATACCACGCCCGGACCGACTCGAGCCGTATGCACGCGAAGTCGCCCGACTACTCAAAGCTGACGGCGTTGACGCCGCAGTCCTGGTCCCCGTTTGACCGGCATGCACGCGCGCCGTGGGCGCGCTCGGACATTTCATCGAGCGTGAGGGCGTCGCGACGACGAGCATCTCGCTCATCCGCGAGCACAGCGAGTACATGAACCCGCCGCGAGCGCTCTGGGTTCCGTACTACCTGGGACGGCCATTGGGAGTGCCCAATGACCCCGACTTCCAGCGAGACGTCCTGCGCGCGACCCTCAAACTCCTGCAAACGCTGGATCAACACAGCATCGTCGACTATCCAGTTGAGGCTCCCGGCGAATCGTTCTCAGATACCTGGGCCTGCCCGGTGTCGTTCGAAGCGCCCGACGCCGACAGCCTCTCGGGACGCCTACGCGCGGAGTCGCAACGAATCGCCCCGTGGTGGCTGGAGACGTATCGGGCACGCGGCCGGACCCTGGTTGGCGCCAGCGCACCGCTGACTGACGAGCTGGAACCCGAGTTGACGGTGCCGGAGCGTGTCGAAACGTTGGTGAGTGTGTTGTCGGCAGTGGCAGAGAGCGCGTCAATCGATGACATGCCTGAGATCGACGAGGCTTCGATCAACGAAGTGGCCTGGTCTCACAAGATGCCCTTCCTGTTGCGACATATCGTCCAGGACTTGCGCTGCTATTACCAGGAAGCGGTTGCGGCGCAGCCGGGCGAGTTGTCGGCCGGGCAGTCTCCCTCGCATCACGCGTTGAACGATTGGTTCTTCAACGACACTGTGCTCGGCGAGGCGATCATCGAAGTTGGCCGACGGCTGACAGAGGCGGGAGATCCCCGGCTGCGCATCCTACGCGGTTGGATCGTGCCAGAAGGCTATTGGCCCGATGGCAATACATGGGGAGTCGCTCAAGGCCTCCCCGATCGGCTGGCATTGGCCGATGAGGCTGACAAGCTGCTCTCGGGTCGCGAGTAGAGATTTGCAGGCCTGATGCTCAGGAACTCACGTAGCGGAAGCTCGTCGGTCAGGCTTCGAGGGCCGTGCTCAATCTCCGCTACGCCACGCCAGCCACGGTAATCGGGGCGCTGAACCGCCGGCTTCGCGGTCTCACGCCGCTATTCGCTGGTCGACGAGCCGAATGAGTTCGTCAGCAGCGTCGTAATCGTTGATCTTGTGCGAGTTGAGGTCACTGTCGCCACTCCGACTGATCGGTTGTTCGCACGCGTGGAAGAGATTGTGGCAGGAATCGTGATCGCGATCGACTATCAGCCGTTATGAGGGCCGTCCGGTTCGTCTATTCGCGAGTGGTGGAAGAACCGCTGCGGCGCACCAGATTGTTGACATAAGAGTGGTAGGCCAAAAGGGACTGTACTGCGAACTTTTCTCTGGGAGGTGCCGCTATAGTGCTTTTGGTGCAGTTAGGCGTCCATTCCCGTCCCGGTTTCGAGTCCCCTTGGGCGGGCGATCCACTCCGGGCGCACTGGTTTCGTGCGCCCACTCATTAGGCAGCTGAGCCGCAAGCTGGGCAACGACTCCCAGCACCCGATCTGGATCCTTAGGGTGCCAGGCATCGGCTACCGCAAGTCTAGGCACGATGAGCCGGACGGGTAGTTGGTGACGGCGGATCTCTGGTGCCCACAAGGTTGGGGCAGCTCCCTGAGAGAGAGTCATCCATCTATCCTCTCTCCTCCGGGATAGTGACGGGCTTCGGCTCCATGCGTGATGCGGAAGGTCTCCTCACTTGCCGAGGCGAGACGCTTGGGGGCGCCTGCATATGTTGGGCGGCCTAGCAAGGGGGCCCTGACGCGCTATTGGGTGTACTGGAGCGCACAGGGAATCCGTGATTGGATTTAGTCCATCGCGTCGTCGCTGTCGGTCCTGAGGCGCGAGTAGGTCGCCCTTATCAACTCCTCAAGAGCGGCACTGCCTTCAGGATTGAGATGTGGATCCCGGTGGAGGATGGACGAGATCTGCGCGAGGGGGCTCGCACTACCGAACTGCTCGACGCGCTCTCGCCGCATGAAGTGGTCGGCCGACATCCCCAACCAGGTCGTGAGCGCCGCGAGACTGTCGACGTCGGGCCGCCGACCCTGCGAGAGGCGGGTGAGCGTGGAGGCGCTAACACCCGACTCCGCCGCTACGTCCTTCCAGGCCAGGCGCCGAGAACGGCGCTCAGAGTCGAGTGCTGCATGCAGTGCGGAAACGTCGAAGCGGTTATGGCGGGTTTCCATAGATTTCACCCTTGCAATTGTTGGTCACTCGTCGTATATTGCACTATAGCAATCCAGAGCGAACTGTGAAAGCGGTGACCTGTGACGAGCGAACAAGAGGTTAGGTACGTGAGCGTGGACGGCAAGATCGACGTGATGGTGAACGAGAAGCCGGTGGTGCTTGAGGGCACGAAGCAGACGGGTGCCAGCCTCAAGAAGGCAGCCATCGAACAGGACGTGAACATCAAGGAGGACTTCGTCCTGAGCCTCGAGCTCAGCGGTGGGAAGACGAAGCTCGTTGGGGACGACGAGGAAATCGAAGTGCACGATGGCGAGCGCTTCTTGGCGACAGAGAACGACGTCAAGATCGACGTGATGGTGAACGAGAAGCCGGTGGTGCTCGAGGGCACGAAGCAGACGGGTGCCAGCCTCAAGAAGGCAGCCATCGAACAGGACGTGAACATCAAGGAGGACTTCGTCCTGAGCATCGAGCTCGGCGGTGGGAAGACGAAGCTCGTCGGGGACGACGAGGAAATCGAAGTGCACGACGGCGAGCGCTTCCTGGCGATCGAGAACGACGATAACTCGTGAGCACGATCGTTCCCGCAGTGGCGAAGGCCATAGAAGACATTCGCTGCACGTTCGAGAGTTGCGACGTGGAGGTGCAAGAGGACGGGTCGGGAGGAGCGCTCTTGGTGGTCCGAGACGTCCCGATGGGATACCCCTACGTGCAGCCGGAGGTCTGGTTCGGGTTCCAGATCACATTCCAGTATCCGTATGCTGACGTGTACCCGCACTTCACGAATGCGGACTTGGCACGGTCGGACGGTGGCAGCTTGGGCAGCGGCTTCGGGACGGCATCGTTCCAAGGTCAGCCGGCGATACAGATCTCGCGCCGGTCGAACAGGCTGAATCCTGAAAGGGACACGGCGGCGTTGAAGCTCCTGAAAGTCATCGCGTGGATGAGGAGTCAGTCGTGAGGCCGTGGCGACTGACGATTCCAGCGGGACTGCACGCCGAATTGCAGAGGCACCTGTTTCCTGGCGACGGCGACGAGCACGGTGCCGTGATCCTGGCGGGAACCTGCGAGTCCGACCGCGGCTTGAGGCTAGTAGCGCGGGAGCTCCACTTAGCCAAGGAGGGCGTGGATTACGTGCCGGGGAAGCGCGGCTACCGCATGCTGAAAGCTGAGTTTATTCAGAGCAAGATCCTGCGTGCGAGAGACCGCAGACTGGCGTACTTGGCCATCCACAACCACGGCGGGACCAATTCGGTCGGGTTCTCGGGGACTGATTTGTCGTCCCACGAGCGAGGGTACCCGGCTCTTCTCGACATCGCTCGAGGTATGCCTGTGGGTGCTCTGGTGCTGGCCAGATCTGCGGTTGCCGGGGACCTTTGGTTCCCGGATGGCGCGCGCGCGCCGCTAAGCCAGGCGGCGATCATCGGTCACCGACGACAACTGCTCTTCCCACGGCCGCATTTGGAGGCCACCACGGTTGAGATGTACGATCGTCAGAGCCGGCTGTTCGGCGATGCCGGTCAGGAAGTGTTGCGGCGGACCCGTGTGGGAATCGTGGGACTCGGAGGTGCGGGCTCGGTACTGGCTGAACTTCTTGGTCGGTTGGGGGTCGGGGAATTTGTGCTCGCAGATCCGGACAGGGCTGAGGAAACGAATCTGCCGCGCCTTATCGCGGCGCGGCGCCGCGACGCTACCGTGTCATCATGGTTGCCGGAGTTCGTCGCACGACGGCTACGCAGTCCTAAGGTGCGGATGGCGGCCCGCAACATTCGTCGTGCGAACCGGCATGCACGCATTGACGCGGTGGCGAGGGACTTCCTGGACGCCGACGTCGCCGCGCGTTTCACGGACTGCGACTTCCTGTTCCTGGCAGCGGACACCATGGGTGCTCGGCTGTTGTTCAACGCCATCGTGCACCAGTATGGGATCCCTGGGATCCAGGTAGGGGCAAAGGTCCCTGTTGCGGAGGATGGAACAGTCGGGAGTGTGTTCTGTGTCAGCCGCATGGTCACCCCCGAGCAGGGATGTCTCTGGTGCAATGGACTAATCAACCCCGCGAGGTTGCAGGACGAGGCGGTGCCGGAGGCGGCCAAGCAGGGCTACGCATATGTGGACGATCCCGACGTTGCGGCTCCAAGCGTAGTGACGATGAACGCAATTGCTTGCGCGCACGCTGCTGACGACTTCTTGTTCCACTTGACGGGTCTCAAGTACGACGATGCCGAGACCGGGTGGTTCCGCTGGAACTCCCGTCGCGCCTTGGCCGGGTACGACATGCCGAGGCGGGACGCAGATTGTGCCGAGTGTTCCGCTAGAGAACACAGTCGGTGGGGAATGGGCGATCACGCGGTTTTGCCGACGAGGCTAGGGGGCTAGAGACGCTTTTCGCGACACTCATACAGTTTGTCGTCTTTGATCGCAGTGACTTCCTGTGGACCTAGGCCGCTAGGGTCGCTGGTGATGAGGAGGCCGGGAAGGTGGAGCACCAATAGCCCGTCTCCGCGTTCCGCCGCAGAGGTGGCGTCCATGACTGTGTGGCCGTAGATGCGCCGCATCCCAGGAGAGGCATGATTGTACGAATCAACAGTGGAGACTTCCGTGATCCAAGTGAAGTGCGGCAGGTGGAGGTCGAGCAGCGCGTCCTTTAGGTCGTCGCTTGCCGAGCCTTGGGCGATATGGCGCCGGTAGCCGGCCGCAGATGTCAGGTACGTACGCAAGACGATACTGTCGGCAAGGTGGGCCTCCTGCAACTCGTCCAGGAGCAACTCGTTGACGGGCATGCCTAGCTCGGCTAAGGTCCGACGGGCGGCGGGCAAGGCCTTCAGAGTGTCGTCGATCTGGCTCCGAGCGTTGTGTTCGGCGCGAGCTGCCGTAGAGAAGACTCTGGTAGACATCAAGGCTATGGCTACGACGGCGTGGCACCGCACGTTCAACTCAATGGGCCCGCTGGTTGAATCCCGTTTTACGGTGTCGGCGCCGAAGGAATACTTCGTGCTGCCGTCCTTGTCTGCGGGGAGCCACATATATGGGCCACTTTGGTCATCGTGAACAATGAAGGCGGGGACGTAGTCGATGGCCCGGTTGGTGGGGTTCTCCTGCTTCGCGAACACGCGCCCGACGACAGTGACGGCGTGCCCGAGCGAGCCGCCCAAGTCGAGGCCAAGAATGACGGGAATGCCTGACTCGACGTAGGGGAGTATGGCGCTGCCGATGTCTGAACGAGAGAAGAGAGAAAGAGGTTGATAGCCAGCCTCAGCTATCGCCCGCACCATCGCGTCCGATGATAGCCGGTCGGACGCATTGGGGAGCGAGGCGGCCTCACTTGCCGATGGGGGTCTAGCGAATCTCGTAATGTCGGCGACGGACACCCAGTTGTAGCCATATCGTGCGTGCATGTGCCGCATGCCTGCCCAAATGGCTACCTGGGCGCAGGCACCGACGCGGGTGTCTTGCTGGAGGAACGAAGTACCGGTGACCTGCAGGCTGGTACCGAGGAGGTGAGCGTCGAAGTCGGCACGGCACGTTACAGTGGCTTCCATGTTGAAGCCGTTGGCTACACGGGCCTGAAGAACTGTTCGGCCGATCGGGGCGGTCGACAAGGGGCGGATGACACAGAAGCCGCAATAGGTTTGCTCCGCGAAGTCACCTAGGCTGCTGAGTTGAGTCGTCGACAGGGGTCGCTGGAGCAGCGGCGAGATGTCCTGTGAAAAGAAGTGGACGCGCTTGCAGTGTCGTTCGTAGGTGCGGAACGTGCGGGCATAAAACTGCGCGTAGTCCGCAGAGTAGTCCTGGTCGATGTAAGGGTGTTCGACGACGTAAGATTTGGCGTTGAGAACGCGCAGATGCCGTATCGTGTTGCGTACTACATCAACATGCTCTCCACCGAGCACATCTGCTAGAAGCGACCAAGACTCTGGACTGTCGAGGCGCTGGACGGTATGCGTAATCTTCATTGTTGGGCTTAGGAGTGGCGGCGGAACCTAGCTGGCGTCAGGCAAGTGCGAGGATCAGCGCCATGAGAAATTCTGATCCTTCTCAGCGGCCCTGATCGTCTCCTCCTGAATGCGATCAAACTCCTTCACCGCCTCTTCGCTGAGTGTGAGCGACAACCCCACGTCGCTGGCGAGGATGGTCTTCCGTCCAAGATCCTGGCCCGTGTCTGGGGTAGGGTCCGCGTTGGAATCAGTTCGCTCAATTGTCATGGTTCTCCTCGGCGCATGGCTCGAGTTTGGCTGAGCCGAACGAGGTCGTCAACAGGGAGGTTGCTCCCGGCGGATTGGCGATGGGGTGTAGGCCGTGACCGCGCTGAGGGTCGAAGGCAAGATGAAGGCCCGAGGAACAACAGGCGGGCACTAGGCTCCAAGGCCTGGTGTGGGACGAGCGGAACAAAATGCGGAACTGTCCGCGGCCATGGCGAATCACCCTCCATGCTCATACGAACGACAACCGGCACGGTAGCACACCACGCGCGGGTGAGACAGACGGCCTCACTCGCCTAGGCACTCTTCACGTCCCATCAAGTTGGCCAAAGTGGACAACGGGTGGTACCGCCTCCTGCGTCGTCATGACCGTGTTCGTGAGCCGGCGCAGGCCGCCGCCGAGGAGACCGACTACCCTTTGTTTTGGTCGCTCTTGATCTAGGCCAGTTGATCGGTCTAAGACTAGGCCACTCGGATGCGGTCGTGGTTTCTGCCGACGGTGGATGCTAGGAACGCTCTGAACAGGGGCCATTGAGGGCGGTCTGTGCTGATTGGACGGGTGTGATTGCTTGATGGTGATATGTGCCGGTCTGAGGACAGTGGGTCAGAACCGTGTGGGGGGTCCGGTTGGCCGCATGGTTGTGGCTGAGCCGGTCAGCGGGCGCAGGTGGCCCAAGGCTAGGCCAGTTGCGGTTCAGCGACCAGCAGGTTGGTCAAGCCGAGCAACAGGGCCAGGCGGTTGTGGTTCTTGGCCAAGCCGCGATAGCGCACTTTGTCGTATCCGAAGCGCCGTTTGATGTAGAGGAAGGGATGCTCGACCTTGGCCCGCAGGGACGCCCGCTCACGCTCGCGCTGAGCGAGCCGGTGGTCCGGCGGCAACCGGCGCCGGCGTCCGGGACGCATCGCGACCCGCCACTCGACCGCTGAGGCGGCCAGTTCGGGACGGCGCTCGACGCCCTGGTAGCCGGCGTCGCCCAGGTCTCGCGCTCGGCGCCGCGCAAGAGCCGATGCGCCTCGGTCACGTCGGCCCTATTCGCCGCCGTCGTGCTCAGGCTGTGGGTCAGTCCCGTCGCGGCGTCGACGCCGATGTGCAGATTCATCCCGAAGTGCCACTCGTTGCCCTTGCGGGTCTGATGCATCTCCGGGTCGCGCGCGCGGGACTGGTTCTTGGTTGAGGGCGGCGCCGCGATGATGCTCGCGTCGACGATCGTGCCCGCCTGCAGCCGCAGTCCCTGGCCGGCGAGCTGGGCGTTGATCGTCTCCAGCAGCGCCGCACCCAGTTGATGCTGCTCCAACAGGTGGCGGAAGTGCAGGATCGTCGACTCATCCGGGATCGGACCGCTGAGGTTCAGTCCGCAGAAGCGGCGCACCGACTCGGCCTCGTAGAGCAGGTCCTCCATCGCCGGGTCGCTGAGAGCCTGCCCCCACGAAGGCGGGGATTGTAGCAAAGCTGCACCACGTGGATGCGCAGCATCACCGCCAGCGGATAGGGTTGGCGTCCACGCCCCGGTTTGGGGGAGACCGGCTCGACCCGCGCCTCCAGCGCCGACCAGGGCACCAGCGTCTCGATCCGCTCCAGGAACCGCTCGCGCCTCGTCTGGCGCTTCTTCTGCTCGAACTCCAGGCTGGCAAACGTCGGTTCCTGCATCAGAACCCTCCCTCCGGCTCTCGCCATCAGGATCGTAACCGTCAATCAGAGACCTTGATCAGAGCGTTCCTAGTCCTCACCTCCCGCCTGCAGCGGCGACGTGGTTGGTGGCCGCGCGTGTCTGATCCGGTAGGACTGACCGCGGGTAGTGAGGATGTGGGCGTGGTGGCCGAGGCGGTCGAGCAGCACGGTGATCAGCTTCTCGTCGCCGAAGACCTGGACCCACTCGAAGGAGGCAAGGTTGGTGGTGACGATCGTGGAGTGCCGCTCGTAGCGGTCGGCGAGCAGGTTGAAGAGCAGTTCACCGTCGGTCCGCTCGAAGGGCACGAAGCCGAGTTCGTCGACGATCAGCAGGGAGACGCGCAGGTAGCGCTGATGCAGGCAGGTGAGCGTGTGTTCGTCGCGCGCCTCGACCAGTTGTCGGACGAGGTCGGCGGCGCGGACGAAGGCGACCCGCTGGCGGCGCTGAACGGCCTCGATCCCGAGCGCGATCGCGAGATGGGTCTTGCCAGTCCCGATCGGTCCGGCGATCACGACGTCCTCGCCGCGTTCGATGTACTCGCAGGTGACTAGTTGGGCGAGTTGCGGCCGCTCGATCCAGCGCAGCGCATCCCAGCCGAGCTGATTCAGGGTCTTGAGGTCGAGGAAGCGGGCCGCGCTGCAAGCGGATCACTGCACCGTCGCGACCAACCGAAACTAATCACTTGAGCAAGCGCACCGGGTGCTTCTCAGAATTGCAGGCATCCAGAGCGACCTTGGACACAACTTCGGGTATCGACGGCGCAATGTGCGACCCGAGTTCGGGCTGGCCCCACCTAGACTGTCGGCATGCCATTGAATGAGTCCGACACTCGCGCCAAGCTGATCGACCCAGCGCTTCACGCAGCCGGGTGGACTGAGGCCATGATTGCTCGCGAGCAAACCCCCGGCCCGGTGCACATTGTCGGCGGTGGCGGGCGGCGCGGAAAAAAGCGTATGGACTATGTCCTACAAGTCCTGATGCAGAGCACGATGATTCCGGTCGCGGTCGTGGAAGCAAAGTCCGACGACCAGATGCCGGATGCAGGTCTCGAACAAGCCAAGAGTTACGCACGCCTACATCATGTCCCGTTGGCTTACTCATCCAACGGTCATCAGTTCATTGAACACAATCTTGAGACAGGCGCTACCACGAAGTCGCAGCCGATGTCGATGTTTCCCAATTGGGAAGACGTTCGCGACAAGTTTCTGTCATCGCGCAAGCTAGACCTGAAACAGGACGCAGCGAAACCGCTGCTTCAACTCACCAGAGACGGCGACCGCTACTACCAGCGAGCCGCCGTACGTGCGGTTCTCGAACACATTGCCAAAGGACACAACCGCGCTCTGCTTTCACTCGCGACTGGAACGGGTAAGACCTGGATCGCGGTCAGTCTGCTCAAGGCACTCAGCGGTGGCGGACACCTCAAACGCGCCCTCTTCGTCTGCGACCGCAAGGAGCTTCGCCAACAGGCTCTCGCCGCTCTTCATCAGGTCTTCGGTGACGATGCTGCGACCGTAACAACCAAGAATCCCGAGAAGAACGCGCGCGTCGTTGTCTCGACCTACCAGACGCTCGGCATCGACGAGGAAGACGATCCCGACGCAGAGAAGTCGTTCCACCGCCTCCATTACCCCGACGACTACTTCTCCCACATCATCATCGACGAAGCCCACCGTTCCGGTTGGGGCAAATGGCGCGCCATCCTCGATCGGAATCCCAACGCCATCCAGATTGGCCTCACCGCAACGCCGCGCGTCTTGGAGGTTGGTGAGCGCGACGTAGAGGAGGACAAGCTCCTCCGCGACAACCATCGTTACTTTGGCGAGCCGGTATACGAGTACGGCATCGCGCAAGCCATGAACGACGGCTTCCTCGCGGCCATGCACCTCGAACAGCGGACTATGATCACGGCCGGTCAAGTCGAACGCGAAGAGGGAGTTGAACCCGAACAGTTAGGTGCACACGCCATTCGCGACGCCAAGACCGGAGAGCAAGTCTCTGTTGCCGAGCTACGACCCCACTATGAGGCTGGGGCGCTCGAACAGGCAATACTGCTCCACGACCGTATCGACGCAATGTGCGCTGACCTGTTCGACCATTTGCTTCGCACAGGTGGACCGAAGCAGAAGACACTCATCTTCTGTGTCACGGTCGAACATGCACGCCGGGTCGCCGCGGCCATCGGCAATCGCTATGCAACGTGGGCTAACGAGCAAGAGCAAAGCCGAGTTGAACCGTATGCCTTCGTCTGTACTGGAGAAGAGGGCTCAGAACTCCTTCAGCTCTTCAAGGCAAATGCTGCCCGCGCCTTCGTCGCCTGCACCGTAGATCTGATTAGTACCGGCGTTGACGTGCCTCGGCTCCAAAACGTCGTCTTCTTCCGCTACCTCAAGTCGCCGATCCTGTTCCATCAGATGCTCGGTCGTGGGACTCGGATCGATGACAGGACAAACAAGCTCCACTTCACTGTCTACGACTACACCAACGCCAGCCGTCTGCTCGATCAACCGCTTAAGCAACGTCTCGGGCCAGAGGAGGCGGCAGAACTGGAGCCAACGGAATCGACCGAGCCGCAGAGAATCTACGAGGTTGAGGGCGTCGAAGTCCGCATCGAAGATGACGGCGCGGTGTTGATGGTCCCCAACTCTTCCGGTCAGCTTGAACCTGTCCCAATCGAACAATACCGCGAGCGCATCGCAAAACGCCTCCTCGACGACATCCCCAGCCTGGACGACTTTCGCGAACGTTGGATCGACTACGACCGCCGCCATGAGCTGATGGCCTCGGTCATCAGCGCCGACCTCAGCCCCGACGCCTACGGCGCTGCCGCCGACCTGCAGGAATGCGACCTCTATGATGTGCTCGCCAGCGCCGCCTGGAACGAAACCGCCAGAACCCGAATCGAACGTGCTGATCGCCTGGAGGAAGTCGAAGTGGAATGGCTTGAAGCGCAGGGCAGTCCTGCTGCAGCGGTGCTCGGGGCATTGACGCGTCAATTCGGACGTGGCGGCACTGACGCGCTGGAGCGCGAAAGTCTTTTCCGCACCGACCAAGTGCGCGAAGCCGGAGGCATCCAGGCGCTCCGCGTCGACGGTCGCAAACCCGCCGAAGTGATCATCGAGTTCAAGCGTCGCTTGCTGGCTTCGGATCGCGAGTGGCTGCTATGAGCAAAGGTCTGCCAGACGGGTGGGATTGGGTCAAGTTGGGCGATGTTTGTGCAATAACGATGGGACAGTCCCCACCAAGTTCGACATACCGTGATTCTCCTGCCGGGCTGCCTTTCTTTCAGGGAAAGGCGGACTTCGGAGACATGTATCCAACTGCTCGCAAATGGTGTGTGAAGCCAAAGAAGATTGCCAAATCAGGCAACATCCTTCTCTCAGTACGTGCGCCTGTTGGCCCCACAAACTTAGCGTTGGTTGAGTGCTGTATTGGACGCGGCCTTGCTGCCATCGAAGCGAAAAAGGGCATTAGTCAGTCATATCTGTTGCAAACGCTGAAAGCTAAGGAGTCGGAACTCGCGGCTCAGGGGACGGGGAGCACTTTTGCTTCGATAAGTGGAAAGCGATTGCGCGACTTCGAGATTCCGCTACCGCCTCCTGAAGAGCAGCACCGCATTGCTGAGAAGATGACCTTGGTAGAAAAAGCCCGCGCCGCGGCAGCAGCGCAACTCGCCTCCGTTGATGAGTTGACCACGGCGATGCTCCGGGAAATTTTCCCGCGATCGCCATCCGCGCGGTTACCGCGCGGATGGCGATGGGTCAAGTTGGGAGATGCGTGCCAAATCGTCAACGGGTCGACGCCCAAGTCATCCATGCCAGAGTACTGGGACGGAGACATTTGCTGGGTCACGCCAGCTGACTTGGGCCAGTTGACCGCTCCTCGCATTGAGGAGTCTGCTCGATACATCACCAGTGCCGGCTATGACTCGTGCTCGACCAAGCTCGTGCCCGCCGGGACGGTCGTAATGTCTTCGCGTGCGCCTATTGGCCATTTGGCCATCGCGGAAACCGAACTGTGTACTAATCAAGGCTGCAAGTCCTTCGTACCAAGATCGGGGTTAGATGGGGAATATCTCTATCATGCTCTTTCGTTCTTCATGGACGATATTCGTGCTCTCGGCACAGGTGCGACGTTCGCCGAAGTCAGCAAGGGGACCTTGGAAGAGTTTGAGTGTCCAATCCCGCCTCCAGGCGAACAACACGGCATCGTGGCTACGATGAGTTCCGTAGAGCGGGCGCGATCAGCCGCCGCCAGCCAGCTTGCCGCAGTTGATGAGCTCAGGGATACTCTCCTGCAACGATTGTTCACCGAGCAGTCGAAGGAGAGTTCTGGTACCGGATAGGCGCGTGGAAACCCCTGACTCGTTCAACGACAAAATCTGGGCCATATGTGACATCATGCGCCGTTCCAACTACAGCGGCGCGATGGGCTACATCGCCGATCTCACGTGGCTGCTCTTTCTGCGCCTGCTAGATGACCATGAGCAGGCAGAGGCTGAGGGCCGCGAAGCCCTCGGCATTCCGCATCGGTATTCGCTTGAACCTCGCTACCGCTGGTCCAACTGGGCCGCGCCTGATGGCCCCCTTCGACGAGAACTGGAGACCGGTCCGCGCAACGCGATGATCGACTTTGTGGACGCCCAACTTCTGCCTTACCTCCGCACTCTTCACGCGACTGCGGACGCATCAGACGCGCAGCGCACCATCAGTCAGATTGTCTCCGGCATCGACGCAATCGGCATGGACGGCAACAAGAACCTCCTCGATACTCTCGATCTGCTCTGGGAAATCCGTGCCGACCGCTCCGATACCGCAAGTGTGTTCGCCCTCTCTCAAGCTTACGAAGGCCTGCTTTTGGAAATGGGCCAAACCAACAAGGACATCGGTCAATTTTTCACGTCGCGCATGGTCGTCAGCGCAATCGTTCGAGCCATCGATCCCAAACTTGGCGAGACCGTTTACGACCCCTGCTGCGGTACCGGAGGATTCCTTGCCCGCGCCTATGACTACATGCGGAGAGAGCGCGGCGACAGGATCACGGGTCCTGAGTTGGACCAGCTTGCTACGGATACCTTCTACGGCCGGGAAAAGGCCGATCTGGTCTATGCCATCGCACTGGGAAATCTCGTGTTGCACGGCATCGAACAACCGAATATCTGGCACGGGAATACGCTCACCGGCAACGAGTCTTACAGTGGCCTCTATCACGACGCGCCGCAACTGTTCGACGTGATTCTGACCAATCCGCCCTTCGGTGGCAAAGAGGGTGCTGACGCGCAACAGCGCTTTACCATCCGCTCTCGTGAGACCCAACTACTGTTCCTGCAGGAAGTGATCGACAGTCTGAAAGATGGCGGTCGCGCAGGAATCGTGATCGATGAAGGGACACTGTTCAAGAACACCAACGCGCATCGCCAAGTCCGCCAGAAGCTCTTGGACGAATGCGACCTCTATTGCGTCGTCAGCCTGGCCGGTGGAGCCTTCACCAGTGCAGGCACAGGCGTCAAGACGAACCTGCTGTTTTTCAAGAAAGGCTCGCCGACTGAGAACATTTGGTATTACGAGATCGCGCCGCCAGCCGACGCTGTTGGCGCTGGCGGCTCCGGTAACCAGCGCACGTTCAACAAGAGTTATCCACTCAAGCTCGAACACTTTGATCACTTCTTCGAACTCCTCCCTAGCCGCGCCGACTCGGAACGGTCCTGGTCGGTCTCAATCGAAGAAATCGAGAGTCGCGATTACGACCTAAACGCCGTCAACCCCAATCGTCCCGACACCACCGACACCCGCACGCCGTCTGAGCTGCTCGACGAAATCGAGAGCCACAGCAGGGACCTCGAAGACGCCCTCGCCGACCTCCGCCAAGCCCTTGGATAGCATGGACGCATAGTCGAGGAATGTTGATCCAAACTGGCTCCGGCTTGATCATCAATGCTGGCACCACCCTGCGGCGGAGGTCAGGTCTAAGGAGCATCTTTCAATAGCAGAGTTGGAAGGTTGGAGCCGTTCTCGATGATGTGGGCGCGGCGGGAGAGGTGGCCGGCAACTAACCGCACTCGAGCCCCGGCGCAATTCCTCAGACATCCTCGTAGATTCTCCATTGGGTTCGCTCGACATCCATGCCGCATCGACCCACCTCGCGCAATGCAATGGTTAGGGTCTCTGAGGTGCAGCGGTGCCCTTCACGAACTCAAAAGAAGTAGCTTGCTGCGGTCCAGAGTTCGGCCACTGACAATCCATTAGAATGAGGGGTGCGCAAGCGCATGGCGGGATCATCCGGGCGTGTCCTCGGAGGCCAAGCTGTCCTCCTGCACTAGCTCATACTCAATAGGACTGGTTTCTGGTTCCTCGACATCATCAGCCGTGATCGGCTCTCCCATTGCCGATCGAGTATTGTCCAAGAGCGCCGCTTGGCGAGCCTCAAAACTCGACTCGAAGTTGTCGGACCACAGCCTCTGCGGGTCGATCAGATGGGAGCGCAAGTAGCTATCCAACGCCTCTCCCAGCACACCGTCTTTGGTCATCCGCTCCAGATATTCACTCGGAGCCCGTCCGCCGATGCTGCGGTTCGTACGCGCGGTCAGCGGTGTCTTGTTGATGATCGAATCGCAACGCTTGGGTTCAACTCCGTGTTCCATGCACCACTTCTGAGGAAAGATGTGGTGAATGTCGATGCTCTCGTCGAAACAGCTCTGAATCGTCGACTGCTCGCCCGTCATCCAGTCGCGCGCGCACCCTCGCGCAGCAGGAGCGAGTACACACCCTTGTAGGCGGCGTTGTTTCTCGTGCGCATGGTCAGTAACCTGGCGGGAGCGAACTCGGCATCGAAGACCGTACTTGGTTCCGGCCCGGCGCCTCGAATCCAGTCAACCACCTCAAGCAGGTCTCGAGCAAAGCGGGATTCGGTCGACCCGCCGTAGAGTTCGCCGGGCACGCCGCACCAGTACCAACGGGCGAGCTTCTCTCTTGCCGGGTGCGGCTCCCACTCGCGTCCGAGGACGGTCAGGATTGCGGCCAGCGGTATCAGCTGGCTGCCGTAGGGCAGGAAGCGCGAATCGTAGAGGTCTTGCGAATGCAAGAACCGCGCCGCCTATGCGAACCCGTCCACCAGCGGATCCGCCCATGCTCGGTATTCGTCAAGCCGCAAACGCAACATGTCGCTGCGCTTGCAGCCCACTCCGGGTGCTCTCTCCTCGCCGACACCGCCCTGCAGCGCGGAGAGTCGTCGCTCCCGCGTTGCCAACAGGGACACAGCCTGTAGAAAGTCGGTGTTGGCGACCCCGGCCAAGATCGAGTGCGAGCGAATCCGCCGCCGGCGCTCCTTCCAGTCAGGCCGCAGCTCAAAGTCGTCCGCCGCGAACGTCGCAGTCAGCAACTCGAAGACGGTCAGCGTCACTCCACCCTGGTTCATCTTCTCGAAGACTTGGCAGACGGCCTCCTTCGGCGTGTCGCGGGCCAGCTCGATCACCGGAACGTGGTACTGCTCGAATCGCTTCACAACTTCTCGATTGAACCGGTTCGAGAATCGGATCCTGTCCTTGTCATAGCGCCAAAACTCCTGCAATCCTCCATCCACTCGTCAGTGTCGAAGACCTTGGCCAGCGGGAAGATCATCTGCTTGTACTCTCGTTCGGGGCTCGAATAGTCACCAATTACGTCGCGGCCGAAGCGCTTGACCAGCCGGTCCGCTGGCAGTGAAACTACTGCCTCCTCGCGGTCCGCGTGCGGATCTAATGCCTGCTGCATATCGTTGTAGTGCCAACGCTCGATTTCGCGTTTGCGCGCGTCGCGGGTGCGCACCGGTCGGTCAAGGCTGAGCGACTGAAACAGCGATGTCAGCCGCTGTTGGCCATCAAGAATCAGTCGATCGGCCGATTCCTGCGCCGAAGCCGGCGCACCTTCCAACGGCCGCTGTTTGAAGCGCACCTGGTCACCGCCACCTCTCAGCATCATGACCGCCCCGATCGGATATCCGAGCGAGATGCTCGCGAGCAGGCTGCATACGTGCTCGTCATCCCAGACCCAACCTCGCTGAAAGTCAGGTAGCTGTGAACTCCCGTCCGCCGCCTCGTTGAGCAGCGATTCAAGTGGTTCCTACTCGATGTTGATTGCGGACACGTTCATCATGAGTCCTCGCACGCCGATCTGAGTCGGCCCCCATTCGACAGCAGGAGTACCCCGCACCCCTGCTGATTCTAGTCCCGCACCTAGCCGAGCGTTCAGCTCCCGCCAGTTTGCCAAGCCTCTCACTCAAAGCATCGTGATTACCTGATTTAGTCCCATCGCTCCGCAAGATCGCCAAGGTTTGACTCACATAGCAGAGGCTGTTGCACAATCCCTTGATCACCCCCTTCTCGTCATTCCTACGCAGGCGGGAGTCCAGCGCTGACCAGATATGGAGACTTGATTCCCGGTCAAGCCGAGAATGACGGAAATGGGGTTTGTGCAACAGCCTCAGCAGTAGAGGCCATTGTCGATCTGGTTCTCATGCCCCAGCATCGGCAACCGACGCGGGACTAAGCAAACGATTGGGCCGGCAGATGCTCTGACAGTCTCGTTCCGGCCGCGGAGGCAAACCTGCAGTCTTGAGTTGCCCAGTCTTGCGTCTCAGTCGCTCCGGCATAGGATGGACCATTGAGCGAGCATCAAGGTCGGCACAGACAGGCCTCAACGCCGGCTCGCATAAGGGAGTGGGGACATGACCCAAACACCAAGAATGCGTGCCAAGGGTGGCAAGGGTGGCAAGAGCGGCGGTCGACCGGCCAACGCGCCGAGCACGACCGGCAAGCCCTCCGACGGCGGACGGGGCAACAACCCGCCCAAGCGCTAGCGACGAGACCCAGACGATTCCGGGTCGCCGCCTTCTCTTAGTGTCGAAGCGCTCACGGCTCCGCAGCACGCATTCGCTCTCCAGTCACACCTCCAGCGACATGCACCTCTCGGAGTCCTTCGGTGAGCGACGACGCGCGGATCGAGTCGATCCGCACCTACCTGCGAGCACACGCCTGGCAGCACGGCCATCAGCGCACGGCCGTGCAGTTCGGCGTCTCCCGCCAGACCCTCTGGCGCTTCCTCGAACGCGACCAGGTCGGCCGCGCGCTGCCCCGCGCGGTCCTGGCCACCGTGGGCGGCAACGTCGACGCACTTGAGGCGGCGACACGAGCGTTGATCAGCGAGTCGTCGTCAGGCCGCCGACCCGCGCCCGCCAAACGTCTCAGCGCCGGCCTCCATGCCGCGCTGCTGTACCTCTGCGAAACGCCGCTGACGACCGCCGGCGAGCTGGCCCAACTGAACCGAGTCCCGGTCTCCACCCTGCGCGACCGGCTGGACAAGCTGAGCGAGCGCGGTCTGGTCGACTCGCGTCTGCACCGGCTCGACGCCCTGGGCCCGCGTCCTCGCCGTCGCTACTTCCCCACCCCAGCCGGCATCCGGGCATTGGCAGACGACGAACCCGACTTGCAGCGCCTGCTGCGCATCTACCCAATCTCGAAGCAGTGGTTCAAGTTGCTGGCTGAGCGGCTCGACGCCGTCGCTGTGTGCTACCACGCCGCCGCCATGATCGCCGAGGCCGACCCCGAGCAGCAGCCGGTGCGGGTCGACCACTACCGCCAGGGTCCCTACGACGCGCTGCTCACGCTCTCCGGCGGCCGCTCCATCGGTGTCTTGCGCCAGGGGCCGATGCTCTCGGCGTCCAACCTGCGCTTCCGGCTGCGCACCATTGAGCGGCTGGACTGGACACAGTCCCCCTCGCTCACCCTGGTCCTGACCGACTCCGAGCAGGACTCACGCCGTGCGGTGCGCGCGCTGGCCGACCCCGGCCTGCACGAGATCACGCTGGTCGCCAGCGCGGCCGACTTGATCGCCGCCGGTCCCCGCACGCCCGTCTTCCAGCAGGGCGGCTACGGCTATCCCAACACGCCGACGATCGGACCCGACGCCTCCCTGCCCGCGATCCTGACCTGGATCACCGAGCGCTTCGCCGCCAGCGGGAGGGCAGGTTCGACCGAGCCCCCTGAGCCCAGCCCCGACCCGGACGCGCTCTACCGCAGCAACGTCCGAGCGACGATGCCGAAGCCCTCAGACCAACTTGATGCCGCGCTCTCGCTGAACCTGACCCGAACTGAGAAGCAGGCGCTCGACGTGCTCGCCGCCTGGCCCTTCTGCACCCCCGACCAACTAGCGGGGCTGATGGGCGGCGTCACCCGCCGGCGCGCCAACCAGGTCCTACGCTCCCTGCGCACGCGCTCCCTCGTGCAACAGGAGCCGGAGGGCTACGTGCTCACCGACAAAGGCTTCATCTGCCTCGCCCGCCGCGACCGCGCCGCCGTCGGACCCACGCTCGACCGCTGGACGCCGCAGCAGTCGGACGACGGCGTGTACTTCGGCAGCGCCCTGCGCGCCATCGCCTCCCAGTCCGAGCACCAGCAAGGCATCACCGAGTTCGCCGCCCGGCTCAGTGCCGAAGTCGCCCGGGACCCCGACTACGAGCTGCTCGACCTGCTCCCCACCCACCGTTCGCAGATCACGTACTGGCACAGCGGCACCCGCTACGTCCTGCACCCCGACGCCTCGTTCCAGTTTGGTCACCAGGGCGACTGGGACTGGTGCCTGCTCGAGTATGAGCGCCGCGCCGTCACCCCGAAGCGGGTACCCGAACGCCTGCGCGGCTACCGACGCTACTTCCAGAGCGAATACCCCACGCGAGACCACGGGGGAGCCAAGCCCCTGATCCTGTTCCTGTTCGAGACCGTCGAAGCGGAAGCGGCCTTCCTCCACACCGCCGCCCGGCTCAGCCACGCCCCCTTCGTCAGCAGCAACCTGCCGACCCTGACGGAGGAGGGGGTGCTGGGAACAAATTCTGGTGCCTGGCGCCTGCCGCCTCCCCACCCCGCCGAGCGAGTGCCCTTACGCGCTGTCCACGCTGTCCGGACAGGCTGCGGACAGGTCCCAGAGTGCAATTGCACCCGGCCCGAGCGTTTCCTGTAGGGGGCCGCCCCGCCCCACCCCTGCCCCAGAACTGTCCAGCCCAGAACCCCGTCCTGCGCTGAACTTCCCGCCTGCCACGGACAGGAATGTCCCGTTGTTGTCCAACGGTCCTTTCCTGTCAGGCCCTTAGAGCGCAATCGTGGGGCAGGTGTTGCAACTCGCCGAGCTGGCCCAGTTGGTCGTCCGACCGCTGAACGAGGCTCGGATCAGCGAGATCAATCGCTTCTCTGTTGGTGGACCTCTGCTTGGCGTGTAGTCTCCCGCCCCAGTGCGCCAGGTGATCAGCGTCTCCCTCGGGTGCATTCGTCCGAGCAACAGTTCGAGCATGACTCCGACCCACTCGAACACGAGCGATCCGATTACAACAGCGGCGTCGGCCGCATTCTGGGATCGTCGGCCTGTTGCCAGTCCCGAATCCAACGCCAGATGAACGTCGTCACGATCGTCTGAGTCACCGCCCACGCCAACAGTTCCGTTATGACCGTCGTCAGCGCTCACGGTGATCGTCGCCGTGCCCGCGGGACTCGACCTTCAGCGCGGAGTCGACGGCCCAGCCGCTGGCCGGGCCGCCTGCGATCTAGCGACCGCTCTGGCCGATCACTGCGCCTCGTCCGCTATGAGCGTGATCTGCGCCGTCACCTCGGCACCCAGGCCGGTGGCGTTCTTGGCCCGCACGCTGACCGTGTAGGTGGCGCCCGGCTCCAACTTGCGGATCACCACGTGGTGCTTCTTCGCGCCGGGCCTGCGTGTCGACAGTTCCTCGCCGTCGCGCGACAGCACGACCTGGTAGCTGTTGACCGCGCCGCCGTCCTCGGGCGCATCCCACTCGACCCGGATTCGGGTCGGTTGGACCTGCCGCAGGCTGAGGTTGACGACCTGACCGGGAACCGCGTCCACCTGCTGCTGCTGCGCTGCCTGTTGCTGCTGGGCCGCGGGCACGGTCACGTCGAACGCGTCGCTGACCCGATTGCCGTCCGAGTCCTGCGCCGTGACCGTGATCGTCGCCGTGCCCTCGGCTACGCCGATCACGGTGACCGCGGTCGCCGACAGCGTGGTGCCGTCGAGCGCCGCCGAGATGTTGACGATCGCGCGATCCGATGTCGTCACGCTGATCGTCAGCGCATCGCCGTCGGCATCGCTGAACACGCCCGACAGCGAGATCTCGCGGCTCGCTCCCGCCTCAAGTTCGCCGATATCGGCGAGCGCCGACGCCACCTCCGGGCCGGCCTTGACCGTCACCGTGAAGCTGTCCGAGACCTCATCCTCGCCGTCTGAGGCTGTGACCGTGATGTTGGCCGAACCGCGCGACTTGGCCGTCACGGTCAGCGTGTTGTTGGACACCGCGACCGTGGCCACGCTCTCAGCCGAGGACGCGGCCGTGATCGTCAGATCATCCCCGTCGGCGTCCGAGAACACGCCCGATAGCGAGACTTGATGGGCGCCGCTCTGGTTCGCGATGGTTGCATCGGCGATTGCGGACGCCACCGTGGGCGCAGCGTTGGGCGGCGCCACCGGCGTGGTGTGCTCGCCCTTGACCCGCACCCACTGGCTGGAGTTCGCTTCGCGCTCGCTCATGTTGTTGCGGTGCCCGACCATCGAGCGAATGAATACGCCCGTCGCGACGCCGTTCTTGAGGTCCGTGATGGTGTAGCTGGTCAAGTCGGGGTCCACCGAGAGGCCGTCGTTCTTGCCCACCGCCCTGGGGTCGCGCGGGTTGTTCCACACGCCGAACTCCTGGCTCCAGCGCAGCACGTGCCAGATCTCCGAGTCCTCGACCCCGGCCCGGGAGCCGACGTTCCAGGTCACCGTCAGTTGGCCGTCGCCCGGTACGACCTGGATGCCCCACGGCTCCGGCCCTTCCGGCGCCGCCGCCGCCGGAGGCGGCTCGTCGTTGTCCGCGATGGTCACCACAGCCGCGGCCGTGCCTGCCGGGTCCACCGCCCAGGCCGGTTCGCCCACGTGGGCGACGCGCACCGTGAAGCGCTCCTCGTCCTCCTCCACCGCCTCGTCGTCCACGGTGGGGATGATGATCCGGGCGCTCTGCCGGCCCTCGGGCACGGTCACTGATGCGGCGAACTGCCCCACGTCCTCGGCGGTAGCGCCGCCGTCACCGTAGTCGGCTGACACCGTGAAGGACACGCCGCCAGCGCCGGCCGGGCTGCCCAGGCTCAGGGTCAGCGTCGCTTCCTCGCCCTCCGCGACCCGCGCCTTCGGCGTCAGCGTGTAGGTGCGCGGCGGCGGGTCGATGGCCACGAGATGGGTGGCCGACTGGGAGCCGTTGGTGACGCGGATGTAGATATAGGTCCACTTGGAGGCCGGGTTCAGCGCGATGGCCGGGGTGAAGCCGCCGTTGTCAAAGGCCGCGAAGCTGCCGGTGACGCCATAGACGTTCCCGATGGCCCACGCCAGCGTGCTGTCCAGATGCGCCGTCACCCGCAGCATGACGTGGGTCGTCGTGACGATGCCCTGCTCCG
>MPNM01000029.1 GCA_002239025.1 Chloroflexi bacterium bin125 | reverse complement strand
CACCTTCGCAAGCCGTGCGTGTGTTCATGGAGAATACATTCTCTCCCGAAACCTGAACATGCTCATCCGTGCATCACGGCGTGTGCTTACAGTACAAGGTGAGATATTCTCATCTCGCCTGCGGTTCGGCCGGGGACGCGTCCAGGTTCGGGATCGCCGCGTTGTACTCAGCCAGGCAGATCTCGCCGTCGCCGTCCCTGTCGTCGCGCGCCACCACGTCCTGATCTGCCGGATTCTAGGGAGAGCCTATTGGCGCTACAGGAGCTGAACGGATTTCCGCTCGCAGACGAAGCAACAATGTAGAGGCGGATTGAGCAGGGCTACATGCGCAGTGTCGAGGCATTCGAGGCCGCAACCGTTGGCGCCAGCCCGGCCGACACCACCGGCAAGAGGATGGATGTTCTCGTGCGGGCAATCCAGAAGCGAGATGAACGGCCGCCTCGCAGCCACGCGCTGCCGCTACGGGTCGGCGTCATCGTCCATACCCGACGGCTCGAGGACGCAGACGTCGTTGACGCAGTGCGACTGAGTCTCGGAGTCCGCAATGGCGTGCGCAGTTGCTTCCACCATGCCGGCAAACTCGGCCGCCGAGATCTGGCCGCCTGCGGGCATGAACCAGGCGAAGTGAATCAGCCCATCGCAGTCGCCGGATCGCGTCGTCGGCAGCAGGTAAGGAAAGCCGAGCAGTTGGAACGCCGTGCTGACCGTGCACTGCTGATCCGGGCCGATCTGTTGCTCAATCCCTGCCAGGGGGTCGAGCGCCGCAACGAGTGCCATGAAGCACTGTTCATGCGGGTCTGCGCTGTAGGTGTGTAGGGTTCGTTGCTCGATGAGCGTACCGGCGTCGATCCGCAGCGACAGCGGCGGCAGCTGTAGGCAAGCTTCGATCAGGCCGGCGCGGCCCGCATCCGCTTCCCCCGCTGCAGCCGGCCGGATGCGCGCGACCTCCGCCCGGGCCTCGCTCTCGCTGCTGACGCCTCCCCGTCCGATGCCGCTCCAGATGAGGATCGAGCCACACTCGCCGCTCAGCGGCACGCCGGCGCCGATTCGGCAGGCCTCGCCCCGAGAGAACCGATACGGCTCGTCTCGATCTGGATCCTGAGCCGCACTGAAAAAGACGTAGCAGCGGCTCTCGGCGTCGTAGTGGACGAGATCGACGCGGCCCGTACGGTTGAACGTCTCGGAATCGACCCGCAGGTGTAACGCCGAGGTGGTGCAGCCGTCGATCTCCGGCGTCCCGCCTTGACCGGACGAGACTCCGATCTGCAGCCAACCGCAGTCGCCATCCGTGTCACTCGTCTGACTTGTCCCTCGACTTGTGGACTCGACGTACTGAGACAGCGTGCAAGTGCCCCCCAGGTCGCGGCCGGGCTCGGGTGCGACTGTGACCGCGGTGTAGCAGGCGCCCAAGCGGTTGGTCACGAGCCGCGAGATTTGCTCGTCGTGGGCGAACGAATGGGTGCCGACGACAATCACCTGGGTGGGAATGCCGGCGCACAATGCGTTGCCCGTCCGCGGCTCATCATCCTGCTGAACCGGCTGAGCGGCGACAACGACGCGCTCGTCCCGATCGAAGGAGAGCTCGATTCCAGGATGAATGAACTGCACTCCACAGCCATTGGCGCCGGCGAACGCCGCGTCGACGATCCACACTTCGCCTTGTTCAGCCCCAAACACGCCGCCCAGTTGCGCCAGCGTGCTTCGCTGCTCTCCGGCTGATAGCTGCACGACCGGGCTTGAGAGGGCCACGTACTCGTTGTGCAGCAGCACGTTCACGTTGAACGGCGGGGACGGCGCCAACTCAACCGCGACGTTATGCAGATCGCTGGATCGACTTTCAACGAGCCGCATCGTGTACATGAACGGCGCGCCCGGATTGTCCTGAACGTTGACCTGACAGAGGCTCGGCAAGCCGGCAAACAGGTGATCGGGAAGTCGACCGAGGCGATTGCCGCTGAGATTGATCGCTAGTACCCGATCGAGTCCGCTCAGGTCGGCAGCGTCGATTGCTTCGATGTCCAGGTTGCTCAGATCGAGCACGCCTTCGATTGACGCGAGATGCTCGTCCGTCACATCGGCGCAGTCCGGCACTTCGCTGATGGAGGCCAGCAAGGCCGTCCGAATCTCCGGCGTGCGGCCACAGATTCCATCGCTGGAGCCCGCGTTGGGTTGGGCGGGTTGATCGTCCTGCGGCGGTTCGGCGCACGACGCAACCACGACCAGCAACACGGCGAGCGCCCCAATCACTCCTGCAGCCTGTCGACGACTCATGGATTCCACTCTAGGTGTGCTGCTGCAACGACTTGATGCCACGATCGGGTCTTCGAGTCTGCAATTGTGACGAGACCACCTTACTCATCGCGCCCCAGCCTCGACCCAGCGGACCGGCCCGAGGAGACCAATGGCGCACAGCTTGACGTTGCAGATCTGCGAACCGCAGCGCCAGATGGCAAGAACTCGGAAACCGCGGAGCCTCAACTCACGGCGAAGGGCGCGCCCGTCTTGCTGGCGCGCTTGAGGCGCGGGCAGCGGCTGATCGGCTGACTCCACCGTCCTACGACGCGACATTCTGACTCTTTTGGCGTCCACCGACTCTAGCGTTCAGAGCAAGCGTGTTCGGCTTCGCGTCGGACTACGCCGCCAACTACAACAAACTCGATGCGGTCCCGTTGTACGTTGTCTTCGTCGCCCGCGGCGAAGCCATAACGAGTCAAATCAAACGCGCTCTACGTAGTGACGCGCTTATCGATTATGTTCAGATTGCTGACCATAGAACGTCTTGCAGCCAATTCGTTACGAGCCTCATCTACAACGACCGCGTGAAGTTACCTATTGCGTCAGTACGCAGCATGGAACAACTTGAATCAAGCGATCTTCGGACCATGTGATTGAAGGCGTTCCGAAGAGCGAACGATGGCCGTTCCCAGTAATCGACTATCTTAATGTGTGTGTCTGGGAAAATCGACAACTCCATTGGCGCCGAGGTACAAGCCCCTGAGGGTATGAGTGAGCTTGGCAGCGGAACGCGTTCCTCTGATCCTGCTTTGCTTCCCTTACATTGCTTCTCTATCGACCTTGAAGTCGGAATCGACGACAGGCGCATCCACAAGTTGGCCGGTGTTCGCTCCGACACGAACCAAGGATTGTCTTACGGCAAGGTAGGCGCGGACCTCGGGTTGGCGCTTGCCCGGCTGGATGAGCTCGCGACCGGAGCGGACGTACTGCTCGGCCACAACCTGATCGTCTTCGACCGTCCGCACCTTGAGGCGGTCAGCCCGAATCTGCGCATGTTGCGCTTGCCGGTCATCGACACGCTCTGGCTGAATCCGCTGGCCTTTCCCCGCAACCCCTATCACTACTTGGTCAAGCACTACCAGGACGGCCAACTGAAGCGAGGCAGCATTAGCGATCCCGAGCTGGACGCTCGGCTCGCCCTTCAGCTGTTCAGCGACCAGCTTGAGGCGCTGCGCGAGACCGATCCGGAACTGCTGACGGCCTGGCACTGGTTGACATCGAGCAACGGCGGTGAGGGTTTCGATGCCGTGTTCCGGGACCTCCGCTGCGCCGATCGACCGAGCGAACGTGAGGCGCGGGACGCGATTAGCAGACGGCTCGAGGGTATGGCGTGTCTGATTCAGGCGGCCGAGATGATCGACCAGGCGAGTCTCCAAGGTTGGTCACTGGCCTATGCCCTGGCCTGGCTGTCGGTCGCGGGCGGCAACTCGGTAATGCCTCCCTGGGTACGATACCAGTTTCCCGAGGCGGGATTACTGATTCGGCGTTTGCGCGACACCTCCTGTCATGAGCGCAGCTGCAACTGGTGCCGATCACGACACGACGCCCGCAATGAACTGGCGAGATGGTTCGGCTTCGATGACTTTCGAGCGGAGCCGAGCGACGATGATGGACGCCCCATCCAGCGGTCCGTCGTTGAAGCAGCGATGGCCGGGGAACATCTCTTGGCGCTGCTGCCAACGGGCGCGGGCAAATCGCTCTGTTATCAGCTGCCGGCGCTCTCGCGGTACGACAAAACGGGCGCGCTGACTGTCGTAATCTCGCCATTGGTTGCGCTCATGGCGGACCAGGTGGCAGGACTTGAGACCCGCGGGATCGATTCCTGCGTCACGATCAACAGCTTGCTCTCGATGCCTGAACGCGCGGACGCGCTCGATCGGGTGCGCCTGGGTGACGCCAGCATGCTGATCATCGCGCCCGAGCAGTTGCGCAGTTCAACGGTGACCAACATGTTGGCGCAGCGCGAGATTGCGACCTGGGTGCTGGATGAAGCGCACTGCCTATCGAAGTGGGGGCACGACTTCCGTCCCGACTATCGCTATGTCGGCAGATTCATCGAGCGACACAGCGCTCACGATGACCGCCCGCAGATCATCTGTCTGACGGCCACCGCCAAGCCCGACGTCGTGCGTGAGATTCGGGAATACTTCGAGGACGAACTCGGGGTGGGCTTGCGACTGTTCGACGGTGGCTCCCAGCGCGCCAACCTGGACTTCGTGGTCGTGGAGACGAACACAGCGCAGAAGCTTGATCACATCTTCCAGCTCCTGGAGTCAGACCTCCCGCCGGATGAGCCGGGCGGCGCCATCATCTACTGCGCCACCAAGAGGCGAACTGAAGAGATGGCCGAGTTCCTCCAGGCGAAGGGCGTGAAGGCGAGCCACTTCCACGGCGAGCTCACACCGGAGCGAAAGAAGGATGTCCAGCGGCGCTTCATCGCGGGCGAGCTCCCCGTGATCGCGGCGACCAACGCCTTCGGCATGGGAATCGACAAATCCGATGTGCGACTGGTGATCCACGCCGACATCCCCGGCTCGCTGGAAAACTACCTGCAGGAGGCGGGGCGGGCCGGGCGGGATGGAGTGCGGGCGCGCTGCATCTTGCTCCACACCTCCGCCGATGTCGAGCGACAGTTTGGTCTGTCGGCGCGGTCCCGATTGACCCGCCGAGAGATCCACGGATTGCTCAAGGCGCTTCGCAATCTCAAGCGGCGCAAGCACTCCACCGATGAAGTGATCGCCACGGCAGGCGAAATGCTCGCCGAGGACGATGACTACGCCTTCGAGCGCGACTCCGCTACTGACGACACTCGGGTGCGCACCGCGATCGCCTGGCTCGAAGAGGCCGCGCTGCTGACCCGTGAACAAAACCGCACCCAGGTCTTTCCTTCCTCGCTGCGCGTCAACAGCGTCGATAAAGCGCGGTCCAGAATCACCAGCGAGGTGAAGCGGCAGGACTACGGCCGCAGACTACTGACCATCGCCGAAACGTTGATCGCCGCTGATCCCGACAGAGGCATATCGACGGATGAACTCATGCTGCGTACGGGCTTGAGCGCCACAGGTGTCCGGCAAGCGCTCTACGACCTGGAACGGCTCGGCATCGCCAGCAACGACACCGCCATCACGGCGTACGTTCATCACGGCATCGAGCGCAGTTCGAAGCGCAGATTCAGCGAGGCGGCGGCGCTCGAGGAATCGCTGCTCGATCTCTTGCGCGACACCTTCTCCGACATGCAGGTCGGCGATGAGTCCAACCTGCATCTCCGCCTCGCGGCACAACGCTTGAAGGATGATGGTCATAAGACCGCCCTTCCCGAACGACTGCGGCGACTCGTGCGCAGCGTCGCTGCCGACGGCCGGGGCGAAGGCGGCGCTGGAGGCAGCCTCAGTGTGCGCGGCGTCGATCGCGAATCGCTGCGTCTGACCCTGCGGCGTGACTGGTCGATGGTGCTCAAGACGGCAACCGTCCGACGAGAAGCTGCTTCGATGCTCCTGGATCATCTGCTCTCCCGCATTCCCGCCGGCCGGCGGGGCGCCGATCTTCTCGCCGAAACCACGCTCGGCGAGCTGTTGGCCGTCATCACCTCGGATGCCTTCCTGCCTGACCAGGTTGGCAATCCCGCCAAGCTGATGGAACGCGCGCTGCTCTGGCTGCACGAGCAGGAGATTGTCCGCCTGCACAAGGGGCTGACCGTGCTGCGCCCGGCGATGACGGTTCGACTCAGTGAAGGGAGCCAGCGCTTCACGCGGACGGACTTCCAGCCGCTGGAGATTCACTACCTGGAGCAGGTCCTGCAGATCCATGTGATGGCGCAGTATGCGGAACGCGGCCTAGAGTCGCTGGCCGACGCGTTGCGCCTGGCAGGCGATTACTTCGCCCTTGACGAGGAAGCCTTTCTTGAACGTTGGCTGCCCGGCAAAACCAGGGACAGCGTGCGCCAGACGACCCCGGAATCATGGCGCACGATCGTCGATAGTCTGAACAATCGCAACCAGCGCATGATCGTCGCCGACGACCGCGAGCAAACCAATGTATTGGTCTTGGCCGGTCCCGGCTCCGGCAAGACCAGGGTCCTGGTTCACCGTATCGCCTATTTGCTCAGAGTTCGGCGCCAAAGCGCGCGCGGAATCCTGGCGCTGGCCTACAACCGCCACGCCGCCGTCGAGATTCGCCGCCGACTATTTGAGCTGGTTGGCGAGGAAGCCTACGGCGTGACCGTCCTCACTTGTCATTCCCTGGCCATGAGGCTGGTCGGCGCCACATTCGAAGGACGCGCGAATCGCGCCAGCGACACCGATTTCGATCGGATTCTGAAGGAGGCCATTGCCCTGTTGCGCGGCGACGGACTCACAAGCGACGACGCCGATGAACAGCGCGAGCGACTGCTGGCAGGTTTCCGCTGGATATTGGTTGACGAGTATCAGGACATCGAGTCGGATCAGTACGAGCTGATCTCGGCCCTGGCTGGCAGAACACTGGCCGACGAGGATCGCAAACTCAGTCTCTTCGCGGTCGGCGATGACGATCAGAACATCTACGCCTTCGGCGGTGCCTCGGTTGAGTTCATTCGCCGTTTCGAGGCGGACTATGGGGCGAAGCCGGCCTTCCTCACTGACAACTACCGCTCGACCAGGCACATCATCGACGCTGCCAACACGGTCATCGCGCCTGCCAGGGAGCGGATGAAGACTGAGCACGCCATTCACATCGATCGCAGAAGGGAACGCGAACAGGCCGGTGGCGCCTGGCAAGAGTTGGATCCGGTCGCGCAAGGACGGGTACAGATTCTTCAGGCCGGCGACAGTCACCTGTCCCAGGCGCAAACCGCCGTCGCCGAGTTGCAGCGACTGGCCCGACTCTCCCCAGACTGGTCATGGTCGAGCTGCGCCGTCATCGCTCGCAACTGGAGGTACCTGGATCCGGTGCGCAGTCTCTGTGAGCTGGAAGGCATCCCAGTGCAGATGGCCAATGAGGACACCTCGTCGGTCTGGTTCTTGCGCGAGACGCAAGCGCTGCTCGACTGGCTACGAGAACGGGATTCGGGTCTGGTCAGCGGCGCCCAGCTCACCGAGTGGATCGAGCGACAGCCAAGTGGTCCCTGGATCGAGTTGCTGGGCGAAGCGGTGGCCGACTTCATTCTCGAGGCCGCTGAAGCAGAAACAACCGTCGACCACTTTCGCGAGTGGCTGGCCGAATGGAGCCGCGAGGCACGCCGACGCCAGCGCGGAGTGTTGCTGCTGACGGCGCACCGGGCCAAGGGCCTGGAATTCGATCACGTCATCGTGCTGGACGGTGGTTGGCAGCGGATTGGCAAAGATGAGGATGCAGACGCCGCACGCCGCCTTTACTACGTCGCCATGACCCGCGCCCGACAGACCCTCGCGCTGGCCCAGCTTGCCGGTCCTCACCCCTACCAGGATGTCTTGCAGGGTCTCGCCTCAGTGGTCCACCGAGCGATGCCCAACCTCGCTACATCTGCCCCACGGGAGCTGACACAGATCTATCGACGACTCAGTCTCGGTGACGTGTTCTTGAGCTTTGCCGGCGGCAAGCCGAAACGAGATCCCGTGCACCGCGCGATCTCCGCTCTGTCTCCCGGTGACCGCCTTCAAATTCGGCGTGACCTGAATCGCTGGCAACTGCTGGATCGCGAGGGCGCCGTCGTGGGTTTGCTGGCCCGCAGCTTCGAGCCGCCGCCGAACATGCGCTGCTCCCTAGCTACGGTCGCCGCGATCACCACCTGGAGCCGATCACAATCCGAACCCGAGTATCAATCTCGTCTCCGTTGTGATAAGTGGGAGGTCGTGCTGCCCGAGATTGTGTTCGAGCCCTACCTCCAGCAAAGGCGCAGCCGGCGGGTGATCTGAATTTCTGGGCCGGGCAGGATTGGGATCTTTCTCCGCGCTGTTGTTGCGCAGCAGGCGACCGACAAGGGGACGACCCAAAATCGAAGCAAGACCCGCCTGCCACCGCCAACGGACCAACTGCACTGTCATGCTCACATTGTTCGCAAGCCATATGAGATCTGTTATCCCGCCGCTCCGTGGCCTGATCCGTCGCCACAAGTTGGGTTCCTTCTCTCGTCGGGTTGGTCGTGCCAACTGTCGGTTCGGTGTGTGTTTGCGTGCATGAATTTGAAGCCGATTAGTTCGGCTTACGGGCCTGCCAAATCGGCAAATCTGTCTGCACGCAGGAGCAGCAGGAAACAGGTGGCCGAATCCTCAACGATCTGGCCTGACTAGCGACCGCAGGCCGCCAGGTTGGGTTGGACTGGCGTCTCGAAGAGGTGCTCAAGGTCGAATCTGGCGGTGTAGCGGCGGTCGGGATTGCCACGCTCGTGCGCCTCGACAGTGAACGTGCCGCCTGCCTGAGCTGCCCAGGCGAGGTCGGCGAGCAGATCGTCGGCATCCTCGCGGCCCGTCCACTTCCATTTGACATCGCCCCACTTGCCCCAACCGCTGGTCCATTCTTCCTGCCGAACCGGACCCTCCGCAATCCGATACAGAATCGTCCAATCGAGGTCCTGGTCAACGCTCCAGTAGACGTTGAGCTCCAACCGGCCCTGTTCGCACTTGATCTGCAGCCGCGCAGTGTGCGCGGAACCTGAAATCGCCGTGTCTCTGACCACGTATGTCCCGATCGGCTCTTCATCCTCGTTCACGCCCCACCAGAAATCGTCTCCGCTGCGCCCACTGTCGATGATCGGGACATCCTGTGCGAGCGCAGGCCGGCCGGCACGACATTGCACCAGATCGGCTTGCACCGGCGTCTGGAACAGACCACGGAGATCGAATGTAGCCAGGTGCAGGCGCCCAGCCTGGACTCGCTGTACCTGTAACGATGCATGGCTCGCAGATTGCCAGTTGAGCTCATGCAGGAACGAGGCAGCGTCGAACGCACGATGACCGCCCCACTCGTCGCCGGACCAGAGGCCGCCGCTAAAGGTCCGCCAGCGTTCGCTGCGCCAGGCACCGTTGCCCAGGCGATAGAACAGCAGCGGCGGCACGGCGTCCAGGTCGCGCCACCAGATCTCGACCTGAAGCTCCTGGTCCCGCTCGCAGCTAATGCTCAGGCGGGCGACCGACTCGCCGCCCAGTTGCTCCCGGGACTCCCTCACGAGTACCGTTTGCGCAGCCTCGTTGTCACCGTCGACATCGCTGAACCACCATAGATCGTCAAAGCCTCCGCCGAAGCGGCTGGCGCTGCTGTCATCCAATTCGTCGTCGAGTTCGCCGGCAAGGGCGGCGCAGAGCCGCACCGACCGGACGGGATGCGTGCATAAGAGGGCATCGAGCGCAGCCGCGCCTTCCACCCGGCGCAGCAGTGGCGAGACTGAGTTGGCAACCTCCAGCCCGTCTGCGCGTGCGGCGGCTCGGGCTTCACCCACGTCCACGATCGGGAGGTAGCGTTGCCACAGCTCAAGCAGCAGCGCCAGATAACTCCCGCCGTGACCCGGGTCGTTGACTGAGGCGCTGGCGATTAGGGCGTGCGCGGTCTCGTGCAACACGACGCCGAGCGTCATCGCCCAGTCAGCGAGATAGATGCGGTGTCTGGCGCCGTCATAGTGAGTGCCCTCGTCATGCGATCGGAACACTCCAGGCGAACGCGAGCCGTTCGGGAAGTAGTCCCGGTAGATGGCGTCGACGACATCCTGGGCTTCTGCCAGGTCGAGCCTGATCGCGTCGGCTCCGTCCAACCGCAGCCGCTCGTCCTCCCAGCCATAGGCCTGGTTGCGCTGGCGGTCGCAATCGCCCTCGCTCATAGCAGGTCCGCAGATGGTCGCCAGCGCCTTCTGAGCCGTACACGCCGCATTCAGGCTGTCGACCAATACCGCGTCGTCCGAGGAACGCAGCCGGAGCACGCCGCAGTTGCCGCGGTAGCGCTGCCCGCTCGTCTCGATCTGAAACTCGCCGTCGACGACGGTGAGCGGCGCCGTTCGGTGCAGCGTTCCCGAGATGGCCGGCGCCGGGGCCGGCACGACCACCGTGAAGGTGTGATACCAGCGGCCCACGCTCATCTGCCGAGGCAGCCATGAATCAGCCGGGACCAAGCGTTCGCTCCAACCGGATTCCTCTCGGTGCTGCACCGCGAGTTGCACCCGCCCGGCGCTGCGCCGCACGGCAATGCGGACATCCTGACGCCCACGGCCGGTGGGCGTCGCCAGCCGGTTCTCAGCCAGCATCGCTTCTCCTGAACAGGTGTCGTTGAGGGTGCGCAGCCGCACTCGTTGCTCGTCGAGTTCGAGCTCCACGTATCGGCAGTTGGAGCGGAAGCGCTGACCGTCCACGCGCAACTCGAACTCGCCGGGTCCGCTCAAGCCGTCCCAGCGCGGATGCTCAACGGCGAGCCTGACCTGCGACTGGTAGCTGGTGGCACTCACCGGCGCCGAGACGAGCCAGCGGTCCTCATCTGCCCGGGCAGGCAGATAGCGACGCTTGGGCAAGACGCCGGGTGACCATCTGCCGTTCCACCAATATTGCAGCGCAACCTCGATTCTCCCGTCCTCATGCAGCATTCCAGCCAGACGAACTTCCACGCCATCCGGCTGCGCCTGCGCCTCGCCGGGCGTCGGCAATAGCCAGCCAGCCAAGCCAAGCAACATGAGGGCAGACGCGATCCCAGCAATTCGATTGATCATGCTCATCGAGCCAACTCTGAGCGGAGGTTCGGTTCGCTTGACGAGAGCAAGTCCAGGGATGCCACCATTCCCTCTGGCGCTCCAGATTGCATCAACATGTCCCGAGCTTCGAACTCCCGTCTGACGACGCGTCTGCGACCTGAACGGCTTCTATCTGCACATTTGCCTGCGGATCAACGTCAGCGCTCTTCCGACAAAGCCGACCAAACGCAACCACAGGCGGTGCTCCAGCGATCTCGCCGGGAGCAGACGAAACTCAAGCTCCTATTCGGAGGACATTGAGTCGATCGGTGCTTGCATGTAGTCAGCAGCCAGAGCGTTCGCTGACGATGGATTCCACCGTCACCTGACCAGGCTCAGGCAGCACTATCAAGATAGTGCACATGCATCACACAACACTCTACATGGATACACACATTACAGAGATCGACAATATGCAACAATGGACTCCTTGGGCCGAGTATGCATGCGTTCGGGTTGGCAGTATATCGATGTAGCGCACGCAAAAGAACCAAGGGGCTGACCATGTTCACAAAGTCCGCAGCTGCGATCATGGCGATCCTGATTGTCATTAGCGCTAGCGTCATTGCTCGGGCGCAGGAAGCCCGCGAAGAATCTCCCCGGGATGGGGTTCTGTTTGCGCTCCAAGTAATCGTTCTGCCGCAAGCAGACGGCATGGTTGAGTTCGGTGTTCGGCAAGGCGAATCGGCTCACTATCCGCTTTCTCGATTTCTCGATTTGAACACCGCGACTCGCGGGCGCTGGCTCGCCAGTTCAATCGTGCCCCTGGATGGGCCGCCCCCGCAACCACTGGCACTCTCGGCAGGAACAGATCAGGAGGCCGTGGAGCAGTATCGAGGTCCCGGCTGGGAAGTGCGTGACTTTGGCATTGTGCCGCTCAGTTTGCGAGTCGCCGTTCGTGTCCACAGCGATGGCTATGTAGAGTTCGGCATTCTCTACGATGGTGATCGACTGCTCCCCGACGTGCGTTGGCTCAGTCCGGCAACGAGGGAGGCGAACATCAACCAGGCACTAGTGAGTTCCGAAGTCACGATCGACGTTGGCCAATCTCCGGCAGACCTGGTGCGTGAGTTGAGCCTTGAGCTGGCCAACGATGTCAGGCCAGATGTCGCACAAATCTGCGTGTTGGAATCAGCCACCGAAAAAGCTGATCGCCGCACAGCAGTCGAGGACTGGTATGAAGCACATCGCGACGCCCGGGTGATTGGGGAAACGGCTGACTATGGGCAGCGTCTAGATTCGAGTCAAGAGGCCGCCTGGGTCTACTCCAGCGGACGCGTTACTCGCGGCCAACCAGCAGATCGCTACGTCTTCATTGTTCGAGATGTTCGCTATCAGCAGCCGACTATCTTCTGGTCCGCCGATTTCAACTGCGCCGATGAGGGCAGCACAGATTCCGGCAATGGTCGCCTAGAGATTCAGCCCGAAGGCGGGTCTTAGGCGCGGCTTCGCATCTCGCGCAGCGCCAACTGTGGCATGGTCCTTCACAGGACGGAGAGCCAGATGGGTATCAGACGATTGTTTCGCCGCCGAAACAAGCAGGGGCAAATCGATGTCGATGAACTGGCGGACTTCACAAGTGACATCTTCGAGGGCGCCGACAAGCAAGAGACTCGGGACTTCGAGATGTTCGCGCTGCGTGTCGAGCTGGGCATCGGTCCGGAGGACCCGCGCAGCTACAAGGAACTGGTTGCGGAACTCGAGCGACGCGGAGGTTGATTTGAGAACACCCTACTCGCGAAAGATGCCTCTTACGGCAGTATTGCGACTGGCTGTAGCCGCGCTGGCAGGAGTGACATCAATAGCAGCCTTGGCTTGCACTGACTCGACCCAGTCGGAACAAGATGCTGTCCAAGATAGGGAGTGGGGGCATCACTGCTTGAGTCCCTGGGACGGCAATCACGATGGGTTCGAGGACCAGATTCGCGCTCTGCTAAACGATCCCGGATCGATGAAAACGCATAACACGACCACATCCCGCCTGATCGCCGGCAGCGGCACGCATCACATCAACATGGATTACAGCGCGAAGAATGCGTTCGGCGGTCGTGTCCGAACCACGGCCACGGGATACCTCGACCCCGACACGTGCGAAGTGATAGTCGCCAACTACGGGTTTGACTAGCGTGCCCATTTGACCACGCAAATGTGCGGCGAGGCCTCTGAGCAGGACGGAGAGACGAATGAGCGACGATGCGCCGCGCTATGGGCGTGAGCGCACGCCGGACCCTACCTCTCGCGACCTCCGGCTCGAATCCAATGATCCATCGCGTCGAAATTGTGCTTCGGCTTGATCCCGGAAATCCTCAAGCCGATTACCCTCCGCCAAACGTTTGCCATGGCCCCTGAGTCTGTCGGAAGCTCTGGCGCCGAGTCTTCTCCTGGAGCAAGCAGCGTCCGACATCCGGCGTACGATTCTTCGGGATCAATGAAGGCAGAGAGATGCTTCACCATCCCAGTGCCAGTCATTGGTCACGCCCCAATCTGAATGCAAACAGGCCAAAGGAAGGCAGAAGCGGTCGCAACGATTCGATTGATCATGCTCATCGAGCCAACTCTGAACTGCTTCAATCTGCACATGTACCTACGGATCAGCAGCAGCGCTCTTCCGACCGAGCGGACCAAGCGCAACCACTGGTAGTCCCCTAGCGATCTCGTCAGGACCAGTCGTCACTCGTCCTCCTATTCGGAGGACATTGAGTCGATCAGTGCTTGCATGTAGTCGGCGTCGGCGACTTGCGGGCGGATCAGCAGAGACATGCCGTCGAAGTATGTGACCGGGTCGAGCCGCCAGCGGTTGGCGATGACCGATGCCACCGTCGACAAGTAGGCCTGCATCTCAGGGTGGTCGAGGATGGTGAACATGACCGATCCATCAGCGACCGACCGAGCCAGGCCGACGCTGAAGCCGAAGGCGGCGATATCGACATCGATCTCGTGAATCGCTCGCGTGACGCGGGCGTCATATGCGCTGGACACGGAGAGCGTCAGCACTGCGCTGATGGCGCCCTCGCCGAGCCGCGCCGCCAGCGCGTCCCAGACGGCTCCGGGATCTTCGGCCGACCAACGTTCGACCGAGCCCAGGTAGGTGTCTTCGAATCCGTTGCAGCGGTCGTGCAACCCGACGTTGTTCGGCTCGTGGATGACGCAGAGCACCGTCCCCTCGACTTCGCGCCGATTGAACTCGTCGCCGGCGATCCGCCCGGCTTCGTGGTCGTCGAGCGCGATGTGCAGCGCGGTGCCGATGTCATCTGCCACCTCGGCCCCTGAGTTGAAGGAAACGACCGGAATGCCGGCCGTGAGCGCCTCGTCAATCGCGGGGGATAGCGCCTCGGGGTCGACCAGCGTGGTCGCGATCACCGATGCGCCATTGGCTACGCATTCTCGAATCGCGGCGACATGATCGGCGACGTCGCTGTGTGCGCTGACTTCGAGATTGACCCCGAGCTGCCTCGCTGCGGCGGTGCTGACTTCAGCCGACAGACCCCAGAACAGATCCGACTCGTTCTCGATCACCTGTCCGCTGTGCGTGATCTGACAGAACAGCGGCTCGTCAGAGGCCAGGTGCTGATCGAGCAGTTCGATCCAGTAGGTCATGGGTAGCCGCCGACCGACCGACTCCATGACCTCGATCGAGAGGAAGGTGGTGCGAACGCTGGTGCTGAGCAGCGCCGCGGCGGCCTCTTCAGATTCGTCGGCGAGGAGACGCGCCAGCTCCGCGCGCAGCTCATCCTCATCGGAGATCGCGATCCGCTGCACTGAGCCGTTGTAGCCGGCTTCGATCCCTTCGCAGATGGCTTCGATGCCCGCGTCGTTCGTGTCAACCACGCAAAGCAGCTTGCCCGCTTCGGCCTCAGGGTCCATGGGATCGGCGAAGTGACGATTGAAAATCTGGGCGATCTCGCCGCCCGATTCGATCAGGTAGGTCCGGTAGTCGCTCTGCGCTCGCTCCTCACGGGTTTCGATGTCGACCGGGATCGCGGAACTGTACTTGACCCTGCTGGCTTCGGTATCGGCAGAGAGAAAGCGGAGATCAGGCTTTTTCGTCTCACTCCAGTCCCCGTCTTGCCCGCGTTGCTGCAGGCCAACTTCCACGCGGCCGTCCTCAAGGCGTTCCACGGAGATGCGGATCTCCAGATCTCCGTCTCCGTGTGCCGCCCATACCGCGCCCAGCGCGGCGGCCCCGACCAGTATGCCCAGAATGATCAACAGAATCGAGCGCACGTCAAACCTCCACTGATGCCTGCAGCCCTTGACGTGGCGCTTGACGTCGCGTCGGTTGTGCATCACGCACCCGCAAGGGTCGCCAGGATGGAACCTCATGCACATTGTCCACTAACTATCCCAACAAGTCTTGTGTCAATCCGAGCACTTATTGGTGTAATAATCGTGTAATCTCAATGGCCCAGCGAGATTTAAGGACAGCCTCGCCTGCGCCGTTCATGGCCACTCGCTGTCGATTTTGTGACCAGCGCCTTTGCGGCCGGATCCGTGATTCCGAGGAGCCCTCCCCCGCATTGCTCCGTTCCGGGCCGAATCAGCACCGCGAATCAAAGCACGTGAGGCTCAAACAGAAAATTCAACCACGTTGCCTTGGTCGACGTTCAGTCCTCAAGGCAGCAGCGTCGAACTCATCGGCCGGGTCAGGAGTACCGAGTCAAGAGTGCGACAAATGGGACAGCCCTTTTGCCCCGAGCCGCTTCGCCCTCTGCGCCGGATCCCCGCCCCCTGGCGTTCTGCCGTCGGGGAGCAGGTCGTCCTGCTAACTGAGCTGTCTGCGACCGGAAGCGTAATGATGATCACGCTTTGGTTGAGCGGGGCAATATTGCCTTCATTCCTACCCTCGTCGCCGCATGGGCGGAGGACTGGCGCTGAAACGGTCGGTGCCAGTTGAACCTCCTCTGCCAACTGATCTTTCGCGTTAACGACCGCCAAGTACACGCGTACTACACGCCTAGAACACCGGTACACACGAGACTCAGTCGCCTTGTTCATTGAAAGTGAAGGTTGGAGACCGGAACCAGGGGGACGACGTCGACTGAGCGCTGGCATGCGCCGCTGCGCCCGATCAGACTCGGCGCCTTGACCTATGGGAGACAGACATGAAGTTACTCTTGCTCGCTGTCCTGCTAATAGCCTTGCTCGGCGCGGTGCTGTTCAAAGTGAGCGCCAATGAGCAATCCGTCTCCGCTGACGTGCAGGTGGCCGTGCGGCAACTCTCGGACGGTCGGATCGAGTTCGCGATCGTGCACGAGGGTGAGTTTCATTACCCACGCGCCCGAGTGATTCGACCAGCGCTCGACCACAGTCGCTGGCTGCAGTCCAGTCCGGTCCGGATTGAAGTGCGGGTACCTCAGATCGGGCGCAGCCAGCTCGATCGAACGCTTGCCAGGGTTGAGTCGTCCTGCGGCCGGCAGCTGTCCTACCTGGAAGACTGGCAGCCGTCGAACTGGCCCTACACCTTGACGCACGCACAGAACGAGCGGGCGGTGGTGGGTCAGCAACGTGAAGCATGTCAACGGGCACTCAATATTGCCCTCGAGGTGATGACCCTGGCCTCGCTGCAGGACGCGATCGATGCAGAGACTGCCCTGCAGTACACCGTTTCCTTCGACACCACGCGATTGATCTCCGACTGGACCTACCAGCAGATGATTGACCTGATTGCGAAACACACGATTGGCGGCTAGGTCGGCGCTCCGTCTGTTCGACTCATGCGCCCGCCGGTCCCCGCGGTCCCCGATGCTCAGGACAGTTGCGGCGACTTGCATGCCGCCGCAGTGCTGTCAAGCATCAAACGTGTTGACCCAGGTGCGCTTCAGATCACAGCAGAGCCGTGCAGAGAGGAGCGCTTGAGTTGCGAGGCTGTGGGCGCCAGGCGCATGCCAGCGAGCAAGCCGGTCCGATCGAGATGAGGGGCAGTCAGCATCATGAGTCGATTCACTGTTGCCCCGCTACCTGTTGCCCTAGCCGAAACGCAGGAAGCCGGTGCGCAGGCCTGCGCGCCGGCTTCCTATGACGGCGACTGGTTTCTCAGCTGGCGGCAGCAATACCGCGTCAATCACGTGGATCACTCCGTTGGAAACCTCAATGTCAGCGATGATGACCAGCGAATCGTTGATCCGTACGTTGTCGCCTCCGACGGTGATGCTGACCGACTCGCCCTGCACGGTAACCGCCGATTCGAGCGTGACCACACCGTCCGCTCGCACGTTGCCGGCGTGACGGATCGACGGCCTGCGCTTATCCGCCTGCGGCTGCTTGCATGACCTGCTGCCGCGCCTCCGGGGACAGTCCGGCCAGCAGTTCGCGGATCGTCGCCAGGTCGTAGACGATCGGTTCGATTGCGATGAACGGGCTGCCCAGTTCGAGCGCCGCCAGGCCGGTGAAGAGCCGCTCGGGTAAGGTCAGCAGGTGGGCGACCAGGTGTCCCTGCAGATCGGGCTGATCCCAGATCACCATCTTGACCTGACCGCTGAGCAATGGCTGCAGCACGGACGGCCCAGCCCCGAACCCGATCAGCGTGATGTCGCTGCGTCCCGACTCGGCCAGCCCGGCGGCCACGGCGGCCGTGTTGTCGACGTTGAGCGCCACCAGCGCCGCAGCCGTCGAGTCAGCGAGGCTCGCCACCACCTCATCAACGCCGACGGAGATATCGAGTCGCTCGACGCTGCCACCGCTGTAGACAGACTCCAGCCCGTCGCAGCGCTGGGTCAGGCCGATGTTGTCCCGCTCGTGTATGAGGCATTGAACCTCACCCGCGACGCCTTGCGCATTGAGCCATTCGCCGGCCACTTCGCCGCCGCGCCAGTCATCGAGTCCGAGATGGGCGAATGCGCCGACATCGCGTGAGTGTTGTTCGCCCGAGTTGAAGGTCAGGACCTGCACCCCGGCCGCCGCCGCTTCGCGCAGCGCATCGCCAACCGCGGCCGGCGCCGCCAGCGTCGCCGCCAGCGCCACCGCGCCGTCGGCGGCGCACTCGCGAATCGCCGCGGCCTGGGCTGCGCCGTCGGGGTTGGAAACAATCCGGACGTTGTCGCGGCTGAACCGAGCGCTTTCGGACGCACGGCGGTTGGCGAGCCCCCAGAAGAAGTCATCGGCGGCGCCGTGATTGATCACGCAGTACAGCGGACTCTCACTGTAGTAGCCCTCCGTGCCGGCCTGCAGCTCCTCGATCGACTCCGGGCGCGGGTAGTACGCGGGCAGCGCAACGACGGAACTGTGCAGTCTCCGGCCGACAGCCGCGTCACTCGGCACGTAGCGCAGGTCGGGCAAGATCACATCGCCCCAACTGCCGTCGGGCTGCTGAGCCTGGATCCCGATTTCGACGCGGCCGTCCGCCAGCCTGACGGCCGTGGCCCGGATCGGCGCATCGCCGCGAGCGTCTGAGGCGCCGGCCAGCCCGAGACCGGGAGCGTAATGCTGAATCGCCATACCGAGGATGATCGCGCCAACCAGCGCCAATGCGATCGGCCACGCGCCCTGATGGAGTCGGAAGAGACGGTGTTTCGTTCGTTGCATCGAAATTCCTTCAGTCTTCAGCGTGGCCGACAGCGTTTCGTTCTCTGGTGGATCTCCAACCTCGAACGGTTCAGCTTCCCGCCACGCATGTGGATGGAAAGATAACACTTCGTTGCAACATCTTTGGTGTCAGTACGTGCAAACACCGTTGGCGAATCATGCAAGTTTCTGCCGGCAGTATCGGCATGCGATCGCAGGAACCGAGCCGACCGCTCAGGCGGCCGGCCCGGTCCCCGCCTCACTCAGCGCGCCGAGGCTTGGAAGGCCGCTCTGAGCTTGAGCAGATCGGCGAACGAGAGCGTCGTGCCCAGGTCCGGGATCGCCGCGTTGTACTCGTCGAGACTGATCTCGCCGTCGCCGTTGGTGTCGTAGCGCGTGATCACGTCTTGCACCACCAGTTCCTGCTCAGGTTCAGCTTCCAGACCGGAGTCCTGCTCCTTGGGCTCGGACTCCGGCGCTGCGTTGACGGTGACCCTGAAGCTGGCGCTGGCTCTGCCGCCCTGGCCGTCGTCGGCCGTGACCGTGATTGTCGCCGTGCCTGCCGACACCGCGCTGAGCGTCATGCTGTAGTTCCGGCCGTCGAGCGAGACCCGGACGACGGCATCGTTTGAGGACGACGCGGTCAGCGTCAGCGGGTCGTTGTCCGCGTCGCGGAAATGGTCGGCCACCAACACGCGCCGCGTGGTCCCCGCAGTCAGCCCGTTGACGTCGTCCATCGACCTGACGGCTCTCGGCGCGGTGTTGCCTGTGACCGTCACCGTGAAGCTGTCCGAGACCGTGCCGCCCTTGCCGTCGCTTGCGGTGAGGGTGACCGTCGCCGTGCCCTCGGCCACCGCCGTGACCGTCAGACTGGCGTTCACGGACGCAACGCTCGCAACGGCGCTGTTGGAAGACCTGGCGCTAAACGTCAGCGCGTCGCCGTCGGCGTCCTGGAAGACGTTCGACAACAAGACCTGGCGCGTGTCGCCCAGCTTCAGTCCGCTCAGGTCGCCCATGGCGGACGCGACCCTCGGCGCGACGTTGGCCGCCGCCACTGTCACGGTGAAGCTGTCCGAGACCGTGCCGCCGTTGCCGTCATTGGCTGTGACCGTGATCGTCGCCGTGCCCTTCGCCACCGCCGTGACGGTCAGGCTTGCGCCGCCTGAGGCGACGCTGACCGTCGCCACCGCAGCGGCGGACGACTGCGCCGTGATCGTCAATGAGTCGCCGTCGGCATCACTGAAGACGCCCGAGAGCGAGACCGCGCGCGACGCGCCGGGCTTGAGCCCACTCAGGTCGCCGATCGCGGACGCGACGGTTGGCGCGGCGTTGGCCGCCGCGACCGTCACCGTGAAGCTGTCCGTGACCGTGCCGCCGTTGCCGTCATTGGCTGTGACCGTGATCGTCGCCGTGCCCTTCGCCACCGCCGTGACGCTCAGGCTGCCGCCGCCCGAGACGACGCTGACCGTCGCCACCGCAGCGGCGGACGATTGCGCCGTGATCGTCAATGGGTCGCTGTCGGCATCGCTGAAGACGCCCGCGAGCGAGACCGTGCGCGTGACGCCGGGCTTGAGCCCGCTCAGGTCGCCAATCGCGGACGCCACGGTTGGTGCGGCGTTGGCCGCCTCGACCGTCACCGTGAAGCTGTCCGAGACCGTGCTGCCGTTGCCGTCATCGGCTGTGACCGTGATCTTCGCCGTGCCCTTCGCCACCGCTGTGACGGTCAGGCTCGCGCCGCCTGTCGCGACGCTGACCGTCGCCACCGCTGGGGCGGAGGACTGCGCCGTGATCGTCAGGGAGTCGCCGTCGGCGTCCTGGAAGACGCCGGTGAGCGAGACCGTGCGCGTCGCGCCGGGCGTAAGCCCGCTCAGGTTACTGAGCGGCGAGGCGAGGGTCGCCTTGGCGTTGGCCAAGTCGACCTCGACCGTGAACGAGTCGAGCGCCGTCGCGCCGTCCCCATCGTCGGCGCTCACGGTGATCGTCGCCGTGCCGCCGGACACGCCCGTCACCGTCAGACTGGCGCCATCCGCGGCGACGCTGACCGTCGCCACCGACTCGTCAGTCGAGCGGGCCGTCATTGTCAGCGAATCGCCGTTGGGGTCGCTGAAGACGCCCACGAGCGAGACCGTGCGCGTCGCGCCGGGCTTGAGGCCGCTGATGTCGCCCAGCGGCGAGACCAGCGTCGGCGGCGTATTGGCGGCGACCGTCGTCACCGTGAAGCTGTCGGAGACCGTGCCGCCCCTGCCGTCATTGGCCGTGACGGTGATCAAGGCCGTGCCCTGGGCGACGCCGGTGACGGTCAGGCTCGCGCCGTTCGCCGCCATGCTGACCGTCGCCACCGCGACCGCCGATGACCTGGCGCTGAGCGTCAGCGAGTCGCGCTCCGCGTCCTGGAAGACGCCGGCGAGGGAGACTTGACGCGTCGCGTCGGGCTTGAGCCCGCTGATGTCGCTGATCGCCGAGGCGACCGTCGGCGCGGCATTGTTCACGACCGTCACCGTAAAGGAGTCGGAGACCGTGCCGCCGTTGCCGTCATCGGCTGTGACCGTGATCGTCGCCGTGCCGGTGACATCTTTCTGGTATGACGAAAGGACGCGCGTCACGCCGTCGGTGGTGAGCGTGTCCAACACCGTTGTCCTGCCCACCGCGGTCACGGTCAGGATGCTGTTGTCGGGATTGAGCGAGAGGCTGGCGAGCGCGGCGGTTGAGGACTGCGCGGTAATCGTCAACGAGTCGCCATCCGCGTCCTGGAAGACGCCGGAGAGCGAGACCTGACGGGTATCGCCCCGCCTGAGACTGCCGAGATCGCTGAGCGTGGAGGCCAGCGTCGGCGCGGCGTTCGTCGCCTGCTGCGCCTGGCAGCTGGCTTCGATCTTCACCAGCGCCGCCGTCACCGGTATCCAGCGCGGCCAACCAAGGTCGGCGAACACTTGCGCCTCCGCCGCCGTCATAGCCGTCAGCGACTGGTCCGTCACCGTCTCGCCGAAGGCCAGCAGCGCCCGGTCCCAACGGTCGGTGTGCGACTTGGCGCCCCTGGCATTCGGGTCGTAACGCCAGTCCCACATCTGCCGGATCAGCACGGTGTGGGGGGACACGGCCGCCACCGTGAAGCTATCGGAGAGGGTTTCGCCGTTGCCGTCGGCGGCCGTGACCGTGATCACGGCGCCGCCCCGGTCAACGGGCGTGATCGTCAGGCTGCCGTAGTCGGCGGCGACTCCAACAGTCACGATCGCAGGGTTGGAGGACAGCGCGGTGATCGTCAGCGCATCGCCGTCCGCGTGCGCGAAGACGCCGCTCAGCGAGACGCTGCGAGTGTCGCAGGTCTCCACTGCGCTCAGGTCACTGATCGGCGACGCCACGCTCAGCTTGGCAACGCCCGTGACCGTCACCGTGAAGCTGTCGGAGACTGTGTTGCCGTCGCCGTCGTCGGCGGTGACCGTGATCGTCGCCGTGCCGATCGCCTTGGCGGTCAAGGTCAGGCTGGTGAAGTCGCTCGCCACCGAGACCGTCGCGATGTCGGTCGAATCGGACTGCGCCGTGATTGTCAGCGAGGGGGTGTCGGCATCCTGGAAGACGCCGGCCAGCGAGACCGTGCGCGGCGGAGCGCCGACGTTGAGTCCGCTGACATCGCTGAGCGCGGACGCCACGGTCGGCGCGGCGTTGACGTCGACCGCGAACGTGTCGTTGACGGTGCCGCCGTAGCTGTCGTCGGCCGTGACGGTGATCGTCGCCGAGCCCGCCGTCTTGGCGGTCAGCGTCAGTCCCGTGTAGTCCTCGGCGACCGCGACGGTCGCGACTGACTCGTCGGACGACCGCGCCGTAATCGTCAACTCGTCGCCGTTGGGGTCCGTAAAGACGCCGTCGAGCGAGATCTGACGACTGTCGCCGGGGCTGAGGCCGCTCTGATCGCCGATCGCTGAGGCCACGGTCGGCGCGTCGCCGTCGCCGGCGCGGCTCGCCGAGATCGTGTACGTCCGGGTCTTGGAACCATCCGTCACGACGATCGTGATCTCAATCGTCTTGCCGCGCTGTAGCGTGACCAGGCGGTTGCTGTGGATCTTGCCGTTCTTACCGTTGATCGTCACCGTCTTCGGATGCGTGACGCTGGGGGCCAGCTGCAGGCCGATCACCTGGTGCGGCAAGTCGATCGTGTAGACGGTGCGACGCGGGATGAAACTCTGCGCCAACTGCACGTCGTAGTTGCTGCTGCCCCCGGCTCGAGTGATCGCCCGCAGGCTGATCGACTCCAGGCCGGCCTCCAGCGGCAGGGTGACCTTGCTGGTCGACCAGTCGCCGGCGCCGGCGGCGTTGACGCCGCGAATGCGGAAGGTGTACGTCTCGCCGCCGAGCAGGTTCGCAAACGAGTGCGAATAGACGTAGCCGTCCCAGGCAAACGGACCGCCGCTCTTGCGCTTCGAGCCATCCGGCGCAATCAACTCCACTTCCCAGCGGTCAATCTCCTCGGTGGCGCCCGTGTTGTCCCGCCAGAACGAGGTGATGCTGGTCTCCTTGGCGCGGATCGACCAACCCAGCGGCACCGTCGGCCTGGGCGGCGACTCGCGCGTGATCGTGATCGTGTAGGTGCGCGGCTGCATGCCCGGCGCAGAGACGACGACCCGGATCGGGTTCGCGCCGACGGCCAGTTCGATCACGCCCCACCTGGATTGGGGCACGCCATTAATCGTGAACGTGGCCTGGTCGTGGAAGAGGCTCGGCTCGACCTTCACGCGAAGCTTGGTGGCCGGCACCGTCAGGCGGTACGACTGGACGCCGCGCTGGTACTGGAAGTTGCTCACGGGATTGCCGCGGTCGAGGTAGTTGTGATGGAGGATCGACAGGTCGCGCAGCTCGTTGGGCATCGGCAGCCTCGCGGCATCCTCGATCCACTTGCTGACGCCGCCGTCGTTGCGCGAGCGCACGCTGAAGGTGTACGTGCGGCCGTTCGTCAGTCCGTTGAAGGTCGTCGTCAACTCGCCGTTCAGTTCTTCGACCTTGAGCTGGCGCCGCTCCAGCACGGCGCTGGTGTTGTCGATCACCCGGACTTCGTAGATGTCGACCGGCGCGTTGTTGTTCACAGGCGCCGGATCCCAGCTCACCGTCACGCTGCCCAACCCGACCTCGAGGTCAAGCTGGGGCGCGGCCGGCGGCGAACCAGGCCGCGGCCGCGTCAGCGTCAGCGTGTAGGTCTGGGTCGTCACGCCGTCGGGAGCCGTGATCAGCACCTGGATCAGCGTGGCGCCGTAGGACAGTTCGACCGGCGTCGTGGGCGAGGCGCCATTGACGCTGACTGTGGCCGACGGATGCAGCGCCACCGGCGTCACGGTCACGCTCGACACCGAGTTGCCGACCGTCTTCGCGTACGCCGTCTGGCCCTCGACCAGGTTGATCGGGCCGATCGAACTGTTCAGCGCGCTCAGGCTGGCGTCGTCGTCATCCGGGAGGGCGCGGGTGACCGTGAAGGTGTAGGTCTTGGTGGTCATGAAGTCCTGCGCGGGCGTCTGGGGGTATCCGCACGGCTTCCACTTGGCGAGCGTCACGACAATCGTCGTGGGCCGCCCGGGGAACAGATCGAAGAACTCGCCGAAGGGCCGGTTTGAGTGCAACGTCTCGATCAACCCGATCCGCCATCTAGTGTTGCGCGGATCCATTCGGCGTTGGTTGAAGTTCTCGAAGCTCTGTTCCAGGCTTGTACTGGCGAGGACGTACCCAGTCGACTGGCAGCCTGCGCTGTCCGGCGACCAACCGTTAAACGGCGTGGTGAAGCGGGCGACGAGCTCAAGCTGATCCGAGTCCAGCGGCGCGCTGACCGTGTACGCCAACTGGTCAGGCGAGAAGGCCGGCTGGATCGTGAAGCCTTCGGGCAGCGCCAGGCCGGTGATCTGCAAGTCGTCGGTCGTGTCCACGGTGGTGTCGACCACCGCGGTCAAGCGCATCTTGGTGTCGGTGGCGCGCTGGACCGTGAGTTGGTAGGTCCCGGTCGTGACGCCGTCGCGGGCCGTGACGACAATCTTGATCACGTTCGCGCCCGGTGTCAGCGAGACATGCCGGTTGGGCAGCCCGCCGTTGACCGTGACCGTGGCTTCGGGGTCCTTCGCGCGCGGCGCGACGTACACGGAGTTGACCGTCGAGGCGACATTCATCTCATAGAAGAGCGTGTCGATCCCGAACGCGATCGAGCCCGGGCTGACCGACAGATCGATCAGCTTGGCGTCATCGGTGGGGTATTCGGCGCGGGTCAGCGTGATCGTGTAGGTCCGCTTCAGCGTGTGCTCGTCGAACGGCTCCTGGTTGACCTCGTCCGGCTTCCACTTGAAGACGCCCACCTGCAGCGTCTGCGACTCGCCGTTGTCCAGTGCCACCTGGTAGTTGCCCTCGGTGGCGCCGGACATCTGCGCGAGCAGATGTTGGTCGACCGACTGCGCGTCGAAGGCGTCGAAGTCGCTCACGTCCGGGGCGACCGCAAGATATGCCGCGCCGCCGCCGGCTTCGGCGAAGCGCCCGTACAGCGTGACCTGCTGCACCGACGGCGGGAGCGTGATCGTGTACGCGCTGGTCGCCGAGTTGAACGCCGGTGTGATCGTGAGCGGGCCGGGCAGTCCAATCGCCGTCAGCATCAGATCGTCGGCCGTGTCCTGCGCCGGCACGGCGTCGGCGACCAGCAGGATGCCCGCCAGCACTGCCAGCTCCGTGGCCGAGGTCAGATTGCGCAGGATCGGGTACTCGCCGCCGTAGGTGGAGAAGACCCAGGGATCGTCCGGCTGGCCGTTCCCGTCCAGGTCCAGGTTCCAGTTGGCGTAGATGCCGGTGTAGCCGCTGGGGGTGAGCAAACTGGACGTGGTCATGCCGGCCCCGCCGCTGCTGGTTGCCGCGCCGCTGACTTCGGTGTCCCAGTAGCTCCACTGGACCCTGCCGCCGTTGTTGTTGCTGCCAACCAGCCCGCCGCCGCTGGACTGGGCCGTCGAGTAGCTGGCTCGGATGAGGGCGCTGGCGTTGCTGCCGACCAGCCCGCCCACATTCTTGCCGCTGCTGCTCACATCGCCCGTGGCGTAGCTGGCCGCGACCGTGCCGCGGCCGACGTTCCCGCCAACCAGCCCGCCCACGGCATCGGCCTGGCCCATGACGGTGGACGAGGACATGCTGGCCTGGATCCTGCCGACGTTGATGCCAACCAGCCCGCCGGTCCCCAAGCCTTGATGGGTCCCCCCACTGGTGTTTTCCTTGTACGGTTTGGTTCCGGTGACCGTAGCGTCCGCCGTGCCGCCCCGCAGCAAGCTGCGCTCGGTTTGCCAGCCGACCAGCCCGCCGATGCGGGAGCTGCCGGAGATCGTGCCCGAAGCGCTGCTGCGCAGAATCACGCCGCCGGTGTTCTTGCCGACCAGGATGCCGGCATCCTTGTTGGCGGTCACATTGCCGCTGGCCGAGCTGTCCTCGATCCGGCCATGGTTGTTGCCGACCAGCAGACCGACCTGATAGCCGACGTCCGCGGTCGGGTGCAGTTCGCCCGTCACATGCACGTTCTTGATCAACCCGCCTTTCGCGAGTTCGCCGGCCAACCCCGCAATCCGGTCGCAGCCGCCCAGGACGCGCACATCCTCCAGTCGCAGGTTGCGGATCTCGCCGCCGGCGCCGATGCGACTGAACAATCCCTGATTCCAGCGCTTCATCGGCTTGTTGATGTACAGGTTGCTGATCGTGTGTCCGTTGCCCTCGAACGTGCCCGTGAATGCCTGGTTCAAGATCGGCACCGGATCCCAGCCCCGGCCGTCGTTCCAGAACTGATCGCCGGCGTCGGCCCGGCCATTGCCGTTCGTATCGAAGTCCAGATCGACGACCAACTCATAGCCCGTGCAAACGTCATCCGGGCAACCCGGTCCGTGCGCAACGATGCCGGGGAAGGCGTTCGTGTACTCGTGCACCAATCCCAGACTGGGCGCGCCGTTGGCGTCGGCGTCGAAGCGCATCGCGCTGAGCTGCTCCAGACTGCAGACCTCGATCAATCCGTCGTCGTCGCGGTCGTAGTCGCCGCCCACCGCCGGGCGGCAGGCGGGCTGCGCCTCGCTTGCGATCAGTTCACCTTGCAGGGTGCCGGTGGTCTGCGTCAGCGAGTAGTTGGCGGCCTTGAACGAGCCCTGGTCGCGCAGCGCATACGTGACGGCCAGGTTGTGCCGGCCGGCCGCGGCCGTGGGGAATGAGCCCGTGACCTGCAAGCCGCCGG
>MPNM01000010.1 GCA_002239025.1 Chloroflexi bacterium bin125 | reverse complement strand
GCTGGGGGGACTCGAACCCCCGGCCTTTTGACTGCCAGTCAAACGCTCTCCCAACTGAGCTACAGCCCCACGCAGTGCGCCACAGATCCTGTCCGGCGCGAAGTACCAGCCTACGCCCGACATTGCCGACGCGCTACTGTGCGCGCTCCAGTTTGCTGATTCGCGTCCGTCTTGGCTGCTCACCAGGTCTCATCCGATTTACGCTGGGCTAACTGAGATTGCGGATTCCGTTTGCCGGTGTCGGCAGTAGCTGCGTACATTGACCTGACAGGCGTCGAGGGTGGCGCAAGGGATGGCGGCCATGCTGGACCGACTCCGAGACCTGTGGACGGAACGACCGGCGGTCGTTGCCGCCGCTGTGATCGCGCCAATCGCGTTCGTGATCACGTTGCTTGTGCTGTTCCTGGCTGTTGGCAGTGATGACAGCGGCGACTTAGGGCCGGACACCGCTGCTGCTCAGGTCGAACAGGCCGACCAGGAACAAGATTCCTCCTCCAATCCACCACCTGTTGTGGTAGTGGATACCCAGAGCGACGATCAGCGGGACAGCAGCCAAACTCGACAGGCAGACTCCGCCGATCAGCCATCGACCGCATCAGACGAAGAGTCAGCACAGCAAGAGTCGACCGCACAAGCCCAACAAGATCAGGGATCCGAGCAACAGCAATCCCAACCTGACCAGCAAGTGGTCGAGGAGGATGCCGGGCCGCTGGTTGTGGCGGGGTTCGTCGTCGTCCCGCTCGACTCGGTGCTGGAAGAAGAGCTGGACGAAGACGCCCTTCAACACGGCACCGACGGCTCCGAAGGCGGAATCCTGCCGATCTCCAATGGCGTCGTCGTCTCAAGTCGCGAAGAACATCGGACCACCTGGGAGTTGCTCGTACCTTCAGCCGGGCTGAAGAGCACCATCGTCCGCGTGGGGAGGACGCAGTCGGGCGCGATGGGCTCGCCGGACAATCCCTATGTGATCGGTTGGTTGGACTCCAGCGCTGCGCCGGGCGAGACGGGAAACACCCTGCTGGCTGGGCATCGCGACTTCGAAGACAAGTCGGGCAACATCGGCACGGGCGTCTGCTGGGAGCTGGTCAATACCGAAGCAGGCGACTTGATGCTTGTGCGCGATAACGACAGCGATATCTACTACATCTACACGGTCACTGAAGCAGTGACGATCAATCCATACGATCCGGACGCGGTGCGCTACCTCAGAAACACTGAGGAACCAGTCATCACTCTGATCACCTGTACCGGTGCATTCAACGCAGAAACTCACCAATACTCACATCGGTTCGTCGTCGTGGGTGTGCTCGCAGCGGTCGCGTCGCCCGACGCATAGGATGTCGAGGCCAAGCGGATGCTGCGAACCCTGCAGGAGGCCTCCGGCTGGTGCTATGACCTGCTCTGGTACCTCGCAGATCTTCGCTATCAGCGGCCGAGGTTTTTCGCGGGCATCGTTGCTTTATTCCTGCTGCTTGTCGCTCTGGTCCTGATTCCGATCCTTGGGTTTGGCAGCGCCTCGAGGCCATCGACATCTCACGCATCGGCCTGGCCAGACTCCAACGGGGAGTCGGCCGGCGATGGGTCTCGTGAGGTTCGCTATGTGCCGTACAACGGGCTGGCCAACTCGGATGAAGAGAACATTGAGGATCCTCGAGGTCTGCCGGCTGAGCCGGGGGAACCGCGGGTTGTGCTGCCGAAACTGTCGGAGGTGTTGGAGGAAGATTTCAACGACTCGGATCTCACCTTCGGGTCCGACGGCTCCGAGGGCAGCATCTTGCCGTTGGACAACGGCGTCGTGCCTTCCAGCGGACCGAGATTTTCAACATCCTGGGAGCTGATTCTTCCCTCGGCAGGGATCCGGGCAGCGGTGGTGCAGGTTGGATTGACACCGGACGGCGCAATGGGATCGCCCGACAATCCGTTCGTGGTGGGCTGGTTCAATCGTTCCGCGATTCCCGGCGAACCAGGCAACGCCCTGCTGGGCGGACACCGGGACTACCAGGATCGGGACGGTCACGTCGATGTCGGTGTTTGTTGGAAGCTGGACGAGACGCGGGTTGGCGACCAGATGATCATGTTCGACCAAGCAACTGATCGTTACTACGTCTACGACGTGGTCGATATTGCCCACATCGATCCTGACTCAAGGGAGGCCGTGAAGTATCTGAGCCAGACTCGTGAGTCGGTCGTGACCTTGATTACTTGCTCGGGGGACTTCGACGAGGACACGCACAGCTACGACGAGCGGATCGTCGTGGTGGGGCTGCTCAACGCGATTGCTGAGCCGGACGCGTAGCGCTCCAGGCGGCTTACCAGTACTGGCGGCGTTTGCCTCGCTTGCGCCCTGCTCCACTGTCTTTCCACTCCGATGGGTCGGCGGCTCTCTCGACGGCGACCGCGCAGACTTTGTACTCGGGGATGCGGGCTACTTCGTCATAGACGTTGTTGGTTAGCCAGTTGACGGCGCTCTCGGCGAGGCGTACGAAGGGGACGAAGATTGAACCTTCGGCCACGTCATCGGTGACGAAACTGACGCCTTCCAGACGGCCTCTACGCGAGGCGACCCAGACGGAGTCGCCATTGGTGATCTCCAGTCTGGCTGCGTCGTTTGGGTGAATGGCGACTCGAAGCTCCGGCCAGGAATCGACAAGACCCTCGACGCGACGCGTAATCGTGCCGCCGTGCCAGTGATAGAGGACGCGACCTGTGTTGAGGATGAGCGGATAGCGCTCATCGGGTGCTTCCTCCGATGGTGCCAGTTGCCGCACGGGAATGAACTTGCCCAGTCCGCGCGGGAACGACTCGTCGTAGAGGCGCGGCGTGCCTGGATGGTCCTCGCTGGGGCATGGCCACTGAATGCCGCCTTCGGCGTCGAGTCTTGTGTGGGACAGTCCGGCCATGATCGGCGTCAGGGAAGCCAGCTCGTCGAAGACCGAGGCGGCGGAGCCGTGTTCAAAGCCGATCGATGTCAACCCAAGCTGCCGGGCGGTGCGCCGCGCCACATCCTGCACAATCTCCCAATCGGCTCGCGCCAGTCCGATGGGCGGAATCACCTGACGGACGCGCTGCACGCGGCGCTCGGAATTGGTGAACGTGCCTTCCTTCTCGGCGAAGGAGGCCGCCGGCAGGACGACATCGGCCAACTCAGCCGTTTCGTGCATGAAGATGTCCTGCACGACAAGGAAGTCGAGCTTGCCGATCGCTTCGCGGGCGTGGGCGAGGTTTGGCTCGGTCAGGAGTGGGTTCTCGCCGACAATGTACATGCAGCGGACGCCGTCACTCGAAAGCATGCTCTCGACCATGTCGGTCGCGCGTAGACCTTCAGCCTGCGGCAGGTCGGACTGCCAGATGTCGTTGAACTTCTGCAACACCTCTGGGGTGTATCGCTGGTAGCCGGGCAATGCGTCGGGCACACAGCCGGCGTCGCCAGCGCCCTGCACATTGTTCTGGCCGCGCAGCGGCGATACACCGTTGCCGACGCGTCCGACCTGTCCGGTCAGCAGGGCGAGATTGAGTAATGCTGTGGCGTTGGCGGTGCCATTGGTGTGTTGCGTGACGCCCATGCCCCAGATCAGACACGAGCCGCCGGGACCGGAGTCTGTTGGATTGGGTTGCGCATAGGTGCGAGCTGCGCGGATTAGCAGGTCAGCTGGCACGCCGGACATCTGCTCGACGCGTTCGGGGGTGTACTCGTCGAGTTCTGCTCGCCACTCGTCGTAGCCCTCGGTGCGATCGGCGATGAACGGTTCGTCGGCCAGGCCCTCGTCGAGGATCACTTTGGCCATGCCGTTGAGCACTGCGACATCGGTGCCGGGATATTGACGCAGCCAGAGGTCGGTGTGGTCGCACATCTCGATGCGCTTGGGATTGAGCACGATCAGCGCGGCTCCGCGGTCGACAGCGGTGCGCATCCTTGAGGCGGCGACGGGATGGTTCGAGGATGGGTCTGCGCCGACGACGAAGAGGCAGTCCGATGCCTCGTAGTCGCTGTAGCTGTTTGAGGTGGCGCCGGAACCGAGTTGGGCCAGCATCGCTTCGACCGAAGGCGAGTGGCAGAGTCGGGTGCAATGGTCGATGTTGTTCGTGTCCATTACGGCACGGACGAACTTCTGCAGCATGTAGTTGTCTTCGTTCGTCGCCTTAGCCGACGAGAACGAGCCAAATGCTCCGCGATGCTCGGCAAACTTCTCGGCGACGAGGTCGAGCGCGTCGTCCCAGGAAGCGGGCTGCAAGCCATTGGGTCCACGGATCAACGGTGTGGTCAGCCGGTCAGAATGGTTGACGAAGGCTGTGCCAAAGCGTCCCTTGACGCAGAGCAGACCCTTCGAGGAGAGGTTGTTTGGGTCGTCGTCAACGTGGGTGAGGATGCCATCCTCGGCGGTGATGTTGATGCCGCAGCCAACGCCGCAATAGGGGCAGACCGTTGAGACCGTCTTGACTCCAGAAGCGGCGCGTTTGGGCATGAGCGCCTCGGTTGGGCAGGCGGCGACACAGGAGCCGCAGGACGTGCAGGTTGATTCGCCCAGCGGTTCGTCGCCGAATGACGCGATGCGCGCAGCCTTGCCTGCGCCGGCGATGCCAATCGCTCCGATGTGTTGTCGATCGCTACAGGCCGAGACGCAGCGTCCGCAGAGGATGCAGTCGGTGGCGTCGAACTTGTAGAAGTGGTTGCTTTCGTCGATGTGATCGTTGGATCGTGCGGTCCAACGGTCGCCGCTGGCGTCGTGTGTTGCAGCGTGATGTCGCAGCTCGGTCTGACCTGAGCCGTCGGCGTCGATGCCACGTTCAGTCATCGCCAGGGTGAGCTCGATGATGCCTTTGCGAGCTGTGGCCGCGGTCTCAGAATTGGTGTGTACGACCTGGCCGTCGGTGAGCGGCGTGTGGCAGGCTGCAGGCAGTCCCCGGACGCCGTCAATCTCGACAAGACAGGTGCGGCAAGCGCCAAGCGCCGGGCCGTCGTTGTCCTTGCACAGATGGGGTAGGTCGATGCCGGCGGAGAGCACGGCATCGAGAACTGTTGCACCTGGTGAAACGGAGATTGCCTGACCGTCAATGTTCGCGTGGATCGCTTGTGCGGATGTGCTGGTCGTCACGTGACGCTCCCGCCAAATTGGTGTCTAGCTGAGGTGATGGGATTGGGCGCCATCTGGCCGAGGCCGCAGAGGGAGCCGGCTGTGATCAGGGGGATGAGCTCTTCGACATCGGCCCAGTTGCCCTCGGCGAGGGCTGTGGCCATTCGAGCTGAACCCTCGCGGCAGGGCGTGCACTTGCCACAGGATTCGTTGGCGTTGTAGTCGGCCCAGACGGCCAGCGCCCGCTCGATGCCGAACGATTTGGGGATCGCGATGATCCCGCCGGCGCCGAGCAAGGCTCCATGCCCGTCCATTGCTCCAGGTGCGATCGGCGTGTCGAAATTCTCGGACGCGAGGAAGCCGCCGGATGGTCCGCCCATCGTGACGCCGGCCAATGCCTCTCTCGGTTCGCCCAGGTCCACGATCTCCGACACGGGTGTGCCGAGCGGTAGTTCGACGACTCCGCGATTTCGGAATGCTCCGCTGAGCTGGATCAGCTTGGTGCCGGGCGCGCGATCGGTTCCCACTTCCTTGAACCAGTCGGGTCCGAACTCAAAGATGTCGGGGACGTTCGATAGCGTTTCAACGCTATTGATTGCGGTGGGACGGCCCCACAATCCGCGCTCGGTGGGAAACGGCGGCTTGAGCCTCGGCACCGCGCGGTGTCCTTCAATCGATTCCAGGATTACCGACTCCTCACCGCAGACGTAGCCTCCGGCGCCGCGTCGGATCTCGACGGCCAGTCCGTCCATCAATCCGGCTGATTTCGCTGAGGCGATCGCATTGGCCGCTGCGGCTGCTGAGCGGTCGGCCATGCCGTTGATGTACCAGTAGGCATGCGATGCGCCGAGCACGTAACAAGCGATCCTGATGCCTTCGAGAATGCGCTGAGGGTCGGACTCCATCAGCCAGCGGTCCTTGAACGTGCCAGGTTCGCCTTCTTCGCCATTGGCGACGAGCAGTGGTTGTCCATTGCGTTCGGCTGCGTCGATGGCGCCGCTCCACTTGATCTGCACAGGAAAGTACGCGCCGCCGCGGCCCAGCAGACTGGCTTCGCCGACAACAGCAAGCGCTTGAGAAGGGCTGAGTCGAGCAGCCGCTTCCCACCCGCGCCATTGGACTGGGTCCGAAGTTCGGGTGGCTGTGACTCGTTTCAGACCTCCCGGGACCGTCGCTCGAGCGCTGTCAAAGGTGGCCTGGGGTATCGATGCTTCCAGCCGGTCTGCTCCGGAGACTGTGACTGGCCCCTGTTCGGCTGCCGCGCAGAGAAACATGCACTCGTGTGCTTCACCTTCTGCTTCCTTGCTTCCTGATTCATTGCTTCCGGCGGCGATCTGGCAAGGCAGACCGCGACAAACGCGAACGCTGTCCGATGCGAAGGGGCTCCAGCGGAACTCGGTATAGCTGGTTGCGACCGCAAAGAGTTCGGCCCTGGGCAAATGGATCCAGCGTGCGACCTCCTCTAACGCAGCGTGGTCGAGGAAGCCGAATGCTTCGTCAACCAGGTGCAGTGCCGGCAGCGCCTGGGTTCGTTGACGCGGCAGTGCCGTCAACGCTGTTTGCAACTCTGTGAGTCGCGCCTCGGTTGCTGTCTCAGTTACCACCCGGTCCAAGCCCTTCCGGCCATTGGGTCGGCCATCGTTTCCACCCATCGAGACGTGCTGGATACCATTCTAGATACCACTCTGATTGCTCCCGATGGTGATCGGATGGGAGGGCTAGTGATGACTGACCGGACATATCTGCCCCGTTCTTATGCCGAGGCTCACCGGCGCAATCCACCGCCAAATCGCTACGGAGGAGCGAACACGTTCCTTGGCGTTCCGCACGCCAGTTTGAGCGATCCGGCAACGCTGGAGGGATCTCAGGCAGTCATTCTCGGCGCACCGTTTGACGCTGGTACGAGCTATCGGCCCGGCGCACGATTCGGTCCTAACGCAATTCGATCCACTGACTACATCCCGCACTCCGGTTATCGGCCGCACCTGGCCTTGCGAGTTGATCCGTTGGGCGAACTGGGTGTCGTTGATGCTGGCGATGTCAACATGCAGCAACTGGACAGCGAAGGCGGGCTCAAGAACCTCATGGAGGCGTGTCGGCAGGTGTCTGCTGCCGGCGCGATTCCGGTCGTGCTGGGTGGTGATCACACGATCACTTACGCCACCGCACAGGGTGTTGCCCAACACCACGGCTTCGGTCGGGTCTCGCTGGTTCACTTCGATGCTCATGCCGATACCGGCGATTCGGAAGGTGGTCTCTGGGGGCACGGCACGCCGATGCGCCGACTGATCCTGAGCGGGGCAATTCGCGGTGATCGATTCCTGCAGATTGGATTGCGGGGCTACTGGCCTGACCCGCCGATTCTCGAGTGGATGGCGGATCAGCGAATGCGCTGGTACGAGATGACCGAAGTGGTGAATCGCGGCCTCGACGAGTGTCTCACCGAAGCGTTGGAGCGGGCAGCCGATGATTGCGACGGAGTCTTTCTCTCGGTTGATGTCGACGTGGTTGATCCGGGCATGGCGCCGGGGACAGGTACGCCGGAGTCGGGTGGGCTGACATCGCGACAGCTTCTCGATGCGGTGCGAAGGATCGGGATGGAATCAAACCTGCTGGGCATGGATGTGGTCGAGGTTGCGCCTCCCTATGACCACTCGGATGTGACGGCGCTGTTGGCGAATCGTGTCGTGCTTGAGACCCTCTCGGGTGTCACTGTCAGCCGCAAGAACTCTTCAAGAGAGTGAGTCCACTTGTTGGTATCGGATCGAAGACAGGACCTGTCTTTCATATGAAACAGATGTTCGGAATGAATGCTATCTTGGGCGAGCGACATTACGGAGCAAGTCATGGTCACCACTGCTGATAAGCCAGACGTCGAGACGACGATTCGGCCGGAATCCGACGCTGTCGTGTCCTTCCGCGAAGCCGACGATCCAATCGAATTGCGATTGCCGCCACAGTGGCGTTTGACCGATGACGCGCTCTTCGAACTGTATGAGCTCAATGCTTCACTCAATTTTGAGCGAACGGCGGAAGGAGACCTCGTCATCGTCCCCTCACCCCATGGTCCAAGTCCTGCTATGGGACCAGAAATCTCCTACCAACTCGTAGCCTGGGTGAAATCCGGTGGTGGAGGAGAAGTGCGAGATGCCAGCGGCGGATACAAGCTTGGTGAGGCGCCTCCGCCTGAGCAGGAAGAAAAGCAGCCAGTGCGGGAACCGGACGTCTCCTGGCTCTCGCAAGAGCAGCTTGATGGGATTGCGGAAGAGGACTACGAAGAGGGGTTGGAGGTTCCCTGTCCTCTCTTTGTCGTCGAAATCATCTCTGCCAAGCAATCGGTCGCTCCGCAGAAACGTAAGATGCGCGAGTGGATGAGCTTTGGCGTTCAGCTCGGTTGGCTGATTGATCGTAGGCGCGACAAGGTCTGGATCTATCGCATTGGACAGGCGGAGCCCGAGGAACTGGACCGTCCGGCGACGCTGTCGGGTGAGGACGTGTTGGAGGGGTTTGAACTGGACTGCGCGAAAATCTGGAAGTAGCGCCGAAGTTTCGGGCTCGGCGGTTACCCTAGTGCCATGCCCAACGACTCAACAGTCGACAACGGCGGCAACGGCCAGATGAAGTTCGGCGTGCTGCAGTTCTTTAGCTGGCCGGGACGACGGGTTCCGCTGCCGACCGTCTACGAGCGGGCGCTCAATCGCATCGACATCATGGATGAGAGTGGCTACGACTGCGTCTGGCTGGCCGAGCACCACTTCTCGACCTATTCGGTCTGTCCATCCGTCCACCTGATGGGCATGCACGTCGCCGGGCGGACCAAGAACATCCGCATCGGCACTGCGGTCACGCTGGCCTCGTTCTATCACCCGTTGCGAATTGCCGAAGAAGTCGCATTGCTGGACATCCTCTCGGGCGGACGGGTCAATTGGGGAGCCGGACGTGGGTTCGACCGGACCGAATTCGAGGTGTTTGGCGTCGAGTTGGAAGAATCGTATCCCCGATTCCGCGAATCTGTACAGGTCGTGCTCGAGGCCTGGCGCAATGAGCGAATCACCTGGCATGGTGACTACTTCGACTTCGACGAGATAGAAGTGCTGCCCAAACCGCATCAGCAGCCGACTCCGCCGTTCTGGGTCGCCGCTGGCGGACCCGACGCCATCGACTGGGCGGCAAAGCAGGGTTACTCGATCTTGATGGACCCGCACGCCACGCACGACGAGCTTGGCGACAAGCGACAAAGCTATTTCAATGCCCTCGACAAGTACGACCACGAGACCGCAGACCGTGTGATCCCGATGGCCCGATTGATCGCAGTTGCGGAAACCGACGAAGAGGCCGAACAGATCGCGATCAACGGCGCGCAATGGACGATCGGCTCGTACGCCAACGACAAGACCAGCGGCAGCTCGAATCCCTCTCGTTCGCTCTCAGACGAGCAGCGGATCGAGCGCTACGCCAACCAGGTTGTGATCCACGGCAGCGCGTCCAAGGTGATTGACCAGCTCGAAGAGCTGCGCGACACGATCGAACTCGACTACCTGATCGCTTCTCCTTTCTCACACGATTCATTCGTGCGCTTCACAAACGACGTGATGCCGCACTTCCAATAGGTCCAGGACCCTAACGAGGAGACACTTTCGATGGCATACGAATTCATCACCGTGGATCGCACAGGCGATCAGGATGGCACGATCTGGATGGAGCTGAATCGTCCGGAGAAGCTGAACGCGCTCACCTTCCCGTTGCTGGCCGAGATGCTCGATGCGCTCTACAAGATTCGCATGGATCGCTCGGCTCGTGTGCTGGTGATCACCGGCAAAGGCCGTGGATTCTGCGCCGGGATGGACCACGCCGGCGGCGGTCGTGGCATCGACTTCTGGGACGATAACCCCGACCCGCTGGTCGGCAATCCGGCACCGGATGGCTACCCCGACAATGAGGGTCAGCGGCTCAACTTCCGCTACGAGACCAAGACGTTCGCCGAACTGCGCCGGATTGACATTCCCGTGATTGCCGGCGTCAATGGCGCATGTGTTGGCGCTGGTTTTGACATGGCCTGCCTGGCTGATCTTTGCGTCGCGTCGACGAATGCCCGATACCAGGTTGCCTACGTGAAGCGAGGGCTCTACGCCGACCTGGGCGGATTCTGGGCGATTCCCAAGATCATCGGCTGGCGCAAGTCGATGGAGATGATGTTCACGGGACGATTCATGAGCGCCGAGGAGGGTCACGAGGCGGGTGTTAGCAACTATCTGGTCGAGGCCGATGATTTCCAGCAGAAACTGCGTGAGTTTGCTCAGGAAGTCGAGAACGGCCCGCCGATCGGCCAGAAAGTTGGCAAGTTAATGGCCTATCGCACCGCGAATCTCGACTACGAGTCGGCACTGGAGCTGTCCGGAGCCGTGTTGCCGCTGGTGCAAAACTCGTTCGATCGGATCGAGGGTGTGCAGTCATTCGTCGAACGGCGCGATCCCAAGTTCACCGGCTTCTAATCACCTATCCCTCTGATCCCCTCTCCCTCTGGGAGAGGGCTAGGGTGAGGGCCGAACGGAGGGGGCTCTCCGATGTGCCGCTCAATCAAACGTCTACGCCAGCCTGCCGGAGTTGAGCCGGGCGAAGATGAGATTCAGCAGGCTGCCCGGCAGTTTGTGCGTAAGATTTCGGGGATACAGCATCCTTCGTCGCGCACCGAAGACGCCTTTCAGCGCGCTGTCGAGGAAGTCAGTGTCGTGGCGACGAAACTGCTTCAGGATCTGCCGCCGCTGCAGCAACCACGACGTCAAACTCAGACCGAGGAGATCACAACATGACCAACTTCCAACTCTCCGAAGCAGACCGGATGGTCCAGCAAACGGCTCATGCCTTTGCTCAGAACGAGGTCCGGCCTGTCGCGATGGAGTATGACGAGCGCAACGAGTTTGCCTGGGATGTCGCCTCGAAGGCGGCGGAGATTGGGCTCACCGGTGTGCCGTTGGGTGGGCACTCGGCAGAGCCAGGGATCACGGCGATGATCACGGCCGAGGAGCTGAGCTGGGGTTGCGCTGGGATCGCTCTGGGGACTCAAGTATCCGGACTCGCCGCGACGGCGATCTCCGTAATTGGCACGCCCGAGCAGAACGAGCGCTGGATTCCTGAATGCACATCTGACGATGGCAGGCTGCGGCTCGGCGCGCTTGCCTTAACCGAGCCCGACGCCGGCTCAGACGCAGGCATGATCAAGACTCGCGCCGTCCGCGACGGTGACGAGTACGTGCTCAACGGCACGAAGCGCTTCATCACCGGCGGTGGCATCGCAGACATCACCGTCGTCTTCGCTCGCGAGTCCGACTCGGAGGGCTGGCGTGATGTTTCCGCGTTTGTTGTGCCTAAGGATGCCGAAGGCTTCTCGCAGATCAAGATGTGGGACAAGATGGGCATTCGCGCGTCGCATACTGCCGATCTTGCCTTCGACGATGTGCGCATTCCCCTGGAGAATCGGCTGGGCGATCCGGACCCTGACTACCGCTCCGGCGGTAAGGGTGCGCTAGGCACGCTGGCCGCGACGCGTCCCTGGATTGGCGCCTTTGCCGTTGGTCTGGCTCGAGCGGCGTTCGAGTACTCGGCCGACTACGCGCGAGAGCGCAAGACGATGAAGCGCCCGTTGATCGAGCATCAGGGCGTCGGCTTCATGCTGGCCGACATGGATATCGCGATCGATGCTGCCCGCCTGCTCACCTGGAGAGCCGGCGAAATGGCCTCAAGCAACCAGCCCTTCGACCTCGAAGAGGCGAGCAAGGCGAAGACGTTCGCCTCGGACATGGCGATGAAGATCACCACCGACGCCGTCCAGGTCTGCGGCGGCGTGGGTTTCATGCGAGAGCTGCCGCTGGAAAAGTGGATGCGGGACGCCAAGATCTTCCAGATCTTCGAGGGCGCCAACCAAATCCAGAGAATGGTGATCGCGAGGAACATCCAGAATCGATACTTCGCGTGACGCTGTTCGCCGGCCGACAGCGCCGTCATACCCGCGCTTGCCGCGGGTATCTCGCCGATACCGGCGTAGTGTTAGTGCGCAACGCACCAACGACCGGGCGGACGGCGGCGCAACAATCGCCGTAAGCGGGAAGCCGGCGCAATGTGCGATCTCATCGCCGCCCTGGCGCTAATGATCTCGATGGTCGGGGCCAATTGCGCAACGACCGCATCCGAACTCGGACTGCAACCGCTCCACTCCAACGGGCAGGCCCATCAGAGCCCGCTCCTGCTCCGCCTCTTCGACCGCAACGGCGAGTTGCGCGCCGAGTGGGTAGGGTCGCGCTTCGGGCTGATCGGTTGGACGACCGAGCCTGAGCTGGTGATCTTCCAGACCATTCAATACTCAACCCGGTACCTGGTCGCCGGAGACCCGTCCGACGGCCGACTGTATGAGGTCGGCAGGGAGGTAGGAACCCTGCGCTGGATGGAGAGTCCAACCCAGGCGCGGTTCTCATACTGGGATGGCGCCTATCGAGAGCGCATCGTTCGCTTGCCGGCCCCGCTGCACGAACGCGCAGGGTTCGTCGCCGATACCGCTGCTGCCGGTCAGTTGAAAGTCGTGGACAACACCGTCCAGGTTGACGGACGCATCTTGCTGGACGACAACGGTCTACCGCACTCGCTCATCGAGTCACCATCGGGGAGATGGGTCCTGGCAGTCGAAGACCAACTCGCCTGGACGCCGGTTATCTACGCCATCGTCCCGGACGGCAGCGGGCGCGTACTGACAGTTCGCACAGTCGATCCGGCTGAGCTGCCCCTCAAACGTCAGCAACCGGAGGTCGCCTCCCCCGACGGCCAATGGACCGTCGCCTTTCGCGCCTGGCCCTGGGGGATCCTGCTCTCTAACGTAAACGGAGACCGGCGGCTTTACCGCGGATCACCGGTCGACGGCCCATGGTGGTCGCCAGACAGCCGGCAGTTCGCATACGTTGACGGTCGAAGCCTCTCCGTGATTGATCTGGAAGACCGAACGCAGGAGTCCGAATCTGCAGATGTGTTCTTCGGCGGCCGCGCCATATTGTCGCCGGTGCCTCAGGTGTTCTTGGGTTGGATGCCTCATGGCCTCGCATGGCTCATAATCGGATCTTCCGATCACAGCGATCACGCGCTCCCACCCAACGATTGGCGAGAGACCTTTGAGTGACTAGCCTCAAGCTAGAACACGCCGATCCAGGCGAGGAGCGTCCAGACGACCATTGCCGCGAATCCGGCTCCGAGGAGGAGCTGGAATAGGATTAGGCTTTCGGCGGGGCCTCGCTTTGGCATGGCGGATGCTCCAGACTTGTCTCCGTGGGACAGGGTAATCGATGCTCGAGCTGGCTGTCTTTGAGGATGTGGCGGAGTTGCGCGACGCCGTGTTGATCCTGGCGGGTGGCGCAGCGGCGCTGGTCGCGTTCATAATCCTGTTGCTCGTGGCCAGGTTGTCGCTGACTGCCTATCGCGTCGTGCGACGGCTAGAGCGATTCCATGAGCGGCGCATCGCCGGAAGTGTGGCAACGGCCGACGCCAAACTGGCGGCCTGGCTTGAGGAAGAGCGCTGGTCGGCTCGGGGAATGCTTGAATTGGTTCAGATTGCGTCTCAGAGAGTCCAGGAGCGACGCAATCCTCCGCCGAAGAAACGGCGGCTGTTTGGATTGCTGCCACCGGCGTAGCCGCCTAGCCGCGTAGTTGCCAATGTCTGTTTGTTGTGTCGGTCAGTGTGCTCGCCTAGCATGAACGCCGACCGCGCAGCGCTGTGCGGCTTCTTTGTATGAGCAAACTGGGAAGGACCAGACGTGAAAGCTGCCATCTTCGACCCCGGTAATCAGGCCAAGGACGGCGACCGTTCCGTGCTTGAGGTTCACGACATCAACGTGCGTGACCCGCAGCCGACTGAGGTGCTTGTGCGCACCACGACCTCCGGTGTGTGCCACTCCGACCTCCACTTCGTTGACGGCAAGTGGGCCGCCGCCTTCGGTGGACTGCCCGCCGTGCTCGGCCACGAGGCCGCCGGCGTCGTCGAGAGCGTCGGTGACGATGTCACCTACGTGCAGCCCGGCGACAACGTCATCATGTCCTTCCGCCCCTTCTGCGGCGAGTGCTACTGGTGTCTGCGCGGCGAGCCCAACCTGTGTCCCGACCCGGCAGGCGCCGCCCTGGCGCGCGACCGCCTGAACTGGGACGGACGTCCCGTGGTGCAGATGGCCAGCGTCGGCTCGTTCGGCGAGTACATGCTGACTTCGCAGACCGGCGTGCTCAAGATTCCTGAGGACATCCCGCCGGCCGAGGCGGCGCTCGTTGGCTGTGGTGTGATGACCGGCGTCGGCGCCGCACTCTACACGGCCAAGGTGCCGGGTGGTTCCGTAGTGGCCGTTATTGGCTGCGGTGGTGTGGGTCTCAACGTGATCCAGGGCTGCAGGATCGCCGGTGCGAGCCGGATCATTGCAGTCGACATCCTCGAGAACAAGCTCGACTTCGCCGAGCAGTTCGGCGCAACCGACCGCATCAACGCGGCCGAGGTGGACGCGGTTGAGGCGATCAAGGAACTGACCGATGGCGTCGGCGTTGAGATTGCCTTTGAAGCGATCGGCAACACCAACGCAGCGCGTCAGGCATGGGACATGGTCCGTGCCGGTGGCACCGCCTGCATCGTCGGCATGATGCCGCTCGGCTCAGAGGTCAGCTTCCCCGGTCCCGAGTTCCTACAGGAGAAGAAGGCGATTGGCTGCATGTACGGCTCGACGCGTTTCCGCGAGCACATGCCGAAGCTGCTCGACCTCTACCGCCAGGACAAGCTCGACCTGACCGGGCTGGTCTCGAAGCGCTTCGCGCTGAGCGAGATCAACGAAGCCTTCGCGGCCATGCAGGCCGGCGAAGTCGCCCGCGGCGTGCTGGACATCTCCCAGCCATAGTCCTCCAGCCGACCAACGCAAGCGCGCCGCCACCGCAGTGTGGCGGCGCGCTTGCGGTCTGTCCAAGCCGACTTTGGTGCCTATTTTCTTCGCGATTCGGTGCGGTCAATCAATGACGTCCTTTGATGAGAACGAGTTGTTCTCACTTACGTACATCCAGGCTGTAGCTGTGAATGCTGGGTACCAACTGGCTGATTGGCAGGTAGACGATCAGAGCGTTGACGGATCCTTACGGCCATTGGGTCGCCGGTCGCCGATTGTCCACTTTCAGGCCAAATCAACGACTCAGGATTTCGTGAAGACTGATGGAATCCACTTCCCGCTCGACAAGGACAACTTCAATGACCTCCGAGATCCAGACGAAGTCTGGCCGTTCGTTCTCATCGTCGTCCTCTTGCCGAAGGTGAAGGACGAGTGGCTCAGCCAGTCGACTACAGAGCTTTGCCTCAGACGTTGCGGCTACTTCTTGTCCTTACGTGGAGAACCAAGGACGGAGAACAAAGTTTCCCGCACCGTGGTCATTCCATTGGATAATGTATTCAACAAGGAGAACCTTGATGCGCTAATGAAGAGCGCGAGACCGGAGGATCTCTAATGCGCGTTGAGATTCAAGATCCGGAGGCACTGCGCACGATTCCCCCGGCAAGCGTGTTGGCTCACCTCAGGGCCAGCGGCTGGGAAGAGGCTGAGGTATGGCCAGATCGCGCTGTCGTCCTCGAGAAGGCTGAAGCGGGGCAAAGATGGGAAGCCGTTGTTCCTATCAAGACCACCGCGCCAGGCTACGCTCGGAACATTTTCCAGGTAGTTGAGGTCCTGGCCATGTTGGAGGACCGGTCCCAACTCGACGTGTTTCGTACCCTCGCTTCTGTAGGTGCGGATACAATCCGAATCTCAGCGCGTAATGGAGTTGAAGGAAAGCCCGTCTCGTTGACGTACGCGAATGGCCTGATGGCTGGTGCTGTGTCAGCTTTAGCCGCAGCTGCCCGGGCCGCCGAGACGCCGCGTCCAGCGTTCCTCGGCCCAAGGTCTGCGAAGGTCACCGATTTCATTGATCACATCGCCGTTGCACCTTCAGACTTTGACACATATGAGCTGACCCTGTTGTCTCCAGTTCCTGATCCACCGGCACAAGCCGAGCTGTTTCCGGATTCTCATGATTTACCGTTCTCCCGATTGGCGACTCGCACACTCGCCGGTGCCCTGGATGCCACCCATGCCGCGATCGCCAAAGCCCATGAGACAGATGCGCTCGATTCCTTCGATGCCGCAATGAGTGCTGGCGTCAGCGCAAACTTCTGCTCTGCAGTGAGCGCGATGTCAGATCAGGCTCGAGAGTTTGGCGACGGGCTCGTGGCCGATATTGCGTGGTCCGCCCTACACCCAATTCACCGTTCACCAAACGCTCACGTTTCCTTCTCCTTGCGTGATGTTCAGACTCTCGACGACGCATCGAAGCATCTTCGCTCTCGAGCCACGTTCGAGAACGAACACATCCTCGCAGACGTCTTCCGCCTCACTCGCGATCCTGCAGAGTTTGACGGTCACGCGGTACTCCTCGTCGAACTAGACGAGCGCCTAAGAAGAGTCGAAGTCATGTTTCCATCTTCTGAGTATGACACGGTTATCGACGCACACCGACGTCAAGTGAAGATCGAATTGCATGGTGATCTCAAGCCGAAGGGCAGGGGATATGTTTTAGGCCACCCACGCAATCTCAAGATTGTCGATGAATGATCGACTTCGATGACTATCTGCCGCCGCGATCGGCACCGCGTGGTACTCATGAGGGGAGCGCGGAGCAGGCGCTGCGCCAGATTCCCGATGGTTCGCGTGTAGTTGTTCCTCCGATGTCGGCGACTCCGGTCGGGTTGTTGCATGCCCTTGATGAGATTCGCGCTGGTTGGACTGACATCGAACTGGCGACGGGCAATCTGTTTACTCATGTGCCGCCGTTGGACCATCCTCACGAGCCGTTTCGATTTTCGACCTATCAGACCAGCGGACCGTTGCGCGATGTCGAGGCGGCTGGTGCGCTTGAGCACATCCCGGCGACGTATGCGCAGGTGCCGACGCTGTTCAGGCCTGACGGTCCGTTGCCGGCCGATGCGATTCTGATCCAGGTGTCGGAGCCCGGTCCCGAGGGCCTGTACTCGCTGGGGACATCGGTTGGCGGGATTGTCGACGTGGTTCGGACCGCACCGCTGGTGATCGCCCAGGTCAATCCCAATCTGCCCTACACCTTTGGCGCGGCAGAGCTTCGGCGTGAAGAGATCGATTGGTTGGTTCCGCTGGAAAGCGACGTGATCGAGTTGAGGCGTGGTGAACCAGGAGCGGTGGAGCGTGAGATTGCCGCCTCGGTGGCAGAGCTCGTGACCGACGGCGCGACGTTGCAGTTTGGCATCGGCGGAGTGCCCGAGGCGATCATGGGGATGCTCGGCGAGCGGCGAGATCTGGGGGTCCATTCCGGTCTCATCTCGGATGGCGTCATGGGGTTGGTCGAGAGTGGAGCGTTGACGGGTTCTCAGAAAGCGACGGCGTCGGAGCTGATTATCACGACTGAGGCCGCAGGCAGCGCAGAGTTCTTCCACTGGATCGACCGCAATCCTGCCGTCTGCATGGCGCCCGCCGGCTACACGCATTCGCTTGAGATTCTGGCACAGCAGCACAACTTTGTTGGGATCAACTCGGCGGTTCAGGTGGCGCTTGATGGCACGATCAACGCGGAGTCGTTGGGCAGCCGACAGATTTCCGGGCCGGGCGGTCAGCCTGACTTTGCTACGGGCGCCATACTCAATGGCGGCATTTCTGTAGTCGCGATGCCTTCTACGGCAGCGCGAGGCAAGGTCTCCAGGATTGTCAGGCGGCTAGACGCCGACTCGGTGGTGACGACTCCTCGCACGCTCGCCGACCGCATTGTCACCGAATTTGGACAGGCCGAACTGTCGGGGCGAACGCTGTCTGCGCGGGCGGAAGCGCTGCGCGAAATCGCACATCCGGACTTCCGCGACGATCTGGCGTAAACGGCACGCCGTTCCGTTCGCAACATTTGTCACAACCCGTGGCGCGATCGGCGGTTTCTGCCTGCATTTCTCGACTCATGGCGATATCTTGCATCTGAAGACCAGATAGATCAGCGCCGAGTGCGCTGAAGAACAGCTTCGGAGGCTCAGAATGCCGGTTTCTATTGAAGACATGCTCGCCAACACGTCGCTGTTCTCGCACGTCGACCGCGAGGAGCTGCACCACCTCGCCGGTTGGGTCCAGATCCAGGACTTCAAGGCGGGACACGTGATCGACCGCGAAGGCGAGCTCGGCACCACGTTGCACATCATTCGGACCGGTTCGGTGGATGTGTTGCAGCACTACGGCACCGATGAGCAGCAGCATCTGGCCACGTTCGGCGAAGGCGATTTCTTCGGCGAGATGGCGCTACTGCTCGGCCGGCCGCGATCGGCGACGGTCATTGCCAAGGAAGACACCGAGTGCCTGACGATCCTGCGCAACACGTTCGAGGAAGACGCCACCGTGCCGGTCCTCTGGGCGATGCTCCAGCACGTCGCAGAGCGCCTCGCCCACGCCGACGAGACGATCGGCGAGATGCACGCACACTAAGGGCGTCTTGACACTCCCCTTCTCCCCCCTTGCGGGGGAGATGCCGAAGGCAGAGGGGGGTCCTGTCCGCAGCTTCTAACTGCTACTCACCGACCGCCCCCCTCTGTCACTCCGTGACATCTCCCCCCGCAAGGGGGGGAGAGCGGAATCGGAGGTTGCGCATCGGTCTCCGCAACGGGGAGATGGGATCTCCGTGTTTGCAGCAAACTCCTACTCTGTGATTCCGCGGCCAAGCCCCGACACCACTCTTGCGAGCGCCTGCGTGCCCTCGTCGCCAAGTCCTGAGCTCTGCAGCTGGTAGTAGAGCTGTTGGACCAGGGATGTGTTTGGCAGCGGCTGGAGGACATCTCCGCCAGCTTCGAGGGCCAGGCGTAAGTCTTTCTGCATCAGCTTGACCATGAAGCCCGGCGCGTAGTCTTCAACGGCGATCTTTGGTCCCAGGTTCGTGAGCTGCCAGCTCCCCGCCGCGCCGGCCGAGATGGCGGCCAGCATGCGCTCCTGGTCGACGCCCGACTTGTCGGCCAGCGACAAGGCCTCGCAGACTCCGAGCAGCGCACCGGCGATCGCAACCTGATTGCAGAGCTTGACAGTCTGACCGGCGCCGGTCGGTCCGCAATGCGTGATTGTGGAGCCCATCGCCTCAAGCACGGGCCGGCATCGTTCGAGGACATCCTCATCGCCGCCGACCATGATCGAGAGCGTGCCTGCCTTTGCGCCGGTGTCGCCGCCTGATACTGGCGCGTCGAGCATTGACACGCCTCTCTCAGCGAGTTGCGATGCCACGTCGCGTGTGACGGCGGGCGAGATGGTCGACATATCGATCACCACGGAACCAGAGGCCAGACCATGAATCGCTGCGTCCTCTCGATCGATGAGAACGGACTCGACGTCGGGCGAGTCGGTCACGATAGTGATCAGGATGTCTGAAGCCTCAGCCACAGCCTGCGGCGAAGCGCCTGCAGACGCGCCCAACGCGGTGCAGGCGGCGATGCCGGGCTGTGAGCGGTTCCAAACGGTTGGCAAGAAGCCGCCCTTGATCAGATTGGCCACCATTGGCACGCCCATGATTCCCAGTCCGATAAATCCGATGCGCTCCATCGCCGCCTCCCTCGCTTGCAGGTGCTCAACTGACGATTGCGACTACGATACGACCCATGCCGCTCTATCAGTCTGAAGCTCGATGGGACGCCGCACAGCCGCTCGCTGAAACACTTGCGACATTTGAGGAGCTCGTGCAGCGGACAGGCGGCCAGCTGATCCAGGTGCTGCAAGTCGACGGCGGTTTGTCTTTGACGATCGAGACGCCGGACGACCTGTCGCTGTTTCGCATCGCGCGCGAGGCGTCTGATCTGGGACTGGAGCTGGCCTCGCGCGTAGCATTGTCCCGAGTCGAGGCGGAAGCGCTGGACGAAGCGCATCGAGCACGAAGCGAGTAGGAGAGCCACCGATGGCCGACGAAGCACGTTGTGAAGAGATGCGCGCCGAGCGCGCGAGGCTGAACAAGCTCACCGACGACATGCCGGGCAAACTGCCCCCGCAGCCGGGCGAGGGCCCACTGGGCCGTCCGAATCCGGAGTTGCGCCGGATTTACGACCAGATCAACGATCTGCGCAAGGAAATGCTGGCCATGGGCTGCAAGCCCTGAGGTCTCGAGCTCCCCAGACGGTTTCAGCGATTCCCCTTTTCCCCCCTTGCTGGGAAAAGGGGAATCGCGCAACAGTCTCTGCGAAGGGATGCGGGGAACGCAGACGTGCTGTAGGTGGCTTTCGGCCTCCTTCTCAAGATGATCAGGAAAACGGCGGTAAGCCGCATCATTCCAGCTCACGCATGTCAACGCAGTGTTATCTCTGCTAGTGGCATTGGCAAAACCGTTCCTGAGTGAGTACGCTGGGGACCACAACTGAATATCCGGGCCGAATCCCTGCAACATCGCAAGACGACGCAGGGAACGGGGGACCCAACACTTGGGGTGAATGCAGGATTCGAGATTCGAGTCTTGCACGGCGCACTCCTTCGCGCCGAACCCGTCAGCTAACCCCGTAGGCGACCGAGGGAGATCTGCGCAGGAGCGCTTGTCGCTCCAATGCGCGAATCAAGAACCCGTGTCTTGAACACGGCTCCAACGGTTCGCCCCGCTACAGGCTTTGCCAGTGAGCGATCGGCCGCGAAACGTGAGAGTCCCGCCGGGAGCGACCGCCCGGCGTACTCAGGGGCACGGGTTTCTCGCTCGCCCGGCCCCGCTTCCTGGCCGACCCCCGGACACGCGTCCGGGGGTTCGGTTTTTCTGGTCGATCAGTCCTTCGCCGGGATGAACGCGTGGCCTATCGGCCGACGAAGTTCGGCGGGCGCTTCTCGAGGAACGCGCGAGCGGCTTCCTTGTTGTCCTCGCCTGAGAAGGACAGCATGACGTGCGAGCCCTCCTGGTAGAGCGAATCACTCAGGCTCGATGTGGCCGCGTAGTTGAGCGTCCACTTCATCATCGACAGCACTGCGGTTGGACCCTGCGCGATTTCGCGGCAGAACGCCAGTCCCTCGGTCAACAGCTCGTCGTGCGGCACGACTTTTGTCACGATGCCGAGCGATTCTGCCTCATCCGCGTTGATGCGACGGTCGAGGATCAGGAGCTCACGAGCGCGAGTGATGCCAACCATCTGGTTCAAGAACCAGGCGACGCCGTAGTCGCCGGACACACCGATGTTGCGGAACGCGGTGACAAAGCGGGCGCGGTCGGAGGCGATGCGGAAATCGGTCGCCAGACAGAGTCCCAGGCCACCGCCGGCGGCCGGACCGTTGACCAGGGACACGGTCGGTGTACCCATCTGGTGCAGCATGCCCGAGGTCTGCTGTTGGCTGCGATGGCTGCGGCGGTTGACCACGCCTGGTCCAGGAGGAGGCGCGTCGGAGCGTCGGCCCATGTTGTTGATGTCGGCGCCGGCCGAGAATCCGCGTCCTGCGCCGGTGACCGCAACGCAGCGGACCTCGGGATCGTCTTCACAGTCGATCAGCGCCTCGGACAGCCTGTCGAGCAGGTCGTCGCCGAAGGCGTTCAAGCGCTCGGGTCGGTTCAGGGTGATCAGGGCGACGCCGTCGTCGCGCTTATCCAGAATGACCGTTGGCTCACCATTGTTGTCTGACATCGAGGGTGCCTTTCTTCAAGCTGCTGGACGTGCGGTGTCGCATTGATTGCGAGACTCATGGAACTTATGGATGCACTCAATGCTAAAGCCACACCTGCCTACACTGACCTCATGTGCGGACGTTTCACCCTCACCGTTGACTCGCTGGAGTTCATTGAAGCGGTCAAGCGGCTGAACGTGAAGCTGTTCGGCGATCCGCCATTCAAGCCGCCGTTCAAGCCGCGATTCAATATCGCCCCGACGCAGCTTCATCCGATCATCCTGGCCGATGGCGAGGAATTCGCCGCACAACCGGCGCGCTGGGGACTGGTCAACTTCTGGGCCAAGGACGCCAAGCGTGCGGCGCGTCAGATCAATGCGCGCTCGGAGACGGTCGCGACGTCTCGCGCCTATGCCCGACCGTTAAAACGTCAGCGCTGTCTGGTCCCGGCCGACGGCTGGTACGAGTGGAGCGGGCCGAAGGGCAATCGTCAGCCGCATTGGATTCATCGCGAGGATCGTGAACCGTTCGTGTTCGCCGGCCTGTACGACATCTGGCATCCCGAGCTGGATCGACCGGCCACAACCTTCACGATCTTGACCACCGATGCGACCGAGGCATTGGCCAACATCCATGCGCGGATGCCTGTGGTGATGCCGATTGACAGAGCCGAAGCCTGGCTCGATCGGGGCAATCTCGAGTCCGATGCCGTCCTGTCCTTGTTGGACTTGCCGCCCGATGATTCGTTCATAACGGTTCCCGTTTCATCTCGGGTCAACGCAGTGCGAAACGATGATCCGACTCTCTTGCAGATTGAGCAACAGCCTACGCTCGACATGGTCGAGTAATCGCAACGATTGGCGTTCGCATGTTTACCGATATCGATGGCTTCCTCCGCTACTTCCGCTCCGTCAACGGACGCGCCGTCCGGGACGTGAATGCGCTGCCTCCCGAGGCGGACGGTTGGGCTCCCATCGGCGGTGAAGGTGCCACGTTAGAGGGGGAAGGGGCGTGGTCGATCAACAAGTTGATCGGGCACATGTGCGGTTCGCGGCTGTACTTCGCCAGCGCATATCGGCGCGAGGGTTGGATATCGCCCGAGCCACCCGATGTCTCTCATCCCGAACTCTGGGGTCCGGCGCTCGATGCCAGTTTCGAGGAGTTCAGTCGACTGGTGACTGAAGTTGGACCTGAGGGGTTGACCCGGCAGATCGAGATGATCGACACACCCGGCGCGACGCTAAGCGGCTGGCGACTACTGCTGATGATGATGGAGCACGACATCCACCATCGCTCGCAGATTGACACGTATGCCGGTCTGAATGGCTGGGATCCGCCCGACATCTACTTCCGTTCCGCCGAGACGATCGCCGAACGTCAGCCCGAGCAGATCGCGAAGTACCGCTCGTGAGCGGCGGATTGGCGCCTCCGACGCTGGAGGAAGTCCGCCGCGCGTATGAGATCATCAAGCGTGAAATCACTCTGCCGACCCCGTTGATTCACAGTCCCGGTCTCTCGGAACATCTTGACGCGCACGTCTCGATCAAGCTGGAGGCGGCAACGCCCACATCGGCCTTCAAGGTTCGGGGGGGCATCTATCTCGCCTCTCAGCTCGACGCTGATGTTCGTAAGCGGGGACTCGTGACCGCCTCGACCGGCAATCACGGTCAATCGATCGCCTATGGCGCAGCCAGTGCCGGAACGTCGGCCACAGTCTTCATGCCGACCGACGCCAATCCCGACAAGATTGCGGCGATCGAGCGCTTCGGAGGACGAGTGGAGCTTGTCGGCGAACGGGTCGACGAGTGCTTCCTTGCCGCGGCGGAGTATGCACATGAGCGAGGCGCGCTCTACGTGGAACCGGTCAACCAACCCACCTTGATCGCCGGTGTCGCCACAGCCGCCCTGGAAGTGCTGGAGACGCAACAGCCGGACACCGACCTGGTGATTGTCCCACTCGGCGGTGGCACCGGCGCCTCTGGCTGGGTCACCGTCCGAGACGGACTTGGGCATCCAGCCGGTATCTGGGCGGCACAATCATCATTGTCGCCGGCGGTGCACGACGCTTGGCGTTCGGGCAAGATGGAGACGCGTCCCAATCAGACGCTCGCTGAGGGCATTGCCACCGGCGTCGTCTTTGACCTGCCGCTTGGCATTCTCCGCGCCGGACTCAACGATTTCATCCTGGTCGACGATGAGCAGATACTCGCGGGTCTGCGTCAACTCTGGGATCTACAGCACATCATGTCCGAGCCGGCGGGCGCTGTCGGCGTCGCTGCAGCCGATCAGGAGCGGGACCGAATCGCCGGCAAGCAGGTCGTGATTGTGGTTAGCGGCGCCAATGCGACGCGGGATCAGTTGCTGAAGTGGCTAGCCGACTAACCGGCAACCTCGTTGATCTGACCCGCGAGGACGAAGTCGAAGTCGGTGACGCCGCCGGCGTCGTGGGTGTTGAGCGCGACTGAGACGCTGTTGTAGACGTTCGACCAGTTCGGATGGTGATCCATCTTCTCGGCAAGCAGAGCGACGGACGACATAAATCCAAAGGCCGACACGAAGTTGTCGAACTGGAAGTCCCGCGTTAGCGAGCCGTCCTCGTAGGACCAGCCCGCAATCTCGGACAGCCGACCGCTAATCTCGGAATCATCCAGCTTGCGTCGTTCCGGCATGACAACCTCCCTGTCGAATCCCAATGACGTGTCGCGAGTATAGGAATCCTATGCCCAGCCTCGACGATGTCCGCACCACGCTCGAAGCCGCGAGGCATGGATACCTCTCCACGGCGTCGGCCGACGCCGAGCCTCATCTGCAGCCGGTTGTCTTTCAGGTGGTGGAAGACTCGATCTACATCGCCATCGACGAGAAACCGAAAACAACGCTCAGACTCCGGCGATTGACCAATATCGAGTCCAATCCGAGGTTCGCGCTGCTCGTTGATCGCTACGACGACGACTGGAATCAACTCTGGTGGATCCTGCTGCGCGGCCCGGCGGATGTGCTCTGGCCGAGCGAATGGGACCAGCACGAAGCGTCACAAGCGATTGCCGCGCTCAGAGCGAAGTATCGGCAGTACGAGACGATGGGATTGGAAGAGCGGCCGCTGCTAAAGCTCATGCCCGACCGGGTCACGCGTTGGTCGGCGTCCGGCAACTATTGACGAGGCGGTCGCTCAAGCCCGATGTAGGCCTCAGAGCGGCGTCGCACGCGGATGATCTCAATCTCTCGGTTTGACTCGTCGAGTCGGAAGACGGTTCGCCAGTCTCCGAACTCAATCCGCCAGATGTCGCTGCGGCCGCTGAGTTCAAGCTGTATGGACTCCTCCATGTACGGCCCACTGCCGAGACGCTTCCGATATCGGTTCGCGTTGCTCTTTGGGTTCGGAGCCAACCGATCCCACTCGCTCTGGGCCTCCCGAGACAATCGGACGTGGTACCGCGCCAATCAACGGTCCTCCGTTGGTATTGCCTTCATGTACAGGTGAATCGCCTCCGGGAACTGATCCTTCAGCCGCCTCATGAACTCCTTGCCTTCCGAAGTGGGCAGCTTGCGGTCCATCCACATCTCCTCGTTCTCGGGGAACTCACGGTCGAGACGCTGGAAAAACTCATAGAGCTCAGGATCGTGAATGCGGTCGTACTCGTCGTCCCACAGGACTGACGGGCCTACTTCTCCGCGTTTCTCCTTCGCTTCGTACTCCAGGATGAATGCGATGTCTTCGGCGTCCTCTTCGGGGGTGAAGTCTGGTCCGGAGTCGTTGGCGGCGCGGATAAACTTCGCCCACTGCTCATCGCTTCCCGATAATGCCTGCTCCAGCGCGTCCATCCACTCAGCCTGAACTTCTTCGAGTGTGGGTTGCTGTTCTTGCAGAACCATCGTGAGCGCCTTTCGCAGCGGCTTTGGACCTCATCTTACCCAGCTGAGCACTAAACCTGGCTCCAATCACGGCCTGTGAGATCGTCGTAGCGACCGTCGGGGCCGGTCCAGCCGCCATCAACGACGAGCTTCTGTCCAGTGATCAGCGCTGAGGCGTCAGAGGCCAGGAACAGGGCCGCGTTGGCGATGTCGATGCCCTCACCTGAGCGGCCAAGCGGGTGCATCTTGGCCCAGTTCTGCCTCGTTTGCTCGACCCGCTCTTCGCTCAACCAGCCCTGGCCGGTAGCGATCCCGCCGGGACAGATGCAGTTGATGCGGATGCCCTTGGACGCCCACTCGCCCGCGGCGGCCTGGACCATTGCGATCACGGCGCCCTTGGATGCGCAGTAAGCCGCCATGCCAGCCAGGCCGACCAGTCCAGCCACCGAGGCGGTCGCGATGATCGAGCCGCCGCCGGCGCGCTCGAGGTGCGGGATGCCGTACTTCATGCCCAACCAGACGCCGCGGATGTTGACATCCGAGACGAGGTCGTAAGTATGTTCCGGGCAGTCGCGGATGTTGTCTTCCGGCGGTCCGACTCCCGCGTTGTTGTACACGATGTCGATGCGTCCCCAGGCCTCATCGGCAGCCGAGAACATGGCCTGGACATCCTCGCCGTTGCGCACGTCCGTCTCGACGAAGAGCGCAGAATCGCCGAGTTCAGATGCCACCATCGGTCCGCGTTCTGCGTTGCGGTCGGCGATCAGGACTCTGGCGCCCTCAGACGCGAAGAGTCTCACCGTCGCCTCGCCAATGCCGGACGCACCGCCGGTGATTACTGCCACTTTGCCTGCCAGTCGATCTGTCATGTTCTACCCCTCACTACTCTTTTGTTACTACTCTTCTGTTACTGCCGGTCCCATGACCTCCACATAACGAGCATCAAGACTGGTCCAGCCGCCATCGACGACCAGCTGTTGCCCCGTGATCAGTGAAGATGCATCCGACGCCAAAAACAGTGCTGCGTAGGCGATGTCAATCGGCTCGCCCGAGCGGCCGACTGGGTTGATCTTGGAGAAGTACTGCCGCGTCTGCTCGAGCTGTTCCTCGCTGCGTGAGCCCTGACCGGTCGTGATCGAGCCTGGGCAGATGCAGTTGATGCGGATGCGCTTCGATGCCCATTCGCCAGCAGCCGCCCGGACCATCGCGACTACTGCGCCCTTCGACGCGCAATAGGCCGTGACTCCCGCGACGCCGGTGATCGCCGCGATCGATGCCGTGACAATGATCGATCCCCCGCCGGAACGCTCCAGGTGAGGAATCCCATACTTCATTCCCAGCCAGACGCCACGGACGTTGACATCCGAAATCAGGTCGTAGCGCTCCTCGGGACAATCGCGCAGGTTGCCCTCGGGGCCTCCGACTCCGGCGTTGTTGTAGATGATGTCGATGCGTCCCCACGCTTCGTCGGCGGCCGCGAACATGCCTTGCACGTCTTCGCCGAAGCGCACGTCGGTCTCGACGAAGATGGCCGAACTGCCGATGTCGGCCGCGACCCATGGTCCACGGGATGTATCGCGATCGGCGATTACGACCCTGGCGCCCTCGGATGTGAACAGCCTGGCGGTCGCCTCGCCGAGTCCCGAAGCAGCTCCAGTGATGACTGCGACTTTGCCTGTCAGTCGGTCTGCCATGATGCCCCTGCCGATGTCGATGCCGATGTCGCTACCGCTACGAGAAGTCCCTGCCGGTGAACTCGAACCATCGGCTGTCGACGGCTGTCCAACCTCCGTCGACGACGATCGCCTGACCGGTGACGAATGACGACTCGTCGGAGGCGAGATACAGCGCCGTTTGCGCGATGTCGTTGCCTTCGCCCGATCGACCGAGTGGGTGAGCGACTGCGTTGCGCTCGCGGCGGCGCTCCATTGCTGCGGGGTCTTCAGGACCGCGCGAGTCGTCGCCGATTCTTGTCGCGATCGCGCCGGGGCAGATGCAGTTGATGCGGATACCCTTGGCTGCCCACTCGCCCGCGGCTGCTCGAGTTAGAGCGATCACGCCGCCCTTTGATGCGCAATAGGCAGCGATGCCTGCCAGGCCGGAAATCCCGGCAACTGAGGCAGTGGAGATGATCGAGCCACCGCCGGCCTGTTCCAGGTGCGGAATCCCATACTTCATCCCTAGCCAAACGCCGCGCAGGTTGACTGACATGATCTCGTCGAAGACATCCTCTGGACAGTCGCGCACGTTGTCTTCGCGAGTTCCGATGCCGGCATTGTTGTAGATGATGTTGACCCCACCAAAGGCGTCAACTGCCGCTGAGTACATCGCCTGTACATCTTCGCCCTGTGCAACGTCGCCGGTAAACGCGACAGCGACCTCGCCGATGCTTGATGCCGCTTCTTCTGCCCGCTCAGCCCAGCGGTCGACGATCAGCACGCGAGCACCTTCTTCGGCAAACAGCTCAGCGGTCGATCGGCCCATGCCTGATCCCGCGCCTGTAATCACCGCAACCTTGCCGTCCAGTCGTCCAGCCATAGGAGATCTCCTCACAAACACGTCAACGCAGCGACCGCTGCATTCGGTAGGGAGGGTAGAGCTTGGAGGGCTGAGCCGTCAGGCAGGCGAGCGATTCACTCCGCAGTTACGTCAGCGCGTCAGCGATTGCCAACTGCGCGATCTGTTCGTCGTTGTAGCCAAGAATCTCGCGCAGGACGAGATCGTTGTCGCGACCGATCGAGGGCGCAGCCGAGCGATAGTCGGGCGGCGTCTCCGACATCTGGCCTTTGGCTGCTTCGATCGTGGCGACACCGTGAACCGGATGCTCCATCTGGATAAAGTGTCCGCGATGCTGCAATTGTGGGTCTGAGGCAGCCGCCGCACTGTTGGACACGGCCTGCGCCGGGACACCGAAGGCCTGCAGCATGTACTCGATCTCGATCGCGCCGTGCTCCGCGGTCCAGCCCGCGACGATGCCATTGAGTTCATCCTCATTCGCCTTGCGAGCGGCGAGGTCGGCGAACCGATCGTCGCAGGTCAATTCGCCCATGCCCATTGCCGCGCACAGGTTGGCCCAATCGCCATCGTCTCGCGCTGCAATGGCGACCCAGTCGTCATCGCCGGATGCGGCGTAGCAACCGTGCGGCGCCATAGCCGGGTCGGCGTTGCCGACCTGCTCCGGAACGCGCCCATTGACGGTGTAGTCCAGCAGTGCGGTGCTCATGAAGTGCAACGACGATTCAGCCTGGGCCTGGTCGATGTAGACGCCCTCGCCGGTGCGATCGCGGTGATCGAGCGCCGCGAGGATGGTCGGCAGGGCGAAGCGTGGTGAGAGGTAGTCGGTGTAGGCCGAGTAGGGACCGATCGGCGGGCCGCCGGGATTCCCGGCCAGTGCGATGTATCCGCCAATCGCCGCACCCATCGTGCCGAATCCTGCAACACGCGAGAGCGGACCTTCCTGTCCGAAGAGGCAGGTCGAGAGCATGATCAGATCGGGACGGATCTGCTTGAGCGATTCGAAGTCCATGCCCCAGGCGCGCATCGCGCGGGGCGAGAAAGACTCGGTCAGCACGTCGCACCACTTGATCAAGTCGAGCAGGACGTCGCGAGCTTCTTGCGTCCCGAGGTTGAGCGAGAGTCCGAGCTTGTTCACGTTCATGTTGCTGAACAGTCCTGAGTGATCGGGACCCTGCGCGTTGTCGTGGAAGGGGCCGATGCCACGAGCCGTCTCAATCCGATTCGCTGACTCGATACGCACGACGGTGGCGCCGAAGTCGGCCATGGCCCGCGTCGCGGTTGGGCCGGCGACGACCCACATGAGGTCGACCACCTTGAGTCCGGCCAGAGCTCCTTCGGTAGGGACGGCTGGGACGTTGGGAATCACTGTGGTCATTTAGATCACCCCTCGTTCACGCAGGTCGTTCAGCGCTTCTGCGTCTAGCCCGAGTTCGGCATAGATCTCTGCGTTGTGCTGACCAATGGTCGGGGCCGGACGGCGGTACTCAATCTGATTGTCTGACAGTTTGACGAACGGTCCCGGGAATCGGACCGGCTCCGGCCAGCCGGGCATGTCGTGTTCGCGCCAGAATTCCCGCGCCTCGAACTGCTCGGAATCTGCAACCTCATCGACGCTGGTCACAGGCACGATGAGCAAGGAGCGCGACTGCGCCTCGGCAAAAAGCTCTGCGCGAGTTCGCTTGATCAGGAACTCGCCAACGACTCCCATCAGCCGATCCCATTCCGACAACGGCCGCTGACCGGAGATGAACTCTGCACCGAGGCCGATCCAGTCGAGGTCGCGGTCTTCCAGCGAGCACTCGCCTTCGTCGTACATCCAGTTGAACAGCCGCTGTGAGAACGGTCCGATGCCCGAGCCGAACAGGAAGGTGAGCGAGATGTACCCGTCGGCGGCTTCCCAGATCAGGCGTCCCATGAAGGGTCCGACGACCATGCCGCCGGAGACGCGGGCCGTCTCGGCAGCGCCGATCGACGAGGCGAGGATCGTCGACATCGTGGCGGCAGCGACTGACTGCTGGGCTGAAATGTCGACATGTTGTCCGCGACCGATCTTGCTCTTCGCACGCAGGGCGATCATTGTCGCCATGGCAGCTTCGCCGGATGCGTGGTTCCATGCCTGCGGCACCGATACGCGGACGGGCGCCTCACCGGCGCCGCCGGCCAGAATCAGCGGTCCGCCGGCGGCCATCAGGATCAGGTCGGTTGAGGCATAGCTCGCTTTGGGACCGGTCTGGCCAAAGGCGGAGATTGAGGTGTAGATCAGGTCGCTGTGCTCGGCTGAGAGGTTGTCGTAGCCGAGTCCCCGAGCCGACATCACGCCCGGGTCATCGGACTCGAGAATGAAGTCGGCGCTGGCGGCCAGTTGGCTCAGTAAGGCTTGTCCATCGGAGTGATCGAGGTTGCAGGTGATGCCGCGCTTGTTACGTGCGTAGGCCCACCAGAACAGGGACCGATCCGGGCCTGGATCGTCGCCGGCGAAGGGTCCGACCGCCCGCGCAGAAGACCCGTCCGGCGGTTCAACACAGATCACGTCTGCGCCCAGATCAGCGAGTATCTGTCCCGCGAGCATGCCTCGTTGATCGGTCAGATCCAACACGCGATACGGAGTCAACAACATCGTCCTGCGCTCCTCCCGCTCAGCAATCGAAGGGTATCGTAAGCGGAGAGCGCTTGGTCAGAGATAGGTAGGCTGAGGGCGGGAGCAGAGCATGACTACGACAGAACGACCAGGCGAGTCTTCGACTAAAGCCACATACCTGACAGGGGAATATGAGGTCTTTGAAGACGGACGGACCTACGTGTGCCAAATGGTTGAGTACCTCGGTGATGTCTACGAGGAGTGCCGCAGAGTTCTGAGACCTGGCGAGCCCGTTGATGAGATCAGTCCCGGCCCGTTCATCAAGAAAGGAGATCCAGGCTATGACGAACTTGTAGCCTACCTTGACCAATATCTTGTGCCAGCCGATGACGCAGACGCTGGATGAACGAATATCCACCGGTGTTCGTCGATAGCGTCCACCTGATCGCGCTGTTCGTCGAGAGAGACCAATGGCGAAGTGCCTCCCTAGCTGCAGCCCGAGACATCCAAGATCGCCATCGCTACGCAAGTGATGGAATTATTCAGGAGTTCCTCGCCCATGTATCCAGGCACGGAGCTGGAGCTCGGGTTGAAGCTGCTCGACTTGTGCGGGATTTACGCAGAGACCGAACCGCGACCGTCATTCGCCATTCAGACCGGTTGATAGAACATGGACTCGGGCTCTACGACGGTGAGTTTCGCTTCACTAGCCTCAGCCTGCAGGATTGCATCACGATCCAGATTATGAGGGACCGCGATATCACCGACATCCTGACCGCAGACCAGGAATTCGCGCTGGCCGGAATGACGCCGCTGCTCCGCCGATACATCTGACTGCTACTGCAGCGCGCCTGACCCGGTGATTTCCCACTCCTCCTCGACCACGCCCGATCGATGGGCGTAGAGCGTTCGATGCAGCAGGACGGTGCTGTCGGAGTAGTTGGGGATCATCTCGACGCGATCGCCCAACTCCAACGACTCGCCGCCGTTTCTTGAGAGATGCGTGTGCTCGGCGCTGAGGCCGACACACTCCCAGCCTGGCGGATTGACTACTGAAGGCAAGCCTGTGTGTCGGCCCGTCGCTTTCCAGCCGGCGTCTCCCGCTGCGCGCTCTGAGGTCACCGCCGAGACGACCTGACAAAGCAGACTGAGCGCTCGCCGATGTCCATCGACGCCCATCTGCTCATATGTCATGTCCATCAGGGCTGCTCCTCCGGCTTGCAGCTCGCTGAGCACTGCCTGCTGCAGAACGTATCGATAGTTTCCGCTACCGCCTCCGGACATCACGCCAATGCTGTGCCCTTCAGCGTCGCACAACTGCCGCGCACGCTCGATGATCCCTGCCGAGGCCGCAGTCTCGCGTTCCTTTTCGTCATCCGGAAGCCCCATGACATGACCCTCGTAGCCCATCAGCCCGCGTAGACGCACGCCGGGCAAGTCCTCGACTAGCGCGCAAAGGGCCGGTGCTTCCTCAGGAGTGATACCGCATCGGTGGAGGTTGACATCGATGTCAACCAGCAGGTCGACTTCGACGCCTGCCGCGTCGGCGGCGGCAGCGATTTCTCGGATGTTCGTGGCGTCGTCAATCGCTACGCACAGGGTTGCCAGGCGTGCCACCTCGATCAGTCTGGCAACCTTCTGCTCGCCGACGACCTCGTTTGCGATCAGGATGTCGCTGACACCGCCCTGGGCCATCGCCAAGGCCTCCGAAGCTTTCGCGCAGGTCACACCAACGGCGCCGGCCTTGATCATCCGCAGCGCCATCGCGGGCGCTTTGCAGGCCTTGACATGCGGACGCCAGGCGATGCCCGCCTCGGCGCAGCGCTGCGCCATTAGCGAGGCGTTGTGCTCCAGCGCGTCGAGGTCGACGAGCAGCGCAGGCGTATCCAGTTCCCAGACGTAGGTCATACCATCCTCCCAACGCGACAACACCGCCGAAAGTAACGAAACGCCGCATCATGCCATTCACAGACATCAACGGACTTAACCTGTTTTATCACGAACAAGGTCCCAACGACCCGCCCAATAACGATGTGCCGACCATCGTCTTCGTCCACGGAACCCAGAGCAGCGCCGCCGTCTGGGCCGACATGATCGACGTGCTCTCCGACCGATTTCACTGCGCCGCGCTGAACCATCGCGGTCGTGCGCCTTCCGATTGTCCCGAAGATCCATCGGCCTACAGCATCGAACAGTTCGCCGACGATCAGGCCGCATTCATAGAGCAGCGCGACTTCCGCAATATCACCATGATTGGCTGGTCGCTGGGCGTGCGAACGACATTGGCCTATCTGGATCGACACGGCAGCGACCGGGTGAAGAAAGCGATTTTCGTCGGAGGTCCGCCCTCGCCCAACTTTGGAGGTCAGCCGTTGAATGCACCCAATCGCGACGCACCACCGCGCGAAGCGTGGGGACAGTCGTTTGCAGCCTCGACAGAGGCTTGCTGGGAAGGCTCAAACGCGTCGCGCTCGACATGTGATCTCGAGGCAACGTTGCCCAACGTTGATGTTCCCGTCGCCATCTTCCATGGTCGCAACGATCCAATCGCTCCGTATCCCGCAGCCGAGTTCATGGCTCGAGAGATTCCCGACGCAACGCTGGTCACCTTCGAGGAGTCGGGCCACGCGCCGCCGATCACTGAGCCTGGACGGTTCGCATATGAAACTGCGGCCTTCGTCCAGCGCCAGGGAGTGTCAACCTGACTCAGGCCTTCTGGCCTACTCTGAGATAAGCTCACGTTGTGTCAGTACAACTACCGTCGAGCGTGCCGCGGAAGTAAATCACTGGAGCGGAGTTTGGCGCTCGGCGAGGCGCATTGATGCGCCGCTGAAGGGACAAACGACGTGACGACGAATCAGAATTGGTGGCCGGAACAACTCAGTCTCCGGCCACTGCGACGCAACACCCCAGTCTCCGATCCGATGGGATCGGACTTCGACTACGCCGAGGCGCTCAAGGACCTCGATGTCGATGCGCTCAAGCAGGACATCGAAGCCGTGATGACTACGTCGCAGGACTGGTGGCCGGCCGACTATGGGCACTACGGACCACTCTTCATCCGCATGACCTGGCACGCCGCCGGCACCTACCGGATCAGTGACGGCCGTGGCGGCGGCGGCGCGGGCCAGCAACGCTTCGCTCCGCTCAACAGTTGGCCCGACAACGCCAACCTGGACAAGGCTCGACGCCTGCTCTGGCCGATCAAGCAGAAGTATGGCAACCGGCTCTCGTGGGCCGATCTGCTGGTCTTCACCGGCAACTGCGCGCTCGAATCGATGGGCTTCAAGACGTTCGGTTTCGCCTTCGGCCGGCCTGACTGGTGGGAGGCGGACGACACGGACTGGGGTGCGGAAGAGGAATGGCTGGGTGACGAGCGACATGACGTCGAAGGCGAGCTGAACGAACAGTTCGGCGCCGACCATATGGGTCTGATCTACGTCAATCCTGAGGGTCCCGGAGGCGAGCCGGATCCGAAGGCGGCTGCCGAGTACATCCGCCGCACGTTCATGCGTATGGCCATGAACGACGAGGAAACCGTTGCGCTGATTGTCGGCGGGCACACCTTCGGCAAGGCGCACGGCGCCGCCGCAGAAGCGCACGTTGGTCCTGAGCCGGAAGGCGCGCGCATTGAGCGCCAGGGCATCGGCTGGGACAGCGCCCACGGCTCTGGCATGGCGGCAGACACGATCACCAGCGGCATCGAGGGCGCATGGACCGATCAGCCCACCAAGTGGGACAACGGATTCCTCGAGAACCTGTACAAGCACGAGTGGGAACTGACCAAGAGCCCGGCTGGCAAATTTCAGTTCGAACCCAAGAATGCGGCAGCCGTTGCGACCGTGCCCGACGCGCATGATCCGCATCTGAAGCACGCCCCGATGATGCTGACGACCGACCTCGCCATGCGCGAGGATCCGGACTACGCGGCGATCACGCGGCGATTCCACGAGCAACCTGCCGAACTTGAGGACGCCTTCGCCCGCGCCTGGTTCAAGCTGATCCATCGCGACATGGGACCGCGCAGCCGCTATCTGGGACCGTTGGTTCCCGCCGAGCCGCTGCTCTGGCAGGATCCGGTTCCCGACGTTGACCACGAGCTAATCGGAGACGCCGAGATCGCCTCGCTCAAGGCCGATGTGCTCGCTTCGGGTCTCTCGCGTTCACAGCTGGTCGCCGCTGCCTGGGCTTCGGCTGCTTCGTTCCGCGGCACCGACAAGCGCGGCGGCGCCAACGGCGCACGCATCCGCCTCGCCCCGCAGCGAGATTGGGAAGTCAACGACCCGTCTGCGCTCCCCAGCGTTCTTGAGACGCTGGAAAGAGTTCAGACGGCCTTCAACACTTCGCGCACGGACGGCAAGCGAGTCTCGCTAGCCGACCTGATCGTCCTGGCCGGATGCGCCGCCGTCGAGCAAGCTGCAAGCGACGCCGGCTACAACGTAACCGTGCCCTTTGCTCCGGGCCGTACCGATGCGTCCGAGGAATGGACCGACGCAGAATCATTCGCGGTGCTCGAACTGACCGCCGACGGCTTCCGCAACTACATGAGACAGGATCTACAGACCTGGCGTCGTGGCCGCGCTGAAGACTTGCTGATCGAGCGAGCCGAAATGCTGACGCTCACGGCCCCGCAAATGACGGCGCTCGTGGGCGGCATGCGCGTGCTGGACGCCAACACCGGCGGATCGGCGCACGGGGTCTTCACCGACAGGCCAGGCACCCTGAGCAACGACTTCTTCGTCAACCTGCTCGATCCAAACACTGAGTGGCGATCAACATCGGACGCTGAAGAAGAGTTCGCCGGCCACGACTGTCAGAGTGACGAGCAAAAGTGGACGGCGACGCGAGTCGACCTGATCTTCGGTTCACACTCCGAGTTACGAGCCCTGGCAGAGGTCTACGGCTCAAGCGACGGCGAAGAGAAGTTCGTCAACGACTTCGTCGAGACCTGGGACAAGGTGATGAACCTCGATCGGTTCGACCTGGCCTAACGATCTGAGTCGCCGCCCCCTACTCCCCGCTCCCCCTTGCAGGGGGAACTGCCGAAGGCTGAGGGGGTCCCACTCCCCGGCCGAGCCTCAATGTTGTCACTGCCGCTCAATGTCGTGCATTGTTGGCGGGTTCCACGCAAACGATCGTGCAGGTGACAGCGAGATACCCGCGACAAGCGCGGGTATGACGAGGTGCTCGGATTCCTCAGTCCACGACAAGCGGCAGCGACTCGTCAGCCGCGTACTCCGACATCGACGCGTCGTACACGGCGACATCCTCGTAGCCCAGCAGACTCAGCACGAGTGCGTCGTTCGACGCCGCGATCCCGCCTCCGCAGTACGTCACGACTCGCTGCGACTTGTCGGGCGCGACGCTGGCGAACATCTCGGCGAGATCTCCTGACGATCGATACAGGCCGGTGTCCGGATCAATCAGCTCCATCGCGGGGACGTTTGTTGATCCTGGGATGTGCCCTGCGCGCCCATAGGTCCGACCGCCGTCGGCGCCGGAGTGCTGGTCGCGGCCTAGCGCGTTGATCAGGCAACTGCCGCCCGATTCAACGAACGCGTTGACCTCGGCCAGGTCGGCGAAGCGTGCGGCATCCTCGGTTGGAGTGAACGTTGCTGGTGTGTACGTCGCTTCGTCAGTTGACGTTTCCCGCCCTTCACTGGACCACCGACTCCAACCGCCATCGAGCACTGCAGCATTCTTGCAACCCATCGATTGGAACATCCACCACAAGCGCGCCGCCCACATGGAGCCGAGGCGGTCGTACAGGACCAGCTTCGACGTCTCGGAAATCCCGTGTCGGCCGGCAGCGTCGGCGAACTCCTCAGCGGAGGGCATCATGAAGCGCAGGCGCTGGCTGTTGTCGGAGAAGTCGGCCTGCAGATCGAGGTATCCGGCGCCTGGAATGTGTCCTGATTCATACTCGGCCCGTCCCGACTCCACGCGATAACTGCCGCCGTCGCGAGGTCGTAGGAAAACGGTCGATTCAAAGACGCGGACATCTGGGTCGCTGAGATGCGCTGCCAGCCAGTCGGTTGAGACCAGGTATTCGGGGTGTTCGAAGGTCATGAGTGACTCCTGTCGCTTGTATCCGTCATACCCGCGCTTGCCACGGGTATCTCGCTGAGTTCGGAACTTGACGTGTCATCGATTCGAGAATGTCGCGGCGGAGCGCGGCAATGACGAAGATGGCAACCCTAGGCTAGCTACATCCCGCGGTAGACTGCCTCAGTACTTCCAGATCAGCCCACGAAATCGCGACCGTGCCCTACCTGAACACATTTGCTCCGACCGCCGACGCCGTTGACCTGACTCAGACGGAAGAGTTCGCGTCGCTTTGCGAATCCGCCGCGGACCTCGGTATCTCGCATACCGACCAGGTTCGCTATGTCTCTCGCAACGCGGTGATCAATCACCTCCGACTGCACTTGCTTGAGTGGGGCGACCCAGCCAATCCGACCATCGTGCTGCTGCACGGCGGCAATCAGTCGGCGCATAGCTGGGATCTGGTGGCGCTGCACCTGGCCGACCGATTTCACATCATCGCGCCCGATCAGCGAGGACACGGAGACTCCGAGTGGGCCCGCGACGCCGCTTATGGCCCCGATCAGATGGCCTCGGATGCGCTGCAGCTGATCCATGAAGAGGCGCATGACCGTCCAATCGTGATGGGTCACTCGATGGGCGGCATGGTCACGATGAGCCTGACCGCACGTGAACCCTCGTTGCCGCGCGCTGTCGTATTGGTTGACGTAGGTCCAGAGGTCTCGCAGCGTGGCGCAGAACAGATTCGTAACTTCGTCGTGCGTAATGTCGAGTTTGAACACCTCGACGAGTTCATCGATCGCGTCGCGGCTTACGATCCGTTCCGCTCGCGCGAGCACATGGAGCGGACGGCGAAGTACAACCTCGTACATCGATCCGACGGCAAGTATGTGGCCAAGTCGGACAGGATCCTGCACGATCCCGGCTTCCGCCGGCCTCAGGGTGATCGACGCGACGTCGCCGACGGATTTCACCAGTTTGCCGGACCCACCCTGCTCGTCCGCGGCGAATCCAGCAACATCCTCGAAGCTGACGCCGCTGCGCGATTCGTATCCGACTTGCCCAATGCTCGGCTAGTCGAAGTACCGGATTGTGGACACAACGTTCACTCGCAGAACACACCGGGCTTCATCGATGCCGTGTCGGAATTCCTTACCGACGCCGCCGCGATCTGACTGGCGTAACATCGAGTCATGGCCGAGCAATATGTCGCCAGGGACAAGACCACGGGCTTTGAAGTCTCCGTCACCGGCGACTTCCCCGAGCATCCCGACGACCGCATGCGCATCGCACGGACGACGACGCTGTTCACGCGTCTGATGTCGACGCTGCTCCAGCGCGACGACGCGCAGCGGCGCGTCGGCTTTCGAGCGATCGAGACGCAGCTCGAGCTGGCCGACGCACTGATCCGGCAAGATCACGAGGAAGTGCAGCGACTCGTGCGCGAAACGTTGACATCGATGGGCGTGAGCGAGGACCAATTGCGCGAGCTCGCGCAGCGCTTGGCTGAAGCAGGTGGACTCGATCCGCGAGTCGCCGAGGAACTGTCAAAGGCCTTTGGTTTCGAGGCAGACGCCCTCGACGTGGAAGCAGAGCCGGCAAGCGCCGGAGAGCTTGAGACCGAGGCCGGCCGTTCGGATGACCCTGATTCGCCGGGCCCGCTCGATCCGCAGATCATGGAACAACTCGAACAGTTGCTGGCCGATGCGGATCGCAACGACGCCGACTCGCCTGCCTCGCCCGACTCGGAGCCTGACTCCGACGACGAACTGAAAGGACCCACCACATGAGCGCTTCTGCCGTTGGCTACATCAAGGACATGCTCAGTTTCATTCACGGCGGCTTCCGCGATGCCCGCAGCGGGCAGACGGCCGAGCAGCTTCACTTCGTCCCGGATGGCGAGTCTCACTCGGTCGCCTGGGTGCTCTGGCACGCGGCTCGAGTCGAGGATCTGCTGGTGCAGGGCGCCTGGCAGGGTAAGCAGGAGATCTGGCGTGAGGGCAGTTGGGCGGACAAGACTGGACTTCCCGAGCGCGGCTTCGGCACCGGACAGTCGACTGAGGAAGCGTCGGCCGTGGCGATCGGCGACATGGACGCCTTCTGGGCCTACCAGGACGCCGTCAATGAGTCGACGCACGCGTTTCTCGACTCCCTCTCCGACGACGATCTGGCTCGTGAGGTCCAGCTTGGCGAGAACACCGAGACCCTGGGTCAGTCGATCACATTGCACCTCTGTACGCACTTGAACGGGCATCGCGGCGAGATCAACCTGATCCGCGGGATGCACGGCCTCGATCCAGTTCGACCGAACATGGGCGGCTAACGGCTGTTCCGAGAGGGGCGACCACATGCACGTAGTCATTACCGGCGCTAGCGGTCTGATTGGTGGCGCACTCGTCGGTCAACTTCGACAGCGGGGCGTCAGCGTCACGGCGGTCTCGCGCAATCCTCGCGCTCACAGCGCCTTGTCGGGCGTCAACTGGACCAACTGGGACGGCCTCACCGACGCCGTCTCGGGCGCCGCCGGCGTTGTTCATCTGGCAGGTGAGGGCATCGTCGATCAGCGTTGGAGCAAGGCCCGCAAAGAAGCCCTGCGCAACAGCCGAATCGATACGACGCGACGGGTCGTGACAGCAATCCAGGAAGCGGGAGAGAAGCCGAGCGTGCTGATCAGCGCCTCGGCGATCGGCTACTACGGCAATCAGGTCGAACGCGAGTCAACTGAGTCGGCGCCCGCCGGTGATGACTTCCTGGCGCAACTCTGTGTGGATTGGGAGGCGGAAGCGCAAGGAGCCGAGGTACGCACGGTCAACGCCCGACTGGGCATCGTGATGTCCACCGAGGGCGGCGCGCTGCCGCAATTGCTGTTCCCATTCAGGCTAGGTCTGGGCGGACCAATTGGTCTTGGTCGCGCCTGGTGGAGCTGGATCCACATCGACGACGCGGTCGGCGTCATCCTGCATGCGCTTGAGAACAATCAAGTTGAGGGCGCGATCAATCTCACCGCGCCGAATCCGGTACGCAATCGAGAGTTTTCCAGCTCATTGGGGCGAGCGCTAGGCCGTCCGGCTCTGATGCCGGTGCCGCCGCTCGCGCTCAAGCTGATGCTGGGCGAAGGCGCGAGCGTCCTGCTCGCATCACAGCGCATCCTGCCGACACGCACACTGGATCTGGGCTATCGATTCAAGTTCACCGAAATTGACGCCGCACTGCAGGACCTGGTTGCATGAGCTGGGCCGCCTGAACACGATGACCGAATCAATTGCGCTGCGCTACGGCATCAACCCGCACCAGACCCCGGCGTCGGCGTCTGCAATCGCCGAGTGGCCATTCGAAGTACTCAACGGTCAGCCGGGATACATCAACTTGCTCGACGCGATGAGCGCCTGGAACCTCGTGCAAGAACTCAGGCAGACCCTTGAGCAGCCATCGGCCGCGTCCTACAAGCACGTCTCCCCCGCCGGCGCCGCGATCGGACTGCCGCTTTCTGACCGGCTGGCCCGCTCATATGAGGTGGAGAAGCTGGAGCTCTCACCCGTCGCAGCAGCCTACGTCCGCGCGCGCGGCGGCGATCTGGTCAGCGCCTATGGCGACTTCGCCGCCGCTTCGGACGTGGTTGACGAATCACTCGCCCGTTTCCTCCGGCGCGAAGTCTCGGACGGGATTATCGCACCCGGATACGAACCGAGTGCACTCGACATCCTGTCGAAGAAGAAGGGCGGTCGATACCTCATCCTGCAAGGCGACCCTGAGGTTTCTGCGCCCGAGGTTGAATCCCGCGATCACTTCGGCATTCGCATGGATCAGCCGCTAGACCGCAAAACAATTGACCAATCGGCGTTCGACAATCCTGTCACTGACTTGAAGGAGTTTCCCGAGGACGTTCAACGCGATTTGCTGCTTGCGACGGTCGCGCTGCGCTACACGCAGTCGAACTCGGTCTGCGTCGCCGCCGATGGTCAGGTGATTGGACTCGGCGCGGGACAACAGTCCCGTATTCACTGCTCGCGACTGGCCTGTGGCAAGGCCGACCGATGGATGTTGCAGCAGCACGATCAGGTGCTGGGGCTCGAATTCGATTCGGCGCTGAAGCGACCCGACCGATTTGCCGCTCGCGAACAGTACATCGCCTGGAACGAGCTCTCGCAACCCGAGCGCGATCGGTTGCAGTCGCAGGTCACCAACTGGACCGGCCCGCTGGACGAGCAGGATCGGCAGGCATGGATCGGACAGTTCCGAAACGTGCTCAGCCACGACGCGTTCATGCCCTTCCGCGACAATGTCGACCGCGCGCAGGCCTCGGCTGTCACTCACATGCTTCAGCCCGGAGGATCGATCGCCGACGCCGACACGACTGACGCCTGCAATCAGTACGGCATCGTCATGGCGCTCACCGGTCAACGCCTGTTCCGCCATTAACATGGCGGTCGCTGATCGGTTGTAACCTCAATCCATGTCCGCCTTCAACGACTCCCCCATCGCCCTGTACGACACCCTGCTCCGCGACGGATCGCAGATGGAAGGCATTGCCTTCTCATTGCAGGACAAGATCACGGTCGCCCGACGGCTCGATTCGCTGGGCATGCATTACGTCGAGGGCGGGTTTCCCGGCTCGAACGAGAAAGACAAGGCGTTCTTCGAGCAGATGAAAGCGCAGCCGTTGGAGCGAGCCAAACTGGTCGCCTTCGGCGGCACGCGCAAGCCTGGTTCGGATGTCGAGTCTGACTTCAACGTCGTCGCGCTGCGTGAGGCAGAGACGCCGGTCGTCACGTTCGTCGGCAAAGCGATCGCCTCGCAGGTCAAGACGGTGCTCAACACCTCGCGGGAAGAAAATCTCTCGATGGTGCGCGAATCGGTCCAGTACATGTCCTCGATTGGACGCGAGGTCCACTTCGACGCCGAGCACTTCTTCGACGGCTACAAGCAGGATCCCGACTACACGCTGAATGTGGTCAGTACCGCGTATCGGTCCGGTGCGCAGTACCTGATTCTCTGCGACACCAACGGCGGCGCGATGACCCATGAAGTCATTGAAGCGATTCGTGCTGTCCGGGAGACGCTCCCAGACGCCAAGCTGGGCATTCACACGCACAACGATTGCGATCTCGCCGTGGCCAACTCGCTCGCTGCGGTCAGCGAGGGTGTGGAGCAGGTTCAGGGTTGTCTCAACGGCTACGGCGAGCGCTGCGGCAACGCCAACCTGTCCTCGATCATCCCCAATCTGCAACTGAAGATGGGTATGCGTGTCGTCGAAGACCATCAGCTACAAGAAATCACGACCGCATCCCGTTTCGTCGCCGAACTGGCCAACCTACCGATGAACGGGCTGTCGCCATACGTCGGCGCTTCCGCATTTGCTCACAAAGCCGGATACCACGTTGCCGCCGTGGTCAAGGATCCCAATCACTACCAGCACATCGAACCCGCCGCCGTCGGTAACGACCGCCGAGTCCTCGTCTCCGAGCTCTCAGGCAAGCGCAACATCCAGTTCAAGCTCGAAGAACGCGGTCACGACCTGCCACTGACCCAGGAGGAGACCACGGCCTTGTTGGGCCAGGTCAAGCAGATGGAGTCGCGCGGATTTCAGTACGAGTCGGCCGACGCGTCGTTCGAGTTGCTCGCGCTGCGCTCAAGGCCCGACTATCAAGCACCGTTCGTGCTGGACGACTTCCTCGTCATCGAACGTCGCCGTCCCGGCGCGATTCAGACAACCAATGGTGGCGACGAGTCGTTGATGATGGCCGAAGCCACCACAAAGATTCGTGTCGGCGACGACCTGTTCCACACGACCGCCGGCGGAAATGGCCCGGTCAACGCGCTCGACGGCGCTGCTCGCAAAGGACTGGAGCAGGCGTTCCCGGAACTCGCGGCGGTCTCATTGCTCGACTACAAAGTCCGCATTATCGACACCGACGCCGGCACTGAGGCGCAGGTCCGCGCGCTGATCGAATCTACTGATGGTCACCGCATTTGGACGACGGTCGGCGCATCGGCCGACGTGATTGAGGCGTCCTGGATCGCTCTCGCCGACGCTTACGAGTACTACTTGCTGCATCGAGAGCAATGGCAGCAGGACGACGATCAATCGGCCGGTTAGTCGCTGATCGGCATCCGCCACCTGAGCAGACCCGACCTCGCAAGCGCTAGCATGCGCAGTGGACATCGTGGGCTGCTGCTGAGCGGGACTGTGCTGTGGATGCCGGTGAGCGGGCGCGGCCCAAGGGAGTTGTGGGGCGATGGCGAACGATGCGGTCGACGTGATTCAAGGTGGATTTCCCAGGTGCGCGCAGTGTGAGAAAGGTGTGTTGGTCCCCCTGTCCGACTTCGGCGGACAGGGAGCCGCCGTGCATTTCAAGGCATGGGTCTGTACTGACCCGAAGTGCCTCTTCAATCTCAAGATCCGCAACGGCGACGTCTATCTGAACGAGCCAATCTACGACGGCCGCGACGACCGTCGCTGACGCTCAAGTGCTTCCCCATCGAGGGAGGTACGCATAATCCCGCCTCCCCCTCGCAGGGAGGGGGACCCCCCCCCCCCCCCCCCCCCCCGCGGGGGGGGGGGGGGGGGGGGGGGGGGGGCCCCCCCTCCCGGCCCCCACCTCACTGCTTGTCGCGCACCGAGGGACCCCCTCAGTCGCTCCGCGACAGCTCCCGCTGCGAGGGGGAGCGAGTCTAACCACAGGTCCCCCAAAAGGGGAGCTCCAGAAACTCTCGACAGAGCCTGTCCTTATGAACATCGCCAGCATCGACATCTACCCGATCATGACCTGGCGACCTCACCTGTTTGTGACAGTCACCGCTGACGACGGCACCTACGGCGTTGGCGAGTCTGGGCTGAGCTGGCAGGAACAACCGATTGCCGCCTGCATTGAGCGATTCTCGGAGCTGGTCATCGGCGAGGATCCGATGCGCACGGAGCATCTCTGGCAGATCATGGCGCGGGCTTCGTTCTTCCCCGCAGACCGGATCAACGCGGCCGCGATTTCGGCCATCGACCTCGCGCTCTGGGACCTCAAGGGCAAGTTGCTGGGTCAGCCGGTCTACAACCTGATCGGCGGGCTCGTCCGCGATCGCATCCACTGCTACCCGCACAACGAGGGTGAGGACGATCCGGCAGCCCTGATCGAGGACATTGAGCGCACCGTCGCAGATGGCTGGCGCTTTGCTCGCTGGGGACTGAGCGGTACGACAGGCGAGTCGTTCGAGCCTTCAGACGCTGTGCGACGCTCGGTCCGGGCGATTGAGGCTGTTCGCGCCCACTTTGGCCCCGAACTTGAGCTGTGCGTCGATGTGCATACCCGTCTCGATCCGCCTGATGCGCTTCGTTATTGCCAGGTGGTCGAAGAGGTCAATCCCTTCTTCATTGAGGACGCACTTCGCTCCGAGCGGCCCGAATCGTACCGCCGTCTGCGTCAACGCACCAACGTCCCGCTGGCCGCTGGCGAGCAGTGGTTCACCAAGTGGGGCTTCGCGACCGCCATCGAGGAAGAGTTTATCGACTACGCGCGCATCGATCTCTGCCTCGTCGGCGGGTTCACCGAAGCCCTCAAGATCGCCCGCTGGGCTGAGACGCACCACATCCAGATTGCGCCGCACAATCCGCTCGGCCCTGTATCCTCGGCCGCCGGAGCGCATCTCACGCTTGCAGCGGCCAATGCCGGCGTGCTCGAAATGGCCAGGCCGCCGGGCAGCGTGCTCGAGGACGTCTTCCCACAGCAAACTCCATTCGAGCACGGACACGCGCTGCCCACCGACCAGCCCGGCTGGGGTATCACATTCGACCCCGAGGCTGCATCGAAATATCCAGAACCGGCCACAGGCTTCGCCCCGATGCTCAAACGGCGCGACGGATCGTTCACTAACTGGTAGGGGCTGGTAGTAAGCTAAATCGGTCGGGGAGTGGCGCAGCCTGGCAGCGCGCTTCGTTCGGGACGAAGAGGTCGGAGGTTCAAATCCTCTCTCCCCGACCACAACTCTCTCACCCTTGACCTTCCCGTAACAGTCCTAACATCCTCGTCGAACAGCGCAAATCCGTCCGCCGTACGCTCGGATTCCTACGAAGGAATTCTCACGACCCGACGGAATCGCTGGATGACATGAACTCCCGACGCACCAGCCTTCTCCCCGACGCTCTCTTCCTCACGCTCGCCGTCATCACCCTGGCGATCCTGATCGTCACCTGACACATCTACGTGTGCCGGTACGGCTGCGGCAACCGACTCGCCAACATGAAGACCAGGCAACTCCCGGCGACGCAGATCGCATAGATGAGTAGCACCAGGTCATAGTTGCCGTTCCGGTCGTACAGGCTGCCGGCGATGAACGGCGAGAAGACGATCGCGATCGTCTGAAACATGAACGCCGTACCCATGATCGTGGCAAAGTTCTTCAGTCCGAACGCCCGCGATAGCATCAGCCCCTCCAGCGGCGGCGCCGCAGCGAAGCCGACCACGTACAACACCACCGCAACGCTGACGCCAGGAATACTGCCGCCGGTCAGATACAGCACGATCAGCGATGCGCAGACGAATAGCGCACAGATTGACGCCACGCGCTCCGGGCGCCGAAACCGCTCGATCTGCGTGCCGGCCGTCAACAGCCAGACCACTGCGCCGCCCGCCGTCAGCGATACGATCTGCGCCGACCAGGTGTCGGAGAAGCCGACCGAGCGGTAGTAGGGGACGCCCTGCGACAACCAGCCGAAGACAACGAAGTAGAGCAGCATCAGCCCCAGCACGAGCATCCAAAACAGTGGCGTGCGGATTGCCTGCCCGATCGTCAGCCCGCTGAGCACGACCGGCTGCGCAGGCGCTGCCGTGGCAAGTGTGGTCGCCGGCGCGTCGCTCTCGCCCTCTCTGGGGTGGTCGCGGACGAAGATGAAAGCCACGATGTATGCGCCCACGATCAGCATCGCCGAGTAGAGAAACGCGTCGCCCCAGCCGAGTCTCGTGATGATCAGCTGCACCAGGGGCAGCATGATCAGCTGACCCATCCAGACCGAGGCGCCGATGATGCTCAGCGCGACCGCGCGGCGTCGGTCGAACCAGCGCACGGCCAGTGCCTGGGCCGGCATGTAGGCGACCAAGCCCAGCGCCAGCGATGAGACGCCCAGGTAGACGTACCACTGCCAGAGCTGCGTCATGAACGCCAGCAACACGAACGCCACCGCGCACAACGGCGCGCCGATCAGCATCAGCCGCCGCGGTCCGACCACATCGATCAGCCGCCCGATGATCGGAGCAAACAGGCCGATCGTCCCGACTGTGACCGAGAAGCCCATCGAGACCTCAGCCCGAGACCATCCAAAGCGCTGCTCCAGCGGCTCGGTATAGGCGCTCAGGGATCCAAGCGTCAATCCCTCCGCAACGACAAGCGCCACGACCATGCCAAACAGCACGTACCAGCCGTAGTAAATGCGCCTGATCCGCCAGCGGCTCGCCTTACCCCGCTCAATCGTCGTCGCTTCGACAGCCATAGATCGCAGGCTACCCCTACAACGCTGCTTGTCATTCCCGCGCTTGGCGCGGGAATCTCGGAGTTACCGGGACCAACTTCAGGGGCCCGAAAGATTCTTGTAGGGGCGCCCCTTGTGGGTGCCCTCTCTCTCTCCCACTGCTGAGCCTGACGAGACGTCAGCCATTCCCCTCTCCCCCTAGCCAAGTCCGATGCATAACCGAGTTTCCAGTCCCCGCTTCACGCGGGGACCCGCTCCTTCTCCGACTCCGGCACAACGGCCTGACAAGCCTGGAAGCCCCCTGCGAACCCTCATCGTCCGCACCGCCTGAGCCAGATCCCCAAAGCACTATCCTGCTTGGCAACATCCGTCGCAGCCCGAGAGACCCCACATGACCACCCAACTCAGCAGTATCAGCACCAGTCCCCTGCCTTGGCCGAATCAGCGTGAGCTGCCCGAGGTCTCGCGTCCGTTGCCCGCCGGCACCACCGTGATCTCAGCCGATAGCCACTGGCTGGAGACCGGCGAGTTCGTCGACCGGATGCCGGCGAAGTACCGCGACAGGGCGCCACGCGGCATGTTCAACGAGCGCGGTTTCCACATGGAGATCGACGGCAAGTCGACCGACAACCCGGGCATGCCCAGCGAGCTGATCGAGGGTCGCGCTGGGATGTGGGACGCAGCGGTGCGCGTCGAAGAGATCACGCGCGAGGGCGTCGATCAGGAAATCATGTTCCCGCAGCGCATGCTGGGCGTGATCCGCAACGAGGATTTCGACTACATCCAGGCCTGCATGGACGCCTACAACGAGATGCTGGCCGAGTTCTGCGCCGAGCAACCGGGCAAGCTGCACGGTCTGGCGCTGCTCAACTACTGGAATCCCGAGGCGACCGAGGACGAGCTACAGAAGATCAAGGCGCTCGGCTTCAAGGGCGTGCTGATGCCCTCGCTGCCGCCGCCGCATGCCAAGGTCTACTACAACGCACGAGCCCTCGAACCGATGTGGAAGGCGATCGGCGAGGCCGGTCTGCCGCTCAGCTTCCACGTCGGTGAGACGTTCGACGCTCGCGGCCAGGGCGGGTTGGCCACGACCATCGTCGTCGCCTTCCAGCCCTTCCGCCGCCTGTTCGCGCTGCTCACCTTCGCGGGCATCTTCGAGCGCAACCCCGGACTGCGCGTCGTCTTCACCGAAGGTGGTATCTCCTGGGTGCCCAGCGCGTTGTTCGACTGTGACAAGGTCTACGCCTCGTTCGAGAGCGAGATGACGCCCAAGCTGGCCAAGCGACCGAGCGAGTATTGGTTCGAGAACTGCTACGCAACGTTCATCGAGGACCCGTCCGGGCTGCGCCAGCTCGATCTTATCGGTGTCGACAATGTCCTCTGGGGTAGCGACTACCCACACCCCGAAAGCGCCGTCGGCTACACCCAGCAAAGCCTCTGGGACGTCTTCAATGCCACCGACTCGATCGAAGACGCCCAAAAGATCGTCGGAGGCAACGCCCAGAAGCTGTGGGGCCTGAGCTGAGCCAACGCCCAAGAATCGCGACGCCCGAGGAGGCCGTCGCCTCGATCCCCGATGGCGGCACGATCACGATCTCCGGCACGATCGGATACATGTTGACGATCCCCGTACTCGACGCGCTAGAGCGTCGGTTTCTTGAGACCGGTCACCCGTGTGATCTCACCTGGTTCGATATCTTTCCGACCGGTCTCGGCGGGATCGAGCCGTTAGCCCACTATGGGTTGCTGAAGCGGGTGCTCAGCGGTTGGTACACGCTGCATCCTCGGCTGCGTGAAATGGTCAATGCGGAACAGGTCGCTGGTTACTGCTATCCCCTGGGCACGCTGGGATTCTGGTGTCGGGCCAGCGCTGCTGGACAAGCGCTGCTAACCGAGACGGGACTTGATACGTACATGGATCCGACCCACGATGGCGCCAACGCTGGCGGTTGCCTCAACCGAATGGCGGCCTCTGAAGCGCTGGTCGAGCGCGTCGAGCTTGCTAGCGGTCCCCAGCTAATGTTCCGCCCGATGCCGGTCGATGTGGCCATAATCCGGGGGACCACTGTTGATCGAGCAGGAAATCTCTCTCTCGAAGATGAGCAGGTCACGATGAGCGTCCTACATCAAGCGCTTGCCGCAAAGCGTCAGCCGGGAGGGCAGGTCATCGTTCAGGCCGCCCGATTAGTCGACGAAGGTGAGATCGCTCCTCGCCATGTCGCCGTGCCAGGTGAACTCGTTGATCAGATCGTGATTCATTCCGAAGCGCACGTGGACGAGTCGGCGCCGATGTTGGACTGGATGGACCAGGAAGCTCAGTTGCCGCGTCCTCCGCGACAAGTAATGCTCGACCATGACACGGAAGTATGGCGTCGCTGGCAGGAGGCTGGAGAAACTCCGGCTCCGAGCGAACGCAAGCTAACTGCCGACATCATTGCCGGCCGGCGGGCGTTGATGGAACTCAAGCGCGGAGAGCTCGTCAATCTCGGACTTGGCCCACCGATGCGGGATGTCGCTGCCGCTGCCGTGGACGACGATGTCGACCCTGAGCTACGGTTCTCGGTCGAGACAGGTGTACTTGGCGGGGTCATGAACGGCCGTTGGTATCGATCCGGCGTGACGAGCATTCTTGAAACAGCGGACATTTTCAGCATGTACACGACCTCCGTCATGGACGCCTCGTGCCTGGGCATGCTCGAGTTCGACGCGCAGGGCAACGTCAACCTGCTGCGCTACGGCGACACCATTGTTGGTCCAGGCGGGTCAATGGATATCGGCGCGCATATTCAACGATTGGTGTTCATCGCACCATTCCGAGCAGGCGGACTCAAGGCGCTCGGTCAGGACGGCAACCTGAGGATCGAGAGGGAAGGCAAGTTTTCCCGCGCAGTCGAGCAAGTGCAGGCGGTCTGCTTCAACGGGCCTCGTATGTTTGAGCAAGGCAAGTTGGTTCGCTACGTCACCGAACGAGCAGTGTTCGAACTGACGAAACTGGGGCCAATGCTCACTGAGATCGCGCCGGGCGTGGAACTCCAGCGTGACATTTTGAGCCTGATGGATTTCCGACCCGTCATCTCATCCGATCTGCGAACCATGGACACACGCATCTTCACGCAGGGCCAAGTGGGAATACGCGATGACTGGGGTCTCCCTCCCCTTTAGTGGTCGCCCTACCCTGCATCACGTAACGAAAGCTGGACGAGTATGTCTGTCGAACGAATCGAAATCACCCACCAGGGACCCTATGCCGACGGCCAGGCGTTCGGCGACGCTGGCGCGTTCGAGCTGATTCGCGCTCGATTGCGCTACGCGGTCAACCCGATGTTGGAAGACCACCAGCGCATCACCGACCTAGAATGTGCGAATCGCGGGACCGACGGCTGCGTTCGCTTTAGCGGCGACCTAGTGCTGATCCGCCCGCAAGATCCTTCATCCGGTAACGGCGCGCTGGTGATTGATGTGCCCAACCGAGGACGCAGTCTGCTGCCGGGCGCCTTGAACCGCACTCCTGCCGAGCTCTCGGTGAGCGATCCTCAACACCCGGGTGACGGCTTCCTCTTCCGCCACGGATTCAGCGTCGCTTCGGTTGCCTGGCAGTGGAATGCTCCGGACATCGAGACGCTGCTCCAGTTCCAGGCGCCCGAAGCTCTCGGACTTGACGGCAATTCCATCTCCGGTGAAGCGATCACCGACCTGCGACCCAGCAAGCGATACGCTTCGATGCCGATCGAGCACCTGGGCCAACCCGGATACCCGGTCTCGAGCGACGCGGCCGAAAACGCGCGCCTCTACGTCCGTGAGTATGAAGACGACGAACCCAGCGAGATTCCACATGACCGCTGGCGCTTCGCTCGTCAGACCGACGACGGGGTCGTCCCGAGCACCCGCGACCTCTGGATCGAAGGAGGGTTCACGCCGGGCCGAATCTACGAGATCGTCTACCCGACCGATCGCTCGCCGGTCGTCGGCACTGGCCTGCTCGCATTCCGCGACGCTGCCCTGTTCCTCCGAAACTGGCAACGCTCGTACGATCGAGTGCACGGCTTCGGCATCTCGCAGAGCGGGCGATTCCTGCGCCACCTGCTCTATCTGGGGCTGAACCGCGATCCGGACGCGCTCACGCAGCGAGCCTTCGACGGAGTCCACATCCACGTGGCCGGAGGGATTCGCGGCGAGTTCAATCGTCGCTACGGACAGCCATCGCAACTGTTCCTGGCCGGGCCGATTCATGAGTTCCCGTTTGCCGACGTCGAACGCGACGATCCGCTGACTGGTGATCGCGATGGGCTGCTCAATCGCTCCGACGAGCAAGGCGTGACGCCCAAGGTCGTGAAGACGAACACGAGCTGGGAGTTCTGGCGCGGCGACGCCTCGCTGATCGATATCGACCCCGCCACCGACGAGGACATCCCCCAGCATCCGCAATCGCGGCACTACCTGCTCGCTTGCACGCAGCACGGCCCTGGACAAGCCGAGCCGGTGGACAGCTTCTACCTGACCGACGAGCGCAGCATGTATCGGCACAACGCCGTCGATCAGACACCGTTGATGCGCGCGGCACTGGTCAATCTGGATCGCTGGGCCGCCGGAGAGTCGGAGCCGCCGCCGTCAAGCGTCCCGAGTTGCGCAAACGGCACAGCCGCCAGGCGGAACGATGTGCTCGCAAAGCTCAGCGACCGCGTGACGACTCCGGACCCTGACCGTCTGTCGCGAGTGAGAACGGTCGACTGGACATCGCTGCCAGCGACCGAAGGCGACGAGTACCAGGGCTACGTATCCGCAGTCGATGACGACGGCAATGAAGTCGCCGGTCTCCGTCTACCCGATCTCACACAGCCCATCGGTCTGCATACCGGCTGGAATCCCCGCCATCCAGAGACCGGAGGCGAAGACCTGACCAGTCACTTCGTCGGGCTGACCCAGTGGATGAGCCGCGAGGACATTATCGCCCGCTACGGCGACAAAGAGTCATATCTGAGCCGAGTCAGGTCAGACGCAGTCCAGCTCGCGGAGGATCGCGCGATTCTGCCTGAGGACATCGATCTGGTCGTCCAAAACTGCGCAGAGCGCTGGGATGTCGCGTTGGGCTGAGACCCACGCGTACCTCCACTCTCCGTCTTACCTGCCGCTCCTCCGTCATTCCTGCGCAGGCAGGAATCCCGATCTCCTTCGGGTGATCGCAGCAAGAGCACCAGACGTGCCCAGGGCGTTCGGTTCGCAGCCTTCCTCGGCACGCCTTCGCACCGAGTCGCAGATGAATCTGGGGGCATCGTGATTCCTCCGCTCCTCCGTCATTCCTGCGCAGGCAGGAAACCCGATCTCCTTCGGGTGACCGCAGCAAGAGCACCAGCCGTGCCCGGGGCCTTCGGCTCGCGGCCTTCCTCGGTACGCCGTTACGCCGAGTCGCGGATGAGCCTGGGTGCTTCGTGATTCCTGCCTTCGCAGGAATGACGGCGGGGCCAGGATTGGCGGCGGGGGCAGGAATGACGGAACTGGAGGCCTTACACAGAAACGACCCCCGACATCGCCAGCGCCTCAACCTCTGATACCTCGAGCCCCAACTCCTCAGCTAGCACCTCAGCCGTATGCTCGCCGAGCAGTGGCGCACGACGGTGCACGGCGGGACTTTCGCTGAGTCGAATCGGGCAGCCAAGCAGTGTCATCGGACCTCGGGTTGGATGCTCGATATCGACCAGCATGCCTCGTTCTCGCAGGTGCTCGTTGGTGAAGATCTCTCCCGAGTCGAGCACTGGGCCTGAGGGCACGCCGACCTCTCGCATCTCGTCCATCACCTCGTACTTGGTGCGCTGCCTGGTCCAGGACTCGATCGCCTGACGGACGTCGTCGCCCTCATTGCGGGTGATCCCTCGTGCGCCGTTGGACTCGGCCAGGTCGGGCCGACCGATCGTATCCATCAGCGCCTTTCGCATCCGGCCGCCGGCAACCACGATCCAGACCCAGTCCGAGCGTCCTCCAGGCTTACAAGGGAAGAGGCCCGTCGGGGCAGTCTGACCGTCGCCGTAGGGCGGCGCAGGGTCGCCCGAGACCTCGCGGCGCGTCATCGGCACGCGGGTGTAGTTGGTCACCGCTTCCTGCATCGAAAGCTCAACCTTCTGTCCCACACCGTCGCGCTGACGTTGCCAGAGCGCCGCGAGCATGCCGATCGCTGCCTGCACGCCCGTTCCTGTGTCGCCAATCGTCGGTCCTGGCTTGAGCGGCAGCGTCTCGTTGGTGCCTGTGATCGCCATCGCGCCGCCGGCCGCCTGCGCAACCATGTCGAACGACTTTGTCGGCGCCCAGGGACCGGTCGTGCCAAAACCCTTCACGGTGCAGTAGATCAGTTGAGGATGGATCTCCTTGAGCGTGTCGTAGCCAATGCCCAGCCGCTCCATCGTGCCCAGGGTGAAGTTCTCGACCACGATGTCGAACTTAGGGACGAGCTGTTTGAAGATCTCGCGCCCATCATCGGACTTGAGGTCAAGCGTCAACGAGCGCTTGTTGTTGTTCAGTGTGATGAAGTAAGTCGAGTCGACCGCATCAGACCCAGCCCCCAAACGTCGTCCCGGCTCTCCCCGTCCCGGAGGCTCCACCTTGACAATCTGAGCCCCCAACCATCCCAACGCCTGGGTCGAAGACGTCCCAGCCTCATACTGGGTCAAATCCAAAATCCGAACATCCGACAACGCCAAGGCCATATCCAGCCCCTCTCAAGTCTGGCGTGAGGATAACTGCTCCGGAGATGCGGGCCGGTCAGAGTGAGACTCAAGCAGGGATCTGGTCAGTCGAGTGTTCCGGTAGGATCTTCCGCTCGCGAGCATGCTCGATAGTGAGCGCCACAGGATTGCCATTGCAGTCCAGCTCGAGCAAGGTCTGGAAGTCAAGGTCGACATAGTCAACGACGGGCTTGTCGGAGAACACAAACCAGAGCGTGTCGGTGTCTTCGTAGTACTTGCGCTTCACGGCCGGAATCTCCCGTCAATGAACGCAGTATGCACTGTCTCGCCGTCTGCCAAGAGTACCACTCGGATGTAACGGCCGCCGAACTCCGGAACTGCGCCCCAGCGCAGGATTCGCCCGTCCGACTGCACCACTTCATGCCTGGGTCGGTCGACCACCCTCTGAATCCATGCGAGCTGGATGCGCCCGCGGTCCGGAGACTCGAACCTGGCGTCCCAGAAGTGGTTGGTCGTCTTCATTACCAGTGACTCAGTCCGCCGCGACGACCACACCTGCCTCGGATAGCTCCGAGGTTCGGTCTCCCAACACTTCGGACGCCCCAGATCCGGGGACCATTGCCGGCCGACCCACCTCGACTGGTGTACGACTCATCTTCACGGACGGACCATTGGTCCGGACTCGACCGCGTCCCTCGTGATCTCGAGTGATCGAGAAGCCCTCTGACACGGCGCGTTCCTCGGTCATGGCGTCCTCAACCGAGCCAACGGCCGATGCGCCGATGCCCTTGTCGGTCAAGTCCGAGACCCACTCGGCCACCGTCCTGGTCTTGAGTTCTTCAGGAGTAGGCATGTCGCCCGACTGCTCAGGCTTGGCCCCGATGAACAGCCAACCGTCGGACGCCTCGTAGAGTCGGTGCAGCGGTCCCTCGCCGACCGCATCCTGGCCGGCCGGTTCGTCCCAACGCTTGCCCTCGTACTCGTGCAGCATGGAGGACTGCATCGTGCTCGCGGTGCGGGCCAGCGCTGTGAAGACCTGCTGACCTTCGCCAGTTCGCAGTCGGTGATAGAGCGCCATACCGACCCCGAAGGCACCGTTGATGCCGGTGCCGTAGTCGTTGATCGCGAATGGTTGCAGCGTCGGCTCGGTGTCGCCGTAGCGGGTCATCATTCCGCTGGCCGACTGCGCCAACTGCTCCCAGCCGGCGCGTCCGGCCCAGGGACCGATCTCGCCGAACGCGTTCAGCGATGCATACACCACGTCGGGATTGATCTGCCGCACCGAGTCGTAGTCGACCCCCAGGCCGCCGACTTTGCCCATCCGGTAGTTCTGGACGACCACATCCACGTCGGCGGCCAGTTCCATGAAGACCTCACGGCCCTCATCACGTTTCAGATCCAGCAGCATCGAGCGCTTGCCGCGGTTGATGTCCTCATGCAGCATGATCCCGTTCTCGCGCGACGGGTTGTCGATCTTGACCACGTCGGCGCCAAACTCAGCCAGGGTCCGGCCGCAGGTCGGGCCGGCGAGGATGATGCAGAGGTCGAGCGCAGTCATGCCTTCGAGCGCCTTCGACAGTCGGCCGCCAGGGGCGCTCATCGCGGACGGCGCCGTCCTTGACAGTTCCGACATGATGTCGGCACGGTCGGCATCCAGCGCCCTGCGAGGCCCACGAATCTCACCCGGCGTGCCGCCCATGCGCACCTGGATTCCAGGCTGCAACATCGGGCCGAGCTGCGGATCGTCGAGTTCGACGATGATCTCCGCCTCGCGTGCGTGAGGCTCGTGTAGCCATTCAGACGAGTCGAGAGATCGCACAGTCGGTGGACCGGCTTCGTTGATCAGGTCTTCCCACTCCTGCGCGGTTCTTGTCAGGAAGATGTTGGTCAACTGCGCCCTGGCCACATCGGCGAGCGCGAAGTCTTGCTGGATTTCCGATGCGTTCGACCACGGCTCATCCAGCCACTGCGGCACGCCTGCGGCGACGCAGAACTGTCGGATGAAGTGCGAATATGCGGCATGGAAGAACACCCACCGACCATCGGAACATTCGTAGGGACCAACCCAGGGAACCGGGCCGCGCGGTGCGTCACGGTCGAGATACTTGAGCCCGCGAATGCCAATCGCCTGATAGAGGCTGTCGTGCAGCGATGCTTCGATCTGCTGTCCAAAGCCGTCCCGCTCACGCGCAACCAATGCCATCGAGACGCCCGCACAGCCGGTGAAGGCCGCATATGAGGAAGCAATCGGGACTGCGGTATAGACCGGCTGCGGCGCATCGGCCATCAACGATCCGCTGTAGGTTCCGACCGGTGCAGAGACCACGCCTTCCCATCCCGGAATCCCGGCGCGCTCGTCGTCGGGTGAGAATCCTGGCATCGACAGGTAGATCAGTCGGTCGTTGATGTTGGTCGATTCTTCGGCGCCCAAACCCAACCGATCCATCACGCCCGGGCGGAAGTTTTCGACGACTACATCTGCCGAGGCGATTAGTTCCTGCGCCGTGCGCCTGCCGTCAGCGGTCTTAAGATCCAGGGAAATGCGGCGCTTGCCACGGTTCCAGACCGCGTTGCCGGGCGTGTCCCACAACGGACCCGAAGGTGGGTCGATACGAATCACGTCTGCACCGTGGTCGGCGAGCATCATCGCCGCTAACGGGCCGGCCATGTACTGGCCGAAGTCGATTACGCGAAGTCCGTCGAGCGCGCCCATATTCGCCTCCATCAGAAACTCGTGGCAAGGGATGTTGTTGCGACTAGAGGCTAGCGGCTATTGATGATCCTTCAGTGCGCTCGCGATGGCGTCGTCGACGGAGGCGAGAAATTCTTCGACCGAGCTGTCATTGTGCAGCACCAGGTCGGCTTTGGGCGCACGCTCGGTCCAGTGAATCGCCGACGCCATCCGTTGTTCTGCTTCCTCGCGCGAGAAGTTCTTGCGGGACATCAGTCGCGTCAGCGCGGTTTCGTCCTCCGACGCCACCAGCCAGCCGGCATCGCAGACTTCCATGTACGGCCCCTCGAAGAGCCGGACAGCTTCAAACACCGCGATTGGCGCTGGATCGTCCTTCAGCTCTCGCAGGAGTCGCATGAATTCGCCCTCGATATCGCCAATCGCTGTCCGAAGGGCCGCCAGCAGATCGGGCTTGCCAAAGACGATGTCACCCAGTGCCTTGCGGTCGATGAATCCGTCAGTGCCAACAACAGTGTTGCCGAACTGAGCCACGATCCTGTCGAACGCCGGTTTGCCCGGCTCGTACATGGTGTGAACATGTCGGTCGGCGTCAATGTGTCGAGCGCCGTAGGCCTCGACAAGGTGCTGGCAAAGCAGCGACTTGCCACAGGCAATGGATCCGGTGATGCCAAGAACAAAGGCCATGGCACTAGGATATTCGAGCTATGCCGATCATCCCGCCCCAAGGGCCATACGAATCATCAGAGTCTCAAGGAATGGCTTCCCTCCAGGTGGCCAGCGCCCACTTGGCAACGTTGTTGAGCGCGACTGACACACTAGACAGCAAGGCCATGTTCCTGGCTGCAGTCAATCTGGCGTTGTTTGCCGCGTTCGTTGGGGCGATCGTCGGTCTATCACTATCAGGCTGGGCAATACTGGCGCCAGGATTTGCCGTTTGCGCCCTCCTGACGTTGGGATGGCTCTGCGTAAAGCCACGTACGATTTCGCAGTTCAATGAGCCTGCCGGACTCCTCCAAAACAGACAGGGAGGGTGGACCGACCACTTCTTGGCCTGGTACTACATTGAAGCGCTCAGTGAAGCGTCAGACGACGTCGTCAACGAAATCGAACGGAAGGGAACTTACATCAGAGTAATTGCGTTCGGCACATTGCTTCACGTCGTGGCCCTGCTGATCAGTGCCGCTGTTGTCTGGGCCAGTGCCTCGAGCCCCGGTTAGAGGCCGGAGCGCCAACGAGCTGGTCTCGAGAAAGGGACTCTTGGGTTCCGCTCGCGAAACTGTCTCGCTTCTTCGCGGTCTTGGTCTGTGTGCAGCGGTTCAGGCACAAAGATCCTACGAATCCTTCGGAGAAGGGAGAGCTTCCACCTCTTCAAGATCCTCACTTGATCACCCTCTTACCGGCTTTCGCGGGTCACTGGTCGTGACCTTTCCGGGCTTGCTGACCGGACGCTTTGGTGGTGTCTTACCCGGCTTGTCGGCCACAGACGCTTTCCCCTCGTCTTCGGTCTTAGTCTAGTGATGCCATTTTACCCAAGCGGTACCCATTGGAACCGACCATGCCCCAACGATGTTCCTGGCCCGGCGACGACCCTGACGAGATTGCTTACCACGATCTCGAGTGGGGCGTCCCGACACAAGATGAGGCGAAACTCTTTGAGGCGCTGACACTCGAGGGTGCACAGGCGGGACTCTCCTGGCACACGATCCTGATGCGCCGCGACGGATACCGGCGCGCATTCCTTGAGTGGAATGTCGAAGCCATCGCCGAGATCGACGAAGCAAGTGTGGATCTGCTGGTCCATGACACAGGCATCATCCGACATCGGGGCAAGATTGAGTCGACCATCGCCAACGCGCGGGCGACGTTGCTGCTTCGCGAACAGGGACTGTCAATCGCAGACATCGTCTGGGCCTACGCCGATCCTGCAAACGAGCCGCGCACCGACATGCAATCGCAGACCGATGAGTCGAAAGCTATGTCTCGCGAGTTCAAGCGTCGTGGATTCCGGTTCGTTGGGCCCACGACCTGCTACGCATTCATGCAGGCGGTCGGCATCGTCAACGATCACGATGCTTCGTGCTTCCGATTCTCAGAGATTGCCACGATGCGCAGTACGCTGCTCAACGAACGGAGCGAATCATGACTTTCCAACACCTGAGACTCGATATCGCCGACCAGATCGGGACGATCATGCTTGATCGCCCGGAGAAACTGAATGCGCTTTCGCGCGATCTGCACAATGAGATGGTCGCCGCTGCCAACCAGCTCCAGGCTGATGATGACGTTCGCGTCGTGATCGTCACCGGCGCCGGACGTGGCTTCTGCTCGGGCGCCGACCTGACTGCCCGTCCCAAGGATTCGGCTCCTGACACCCAGAACGACCGGATGGACGAGTTCGGCTGGGTCGGCCACCAGGCGCTCGCGTTTGGCCAGCTCGACAAGCCGACCATCGCCGCCGTCAACGGCGTTGCGGCGGGCGCCGGGATGAGCCTGGCACTCTCCTGTGACCTGCGTGTCGCCTCCGAAAAGGCACGATTCAAGGTTGTCTTCCTCGAGCGCTCGCTCAGCCCCGACGCTGGCATGACCTGGTTCCTGCCTCGCGTCGTTGGCTATCCGAAAGCCGTCGAACTGGTCCAGACCAGCCGCTTTGTCGAGTCCGACGAGGCGCTACAGATTGGACTAGTCAATCAGCGGGTGCCGCACGAAGAGCTGATGAACCGCGCTCGCGCGCTGGCCTCCGAGATCGCGTTCTGGCCACCACTCGCCTCTCGCGCCGCCAAACGCGTGATGCAGCGCAATCTCAACGCCACGCTCGACGAGGCGCTGCGCAACGAGATCACGGCCATTTCGCACGCCACTCGCTCGGAACACGACGTTCGCGAGGCCCAGGCGTCCTTCATCGAGAAGCGCCCGCCCATCTTCACCGGCGAGTAGTCGAGATCGCTGTGCCTGACATCCGCATCCGTGAAGCCACGCCCGACGACGCGCAGACCATCCTCGATTTCATCGTTGGTCTGGCCGAGTTTGAGAACGAACCGCTCTCGACGGTCAAGGCGACCGTCGAGAGCATCCGCCGCGACGGCTTCGGCGATCATCGAATGTTCGAGACGCTAATCGCCGAGCGTGACGGACAGCCAGTCGGCATGGCGCTCTTCTTTCCGCATTATTCAACCTGGACCGGCACACCGGCGCTGTACCTCGAGGACCTGTTCGTCACCGCGGAAGCGCGTGGCACTGGAGCGGGTTTCGCGTTGATGCGCGCATTAGCGCAAGTCGCCGAAGCGCGAGGCTGGGCTCGGCTCGACCTCTCGGTGCTTGACTGGAATCCGGCTCGTAAGTTCTATCACCAGCTCGGGATGACTCACGAGTCGGAGTGGCTGCTCTATAGGCTGGACGAAGATGGCATCGCGACGCTGGCTCGGACGGGACGAGATGGCTGAGCTGAAGGTCTACGGCGCGCCTTGGTGCCCCGATTGCCGGCGATCCAAGGCATTCCTCAGCGAGCATCGCCTCGATTACGACTGGATCGACATCGACCAGGATCCGGAGGCCTTGGCCTACGTCGAGGAGTTGCAGAACGGCGGTCGCTCGATCCCAACCGTCATTCTGCCCGATGGCGGCATGCTGATTGAGCCGAGCGATGAGGAACTCGCCCAGGCGCTGGGCATTCAAGTCCGGCCCCAGCGACAGTTCTACGATCTCGCGATCATCGGTGGCGGACCGGCTGGCCTTGCAGCCTCGATATATGCCGCCCGCGAGGGCATCGACACTGTCGTCGTCGAACGTTCCGCGCTTGGCGGACAGGCCGGAGTGACGAACCGGATTGACAACTACCCCGGCTTTCCCGACGGCGTAGACGGCGACGACCTCATGTCGAAGTTCGTCGCGCAGGCACGGCGATTCGGTGTGGAGTTGTTGTCAGCAGTGGGAGCGGCCGAGATTGCCGTGTCGTCGGACGTCCAAGTCACGCTGTCCTCTGGAGACCGCGTCGCAGCGCACGCGGCGATTCTGACTCCGGGCAGCACGTATCGACGACTCGGCGTTCCGGGCGAGGACGATCTGATTGGCACGTCGGTTCACTTTTGCTCAACTTGCGACGGCCCGTTTTACGCCGGAGCGAAGCAGATCGCCGTGATCGGCGGAGGCAACTCGGCGTTGGAGGAAGGGTTGTACTTAACCCAGTTCGCTGAGCAGGTGCATATCATCCATCGCGGCGAGCGACTCGCCGGCTCGGCAGTCTTGCAGGAGAAAGTGCAGTCACATCCACAGATTGTGCTGTCCCTCAATACGTCGGTCAGTGCCATGGAGAGCAATGGCAAACTCTCGGCGTTGACCCTGGAGTCGGGCGCGGGAACCGTACAAACCAGCCCTGACGGCGTCTTTGTATTCATCGGCTTGCAGCCCAATACCGACTTCCTCCAGGGAGTCGTTGATCTCGACCAGCGAGGTTTCATCCAAACCGATGATCGCTTCCAGACAAGCGTCGAATCAATCTACGCCGCCGGCGATGCGCGCGCCGGTTCAACCAAGCAGCTCGGAGCCGCCGTCGGAGAAGGCATCACCGCCCTGATGATGACTCGGGAATACCTCAGGGCCCACCAACACGTCCGCACCCCATCGACCGACGAGTAGCTGCTACCGACCACCAGTCAGCGGCGGCTGATCAACCAGGGTGCCATCCGCGACGAACCCGTCGATCTCCTCAACCGAGAATCCGAGCTCCTCGCAGATCTGGCGGTTGTCCCCGCCCAACTGCGGCGCGGGATGCATCTCGGTTGGACCCCAATCGCTGAAGTGGATGGGGAAGCCGCCGTACTCGTAGACGCCGACTCCGGGCTGATCCCACTCCACGATGAACCCCCGATCGCGCAGGTGAGCCGACTGCACCAGGTCGCCATTGGTCATTGCTGGCAGGGCGGTGATATCCGCCGCTTGCAGACGCTCGGCCAGCTCGAAGCGATCCTGAGGGCGTGTCCACTCATTGATCAGCGCGTCGATTTCGTCGTGATACTCGAAGCGTCCAGACGTGTCTCGGAATCGATCATCCTCAAGTCGAATGTCCCCGACCAGTATTGTGAATCGCTTCCAGGCGTCATCATCTTCAATGGTGATCGCGATCCACATATCCATCGACTCTCGTGCATCGGGACTCTCGTCTCGACATCGATACACGCCCTGAGGGGCGCAACTGCGCGAGCGGTTGCCTCGCGCCGGCGCCTGGCCCTGCGCCGATGTCTCGAGGACGAGATCTCCGGCGACCGATGTGTAGGTCTGAAGCTGGGACAGATCGACGAAGCATCCCTGACCCGTTGCGTCGCGCTCCCACAGCGCAGCGAGCACCGCAAAGGCTCCGTGCAGACCGCCGATTGGGTCGGGAAATGCGTGGCCCATCTTCATCGGACCGCCTTCGACGTAGCCGGTCGCCGATGCCGCGCCTGAGTGCGCTTCCAGCACCGGCCCGTACGAGACTCGCTGTCGGAACGGTCCCGTGTGTCCATAGCCCGTGCATGAGACCGAGATGATGCCCGGATTCCACTCGCGAACCGTCTCGTAGTCGATGCCCAGATTCTTGACCCCACGCGGACTGAAGTTGTCGACGATCACGTCCGACTGTTTAACCAGCCGTCGCCAGATCTTCTTGCCTGAGGCTGACTTCAGGTCCGCGCACAATCCGCGCTTGTTGCGATTGTGCTTGTTGAAAATCCCCGCCCGATTCCACGGCTCCGGTTCAGGCTCACCGTCGGGGAAGACGGACGCTCGCAACATTGGCTCGACTGCCTCTCCGCGCCGCCAGTCGTCGAGCGCGGCGCGCAACACGGGATCGTCGGGCAGATGACCGCCACGTGACACGTCCTGCTCCAGCTTGATCACGTCTGCGCCCAGATCACCGAGCGTCCGGCCGACCAGCGGTCCAGCCCAGGCATAGCCGAACTCGACGACACGCACTCCGGACAACATGCCCTCAGCCACAGTCCGCTCCGCTCAGACCAATCACGCCGGATGCTGCCAACGACTCGATCTCTTCACGTTGCATCCCTGCCTCATCGAGCACCGACGCAGAATCCGCTCCGAGCGTTGGCGCGGCTTTGAATTGCGTGGGCGACGACGGTAGGACGAACGGCACACCGGGCATCTTCACTCCTTCGCCCAGATCCTCGGGATAGGCCCAGTAGGCTCGAGCCTCAAGCTGTTCGTCAACCAATACCTCGTCCATCGACAGCACGGCGCTGGCCGGCACGTGTTGCGCTTGCAAGTGCTCGACGACTTCGGTCCTGGTGCGCGACATCAGAAACGGGGCGAAGCGACCATCGATCTCTTCGGCGACGTCGTATCGAAGACCAGCGGTCGCGTAACGCGGGTCGTCGGCCATCTCCGGCAGATCCAACGCCACACACAGATTGATCCACTGCGCCTGCGACGGTGCGGCGATGCAGACCCAGCCATCTCCGACCTGCATCAATGAAACTGGATGATGCGCCTCGGCATGGCGATTATTGGCGCGATGCTTGATTCGTCCCTGGTGCGACCACATGGCCAGGCTCCACTGATGAGCCGAGGCCATCGTCTCCATCGTCCCAACATCGACCAACTGACCACGTCCCGTTCTACGACGAGCATGCAACGCAGCTAGCGCCCCGACTGCTGAAGCGATGCCCCCGACGTACGACGCCCATGGCCCCGCGCCCTGCAGCGGCTCGCGCAGCGGATCACCGGTGATGTACAGATAGCCGCCCGCGGCCCAATCGGTCAGGTCGGATGATCTCCAGCCGGCCCACGGTCCGGTCAGTCCGTAGGAGGTGGCCGAGACATGGATGAGCGGTGGTCGCTCTGCCCGTATCCGCCGATCAAAGGCCAGCGCGTCGGCTGCTGCCATCGTGGTCACGACTACATCTGCCTGATCCAGCAATCGACCGAGCGCATCGAACCCAGCCTCCGACGACCAGTCCAGCGCCACTCCGCGTTTCCAGGCCGAGAGATACTCGAACGCCGCGCTGCGATTCGGTTCTGTCGCCGTCAGCAGCGGAGGACGCGAACGCAGCGAAGATCCGTCCACTGGCTCAATCAGCGTCACGTCAGCGCCGGCCGTGGCCAGCAATCGCGAGGCATATGCGCCCGAGACCTGGTCACTGAGATCCAACACCCGCAGATCGGACATACCGGCCATGCGCTAAACCCTCGCCACCGAGACGACGCCCTCGTAGACGCCGGGCAGCCACTCACCGTCGGGACCGATGGCCTGGTCAATCATCACTGGGGCAAGGTCCTTTGCGGCCGCATAGAGCTCATCCACGTCTTCAAACGATCCAAACGATGCCGCACGCAGGCCCGGACGCCAGATCACCGTCGGCACGAGAGAACCGAACTGGTCGATCTCCGACTTGGTCCGTTCCTGTGAGGCGATCTCCATCGAGCGTGCCAACAGGTCAACCAGTCCGCGCGGCTGATACGGCGACGGATGCACGCCGAGATCAACCGCCAGCGTATGGCTTGCGCCGTTCAGGATCGCCGTCTCCAGGTCAAGACCCGAGGACAATCCGCCATCGACACACCAGTCGGCCTCAAGCCGTACGGGCGGAAACAGTCCCGGCAACGCAACCGACGCCATGACCGTGGCCAACAATTGTCCTTTGGCCATCACGTGTTTGCGTCCGCTGGACAGGCTGGTCGTAACCAGAAACAGCGGGATCTCGGAGGCCGCGATTTCATCGATGGTCACATGCTGCTTGAACAGGTCGCGCAGAAAGCGGTTCGAATAGAGCGAGGTGCCGCGGGTGAGCAGCCGCCGTCCGATGCGCAACAGGTTGCGATGCCAGAGCCGGTTGTCGCGCAGCGCAATCCAGAGCTCGGCCAGTCCCTCGATATTGTTCGGGTGAAAGGCCAGGAACGCGCCATTGACTGCGCCGACCGACGATCCCACGATCAGGTCGGGCCGAATCCCACGCCGAATCAACTCCTCAAGGAACGGAACCTGGACAATCCCCGACGCACCGCCGCCGCTGAGCACGAGTGCCAGTCGTCGGTCCTGGAGTGCCAGCCGGCTTGACGTCATCAGTATCGCCCTCTGCCCTGATCACTGTTGACGCGTGGACCCTCGCTCGTCAAGCGTTCGCCTAGGGCCGACCCTTGTGGTCGCCCGGCCCGCAGAGCGGGCAGCCACAAGGGCTGCCCCTATAGCAAGCCGACAGGCTTCAACTCCCTACGAACCCGAGGCCTGCGGCCTACGATCCGGGACGATCTCGGTCAGGATGCCGCCTGCCGTCTTGGGGTGGAAGAACGATGCCGTGATCTCGTCGATTGGACCGCCGAAGTCGATGTACGACAGGCCGCGCTCCATGAAGAGCTTGGTGTCGCCGACGACATCGGTCGAGCCGTAGCCCAGGTGATGCAGGCCGGGGCCGCGACGTTCAAGGTACTTTCCGATCCCGCTGACGTTGTCCTCGGGCAGCAGGATCTCAATTCGCGTCTCGCCCAGGTTGACCTTGACGAAGAAGATTTTGGTGCGCTCGGGCGCGAAGAAGCCACCCTTGGGGAACGGTGTGCGCTCTTCGTCGTAGAGCAGGCCAAGCTGGTCGACCAGCACTTCGCCCGCTTCCTCAAGCGAATTCGCCACGATCCCGACGTGATCCAGGTACGTAATCATGCCCACCCTTGCCTTCGTTGCAGCGCTTGCTCGCTAGCTGGTCTCCGATGGCGTCAAGATAGCCCAGCGCTGATCGCCTGCTTGCACTATTGCAGACGGCGCAGGGTTGGCGAGAATGCGCCGAACAGCGCAAGCGCACCTAACAGCATGACTCCGACCACGAAGATCGCCAGGCGAATGCCGACCAGCTCGGCGACGATCCCCAGGACGAACACCCCGCCCTGCATCACCGCGAACTGCATCATCAGGACCGACATCACGCGGCCGCGATAGGCCGGTTCGGCCTGTTCCTGGATCAGCGCAGAGGCCATCGCCATCCGTCCCGACTGGCCGATGCCCATCAGGATCATGATTGGCAGGCTCAGCCAGATCCAGGGCGAGATCGACATGCCCAGCGTCGCGGCACCGAGGAAGATGCCCATGAGGATCAACAGCTTGCCACGGCCGCTGCGTCGGAGCGACGCAATGATCAGGGCGGCCAGGAATGCGCCGACCGCTGAGAAGGTCAAGAACAGCGCGGCCAGTGCCGGTCCGGCGTCGAAGGCGTCCTGCACGAAGCCCGGCAGCAAGCCCTGGAACGGTGTGCCAAGCAGCGAGATGAAGAACGAGAGCAGCAGGATCATCCGCAGCACGCGGTGACGCGCGATGTAGCGGAATCCGTCGCCGATGTCGCGGAAGGCCTCGCGCACGCCGCCTCGGCCGCGACCAGCCTGTGCAACCACCGATGGAATCGGGAGCATTGTCAGCATCGCCAGCACATAGCAGCCGGCCATCGAGTAGAACGTCACACCGGCGCCGGCAGTTGCCAGCAGTGCCCCACCAATCAGCGGCGCGCCGAACTGCATCATGTTCATCGCCGCCGTGTTCAGGGCGACGCCGTTCATGATTCGATGTCTCGGCACAATCTCGGAAACCATGGCCTGGCGCGCCGGCACCATCAAGGCGACCAGGACGCCTTGCGAGACCGCCGAAATCAACAGGTGCCAGAACTCGAGGATCCCCATCACCGCCAGCGTGCCGATGACGAAGGCATTGAGGAAGCCGACAAACTGGAAGATCTGCGTCACGGCCTTCTTGGGGAAGCGATCGGCGAGCACGCCGCCATATGGCCCCAGGGCAAACTGCACCGTGCCGCTGATCAGCGCCACCAGTCCGACCGCCGCATACGACTCGGTCAGCTCATAGACCAGAAAAGTGCGGACAAACGTCTGGCCGATCGCGGAGTACATCTGCGCCAGGGTCGAGACGAAGAACCAGCGAAAGGCCGAGTCGCTGAACGATTCAAAGGTGCGCATCCGCCTGCCAACCGTCTGCGCGGGCGGCGCCGGCCCCGCGAGGGGCTGAACACCATTGGGCGCCGTGCCGTTGGCCGCGTCGTCCGTCAGATATGGGTGCTGGCCCGCCCGCCGGACAACGACGGACGATCCAGGCGGCCTAGCGGGCCTGCTCACAAATGCCTCTATCTCCGTTGCCCCGTGCTTGACACGGGGCCCAGACCTCGCACGTCGCGCGCAGTTTGTAGGTCACCCTTGCCTCACCTGTCGCGCGGAGCCCTTCGCCCTGGACAACTGTGCGAAGCGAACGTTCATCTCGCGAACAACGTTGGCTGCTCTGGGCCCCGTGTCAAGCACGGGGCATCGGAATCAGCTTTGTATGTGTCCAATAGCGGCTGTTTGACCCTGAGATTCCGGGGTGTTGAATGACGACGCTCGATGTGTGTACGACGCTTAGCCGCCATAGTGCCAGCCGGTATAGAGCGAGGTCAGCGGGCCTTCGTCAATGATCGACGTATCGCCGTCGAACACTCGGCAGAGCGCCAGGATGTGCTCGCCGACGGGAATGAACTGCTGCGCATCAGCAGCGATCCAGGCCAGCGAGTCCTCAAGCACCGGCGCGCCGCCATCGAGTGAAGCATGCTCGAGCTGCTGATAGGCCACGCCTCGCATCTTGTCAGGCGCCGCGAACTCGGCCGAACGACCTTCAATCTTGGACGGATCTGTTGGCTGCAGAAACTTCGCCGCCAGGTCCATGCCCGACTCCGGCAGCAGACTCACAGTGAGTTGCCGCGTCTCGCGCAGATTGCGCAGCGAGGCGGCGTCGCGCTCGAACGAGACACAAATGATTCGAGGCCGGAACGAGACCTGCATTACCCAGTCAGCGACCATTGCGTTGGGCCGGCCGTCGGCTGTGACCGTGCCGATGACATAGATGCCATAGGGCAGGTGTTGCAGCGCATCGCGGATGCGAGCCTCGCGGCGACGTTCCCTCGTGGTCAGCGCGCGGTCACTGCGCTGAGGCTCAAACTCAATCTCAACCGTGGGCGTATCCGAGCCCAGCAACAAATCGACTGCCGCGTTCAGCTCAAGCATGCGCATGCCGGCCGCTTCGTCGTCGGGATTCGCATCGGGATGGTAAATCCGGGCCAGCCGCCGGTAGCGATCACGGATCGTGTCGCGGTCCGCCGAGGGAGCCACGCCCAAAAGCGTCGCGGCGTCGATTGCAGTGCTGGGAATCGGCATCATTCCTCCCGGATGCTCAGTTGATGATCACTTCAGGTGGCGCTCGAAGTAGCGGGCGACTCGGCGTTCCTGGTACTCCAGTCCGGCCTGATCTCGGGGCATGTGACGCTCCTCGGGGAACATCAGCAGGTCGTAGTCACGGTCGGCTGCCGTCAGCGCTGTGATCAATCTTGCCGTATGGCGGAAGTGAACGTTTTCATCGACACCGCCGTGAATGAGCAGCAGTTGACCCTCGAGCTTGTCGGCGTGGGTCAGGAGTGAGCCTTCGCGGTATCCCTCGGCGTTGTTCTGCGGCGTACCCATGTATCGCTCGGTGTAGCCGGTGTCGTAGCCGTCCCAGTCCGAGACCGGCGCGCCCGAGACGCCAACCTTGAACAGATCGGGTCGGCGCAACATCGACATCACCGTCATGTAGCCGCCGTACGACCAGCCATAGACGCCGACACGGTCAACATCGGCCAGCCCCTCGATGGCGAGCTGTTCCACTGCCGCCGCCTGATCGTCCACCTCGATCGTGCCCATCTGCCGATGCAGGTGCGCCTCAAACTCCAGTCCGCGTCCAGCCATTCCCCGATTGTCCAGCTTCAGCACGAGGTAACCCTGCTGCGCCAGGTACTGCGCCCGCAGATCGACGGTCAACCCCCAGGCGTCAAGCACCGTCTGAGCATGCGGCCCGCCATACACGGCGACCAACACGGGATGCGGACCTTCGCTGTCTGGTCGATAGAGCGCTCCGTAGAGCGTCGTACCGTCGGCTGCCGAAAATGTGCGCAACTCCGGCGCGTCCAGCCCAAGTTGGCCGATTGATGCTTCTGATTTATACAGCGATCGTTGCTCTGAACCATCGGTAGCGACCAGCGAAATGTTCGGCGCAGCGCCCAGCGATGAGTTCATCATCGCCAGCCATTTGCCATCGCGAGACAGGGATGCGCCATGCACGCCGCCCGGCTCCGACAGCGTTTCGATCTCACCGCCATCCAGCGAGACCCGTTCGACCCGTCGTTCCAACGGAGATCCGCGAGTGCTACTGAAGTAAACCCAACGAGAGTCCTCGTCCACTCCGATCACGCCATCAACAACCCATTCGCCCGACGTCAGAGTGCGAATCTCCGAACCGTCCTCTGCCCGCAGCGACAAGTGCCGATACCCGCTTGATTCCGACGACCAGAGGAAGGTGCCATCGGCTAATCCGCGGGCGGCGTCGGCCACATTGACCCACGGCTCCTGCGTCTCATCGATCAGCACAGCTGCTTCGCCCGACTCCGAAAACGCCAACAATCGCAGACGGTTCTGATCGCGATTGATCCACTGCGCCACCAGGCGTTGTCCGTCGCTTGAGTCGGCCCACCATGCAACGCGAACGAGATATCCATCTTCTTCAGGAAGTGGCAGTTCCCGATGCTCGCCGCTAGGGAGGTCCGCAATCCCGAGGGACACGTGCGCGTTCTCTTCGCCTGAGAACGGATATCGATGCGTCTCGACATCAACATCGGTCGAGCCCTGGTGCACGATTGGATACGGCGCGACGTGCCGCTCGTCGACTCGTAGGTAGGCGATCTGTCCGTCCTTCGACCACCAGTGGCCGCGCAGCTGTCCAAACTCTTCCTGCGCGATGTAGTCGGCGAGGCCGTGAGTTAGGCCGTCTTCTGCGCCCGAAGTGAGTTGAGTCGCCTCCGATTGGCCATCGACATCGACTACGAACAGCTCACCACCACGCACAAATGACAACTGTGTACCGTCTGGGCTCAGTGCGGGAGTCAGCGCGCCCTCGGATCCGGCTAGTTCGCGCAGCGGCTCACCGTCGATGGAAACCCGAACCGTCGGACCCGGAATCATCAGCACAGGAAGGTCAGACTCTCGTGCCCACGAGTAGGACGACACTCCAAGTTCCCGTGTTCGTGTGCGCTCGCGCAGCAACTCTTCCTCGCGAGACATCGGGGAATCAGCGCCAGGTCCGGAGATTACGGAGCGTTCACCGCTCAGCACATCGATCCGCCATAACGACCTGACGAGTCCGCCATCGGCGGCGTGCAACCATGTCATTGCAGAACTGTCGGGCGTGAACCCAACCATCCCCGGCGCGTCCATGCCTGGACGCGGATACGTCGCCACATCCGAGATCGTCAGTCGCTCAGTCACTCGTCACACCCAACGCATCCCGGCGAATCGCTTCGATCTCCGCCGCCGCCGACGGCAGAGCGCCGCTCATCACGTCGCAACCATCGGTCGTGATCAGGACATCGTCCTCAATCCGAATGCCGCCAAAGTCCAGCATCCCATCCACCACGTCCCAGTTCACCATCTCCGCGTATCGCTCACGGCGGGCAGGATCGTTGAGCAGCGCCGGAACAAAGTAGACGCCTGGTTCGATCGTCACGACATACCCCGGCTGTAGCGGCAGGTCGGCTCGCAGATAGGCGAGCCCAAACCGATCCTCGGGCACGCGACCTTCGAGATAACCGCCGCAGTCATGCGTCGACAGCCCCAGCATGTGTCCCAGACCATGCGAGAAGAACAGCGCGTGGGCGTCAGCCGCGACAAGTTCATCAACCGACCCTCGCAAGACGCCCACATCAACCAGCCCCTGCGCAATTGTCGCCGAGGCTTGCAGATGCAACGACTTGTACTCGACACCCGGTCCTGCCGCTGCAATCGCCTCCTGCTGAGCGGCCAGCACGACGTTGTACAACTCGCGTTGAATTGTCGTGAACGACGCAGACACGGGGAATGTGCGGCTCACGTCGGAGGCGTAACCCTCAATTTCGGCGCCAGCGTCGATCAACACCAGCTCTCCGTCCGACATCACCCGTTCGCCCGGCGTCCCATGCAGGATCGCAGAATTCGGACCCGAGCCGATGATCGACCCATAGGCCGTCCGCGCGCCGCCCTGGCGGAAAAACTCCGCTTCCATCTCGATTTGCAGTGCGCGCTCAGTCAGTCCGTGTCGAGCCAACCGTTGCGCCGCAAGGTGACCCTCCACAGCAGCGTCCACAGCGCGAGTCATCCGATCCATCTCGACGGCATCCTTCGCCCGCCGCAACTTCGCCAGCGCCTTGCCCAGCCGATCGGTCGCATCCTCGTCAACCACTGCTTCCAGGGTCGACCAGGCTTCGACGCCATATTCCGTGGCCCGCGTCTCGATGTCGCGTGATCCCAGCAAGACCAAGCCGCGACCGCGCTGCGATTCCAGCCAGCCGGCCAGCTCCGACCGGTCAACCGATCGCCCGACGCCGGTTGCTTTGGCCAGCGCATCAGCCGAAGGCGGCGCAGACATCCAGACCAAATCCTCGACCGACAGCGACGGCGCAAACAGCGTCCAACCGCGCTCACGCTCCCAGGCCAGGGCAGCGCCGGGTTCGGCGACGCCGGTCAAGTACTGAAACTCGGGATGCGCATGAAACTCGTGGAATTGGTCCGTGCCATCAATCGGGATCGGCAGACTGGCCGGGATCAACACAGGACCATCGACGTCAATGCCCGACCAAGCAGTCTCGACTCGCTGCCGTCGCTGCCTCAGGACTCCAGCCTGTTCGCCAGCGTTCATGTGGTTGCTCCCAGCTCGATCAACACCGTGTCCTCGTCAACGGACGCGCCCGCTGACGTATGCACCGCGCTCACAACCCCACCGTTCGGAGCGGTAAGCAGGTGCTCGATCTTCATCGCTTCCATCACCACGAGCGTTTGTCCCGCTTCCACCTCATCGCCGACTGCGACCAGTACCTCAATCATCGTGCCCGGCATTGGGGCGCGAACCACGTTCGCTCCGCCAGCACGCCGATTCCTGCCGGCGGTCCGCTGTCGTCGTGCTCTCAAGAACACCCATCGTTGTCCGCCGTTCGACACCACGACGCCTCGTGAGCCGACATCGGCCGACCAGTCGCGACCACTCGGAACCGGAACCGATTCACCATCAACGGTCGCCTGCCACCCTGCAGTCGTCCGCGCGATGCTGATCTCATACGATCGCCCATGCAGCAGATACTTGCGCATCAGCTCGCCTGACGATCTCCACGCGCCCTGCTCGGCTTCAGCCCGCGCTGCAACCGACAAGGCCTCAAACGGAACTGACCGTTCGGCTAGCTCGACTCGTTCCAGCCACGCAATATCGACTTCGCCGTCGCAAAAGTCGTCAGATCTCAGGATCGCCGAAAGCTGAGCCAGGTTGGTCGTCACTCCGTCAATCGCCCATCCGTCCAGTGCTTGCAAAGCGCGTTCGACCGATTCGCCGCGACTCGGGGCATGCACGATTGTCTTGGCCAGCATCGGGTCGTAGTGAGCCGTGACGACATCGCCGGTCACTGGACCGACATCATGCCGCGCTCGTTCATCCAGTGGAGCAAACCACCGCAGCCGGCCAGTCGAGGGCATGTATCCTCGCGACGGATCCTCGGCATAGATTCGAGTCTCGATCGCGTGTCCATCGAACTGCACATCATCCTGCGAGATTGCCAGGGTTTCGCCACCAGCGACACGGAGTTGTAGCTCGACGAGGTCAAGTCCCGTGACCGCTTCCGTCACCGGATGCTCGACCTGGATGCGGGCATTCACTTCCAGGAAGACGAACGAGCCGTCCGGCATCAGCAGGAACTCGACGGTCCCAGCCCCGACATAGCCAGCGGCTCGGCAGACGCCTAGCGCCGCCTCGCCCAGCCTGGCTCGCAACGCTGAATCGACCGCCGGAGACGGCGATTCCTCGATTACCTTCTGTCGACGACGCTGGACCGAGCAATCGCGTTCGCCAAGATGGATGCCGTGGCCGTGTACGTCGAACATCACCTGTACCTCGACGTGACGCCCGTCCGACAGTGCTCGTTCGACGAGTAGTCGCCCATCGCCAAACGCTGCCTGAGCCTCGCGTCGAGCTCCTGCGACGGCCGCTTCCAATCCATCCGGCGCATCTTCAGCGCTCCTGAGCAAGCGCATCCCGCGTCCGCCGCCGCCCGCCGCGGCCTTGACCATGACCGGAAAGCCCAGTTCGGCAATGCCCGAGGCTAGGGCAGCGTCGCCGAGATCGCCCTCGATACCGTCGGCCACGGGAACACCGGCCTGCGACGCCAAGCGCCGGGCCGACACCTTGTCGCCCAGCGCGTCGATCACATCAGGCGGCGGCCCGATCCAGATCAGTCCCGCATCCACCACTGCACGCGCGAAATCGGCGCGCTCCGAGAGGAATCCGTAGCCGGGATGAACCGCGTCGGCGCCCGTCAATTGAGCCGCGTCAATCAACGCGGGAACGTTGAGATAGCTCTCGGACGCTGGCGCAGCGCCGACGCGCCCAGCCTGATCGGCCGCCGCTACGTGCGGTGCTGACCGGTCGGCATCCGAGTAGACGGCAACAGTTTGTACGTTCAGGAGATGACAAGTCCGGATGATCCGTGTCGCAATTTCGCCGCGATTGGCAATCAAGACACGAGACGGGAGCCGTGCGCTGTCGGACATGCCCTGAGTCTATCTCTGACCTCCGGCTGAGACGGATACTCTGAGGACATGACTTCACAAATCGAAGAGCTCCGAGTCTTCGCCGAGCAGAACTTCGGCCGACATCTGGCCGCCAACAGCTACCCGGGTCGCGGCATCGTCGTGGGAAGGCTGGAAACGGCGGACGATTCCGACGTCTGGGTCCAGATCTATTGGATTATGGGGAGAAGTGAGAACAGCCGGAATCGCCGCTTTGTCGTCGGTGGCGCTCACAACGAGGAACTTCGCACCGAGGCTCGCGATCCTGCGCTGGTCAGCGATCCGACGAACATCATCTACGACGCGATGCTTCAACTGCCAGACATCTATCTGGTCACAAATGGCGACCACACGCGCACGATCCAATACACGATCGAACGGTCTGCCCGCTTGGAGGACGCGCTCGCGGTGCGGGAACGAGAGGACGACGCGCCTAACTACACGCCGCGCATCGCAGCCATGCTCGACCTTCGCGGACATGGCGAACTGTCCATGGCCATCCTCCGCGCCAACGCCGCCGACCACGCAGAGACCGACCGAGTCGTCTGGCGAGTCCCCTTCCCACCGAAGGGTCTCGGCTACGGAATCACGACCTACCGCCACGATGGCAATCCACTGCCGCCATACGCCGGAGATCCACTCTGGCTGCCACTCAGAGGAAACCCTGAGCAAGTCGCAGACGCCTATTGGGACATCCTCGACAAGAACAACAAGATCGCACTGGCAGTCAAAGTGATCAGCAACGGAAGTTCTCGAATCATCCTGCGCCAGCCTTAGCGCCGGGCACTCGGCGCCTGCATCAGCACATCAACTCCGGCCAACGTGAACTCCCGATCAGCTGTCAAGGCCTCGGATATCCCCCGCTGACGCATCACCAGAATCGAGATGCAGTCCTGAAGACTCAGCCGCGTGTAGAGGAACTCGCCTGAGTACGCTGCGATGCCCTCACTGACCAAGTCAGTTGTCAGTTCGACTACTTCGATTCCGCGGGCTGACGATTCGTTCCTTCTGTGCATCCGGACGCCGACTAGGCTTACGTGCCGCCACTTCGTCCAGATAAGCAAGCATCTGCGCCCGCTCTGTCTTGCGCTGTGCTTCCGGAATCTCGGCTGCGAGTCTTCCTGCCAGCTCTACGAGGTCGCGAAGTTTTTCAATAGGACCAAATTCTTGGTCCCGCCGCCCAAGATCGCCATCGCCTGCCGCCGTGGGTTCGTTGGCTGTGGTCGTCATCGCAGCTGCCTCGCACGCCATCCAGCATATCGCGCCGCCCCGTCAGTCATCCGAGGCGCTGAGGCCCCCGCGCGATATCAGCAGTGGCGCGGTCGGCACATCCGACGTGATTTCTAGCGCGTACAGCTCGGCGATCTGTTCCTCGTCGTAGCCCAACTCCGACAACACCTCGTGGTTGTGCTCGGCGAACCTCGGTGCCGCCCGTCGGATCAACGGTTGCGTCCGGCTGAATCGCCAGGGCCAGGACGGGTAGGGATACACGCCGACCACCGAGTGTTCGACCCACTGGTAGAACCCGCGCGCGTGGATGTGCGGGTCGTGCAGCACTTGCCAGTTGGCCAGTATCGGCGCAGCCGAGACACCCGCGCGCTGCAACTCCCACGCTGCCTCATACTGTTCGCGTTCGCTGGTCCAGGCCTCGATTGCCGCGTCTAGCTCGTCGTGACGCGCAATACGTCCTTCGAGTTCCGACAGACCGTCGTCGGCCAACAGATCTTCACGACCGATCGCGCGGCACAGCGCAACCCAGTCCGAGTCGCTTTGCACCGACAGCGCGATCCAGGTGTCTTCGCCCATCGACCGATAGGCGCCCTGTGGGGCGAAGCAAGCATCGCGATTGCCATTGGGCCGGCGAATCTGCCGAGAGGTCTGATACTCCATCAACGCCTCAAAGAAGTACGCAGCTCCCGCCTCGTTCAGCGCCACATCAATGTACTGTCCCTCGCCGGTTTCCTCGCGGTGCTCCAAGGCTGCGAGGATGGCGACCGTCGCGTGGTTGCCCGACACCGGATCGGCATAGAACAGCGGAGTCCGCCGCACCTGATCGGACTGGTATCCGGTCACAGACGCCAATCCGGACGATGCCTCGATGTTCGAGCCATATGCCGACCAGTCGCGCCATGGTCCGGTCGCACCGAAGCCAGACATTGACACGTAAATCAGGCCCGGATTCTCTTTGCTCACCGTCTCGTAGTCGAGGCCAAGATTTGGCATCACCCGGGCCGAGTTGTTCTCGACGAACACGTCGGCTTCGCGCATCAACTCCATGAAGATCTGCTTGCCTTCGTCGGCTGAGAGGTCGACGACAAGGTCGCGTTTGTTCCGATTGAGCAGGTTGAAGTACATCGCCCGGTCGTAGGGATACCTCTGCGGATCCTGTGTCGGACCGGGCATGAACAGCGCCCGGGTTGCTGGACGGGCGGCCCATTCAAGCTTGACCACGTCGGCGCCCAGGTCGCCAAGATGCCGACCCACAATCGGTCCCGCCCAGTTGCCCGTCAGTTCGACCGCCTTGAGACCGGCTAGCGGCAGATCGACCGTCGCCATCGCCGGCGGTGGCTTGGGAACTTCAGACGTTGCGAATTCGGCTTCCAGGGCAGCGGTGTGTTCTCCCAGTGACGGCGCGGGACCCTGACGACCTGCCGCCGTCTTCGATAACTGATACGCGACACCGGGGAATCGCAGATCGTCCCAGGCGGCGTCCTCGCCTAGTTCCCACCAGTCGCGAGTAGCCAGTTGGACGTTCTTGTCCAGCCCCCGCGCGTCGAGCACCGGCGTGCATGCGACTCGCAGCTCCTGAGCCCTGGTGGCGACCTCGACCGAGTCGTAATCCTGCGTCCAGACCTCGACATCCTCATACAACTGACCCAACTGCTTGCGCCAGTCGTCGATGTCGTTGATCTCAACCGTTTCCATGCGTTCAGGCTGGTCGATCAGCAGGAAGATGTTGGGATTCGGCACCGCGCGCATGAACAGCGCCCAGCCGTCCTTCGTCTTGGTGAAGTCGTTGGGCACACGATTCATCGGCGAACCGCTCGCGATCCAGGAAGAAACCAGCCAGGCGTGCGCTGAGAGGTTCGATTCCAACGCCGAGATCTCAATCGCCTGCCCGTGGCCCGACCGCCGCCGTTCGCGGATGGCCGTCAATGTGGCGATGGTGGCCTGGACACCGGAATGTAGCTCCGATTGTCCGCCGGGAATCATCAAGGGCGCCCCGTCCGGATCTCCAGTGAAGAACATGTACCCGCCCATCGCCCAGGTCGCAATATCCGACCCGCGCCATCCGGCGTACGGCCCGTCCGATCCCCAGGGCGACAACTCAACCGCGACCACCCGCTCGGGTAACACGCTGGGCAAGGCCGAACGCCAGCGTGATCCTTCATCCAGAATCAACACATCTGCAGATCGGCAGAGTCCCGCAAACAACACCGAGGCAGCATCAGTATCGGCTGGCGCCGCCGACTCCTTTCCCCCGCTCAGGTGAGCCCACGGTCCGCCCCAGTCCCGATCGCCGGTCCCCCAGAGCCGAAGCTCCGATCCATCAGACGGCTCCACCACGATCACCCGAGCACCGAAATCGGCCAGCAACTTGGAGCAGTACGCCCCACCCAGACCAGCGCTCAAGTCAACGACCAGCAATCCGTCAAGGGCTCGAGTGCTCACTTCTGTTCCTCACTCGCTTTTGGTGTCCCCTCTCTCCCCCTTGTGGGGGGAGATGTCACGGAGTGACAGAGGGGGGGTCGGCTAACAATGACCAGATAGGGCTCCCGAACAGCGGACCCCCCCTCTGCCTTCGGCATCTCCCCCCCCAAGGGGGGAGATGGGGAAATTTCAAAGGTCTCCGTAAAGCGGAGACTAGGAATCGGCGAGCGGAGCCGAACTGCCGCAACACCCTCAGGCAGCAGAGACTTTGATTCCGCCAGAGCCACAAGGTCTGAATCATGCCGTGGATTCTACCCACTCAACGACAACCTCAAACCAGCGGCCAGGGATACGACCGCCGACCCTGCGGTGGATCGGGCAACGTTCGCTCGTCGAGCACACGCACCGCCCGACGGCGCAGCACGTCGATTTCGCCTTCGCTGAGCAGGTCCGATAGCGCCGCCGCCGTCTCGCCTGACTCAGACAGGGTCGGAATCAGCTCCTCCACATCTGCAATCAAATCAGGCGCAATCGCTTCTCCGGCGTAGTCCCAGATGACGGTTCTTAACTTCTCTTCCTGATGAAACGAGAGACCGTTGTCGATTCCCCACAAATGATCCCCGACACCCTTGAGGATGTGCCCTCCCTTGCGATCCGCATTGTTCGACAACCAGTCAAACAGGGCGAACTTTCGCATGTCATCGGCATACTGTTCGCGTAACTCGAAAAACGTACTGCTGTAGTCCGTGGGAATGTATGACTGTAACGATCCAACGCCGTACTCCATGCCCGTTTCACGCTCGATGGTCGGCGGTATCAGATTCCAACCGAGCGCTGCCGACAGGCGAAACGCCGCCACCTCGCGCCGGTACAGGTTGGGCGGAAAGTCCCAGAGCGGATTCTCGCCTTTGCCCGGCTTGTAGACGGCATACCCGGGGATCGGCGCCTCGTCATGTCGCAACTCGAGCAGAAACACATAGTTGGATGCATACGGAATCCGCGCCCCGTCAGTCACCGTTGCGGTCGCCAGCCACGACGGCACACGCTCGTCCAGAGGGTCCCACGACTGCTCGGGAAATCGCTCCATGGCGGAAGATTACGCGATCAGGCAATCACGCGACGACCGAGATCTCGTCGCCGACTCGCACGTCGCCGCCGACAATCACGTTGGCTTCGACGCCAAAGTTGAGGTGACCATACTCGTCGTTCAGCAGCTTCATCAGGTCCAGATCGCGACCTTCGCCGGTCGGAGATGCATTGACCGCGTTGCAGCGCTGAATCGGCGCAGTCACGTCGATTTCGACTGTCTCGCCGATCCGCACTCGCTTGCCTACCCAGTCAAACTCACCCCACTCGTCCACGCCGTCTACCGAGAAGTTGAGCCGGAAGCGGCGCATGTCGACATCGACGCCGGCCTTCGCTGACAAGTCCGCCAGAGAGGCCAGACCGCCCAGCGAAATCTGCGTCGGACCGCGATCGGTGAATCGAGCGGCGCCATCGCCAAGCAGACGCAATGGTTCACGTTCAGGCCGGCCGCGCAGCGGGTTTTCAGGCAATCCGAGCACCACATCGGTCATCCAGTCGGACAGTTCGAGCCGCGAGGCCGGACTGTCGACCTCGGCTGTCTTGGTTTGTCCCTTGATCGTCACCGACAGCACACGGGCGTCCGGGTCCCAGCCCGACTCAATCCAGGGCAGAAACGGAGTATTCAGCATCGTCACCGATTGCCGCTTCGACACCCAACCATGAGCGCCCATGCTATCGGCATTGCCAAAGGCAAAGATGAACGCCCGATCCCCAACAACCGACTCACCAGGCCGAAGCGCCAACGAAGGCGCCAGATGAGCCGTCATCCCCTTGACGGGATAGGTGTAGCAAGCGGTGATTTGCATGATTAACTCCCTGCCTGGGCAACCGCAAACGCCCGGCATGCCTGAGCCCGCTTTGCTTCGTCCAACGACTCACGCAATGGACGCGACAGGATGACCAGCTCGTCGCCCAACTCTTCGAGCAACGCTTCCGAGCGCTCGATGAGTTGATCCGATGGCGACATATGACCGGGATACATTGCGCCGAAGAAGCGCGAGGCGTACTCCTTGTCGCGCTTGTCGAAGACCGAGCGCACCTCATCGAAGAAGCGGTCGGTGTAACCCTCGAGCAGCTCCGCCTGAGGCCGCCACCAGAAGCCGTGCATCGACGCAGTCAGCATCTGCAGTGAGGCCTCGGTGTCCTCCTGATAGCGAGTCCAGGCGGCCGATTTGACCTCGGCGTCGGGACGTGAGGTGCGAATCTGTTCCGCGGCGCGACGTCCACGGTCGGAACCGTCGCGTTCCAGCTCCGCATCGAGACGCTCAAAGCCACCGTCCATGCCATACGCCGTCGCCTTGGTAATCAGCGACCAGCGCATGTCCTGGTCGAGTTCGAAGCCATCGATTCCGGTGCCCTCGTCAACCAACTGCAGCGCCTCGCCGATGTGCTCGACATTCTGCGCCGCGCCGATCATCACCCGCGACCACATGATGCGGAAGTCCTGCTCGGTCGCCGAGAACAGACGCTCCCGTGCGAAGGCAAACAGGCCGGCAGCGCTCTCGAGACGCATGTCGTCCGGCAGATAGGAACCGACCGCATGCAAGGCGTTGTAGGCCACAGTCTGTGCGATCTCCAGCGTGTTCTCCGAAGCCAGCTTGTCGGTCGCCAACGCCGCGTATTCGGCTGCCGAGAACTGCTGATCACGAACCATGTCCCACAACGTGTGCCAGAGCAGCAGCCGCTGGAATCCGTCCGGAAATCGGTCGAGCTCCTCCTGGACAAACGCCAGCGTCCGCTCGTCCAGAGCAATCTTCGCGAACGCGTGGTCGTCATGGTTGGGGAACACCGCCGCCGGAGCCGGCGCACCCGACAACTCCTCGATGACAGTCGATGCGCCGTCGATGTCGACCGGCTGTGCATCACGAAGCTGAGGGCCGCTCTCTGAGCGGTCGTAGACCGCAATCTGCGTCCGGTGAGGACGCAGCGTTGGATGGTCCTCAGGCGCGGTCTGTTGAATCGTGAAGGAATTGACAGCCCCCTCAGCGACATCCCACTGCGGAGCAATCGTGTTCACGCCCGCTGACTCAAGCCAGGCTTCCGACCAGCGCCCCAGCTCACGGCCCGAGCCGCGCTCCAACGCTGCGAGGAAGTCTGCCAGCGTCGTGTTGCCCCAGGCGTGCGTCTGGAAGTAGTCGCGCATCCCGTCGCGGAAGCCGTCCGCGCCGAGGAAGGCGACGAGCTGCTTCAGCACCGCCGCGCCCTTGCCGTAGGTGATGCCGTCGAAGTTCAGGAACGTCGCATCGGTGTCGGGCACATCGCCCGCGATCGGGTGCGTCGTCGGCAGTTGATCCTGCTCATACGCCCAGGCCTTCATCCGCGCATGGAACGCCGACCAGGCGCTCTCCGACCAGCGCGTCGCGTGCTCCATCGCCAGATAGGCCATGTAGGTCGCGAACGATTCGTTCAGCCACAGGTCGTTCCACCAGCGCATCGTGACCAGGTCGCCGAACCACATGTGCGCCATCTCGTGCAACACGACTTCGGCTCTGTTCAGCCGCTGGATTTCGGTCGGCGGGTCGCGGAAGATCATCCGCTCCGAGAACGTGATGCAGCCCACATTCTCCATCGCGCCCATGTTGAACTCGGGCACAAAGACCTGGTCGTACTTGTCGAACGGATAGCGGAAGTCAAAGAACTCCGAGAAAAACGTCAGACCGTCGCGTGTGACCTGGAAGAACTCGTCAGGATCGAAGTAAGGAGCAATCGATTCCCGGCAGAGCACACCCAGCGACGTCTCCCCCGACGCGTCCGACCACGTGTCTTCATAGCGCTTGTACGGACCCGCGATGAAGGCAAACAGATACGTCGAGATCCGCGGTGTCTCGGTGAAGACATGCGTTGTTCGCCCGTCGCCGGCGTCTGATGACGACACCACCGGATAGTTCGCTGCCACTTCCCACGCCGACGGCGCAGTCACGGTCAAATCGAGCGACGCCTTGATGTCGGGCTGGTCAAAGCAGGGCAGCAAGCGGTGCGCGTCATATGGCTCGAAGTGCGTGTACAGGTACTCCTCGCCGTCCTCGGGGTCGACAAACTGGTGCAACCCGGCGCCAATGTGGTCGTACTCGTTGATGTACGAAATCTCAACCACGTTCTCCGAGGCCAGGTCGGCGCCGTCGAGGTACAGGCGATTGCGCTCATGCTTCACATCGACCGTCGAACCGTTGACTGTCAGCGAGTTGATCGATTTCGACGTGCAGTCGAGGAACGTACCGGCCGACGGATCCGAGAGCTCAAAGCGAACGCTCAGCGATCCTTCATAGCTTGGCGAACCCTTGGTCAGGCTCAGCTCCAGCGTGTACCCAACAGCAGACACGCGCCCAGCCCGCTCTTGCGCTTCGGCTTCGCTCAACACGTTCAGTGTGTCCGTCGTAGTTCCGTTCGCCATCGAAATCCCCTGTTCCACTCTCCCCCACTGGAATCGGGCGGAGCTGCCGCACTTGTCTTTTCTCCCCCCGCTCTGCGGGGGGAGATGCCGAAGGCAGAGGGGGGCTTCCGGCAACCCCGCCATAGCAGCGAGCCTACCAGCGGAAGGTCACCGGTCATCCTGCCTTACCATGCCGCACGACAGCGCAATTCTGACGAAGCAGCGAGAGGCCGCCATCATGTCCGACGGGTACACCGAGTCCACCATCGAGGTCGCCGGCCTCCCGATCCAGGTTCGCCGCGGCGGCGACGGCCCCAGCATCCTCGTCATTCACCACGAGACGGGCAATCCCGGCTGGCTCGAGTTCCACAACGCGCTGTCGGCCAACAACGATGTCATCCTGCCCACGCTGCCAGGTTGGGACGGCACCGAACGCGGCGACTGGATGCGCAGCGTCCGCGATCTTGCTGCCGTCTGTTCGCTCGTCCTGGACGAACTCGGCGTCGGCGACGCAACGGTCGTCGGCCTTGGCTTCGGCGGCTACATCGCCGCAGAGATGGCGACGGCCAACCAATCGCGAATCACGAGCCTCGTCCTGGTCAACGCCATGGGTCTGCAACCCAGCGAAGGCGAAATCCGCGACCAGTTCCTCGAAGCTCACGCCGACTACGTCAAATCCTGCTTCGCCGATCCAGCCACCTTCGACGCCCTCTACGGAGAAGAAGTCTCAACCGAGCAACTGATCGACTGGGACGCAAACCGCGAAATGACCGCCAGGGTCGCCTGGAAGCCCTTCCTCTACAGCCAGACGCTCCCCCATCTGCTCAAGAATGTGACCGTCAAGAGCAAAGTGATTCGAGGGACCGGAGACACCGTCGTCCCCTCTGCCGCCGCCCAGCAATACGTCGAACTGCTAGGAGACGCAGAACTCATCGAAATCCCCGGAGGCCACAACCTGGAGTCGGACGCCGCCGAGGCTCTTGCCGAGGCGATCGTGGGTTAGTCCATACAATGGAGGTCATGGAGGAGAGCACACAGTCCGGATGACCACCACCGTCGCTGCGCCTGCGCCAGTTTCGGCCGAACCCGCTCCAGAGCACCGGGGCATCCTTGCCCTGCGCCTGCCCGACCAGTGGGAGTTGACCGACGAGCAGCTCGAGCACTTGTGCCAACTAAATCCAGAGTGGAAACTCGAACGCGGCCATTTCGGCGAACTGGTGGTGAGCATGGGATCGGGCGGCGCAAGCTTTTGGATCACAGCCGAGTTGATTATTGCGTTCGGTGCATGGGCCAAGAGCGTCGGTAGTCGCGCGTTCGGTGCAGACTCGAGTTTCAATGTCAAGGACCCGGACGGCGGCGAGCCGATGCGGAATCCTGACCTCTCGTGGCTCAGCAGGGAACAGCTTGAAGCAATGGGCGGAGTTCCGCCGGTCAGAGGATTCTGGCCTATTTGTCCGGCATTCGTGATTGAAGTTCGCTCGCCTAACGACAATCTCCGACCTCAGCAAGGACGAATGACCGACTGGCTACGATTTGGCGCCCATCTCGGTTGGCTCATCGACCCACAAAATCGCGACGTTTGGATCTATCGGCCGGACCAGGGGCCGGAGAAGTTGGAGCGGCCCTCGACGGTCGCAGGCGAAACACCCATCGACGGCTTCAGCTTCGATTTCGAACCTATCTGGGAACTGGTCGATCGGGCCGAGGCTGCAGCGTCCGAGACCGAATAGCTACTACGCAGCGACTTCCAGCCGCTTAATCTTGTCGCAGGAGCGGCGGACTCGGACAAGGTCGTGGCTGGCTTGGCGTCTGAGCCAGAACTCTGCCGTGCTGCCAAAGGCCTGCTCGAAGCGGACCGCCATGTCGGGGGTGATCGGAGCCTGCCCATCGCAGATGGCTTGGAGTGCGGACACTTCCACTTTGAGATGCGCTGCCGCCTCAGCGACGGTGAGGTTGAGCGGTTCAATGCAGCTATGGAATAGTGAGCGACCGGGGTGCGTTGGGTTGGCTCGAGTCACGACGCAAATCTCCCTAGTGGTAGTCAATCAAGCGTACATCGCGGACATCCGGTCCATCGAAGCGAAACACGATTCTCCAGTTCCCAGTGACGCGAACGGACCATAGTCCGGCCATGTCGCCCGACAGCTGGTGCAGTCGATAGCCGGGACGGTTCATGTCTCGCGGCGATACTGCGTGGTCCAGGTCGTCCAGAATCTCCTCAATCGCATCGAGCATCTGCGGCGGCAGTCGGCGTCCGACGCCGCGCAGGTGAAAGTCTCGAAGCCGTCGGTCGGCGAAGTGTGTGATCACCGACGTAGCCTAGCCCGACCGCTAGACTGCCCCACGACACCGCATCGAACGGAGCCTCCTATGCACCTGATGTACTTCACCGAGCAGCCGATGTCGGCCTACGACGAGCACGCCGCCGAGGAGGGCGTGACCGCGCTGCTGTTCTCCAACTCCAACTTCGACCCTGTCGCCGGCTCGCAGCTCTACAACGACCGCCTGACCGAGTACAAGCTGGCCGAGGAAGTCGGCGTTGACGGGATCATGCTCAACGAGCACCACAACGCGCCCTTCTGCATGCAGGCCAAGTGCAACATCTGGGCCTCGGTTCTGGCCGGCGCCACCGAGCGCGTCAAGATCGTCTTGCTGGGCAATCCGCTGCCATTGGCCGAGAATCCGATCCGCCTGGCCGAAGAGCTGGCCATGATCGACATGATCTCGGGAGGACGCCTGGTCTCTGGATTCGTCCGCGGCGGCGGCACCGAGCAGCTCGCGACCGGTGTCAATCCGGCCTTCAACCGTGAGCGCTTCGAGGAAGCCCACGACCTGATCGTCGAGGCCTGGACGCGACCCGGCCCGTTCCGCTGGGAGGGTCGGCACTACCAGCACCGCGTGGTCAACCCGTGGGCGCTGCCAATGCAGCAGCCGCACCCGCGCATCTGGATTCCCGGCGTGCTCTCTCGCGAGACCGTGGTCTGGGCAGCCAAGCACCGCTACCCGTACATCGCGCTGAACACCACCATCGAAGCGACCAAGCGCATCTGGAACACCTACGACGACGCAGCCCACGAGGTCGGCTACGACCCGGGCCCCGAGAATCGTGGCTACCTGCTCCGCGTCCACGTCGCCGACACCACCGAGAAGGCGATGGAAAACGCATCCCAGTTCATGTGGATGCAGGGCGAGTTCACCGGACTCGCGCACCCGGTTTGGTCAAACCCCGCGGGATACGCATCGCCGCGCAACCGCGAGGCGCTGGTCGAAGTCATGAATGGCCGCCGCCCGCCGCCGCGCGCGCAGTCCTTCGACAACCAGATCGAAAACATGCAGATCATCGCCGGCACGCCGGACGAGTGCATCCGCAAACTGCGCACCATCCTCGAAGAAACCCGACCCGGCATCCTCGCCCTCTGGGGCAACGACGGCCGAGTCACACACGAGGACTCGATGCGCTGCATTGAGCTGCTCGGCACCGAGGTCATGCCCGCCCTCCGAGACATGGGAGCCGAACTCGACCTCGACGGCCCATTCGACTCCGAACCGCCCGTCAGCATCAACTACGACGAAGCCGCCCAGGCCCGCGTCGCGGCTGGCGCTGCGGCAGGATCTGGCGACTAGACAAGACAAGGGCTCCCCCCTTGGGGGAGCTGCCGCACCGATCTCTTTTCTCCCCCCGCTTGCGGGGGGAGATGCCGAAGGCAGAGGGGGGCAACGGCCGAAGGGACCCCCTCAATCGCTCCGCGACAGCTCCCCCTGCGAGGGGGAGCAAAGATCGAGCGCAACCCCCATACGACATGAGACGAAAGACTCCTAGAAATGGCAACCGTAGACATCCTGCTCCCCGGCTACTCGTTCGGCACCGACTCCGGCACGCCCGCATTCTGCGCGGTGATCCTGGTCGAATCCGACGGACGCCGCATCCTCGTCGATACCGCCCACGTCGGACGACGCGTCCAGCTCCAGGAACAGCTCGCCGCGCGAGGGCTCGGCGTTTCCGACATCGACCTTGTCTTCATGACCCACGCCCACTGGGACCACGTCCAGAACTTCGACGCCTTCCCCGACGTGCCCATGGCGATCCACCCACACGAGCGCAAGTACGCGTCCGAGCCGCACGTCAACGACTGGGCCACCCCGCAGTGGACCGGTGCCGCGATTGAAACTCACCTAATGACCGAGGTCAACGATGGCGACGATCTGGCCAAGGGGGTTCGTGTGATTCACCTGCCCGGACACTCGCCGGGCAGCATCGGCCTGCTGGTCGAGACCGAGGCGGGGGTCGCCGGACTGACTGGCGACGCTATGCACACCGCCGCTGTGGGCAAGGCGGGACGCAGCCCGCTCGTCTTCTACAGCGAGTCCCAGGCCAACGAATCCATTGCTCGAGTGATGAGCGCCTCCGACCTCCTCTACCCAGGCCACGACCGACCATTTCGCATGGTGGACGGCGATCCTGAGTACATTGAGGAGTACAAGCTCACCCTCAGCGGAGTCCAGCCCAACATGGAGGGCCTGACCTTCGCCGAGCCGCCAACGGAACTCGTCACCTGGGTTATGCCCGGCATTGAGGATCAGCCCAAGTACGACTAACCGTCAGTCGCTTCGTTCTACTCCTCGGCGAAACCATCGTCATACCCGCGCTTGTCGCGGGTATCTCGCGGTGGTCCCATCAATGTCAGTGCGACTGAGACCGCTTGCTGGTTGCAGCGAGTACGCCAAAAGGCTGCGACTGAGAAGCTTTCAACGAGATTCCCGCGGCAAGCGCGGGAATGACGGAATGTTTGTTGTTGCTTGGCCAATGATTTTGACAGGATTTTGAGTGCGACTCGCGCTGATCAACGGCCGCCGGGTTGCCTACGAGATCTCCGGCGATCCGACCGGCAAACCAGTCTTGATCATCCACGGAGCCTGGGGCGGCCCGTCCTCGACGCTCTGGAACGGCCCCAGAATCCGCTGGCAAGCGCCGACTGACGGACTCAAGCTGATCTGGTACGACCGCCGCTGCGCCGGCCTCTCGCAGTACGACGCTGAGCTATTCACCCTCGAAGACCTGGCCAACGATGCAGTCGGCGTCCTCGATTACCTGGAGATTGAGCAGACTGCCGTGATCGCAACGTCGGCAGGCGGCCCAATCGGTCTGAGCTTGGCCCTCGACTATCCAGAGAGGGTGGAATCGCTGGTTCTGCTCAACACAGGAGCGTCTTTGATGTCGCTTGAGCCAAGTGGAGTAGATCTCGGAGATCCGTTCGTCGTCGATCGGCTGGAAACCGTGAGCAAACGATTGGCCCTTCTGGATCTGCTCGAAGCAGCCGGACTCGAAGCCGCAATAGCCGCATCCGAGGAGGAATGGCGGTCACCGCCTCAACCGCCCGATCCCGATCCGTCCCTGGCGTCGTTCAGAGAGAATCGTCAACGAACCCTCGCGAACGTGTCGGACTGCGAGCTCGCTCGTCTCGCGCATGGCGCACTGCTCAACATGAAGGCGCAGCGAGGAGTCGACCTGTCCAGTAAAGCGAGCGGCATAGACTGCCCAGTCCTCATCGTCCACGGAGACGCCGATACAACGGTGCCAATCGCATTCGGGCGTGCTCTGACCAAGACTGTGGTGCAGGGTGAGTTGGTGGCCCTCGCAGGCGTAGGGCATGGCCTAATCGTAAATCCGAACGCCCAACGGCTGGTCGGTAAATGGCTGCGAAACCGGTAGACTGGCTCTATGACAACGGAGTCAATGGCCAATCAGCCCGCACCCGCTTCAGAACGGGGCTGCCAGGTCCAGACCGAACGTGTCAATGGTCCGATGACCATCGTGTTCGAGCCCGACAACCTGCATCTCTGCGTGGGGCTGCACGATCGGCCTTCGAAGCGCATCCGGCTACCCGGTCAGATCCTTGAACGCGCGCTGCTGTTCGACGGCCAGCTGGCCGAGGTGATGTACGACGTGACCCGCCTAGATGGCGAGATCGTCGACTGCTCGGTCACGATGGTCAACAGTGCGACGCCAATGAGCGGTCGCGAATTCGTCGCAGCGCTCGACCAGCTCACTGAAGGCATGACTCGATCTGAGCGAGAAGCGCTGGCAGACTCTCTGGATCCAAAGTGGCGAGACCGCTAGCCGAGCGGCATGGTGACGGATTCCGTTGATCGCCGGACAATATCGGTAGACACCAATGTGATCGGCCTCATCGTCGGCCTGGGTCCAACCGGCTCGGAGTATCGACGGCTGCTAGAAGGTTGCGACGCAGCGATCACTTACTTCGTCCAGGCCGAGATCCGGGCCAGCGATTGGCCCGTCAACGAACAAGTCAAGCTCGACGCGTTCTTGCGAACCGCCAGATACCTACCGCCCCTCGGACCGGAGGGGATAGAAGAGTTCGCTCGGCTGAAGCGAACATCAGTGGCGCTAGGACTGCGATATGGAACCGAACGGGAAGACCTCTGGATGCTGGCTCAGAGTCGATCTCTTGGACTGATAGTTGCGACCAATGACCGCAACGCTGCCCGCGTCGCCCAGGCCACTGGCATGCGCGTCGCCACGGCACTACGCGATATCGAGCGAGACTATGCCCGCGACCGTCAACGACTCGAGAGGCTTAGGCGGGTCTAGTCTTCGATCTCAACGTCCGACCAGTCATATGCATACACCTGAGCCACCATGCCGCGCCACCACAGCTCATTGAGCTCTTCCGGAATCGCTACATCTTCCGGTAGGTAGTTGCCACCAGGGCGCATGTCACTCCCACTTACCGCAATAACACTTAGCCAGGGACGTCCATGCTTCCGGCAGATCTCATCTCGTACGTAGCCGATCGGGTAGCCAGCGCCCACTGCTGTACCTCCACAGCGTTCGGCAATCTCCCCATAGGTGACAGTGCGCATGTCTCGGGCGCATTGCTTGAGCACCGCCAACACGGCTTCTGTGTTCTTTGGAATGTTCACTTCCGACATGTGGTTACTCCAGTCCTGAGAGCACTTCGTCCGTATGCTCCCCGAGCAGCGGCGGACGACGTGTGATCCCCCAGCTTCCCTTCGTCAACTGATATGGTGCTCCCGGGTAGATCACTTCCCGACCCAGCTCCGGATGCTCCACCTTGACCTGCATCCCGCGATCGACGAAATGCGGATCTTCTAGCGCCTCTTCTGGACTATGAATCACGCCGACCTGGAAGCCCAGATTTTGCGCTTTGGTGAAGAACTCATAGGCCGTCAGCTTCGATGCCAGTAGGTCGAATGCCTCACGTCCCGCTCCGAAGATCGCCAGCAACTCTTCGTTGTCGCCGCTGAACACGTCGGCCAGCGAGAAGCTCTCCAACTGCCCACCAACTTGTAACAAGGGAGCCTCCGGTAGCGCGTCGAGCAGACCCTCTTCCTCCAACCACTGATAGACCAGACCAAATTCGGCTGGTCGTCGCGGTGGGATACCGGTGTTTACGTAGCGACCATCGGCGCACTTGATCTGCGACGGCATTGACGGCGCGACCCCGGCGTGGCGTCCGGTTTGGCGTTGCACGGTCGCATGCGCGACCAGCCACGAATACGACCCAGCTTCGGTTGTTACGTTGACCGACGCGTTGATGTTCACGTTGATGTGCTGGCCAACGCCGGTGGCGTCGCGGTGCAGCAGCGCCGTCAGGATCGACATGAAGGCATAGTTCGATCCCGTGTGATAGGCCTGCTGTCCGCCGCCGCGCACCGGCGGCAACGAATGATCGTCATAGCCGTTCATCCAGGCAAAGCCACCGTTGGCGGCGAGGGTCAGGTCGGTGTGCGGCTCATCGTCTCGTACGGAACCGAAGCCGAAGTTTGTGATTGTGCACCAGATCAGGCGGGGATTGTCTGCCATGACCTGGTGGTAGTCCAGGCCCAGCCGCCCGATTGGATCGTAGGTATTGGTGTCGAAGATGATGTCAGCCGATTCGACCAGTTTGAGGAACGCGTCGGCATTCGACCGCTCATTGAAATCCATGACAACACTGCGCTTGGACGTGTTGTAGTACCAGAAAAACAGCGAGCGTTCGTGATGCGGTTCGTCATCGACAAACGGCTCATACCGGCGAGAAGGATCGCCATCGGGCGGCTCGATCTTGATCACGTCGGCGCCCATGTCGGCCAGGAGTTTGCCGCACCAGGCGCCTCGTTCATCACCGATCTCGAGCACTCGCAGATCGTCAAGCGCCATCATTGCCAGGAGATTCGAACTCGTCGTCATTAGATCACGCCCTCTTCATGCAGCCCGGCGATCTCGTCCTGGCTCAATCCCAATAGCTCGCCGTAGACATAGTCGTTGTCCTCACCGAGCGTCGCGGCGCCGCGCGTCATCGACCAGTCAGTTTCCGAGAAGTGCGCGGGAATCCCGTCGACCCGAACACGACCCATCTCGGCCTGGCGAATCGTCGGCCAGACACGCGCTTCGGCCGAGTTGACGTCTTGGTCGATGCGCTGCTCCGGAGTCTGCACGGCATTCGCCGGCACACCGGCTTGTTTCAGCATCTCAGCCGACTGGAACGGGTCGCGACGCAAGCACCATTCGGCAATGTGCTCGTCCAACTCATCCTGGGCCGCCATCCGACCGGAGATCTGTCCATAGCCGTCGTCGGCCGCCCAATCGCAGCCGTCGGCGACCAGCACGTCACGCATCGCATGCCAGTCCTCGTCGTTGCGACAGGCGATCGCGATCCAGGCTTCGTCGAACGAGCCGGGAATCGGCTTGGCTGCGTAGATGTTGTGCGGCGCCATCGCTGGGCTGACAGAGTGGTTAGCGTCGGGATAGCCGTCGCGCCGCAGCGGACGGCCATTGACCGTGTAGTCGAGCAGGACCGGACCATTCAGCGTCAGCGCTGCCTCAGTCGCGGCCACGTCGACATACTGACCCTCGCCGGTCCGGTTGCGATGATGAATCGCCAGCATGATCGCCATCGCCATGAAGTACGCGCCCGTGTGGTCCATGTATGAGTAGCCCCAACCGGCCGGCGGTTGGTCGGGAATGGCTGAGGACATCGTCAGTCCGCTCGTCGCCTGGACAATCGGTCCCCAGGTCTTGAACTTCTCGTACGGCCCCGAGTGTCCGAAGCCGCAGTTGGAGACATAAATGATGTCTTCCTTGAGCTGCTTCAGCGCGTCGTAGTCGTAGCCCCAGGAGCGCATCACGCCGGAGGAGAAGTTCTCGGTGACGCAGTCAGAAATCGCGACCAGGCGCTCGAACAGCTCTCGTCCCTTTTCGGTCTTGATGTTCAGCGATATGCCCAGCTTGCCCACGTTGTGATTGTTGAACGGACCACCCAGCTCAGGTCCGCGCCGGTCGTCAACGTATGGCGGCATCCCGCGCAGGATGTCCCAGCGACCGTGGTTGGAAGGATCCTCGATCCGGATCACCTCGGCGCCAAACGCGGCCATGAATTTGGTCGCACCTGCGCCGGCTAGTTGACCGGTGAAATCGCAGATCCGCAGATGTGAGAGCGCTTTGCTCTTGACGTGATGGGGCATCGTCGTACTCCTCCTGCGGAAGTCTATATGGCAGGTATTCTGCGAAGGTCGCGGACCTCAGGTCGCCTTTCAATCCGCAAAGCAGAGGCAGATCGTGACATCGGGCGGAACGGGGAACGGGCAGGCACCAGGCCTGCCCCTACGAGAAATGTAGGTGCGACCCGTGTGGTGGCACGCGTAGCGCAGCAACAAAGGAGCATCAACATGGCCAAAGTCGCATTCATCACCGGAGCCAGCCGAGGCATTGGCAAACAGCTTGCCCAGGATTTCGCCATCGCCGGCTACGACATCGCCGCCGTCGCGCGTTCCACCGCCGATACGCCGACCAAGCTGCCCGGGACCGTAAACGAGACCGCACAACTGGTCGAGGAGGCGGGTCAGCAGTGTCTGCCGATCGGCGCCAACCTGGCCAAGGTCGAGGACCTGGACCGCGCGATCGCCGAAACCTACGACCGCTTCGGACAGATCGATGTGTTGATCAACAACGCCGCCATCGCCCCGCCAGGCAAGGCGCTCGAATCGGGTCGCCACATGTGGAGCCTGGCCATTGACATCAACGTCAACGCGCCCTTCTACTTGACCCACGCCGTCGCGCCCAAGATGGCCGAGGGCGACGGCGGCGCGATCATCAACATCGGTTCGGGCGCGTCCGTCAGCCCGGACTTCGGCCGGGCCAGCTACACCACGACCAAGCGCGCCCTGGAGGCCATGTCCGAGTCGCTGGCCAGCGACCTCAAGGGCACCGGCATCTCCGTCAACTGCCTGCGTCTGGAGCTATCGGTGTGGAGCGAAGGCTACGCCTTCACCCTCGGTGAACAGGCCAAGCAGATGGACTTCGAAGACCCGATCATCATGTCCGATGCCTGTCTCTGGATGGTCGCCCAGGGCCCCGAGTGGACCGGCAGAATCGTCACCATCGCCGATCTGAGAAAGTACGGAGCCGTGCGTCCCGTAACCCGAAAATCGTTCGACGATTAGGACCAGCCACCGTCGGTTGAAGATCTGACTCCGCCTCCCGCTCCCCCTTCAAGGGGGAGCTGCCGAAGGCTGAGAGGGACCAACGCCGATTCACCCACGCCTGACGTCTACTTGAGCCGCAAAACCCTTAGTCGCCCGCCTCGATCGCTTCATACTCGGGTTCATGCACTTCGGGCGCCTGCAACTCGCGGATATCCGCGAGCACCGAGTCCGGTTCATCAAATCGACGAGATTCTTCAATCTCACTCAGATCTTCAATGCGCCGAGCTTGCGGCAACACACGTGATTGAAACGAACCAACCGACTTGTTGTAAGTATCCACCACGGTCCCAAGCTGGTTCCCCATACGAATGATGTGGCCCGTGAAGGTACCAAGGCGGTCGTACAACTCGCGCGCAGAGTCGGCGATGTCCTGGGCATTCTGTTGAATCGCCTGCTGTTGCCAGGCCAGCGCCACAGTACGCAGGAACGCGATCAACAGTCCAGGCGTCGCGATCAAGACGCGATGCCGATCCCATGCTTCTTGCCAAACTCCACTGTTCGCATCTATGGCAACGTCCAGCATTGGATCAGTTGGCACGTACATCACAACAAAGTCGGGTGATCCCTCCACCCACTTCGAGTAGTCGCGTCCCTTCAGCGTTCGCGCATGACCCAGCAGGTCGCGGGCATGGTTGGCGAACTGCCGTGTTCGCTCGACTTCATCGTCGGTTTTCATCGCCGCGTCGTACGCCTCGAATGGCGTTTTGGCATCAATCACGACCTGCACTCCGCCGGGAATATGCACGACGACATCCGGCTGTGCCGATCCACCTTCCGATTCGTACTGCTGCTGCTCGACGAAGTCGACGTGGTCAGTCATCCCAGCGGCTTGCATCACATTGCGCAGATGCTGCTCTCCCCACTCGCCGCGTCGGCCGGGGTTGTGCAAGATACGGCGCAGCCCACTGGTTTCTTCCAGCAGGCGCTCGACACCGCCGGAGACCTGTGCGTAATCGCTGGCCCGACGCTTGTCCGAGTCGTCAACATACTTCTGCAACTCGGCCAGTCGCTCGCGGACCGGCTTTACCAGGTTGGTCACCGCTTCCTGGCTCACCTCCGATTGCTGCTTGGTCAAGTCGCGGAATTCCTTGATGAAGTCTTCCCGAGTCGACTGTGTGACGTTCGTCGCGATGCCCTTGAATCGCTCTTCCAGCTCTGCTCGATAGTTCTCCAACTCCTCTTGCCTTGCTGCATGGTCCGCCACCGTTTCGGCAAGCGTCGCCGTCTTCTCTCCAAGTTCTGAAGTCACCGAATCCAACTGCTCCCTCGCAGCGTCGCGTTCCTGTGTTCGCTCAGACAACTGGGCAGCGAGGCTTTCTCTGGCTTCCTCCGCTTGAGCGAGCCTTCGGGAGGCGTCGGACAACTCGCCACTTCGCTCGTCCAGCAATTGGCGCGCCTCGTCCCGCTCAATCGTCAACGTGTCGACTGTTTCCTCACGGCCGGCCAACCGCGTCTCTGCAGTGTTTCGTGCCAGTTCCATCTCCTGAATCCTCTTCCGAACCTCTTCGAGATCCGCACGTAAATCCGCCGACTCCGAACGCACCGCCGACGCTTGCCGATAGAAGATCAGCGCAAAGCCTCCACCAACCGCGAGGCCAATGATCATGCCAACAACAATTTCCATCGTTTCCTCCCAACTCCTTCGCACTACCCGGCGACTCGATGCTATCTAATGGACGTAACGGCGGAGCCTCGGAGGACGAACCATGTCCTGGTTTATCGCTTACTTGATATCGATCGTCGCTCTCGCTGCCGCTGTTTGCGCGGCCATCGCCTGTGGTTCCTCCAACACCATCAGCGGCGAAGTCCGATTTCACCGCGATGTCGATCTGCCCGATGGCGCGACCGTCACGGTCAGGTTGCAGGACACTTCACTCGCCGACGCATCAGCAATCGAACTCGGTCGAGATGTGATTGAGAACGTCGACAGCCTGCCCGTTCGCTTCAGCATCGAGTACGACTCCGGCCAGGTGGAGGGCCGAGCCGAAATCACGCTCAGCGCCAGAGTCGAAGTTGGCGACGAGCTGCTTTACATCAACGACACTGTTCATCCCGTCCTCACCCGAGGCAATCCGCGCAACCGCGATGTCCGAGTGATCTCAATCAGCGAGTTCGACCAGTGCGTTGAGCCTTTGCCCGGACAGATCCACTCCTCCTTCTGGGAGGGCGACCTTCCCGACGATGCGATCCTCGAAATCCGACTCTGGGATGTCTCCGAGCCAGAGGAGCGATTCGCCGTGGTCGAGGCCAGCTTCAAAGGCCTCGGTGAGTTCCCTATCGAGTTCGAACTCCCCTATGAAGGCGTCGAAATCAGCCGGCACCATCGTTACGAGCTTGAAGCCAACATCTCGTTCGACGGTGAGCTGCAGTTCCACATCCCCAACGCCGAGTGGCGGCGAACCATTCTGCCCCATTGTCCCAACGACGACCTGATGATCGTCAACGATGTCTTCCCGGTCTCGGAGTTCCCGGCTGAGTAATCGCCGAGGCCGGCGCGGCTTGAGTGCAATAATGTTCCCGAATCTGCACGAGGACGCAGGCGGCTGAGACATGCGGCTCTGCGAATGACTGAGGGAGACGAAGATGGAAGTCCCGCTGCTGGTCAATGATTTTCTGCGCCGCTCAGCCAAGCTGTACGGACCGTCCGAGGCCGTCATTGACGGCGACAAGCGCTTCACCTGGTCCGAGTTCAACGCACGCGTGAACCAGCAAGCCCACGCGCTGCTCGACGCCGGCGTGGGCAAAGGCGACCGCGTCGGCATCATTGCGCCCAACTCGCATCAGTTCCTCGAGACCTTCTACGCGACCGCGGCCATCGGCGCGATCATCGTGCCGATGAACTACCGCCTGATCCCGGCCGACTTCGAGTACATGCTCGAGCACTCCGGCTCGAAGGTTGTACTGGTCGACGCCGAGTTCGCGCACATGGTTGATGAGGTGCGCAACAACCTGAATTCTGTCGAGCACTTCATCGCCATTCCCTTTGAGGACATTCCGATCACGCAGGGCTGGACCAACTACGAGGACTGGATCGCCAGCCAGCCGACCGTTCAACCGCCCGATCCGGGACTGGAAGAGACCGACCTGCTCTCGATCAACTACACATCCGGGACCACGGCGCGTCCCAAGGGTGTGATGATCACGCACCGCAACGCGTACATCAACGCCTACAACTTCATCGCCCACTTGCGCATCTCGCAGGACGACGCCGAGATGTGGACCTTGCCGATGTTCCATGCCAACGGCTGGGGCGGTCCGTACGCAATCACTGCGATGGGCGGCAAGCACGTCGTGTTGCGAGCCCCAGACGCGGCCGACATGTACCAGGTGATCCAGGACGAGAACTGTACCTTCGCCTGCATGGCGCCCGCTGTGCTGGCTCGGATCCTCGAGTTCGAGCACAAGGACAACTACAACATCACCGTCCGCCCGCGCTTCACCGTCGCCGGAGCACCGCCGCCGCAGGCGTTCATCGAGCGGCTGGAGAAGGAACTCGGCTGGGAGTTCATCCAGATCTACGGCCTGACCGAAACTTCACCGATTCTGACCGTCTCCGAGGTCAAGCCCTACCTGGGCGTTGACGAAGACGGCTACTTCGGCACCAAGGTCCGAGCCGGTCACGACGTAATAGGCGTCGAGGTCAAGGTCGTCCGAGACTCCGGCCGCGAGGTCGCCTGGGACGACGAGGAAGTCGGTGAGGTCGTTGCACGCTCGAACGTCGTCCTGCGCGGCTACTGGCAGCAGCAGGAAGAGACGGACAAAGTCATCGTCGACGGCTGGTTCCACACCGGAGACATGGCCACCGTCAACCAGGACGGCTATATCAACATCGTCGACCGAGCCAAGGACGTGATCATCTCGGGCGGAGAGAACATCAGCAGTATCGAGGTCGAAGACGTCCTCTACGACCACCCCGCCGTCCTCGAAGCCGCTGTCATCGGAGTCCCCTCGGAGCAATGGGGAGAAACCCCGCTCGCGCTCATCGTCCCCAGAGAAGGCCACGACGTCACCAGAGACGACATCGTCGCCCACTGCCGAGCCACCATGGCCGGCTTCAAGATCCCCCGCAGAGTGGAGTTCGTCGAGACGCTGCCAAGAACAGCGACAGGCAAACTGAAGAAGTTCGAGTTGAGGGAGGCCTACTGGGAGGGCGTCGACAAGCGGGTGAACTAGCTCCCATTCCCAAGACCTCCCCCTCTGGGGGAGGTGCCCCGAAGGGGCGGAGGGGGCTCGGGGAGGTGCCACCGGTGGTAGATCGCGACTACAACTACGCGCCTCAAAAGCAGATTGAGTTTGCGAAGCAACTGCGTCGCAACGCGACCGATGCTGAAGTGCTGCTCTGGAGTCGGCTGCGCAGACGCCAACTGGGCGGATACAGATTTCGGCGCCAGCACCCAATCGGCCCGTACATCGCCGACTTCGCCTGTGTCGCCGAACGACTCGTGATCGAGCTGGACGGCGGACAGCACGCCGACCGCAACCAAGAGGACGAGGCCCGCACGCTCGACCTTGAGGCCTTAGGCTTCCGCGTACTCCGTTTCTGGAACGACGACGTACTTCGGGATCTTGACTCAGTGGTCGAGCGGGTTGCGTCTGAGCTGTAGTAGTCGGCGGCCCCCTCAGTCGCTCCGCGCCAGCTCCCCCAGAGGGGGAGCTCTTGGAAATCAGTTGCGCCAGCTCCCTGAACTGGGGAGCACATTGCTACCCCAGACACCCACTCAAGAAGTTGTTCACCCGATTCGTCGCGTCCATCCCCGCCGGAGTCGGGAAGCCATCGAATCCGTGCGGCGCCTCTGGGAACACGTGCAGTTCGGTTTCGTGACCAGCGGCTTGCCAGCGGGCGGACATGAAGAGTGTGTCGTCGAGCAGCGGGTCTAGCGTGCCGACCGTGAAGATCGCTGGCGGCATGTCGGACAGGTCCGCAAGCAATGGGGTCACGTCTGGCAGATCGCGCAGTTCGGGCTCTTCGGGGGATACGTAGTGGTCGATGAACCACTCCATGATTGGCGACGAGAGAATCAGGTTTCGCTCTCCCCAGAGCCTGGCCGAGGGTGAGTGGCGCAGGTCGAAAACGCCGTAGGTCAGCGCAGCTCCCTTGAAGCCGGTGTAGCCGTGGTTGTCGCGCATGCGCAGCAGCGTGGTTGCCGAAAGATGACCTCCGGCCGACTCTCCACCGATCGTGAAGGCGTCTGTGCCGAATTCCGACTGGCCGTTTTCGATCAGCCAGACGGCGGCCGCTTCGCAGTCCTCGTTGGGCGCCGGATAGGGATGCTCGGGCGAGAGCCGGTAGCCGACCGATACGACCGCCTGTTGGGTCGCCTGGGCGCGCTCCCAGAGGCGCTCGTCGGCACCGTCGTGCGAGCCGATCACCCAGCCGCCGCCGTGAATGTGCAGATAGACGCCGCGCACCACAGGCGGAATGAAGACACGCACGGGGATCTCGCCCACCGGTCCGGCCACGCTGCGCTCCTGTGCGATGTCGTCCAGCTTCGGCGGAGGCGGACCGAACGGTCCACCCTCGGCCAGCACGTCGCGCAGCTCCTGCGGTTCCATCTCGTGCCAGGGCTTGCCCTGCGACGACGCCTCTTCGATCATTGCGTTGAGTGCCTGCGTCTGCGGATCGGCTTTCATGGCGAATTCCTTATCTAGGATGTATGTGCTAGTATCAACGTCGGTCGCGATACAATGCGTCTGCGTCCGACAAGTCAACCAGTCGGAGTATAGGTAGCAGATTGGACGATGCCGATGTCGCTTGAGGGACCAGCCCTGCCCGCGTTCGAGACCGCCTGCGATCTGGTCGAACGCATTCTCGCCGCCGCCGATGGACTCACTTCGGAGCAACTCGATACTGCGCCGTGGGATGACGCGTCGACGATGTTCGTCCTCGCCACACACTCAATCTCGGCGACCGAGTGGAACATCGTCGAAGTGCTGGCTGGCCAGAAGCTCGACCGCAGCCGCCAGGCTGAGTTCGACTCGACCGCGAAGTCGTTCGATGACCCGCAGGGAGTGCTCACTGAGCGTTGGACCGGTGCCAAGGCAGCAATAGAATCGGCGCTCGCCGGCCTCTCCGACGACGCCTGGGCCGGTCCGCACTATCACATGTTCATGGATAAGAACCTGACCGGCCATGAGCTAATCGACCGAGCGATCGCCCACACCGCCGAGCACGTCGGCCATGCCGAGATGACTCGTCAGTGGCTCAACGCTCGAGGCTGATCGGACACCAGTCCCGCCCTCCCTCTTCGCTCCCCCTTGCAGGGGGAGCTGCCGAAGGCTGAGGGGGTCCCTCTCTCCAGCTTCCGGCACCATGCTCGCGTGAACAGCGTCTTTACCTCGCTCAAGTAGGAGTTCGCGCCTAACGCCTATCCTGTCCGAGTTGCGCCGTTCGGCGCTCGACTATTGAACAAGACACACCACCCCAAGGAGTGAACCATGCCCCCAACCCCAGAGACCCAGGGACTGCTCGCCATGTTGGAAGAGGCCGGCGGACCCGATATCTCCGAACAGACGCCGGAAGAGGCCCGCGCGGCTATCGCCAACTTTGCCATGATGCAGGCTGGCGCTCCCGAGCCGGCGCGCGTTGAAGACCGCACCGTACCCGGACCCGGTGGCGACATCCCGATCCGCATCTACGCCTCCGCGGGCGACAATCTGCCTGTCGTGATGTACTTCCACGGCGGGGGCTGGGTACTCGGCGACATTGACTCGCACGACGGCACCTGCAAGCAACTCCTCGCCGAGCTGGGCGAAGCGGTTGTCGTCTCGGTCCACTACCGGCTCGCCCCTGAAGCCAAGTACCCGGCCGCAGCCGACGACTGTTACGCCGCCGCAGCCTGGGTCGCCGAGAACGGCGCTGAGATCGGCGCCGACGGTTCTCGCATGGCGGTCGCAGGCGACTCCGCCGGCGGCAACCTGTCGGCCGTGGTTTCGCAGATGGCCCGCGACAAGGGCGGCCCCGCGATCGCCGCGCAGGTCCTCCACGTTCCGGTCACCGATCACAACTACAGCTACCCGTCCTACACCGAAAACGCCGAGGGCAAGCTCCTGACACGAGCCTCGATGGTCTGGTTCTGGGACCACTACCTGCCAAGCGCTGAAGCGGGACAGGAAGCCTACGCGTCGCCGATCAAGGCCGCAGACCTCTCCGGCCTCGCACCGGCGCTGATCCAGACCGCCGAACTCGATCCGCTGCGAGACGAGGGCGAAGCCTACGGCGCAGCCATCGAGGCAGCCGGCGGCGATGTCACCGTGCATCGCTACGACGGCGTCGTTCACGACCCCTTCATGATGTTCGCCGTCATCCCGACAGGCGTTGAATGCCTCAAGGAAGCCGCCGCCTTCATCAACGAACGAATCTAGTCGGTTCTGCTCTACGGAGAGCGAAGGCCTGACCCATTTCTCCCCCCGCGGAGCGGGGGGAGATGCCGAAGGCAGAGGGGGGCTCCCCCCGGCCGACCAATTCAGAAAGAAAGCGCACCATGCCCGTCACAGCAGAAACCCAGGCCATCCTCGATATGCGCGCCGGAGCGACGCCGTTCAACGAGATGTCGCCCCAGGAAGCACGCGAGGCGATGGCCGCACTGCGACCCCAGGGCGAGCCTGAACCGGTCGCCCAGGTCCACGAGATGGTCGTTCCGGGCCCTGCCGGCGACATTCCGGCTCGTGGTTACCTGCCCAACGATGACCCACGCAATCTGCCCACTCTCGTCTACTTCCACGGCGGCGGTTGGGTGATCGGCGACCTTGAGTCGCACGACGCCGTCTGTCGCGCTATCTGCAACCGCGCCGGGATGAGCGTGATGTCGGTTGACTATCGGCTCGCTCCGGAGGCGACCTATCCCGCCGCCGCCGAAGACTGCTACGCCGCGGTCGCCTGGATGAACAGCATGTACGACCAGCAGGGCGGACGGGACGACCGGATCGCTGTGGCCGGCGACTCGGCCGGCGGCAACCTCGCCGCCGTCGTCTCGCAAATGGCGCGAGATCGCGGCGGCCCGCGCATCGACTCGCAGATCCTGATCTATCCGGTCACCGACTTCAGCTTCGAGACCGAGTCCTACAAACAGAACGGCGCCGACTTCGGGCTTTCCGAAGTCGGCGTGCGCTGGTTCTGGGACCTCTACCTCAACGACGAGTCGGATGGCGCACAGCCTTACGCCTCGCCACTGCAGGCCGCCGACCTCGCAAATCTGCCGCGTTCGCTCACAATCACTGCCGAATACGACCCACTGAGGGACGAAGGCGAAGCCTACGCCGCCGCTCTCAGCGCCGCCGGCGTGCAGTCAAGTTGCACCCGTTACGACGGAGTCATCCACGGTTTCGTCGGAGCGTTCCAGGCCGTCCCCGAAGGAAGCCAGGCCCTAGACCAAATCGCCGCCGAACTCCGCGCCACCTTCGGAATGGACTAGGCAAAAGCTCCCCCTCTGGGGGAGCTGTCCCGAAGGGACTGAGGGGGCTCTGCCCTGACCGTCAAGAATGGCCGAAGCGATCAACAGTGCCCGTCACCGCAGAAACCCAAGCCATCCTCGACTTACGCGCCGGCGTGCCGCCCTTTAATGGATTGACACGCGAAAAGGCTCGCGAGGCGATGGCCGTGCTTCGACCCGAGGGCGAGCTCGAACCCGTCGCCCAGGTGTTCGAGATGGCAATACCTGGTCCGGCAGGCGGCATCCCGGCGTGGAGCTATCTGCCCACTGACGACACGCGAGATCTCCCGACAGTCGTCTACTTTCACGGCGGCGGATGGGTGAGCGGCAGTCTGGACTCGCACGATGCCCTATGCCGCGCCCTGTGCAACCGCACCGGAATGAGCGTCCTTTCGGTCCAGTATCGACTCGCGCCTGAAGACAGGTACCCGGCGGCCGCGGAAGACGCCTATGCAGCCGTGGCATGGATCAATAGCACGAATAACCAGCTTGGAACTCGCTCCGAGTGCGTCGCCGTCGCCGGCGACTCGGCCGGCGGCAACCTCGCGGCCGTCGTTTCGCAAATGACAAGAGATCGCGGCGGCCCCCGCATCGACTCGCAAATCTTGATCTACCCGGTCACCGATTTCAACTTCGAGACCGAGTCCTACAGGGTCAACGGCTGCGGTGAATATGGCCTTACCGAAGCCGCAATGCGCAGGTGCTGGGATCTATACCTCAACGACGATTCAGAAGGAGCGCAGCCTTACGCCTCACCGCTGCAGGCCGCCGACCTCGAAAATCTGCCGCGTTCGCTCACAATCACTGCCGAATACGACCCACTAAGGGACGAAGGCGAAGCCTATGCGGCCGCTCTCGGCGCCGCCGGAAACCAGTCGGCTTGCACCCGATACGACGGCGTCATCCACGGGTTCGTCAGCGCCTTCGAGGCAGTCCCTGAGGGAAGCCAGGCCCTCGACCAGATCGCCGCCGAACTCCGCGCCACCTTCGGAATGGACTAGTACGGAGCAGCCGGTAACACTCTTCGTTTGCGCGAGAACGTCCCGAGCCGCTTACTCTCCTCCCCCTTGCAGAGATTGATGCATAACTCCCCTTCTCCCCCCTTGCGGGGGAGATGCCGAAGGCAGAGGGGGATTCCCTGCCTGTTGGCCCTATCTGGTCGTCGCCAGCCGACCCCCCCTCTGTCACTCCGTGACATCTCCCCCCGCAAAGGGGGGGAGAGGGGAATAGGAGGATATGCATCAGTCTCTTGCAGGGGGAGAATGGCAAGAGGGGTTGTCAGCGAACTTCAAGCAGTGAAGTTAAGGCACGCCTAACCGTCCGGCATCTGCTTCTGGAACGAGGCCATGTCGAAGTAGTCGCGCCATCGCGCGATCTTTCCGTCTCGGATCTCGAACACACCGCAGACCTGCACGGAAACCTCCGTGCCGCCCATGTCGAAGCGGTCGACTCGCTCATTCAGTACGACATCGCCGTTGGCTGCTGAATGCAGCACTTCCCAGCCGCGTGACGTCATTTGCGAGACGCCGGTCAGGGCCGCCTTGACGGCATCAATCCCCTCGGCCGGAGCCATCGGCATGTTGTGGTAGACCGCGTCGTCAGTGAAGTACGACGCCAATGTGTCGGCGTCGGGGTGCTCGGCATCAAACTCGGCCATGAAGGCGTTGACAAGTGCTTCCGCGTCGGACATAAGATGTTCCTTTCCTGGCAGGTTCAGCGCCTGCGCAGTCTACGCGGTCGCTAGTCGCTATAGCCTTCCGTCTGAGCGAACGTGGGCGCAGCGGGAAGGGTTGAGCAATGCCGAACCAACCGGTGGTGACTCACAAGGAATGGGTCGAGGCTCGGCGCGACCTGTTGCGGCGTGAGAAGGAACTCACACGCCTCCGCGACGAGATCGTTGAGGCTCGGCAGGCGCTGCCCTGGGAGCGCGTGGAGACTGACTACGTGTTCCAAGGTCCCAACGGCGACGAGTCACTGTCCGACCTGTTCGGCGAGGCCAACCAGTTGATCGTCTACCACTTCATGTTCGATCCCGAGTGGGACGAAGGCTGCATTTCCTGTTCATTCCTGGCCGACCACTTCGATCCGATCACGATTCACATTGAACAGCGGGACACCGCCTTCGTCGCGATTTCCCGCGCTCGGCTGAACAAGTTGCAGGCGTACCGCGAGCGCATGGGCTGGCGGTTCAAGTGGTTGTCGTCACACGCGAACAACTTCAACTTTGACTACGGCGTCTCGTTCTCGGCTGATGATGTCGATGCCAGTCGTCGGCAGTACAACTACACTGTGCAGTCACAGTTCGACGGCGCAGAAGCGCCGGGACTGTCCGTCTTCTACAGGGACGACACCGGCGAAATCTTCCACACCTACTCGACCTACGCGAGAGGTCTGGAAGACTTCATTGGCGCTTACCGATTCCTCGACGTACTGCCCAAGGGTCGTGATGAATCGAATCTGCCCTGGGGAATGGCCTGGGTCAGCCGCCACGACCAGTACAACGCGGGCCTGGTCGAGATTGCGGGCATTGAGTAGCGGTCAGTTGCGCACTTCTGGTGCTCCATTCCCTGCTTCACGCGGGGATCTGCCTCTTCCGTTGCCGAGCCACTCCAACCGCAAGCGTGCCTCTGCGCGGAGGGATCCTGTTCATTCATTGACCCTAGCAACAGCCACCATTCCGTCATTGCCGCGCTCCGTCGCGGCAATCTCGCTGCCCGCAGCGCAGTGGTGAGTGCAGGACGCGGCGAGATACCCGCGGCAAGCGCGGGTATGACGGAGCAGAGGGCTGGCGTTGTCAACGTTGCAATCGACAGCGTCTACACCCCCGACGACTCCTTCGCCAGTTCGCCCATCAGCTCGACGGCTTCCTCCTGGTTGGTTCTGACGGTCAGACCGGTGATGTAGCTGTCGGCCCAGGCCTGGTAGCGCTCGCGGATTCTTGCCGGCGGACCGAGCAGCGCCTGCTCGTCGAGGAACTCCTCGGGCACTTCCTCGATGGCTTCGCCCTTGCGGCCCGCCAGGTAGAGCTCCTGGATGCGTTCCGCCGCATCGCCGTAGCCGCGACGAATCATGCTCATCTTGTGGAAGTTGACGCTGCGCGCGCCCATTCCGCCGACGTACAACGCGACGTTTGGCTTCATCTTGCGGAAGGCGTCGCGCAGGTCATCGGTGATCTCGACCTCGGCCGATGTCTGCACCTCGAAGTCGGGCCACCACTTCGGCTCGCCCGTCTTCGCTTCCGAGCGCTTGAACCCCTCCTCGAGCCAGGGAACGAACATGTCGGCGTTGTACGGCGTCAGGCCCAGGGGCAGCCAGCCTTCGGAGATTTCGGCGGTCATCCGCACATTCATTTCTGTGCCGGTGCCCAGCCAGATCGGGATGTTGGGATTCATGTGCAGAATCGACTTGAGCGGCTTGGCCAGCCCGGCGCTGCCCGGTCCCTCGTAGGGCAAGGCAATCTCCTTGCCGTCGTGCGTGACCGGCTCCTCACGGGCGAGAATCTTGCGGATGATCGCCACGTAGTCGCGGATCCGCGTGTTCGGCTTGCCCCAGGGCTGTCCGTACCAGCCTTCGACAATCTGCGGGCCAGACACGCCGAGGCCCAGGATCATGCGGTCCCCGCCGGCCAGCGCGTCGATCGTCGCGGCTGTCATCGCCGCATTGGCCGGTGTTCGACCAGCCAACTGGATCACGCCCGTACCAAGCCGAATCTTCTCCGTCACCGCGGCCAGGTAAGCCAGCGGAGAGAACGCGTCGGAGCCATACGCCTCCGCGGTCCAGACCGAGTCATAGCCCAGCGCCTCCGCCTTGCGAACCATATCGACCGGCAGCGTCATATTCGCCCCGGAGTAACCCAGCGCCAGTCCCAGTTTCATGTCTCAATCCTTTCTCGCGCTCGTTCTTTCAAATGGAAAGCTAGCGCTCCGATCCCGTTGATCGCGTTTGCAAGGGTAAGTGTTGGCCCTGCTCTTTCCTCCCCCTGGCAGAGATTGATGCATAACTCCCCTTCTCCCCCCTTGCGGGGGGAGATGCCGAAGGCAGAGGGGGGTTCCCTGCCTATTGGCCCTATCTGGTCGTCGCCAGCCGACCACCCCCTCTGTCACTCTGTGACATCTCCCTTCGCAAGGGGGGGAGAGGGGAATCGGAGGATATGCATGAGTCTCTTGCAAGGGGAGGTCTCAGTTCAGCTATCGCAGCGTGATCTGGCCCTTCGGACCCTCAAGCACCGCAACGAGCGCAGGAGTCGAGCCTTCACGAAGCTCAAGCTCAACACCAAGCGCTTCGTGCCCGCGACGCACCTCATCCAGATCAGGATGTTCACCGTGCCAGGACACCAGGCTCGCGCCCTTGACCGCCGTCGACGACGGATGCCGGGCGTCGCCCCAGTCGATCAGGAAGGGCATCAGGCCTCCCAGCAGTGGCGGCCAGATGGTACGAGTCAGGCGCCAGTCGAGCCTCGTCCCGTCAGCAAGCACGCGGCCTAACGGCTGCACCTCGCCGATGTCGTAGCCGGCCTCCTTGGCTGCTGCCACTCGACTGTTAATCTCGGCGCCGGCCTTGCAGCACCAATGCGGCACATGTACGCCCTTATCGCCGAAATCGTCCATGCCGAAGGGCAGCGTTCCTTCATGATTAGCTTGGTCCGGGTCCGGGCCAATGATCTCCAGGTAGGCGTCGTCCTGCAACGCAAGTAGATGGTTGTACACGCCGCGACCGGGAAAGTGCCCGCCGAGCTCGGGGCGCAGGCCGATTGCAGCTTCGATTTCAGCGACCGAGGCCTGGACGTCGGGCGTGGCGAGAACGATGTGATCCAGCATGGCAGGCCCTTCTAGCGATAGGTGATCGAGCCATCGGGTCCCTGGAACGTGGCGACCAGGGCGGGCTCGTCGGCTTCGCGCAACTCAATCTCGATGTCCATCAAGCGATGGGCGGCCCGGACGGCGTCGAGGTCGGGGTGCTCGCCGTGCCAGGATGCGAGGCTAGCGCCCTGGACAGCGGTCGTGGAGGGATGCGGAGCATCCCCCCAGTCGATGAGGAAGGGGATCAATCCGCCCAGATGAGGCGGCCAGGTACCGATTGTGAGCCGCCAGTCCAGGCGACCACCGTCCGGCAGATCGCGTCCCAGCGGGACGACCGCGCCGAGGTCGTAGCCCGCTGACTTGGCGGTCGCAGCAAGTTCGTCGATTCGCTCGTTGCCCTTCCAGCACCAGTGCGCGATATGGGCGGCTGGGTTGGAATGCCTGTCCATGCCGAACGGCATCGATCCCCCGCCCTGGTGGTCGGGATCGGGGCCAATGATCTCCAGGTATGCGCCGTCCTGTAGCGCGAGCAGATGGTTGTAGGCGCCCATCTCAGTGAATCGCCCGCCGACACCGGCTCGTATCCCGATCGCCTCTGCGATCTCGTCTACGGTCGCTTGCACGTCGGGCGTCGCCAGAACGATGTGATCGAGCATCGTTGGTCTCCTCAGTCTCTGTGGGTTGATTCGAAGTCGGCCAATGCACGATCCCGCAGATCAGGATCAGTGAGCCAGTCGAGCGCCGTGTGCGCCATCGCCTTGGTTGCGGTCAACGTCAGTTCATGACCCTCCGGCGATCCCGCCGCCGCTGTGAACTGCGGCGTGTGGTTCCCGCTCTCGTGGGGGATGTGGTACATCGGGTGGATCGACGGGACGACGTGCGACACGTTGCCCATGTCGGTCGAGCCGAAACTGCCCTGGATGCTGCCGTCCAGGTCGGCTGCTCGAACGCCCAGGTCTAACCAGCGCCGTCCGTAGGCCTCGGCCAACGGCCCGTTGCTCGCCATGTTGCTGTAACGCTCCCCTGCCTGCCATTCGACCGACCACTCGCAGCCTGTTGCCTGGGCCGCGCCGGCAAAGCAGTCCTCAACCCGCCCAATCATCTCGTCAAGTCGATCTTCCTGCGGCGCACGGACGTAGAACTCGGCCTGTGCGTAGTCGGGGATGATGTTGGGCTTGTCGCCGCCGTGGTGAATCTTGCCGTGGATCCGCACCGTCGGATGCGACTGTTGACGCAGCAGCGCGATCGCCTGGTAGGCCAGCACCAGCGCATCGAGTGCATTGCGACCCTCCCACGGAGCGCCCGCCGCGTGAGCGTTCTTGCCTCGGAACTCGACGAAACAGGTGTCGATCGCTAGCACGAAGGGATAGACGATGTCGCCTGTGCCGGGATGAATCATCATCGCCGCGCCGACATCCTCGAACGCGCCCTCGTCGATCAGGCGAATCTTGCCGCCGCCTCCCTCTTCAGCCGGAGAGCCCAGCACGCGCACCGTTCCCTCAACGCCCTCGCGCTCCAACGCGTTGGCCACGGCCAATCCAGCCGCCGCGCCCGAGATCGCGATCAGGTTGTGTCCGCAGGCATGACCGATGCCAGGCAGTGCGTCGTACTCGCAGAGCACGGCAATCGTCGGCCCGCCCGATCCACGTGTCGCCTCAAACGCCGTATCCATCCCATACGCCGAGGGCGTCACGTCGAATCCGACATCGGTCAGAAAGCTGGTCAGCGCCGCGTGCGCATGCACTTCCTCGTAGTTCTCTTCGGGATGCGAGTGAATGTCCAGGCTCAGAGCCCGCAACGACTCTGACGCCGCATCTATCGTTTCCGAAGCGATGTCCCAGAGCGACATTTGAGCCTTCCTTCAAACTTCTGCGCATCGACCCAAGTCTCTTTGCTCCCCCTTGCAGGGGGAGCTGCCGCAGGCTGAGGGGGTCCTCGTTGCCTACGCCCAACAGGTGATTGGTAGTCTCCCCGTCCACGACAGGTTCCCAATTAGGTAGGCGTTTGCTGCTACTCCGTGAACCAGCCGCCATCGGGATGAATGATCTCACCCGTCACATACGACGCCTCGTCCGAGGCCAGGAAGCAGGCCACCTTGGCGATCTCCTCGGGCTGACCGAAGCGGCGCATCGGCGTCATGCTCAGCACCCACTGGTTCAGCTCCTCGTGACCTGAGATCGCCGCCGTCATCGGCGTCTCGATGAAGCCCGGACCGATCGCGTTGACGCGAATGCCGTCCTGGACCAGTTCCTGCGCCAGCACCTTGGTCAGCATCCAGACGCCCGCCTTCGAGACGCAGTAGTTGGCCGCCCCCGGTTGCGGGAACTTGGCCATGATTGAGGCGATGTTGATGATCGATCCGCCATTGCCCAGCTCAATCATCTTCCGCGCGCACGAGCGGTCTGTCATCATCACGCCGGTTAGGTTGACCGCCAGCACTTTCTCCCAGTGCTCCACGTTCTGGTTGGCGATGTATGAGGCCGTTGGATCCTCTCCCAGTTCCGTGGTTTCGCCCGAGACGTACTCGGCGTTCGATATCCCAGCCGCGGCGACCACGATGTCCAGTCGACCGAACTCATCAACGCATGCCTGTGCCGCAGCGTCGTTTGCGGCTTCGGTCGACGTATCGCAAGCGACGACGACAGCGCGCCGCCCTTCCGCTTCCACTGCGGCGACGGTGTCCGCGGAACGGTCGGGTAGCAGGTCCGCCAGGAGGACATCCGCGCCTTCCTGGGCGAACCGAATTGCGCAGGCCGCGCCGATACCGCTGGCTCCACCCGTGATCAACGCTGCTTGTCCCTCAAGTGCTCCAGCCATGTTCTCAGCCTCTCAGATCTCCCAATGCGGAAGTGTGCAAGTGCCAATAGACGACGGCAGGATAGGCGTTGTCGCGGATCAATTGAGGAAACAATAGAGGTTCCCGATAAGATATGCGGCAACACTGTCTCGGTTCAGATAGAAAGGGCTTGTCAAGTGCGGACATTGATATTGCTCCTGTTGGGCATGGTTGCCGGTGTGGCTGCTCTGGGAGCGGTCTGGGCGACTTCCAGTGAAACTGATGGACACGTTGAGGTCCGAATCGTAGTCGAGCGACTCGACGACGGTCGTGTCGAAGTTGGGCTTCGGCATCTCGAGGCGAGCGGCACGTGGGGCGAGCCGCAGTATCCGGAACTGCGCTTCTTGCCGGCCGATACCGAGCCCGGCATGAAGTTGCAGAGCTCCGTGATCGTTGTTGACACTGACAGCCGACACGAAACCGTCGCCGCCAACTACGGCGCATACCTACACGAGTCCGGTGTGGACATCGGTGCTCGATTCGCGGAGCGCTTTGCTCTGCCGACAGAGGATCTGCCCAAGATGCTCTGCATCGACGACCTCAATCATCCCGGCATTGGCCAACTCTGCAATGGGTTCGAGTCCGGCTACGGCGTCCCGGTTGAGCGCCTCGAAGCTAGCGACTACGAAGATTTCCGCTCCCAGATCAATACCGTGATTCGCGAGGACGGCGATCTGGCCGGCTACTTTGCCACGAGCATTCCCACTGCCGACATCATCGACCAGACGATGGAGGCGAATCGCACCTGGATGCGGGGCACCTACTGGATCGAATTGATCGACCCGCAGCTGCCCGATCCCGACGATCTGCACTGCATCATCAGCCACGGCGCAGAGGATGACCTGTTCTGGGGCCTGGCTTCCGAGTCTTCTGTGGCCGCTGCCGGCGCCCTGGGCATCGACGTCCGTACCGAGGCCTACGCCGTGGCCGCCGACCAGGCCAACGCCATTCGCCGATGCGTCGCCGACGGCGCCGTCTCCATCGCCACGACGCTGGCTGAGCCCGATGTCCTGAAGCCGGCGGTCCGCGAAGCGATCGACGCCGGAGTCCACGTGATCTCGTTCAACTCCGGCGCCGAAGTCGCGGCGGACGTAGGCGCCGCCCTGCACATCGGACTCGACGATCGCGAAGGCGGCCGCCTGGCCGGTGACGAGTTCAATGCTCGCGGCATTGAGGGCAACGCACTCTGCGTGATCCACGAGCCGAACAACATCGGCCTACACGACCGCTGCGACGGGCTCGAGGAGCAGTTCAACGGAACCGTCGAGCGTTGGAGCCCGACTAGCAACGACACCGTGGTCGAGGAACTTGACGCTCGCATTGCGAAAGGCGATGTCGACGCAGTCCTGGCGCTCTCTTCTGACAGCGGAGTAGCCGTGCGCATCGTGATCTGGCTTTCCGACGCCGACGTGCCCGCGGCGACGTTCGGTTGGACCCGCTTGATCAGCGAGTTGGTGTCCGAGGGCCGGATGATGTTCTCGATCTTCGACCATCCGGAACTGCAGCCGTATCTGGCCGCGGTGGGCTCACTACTTGTCGAGCGTCTGCGTGTCGATCCGACCGGCTACTTCAACAGCACGCAGTTGTTGATCAAGCCGATGGTCACCGACGCCGAGGCAATGCAAGCCCTGCGTGAGTCGCTGATTGAGTAGCAGTTGCAGTTGTCGGCTCAAGCCCGGAACAGCGGGCGGCGAGGGACACGCCGCCCGCCTATGCGTGACTTCAGCCGACCACGCTCATGACGACACTGAGACACAGAGAAAGGTCCTTGCGATATGCGTAGTCTGATTCTGCTCGCGCTGGGCGCACTCATCGGCGCAGCCGCCCTGGGAGGCGTCTGGGCCGTGGGACACGGAAACGAAGACGAAGAACTGGAGGTTCGTGTGGCCGCTGTGCGGCTCGATGACGGCCGCGTCGAGATCGGCCTGCAGCAGCGCGGCGACGACGGAGCATGGGGCGAGACGCAACGGCCTGAGCTCCGCTTCCTTGCTGCCGATTCCGAATCCGGCAAGGTGAAGTACAGCTCACCGGTCGCGTTTGACCTCGTCACACGAGCGGAGCGCATCGATGAGGGGTACCGCGCTGAACTGTCCGATGGCGGCCGGCGCCTCGGTCAACGATTGTTCTGGCGTTATCACGCAGAGGACGACGTAGAGACGCTGCCGCCTGTCCTCTGCCTGGTTGACTCCAACGTGACTGCAATGCGCGCCTTATGCGATGGCATCGGCGAGACCTTCGCGACCGGCGTCGAAGTCATCGAATCGGATGATTACAACTTTGTCGCCGATGAGGTGGAGCGCCGCTTACTGGGCGGTGAAATCTCGCAAATCATGGCTACGTCATTTCAACTGCTTGAGACAGCCGTCTTCGCACGCGATCACATCCTGCTCAACAATCCAGACCTTGGCTGGACCTGGGTGCACTACTGGCTCGAAACGGTCGATCCGCGACTGCCTGCCGCCGATGACCTCTTCTGCATGATTAGCCACGGTGGCAGAGACCTCTTCTGGGGTCTCGCCTCGAACTCGGCAACGACAGCGGCCGCTGCGCTCGGCATCAATATGCGCGCACAGTCGTACGGCGACGTTGCAGATCAGGCCGAAGCGATTCGTGAGTGTGTCGAAGACGGTGCCGTCTCCATCGCCACCACCTTGGTTTCTACCGACGAGCTCGCCCCGGCGATCGCTGAAGCCACGGACGCAGGGATCCCCGTGATGTCGTTCAACTCCGGCGCGCATGCCGCCGCTGAGGTTGGCTCCAGCTTCCACATCGGCCTCAACGACCGCCGCGCCGGAGAGATCGCTGGTGAACAGTTCAACAAGGAAGGCACTGAGGGCACAATCCTCTGTGTCATCCACGAGAAGAACAACGTCGGTCTCACTGAGCGCTGTGAAGGTCTCGCTGCGACCTATGCCAATGGCGACGTTGAAACCTGGAACTACGAAGGCGCAAATGCCACTGAAGCTGTGCTCGAACGCGCCGCTGAAGAAGACATCGGTGCGGTGATGGCACTCTCCGACTCGGTCGGCCTCAGCATCCTCTTCGCGCAATGGCCCAACCCGGAGATTCCGTTGGCCACGTTCGGCTTCAACCTCGGCTTCGCCAAGTGGGTCGAAGAGGGCAAGATCATGTTCGCCATCTACGACCACCCACTCGTCCAAACCTACCTGGGCGTCATGGGTTCGTTGTTGATTGACCGCATGAGACTCGACCCAGTCACGCTCTTCAATGGCATGACGATTCTGATTGATCCTCAGATCGCCGACGCTGAACAGATGCGACGGGTGACCAATGCGTTGATCCCGCAGGAAATCCAGGACCGCTATCTAAGCACCGACGTCGACACAGAAGGCGACGACTCGGATGACGGCGGAGACGGAGACAGCTCCACGGATGACGACAACTGATGAGGTTGAACGTAGACGCGCCCGCTGACGCGCAAACGTCAGCGGGTGCTGCGGCTGTCCTGGCGGCTTTCAAGCCAGGTGCACATTGGCCTTCAGCAGTGCCGCTTCCGACACCCGGTTTTCATTCGCGTTTACGAAACGACTTGCGGATAACACCATCTAGGGCGTAGCGTCCTAAGCGTCGGGGATGTACCGAGGGTTACTGAATGATCAGCCCGCGTGGCGCGAATTCCCCTGATTCCTACAGTGTTCACCTTGGCATTGCGTATCTTGCCCAGCACAGGTCTATTGTGCGGACGGGAGCCGTTCTTGGTGGACAACACCGAGGGCTCGTTCCCGAGTAATCAGGCCGGCGCACCGCATTCCTGCGCCGTCCGCGGAGGCCGTTGAGAGATGACCACCACATCAACGCAGGCGAACGGATCAGGCGGCACGAGCGCGCCGATCCAGGAACGTGACCGCGTCACCGTCCGCTTCGCGGGCGACTCCGGTGATGGCATGCAGTTGGCTGGCAATCGCTTCGCCGACGCCACCGCCATCTTCGGCAACGACTTCTCGACGCTGCCCGATTTCCCCGCCGAGATCCGCGCACCCGCCGGATCGCTGGCCGGTGTGTCGAGCTTCCAGATCTCGTTCTCGAAGCACCAGATCTTCACCCCCGGCGATGAGCCCGACACACTCGTGGCGATGAACCCCGCCGCGCTCAAGTCGCACCTCTCAGCCCTGACCAAGGGCGGTCTGCTCGTCGTCAACGAAGACGCCTTCACCGCAGGCAACTTGAAGAAGGCCAACTACCCCAGCAATCCGCTGGCCGATGGCTCGCTTGAGGGCTATCGCATCATCAAAGCGCCGATCACGACCGCGGCCGTCTCTGCCGCCGACGACCTCGGTCTCTCCAACCAGAACGCCGAGCGGACCAAAAACTTTTTCGCCCTCGGCCTGGTCTACTGGCTTTACGACCGCGACCTGCAGCCAACACTCGACTGGATCGAGGATCGATTCGGCCGCCTGCCCAATATCGCCGAGGCCAACCGCCGCGCCCTCTACGCCGGTCACGCCTATGGCGAAACCACGGAAATCGCCGACGCCCACGTTCGAGTCCCGCCAGCCGTGCTCAACCCCGGCGAATACCGGACTATCACCGGCAACCAGGCGCTCGTGTTGGGCTTGATCACGGCCTCTCACCTGAGCGACCTTGAGCTGTTCTACGGCTCGTATCCAATCACCCCGGCCTCCGACGTGCTGGTCGAACTCGCCGCCTTGCGCGAGTACGGCGTCCGCACCTTCCAGGCCGAGGATGAAATCTCCGCCGTCGGTACGGCCATTGGCGCTTCCTATGGCGGGGCGCTCGGCGTGACTGGAACCTCAGGACCGGGCATCGCGCTCAAGAGCGAGGCAATCAACCTCGCCATCATGACCGAGCTGCCGCTGATCGTTCTCGACGTGCAGCGCTCAGGTCCCTCGACCGGTATGCCGACCAAGACTGAGCAAACCGACCTCTTGCAGGTCATGTTCGGACGCAACGGCGAGTCGCCGCTCTGCGTCCTGGCTGCCAAGACGCCGGGCGACTGTTTCTACATGGTGCTCGAGGCGGTCCGGCTGGCTTACAAGTTCGTCACGCCGGTCATCCTGCTCTCAGATACCTACCTGGCCAACACCGCCGAGCCCTGGCCGGTGCCCGACCTCGCCCAGCTCGACCAGATCGAAGTCCCCTTCCGCAAGCTCAGATACATCGATCCGGAAGAGTTCGCGCCCTACAAGCGCGATCCTGACACCCTGGCGCGAATGTTCATCCCGCCGGGTGAAGCCGACCTGCAGCACCGCATCGGTGGCCTGGAGAAGTCCGACATCAGCGGTGATGTCGCCTACTCGCCCGAAAACCACCAGCGCATGACCGATCTGCGCGCGGCGAAGATTGCTGGAATCGCCAACTTCATCCCCGAGCTCGAGGTTGACGGCCCAGACTCGGGCGACCTGCTCGTACTGAGTTGGGGCTCGACCTACGGCGCAGTCTTCACTGCGGTCAACGACGCCCGTGAAGCCGGCTGCGATGTCGCCCATGCGCATCTGCAGTATCTCAACCCCTTCCCGCGCAACCTTGGCGATGTCATCTCGCGCTACAACAAGGTGCTCGTGCCCGAGGCCAACACCGGCCAGTTGCGCATGCTGGTTCGCGCCAAGTTCCTCGTTGACGCCCAGGGCTACAACGAGGTCACCGGTCAACCGCTCTCGGTTCGACTGCTGACCGAAGCAATCCAGCAACTCGCCGCTGAGTAGCCCCGACCAGGACCACATTTCCCGTAGGATCGAACACAGAGACCCACAGGAGACACGACATGGTACTCCAGACGCCGCACTCACCAGAACACGTCGAGTCAATCATCCCGATCGCGGATGAGAACCTGACGCGCAAGGACTACGCCTCCGACGTCGACACCCGATGGTGTCCCGGCTGCGGCGACTATTCGATCCTGGCCCAGATGCAGCGCGGGCTCTCCAACCTGAACATCGCGCCCGAGAAGATGGTCTTCGTCTCAGGCATCGGCTGTTCGTCGCGCTTCCCCTACTACATGAACACGTATGGGATGCACTCGATCCACGGTCGCGCCCCGACGATTGCCTCTGGTCTCAAGCTCTCGCGTCCCGACCTCATGGTCTTCGTCATCACCGGCGACGGCGACGCGCTCTCAATCGGTGGCAACCACCTGCTGCACGTCCTGCGCCGCAACGTCGACGTGAAGATCTTCCTCTTCAACAACCGCATCTACGGCCTGACCAAGGGTCAGTACTCACCGACCTCCGAACTCGGCAAGGTGACCAAGTCCTCGCCGATCGGCACTACCGAGAAGCCGCTCAACCCGCTTTCGGTCGCGCTCGCCTCGGAAGCCTCATTCGTCGCCCGAACCTTCGATACCGACCCGCAGCACCTCACGGCGACAATCGAAACGGCTGCTCGCCACCATGGCGCCGCATTCGTCGAGATCCTGCAGAACTGCAACATCTTCAACGACCGCGCCTTCGCCGACTACACCGACCGCGAAGTCCGCGACGAGCGCCTGCTCTACCTCGAGCACGGCAAGCCGATGCTCTTCGGCGAGGATCACAACAAGGGTCTCGCAGTCTCCGCGACCGGCCTGCGCGTTGTCGACGCCCACGGCCCGGACGCCGGCCTGATCCTCAGTCACGACGCGACGCGCCCCGCGCCCGACGTGCACCAGCTCCTGGCCCGCTGCGCCTACCCCGAGATGCCTGTTCCGATGGGTGTCATCCGCCAGGTCACGACGCCAACCTACGGAGACTACCTCGACAGCCAGATCGAGGTGGCCAAGTTCAAGAACCACCAGGACGTGGCCCAACTCCTCCGAGGCCGCTCCACCTGGCAGGTCGAGTAGGTTCCGATTGCTTCGTTGACGCGAGAGTGGCCTTTGACATTTCTCGTAGTGGAAATGCGATTCAGGCAAGGGGCGAGCTGACGAGGGCAGGTGCAATACGCAGGCTCTGCTCGTGTTTGCACCAGACGATCGTGGAGCGTGGATTCTCTGAGGTTGTTCTGGATTTCTCCGATTGTGCCGCGGTGACGGAAGCGGTGATGCTTCCGGTCATTCCTCAGATAGTGCGTTACCAGGTCGAAAGTGGAATCGACTTTCGGCTCACTCCTCCGCGCGCCAACCACTTGTATCGTCTCTTCGACAATGCCAACTGGGCACACTTCATCCAGCCCAATCACTTCGGCAAGGCACCTAACTCCGAAGATCACATTCCTACCCGCCGGTTCCGTACCGAGGAGCAGGCATACGCCCTTCTCGATGAAGTGTTGAGATTCATCACCCGGGAGCGAAGCGTTGGGCCCGACACCCTGCGTGCGGTTGAATGGTCCCTGAACGAGATCATGGACAACGTGCTCAGCCACGCTGAGACCTCTGTTGGCGGCTTCGTCCAGGCGACCGTCTACGAATCTCGAATAGAGTTCGTCGTTGCCGACGCCGGGATTGGAATTCCTTCCAGCTTGGGAATTCAGGACCACGCCATGGCGTTGCTCAAGGCCGTCACTGAGGGCCATACCCGGGACACCACTTCCAACGCGGGAAATGGCCTCTTCGGGAGCCTTCAGGTTGCCAGCCTGTCAGAAGGGCAGTTCGAGATTCATTCCCAGCGGGGACATCTGTACTACGACCGCTATTCTCAAGCGCCTAAGACTCGGCACGAGCGTGTCCCTTTCAATGGCACCTCGGTTAGGTGCTCGATTGGACCAGTTGATGCGCAGCTGTTGAATCGTGCGCTGAGATTCCAGGGGCGCACATACGATGTTCTGTACGATTACCTGGAACGGACCTTTGGAACGGAGGACGGTGAGATGGTATTCGCCGTCAAGGAACACGCCAAGCAAGACTTAGGTTCCCGCAGAGGTGGTGAGAAGGTCCGACGGGCCTTGGAAAACATGCTTCGAGATCAAGACCATGTGATCTTGGATTTCCAAGGGGTGTCCGTGATATCAAGCAGTTTCGCAGACGAAGTCTTCGGCCGGCTGTTTGTTGAGCTTGGCCCGAGAGTCTTCATGTCCCGCATTCTTTTACGCAACGTCGATCCCACCATCGATGGGCTGATCGACCGTGCAATCGTGCAGCGAACTCGACTGAGCGAACAGAAACAACCTTAGCGACCTCGATTCCCGCCACCGTCGATCGTGTGCATTGCTCCGTTGATGTACCGACTGTCGTCCGAGCACAGCCATGTCACTAGCGACGCCACCTCTTCCGGCTCTCCGTAGCGACCCAGCGGGTTGGCTGCGGCGAACATGTCGTGCACGCCCTCGGGGTTGTCGGGGTCGAACTGCCGCTCGAGGCTGCGCATCATCCGAGTCTCGATTGGGCCGGGACAGACCGCGTTGACTCGCACCGAGGGCGCAAGCTCCTGCGCTGCCGATTTCGTCATTCCGACCACCGCGTGCTTCGATGCGCCGTAGGCGATGATCCCGGGCGTCGGCGAGAGCCCCGCGATTGAAGCTGTGTTCACGATCGCGCCGCCGCCCGACTCTGCGATGGCTGGCGCGACGTGTTTCATGCCTAGCCAGACGCCCTTGAGGTTGACCGCGATGACGCGGTCGAAGTCCGACTCGTCCAGTTCGGTCAGCGCCGAGCGCACGCCCTCGATGCCGGCGTTGTTGAAGAATGCGTCCACCCGACCGTAGGCCGACAGCGCCTGCGAGACGTAGTTCGCCACATCCGCTTCCTGCGTCACATCCGCCTCGACCGTGATGCACTCGCCGCCGGCGTTGGAGATCGCCGCGACGGTCTCATCGAGGTCCGACCCTGCGAGATCGACGGCCACCACCTTGGCCCCATCCTCTGCAAACCGCACGCAGGCCGCGCGTCCGATGCCGCCTGCCGCGCCAGTCACAATCGCCACCATGCCATCGAATCGGTCACTCATCGTCAGCCGTCCTCTCGATGTTCATTTGCTCACGGCACAGAATAGAGCGTCAGAAGATCGGAGTCCGCCAGTTTGGCGCTGCCCACGACAGCGCCAGGAATACGCAGAGCACGCCCAGCCCCAGCACCATGAGTTCCGGCAGCGGGCGCAGCAGCTTGACATGCGATGCGAGGTTGATGAATCCGGTCCATTTCGGGAAGGTCCAGAGGATGATCGCCGCAATCGCGCCCACGATCATCCCGCCCAGGTGTCCGCCGATGCTGACGCCCGGCCAGAGGAACGAAATGGCGACGTTGATCACCAGGAACGCCAGAATGCCCGAGTCGCGGAAGCGGATGCCCGAGGCCCGCTCAGCGATTACGACCGCGCCGGCCATGCCAAACACCGCGCCCGACGCGCCTGCGGTGAAGGCGTTCGGCTCGACCATCAGCGCGCCCAACGCGCCGCCGGTCAGCGAGACGCTGTAGAGCAGCAGCATCCGCCAGCCGCCAATCGCCGGCTCAAGCATCCGTCCCAGCAAGACCAGGATGAACACGTTCATCGCCATGTGCAGCAGTCCGTAGTGGAGGAAGGCCGAGGTCACCAGCCGCCACCACTCGCCCCGCTCGTGGATGTATGCGCCGTGCAGGGCGAAGTCGACGTGAATCTCGGTCACGCCGCCGCCCCACAGCGACAGTGACCCGGTGTACAGCGAGACGAAGATCCAGATCAGCGCATTCGCGACCATCAACGCCTGCGTCACGCGAATCGGAGACGTTGTCTTCCACTCGCGAGTCCGCTTGCGTCCCTCGGCCACACACTCGGGACACTGAAATCCCACCGGAGCCTGAACCATGCACTGAGTGCAAATCGGCCGAGCACAGCGCTGACAAAGCACCCCAGCCCAGGTATCCGAGTGCCGATAACAGGAAGCCTCACGAGAGCTCATAGGGTCAGTGTATGAGGGGCGCTTCTCGCGGCCTCCTTGTACGATTCGCACATGTCAAGCCCTGAACTCTGCTCCGAACACGCAGCGCCGATTCTTGAGCGTCACAACAAAGTCGGCGTGAGCGAGGCCGAAATCGGCGCCGCAATCCGCGACTTCCTGATCAATACCGGACTGGTCGACACGCATGAAGTCGAAATGGAGCAGGCGCCGTCCGAGAGTTCGTCAGGACGGGTGGACCTGCGCACGCGCGACCTGATCATCGAGTTCAAGGTGCGCATCGGGAATCAGATCACTCCCGATCCCGAGCATGTGCAACAGCTCGACGACTACCTGAAGGCAGCCGTCGCGGGCGGACAGCCGCAGCGTTTCGGCATCCTGACCGACGGCAAGTACTGGATTTTGCGATGGCCCGGGATGGGACCGGTCAGTACGCAATCGCCGAATGCGTTCACGCTGACGACCCCCGAGCACGGCCTGCAACTGTTCGAGTGGCTGCGCGATCAGTCGCAGGCGCTGGAAGAGCGCGGCGTCCCTCCGACAGCGGAGGAAGTCCAGAAGCGGCTCGGCGAAGGTCCCAGATTCGAACAACACATCGCCGCGCTGAGCGAGCTCTACCAGGCGAACCGCGACGACCCGACGATCGCGCTCAAGCGCGACCTCTGGCGCAGCCTGCTCGCCGCCGCGCTGGGACAGGTGGTTGAAGAGGAACCCGACCTGGACCGGCTCTTTGTGCGACACACCTATCTCTCGGTGGTGGTCGGACTGGCAGTACAGGCAGCGTTTGGGATCAAGATCGAAGCGAATGCCAACAGCGACCCCGTCGCGCTGCTCGGCGGCCAACTGTTCGTCGATCAGACCGGCGTGAGCGGCGTGGTCGAGTCGGACTTCTTCACATGGCCGGCAGAAGAGGGGCCCGCTGAAGTCGGCGGCGACGAGTGGATCCGCGACCTGGCCAAGCGGATTGGCTGGTTCGACTGGTCGCAGGCCGAGTCCGACATTGCGCGCATCCTCTACGAGTCGGTGATACCGGCCGACGACCGCCGCCGCCTGGGCGAGTACTACACGCCCGACTGGCTGGCGCGTGAGATCGTCGACGCCGTCGTGACCGACCCGCTCAACCAGCGAGTCCTCGACCCGGCCTGCGGCTCCGGCTCGTTCATCTTCGCCGCCGTGCGCAAGTACCTGACAGCGGCCAAGGCTGAGGGTCGCACTTCCGCCCAGGCGATCGGCGGATTGCTGGACCACGTGAGCGGGATTGATGTGCATCCGGTCGCCGTACACCTGGCCCGCGCCACCTGGACGCTGGCCGCCCGCGATGCGCTGGAAGGCGCGGTTGCGGAGGGCAAACCGGCCAATGCGACCGTGCCCGTCTATCTCGGCGACTCGCTGCAACTGCGGGCCGAGACATCGGGTATGTTCGCGCAGCGAACGGTCACGATCCCCGTGCCCGATCCGCCGGATTCGGAGCTGGAGTTCAACCGCGAGTTGGAGTTCCCGCGCGCATTGGTGGAGCAAGCCGACTGGTTCGACAACCTGATGACCAGAATGGCTAACGCGATCGAGAACGAAGAAGACCCAGCCTGGGCGCTCGACGACGAAAAGATCGGCAGCGGACCAGATCGGGAGATGCTGGAAAAGACCGCCGCCCTGCTCAAGCAACTCCACGAAGAAGGCCGAGACCACATCTGGGCGTACTACACGCGAAATCTGGTGAGGCCGGTGGCGTTGCGAGCTGACCCGGTGGACGTGATTGTCGGGAACCCACCATGGATTCCCTACAGCCAAACTCAAGCGGTCTTACGAGACGAGTTGGAGCGCCAAAGCAAGGAGCGCTACTCAATCTGGGTGGGTGGAAGGCACGCCGCGAATCAGGACATTGCCGGTCTGTTCTTTGCTCGATGCGTCGATTTGTATCTCAGGCCCGGCGGGACTGCCGGAATGGTGTTGCGAGACAGCGCACTGCAGACTGGCCCATACAAGAAGTGGCGCAGCGGGCGATGGGGTGAACTGTCAGTCGATCTGAGCCTTCATGCTCCGTGGGACCTTGAGGCGATTGAGCCGAATGATTTCTTTCCCGTGCCGGCATGCGTTGCCTTCCTCAGACGTTCCAACCCGCCGGGTAAGCCGATGCCTCCACACGCGGAGTCCTGGCTTGGACCTGTCGGAGGCCCATTTGTACGTGAGGCGATTCCCCTTGTGGATACCTCTGCTGCCTACTCATCACCATACGGAGAACGAACCAGAAAAGGTGCTGACATCTATCCGCGTCCTCTTTTCTTTGTGAACCTTGAAGACTCACCAACTCGTGTACAGGCGGCCAATGTCCGGAGCGTTTCCCCGCGTCGAAGTAGACAGGAAAAGACGCCCTGGAAAGATCTGGGCCTGGCGGTGTTTTGATCGCTCTTGATCTAGGCCAGTTGATCGGTCTAAGACTAGGCCACTCGGAGGCGGACGTGGTCTCTCCCGATGGTGGTTGCTAGGCCTCACCTCCCGCCTGCTGCGGCGACGTGGTGGT
>MPNM01000009.1 GCA_002239025.1 Chloroflexi bacterium bin125 | reverse complement strand
GCAATACGCATGGCGGACCCGCGATCGGTGGTTTGCACATCGATCGGCTGCGAGCCATCCACGAATCGGTGGACGTACCCCTGGTCCTACACGGCGCGAGCGGTCTCACGAATGAAGAACTCGCTTCTGCCGTCGAACTCGGGGTCGCCAAGATCAATGTCGGCACATCGCTGCACCAGGCGGCCGCATCGAGAATCGGCACATGGCTGCACGAGAGCCCGCGCGACCTTCGAGGCGCACTGTTGGCAGCGGAAGAGGCAGTGTTCGAAGAGGCTTCTAGTCTTCTCAGTTCTACCTGGGTGTTCGGTAACTAAAACGACAACTGTTCTCGTTAGTCAAAACGAACACTACTTGCTACGATGACTGCGGTACGTCGAAACGGTTAGCTCCCTACCAGGCGGCGTATGACGAAAAGGGAGCTACTCTTCCCCGCCGTTTGACAGTCCACAGAGTGTCGAACTGGCGGGGTTATCGGTTTCCGCTCTGAACTCAACAGCGATGACCGCAGCAGAGAGTGACATGCGCCTGTGACCGATCGCCTGACTGTGTTCGTCGATTGGCAGAATGTCTATCGAGGCGCATTGCAGGCTTTTCACGCAGACCGGACTCATGTCACTGATGGGCAGGTCGATCCAGTTGCGATTGCAGAGATGTTGTGTGGACGCGGCCCATTCGAATCCGACCGAGAACTGACTCAAGTTCGTGTGTACACAGGACGCCCTGACTTGAACAGAAATCCGAAGACCTTCCGTGCTCACATAACTCAGTGTGCCGCTTGGGAGCGAGCCGGAGCGACCGTCATCACGCGGCCTCTACAGTACCTGCCTGGTCAGCCCCCTCGCGAAAAGGGAATCGACGTCCAGATCGCCATGGACATGGTCATCGGCGCCTTCGAAAGGACATTTGACATTGGAGTGCTGTTTTCGGTCGATACCGATCTCTTGCCCCCACTCCAGTTCTTAAGTTCCAGCGGTCTAATCTCGGCTCGCGTCGAGGCTGCTGCCTGGCACAATGACCAGTATCGGCGGCGGCTGTATCTCCCACCTCCCTCGCGGCTGTGGTGCCACTTCCTTAATGAGTTCGACTACAACGACGTTCGCGACCTCACGGACTACCGCCCTCGACGTTGAGGCTTCGTTAGCCTCCGTCCCAAGTGGGAATGGAGGCAATCTGTCATGCTCAGCGACTATCGCATTCTCGACCTCACCGACGACCGCGGCCTGATCGGGGGGATGGTCCTGGCCGATCTCGGCGCTGATGTCATTGCAATCGAACCACCCGATGGCAACGCAGCGCGGCGACGCGGGCCGTTCGCCGACGGCTCGTACGACGGCGGCATCGAAGACTCGCTGATCTGGCTGTCCTACGCGCGAGGTAAACGCTCGGCCGTGCTGGATCTTGAGTCGGACGAAGGCCGTGCTCAGTTCATTCAACTCGCAAGCACGGCTGACGCGATCATCGAATCGGCCGATGTCGGAGCAATGGACGCCCTCGGCCTGGGCTATGAGGCGCTCTCCGAGATCAATCCCGGTCTGATCTACGCCGCGATCTCGCCGTTCGGATCTACCGGACCCAAGGCCGACTGGGTTGCTACGGATATCACCGTCGCCGCCGCTGCTGGTCCGATGATCCAGAGCGGCGACAAGGACCGCCCGCCACTCAGGGTCGAACTGCCCCAGACCGCTCTGCACGCCGGAGTCGAAGCGGCACTGGGCATCTTGATGGCGCTGCATGAGCGCAATGCGAGATCTGGGCTCGGACAGTTCATCGATGTTTCGGCCCAGGCTGCCTACGCCCAGGCCACACAGTCCGGGATCATCGCCGCGGCGAACAACTCGGGTTCGTTCGAGCGCTCGGCCGTCGGTGCATCACTCGGACCGCTGGAGATTCGTCTCTTCTGGCCGTGCAAGGACGGCCACGTTGCAATCACCTATCTGTTCGGCGCGGCGATTGGTCCGTTTACCGACCGGCTGATGCAGTACGCGCTCGAAGAGGGCTACTGCGACCAGGAGACCCGCGACAAAGACTGGCTCAACTACACCAACCTGATCCTCAGTGGTCAGGAGCCGCTGTCCGAGTACTTCCGCTGCTGCGATGTCGTCGGCGCTCTCTGCGCCGACAAGACCAAGGACGAGCTGTTCCAGGTTGCCCAGGAACGACGTCTGCTGCTCGTCCCAGTTTCGACCATGAATGACCTGGACAAGAACGAGCATCTGGCCGCACGCGCCTACTGGCGGGATGTCGAGCGCAATGGCCAGACGCTCAAGTTCCCCGGTCCGTTCGCTCAACTCTCGGAGACGCCAATCGAGTACGGCCGACCTGCGCCGATGCTCGGCGAGCACTCGGCTGAGGTACTTGGCGAGTCCCGGACTGTTGCGAGTCTCCATACCGCAGACGGCACTGCGCCGACCGATCCTCCGCTCTCCGATCTAAAGATGCTCGACCTGATGTGGGTCATGGCTGGCCCCGCCGGCACTCGAGCGCTCTGCGACTTCGGCATCAATACGGTCCGGGTCGAGTCCAGCACGAGGATCGATACAGCGCGCACGCTTCAGCCATTCATCGACGATGAGGCCACGCAGCCTGATGGATCGGCGATGTTCCACAACATGAACGCCGGTAAACGCATGATCACGGTCGATCCGGCCAACCCCGAAGGTCGCGAGCTGATCCTTGATCTGGTCCGCTGGGCAGATGTCGTCACGGAATCCTTCACCCCGCGCGCGATGCGCGGCTGGGACCTGACCTGGGAGACGCTGCGCGAGGTCAATCCGCGCCTGATCATGATGTCCTCCTGCCTGATGGGCCAGAGCGGTCCATTGGCCGAGTTTGCCGGTTTTGGCAATCTGGCCGCTGCCTTTGCCGGGTTCACGCCGCTCTGCGGCTGGCCCGATCGTGCCCCGGCGGGACCGTTTGGCGCATACACCGACTACGTCGCGCCGCGCTTCGCCTCCGCCGCACTGCTGGCGGCATTGGACGAGCGCGAGCGCACTGGTCGCGGGCAGTACATCGATGTGTCCCAGATGGAAGCCGCCATCCACTTCCTCACACCGGCCTTTCTGCGCTACAAACTGACCGGCCAGACCTGGCAGGCAAACGGCAACGACGATCCGTACATGTCCCCGCACGGTGTGTTCCCTTCGGAGGGCGAAGATCGCTGGGTCGCCATTGCCTGCCGCGATGACGCCGACCGCGCTGCGTTGGAGTCAGTACTCAACGGCGAATCGCTTGAAGACTGGACGGCCGCCCGTTCGCCGCATGACGCGATGGAAGCACTGCAATCGGTAGGCGTCCCGGCTCATGCCGTGCAGACGTCTGCTGATTGCATTGCCGACCCGCAGTTGCTCCACCGCAACCACTTCGTCGAGATGACGCATCCGACCCAGGGCAAATCGGTCGTCGAGGGCGCACGTATCGTGTTCAGTCGCACGCCGGCCGGCCGTCCACAGGTTGCGCCGACGATGGGCGCTGACAACGATGCCGTCTTGCACGAACTGCTCGGTTACACCGATGAGCAAGTCGTCGAGCTGGTAGCGTCAGGTGCGCTGCAGTAACTCACTTGCAGCGCACCTACTGGAGAACGCGAATGGCAACGCATCACGGCGAACGAATGATCGAGGGCAACGGCATCGAGATCTGCACCGAAGCCTTCGGCGACCCCGCTGATCCTTGCATCCTGCTGGTCATGGGCGCAGGCGCATCAATGCTGCTCTGGGACGTCGGACTCTGCGAGGCCCTGGCCGATGGCGGCCGCTTCGTCATCCGCTACGACAACCGAGACACCGGCAAGACCACATCCTGCCCGCCCGGCGAGCCCAACTACACGCTCAACGACATGGCCGCCGACGGTCCAGCCGTGCTCGACGCGTATGGGATCGAGAAGGCGCACATCATCGGTGCGTCGATGGGCGGCATGATCACCCAGGTGATCGGACTCAACCATCCCGAGCGTGTACTGACACTGACGCCAATCATGTCCACGCCCAACGGTGGCGCCGTGCTTGACTCGATGGAAGGCAAGGAAGCGACGCTCTCGCCGCCCACGCCCGAGGTGATCGAGACCATCATGGAGGGCGCCGCGCTGGACTGGACCGACCGAGACGCGCTGCTGGCCAATCGAGTCAAGATGTTCAAGGTGCTCTCTGGATCTGCCTACCCCTTCGACCCGGCCCGCGAGCAGATCTTCGCCGCCGAAATCGACCGCGCCATCAGCTTCCCCAGCGCGACCAACCACGGCCCAGCCATCGCCCAATCCGAGCCCTGGCACGAGCGCCTCGGCGACCTCGACTTCCCCACTCTGGTGATCCACGGCACCGACGATCCCATCCTGCCCTACGACCATGGACAGGCGCTCGCCGAAATGATCCCCGGAGCTAAGATGCTCACCCTCGAAGGAGTCGGCCACGAAATCCCCGAGGGCACCTGGGACGTCGTCATCCCGACAATCCTCGATCACACGAGCTGACACGAAACCTCGCTCCAGGCTGTACATTGACAGCAAGTGACAGGGAAGAGGAATTCTGCTGTGGCAAAGGTCGTCGAGAACCCCTCCGAGATTGAGCAGGCACCAGTTCCAGTGGAAGATGATGAACTCGGGGCGGAGGTGATCGAGGAGCTCAAACGACGTGTCGAGCGCTGGCGGCGAGGCGAGGGGAATTCAATCCCCCATGAAGAAGTGATGCGCCGGATGGACGCCGAGCGAGGACTGTCGGTCGACTGACAGAGTGCCGTATCGGGTGAGTTGGCGCAATGACGCCTTGGACGATTTGAGCGATCTCTCCGTCCAGCATTACTTGGCTGTGCGGAAAATGGTGGGCAGCTTTCCGCATGATCGTTGGCTCAAAGGGCGACCGTTCCGAAATGCCGATGTGTCGGATGTCACGTTGCTCCTGCTCGAGGCTGGTGATCGGTCAATCGTGTACCGGATCGATGACGAGCAGCATCTCGTTGAGATCTTCTCCATTGTCTAGGCCATAGGTGCGGGCGATCGCTCGCCGCGTCGATAGATCGACATCACCACCCCATTCTCCGTCGATCCGATGCGAACCAGCTCCAGATTCCTCGGCACAGCCCCATCAGCGAACAGCCGCTTGCCGCCACCGACTACGACTGGAAACGTCCACAGCCGATACTCGTCAATCAGGTCGTGCGCGAGCAGCGTCTGGATCAGCTCGGCGCTCCCGTGAACCTGGATCAACGGCCCGTCGCCGGCCTTGAGCCTGGCGATCTCGCCGACAACATCTTCGCTCATGCGAGTCGCAGGACCCCACGCCAATGGACCCTCAGCCGACCGCGTCACCACGTACTTGTGACCGCCATTCAGCCGCGCCGAGACCGGATCCTCATCCGGACTGACATTCGGCCAATGACCGGAAAACACCTCATACGTCTTCCGGCCAAACAACAGGTCATATGGCTCCGACATCGCCTCGGCATACACCTGAGGCATCACCTGCTCCCAGTACGGCGCGCCCCAGCCGCCGCCCGTGAAGCCGCCCGACGAGTCCTCCTCAGGACTGGTCGGACTCTGCATCACGCCATCCAACGTGACAAAACTCAAGATCGCCAGTTCACGCATCGCAAACCCCAGCCTACTTCTCCAGCCCCCGCTTCACGCGGGGGCCCGCTCGGACTGCTCGGCCGCTGCCACCCTCAAGCAAGCTCTCCAGTCCCGGCCCCCGAGCCGGGACCCGCTCGGTTCCCACCGACCCTACAGACTCCCCAACTCCACCGACCGACCCGTCTCCGCCGACTCATAGATCCCAAACACAATCTTCATCGTCTCCAGATTGTCCCGACCGCCACTGACCGGCTCAGCCCCGTCCTCGCAGCAAGCAGCGAAATGGATGATCTCATTGACGTACGGATTATCCGTCGGCAACGACAGGTCACTCGTATCGACCGGCCGGAAGCTTGTCACCGGATCGAAACTCTCGTCGCCCTCCTGCTGAGCGCTGGTCATCACCGCCGGTACCCGATGCCACATCAACGGCGTGTTCTCCGCTGGAGGCGGCGTCCAGGCCGCCCCCTCGTCGCCCAGAATCACCGTCTGGAACAGCCACGGCGCCCGACTCGTCAGACTCGCCGTCAACGTACCGATCGCCCCGTTGGCGAACTCCAGCGTCGCCACGGCCCGGTCCTCGGCCTCGTTCGTGAAGCTCGGGTGCCCGTGCCAGGCCCGAGCTTCGACCCGCACGACCTCGCCCACGAAAAACCGCATCAAGTCCAGGTGGTGCACCGAGAGCAGCGTCACCACCCCGCCGCCGCCGCGCTTGCCGTCGAAGCCCCAGAAGCCCCGACCCGGCGCAATCGGCTGATCCGGATCATCCAGCGCCGCCGTCAGGAACGTATCCACCCGCGCCGACCAGATCCGTCCCAGCTCGCCCGTCTGGATCCGACGCCGCAGCGCCACATACGTCGGCACATGACGCAGATGCTGCGCCACCATGAACGTCACCCCCGCCGCCTCCGTCGCCTCCACGATCGACCGGCATTCCGCCATCGAGATCGCCATCGGCTTCTCCAGCAGCACATGCTTGCCCGCCTCGGCCGCCGCAATCGCCAGCTCCGCATGCGTGTCGTGGATCGTGCAAATGTCGACCGCGTCGATGTCCGCCAGCTCAAACATCTCTCGCGCGTCGCTGAAGATCGCGTCGGCCCCAATCTCGGCCTCCGAGGCAAACGCCCGCGCCCGCTCCTCGCGGATGTCGCAGACCGCCTCCAGCCGGATTCGCCCCGGATCCAGTTGATAGCCCGGCAAATGCTGCCGAGAAATTCCACCCGCGCCAATCAAGCCAACCTTCAGCGGTTCCGCCATCGCACAGCCCCAGTCCTGCGCCTCATGTACTGCGTCGCATGTGCCAGAGGCTACCGATTCCAGACCCCATCCACCGAGTCCCCGCCTAGACTGGATCCGGGCCCTTAGCTCAGTTGGCTAGAGCAGCGGACTTTTAATCCGAAGGTCCTGGGTTCGAGTCCCAGAGGGCCCACCAGCCATCGTCTCCTTGAAAGGGCAAACCTAATGCAGTTTGCGCTGGTGGACGGTGTTCGTGCGAAGCCGGCCAAGGGAAGAAGGGGCGAGTGCCAGTATTGCGGCGCGGGAATGGTCGCCAAGTGTGGGCGAATCAAAGTCTGGCACTGGGCCCACCTGCCAAGGGCAAACTGCGACCCGTGGTGGGGAGGCGAGACTGATTGGCATCGAGACTGGAAAAACTGCTTTCCTGAGGAGTGGCAAGAAGTGATCCACTTCGATGATCAGACCGGAGAGAAACATATTGCCGACGTGAAGACTCCGCACGGATTGGTCATTGAGTTCCAACACTCACCGATGAACTTCGATGAAATGGCCAGCAGAGAGTCGTTCTATCAGGACATGATCTGGGTAGTCGATGGTGACAGAGGCAGCACCGATCCTGGCATGTTTAGTGTCGGACTGTCGTGGAGAGAACCGCTCAGTTTTCGGCCCCTAATCCTCGGCGCGAAATGGTGGGGTCGAAGTGGGCTACTCCGAAGATGGTCAGAAGCTAATGCGCCGGTGTATATCGACTTTGGCAGTATGGGGCTTTGGCGGTTTGCAAAGTGGTGGGCAGAGGATAATGTTGGAGCGTTCGCGCAGGTGCACGCAGATTGGCTCATCGAAGCTTGCGAGAATGGTGATTCGATCCCTGTGCGCTACGTTCCAGAAGAAGAAGAGGCTGAGTGGAAATCTCAGGACTTCATGGTTGAGGTTGACATGGAGGAACTCCAGGATTGGGACGGTGAGTGAGTCCAAAGTGGACCACTCCTTCGCGCAGGCCAAAGGCCGTACCAATCACATCGACAACCTCCAGCTCCTTTGCGGCCACTGCAACTCGGTCAAAGGCGATCGAGGTATGAAACACCTGCGCACCAAACTGGAGCTGGCATCCGGGTAGCGATGGCGAGAGAGGAGTAGTTGTGGATCCGAGCACACTTGACAACATCACCGCCTATGGGAGTCTTGCTACCCCCGTTGTGCTGGCCGTTATCTCAGCGGTCTTTCTCTTCCTTCGACTTCGTTGGGAGGCGACCAGGAAGAGGGAAGAGGACGAACGCGCCACTGCCAGGCAGAGGGAAGAGGACGAGCGCGCTGCCGCCAGGCAGAGGGAAGAGGACGAGCGCGCTGCCGCCAGGCAGAGGGAAGAGGACGAGCGCGCTGCCGTCAGGCAGAGGGAAGAGGACGAGCGCGCTGCGGCCAGAAAGCAGGATGACGACGCCAGGGCACGAGCGCAGCGGTTGGAGGATGAAATGAGAGAGACTCGAATGGATCTCGCAGAGAAGATTCTGATGCCGTTCATCGATGCTCTCAATTCATCCCGGCAACCCAACAAAAGAAAGGGCTGGCGTGGCGCACGAGGTCGACAACCGGAGACGCCAGAGATTGATATCGCGGAGTTTCGGAAGGTGGCATTTAGACTGTCGCTCTACGGCGACGACGACGTACTCAAAGCTCTCAATGAATTCATGCAGTTGGCTTACTCAATGGAGGCAGGACAGCACTCAGACGATCCTCTTTTAGTACTGAAGCCGTTGGGTGGGCTGCTACTGGCAATACGCAGGAGCGCCGGCAACGAAGACACCAGCCTTGGAGAACTGGAGATTCTTGAATGGATGATCTCAGACCTTCGGGCCATTACGCCAAAAGGACATGGATAGTCTTGCGAATGGGCCAGGGCCCAACCGCTTGACCACACACGAGAATGTTGCGACGCATGCTCTCCACGCCCCTCCCCCGCACCCGACCCGCAAAGCGACCCCAATCACCAATCCAACTCCACCGACAACGACCAAACCAAATCCGATTATCACCACCGCGAAGCGGGTCTGAGTCATCGCAAGATCGACACCCCACAGAGCAACGCTCCAAGCTCCTGCATCGTCTCGATGGGCGCTGGCTGACTTCGTTCTCGCCATTGGCTGATCAGCTCATCGCTGCCGAAGTCATGGAGCAGAGTCCAGGCGACCGCCCGCTTCGGGAAGTCACCGTCAACAAGCAAGCCCGGCCCGTATCCGTCGATCACCGCACGAGCGAGAGCAGGGTCGCGCCCACAAAACCCCATCCAGACCGGCATCCACTCATACTCCAACACCCCGATCTTGGCATCCCCGAAATCGATCAGCGCTTCAATCGTCCACCCACCTTCGACCGGCGCGCAGAGCACGTGATCCGCGCCGAGGTCGCCATGCACGACGCTCCGTGACTCCGGGAGGTCAGCCGCAATCGCCTCGTCCAACAGGGACTCAAGCGGCCCAACGAGGATGTCTGCCAGCACCCCAGCTTCGGTCAGTTCGACGACCGCCTTCTGCCGCCGCTCCGATACGACGTCGGCCCAGACCTGCTCAGTCGTGTCGCTGGCCAACTGCCCTGCATCCAGGTCGTGAAGCGCTCGCACGATTCCGCCGAGCTGAGCCGCCAGCGACAGGGCGGCTTCTTCGGAGAGTTCACCACGAATCTCTGAGAACGGCCGCGCCTCGCAGTAGCGAGTAATCAGGTAAGGCCAGGAGCCTCCTCCACCGTCCGCGATGTGTCCGTAGCCCAGGACATCGGGAACGGGGATCTCCTCATGATCGTTGAGCGCTTCGAGCAACGTCCGCTCAAACTCGAACTCGTCCCAGAACGGGCTGTAGATCTTGAGCGCGTACGCCCGGTCGAGCAGGAAGACCGCGTTGGTGTTGGCGCTGGCGGACCGGAGCTGCCTGTAGCTGATCTCCTCGCGGTAGCAGATCGCGTCTACCAGCGGCTGCCAGACCGAGGCGTCGTTGTAGATCCGAGTCCAATCGTCCCAGCTATCAACCCGGATCAAGGGCAACATCGCTCTGCCGCAATCCAGTTGAAGCTAGCCGTTGTCGTAGCCGCCGGTGATCGGGTTGTCCTGGCGTTGGCCGGCTGATCCCTTGGGGGCGAAGTCTTCGATGGTATTGCTCAGGTCGTCTCGATCTCTGGGTGGAGGAATCTGCTCGGGACCCTGGTGCTGGCTGGCGATGTGCAGCGTCTGCGTGGGGAAGGCGAACTCGACTTGCAGCTCCTGCGCCAGGCGGATGATGTCGATGTTGAACACGTGCCTCGTGCGTAGCTCCTCGTTCCAGGTCGACGCCGCGATGAACGTGTAGATCATGATGTTCAGGCCCGAGTCGCCGAAGCTATGCAGCTCGACGATGTAGTAGTCATGCCGCATGTTCGAGTTCGAGCGCACAATCGCCCGCACGCCCTCGACGAACGCCTGGATCCGGTCCGGGTCGGTGTGATACGCAAGCCCGACGGTCGTGTAGTACCGCCGCCAGGTGCGCTGGCCCATGTTGTTGACCGCGGTATCGGTCATCCGCGCATTGGGCACCGTAATCAACGAGTCGGCAAACGTGCGCACCCTGGTCGAACGGAAACCGACCTGCTCGACCGTGCCCTCAATGTCGCCGACGATCACCCAATCGCCAACCTGGAACGGCTTGTCGGCCAGGATGGTCGCGCCGCCGAGCAGGTTCTTCAACGTGTCCTGCGACGCTAACGCGACGGCGACGCCGCCGATACCGAGCCCCGCGATCAGCGACGTAATGTTGATGTCGAGGTTCTGCAGCACGAAGATCGCGCCGATCGCGCCGACGAAGATCTTGCCCGTAGATCGTGCCAGTGGGACCAACTGATCGTCGAGCTTGGAATCGGTCTCCTGCGCAATCTCGCGCCAGTAGTCGGCGGCCGCGTCGACCAGGCGGAAGCCGACCAGTACGCCGGCGAAGGTCGAGGCGAAGTTGGCGAAGATCGCAACCACATCCTCGACATCGGAATCGAAGTCGAGCACGGGAAAGCCGATCGCCAGCGTCACAGCGCCCAGCATCAGCAAGAGTGGACGTTGCAGTCGACTCAGCTCAAATCGCCAGAACTCATGACGCTCGGGAACCGTACGTCGCGTGATGGCCGCGTTGAGCGACCAGACAATCGCAAACCGCGCGACGACGATGATCACCGCCATCACGCCCAGCCCAATGAACTGCCAGACCTCAATCCCAATGACGGCCTCGTGCAGCCAGTTGAAGACAAACTCAGGCGGCAAGTCGAACACTCCCGGCGAACCAACAGGTCTCTTGGTTCGAGTCTATTCCCGCCTCGAAGTAGAGAGTTGGTAGCGAGTGCCCCGCGGCTCAACTGCGGCAGAACCGCGGCAGTTACTGGATGTTGCGCAACTGGGGATCGAGATAGTCGCGTAGCCAGTCTCCGAGCAGGTTTCCAACCAGGGCGACGATCATGATCGTGATTCCTGGGAATCCGGTCAGCCAGAAGCGGATCTTGAGCAGGTCGCGACCCTCGGCGACCATCTTGCCCCAGGAGATCGTTTCCGGTCCTGCGCCTGCTCCAAGGAACGACAGCGACGCCTCGGCGATGATCACTGTCGACACGTTCAGAGTCGCCAGGATCACGACCGAGTTGACCACGTTCGGTAGCAGGTGTTGGACCATGACTCGCAGGTCGGTCGCGCCGAGCGTCCTGGCGGCGACGACAAACTCCCGCTCGCGCAGACTGAGCACCTCGGCCCGCACCAGGCGGGCGTATGGCGCCCAGAGGAACACGATCAGGATGACAATCACGTTTCTCAACGACGGCCCGAGCATCGCCGCAATCAGCAAGGCGAACAGCAGCGCCGGAAATGCCAGTTGCACTTCCACCAGCCGCATCGCAAACGAATCGAACGCCCCTCGCCGCCAGCCGGCCAGCAGTCCAGCGGCAGTGCCGAGGATCAACGAACCGGGAATCACCGTGGCGATCACCAGGAGGGAGGTCTGACTGCCCTTGATCAGGCGGCTGAGTGAGTCGCGCCCGAGTCCGTCGGTGCCGAGGAAGTGCTCGGATTCGCCATCCTCCTGCCAGACCGGACCCTGCAAGCGGCTGATCAGGTTCTGGTCGGTCGGATCGTGCGGCGCGATCAAGTCGGCAAAGATGCCGGCGATCACGAAGATTCCAATAAGGACGAGATAGACCGTCAGCAGCGGCCAGCCGCGAGGCAATCGCCGAGTCCACCGTCTCTGTCGGGCGAACAGGCCGCCGAAGGCATCGTCTACCGGGACGCCCTGCGCGCTCATGTCTCGCCGCCCACTCGGATGCGGGGGTCGAGGAAGTTGTAGGAAATGTCGACGAGGATGTTGATCGCGACGAACCACACGGCGATCACCAGCACGCCCACCTGGATGACGGGGAAGTCGCGCAGGGTGATCGAGCGGAAGATCAGGCGACCGACTCCGGGCCAGGCGAAGACGACCTCGACAATGATCGAGCCGGCCAGGAGTTGCGCCAGCATGATTCCGAGCACGGTGATCAGGCCGAGCAGCGCGTTGCGCATGGCGTGACGCAGAATCACGGTGCGGTCGGCCAGTCCCTTGGCCCGCGCGGTGCGGATGTAGTCGTTACTGAGCACCTCGAGCATGCCCGAACGGGTGAGCCGCATCGCCGCGGCCGCTCCGAATCCAGCCAGCGTGATCGCCGGCATGATCAGGTTCTCGAACCCGCCACGACCGCTCGTTGGCAGCCAGCCGAGTTGCACCGCGAAGATGAAGATCAGCAGTAGGCCCAGCCAGAAGTTGGGCATCGCCTGACCGACCAGGGCGATCAGGCGGGCTATCAAGTCCGGTACCGATCCACGCCTGAGCGCGGCGAGAACTCCAATCGGTACACCAACCGCCAGGATGAGGACGAACGCGGCCAGGCTGAGCTGGACCGTCGCCCAGAGCCTCGACGACACTTCGTCCCAGGCCGGTTGCTCGGAGAAGATCGAGTCACCGAAGTCGAGGCGCAGGACTCCCCAGAGGAAGTTGCCGTACTGGACGATCATCGGATCGAGCAGTCCCAGCCGGTCGCGGGCGGCGTCGATCGCCTCCTGGGTCGCGTTCCGTGCCGAATACGCCTCGATCGGATCACCGATTAGTCGGCTGCCGACGAATACGAGCGAGACAACGACAAAGACGACTGCAATCGACTGCAGCACTCGCGGAATCAGGTGCGAAGCCATGGCTTGCCCTCTAACCGCGTTGCGTCGCTACCTGCGATCCGGTTCCTAGGTCTTCATCGACTTCAGGTTCCAGAGCTCGACCGAAGGCGGCTGCAGGAAGTACGGGTCCCAATGCAGTCGCGACGCGGCGACATGGGTCTGGACCAACTCGAAGAGGAAGATCCAGGAGGCCTCGAGGTAGTGGATGCGTACGAGGTCACTCAGTAACTGTTGGCGCTTGTCCGTGTCGAATTCGGTCTTGGCTGCGGCGAGCAGCCGGTCGACCTCGGCACGCTCGTCACTCAGCACCTCGACGCGGTGCTCATAGGTCGCCGCGCTGTCGACGGAGATGGCCATCGAACCGATCGATGTGAATCCGGCAGACTGCGGGAACAGGTACGGAGCGGTCAATTCTTTGTTACGCGCTTCGCCGAGGAACTTGGAAATGTCTTCGGGTATCAGGTTGACGATGAAGCCAACCTCGCGCAGCATCTCGGCGATCGCTTCCATGAAGAGTTGGTCGTTGGTGTAGAGGCCGGCGAGATAGATCAGGTCAGTCTCGACTCCGTCTGCGTAGCCGGCTTCCGCCAGGAGGCGCCTGGCTTCGTCGGGGTCGTAGCCCCAGCGCTGCTCGGGCAAATCCTCGGGGAATCCGAACTGGCCCGACGAGAGCGTGTACGTGTAGTTCTCGCGACCGGTCATGATGTTTTCGGTGATCGCGTCGACATCGACCGCGAGGTTGGCGGCAATACGCACGCGTCGGTCACGCCACGGGTTGGGCTGACCGGGGTTGTACGGGTCCTCCTCAATCGTCATCGGTAGTTTGATGTGCAGACCACGCTGAGCCGGGTGATAGAAGACGTTGTAGTCGCCACTCTCGCCCAGCGGGACCGCCAGGTCGGGCGGAATCGAGTTGGCTAAGTCGACTTCACCCGCTTCCAGCGCCGACACGCGAGCGCCAATCTCCGGGATCAACCGTGCTTCGTAACCTGCCAGGTAAGGCAGTCTTGGCGCGTAGCCGTAGTCGCGGCCGTTGTAATAGTCGTCGTTGCGCACACTCTTGATGTACTCGTCGGCCGACCATTCCACGAACTTGAAGGATCCGGTAGCAACGGGGAACTGGCCGTAACCATCGTCGCCCACCTCTTCGATGTAAGCCTTGGGGAACATAGGGAAGCCGCCCAGCGCCAGGCTGTTGGCGGCGTCGACGCTCGGCGCCGCCTGCTCGATACGCAGGGTGTTCTCATCGACCAGTTCGTTGTCGCCGGTCCAACTGAGCTCACCGGTCCAGGCCGAGTTGTACTCGGGGTTGTACTCGGCTTTGCCGGTCAAGCGGTCGATGGTGAACTTGACATCCTCGGCCGTGACCGGGCTGCCGTCGTGGAAGGTACGGCCTTCGTTCATGGTCACGATCAGCGACTCGGCGCCGACGAACTCCCACTCGGCCAGTCCACCTGGGACTGCGCTGCCAAATGGGTCGAGTGGGAAGACTGCGGCGTAGTGATAGTTGTTCGACGCTGACTGTCCACCACGGGCGAGCGCGCTGCCCTGGTCGAGAATCTGCGGAAACGCGCCATAGGCGCCGATGGCGGTGGCGCTGTAGTCGATGTTGTCGTCGGCGACGGCTTGCTGCTCTTGCTGTTGGGCCTGCGCCTCGGCAGCAGATTGCTCCTGCTGCTCCTGCTGCATGGCCTGTTGTTCGGCCTGCTCGTCCTGCTGCTGCATGGCCTGCTGCTGCTCTTGCTGCTGCATCGCCTGTTGCTGCTGCATGGCCTGTTGTTGCTGATCCTGCTGCTGATCTGCCTGAGCGACCGCCTGCGGCTGATCATCGTCGTCGTCGCCACCACAGCCAACCAGCGCCAGGCCGGCTGCACCGACGCCGGCTCTCGCCGAAGCTCGTAGCAACGAGCGCCTGCTCAACCGTGACCTACGGAGTTGTGTCCAGTGTCTCGACATGGTGTTCTCTCTTCGCTTCCTGTAGCCATTCGCCAACGCGAAACATAGCGAACTGAGGTTAAGGCTAGACGAACTACATCGGACGAGGGCTGGAGCAACAACACACCGAGAATCGGGCCTAGTGCGTCTCCTTCCCACCGCTCAAGCCCTAGCCTGTTCCAATGCATGTAGATCCTGCCGAGCACCCGATGGTCGAACGTGCGCGAGCTCTACAACCGGAGATCGCTGCGCGCGCGGACGAAACCGAGGCCGACGGCAGCCCACCCGCTGACCTGATTGAGACCATCACCGACGCTGGCCTCTATCGGCTGTTCATCCCGGCCGCTGCCGGAGGCGAGGAAGTCCCGCCGCTGGTCGTGTTCCATGCGATCGAGGCGCTGGCTGCCGCTGATCCCTCGACCGGCTGGGTCGTGATGTTGGCGTCTGAACTCTCGCTGGTCAGCGGATTCCTGGAGACCGAGCACCTGCGCGAGATGATTGGTTCAGACGAGCCAGGCGGTCCGCGCTGCCGGATTGCCGGATCGAGCCGTCCCACCAATCTGGGCACTCGAGTTGAGGGTGGATGGTTGGTCAACGGGATCTCGACCTTCGCTAGCGGTGTCGATCATGCGACTCACGTTGTGATTGCATTCAAAGATGAGGCAAATCCGGGCGATCAGTACATGTCGTTCGTCGACCCGGAGCAGGGTGAGATTCTGCGGACATGGGACACCATGGGCCTGCGTGGCACCGGCTCGCACGACTATCGCAACGAGGACGTCTTTGCTTCCGATCAGCGGACGATGAAGTTTGGATCCAGACCGGTCGCCCCTGGTCCGAACTGGCGTATTCCCGATGGTGGTATCGCCAGTTGGCTGCAGAATGGCGGGCAGGCGGTCGGTGCAGCTCAGGGTGCGATCGACGAAGTCGTCCGGTTTGCCAAGCACGTCGACAGCAAGAGCGACTCGCGCTCGCTTGCCGAACGCGAGCACTTCCGCGTTGCCGTGGGGCGCGCCCAGGCTCGCGTCGGCTCGGCGCGCTCGTATGTTCGCGAGATGGGCTCTCGGGCCTGGGAGTCGGTCGTTGCCGGCGATCCGGACCTCGATGCCGTCGCGCAATGGCGTCTGGCCAATGTGAACGCCGTCCATGCTGCGACAGAAGCGGTCGAGATGCTCTTTCCGGCCGCGGGCACCAATGCGATTCATCGACGCTGGACGCTCGAACGTCGTTTCCGCGACTTGCAGGTCGCGCGCCGACACAACGCGGGGCTCGATTTCAACTGGGACGCAGGTTCCCGCCACATGCTCGGTCTGCCCCCGCTGACTCGCGGCAACGCGATACCCGATCGGGATCGGTTCAGCTCTGATCGGGCCTAGGGCGTGCACATGCGGTGTGTGATAGTGGATGGGCGCCAAACGGCTTTGGAGGTGGTGAGCGGGACCCCCTCAGCCTTCGGCAGCTCCCCCTGCAAGGGGGAGCGGGGAGTGCGGACGCGCCTCATCCGTCATTGCCGCGCTCCGTCGCAGCCTGCCCCGCACTTGATGCGGGGGCAATCTCGCTGCGTACAGCGCAGACGTCCGTTCTTGTAGATGCGAGATACCCGCGGCAAGCGCGGGAATGACGGAATGTGATGCGAGAGCCTGACAGGGCAATTGCAAGCACGGCGTAGACTCGAAACGCTATGGCGATTGCCTCGAACGGCGTGAGCGCCGGTCCCGATGATGTTCACCAGATCCGCCGACGCTTTGCCCGGAATATTCCTGTCTACTACCTGTTCAATGGCGTCAGTGGCTTTCTGATCTGGATGCCGATCTGGGTGATCTACCTGCAGGAGTTCCGGGGCATGAGCCTGACCCAGATTTCGACGATCGAGTCGCTCTTCTGGCTGACGGTCGTACTGGCCGAAGTACCGACAGGAGCAGTGGCCGACCGCTGGGGGCGTCGTACGTCGCTGGTGATGGGCGGCGCCTGTTTCTGTCTGGGATCGGTCGTCTTTGCGTTTAGTTCGACCTACGTTGTACTGTTGGCCGCCTATGTCATGGTTGCGATTGCTATCACGTTGTACTCCGGCGCTGGACATGCGCTCATCTATGACACGTTGCGACAGACCGGCCGCACCAGGGACTACGAGAAACACATCGGACGTTCTGACGCAATGGCCTTTGGCTCCATGCTGATCGCTACGTTGCTGGGCGGGCCGCTGGTCGCGTTGGTTGGCTACTCAGTCACGATCCTTCTGGGCGCGATCGCCATGGGAGTCGCGGGTTGTATCGCCCTGTTGCTACGTGAACCGCCGCGTAGTGAGGCGGAGATTTCCTCGCTGCAAGTCAGCGAGGCTGGGACGAATGGGACTGGCGACCAGTCCGGCCGTACAGGTCAGACCGGCGAGAGCCGGAGCGGATTGCTGGCCAACATGCTGACAGGTGTCATGGTGGTCTGGAGACGCAAGACGCTCTTCTGGTACATCCTCTTTGGCACGGTGATTGTCGCGGTCATCACGATTACCGAGTTCCTGTTGCAACCCTTCGTCGTTCAGCACGGCGTTGACCCATCTGCTGGCGTGACGACCGGATTCACATACTCGGGCATGCTGATGTCGCCGGTCGCCGGGATGGTCGTGGGCTCGCTGCTGGCAGCCTGGGTGGCGAGCCGATTTGGCGAACGGCGCTCGCTCATGGTCCTGCTGTTTGCGGGAGCGGTCCTGTTCCTCGCGCCGGTGCTCTGGGATTCGCTCTGGGTCGTGGTCGGATTTGGAATGCTGGCAGCGGTCCGCGGCATGACCCGTCCGATCGCGACGGGTTACATCAATCGCCGCATTCCATCAGACCAGCGCGCAACGGTGCTGTCGATGTTCCAGCTTTCAACCGCATTGATGATCGCGATCTTCATGCCGATAGCAGGGACCGTCGCAGATATGGTCGGCTTTCAGGCGTCGTTCGGGTCGTTGTTGCTGATTCTCCTGGTCGCCGGAGGCGTCTTCGCAACGGTTTGGCGTCGGCTGCACGGTCGGGAGCAGGCGGCGTTTGCTATCACATTGAACTCAATGACAAAGCCTCAGGCGACGAAATCTCGCTAGCTGCTGATCGCTGTTCCCGCACTCTGACGTGCCCCCCTCTGCCTCCGACATCTCCCCCGCATTGGGGGGGAGAAGGGGAGCGCTAGTGTGCGAGGCGTCCTTAGACGGCGTACTCAAGGTCGCCGTCGACGTAGGTTTGCTGGACCACGATGTCTCGGATGTAGGTTGGGTCGACCAGCGTTGGATCCTGGCTGAGCACCACCAGATCAGCTCGTTTGCCGACTTCGATGGAGCCGGCCTCGTGCTCGCGGAACATCGCAGTGGCCGAGTTCAGCGTGTAGGTTCTGAGCGCCTCGATCGGCGTGATCGCCTCGTCTTCGACAATCACCTTGCCCTCGCGAGAACGCCGCGAGACGATGCTGTAGAGCCCGAGCAGCGGTTCCACCGGCGCACAGGGGAAGTCGGAACCTGAGGCGACGAAGAGACCAGCGTCGAGCATCGAGCGATAAGGAATCGGCGGCGAAACGATACCCGCCTCGGCGGTGCGCGTCTCGAAGTAGTCGCCAATTGCCTGCAGGAACGGCGGCTGGTGCGAGATGATCACGCCGAGCGATTTGGCCCGGTCGATCTGCTCAGGAACGGCGAAACTGAAGTGTTCGATGCGGTAGCGCGGATCATCGCGGGGAATCTCCCGCTGGGCGCGCTCAAAGGCGTTCAGGCCCTGCTCGACGGCTCGGTTGCCGATGCAGTGGATGGCGACCTGCAGCCCGTGCGAGGCGGCGTCGAGGACGAGGTGGTCGACCTCTTCCTGGCCGTAGTAGGGCTCGCCGACTGGTTCGGTCGTGCCGTCCTCGTGGCAGACGGTCATGGCCGGACTGGGCCAGACTGGGTCCATGAAGATCTTGACGATGCCGCCGCGCAAACGGTCGGACACATCGTCCTCCATGTATGCGCCGCCGGCGGCATCTTCGGGGGCGGCGAAGAATCCAGGTCCTCCGCGCATCTGGTGAATCACGATCGGGAGCTGGCCGCGCTCGTCGGTCAGTCGGTAGATTTCCGCGCTCTCAGGCATGACCAGGGCATCGCCAACGCTGGTGATGCCGTGTGACAGATGGCGCCGCGCGTTCTGTTCGACCAGACCGGCGACGACATCGGGACCGAAGGTATCGATGTAGGAACGCATCGAAGCGTGATGCACCGGGTCCATGGCGCGTTCCCAGAGCACGCCGTTGGGTTCGCCATGGTCGTCGAGACGGATTTCACCGCCCGGTGGATTTGGCGTGTCGCGGTCGATCCCGACCATCGCCAGCGCGGCCGAGTTGGCGTAACAGGCGTGGTAGGACGAATCCATCACGCAGACGGGATTGTTCGGGGCGACCTCGTCGAGTTCGTTACGGAACAGGACCGTATCGCCGGTCATGTCGAAGTTGCGAGCACTAAAGCCCAGGCCCCAGATCCACTGCCCGTCGGGGCTGCCATCGGCGGCGGCTGCCAGCGCGTCGAGCACGGCCGCCTTGTCCGCTAACGGCGGCGTCCGGCAGTCGACCGAACGCGGCTCGAAGGTCGTCATCGAGAAGTGGTTATGTGGGTCGCAAAAGCCGGGAATCAGGGCGCGACCGCGCAAATCGACGTGCGTGGCGTCTGGTCCCACTGCCTGCCTCGCCTCTTCGCTATCGCCGACCGCGACGATCCGGCCATCGCGCACGGCGACTCCGGTGGCGATCCGATCAAGCGCGTCAATCGTCAAGACACGTCCACCCGTGAATAACAGTTCCATGGTCGGCTCCTTTGCCAGGGCGATTGGGCGCCGTGCTGAGGCTAGTGAATCTGTCACGTGATGCGGCGGTGCCTCTTGACCCTCTCCCCTTTGGAGACCTTTGAAAGACTTCTTTTCTCCCCCCTTGCGGGGGAGATGCCGAAAGCCTGCCCCGGGCTTTACCCGGGGGCAGAGGGGGGTTCCCTGTCTGTTGGTCCTATCTGGTCGTCGCCAGCCGACCCCACCTCTGTCACTCTGTGACATCTCCCCCCGCAAGGGGGGAGAGAGGAATCGGAGGATATGCATCAGTCTCCGCAAGGGGGGAAGAGGGGAGGCACAGGATCGCGGAAAGGACTCGCCGACGCGCCTATTCGCAGACCGGTTCGTAGGAGTAGTTGTGGTTTCGTAGCTCATAGAGGACCGAGCGCAGGGCTTCGACAGTCTGGCTGCGGTCGCCTCCGCCGTCGTGCAGGACGATGACGGCGTCGGGTGCTGCGCCCTGGAGGATTCGCCAGACGATCACATCGGCGCCAGGCTGGCTCCAGTCTCCCGAGCGCACGGTACCCATGACCAACCTGATGCCCATGGCTTCCAGGCGTTGAGCCGAGTCGCTATCGATGCTGTAATTCGGCGGCCGCAGACACGGTGTGTGATGTTCGCCGAGCATTGCCCGAGTGCGGCTGATGGTCTCTTGCATCTCTTCCGGCGTCAGATTGGGCAACATGTCGTGGTTCCACGTGTGGTTGGCTAGCGTGTGTCCCTCGTCGACGATGCGTTTGATCAGGTCTGGGTAGTACGCGGCGAGCTGGCCAATGACAAAGAACGTGGCTCGCGCGTTGTAGTGAGCAAGGATGTCGAGGATTTGCGGTGTGTAGAGCGGGTGCGGGCCATCGTCGAAGGTCAGATGCAGTTTTGCCGGCGGGATTGTTAGTGCTTGTGGTTGTGCGATGCGCAACAGGTCGTCGGTGCAGCCACTGAGTGAACCTCGACAGACGATCGACGGATTGAGGTTGATCTGCAGTGGATCGGTGGAATCGGCGACCGCCGTGACTTCCCAGAGATCCGTGCGGCTGTCGACGCGGCGGATCGTCGTGATCTGACCGCCGACTGCGTCGAACGCTCGATCGTTGAGGTCTCTTGTGCTGGTCAGCAGCGGCTCGCTGAACTCAACCAGGTACTTGATCTGCTCGAGGCCACTGTGGTGTTCAGGCACGTCGAGGAAGCGCGCCGTGATCGGTGGACCAGGGATGGTCGAATCGACCGGATCAGATAGCCGCACGTGTTGCTGCGTGCAAATGGCGGTTGGGTCGGCGCAGGTCGCCGCGCCTAACAGGCGGATGCGGACACTGCGCCGACTGTCCGGCGTGATCCCGACCCGCCAGGTGTTCGGTTGGCCGTCAACCGGCGTCACCGAGGTCACGGCTCCGGAAGTGACGCCAATCGAGTCGGCGCTAAAGCTGACCGGTTCGCTGAAACGGACGTTGACTGAGAACTCTTCGCCAGAATGCTGTTCCGGTACACGCCCAAAGTCGGCGGTCAGCCTGGGAGTTGGCCAGAGCAGCGTGTCAACCTGGGTCGTCGCAAGCGGCTGCTCGCGGCTGATGCTCAGCCTGGCCAGCGAACCTACCTTCCACGAGGTATCCGCACCGAGCCAGAGGAGCCGCTCGCCGGATGAGCCTCGCACGCGGATGCTGTCGCACGACGACAGGTCGGCGATTCGCTCACCCTGCACGTTCTCCACGCTCAACCTGAACTCGAAGCTCGACGGAGCCTCTCCCTGCAAGTCGACGAAGAACCCCTCCTCGCGTTGCAGCGCGCGCAGGACTCGGTAGCGCACGCCCTCGAGCGTGAACTCATTCGGCGCCAGCCAGCCAATGCTGTCGTCGGACGAGTAGCCCATGTCGTGCGGTTGGCGTTGGGTCGTGCCAACCGACAAATGGCCTGACCAGATCACCCTGGAGTCGATCGCCTCAGCCCCTGCAACTTCATTGGTCGGCTCTGGGTATCCCCGCCAGTCCATGCCGTAGCTCGATAGATGACGGCCGGCCTGAGACCACTCTGACCAGCGACCGCAGATGCCGGCACGGACGCGGAAGGTGTCGAACGTGGTGCCATTGGGCATGTTGGCGAGAATCGCGCGCGATCCGCTTAGCGACTCGTTGATCCCCAGTTGAGGATCGGCGGTATCGGTCCAACCGGTCGGACGCCAGACCTGCATCGAGTAGCGGTCGGCGCCTGCGACGTCGTTCCAGTCGACCTCGACGATGCCCTCGTGTAGCGGACGGACGACCAGAGTGTCTGGAGGAAGGAGATCGGCAGGTGGAGAGCTGACCGGCAGATTCCAGTTCAGCATCAAGACCAGTCCGGCCAGCGCGATTGCTCCGGCAAGCATGGTCAACCTCGCCTACCGATTTGCTTACCGAGTTGCCCGACGCACCAACCAAGGCCAACCAGGATTGGGTGAGGGCTATCACTTGTCATAATCAATATCATAACGGTGTTATGAACCTGGTGAATGCTTACGAATGGCAGGAGTAGCACTTCATCTCACCAGGGATCGGCTGTGATGTACCGAATGGCTGTTCGATGACCGAGACAGGTCCGGTCGCGGTTAGGCTGTCGTGCAGGGGTGGCCGGAGACGGTCAAATGCGTGTGTTTCTGAGCCGTCAGCGGGTCCGCTGGCGGCGAGATCTACTGCCTGGTCGATCCGAGATGAGCATGATTCGACGGCTACTGGTCGTCTTCGCCGCCTCGCTGTTCGCTGTGGTTGTTGGCCAGGCGTCTGGGCTGGGCACAGCGCTGGAGGCAACGACCGAGCCAGGCGTCGCGTCCGTGATCACGTCTCCAAGTCCTCTGGACTGCGTTGAAGAGGACTCTGCAGAGGCGCAACTGATCTCGGTCGAGCCCATGCCCTGCTCGCGCATGCTTGTCATCGGGCGATGGGCGGCGATTACCGATCAACGACGTGATGTGCTGGATCTCAGCTTCGGAGAAGTGCGGCGGGTGCTTCGTGGTGAGGTGCTGGATTGGTCCGAGCTGGGCGGCAGCGAGCAACCGCTCACGGTCATCCTTCCGATCTCGCAGGCAGGCGCGATCGGTGAGGCGCTTGGTATCCCGTTTGTCGAGCTAGCGGTTGAGTTCGTACCTGAGGATGAGTTGACAGAGCGAGTGGCCAGAACGCCCGGGGCGTTCGCGCTGATTGAGCCGGAACGGCTTGAGGTCGGCGTGTTGGCATTGACGGTCAATGGGCACGATCCGTACCAGGACCCGGCGCGACAGTCTCCGCTGCGTCAAGTGCGCTGGGTGCGCGCACGGACGCCGCAGGAGGCTGTCCAACGCCTCGCAGAGCGGCGAACTCAGGTGGCCGATCGGTTCGACCCTGTCGGTATGGCTATGACCGGAGAGCTGATCCCGGTGCGCTGTTCGAATCACGTGATGGCAAATCTCAACGACTATGAGGTGATGTTCGACGGCGTCCGCGATGTGCTGATTGATGCCGATATTGCGGTCGCACCGCTGGAGCATCCGCTGATTCAGACTCAGGATCTGACTCCGTGCGTCGAGACCGTGGTCTTCACCGGCAGTCACCGGGCTGCCCCGGCAATCGCCAATGCCGGGATCGACGTCGTGCTGACGATCGGCAATCACATGATGGACTGCTGGGGTGGCTGCTCCGGAGTGGCGGCCTTGTACGAGACGCTCGACCGCCTGCATGGACTGGGGATCGTTACTGCAGGAGCCGGCGAAAGTCTGCAGGCTGCGCGCGAGCCGGCGCTGGTCAATGTACGCACCGAGCAGGGCGATGTGACGTTTGCCTTTCTGGGCTATGACATCATCGCGCCCTGGTATCACGCCGAGGAGGATCAGCCCGGCACGGCGCCGCTGGTGGCGGAATATGTCCGCAGAGATATCAGCGCCGCGAGCAAACTCGCTGATCATGTGCTGGTTGGGGCCAACTGGGGCGTTGAGTACGTCGCCGATCCGGTCGCATATCAGCGAGACCTGGCCGGGGTCGCGATGGACGCCGGTGCGACGTTCCTGTTTGGTAACCATCCCCATTGGGTCCAGGCGATCGAGCACTTCGGCGACCAGCTCGTGGCTTACTCGTTCGGCAACTTCGTCTTCGATCAGAACTGGTCAATCGCGACGACGCAGGGGATGCTGATGGAACTGGGTTTCACCAAGGACCGCCTGATTGGTTACCGGATTCGCCCGGTGGTGATTCGCGCGCACTCGCCTCAGTTGCCCTGGTTCTATCGGCCTGAGTTCGTCGATCCTGCGGGCGAGGGCCGGCCGATTATGAATCGAATCTGGAACGCCACCGATCGATTGCCCGCTCGTTCTGCGCCTGCGGCTACCATCCCTGAGAACGAGAACTAGATCAGGATTTGACGATGCGCATCGAAGACGACAACGGAATCTCCGGCTTGCTGGTCGGCGAGGAAACCAGGCTCTGTGGAGGGTTCGGCTTCATCGAAGGACCAATCTGGATTGCTGCGGACTTGCCTGCTGGTGGGGCGCTGGTGTTCAGCGACATTCCCGGCAACCGGCAGCACATCTGGCGGCCGGGAGACTCTGAGGCGGCGGTCTACCGCGAGCCAAGCGGCTGGTCGAACGGGCTGACGCTCGACGCCGACGGCAACCTGCTCGCCTGCGAGCATGGCGGACGGCGCGTGTCGAGCGCGCCCTACGGCTCGCCCGGAAGCGAAACCTCGCTGGCCGACTCGTGGGACGGTAAGCAGCTCAACAGCCCGAATGACCTTGTCATCCACACTTCCGGCGCAATCTTCTTCACTGACCCGGCCTACGGCATGGATTCCGGTCGTACGCCGCGTTTTGGTCAGGAGGGTCAGCAGGCGGAGCTCGACTTCCGCGGCGTCTACCGGATTGACACGGACGGATCGCTCAGCCTGGTCGCTCCGAGCGGCTTCTCCAACCCCAACGGCCTGGCATTGACCCCTGATGAGTCGCAGCTCTACATCGGCGACTCGCAGGAAAGTCTGATCTGGCGTTACGAGGTCAATGCCGACCTCACGCTCGGAGACCGCGTCCTGTTCGTCGACCAGTCGAAGGACGAGCGACTGGGCGCGCCGGACGGGATGAAGGTCGACAGCGATGGTCGGTTGTGGACGACGGGCGCGGGTGGAGTCTCGGCCCACGCGGCAGATGGGACGTACCTTGGCGTCTTCGAGATGGACGAGCACGCAGCCAATCTGACCTTCGGCGGTGACGACTTCTCGACGCTGTTCATGACAGCCGGGACAAGCCTGTTCAGCATTGAGACATCGGTGCGGGGGATTGTGCCTGGGTCTCGGTAGGATCCTTGCTCCAGTCCTCGCTTCACGCGGGGACCTGTTCTCAACGGCGTCTAGGAGCCCGAGCGGGTCCCCGCGTGAAGCGGGGACTGGGATCTATGTGTTTCAGTCGGACGCCTCACGCAGCACCGCCTCGAACACTTCCAGCGTTCGCTTAGTGAACAACCACATGTTTTCTTCTCGGTCTTCGAGTCCGGTTTCTAGTGTCTCGACGTATTCGGTCGGGCCGGCGATGGCGATGCAGGTGTGGCCTGAGGCATCTCCGTAGACGTTGCCTCCAGGGCCGGCGGCACCGGTTTCTCCGATGCCCCAGGTCGCGTCCAGGCGCTCGCGGATGGTCTCGGCGATGATTTTGGCGTAGGGCTCGCTGCTGGAGCGGACTCCCGGGTAGTCGTCGAGACTGATCCCGGTGAAGGCAGAGCGCGCGACTCCTGTGTACGTGACGGCGGCGCCGGCATAGTAGCGCGATGCGCCGGGGATCGAGAGCAGTGCGGCGGAGACCAGGCCGCCGGCGGTGGTCTCGCAAATGGCGACGGTTTCACCTCGCTCGCGGAGCAGTCCGGCGATCGCTTCGGCCATCGGTTGCAGTGGTTCCATGGTGTTTGCTCCTCTTGCCGCTCTTGTGCTCTGGGCAGGCTAGTGTTCGCTGGCGCTAGCATCGCTGCAAGTTGAGTTGATCGAGGGAGCGTCCGATGAGTACACCAATTCGCGTCCATGTCGTTGCTGGGGGATTTCCTCCGGGTAAGCATGCGGGGCACGACATTGACTATGCGCGGATGCGCATTTTGATGGCGTTGCAGTCGAACGAGGATGTCCACACGACTGTCAGCAGCGACTTCACGGACTGCCACAAGTGGATCCGTGATGCGCATCTGCTGATCTGTTACGTGGCCGGACCGTTCGCCGACGAGTACCAGACCGGCGTGATCCGTGACTGGGTCGGCGACGGCGGTCGCTGGCTGGCGCTGCACGGGTCGTCGGGCGGCAAGGCGGAGCGGATCGGCCGCGAAGATGGTCGGCGTCGGCTGGTCAAGATGGACTATCACGAGGCGCTGGGCGGGTTCTTCATGACGCATCCGCCGATCCGCGAGATGGACGTCAAGGTCCAGGACCACAATCACCCGTTGACCTACAACTTGCCGACCAGCTTCCCGGTCCAGGATGAGCCCTACATGGTGGAGGTCCTCCACTCAGACACGCAGGTGCTGCTGACCACGGAAGACATCGACTCTCCGCCGTACGTCGACGAGATCTATGGCGGCGACCTGTCACTGCTGCCCGACGGCAAGTCGCATGCGCTGGGTTTCGCGCGCAAAGTCGGCGAAGGCGAAGTGGCGTACATCTCGCCAGGACACTGTCACACGCCCCTGACCAACGGTCAGCGGTCCGTGCATGAAAGCATCGCACCCGACGGCGTGGTGCCGCTGCGTTTCCGCGGTCCGTGGGAGACCGATGCTTACGAGCAGTTGCTCAAGAATGCGATCGATTGGGGAACTGGTGTCAACGGCTGATCCAGCCGTGATCGCTCCATTACTCGTTGATCAGGTTGCGCTCGTCACGGGCGGGAGTCGCGGCGTAGGCAAAGGCATTGCAGAGGCGCTCGCAGCGGCGGGCGCACAGGTCTATGTGACCGGGCGCAGCGTCATGGAGACCCACTTCTCGCTGTCTTCTGACGTGGTTGGCAAGATCACTCCGGTCCGCTGCGACCACACGGTAGACGCCGAAGTGTCGCGAGCATTCGCGCAGATCGCAGACCAGAGTGGCTCGCTAGATGTGTTGGTCAACAACGTCTGGGGCGGCTACGAGGGAATGGTAGAGAACGGTGAGTTCACCTGGGTGCGGCCATTCTGGAAACAACCGCTGCGGCGCTGGGACGCGATGTTTGATGCCGGCGTTCGCGCGCATTTCGTGGCGAGCGCGCATGCTGTGCGGATCATGCTCGCAGCGGGCCGCGGTTTGATTGTGAATGTCTCGTTCTGGGCGGCGCAGAAGTACAGCGGCAATGTGCTGTACGGGATGTCCAAGGCTGCGACCGACAAGCTGACTGCGGATAGCGCCCGGGAATTGCGCGAACACGGGATCGCGGTCGTCTCGCTTTACCCCGGACTGGTGCGGACGGAAGCGGTGATGCAGTCGAGCGACTTCCTCGATCTGAGCAACTCCGAATCGCCTCAGTTCACTGGGCGAGCCATAGCTTCACTGGCCGCCGATCCTTCTGTTCTAGAGCGCAGCGGACAGCGACTGACAAGCGCCGATCTCGCGTTGCACTTTGGTTTCACCGACATCGACGGCAGCCAGCCACAACCTCTCACTCTCGACGACATCTAGCTTCTGATCGTCTGTAATGGTCGGATGAGTTCATGTGCTCACCGTGGTCGCTGCGATCGATACGTCATACTGGGCAACCATGAAGACAACTGCAGACCTCGAACACCTCGCCGAGCTTCGGCGGCGGCGTGCCGCATTCTTTGCACCCAATCCCGCTGCCGAAGAACGGGCGCACGAGCGCGGACTGCTGACCGCCAACGAGCGAATCAAGCTGTTGCTCGATCCGGGCAGCGAGTGGGCGTTTAGCAACGGCCTGGGACCGACGCCTTTGCGCCTGGGCTTCGGCGAGATCCACGGTCGTCCGGTGCTCTACAAGGCGCACGACAACTCAGGCGGCGCGAGCGCATACAACCTGCGTTCTCGCGTCAACATGCGCGCTGTGGGGCACATCGTCGACAAGGCAGCGCTGCCGATGTTCTATCTGTTCCAGGGCGCGGGCGGACAGATCGAGGACCACATCATGTCCTCGGGTTTCTCTGCGGTCGGTGGTCAGAATGTCGGCTCGCGCTCCAGCGTGCCTCGTCGCGGCGGTGTGTTCACCGCGATCCTGGGCAACTCGTTTGCTCCCTGGGCGGCGTCGGTGGCCGACTTCTCGGTGATGACGCCACGTGCGACGGCGACATTCGTCAGTCCGTTCATCATCGAATTTGCGACGGGCAAGCGTCCCGATCTCTACGAAATGGGCGGCGTTGACGTCCACACGAAGCTGACTGGTCAGATCTGCCGGCGGGCTGAAGATGAGGCGGAAGCGATGGAGACGCTGCGGAAGTGTTTCTCCTATCTACCGGGGCATGCCTTTGAATCTGCGCCGAGAATCATGAGCGGTGATCCAAGGGACCGCTGTGACGAAGAGCTGCGCTCGCTAGTGCCGAAGTATCCGAACCGACCGTACGAGGTGCGCAAGATCATTGAGCGAGTCGTCGACCGGGACAGCTTCTTTGAGTGGCAGCCCGAGTTCGGCATGAACTTGGTCACGGGTTTCGCTCGGCTTGACGGCCACACGGTTGCGATCATGGCCAATCAGCCGAAGGTCCGCGGCGGCGCGATCGATATGAACGCGTTGATCAAGGCTCGGCGCATGGTCAAGACGGCGCGCACGTTCTCGTTGCCGTTGCTGACGTTCTGTGACACTCCCGGAATCATGACGACGCAGGAAGAAGAGCACAAAGGTCTGCTTACGGAGACCACCGTCTACATCTCGGAGAAGATGGAGTCAGAGGTGCCGACTGTCTGCGTCACGCTGGGTAAGGGCATCGGGATGGGGTATTTCATCATGGGTTGCAGCGATCCGGAGGCGATCACGTTCTCCTGGCCGACGACGCAGATTGCCTACCTGGGTCCTGAGGGCGGCGCAGCGGTGATTCATCGCAAGGCGCTGGCCGCGGCCGAACCGGACGATCATCGGCGGATGCTCGATGAACTGGCTGAGCCGTTCCGTCGCAACATGAATCCCTGGCGCGGGGCGCAGATGGCGACGATCGACAACATCATCGATCCGGTCGAGACGCGCCCGCGTGTGATCCAGGCATTCGAAGCGTTGCGCCGCAATTCAAGTGGGCGAGGACGGGGAGGACGCAGATGAACACTCGACGAGAGCGCCACTTCAGTCCTGAGAAGAACCTGTCGATGGCAGAGCGGATCGAACGGGTCGAGCAGGAACGCGCCCACATCGACGCGTTCGACCGCGATCGCGACCTCAAACCCAGTCAGTTGACGCCGCGTGAGCGAATCGCGGCGTTGGTTGACGACGACTCGTTCCTCGAAATCGGCGCGTTTGCCAAGAGTCAGCACCGCGACGCCGCAGAGGACACTCCCGCCGACGGCGTGATCACCGGCTACGCCGAAGTTGGTGGGCGACGTGTCGTAGTTCTGGCCGAGGATCCGGTGGCGTTGGCTCGCACCGATGCGCAGGTCGGCAAGAACAAGCGCAATCGGATGATCTCCAGCGCGATCTATCGTCGTCTGCCATTGATCTACCTGGCCGACGGGACAGCGGAAGAATCGCCCGAGTTCGACATGCATAGCGGCTACTTGCTCGGCCGGGTCGCCGATCAAGCGCCTGCCCGCGATGTGGCCGAGCGAGAAGCGCCGTTTGTGACGGTTGCCTGCGGTCTCTGCGCCGGTCAGAACGGATCGCTGGCGGTGCGCTCGGACTTGCTGGTCGCCACCGTTCATGCGCGGTTTGGCGCATTGGATGGAGCGCCGGACTCGGTCGCCGACGTGGTCATGGAGAGCGACGCCGAAGCCATCGCCGCTGCTCAGCGGTTCCTGGGCACGCTGCCCGAGGAGCTCGACACGCCGCTCGAGCCGCTGACGCACAATCCCGCCGGACCGTCGAACATTCTGCTTGACGAATACATGGACGCGACCCTGGAGGAACAGTTCGAGTCAATCTTCGATGGTGAAGGCTCCTTGCTGCTGAGTGATCTTGACACAGCATGTGTGGTTGGGCTCGGGCGGATCGAGGGCTTCCCGGTCGTGTTTGCACTAACCGGAGGAGAGTCACGCTCGGCGCTCACGACGGTGGACATGAAGCGGATCGCAAAAGCGGCGTCCTGGAGCGCTGACTACCAGATTCCGTTCATTTCGACGCAGAACACATTGGGCTACGACCCGGCCGACGCGGCGACTCCCGAGTTCATGCACGCCGCGGCGAGAGCGGTGGAATCATTGCGCGGATCGCATGCTGCGAAGATCACGATTGTTACCGGTTGGGGCTATCTGCTCGGCGACTTTGTCCTGGGTGGTCTTGGCACCGGGTTTGACATGCTCTGGTGTTGGCCGTCGGGCCGGATCGGTGTAACCGAGAGTCCGGGATACCTGGCACGGGACCCCGAATCGCCGCCGGCGGACGATCCGTGGGAGGCGGCCGATCTGGGCATTGTCTCGGAGATGATCACGCCAGCCGATACTCGGGAATGGCTGGCGAAGGCGCTGCGTTTGATCGGTCCGGGCCGCGCGCTACCGGCGGCACACTACGACCGAGGCCAGCAAATCCACGACATGACCTGAGCCAGGTGCGGTATCCTTACTTCATTGACAGAGTAAGGAGGATGGCATGGACGCTATTGCACGCGTGAGCAGCAAGGGTCAAATCACGATTCCTCAAGCCGTTCGGAAGGTGCTTGGATTGAAACAGGGCGACACCGTTCTGTTCAGAGTTGCCGACGGGCAGACGACCATTCGGCGCGTACCCGATCTTATGGAAATCTCTGGCGCTGTTGAGATTCCCTTAGAGAAACGAGGCACGCCATGGAAGAAGATCATTGAAGAGACCAGGCGCGTGAGAGCGAAAGAGAGAGTCGAACGCATGAGAGCGTCTGATCGCGAGAGAGCATCCGATCGAACGTGACAACCTTTGTTGACACCAACGTCATCGTTCGCCACCTGACCGGTGATCCTCCTGATCTCGCCTCCCGAGCGACGAGATACCTGGAGCGCGGGGAGCCTCTTCTCCTTCCAGACCTCATCGTGGCTGAGGTTGCCTACGTATTGGCCTCCTTCTACAAGTTCAGCCGGGTGCGGGTCGCTGACGAGTTGCGTACGACGATTACGTCCCCGGGGATTCGAGTCGTCGACCTGGACCTGCTGGTACGCTCTGTTGACTTGTACGAGATACATCGCCTCGACTTCGCCGACGCCTACCTGGTTGCCCTGGCTGAGCGCACAGGGGTCGGCGCAGTCGCATCCTTTGACCGCGACATTGATCGGCCGGGAACAGTCACTCGGATTGAGCCGATGTAGCCGCATCGCTGGCCTTGTCCTAGTCTCAACCTGACGCAGAATGTGGAGGCAGCAGATGACTTACACCGCAATCGAGTTTGAGACCGACGGTCCGATCGCCACGATCACCATGGATCGCCCGGAGAAGCGCAACGCGCTCAACCACGCTCTGCTGGACGACCTGCTTGCGGCGCTCAATGTCGTCGCCGATGACGATTCGCTGAAGGTTGCGATCCTTCGCGCCAACGGGCCAGCATTCAGCGCTGGCTATGACATCGACGGCAGTCCCTACATCAATCCGCCCGACGGCGGGACCGAGTGGAACATCGTCAACGGACACAAGCATCAGCGGATCATGCGCGGGATCTATGAGGCGATCTGGGACAACCCGAAGGTGATCATCGCGCAGATCCACGGGCATGCAATCGCCGGCGGCATGTACATCTCGATGCTCTGCGACCTCGTCGTGGCGGCCGATGAAGCGAAGATCGGCGAGCCCTTCATGCGTATGGGCGGGGCCAGCTCGATCCCGTTCTGGAGCTACCTCGTCGGACCGCGACGAGCCAACGACATGCTCTTCACCGGTCGCGTGCTATCAGGCAAAGAGGCGGAGGAGTGGGGCCTGGTCACACGCAGTGTGCCGGCCGACGAGTTGGACGAGACCGTCCGTGAGATGGCAGCGAGTGTCGCTGAAGCGCCGCTCGCCAGCTTGCTGACAAAGAAGGAAATGTGGCACACACAGGCGGACATGATGGGCTGGGGTGCGCAGTTCCGCTACACGACGAGTCTCAATTCATGGCTCAGGATGGCGCCACCGCCGCCCGACAGCCGGGTCGGGATGCGCGAGTTTATGAACGAGCGCAAAGCGCAGCGGGATCGCGGCGAGTCGACGGATTACTAGGGCAGGTTGCCGTTCTGAGAATCCGTCATTCCCGAGCTTGCCTCGGGAATCTCGCTGAGTTCTGCAGAGACGCTGCGTCGCGGCTAGGTCTTGTCGTCAGCGCAATCGAGCGGGCATAAGGACGAAGTGCTCGTTGCGACGAGATACCCGCGGCAAGCGCGGGTATGACGAAGTCTGGACAGGACAGGCTCGACGGACTCCTAAACGTCCGGGTTGCGCATGAAGTCTGTGGCCTGCTCAAACGCGTAGCCAGCTCGGCAGAGGGCTTTTTCGCTTCCCAGCGGTCCGACGAGTTGCAGTGCGATTGGCAGCCCGTGCTCACCCCAGCCGTTGGGCAGAGTCAGGGTTGGCGCTCGGTTCATGTCCCAGGGCGCGGTGTACTGCAGGCGCGACCACTGGAACTCGCCCGGCGTGTCGTCGTACATCATGTCTTCGGTCACCTGATGCGGCAGCGTGCCCTGAGCAGGACAGGCGAGCATGTCGATGTCGGCGAAGCATCGTGCGAGCAAGCCTCGCAGTTCTTCACGCCGAATGCAGGCGGCTGCGTACTCGGTGGCGCTGATCGATGATCCCAGCTCCAGCCAGGCACCGAACCAGTTGCCGTAGTCGCTGGCGCGGCTGGGGTAGTTGTCGAGGTGCGCGTACAGCGCCTCGACCGAGCAGAGTGTCGGCCAGTCGGGCATGTAGGTTCCGAAATCGGGCAGTTCGACGTCGACAATCTCGGCGCCCAGCGACGCTAGGGTCTCGACCGATGCAGCGACTGCTTCCGCGATCGGTGGAATCACGTCTTCAGTCGCGTAGCGCCGGTCGTAGCCGATCCGCATCCCGGCGACACCGCGGTCGATGCCGTCGAGCATGGCGGGTGCGGGTTCTGGCAGCGTGGTTGGATCGTTGGGGTCGTTGCCCGCGATGACTTCGAATGTGGCTGCACAATCCCAGGTCGAGCGGCACATTGGTCCGACGTGGTCGAGGGACTGGGCCAGGTCGAGCACGCCGTAACGGCTGACGCGTCCCCAGGTTGGCTTGAGTCCGACGATCCCGCAGGACGCCGATGGTCCGCGGATCGATCCGCCGGTGTCGCTGCCGAGAGATGCGTAGCAGAGTCCGGCAGCCGTGGCGACGCCGGAGCCGCTGGAAGAGACGCCGGTCCAGCGGTCGGATGCCCAGGGATTGACCGGCACCTGTCGGGCGCGGTTGTAACCGGCCATCGCGCCTTCGGTCAGGTTGAGCTTGCCCAGCAGTACTGCGCCGGCTTCCTTGAACCGAGCAACGACAGTGGAGTCGAAGTCGGGAACGAAGTCCTCAAGCACCTTCGTGCCGCCCATGGTGCGGACGCCAGTCGTGTAGCAAAGGTCCTTGACGGCGATGGGCACACCGTGCAGCGGACCTCGATAGTTGCCTGCTGCGATCTCCTCTGAGGCCCGCTGAGCCTCCGCCAAAGCGGAGTCAGCCATGACGGTGGCATAGCTCTTGAGCCTGTCGTCAGCGGCTTCGATGCGGTCGAGTTGCATCTGAGTCAGCTCGACGGGCGAAAGGTCGCCCGAGGCGATGCGTGGGGCGAGTTCTTCGATGGTCGCGTAGGCGAGGTTGTCGGTCATGGTCTACTCCATGTTCCGCACGATACCTCCCATCCCTTGAGGATGAAGAGACAGAGGTCAACCAGCTAGAGGGCTGCATCTCCAACTGCGGAGCGGGTTAAGGAGATTTGCGACCTGCACGACTTCTCAGCAGCCGGCGAATAACTCGCGGACGCTGCGGCACTCTTTTGCTTCTATCAGAGACCTGTCAGCTCTCCAACTAACACCGATATGCTGGATGAGATGATGATTGCTACGATGACACGACGAAACACACGCTCACTCATTCGTCGGAGAAGCACTGCGCCAAGCGCCAGCCCAGCCAACATGGGAACTATCATCAGTGCGATCAATGTGAGTCTCTCAACAGTGTAAAGACCGGCGAGAGCGTAACCCGTTACGCCAAACACATCTAGTACAAACAGATAGAATGCCATCGCTGCCCTGACAGACCTCTTGTCCCAGTTTCGAGTCAGTAGGTAGAGGGTTACAAGCGGGCCCCCAACGCCAAATGCGGGAAGCACAATTCCGACGATAAATCCGGTCACTACGCCGGCGATCCTTGAGTATCGAAAGTCCCTTTGAAAGTTAACCGGCGCAAGCGCAGCGAACAGGAGAACGAGTATCGAGATCCCGACCCGCATGACACTTGGGTCAGTAAACGTCAGGATGTATACAGCAATGGGCACGCCAAGAGCGCCTGCCGCTACTACTGGCAACACATCCTTGTAGGGGATGTCCTTGCGAGCCTGTATCACGATCCAGGCTTCAATAGCCAGCGCAACTGTGTTCAGGACGACTACAGCGGTCTGCGGCTCCAGAACGAACAATAGGCCGGGCATTGCTACCATACCTATTCCGAAGCCCGTCGCGCTGAGCGCTGTAGAGCCAAGGAACAACATGAGCGTGGCAATGACTATCTGAGTCATACTCATTGCATACCTGCAACATCCCGGTCTTGCTGCGAGTGTTCGCGATCAGGGTCAGTTCATAGTAGATGGAGCCTGATTCAGCTCGGGGCGGCAAGAGAACAGGGAAGTCGAACGTGTTGCATGAGGTGCGATTCTGATGATGCGTCACCGGCGTGACCATGTGATGCTCTGGCCAACACTTGCGGTGACAGAACCCAGACTGGGACCCTGTTCACCCTGGGCCAGCGTTACCCAGAGGAGAACGTTGATACGACCCCCACTCTCCAGCGGCGTGGAGCGAGGGTGGAACTGAAGCGGCCGGTGTTCTTCTAGGCGATGCCGATCAGCTGCGTGTCCGACCCGAACCAGGTGAGAGACTCCCGATCCACCATGGGACCAAATGCATCGGGTGTGATCGTCTCTCCGTAGCGGTCCCAGCCGGAGGGGTCGCGGAAGTAAAGTTCGGCCATGCCGGCGTAAGGTTCGTCGTCGGGATCGATGCTGTGACTGACCACGTAGCGGAGGCCGCCGATCTTGTTCATGGTCTCGCGTACGTTGGGTGCGTGGGCCTCGAGCCAGACGCCAAAGAACTCATTCCAGTCGACGCCGGCTTTGGCCGTGACCAGGAACGTCACCTTGTACAGGTTGCTGCGGGTCGTGGGAAATGGCTCGTTCAGCGTCAACGGCACGACGGGCAAGTCATCGCTCCCGTCGATCACGACGTGTTCCGTGGTTGCCCAGGGCACGAACGGTTCGACTTTCTGATCGAACGTGTCGCGAGGCTCGGTGAACATCGGGCCGTCCGGTTTGCGCAGCGGTTTGTCGAACCAGAGCTGGGCCATGCCGTCGTAGGTGGGCCGATGCGGGCGTTCGCCTTGCTCGCCATTGAACAGCGTGACCAGGTACTTGCGCGCCGGCCTTCTGCCGGCAGCGATAGCGGCCTCTTGAGCTTCGATCACTCCTGGCATGTGGTTCTTGTACCAATGCGCGATCATCTCGTCTCGCGAGGCGTCTTCGCGACGACGGATCATGAAGATCATTTTGGCGCCAGGGGTCGTGCTGATTGTGTCGGTCATGTTCGCCTCCGCTCCGTTGGACTCAGACCATTGGAGTTTGGGCGGAGTCTAGGCGTCGCAGCTTGCAACCGTCGGGTTGAGCGCTCACAATCAGCGCATGACTACTTCAACGACTGCGGAACTCCTGGCCCGCCGAAAGCGCCTACTCGGCGCGGGCATCGCCACGTTCTATCAAGACCCGGTACACATTGTGCGCGGCGAGGGCGTCTGGCTCTACGACGCGGACGGACGTCGATATCTCGACCTGTACAACAATGTGCCCTGCGTCGGCCATGCGCATCCGCGCGTGGTCGAGGCGATGCAGCGACAGACCGAGACGCTGAATGTGCACTCGCGCTATCTGCACGAGGGCATCCTCGACTACGCCGAGCACCTGACCTCGGTGCACGCCGATCACCTGACGACGGCGGTCTTCACCTGTAGCGGCACCGAGGCGAATGAGGTTGCGGTCCTGATGGCTCGCGCGGCGACCGGTGGTCGTGGGCTGATCTATACGCAAGCGGCCTATCACGGCAACTCGACCGAGGTACGCAAGCTCTCGCGGCTGCGCGGCGACAATGAGCCGGAATTCCGCTCGATTCCGGTGCCGCAGCGTTACCGGCCAGTCGAGGAAGGCCTTGAGGACGAGGCCCTGACGGAGGCGTACCTGGCTCGATTGCAGGCCGAAATCGATGGCTTTGCCGAGGACGGTGTTTCCTTCGCTGGCATGATGGCGTGCTCGATCCTTGCCAATGAAGGTCTGCCGGACATACCGCCCGGATTTATGGGTCGTGCGGCCGAGATGGTTCGCGCGGCCGGTGGTGTGTTCATCAGTGACGAGGTGCAGGCGGGCTTCGCGCGGTCTGGCAACTGGTGGGGCTACGAGACCACCGGGATCAAGCCGGACATCGTGAGCATGGGCAAGCCGATGGGGAACGGTCTTCCACTGGCCGGTGTCGTCGCCTCGCAGGAGATGGTTGATACGTTCCGTCAACGGACGCGCTACTTCAACACGTTCGCATCGAGTCCACTCCAGGCCGCGGTCGGTCAGGCGGTACTGGAGGTGATTGAAAGCGAAGGACTGGTTGCGAGCGTCGCGGATGTCGGTGGATACCTGATCGAGAACCTACGCTCGTTGCAAGAGGGCTGCGAGCCGATGTCTGACGTGCGTGGCCATGGACTGTTCATCGGCATGGAATGGGTCAAGGATCGCGAGAGCAAGGAACCCGATCCTACGGGCGCGGACGTGATCGTCAACCGCCTGCGCGAGGCGGGATTCCTGATGGGTCGAGCCGGTGAGCACGGCAACGTGCTCAAGGTGCGTCCGCCGCTGGTGCTCAAGCGAGAGCAGGCCGACATGTTCCTGGAAGCGTTCGAAGCGGCGATCGCCGCTCCGACCTGATCGTCCTGACTCAATGCCAGAGCCAACCAATCTCAGCGATGCCGATCTGCATGCGATCGCGGAGCAATCACTGCCCCACTGGGGTCTCAAGCCTGAAGCGATTGAGCTGGTCTCGCGCAGCGAGAACACAGTCTTCAGGCTCGATATGCCCAATGGTCGACAGTACGCGCTGCGAATCCATCGGCCCGGCTATCACACGTTGCCCGAGCTTGAGTCGGAGTTGATCTGGACGCAGGCGCTCAACGATGCTGGGATACATGTGCCGGTCGGCGTACGGACGCTCGAAGGTCCGGGCTATGCGACGATTCCGACACCGGATGGGGGGTCTACCCGTGCGGTGGGACTGGTCAACTGGCTCGACGGCGTCTTGCTCAGTTCGGTGATCGAGGCCGAGCAGGATGAGTCGAAGATTGTAGAGCACTTTCGGCAGATTGGTCGCGTGATCGCGGCCATGAACAATCAAGCCAGTGAATGGAACCCTCCGGCCGGCTTTACACGTCACGCGTTCGATGTCCCCGGTTACGTCGGTGAAACGCCGTTCTGGGGTCGGTTCTGGGACCTTCCACCGCTGACACTTGCTCAGCGCGAGGTGCTGGCCAAGGCTCGTGACGGCATCGGCGAAGTGTTGACCGAATATGGCAAGGATCGCGGCACGTACTCGATGATTCACGCCGACTTGCATGCGCACAACATCATGATCGATCCGTCGGGCGTCTTGCAGGCCTTCGACTTTGACGATGCCGGATTCGGCTGGCATCAATACGATCTCGCCGTCGTTTTGTTCGGCCTGGATGATCTGCCATACTTCGGTGCCATCACCGACTCGCTGGTCGCCGGATATCGCGAGTTGCGAGCGTTCAGTGATGAAGCGCTGTCGCTGTTGCCGTTGTTCCTGCTGATTCGGCGCCTGGTGCTGATTAGCTGGCAGTGGGAACGGCCGGAGCTAGGTCGCCGGAGAGGACTCGATGCATACATCGCAAACGCTTGCGAGCAAGTGGACGCATTCACCTTCTAGCTGCGCCGCGAATCCGGTTACGCTGTCAACTGATAGAGGAGAGACGGCGAGTCATGTGCTGGCGTGATCGGATCGAGCAAAACCCCGAAGTCCTGGTGGGCAAGCCCGTGATCAAGGGGACTCGCCTATCTGTTGAGTTTATCGTTCAGCTCCTGGCAGATGAGTGGACCATGGAAGAGATACTTGAATCATGGGACCACATCACTCGCGCAGACGTGCTTGCCTGTCTCCACTACGCCAGTGAACGCGTAAGCGAGCCCGCCTTGGCGCACTCCGACTCCTAGCATCGTGCGCATACTGGCAGATGAGAATCTGTGGCCGGTGGCGGTCGCCGCTCTACGAGAACTCGGCCACGATGTCGCCTGGATCAAGGAAGATTCGCCAGGAATCCCAGACGAAGCCGTGCTCGAGCGAGCCTCGTCCGAAAGCCGAGTGCTCGTCACAGCTGACAAGGGCTTTGGAGATCTCGTGTTCGTCGGGGGATTACCTGCACCAAGCGGAGTGATTCTCCTGCGAGCTCGCAGCTCTCGCCGCACGCGCACTGAGTCGCTAGTTGCCGCAGTGCAAGGTCGCAGCGACTGGAGCGGGCTCTTCGCGGTGGTCGATGAAGGGCACGTTCGGCTCACTTCACTACCCAACGATTAGGTCTGCCGACAGCTGGGTAGCGGCAAGCGATGGGCGTGGCACTACCCTCACTTCCGACGGAGGAACCACCATGCCCATCGAGAAGTTGTTGATCGCGAATCGCGGCGAGATTGCGATTCGGATTGTCCGTGCTGCACGAGAGCTGGGCATTGGCTCTGTTGGGATTCATTCCCACGACGACGCGCAATCACTGCACGTTCGATTGGCCGACGAAGCGGTCGCACTGGACGGCACGGGTGCGCGGGCGTATCTCGATGTCGAGTCCGTCGTTGGCGCCGCACTTGAGGCTGGCTGTGACGCGTTGCACCCCGGCTATGGATTCCTCGCCGAGAGTGCGGAGTTGTCTCGACACTGCGAGGAAGTTGGGATCACGTTTGTCGGCCCGACTCCGGTGTCGCTTGAGCTGTTTGGCGACAAGGCGCGCGCTCGCGCACTGGCAGTTGAGCTGGACGTTCCCGTACTTCCCGGCACGCAGGCGCCGGTGGACATCGATGGCGCGACAAGTTTCTTTCACTCATTGGGCGGCGACGGCGCGATGGTGCTCAAGGCGATTGCTGGCGGCGGCGGCCGAGGTATGCGGGTCGTCATGGCAGCGGATGACATTGCAGAGGCTTTTGAGCGCTGTCAGTCGGAGGCTGCCACCGCATTCGGTAATGGTGATTTGTTGGTCGAGCGTCTGATGACCAGGGCGCGGCACGTGGAGGTGCAGATCATCGGCGACGGCTCCGGCTCAGTTTCACATCTGGGTGAACGTGAGTGCAGCCTCCAACGCCGACACCAGAAGGTCGTCGAGTGGGCGCCGAGCCCATCCATCTCGCAGGAAACACGCGATCGGCTGACCTCAGCCGCAGTTCGCCTGGCTTCATCAGACGACTACCGCAGCCTGGGCACGTTTGAGTTCCTCGTCAACGCTGAGGACGAATCCGACATGGCGTTCATCGAGGCGAATCCTCGATTGCAGGTCGAGCACACGGTGACCGAAGAAGTGACCGGCGTCGACCTGGTGCGCGCCCAGCTTCGTATTGCCGGCGGCGAGTCGCTGGCTGAGGTCGGACTATCGCAATCGGACGTCCCAGCAGCGCGCGGTTTCGCGATCCAGTCAAGAGTCAACATGGAGCGCATGGAACCGAACGGAGACGTGCGCCCTTCCGGCGGCATGCTGACGACGTTCGAACCGCCCTCGGGTCCTGGCGTTCGGGTCGACACGTACGGCTTCCCGGGCTACACGACCAATCCCAACTTCGATTCCCTGTTGGCCAAGGTGATTGCGTACTCCGCATCGTCGGACTTCGCTGATGTGATCAGACGCAGCCTGCGCGCCCTGGAAGAGTTTCGGATTGAAGGCGTCGAAGCCAATCTCACGTTTCTGCGTCAATCCCTGGGCCACAATGACTTTGCGGCTGGAGATATCTATACGCGCTGGGTCGATGATCATGTGGCCGAACTCGCGGTGGTACCTGAGATGGTGGCAACCTCGGCCAACAGCTCGAACGAGATCGAGGTTGGCCTGGCCGGAGCGCAGCTCGATACTCGCGATCCGCTGGCCGGTCTGAACTACTTCCGCGAAGGTTCGGGAACTCGGGCACAGCAAGGCGTCGCGGCCATGACGCCGGGCACACAGCCGGCCCCGAACATCGTTGGCCCACCCGGTACGGAGCCGGTGCCGTCGCCGCTGCAGGGCACGATCATCCAGATCCTGGTTGAGGAGGGTGACGCAGTTCGCGTGGGCCAGCAGATGTTTGTGATGGACTCGATGAAGATGGAGCACGTGATCAACTCGGATGTGGGTGGATACCTGCGCCAGTTGACGGTCTCGGTTGGCGATGTCGTCTATGAGGGACATCCGTTGGCGTTCATGGAGTTGGCGGACGTAGGCGAAGCTATCGAGGAAGAGGTCGAGGAGATCGACCTCGACTACATCCGGCCCGATCTACAGAAGCTGTTCGACGAGCTCGCAGCGGGCAAGGACGAGAATCGTCAGGAGCTGGTCGAGCGGCGACACGCCAAGGGCAAGCGGACGCAGCGAGAAAGTCTGGCCGACCTGGTCGATCCGGGTAGCTGGGTCGAGATGGGCGAGTTGGTGCTGCCGGCTCGCCATCGAATCATGTCCAGAGAAGAGATGCGTGTCCGTGCTCCTGCAGACGGGATGATCACCGGTATTGGCACGGTCAACAGGAATCTGTTCGACGAGCACCGGGCGACCACGCTGGTCGCGATGTACGACGAGACCGTCTGGGCCGGCACTCAAGGGATGATGGGCCACCAGAAGACCGACCGCGTGATCAAGTTCGCCGATGAACAGGCGACCCCACTGATCATCTGGGCCGAGGGCGCAGGCGGACGCTCGGGTGATACCGATTTCTCTGATATCTCTGCAGCAGGACAGTGGGTCCCGACCTACGACATGATGGCGAGGATCAGCGGTACGGTGCCGATGATTGGGATCACCGCTGGTCGCACGTTCGCCGGAAATGCGTCGATCCTGGGCATCACCGACTGCATCATCGCCACCCGTGACGCCAACATCGGCATGGGCGGACCAGCAACGATTGAGGGAGGCGGACTTGGTCTGTTCACGCCGGAAGAAATCGGTCCCATGTCGGACCTCGGACCGGCGGGCAGCGTCGACATCCTGGTTGACGACGAATATGAGGCGATCGACACGGCGAAGCAGTACCTGTCCTACTTCCAGGGCTCGATTCCAAGTTGGGATTGCGTCGATCAGCGCCTATTGAGGCACGCCATCCCAGAGAATCGCAAGCGGCCGTTCAGCGTGCGCAAGGTGATCGAGCAGATGGCCGATATCGACTCGGTGCTCGAGCTGCGCGGCGAATTCGGCGTGGGGATCATCACCTCACTGATTCGGATTGAAGGTCATCCGATCGGCGTGATTGCGAACAACAATGAGCATCTTGGCGGGGCAGTCGATAGTGATGGCGCAGACAAGCTCTGTCGCTTTGCGCAGCTCTGCGACTGCTTCAACATCCCCATTCTCGTCCTGGTCGACACCACCGGCATGATGGTTGGTCCCGACATCGAGCGCACTGGTTTGGCGCGCAAGTGCAACAACGTCTTCGTGACACTGGCCAATGCGCAGTCGCCGCGATTCACGATCATCCTGCGCAAATCCTATGGCCTGGCGGCGCAGGCGATGATGACCGGTAGTTCACGCGCGCCGCTATTCGCCCTGGCCTGGCCGACGGCAGAGCTGGGCGGGATGAACCTGGAGGCCGCAATCCGGCTGGGGAATCGAGCTGAGTTGGCTGCGATTGAGGACATTGAAGAACGTGCCGCGAGATACGAGGAGTTGGTCGCCGGGGCCTACTGGAGAGGCAACGCGATTAACTCGGCATCGGTACATGAGAATGATGGCGTGATTGATCCGGCCGAGACTCGCCGGTGGATCGTCCGTGGCCTGATGGCTTGCGAGAATCCTGAGCCGATTCGTCGAGGACGACGACCGAACATCGACACCTGGTAGTCCCGCTGTTGTACAGGTGCTGCAACAATAGGGACGCTGCGACTCTCGCCGGTATGGTCAACATGCTGGCGACTTCAGACCGAACGTAAGGAAATCAACGATGGCCGAAGAACTCCAGGGTGACGCCTTCATCCGGAAACAGATTGCCCAACTGCCAGTTCCTGAGTTCGCCGAGACGGCCTGGACTACCCCGCCGCCACTGGCTGACGCGCGGGTGGCCGTCGTGACGTCGGCGGCGCTGCATCCGCGCGACGGCGAGGCGTTCACGGTGAACGACGCGAGCTATCGTGCGCTTGATCATGAAGAGCGACAGTTGGTGATGGGTCACTGGAGCCCAAACTTCGACCGCTCTGCGTTTGGAATCGACTACAACGTCGTCTATCCATTAGCCCGGCTGGACGAGCTGGTGGAGCAGGGCGTGATTGGTTCGGTGGCCTCGAAGCACTACTCATTTGCCGGCAATCAGCCCGACGATGTCGCCACGATTCGGCACGACTCTGGTCCTGCGTGTGCAGCGGCGCTCAAGGCCGACGGCGTGGACGTGGTTTTCCTGACCCCGGTTTGACCGCTCTGCACGCGTACCGTGTGTACGCTCGCCCACGTGTTCGAGGCAGCGGGCCTGTCGACGGTGACGATCTCGGCGATCCGCTCGGTCGCTGAGCGGATGCGTCCGCCGCGCGTCTTGCACTGCGAATTCCCGCTCGGGCGTCCTGTCGGAAAGCCGAATGATCCCGAGTTCCAGCACGACGTGCTAAGCCGAGCGTTCTCGCTATTGGAGCAGGAAACGGGACCGGTGTTGGAAGACCATCCCGAGGAGATCATTGGCGGCGAGGATTCCTTGAGCTGCTCCGTACCACCGCGATTCGATCCGGAGCTGGCGCCGGCCGTCGATGAAGCACGTGGCTTGCGTAAGGCGTACGACCGCGCGCTGGCACGTCGCGGCGTGAGCGAGGTTGGCATGGCGGTCGATCCCGACGGTGTTCCGGGCGCGCTAGACGTACTGCAGCGCATCGTTGACGGGACACCCTGGAAGTCGGCTGGAATCCCGGGTGGACACACGACGGCGGTCGCGAATGATATTCGTGCGTACTACGAGGAAGCCGCGCTGGAACTGGCCGGCGCGCCCAATGCCGGCGGCGGTCAAGCGGAATCCTGGTTCTTCGAGCAGACCGAAGCGGGCAAGCTGCTCCTTTCTGTCAGGAAGGCGCTACAAGCCCAAGGAGCGCCTCAGCCGGTCTGGTTCTACATGGCGCCCATGTACCGAAGCTAGGCAGGGGCGCTACCAGAACGGCGCGTCGGGCTCCTGACCGAGCAGTAGTCGGCCTGCAGCGGCGTAGTTGGACGCGCCCAGCACGACGTGTTGGTTCATGGCGTGCATATCGCGGAGGCGCCGGTCGAGGGTCGAGCGCTCCGTGTGCAGCGACGACGAGCCAGCGATCGAATAGAGCTGCTCGACGATCTTGACGCTCTCGCGATGAACGAACGTAATCGCCAGTCGAAGCTGTGCTCGGTTGATGTCGGACAGCTCGCCGGTCGTGCAGACCTCCTGCCAGGCGGTGTCGGCGGCAGACAGCGCGTAGGCACGGCAGGCGGCGATTCGTGCTGCCGTCTCACCGATCGTCGATTGGGTGAGGGCGTCGTCTCGTAACGCGCCACGCACAGCGACGCGGTTTCTGGCAAGCTCCACTACCTCTGCATGCGCTGCCTGTACCAATCCCAGTGGCACGCCGAGGTGCTTGGGCAACAGCCAGGCTGGGTGGCGCAAGGGCTCGCCAGGGACGGAGCGCTGCGACGGACGCGGGAGAATGCTGCGTTCGTCGGGGATGAACAGGTCGGTGATTTCGACATCGTGGCTGCCAGTCCCGCGCATACCGGTTGTGCGCCAGGTGTCAAGCACGGTGACGTCGCTCTGAGGCGCGACGAGTCGGATGTAGGCCGGATGGTCTCCCACAGCAGTGTCGTCGCGAATCACCTGTGACGTCTCGTCACGAATCACTTTGCAACTGAACTGGACCCAGTCGGCGTGGGTCACGCCGCTGAAGTACGGCCAGCGACCAGTGGCCAGGTATCCGCCATCGACACGGACGGCCGTCCCCGGCGGGAACGCAGCCCCGCAGGTCGCGGAGTTGATGTCGGCGAACATCGAGCGCGCCACTTCTGGATTCAGCTCGCGACTAAGGAGGCCGCTGTCGCAGCCAATCATCACGCACCAGGCGGCTGACGTGTCGGCTTTCGCGATCTCTTCAATGAACAGGATCTGGGTAACGGGGTCTGCGTCGTGACCGCCGAGCCAGCGCGGTTGGAGCAGGGCAAATGCACCGGCGTCTTTGAGCAGTTGGACGACATGTGTCGGCAGTTGGCGAGCGGCTTCGATTTCGTCAGAGGCCTCGCGGATCCGCGGCGCAATCGATCGGGCGGCATCAATCAGAGCTTCACGCTCATCGAGGGTGGCGCCGTAGGACTCACTCATGGGCTGCTCCCATGGGTTGCAGGGTAGTCTGAGCGGCTAGAATTGGTCAGGATTGCGGAGTTGAGGAACGATGGCGAAGCCGAAGACCGTGGACCCTCGACTCGAGCTGGTGAACTTCGATGTCCTCGACATGGACAAGTTCCCGCCGGTCGAAGAGTGGACCGAGGACGAGTGGGAGGATGCTGGGTTGCTGACTCTCGCTGAGATGGCGCGCGAGGAATCAGACAGGGACGGTTGGGTCTCGGAAGAGGAGTTCGAGGCGGAGTTCGGTCCGCTCTCCAGATAACGCTGTCGTCCAGGGTGACCTAGCGAACTAGATTTGCCAAGCTGGCCATTTGTCAGCAACGGAGACTGCCAACCGAGCTTGCAGAGCGTGTCCGCCATCGGTTGACTGAACTTCGAGAGGATCCACGGGGACGTGGCACGAAACAACTGGTAGGTAGGCCCACACGCTGGAGAACCCGAGTCGGAGACCTGCGAATCATCTACGCAATCACTGACCCAGACGAGGAGACTGTGATTGAAGCTGTTGGAAACCGCGACGACATCTACAAAGTGCTGCGTCGGCGATGAACCATTTCTACAGCTTCATCGGTTCGCCCTGGGCGACTTGCTGTGGGTCCGTCTTCCAGATGTCTGAGCCGTCCACGTAGAGTTCGACACCGTTGCCGTCCGGGTCGTTGAGGTAGAGCGACTTTGAGACGACGTGGTCGATCGTCGCGAAGACCTTGACGCCGGCGGCTTCGAGCTCGTCGCGCGCTTCGCGCAGTTCGTCCAACGTTTCGCCGATGCAGAAGGCGAGATGGTAGAGACCGGGCGCCTTGGGGTCGGCGGTCTCTGGGCCTTCTTCTCCGACTTCAAGCAGGGCCAGGTCGTGGTGGTTGCCGAGCGTGTAGAAGCTCATTGGCATCTGCTCGTGGCGAGCGGCCAGCTTCATCCCCAGGACCTCGCCGTAGAACTCTTCGGCGCGCTCCATGTTCCGGACCTTGATGACTGCGTGACCGAGTTCTTTGACCTGCATCGGTCTCTCCTTCGAATCGTGTGCCGCACGGTCGCGGCGTTGTTGTCCCGCACATTCTATGCCTGCTGAGTCGAAGTCCGCGATTTCCTATCTTGGCAGTCAACTTCGGTCAGGGACAACATGCATCGGGAGGAGCTCAAGATGGATGAGATTGGGTACTCGGTCGAGGGACATATCGCTTCGGTCAGACTGCTTCGACCCGAAAAGCTGAATGCGATGACGGACGAGATGTATCACGCGATCGGCGATGCGTTCAAAGAAGCGGACACTGATCCTCAGGTGCGCTGCGTGGTGCTCAGCGGGTCGGGCAGGGCATTTTCGTCCGGGCACGACCTGTTGGAGTTTGGTGAGCGACAGGCCTGGAAGCCGTGGTCGGGGGAGCGCTTCGACAACGGTCTGGAAACGGCCAAGCCGGTCATCGCCGCGATCAATGGGTACTGTCTGGCTGGCGGACTCGAACTGGCGCTCTATTGCGACATCCGTATCTGCGACACGACCGCGCAGTTCGGATCTCCCGAGCCGCGCTGGGGCATTCTGCACGGATACGGTGCGCTGCGCACGCCGGGATTGATCGGCTCCTCTGATGCCATGCGACTGTTGTTGACGGGCGAGTTCCTCGATGCGGCTGAGGCGCTGCGGATTGGCCTGGTCAGCAAAGTCGTGGAGCCATCAGAGTTGCTGGATGCTGCGAATGAGATGGCGGAGAAGGTCGCGGTCAACAGCCCGCTGGCGATCCGTCTAACGAAAGAACTGGCTCGCCGAGGTCCCGATGTGTCACTGCCCGACGGTCTGCGCCTGTACCAGGAGTACCAGCGGCTGGCCTTCAGCTCGGACGACGCGCGAGAGGGCACGCGAGCGTTTGCGGAGCGTCGCGACCCCGAGTACCAGGGCTGAGATGTCATAGGATGGGATTCGGAAGTGGGAACCGATGCTCAAGCCAACTACGACCGACGCAAGAGCAGAACTTATCAACTGGAACATTTTGAACGCGAACGCATTCCCGCCCATCGACGAGTGGGATGAGGACCACTGGGATGACGCAGCGCTAGCGACTCTGGCCCACCACGACCTGGAGGAAGATCGGAAGAACGGCGCGGTTCGCCCGATGATCTCATTCGAAGAAGTGCTTGCGAAACGCGGACTCACGCTCGACGATCTCAAGTAACGTCCGTGCCTCCACGGGTCGAGTTTTCGCAGCGCGCCGATCAGGCACTTGAGCGTCTCCCGATGGACACTCAACTCCGGTTGATGGAGCGACTCACACGGTTGCAGGCAGCTCCGCGAGGACCGGGTTCTTTGAAGCTGGAAGACTTCGATGGTGTCTGGAGAGTGAAGGTTGGCGACTATCGGATCGCCTACACGCTTCATAAGAACGACGACTTGATTCGAGTCGTACAAGTCGGGCATCGCCGTGACTTCTATCGACGCCTAAGGCGCCTCCCCTACCTGCACTAACTCATGCTGGTTTCCTTAGCCTTCGCCTGAGCGCAGATCACATCAACAGAAGGAGTGCAACATGCCACTTACAGCGGAAGATCGCTCAGAAATCATCCTGCTGGCCGGACGCTACAGCCAGTCGCTGGATCTTCGAGATGCCGATGGTTGGCGCGCTGTCTGGACCGATGACGCCGTCATGGAAATGGAACTTCAGGAACTCTGGATCACCGGCGACGCGCTCTGGAGGTTGGCTTCCGGCGACCACGACCGTCCCGATGATCGTGTGTCTCGACATCAGCCGTCGAACTTTGTCATCGACGGCGACGGCGATGAGGCGACGATGTCGTCGTACTGCACGGTCGTCAGCATGTCGAGTCGGGACAATCCATTTGGCGAGCCGGCCAGGATCACGTTCCAGGGACGCTACGTCGATCGATTGCAGCGCGTCGACGGCGCCTGGCGGATCGCGCACCGCAAGATCATCACCGATTGGATCGACGCCGACGTCAACAACCAGGTCAAGTCAGGTCAGTCAGGCAGCAGCGCGAGTGAAGCGGCGTCCTAGATCTTCGCCGCGACTCCGCCGTCGATGTTGATCATTTCTCCGGTGATGAAGCGCGAGTCATCGCAGGACAGGAAGAGGACCAGGTTGGCCACGTCGATTGAGTAGCCGGGACCCTGCACGATCTGGGCGAAATCGAACATCTTCTCGAAAACGTGGTGTCCGCCGTCGGGGTCGTTGTAGGTGCCTCGGGTAGCTCCCGGTGTGATGATCTGGCCTGGTCGGACGCAGTTGACGCGGATGTTGTCCCGGCCGCCGGCGCCAGCCATGTATCGGGTGAGGGCGTCGACGCCGGCCTTGGCCGCGTAGTACGACGCTGAGGCTGTGCCGAACTCGTCCTGCATGCGCGAGGAAAATCCTCTCTGCGCGGCGAGCGACGACATGTTTACGATCGCGCCGCCACCCTGCGCAGCAATGTGCGGCCAAACGGCCTGGCTGACATAAAACGTGCCGGTCAGATTGACGTTGATGACTCGTAGCCATTCGTCGTTGGGCTCATTGGGGAAGGTGCCGCCGGCGCCTCCTCCTGCGTTGTTGAACAGGAGGTCAATTTGGCCGTAGGTCTTGGCGGCCTGGTCGACGGCGGCGACGACGGAGTCGTTCTCTCCAACGTCGCAAGAGATGAAGGTCGCTTCGCCGCCCGATTCGTTGATCTCAGCGACGATTGCCTCGCCCTCAGTCACCCGCCGGGCCATCAGGATGACCTTCGCGCCCTCTGCCGCGAAGAGACGGCCGGTTTCCGCGCCGATGCCGCTGTTCCCGCCCGTGATGATTGCCACTTTGCCGTCGAGCTTGCCCACGCGATCCTCCAGATGCCGTCGTTGCGCGGCCTACTCTGGTCTCCGCGCCGTTGTCATCCTACGCGAGGCCTTGGCTCAGTCGGATTGCGGTGGCTCCCAGTTGATCTGCCAGGAGATGCCGAACCGATCGACGCAGGAGCCGAAGTAGCTGCCCCAGAACATCTCAGCCATCGGCATCGACACTTCACCGCCGTCCGAGAGTGCGGCAAACTTCTCGTCGGCGTCTTCGCGGCTGGGCGGCGAGTATGCGATCGAGAAGTTGGTCCCGGTCACGGGGCCAGCACCGAATGCGGGGTTCGAATCGCTGCCCATCAGCACGCTGTCGCCGACCGGCAGTGAGACGTGCATGATCTGTTGCTTGGCTTCTTCGGGGACACCCATGTCGGGCGGACCGTCACCGAACGTCTGCAGTTCCGCGAAGTCGCCCCCGAAGACTGAGCGATAGAACTCGAACGCCTCTCGACAGTTGTCGGTGAAGGTGAGATAGGTATTGAGGGTCATCGTGGTCTCCAGAGCTGGTTTACCTGAGCCGCCAGATTGGCAGCGTATCGCCTGGGTCGAAGCGTCTAGCGTAGAATTCACTGACTTGCACTGATTTGGATGCTCTGATGCCTGATTCTCACGATTCCCCACTTCGCTTTGGCTGGTACATCCCCACTCACGGTGATTTGACCAACTTCGCCGACCCCGACCAATTCATTCCCGCGTCCATGGACATGTTCGAGCGCGTGGCGCTGGCGGCAGAGGCCGCCGGCTTCGAGTACGCGCTGGTCCCGGTGACGCCGACCTGTTGGGAAGCCTGGATCTCGACGGCGATGATGTCGGCCAAGACGACGAAGCTGAAGATGCTGGTCGCTGCCCGACCGGGGTACATCTTGCCAACGCAGATGGCGCGGATGATTGGCGCCTTTGACCAGCTCTCGGAAGGTCGCGTCTACGTCAACCTGATCGCCGGCGGCAATCCACGAGAATTGGCCGGCGACGGGATCACCTTCAGCCACGACGAGCGCTACGAGGTGATGGACGAGTCCGTGCAGATCATGAAGGCGCTGTGGAGCTCGCACGACCGCATTGATTGGGAAGGCAAGTACTTCCAGCTTTCCGGCGCGCACGCTTATCCCAAGCCGTTCCAGAACCCCTGGCCGCGCTTCTACATCGGTGGCGAGTCCGACGCGGCCCGCGATGTCGGTGCGAAGCATGCTGATTGCTACTTCTTCTGGGGCGACACGCCCGAGGCGACCGCGCCCAAGGTGGTCGATGTCAAGAGTCGAGCGGAGGGCTTCGGTCGTCCGAACATCACGTTTGGCATGAGGATGCAGGTCATCGTGCGTGAGACTGAGGCCGAAGCCTGGGACGCGGCCCACAGCCTGATCGAGGGCACGACCGAGAAGCAGCGCAACTTGCGCAAGAACTGGCGCGGAGAGTCGGAAGCCGACAGCCGCATGTGGCAGCTGGCCGACGAGTCGCAGAACAACGACTACCGGATCGCGCCGCATCTGTGGAGTGGACTGAGCACAGTCCGCGGCGGCGCCGGGCTGGCCGTGGTTGGCAACCCGCAGCAGGTCGCAGACACATTGCAGGAGTTTGTCGATATCGGCTGCACCGAGTTCTGCCTCTCTGGCTATCCGCATGACGAAGAGGCGACCCGCTTCGGCGATTGGATCATGCCATTGGTCCACGAACGCAATAGGGTGAGCTTGACCAGCGACGAGCCAGCTCTGGCCGTCGCTGACTGAGGCAGTTGAGGAGACTGAGCATGTCACGAGTACAACTGGCGCTGAATGTCACCGAGCTCGACTCGGCGATCGAGTTCTACACGCAGATGTTCAAGACCGAGCCGCACAAGGTGCGTGCCGGCTATGCCAATTTCGAGGTGGAAGATCCGCCCCTGAAACTGGTCCTGATCGAGAATCAGTCAGCGTCGGCGCCACTCAACCACCTCGGCGTGGAAGTTGAGACGCCGACGCAAGTGCACACCGAAACGCAACGCTTCGGCGATCTGGGCCTCGACATGGAGATCGAGGACGGTGTCGTCTGCTGCCACGCCGAGCAGGACAAGGTCTGGGTCTCGGACCCCTCGGGCACGCGCTGGGAGGTCTACTCGATCACCGACGATCTGCCGGAAGCGTCTTATGCGTCACGCGCCGCGAACCTGATCCCATTGGCCGACGTAACGGCGGGAGCGCAGTCCATCGAGGATTGCTGCGCCGACGGTGGCCTTTGCGTGGGCTAGTCGTGGGCTCGTGCCCAGGATGAACACTCTGGGTCGGCGATCTGGGGCGCTGCTCGCGCTGGCCCTGGCGGCGGCGATCTGCGTCATCAGTGCGTGTGATTCGGGCACTGAGGCTGAATCAATCCAGACCGAAGAGTCGGCGCAGGTCCAACAATCGGCGGAACAGCAAGCGGAGCAGGGTTCAACCACTGCGCGTCCTGCTGCGCCGCAGCGTGGTGCTCGACCCGTGTCGGCCCGAGGCGGCGACTCGGACACGGAAGCAGGGAGCGTTCGCAGCGCTGTTGAGGTGGAATCGCGGTCGGTGGCGGAGCCTGGATTCGTCGTGCAATTGCTACACGCGGCCGATATGGACGGTGGGGTCGGTGCGCTTGACAACGTCGAGACGTTTTCGGCGCTGCTCGACGGGTTTCGCAGGCAGATGCCGAAGCGGACGCTGGTCCTGAGTTCGGGAGACAACTTTATTCCCGGTCCGCGCTACTACGCGGCAGGCGAACAAAGCCTGGCAGAGATTCTGGGCGTGCCGGGGAATGGTCGAGGCGACATTGCGCTATTGAACGAGATGGGGTTCCAGGCTTCCGCGCTGGGCAATCACGAATTTGATCTGGGCCCGAGCGCGCTTGCGTCGACCATCGCGATGGAGGAGACAGAGGACGGATGGTATGAGGGCGCGAGGTTTCCTTACCTCTCGGCCAACCTGGGTTTGGCTGACGACGAACACCTGCGCGGGCTAGTGGCGGCCGACGGGCTAGCTGCACCGCTGCCTCGAGGCAGTCTGGCGCGCAGCGTGATCATCTCGGTAGATGGCGAACTGGTCGGGATCTTGGGCGCGACGACACCGCACTTGGCCTGGATCGCGGGAGTGGGAAACGTGGCGGTGGAGCCTGCCGATGGATTCGATCTCGACGCACTCGCCGAGGTGATCCAGGACGCGGTCGACGATCTGACGGCGCAGGGCGTCGACAAGATTATCCTGCTGGCTCATATGCAGCAGATCGAGATCGAACAACAATTGGCGAGCCGATTGCGCGATGTCGACATCATCGTTGCCGGTGGTTCCAACACCATCCTCGCTGACAAGACGGATCGATTGCGCAGCGGCGATTGGGCGGCAGGCACTTATCCATTGCGGATGAGGTCGGCCAGCGGTGAGCCGCTGCTGCTGGTCAACACGGACGCCGACTATCGCTACATCGGTCGCCTGGTTGTTCGCTTTGATCAGCGTGGGTTGGTGATGCTGGGTAGCATCGATCCCTCCGTGAGCGGGGTCTACGCGACCGACAAAGCAGGCCGACCGGCGACGGCGGGCGAACCGATTCCCGGAGTGAGCCGAATCGTGCGTTCTCTGCGCGAGGTGATCGAAGATCGGGATCGCGAGATCGTCGGTCGGACGAGCTTCTATCTCGCCGGCCGTCGCGGCGACGTCCGCACGCAGGAAACCAACCTGGGGAACCTCGTAGCCGACTCGTTTCTGTGGTTGGCGCGCCAGTTCGATCCTGGCGTTGCGGTGGCTCTCAAGAACTCCGGCGGCATTCGCGATCAGATCGGGCGAGCCTGGCAGCCCGCGGGTGCGATCCGGACGGACGAGGTCGTGTTCGCTCCGCCGGCGGCCAACCCGGCCAGCGGTCGGCGTGCCGGCGACATTTCGCGATTCGCCGTCGAGAGCGTCCTGCGTTTCAACAACGGACTGGTGATCGTCCCGCTCACGGCGCAGCAGCTGGTGGCGTTGCTTGAGCACGGAGTTGGCTTCGACGGGGTCGGCGAAGTTCCGGATGGGCGCTTCCCACAGATTGCCGGGATGCGCTTCAGCTTCGATCCCGCCGAGCCGCCGGGCCGACGAATACGTTCACTGGCCATCATCGATCAGCAGGGTCGGGTGATTGACCGCGTCGTCGAACGGGGCATCCTGGTCGGCGATGCTGAGCGGGAGGTCCGCATGGCGGTGCTCGATTTCACTGCAAACGGCGGTGACGGGTATCCGTTCCCGTTGCCCGCAGAGGGACGCATTGACCTCGCCGGAGAAACGGGCCAGTACAATCCGCCTTCGCCAGAGTTTCCAGACACCAACGGCAACGGCCTGATCGATGATGCCGTCGCGGTCGATCCCGGACTGTTCGATTTCGCCGCGCCAGGCACGGAGCAGGACGCACTCGCCGAGTATTTGGCTCAGTTTTACCAGGACGTGCCATTTGACCGCGCGGAGACCAGTCCGGTTGAGGATCGACGGATCCAGAATCTGAGCGTTGCCGGGGCACGAGACACAGTGTTCGCGCTGGACCAAGCTCGCTGAGAAGCGTTCGGCGCCCAGCAGCTTTCGGGACGAAGGTGTGTCGGTGATCTAGCGCGCCAGCTCGGCGGCGCGTTGGAAGATATCGCCCAACATCTCCTCGGTCAGGAGACCGGTAAAGGTGTTTCGCTGGCTCGGATGGTATGAGCAGAGCAGCGTGACACCGCCCACTTTATGCTCCAGGCCGTGGGTGAATCTTGGTCGTGGCCGGACGCCGAGTTCTCGGGCACAATTTTCCCAGGCGAACGAACCGAGGCAGACGATCACTTGTAACTGGGCCAGTAGCTCGATCTCACGGCGCAGGTAGGGCAGGCACTGGTCGCGCTCCTGCACGGTGGGCTTGTTGGCCGGCGGCGCGCAGCGGACGATCGATGTGATTCTCGTCTTGATCAGTTCCAGGCCGTCGTCTGCCGCCGTCGACTCGGGTTGATTCGCCAGCCCGGCCTGCCAGATCGCTCGGTAGAGCCAGTCTCCGGACCGGTCACCGGTGAACATCCGACCGGTTCGGTTGGCACCGTGCGCGGCCGGTGCCAGGCCGACGACCAGGATGCTCGCGTCCGCCGGACCAAACGATGGGACCGCGCGTCCCCAGTAGTCGTCGTCGCGGAACGATGCGCGCTTTTCGGACGCCGCCTGTTCGCGCCATTCGACAAGTCGGTGGCACAGGCGGCACTCTGAGACGACCTTGTCGAGATCGTTAAGCTCCCCGATGCCTAATTTACTGACTTGCGGATCGTCGAATTGGGCCATTGGCCCATAGTGAAGCCATGGCGAAGCGATGTCCAGGGATAGGGCTATGACTCAAACCAGACCGCAGCCGGCGGCAATATTTTCTCGCGCATTCGGGCGCGGGGCGCGGGTACCGATCTCCGAGTATCTACCGAAGATCGATGCGCCATTCGACTGGCGGCGATCATTGAGCCTGCACCGCCGACTGCTTGCCGGCGAACTGGGCGTGATGCGCGAGGCCAGTGAGAACGAGAGCGACACGCTGCCCTCCTTGGCCGTGATGGTGCTCGGCGTGTTGCTATCCGGCTTGGGCGCGTGGCTCTGGCTTGTGATCGATTCACGCGGAGCCTTACTTGGTGAGTCGGCACTGAAGGTCCTGCTTCTGGGATCGGTCGCGTCGATGCTGGGCTGGGCGCTGATGGTTGGCCTGACCTGGCACGCGCTGCGCTCGATCTTTGAAGTGTCGGTGCCAATCAAGGCCTTGATGCGTTCCATGGCCATCGCCAGCGGATTCGCTGTCTGGCAGTTCTTCATGTTGGCCGGACCGGCCAGTTTCGCCGTCGGCCTGTTGGTGACGATCGCAGGAGTGTTGCTCGCAGTCATTGCCGTCCGAGCAGCCACTGCTCAAGCCGACGAGCGAGCCGCCGTGATCAGCGTGGGCATCGGGTTTGGTGTGTACGCGCTGCTGATGTCACTGTTGGCCGATCTGGCCGGCGTTGGCTCGGGCATCTTCGTCCACGGGCTGGGTTAGGCTGGCGGGTCCCCGCGTGAAGCGGGGACTGGAAACGTCGGATCCGAGGACACTGGTTGATTCGGGGGAATCCAGAAGATTTGGGACAGATTCGCGACTACGTCAGCGTCAGTTCGATGCCCTCGGCGCAGAGCGCGCAGTCGTCGGGGCTGTAGCTGGCTACGTCGATTTCGAGACAGGCGAAGGTCTCAAGTTCTCCGAAGCTAGTTGCGCCGTTCGTGCGATCAACTACCAGCCCGACGCCGATCGGCGTACCACCTGATTCAACAACGGCGTCCAGCGTGTCCCTGACCGAACCACCGGTGGTCAGCACGTCGTCGACGACCAGTACGGACTGGCCCGGCTCGACGGCGAATCCTCGACCGATGTAGCGCCCGCCGTCCTCGCGACGTTCGGCGAAGTATGCATTGATGCCCTCGCCGAGGTGCTTGGCCGTCTCGTGCGCGAGCAGAATGCCCCCGGTCGTCGGACCCACAACGAGGTCCGGTCGCAACTCCCGGAAATGGTCAGCCAACTGCGAGCAGAGCGCTTCGGTCACGCGAGGCTTCTCGAGCAGGCGGAACTTCTCGATGTAGGTGTCGCCGTGGCGTCCCGACGCGTACTGGAAGTGACCTGTCAGTACCGCTCCCGCTTCTTCCAACAACTTCAGCGCCCCTGACGGCTCGTCGCTCATGGCAGGATGTTCCCCTCGTAGTCGGTGGTCTGCAGTGAGATGTCGCTGGAGATCTTGTCGAATGGGAACCAGCGGAACATGACCTCGCCGACGATTTGATCTTCATGGATCGGTCCGAACGCGTGCGAGTCCTGGCTGCTGTTGCGGTTGTCGCCAAGAACGAAATAGTGCTCAGGTGGGATCACCGCCGGCCCCCACTGATAGCTGGGCGGCTCGAAGATGTACTCGTTCTCGTTCAGTTCGACGCCGTTGACGAAGACGCGCCCGCGAATCACCTCGACCATGTCGCCGGGCATACCGATCACTCGCTTGACGAAATCGTGCGCGCTTTGATACGGCGGACGGAAGATGATCACCGAACCCCGGTGCGGCCCTGAGAGCAGGAAGTCGCCGTTGCTGCGGCCGGGCAGCAGGGCGTCGAACGGTCCCAGATCGACTTCCCAGTAGCCAATCTTGTTGACCAATACGAGCTCGGAACTCGCCAGGGTCGGTTGCATCGAGCGGCCCTCGACCTGAAAGTTCTGCACGGCTTCACGCGCCAGCAGGAAGACGATCAGGCCCAGGATGGCGGTCTCGATGATCTCCCGCAGCGCACCGTATTGCAGCCTCATACGGTCGAGCTTATCCGCCTCTACCATGGGCATGAGTGGGCGTTGAATGACGACGCCCCAGGGTTTACGGAGTGTTTGAGATGCGAGCTGTCCGGCTGTCGACTGAGGGTCCGATCATCCGGCCCCACATGGATGAGCGAATGGGAGACAACATCAACGGTCCCTCGTTGATCCGCGCGCCCGAGTGGCTGCCCAACCGGCTGGGCGAGTTCTATCTCTACTTCGCCGATCACAAGGGCACTTACATCCGGCTGGCGGCTGCCGACGACCTGCTCGGACCCTGGCGCATGCACGAACCGGGCGCGCTCCAGTTATCGCAGACGGCCTTTCCCAAGTCTGACGCTGAGTTCGATCCCAAACTGGGTCCGGCGCAGAAGAAGGGCCAAGTCTATCCACATATCGCTTCCCCGGACGCGGTTGTCGACGATGAAGCACAACAGATTCGGCTCTACTTTCATGGCCAGCTCTATGACGGTCGTCAAGTCTCGAGGGTGGCCACATCCTGCGACGGCATCAGTTTTGAGCCGGGCGAGAAGATTCTCTCGACCAGCTATCTGCGCATGATCCACCTGGACGATGTCGAGCAGCCAGGCTGGTATGGCATGTCGATGCCGGGCATTATCTATCGGTCCGAGGACGGTCTATGCGGATTTGAGCAGGGGCCGCAGCTCTTCCCCGACACGATGCGTCACTGTGCTCTGCTACGTCGTGGCGACACGCTGTGGGTGTTCTGGACCAACGTCGGCGACGCACCCGAACGCATCTATGTCTCACCGGTTGAGCTGAGCGGAGACTGGCGATCATGGACCGCCGGTGAGCACCGCGAGGTGTTGCGTCCGTCCTACGAGTGGGAAGGCACGTCCTTGCCAATCGCACCCAGCGTCCGGGGGTACTCGCCCGTACCGGTGCATGAGCTGAGAGACCCAGCGATCTTCGAGGACGGTGACGACGCCTACTTGCTGTACACCGTGCAGGGCGAGTTTGGCATCGGCATCGCGTCCCTCGATCAGGGATAGTTGAGGCCCCAGAGTCGACGTGACGCGCCCGTACTACCCGGTCTTTCTCGATCTCAACGATCGGCCCGTACTGGTGATCGGTGGAGGGCGCCTGGCGCTCGAGAAGGTCAATGGATTGCTCGCTGCGGATGCAAAGATCACAGTGGTCGCGCCGGCACTGAACGAGGAACTGGCATCATTGCGTGATTGCGGCAGGATTGAGCATCTGGCGCGTGCGTATGAGTCGGGCGATATGTGCGGACCCGCAATTGTGATGGCAGCGAACGACGATCCTGCTGACAATGCGCGTCTTCGGTCGGACGCGCGTTCGGCCGGTGTCTTGCTCAATGCCGCTGACGATCCGACAAACTGCGATTTCATACTTCCTGCGGTCGTGCGCCAGCCGCCACTCACTCTCGCGATCTCCACGGGCGGCGGCAGCCCGGCGGTTGCCCGACGGGTGCGCGAGGAGTTGAACGACTACCTCGATGCCGACACGTCCACGCTGGCAGAGCTGGTCGCTGAGGTTCGGGCCGATCTGCGCCGGCTGAACGTGTTTCATCCGATTCCGGCGGATGCCTGGCAGTCGGCGATGGACGGACAGGTGCGGATTCTGCTGGCCCAACGACGCCGAGGTCAGGCCAAGGCACTGCTGATGTCTAGGTTGGGTCAACCGATCAGAGCTGCAAGCGAATGAACGCGTCCCGCTCGATGAAACTCGGTGGGCGTGGCAGCGCACTGTCGAGAGTGCAGGCGCAACTGGCATCCGATGCTCTGTCGACGATTGGCATCGAGACGGACTTCGTTCCAATCACGACGCAAGGCGACCGCGACCAGCAATCCAGCCTGCGCGCCATCGGCGGCCAGGGCGTGTTCGTCAGAGCCGTCGAATCGGCGCTTCTGACTGGGGAGATTGATTTGGCCGTGCACTCAGCCAAGGACGTGCCACCGGAAATCGCCGACGGCACAGTTCTGGCTGCGTATCTTCCGCGCGGCGATGTCCGAGACGCACTGGTCAGCAGATCTGGGGCGGGGTTGTTGGATCTGCCGCAAGGAGCGCGAGTTGGCACCGGTTCGCGTCGTCGGGCGGCGCAGGCTCTACATCTGCGTCCCGACCTGGAGCTCGCCGACATACGCGGCAATGTCGACACTCGCCTGGAAAAGATGGAACGAGGCGAGTACGACGCCGTCATCGTGGCTGCAGTCGGCCTGCAGCGGCTGGGGCGCGCTCCTTCGCAACTGATTCCGATTGACCTGATGATGCCGTCGCCGGGGCAGGGAGCGCTGGTCATTCAGTGTCGGGTCGAGGATGCCGATTCGCTATCCGCCATCAATCATCTGCCCACGGCTCAGGCCGTGAGCGCCGAGCGGGCGATGCTGCGCGCGCTCGGTGCAGGCTGTTCGCTCCCGCTGGCCGCGCTCGGCGGGGTGCGGTTCGGCGAGATCATCCTGGCGGGACGATTGATGAGTGCAGATGGAACCGAACGGATCGAACTGCAGCGAACGAGCGAAGATCCCGAGGAGGTCGGTGCAGAGGTCGCCGAGACACTGCTCGAACGCGGCGGAGCGCGGCTGATTGAAGCGGATCGATCATCGTGACGCAGACCTCGCCCAAGATTCTTCCGGTGCTGCTCGTCGGGGCAGGACCAGGCGATCCAAGACTGATCACGGTCGCCGGAGTCGAAGCGCTGCAAACAGCCGATGTTGTGCTCCATGATCGGTTGGTGTCTCCGGCGTTGCTGGCGCTGGCCAAGGATGCGGAGCTGATCGCGGTCGGCAAGACGCCCGGCGGCCTGTCGACCTCCCAGGCGGATATCAATGCGCGGCTGATTGAGCTGGCGCGATCGGGGCGACGAGTCGTTCGTCTCAAGGGTGGTGATCCGTTTGTCTTCGGACGCGGCGGCGAAGAGGCGTCGGCGCTGGTCGCGGCTGGGATTCCCATTCAGCTCGTCCCGGGCGTGTCGAGCGCGTCCGCTGCGGCCGCCGCTGTTGGCATTGCAGTGACCGACCGGCGCGCAGCTTCGGCCGTCACCGTGGTCACCGGTTCCGAAGGCGATGGCGACGCCCCAGCGGTCGACTGGAATGCCGTCGCAACTGTCGGCGGGACGATCGTAGTGATGATGGGTTGGAGGCACCTGGATGAGATCGTCGAGCGTCTGATCGCGGGCGGGCTGTCGCCCGATACACCGGCGGCAGCCATTCAACAGGCCTGGACGCCAGAGCAACGCGCCGTGTTCGCCCCGCTCAACCTCCTGCGAGTGCGAGCCCAAGCCATGCGTCCCCCGGTGACGGTCGTCATTGGACAAACCACATTGCTGGCCACGCCCGAGCTGTCCTGGACGATCATGGGCCGCCGCGTCCTGGTCACTCGTGCAGCGACGCAGGCGAAACCGCTCGTCGAACGACTTCGAGCCCTGCACGCCGAAGTGATTGAGCTGCCGACGATTGCGATCCAGCCGTGCGAACCAGAACCAATCGACCGGGCAATCACGCGACTCCAGTTGGGCGCATACAACATCCTCGCCTTGACCAGCGTCAACGGCGTGCATCAACTCTGGGAGGCGCTACGTCGCCATGGCCTCGACGCTCGGGCGCTAGGCGATGTGCGAGTTGCCGCAATCGGCAGCGAGACCGCTCGCGCGCTTGAGCGGCATGGCATCAACGCAGATCTTGTGCCTCAGGTGTTCACGTCTGACGCTCTAGCTGATGCGTTGATCGCGGATGGCCTCAGTGGGCAACGCGTGTTGTTGGCACGCGCGGCGCAAGGAAGCCCACTATTGAGAGAACGATTGCAGAAGAACGGCGCAACAGTCGAGGACCTCGCTTTGTACGACGTCGCCACGCCGTCGGTTGACGAGGTGGCGCTGTCGGAACTGAAACGCGGGGTGGATGTGGTGACGTTGACATCGCCATCGACCGCTCGCGGCCTGGCCGAGATTGTCGGCGCGGCGGTCGATTTAGACTCCTTGCAAACGGTGTGCATCGGTCCGGTCACGGCAGACGCCGCGCGCAAGCTCGGATTCCGCGTCGTTGCGACCGCCGAGACACACACGATTGAAGGATTGACACAGGCTGTCGGACGATATCTGGCAAGCCTGCCACCACTAGGTGATTCCCGACTGGAGTCCGCGTGACGAGCGTTCAACCCCCCTCAATATCCGCCGACACGAGCCGCATCTCGACGGCTCATCGGATGCGCCGTTTGCGGCGCTCGGATGGTTTGCGACGGATGGTGCGCGAGACGCGGCTCGCTCCGACCGATTTCATCTACCCCGTGTTCGTCACCACCGGACAGGGCGTGCGCGAGCCGATTCCCTCGATGCCCGGACAATCCCGCCTGTCGGTTGATCAGCTCGCGCAGGAAGCCGCGGAGCTGCGCTCCCTCGACGTTCCCGCCATTCTCCTCTTCGGCATCCCTGAAACGAAAGACGCCGAGGGCAGCGGCGCCTGGATTTCCGACGGAATCGTTCAACAGGCGACCCGCGCGCTGAAAGAGGCCCAGCCAGAACTGGTCGTAGTGACCGATGTCTGCCTTTGCGAGTACACGGATCACGGACACTGCGGTGTCCTGGCCGATGACGGCTCGGTGCTCAACGACGCGTCGGTCGAGGTACTGGCCACAACGGCCTTGAGTCAGGCCGAGGCCGGCGCAGACGTGATCGCTCCCTCCGACATGATGGACGGCCGAATCGGCGTGATTCGCCAGTCGCTCGATGAGAGCGGATTCGACGATCGCACGCTGCTGGCCTACTCCGCCAAGTTTGCCTCGGGGTTTTACGGTCCCTTCCGCGACGCCGCCGACTCGGCGCCGCAGTTTGGAGACCGTCGCGCATATCAGATGGATCCGCCCAACGGACGGGAAGCGATGCGCGCGATTGAGCGCGACCTGGCCGAAGGCGCGGACATGATCATGGTCAAGCCGGCGCTTGCCTATCTCGACCTGGTGCGAGAGGCGCGGCAACGCTTCGACGCGCCGTTGGCGGCCTACAACGTCAGCGGTGAGTACGCGATGTTGAAGGCGGCAGCAGAGAACGGCTGGATCGACGAAGAGCGAGTCGTGCTGGAAACCCTGACCGGCATCCGCCGGGCTGGCGCAGACCTGATCCTGACCTATCACGCCAAGGACGCCGCCCGCTGGCTCGCGCGTCACGCCGACTGAGCCATCATTCACCGACATTTCGACCCCCCCACAGCACACTCTGAGGACACGTTATGAGCGAATCAACCACCGAAACGCCTGCCGAACCCGTGGCGCCGTCGGTCGGCCCCGATGAGGCGGTCAGCACTGTCCGCGCCGTCGCATTCGATTGCTATGGGACGCTGCTCAAGCTTGAGGAGCGCGAGTTCGCCTCGCTGATCCAGGAGATGCTGCACGAGCATGGCGTCGAGCACGCGACCGGTGAGGATGTCTGGGAGGCCTGGCTTGAGGCTTCGCGGGAGATGGCAAAGCGCGAAGGCCGCAATCCGGAGCGCCCGCTTGAGGGTCCTGAGCCTACGTTCCGTCCGTTTTCCGAGACCTGGCCTTACTTCTTCGGCGAAGCCTTCAAGCATCACTCGGTCGAAACGATCCCGCCGGCGACAGCATTCCAGCATCTCTGGGACGTGCTCTCGATGGCGCCTGCCTATCCCGAAGTGGACAGCGTCTTCTCGGAGCTGAACCAGCGCGGATACCGAGTGGCGATTGGCAGCAATGCCGACGATGACCACCTGGAGCATGCGCTCGAGAAAGCCGGCATCGAAGTTGAAATGGTGCTGTCATCGGAAGAGGCGCAGTCCTACAAGCCGCGCAAGCCGTTCTTCGAGCAGCTCTGCGAGCGGTTGGAGCTTGAGCCCTGCGAAGTGCTCTATGTCGGAGACAGCCCGTGGGCCGACGTCACCGGAGCCAATCACGCAGGACTACCGGTCTACTGGGTCTCGCGCTATCCCGATCCCGACCGCGAGAAAATGATGCGCTCGCATCCAACCTGGAGCGGTCCCGACCTTACGGGAATCCTCGAGGCGTTGCCGGAACAGGCTCCCGCGTGAAGCCGGGACTGGGAAATCAGGTGAGCGAAGCGTAGTTGTAGCCAGCATTTCCACAGCCTGTCCACCGAGCATCAACCGAGGACGGCCCTGAAAACTGGCGTAGCGCACGTATCAGCTAAAATGTGAATATATCGATAACCTAAGTGATCAATACTTGAACACGGATCACAGGATCGAAATCGGAGCGGCGCGATGCGTATTCAAACATCTCAGGCGGCGCTGCAGCATGGGCTCAGCGTTGTCTCGCGGGCAGTGGCGGCTCGTCATTCGCTCGATCAACTTCGCCATGTTCACTTGCAGGCCGACGACGACGGCGTGCGGCTGACCGCGACCGACACTGAGATCGCGATGATCTGCGGTATCGATGCAGTGGTCTCGGAGCCCGGCGCGATCACGATTCCGCACCGGTTCATCAACGATCTCGTCTCGGCGTTGTCCTCCGCCGAGATCACGATTGACGTTGCCGAGAATTCGCTCGTCGCACAGATCCGCGCCTCGGATGCGAATGAGTCGTCGATTCACGGCATGTCACCAACGACGTATCCCAACATCCCCGGCATCGGCGACGGCGATTGGATCAAGATTGTTGCCCGGGATCTGCGCGACGCCCTACGTCACGTGGTGTTTGCCGCTGCGACCGACGACGGCCGGCCGGTGCTGACCGGTGTCCATTTCCGGTTTGAGGCCGACAAGATGACGCTGGCGGCAGCCGATGGCTTCCGCCTCGCGGTGTACGACATGAATGTCGCCTCCGAGCTGACCGAGCGGCTGGAGATTACGGTTCCGGCTCGGGCGCTGACAGAGCTCGAGCGCTTGCTGACCGACGACGACTCCGCTGTCGAGATGTACATCCACGCGGACCGCACCTACGTCCGTTTCCACATCCGATCAGTACAGATGACGGCGCAGTTAATCCAGGGCAACTACCCCAGCTACGACCAACTGATTCCCGCCGAGTACCAGACGCGGGCAATTCTGCCAGGCGCGGTCCTGCAAGGAGGCGTCCGCTCGGCGGCGGTCTTTGCTCGTGAGTCGAGCGGGATTATCCGGCTGATCTTCAGTGGCGAAGCCTCCGACCAGAGCATCACGCTGACGGCCCGTGCCGAGGAGCTCGGCAATCACCGAGGCCGCGTTGATGCAGTGATCGAGGGCGAGACATCGAGAATCGCCTACAACGTGCGCTACCTGCAGGACGTGCTGCAGATTGCCAGCGGTCCGGCGGCGGCGGAGATTGCTATGGAGACTAGCGGGCCCAGCAATCCGGGCGTCTTCCGGGTCGTCGGCCGCGACAATTACGTACATGTCCTGATGCCGATGTTCGTCCAGTGGGAGGACGCCTAGGACGGCCTGAGGTCGATCTGAGGTCGCGCAATGGGTGACTGGGAAATCAAGTGTGTGTCCCGTGATCCTGCCGGGAATGCGCTCGCCTATCGCGGCGACGACCCGTTTCGCTGGACGGTGTGGATCCACGACATCATCGACGACATTGAGGGTCGGCGTCACACCTATTTTGTGACGGGCGAATATGGACAGCGGGTCGAGGTCGTGACCGAAATCTCCGAACGAGGCAAGATCATTCGCTCCGATCCCAACGTCGGCGACGATCTGTTGCCACAACTTCCACCATGTTGACTGACGACTGAGTGAACATTGGTCGCTCATGTCTCTGAACGTGTCGGCGCATATCTATGGCAACGCAGCGCAGACAGCGCTGTCGGAAGCGGTGCGCCGGGTCAAGTCTGCCGGCGGCGCATACGATCCGCTCGCGCCGGTCACGATTGTGGTTCCGTCCTCGTTGGCGGGCTATCACATCCGACGCACGCTGGGCCGACAGCGCGGCGGCATTGTCAATGTGCAGTTCAAACCGCTGCAGGCCTTGCTGGAGCTGATAGGTGCGGCGTCGCTGGCCAATGCGGGCCGCCGCCCACTGCCGGAGACGTATCGGTCTGAGGCGATTCGTGATGTGGCCGAGGCTGGGGGGTCAATCTTTGGTGACGTTCCCATCGACGGACCCGTCCTGCAAACGCTGGAGTCGGCGTTTGATGAGTTTGATCGCTGCAGGGACGATGATCTGGCAGCTATCGCAGCCGGTGGCAGGAATGCCGCGTACCTGGTCGACAGATATCGCGAGTACCAGCGAAGCACGGCGCAGTTCTACACGAACCAAGACCTGGCTGAATCGGCAAGAAAGGCGCTCGACTCCCAACCCAGTGTGCTCAAGGACATTGGCTCGGTCATCGTCTATCTGCCTGCTGACCTGACAACGGCGCAGCGTGAGTTTCTCGACGCGTTGTCGGGGCACGCTGCCATCGAGGTCATCCTGGGGCTGACCGGCGACGCTGAGGCGGTCGACGAGCACACATTGCAGAGTTGGGACCCGCCCAGTGACCCGCCCAGTGACCCGCAAGGTGACCGAGACACGGAACAGGTTCCAACTGCCCAACACATCGTGCAATCGCCCGATCCCGAGGAGGAAGTTCTCTTTGCGATTCGAGCGATCGTCTCGGCGCTGCACTCGGTTTCGCCAACGCCGCTGCATCGCACAGCGATGCTCTATCGACAGGAACGCCCGTATGCCCGGATCTTCGCCGAGCAGCTCGATGCTGCGGGCCTCCCCTGGAACGGCGTCAATGCGCAAACGCTGAAGCAATCGATCGCCGGCCGCACGCTCGATGGGCTGCTGGGACTGATGTCCGGGTCGACAATGAGTTGGTCGGTGGATGTCGCGCCCTGGCTAGCTGCAGCGCCGATTCTGGATGCCAACGGCGAAGCAGCGCCCACGGCGCGATGGAATCAGTTGGCGCGCCGGGCCAACCTGCATCGAGGATCCGATCGCTGGGATGAGCGGCTGCGACAGTATCTGTCCACCTGTGAAGACGATCTTCAGCGGCTTTCACGAGTGCCCGACGACGACAAGCCCGGTCGGTTGCCCTGGGTCCGGGCCGAGGTCCAGCAGGTCAAGGACTTGATGGCGTTCACGAACCAACTGAACCAGTTCATCGGCGAGACGCCGGAGCGGGCGCTCTGGTCCGACCATGCGCAACGACTGCGTCGGCAGCTGAGATTGCTGCTCGGCGACCGAACCAGATTCGCGCTGTCCACCGAGACCGGCGAAGACGACCTGCAGTTGGCGCGTTGGGATGATGTCCAGGCCCTGCTCGACTCGCTGGAGTGGCTCGATGAACTCGGAGAAGCACCGCGGGAACGATTTGTATCGGCCCTGCGGCGACGACTCGAACGAACGACCGGTCACCATGGTCGAGTCGGCGATGGCGTTTACGTGGGTTCGCTGCGATCGGCCGTCGGGATGGAGTGGGACGCGGTCTATATCGTCGGCGCGGCGGAGCGGTCGTTGCCGCAGACACGAAGCGATGATCCTTTGCTGCCTGACGAACTGCGGAGCCGCGCATCACTGCCGACCGGCCGCGATCATCTGCGTCGTGAGCGGTCCGATTACCTGATCGCCATGCACGCCGCCAAGCATCGAGTGCTCAGCTATCCGCGAGCCGATGTCCGTGCCCAACAGGCCAGGCTGCCGGGCCGATGGCTGCTCGAATCGGCGACGGCGTTGAACGCCGGCGAGCGTGTCTACGCATCAAAGGTCGATGAGGCAGCCGGCGAGGTGTTGCAGGCGACGCCATCGTTCGAATCGGCGGTGATGCGACCCGGAGTGTCTGCCGATATCCACGAGTATGAGCTACAGCAGATTCGGTCGAGCCCGAGCGCCTTCAGTCACTACCTGACCAACGGGTATCCCTCGCTGGAGCGAGGATTGATCCAGAGACGTGAACGCTGGACAGGGCAGATGACCCGCTGGGACGGACTGATCTCCGATGGCGCAGCCGGAGCAACTGCTCGTCCGCACTCGGCGGGTGCCCTGCAGGATTGGGCTACTTGCCCGTATCGATACTTCCTTGGTCGCGTGTTGCGCATTGAAGAGCGCGACGAATCTCGCGATGATCTACAGATCACGCCGCTCGACAAGGGCTCGCTGATTCACGGAATCCTTGAGCAATTTTTCAAGCAAGGCAATGACCAACCAGCGCTAGGTCAGCGCTGGTCGGACAAGGATCGAGAGCGCCTCAAGGGCATCGCCGAAACCGCGTTGCAGCAAGCCCATGATCGCGGGCTGACCGGGCGCGATCTGCTCTGGCAGCGTGACAGTCGTCGGATCCTCGACGACCTTGAGACGTTGCTGGACAAGGACGACACGCATCGGGCGAGATTCAAGGCGGAGCAGATCGCCAGCGAACTGGTCTTTGGCGCGCTGGAAGAGAGCCAGGGTCGGGTCGCTTTCAGGCTGAACGATGGCACAACGCTTGAGTTGCGCGGCATGATCGATCGGATCGACCGATCGATTGAGGGCCAGCAACTGATCGTGATCGACTACAAGACCGGCGGCGAGTTTCCCAGAGGCAGCGAATTGAGGAAGGACGCCATCGTCGGAGGTCGATTCCTCCAGTTGCCGATCTACGCACACGCTGCTCGCCAGTTGTACGAGCATAGTGACGAGTCGCCCGTGCAATCGGCCTACTGGTACATCACAAGACGGGGCGAGTTCAAGTACAACCCGGTGGACTGGGACGAGGAGAACGTTCAGAGGTTTGAAGACGCGATCAATCTGATCGTCGAGAACATACGGGCAGGCCACTTCCCGGCGAATCCGGGAGGCGATCACCATCGCGCAACGGCCGAGAACTGCGCCTTTTGCAGCTTCGACGCAATCTGTCCTGCCGACCGCCGCACGAACTGGCAGCAGATCAAGCTTGATCCGCGTCTGACCGACTATGTACGCCTCAGCGAAGGTCCCGACAAAGAAGAGGACGAAGCTGAAGCAGAGGCTGAGGCATGACGCTCGCCGACCAGCAGGATCGTGATCGTATTGCGAACAATCTTGACGAGACGTTGTTTGTCGAGGCAGGTGCGGGCACTGGCAAGACCGAGGCGCTGGTTGGACGGATCGTCAACCTGATCGCAAGCGGTGACGTCGGGGCTCACGAGATTGCCGCGATCACGTTCACGGAGAAAGCCGCTGCCGAACTGTACGACCGAGTCCTGGAGCGTCTGGATCAGCGTCGCGAAGCAGAGACTGATCCAGCACAGCAGCGCCTGTTCGCGGAAGCGGCCGAACAGCTCGATCATGCCGCGATTGAGACCCTGCACGCGTTCGCCGCTCGCATCCTCAGGATGTATCCGATCGAGGCAGGATTGCCGCCGGGATTTCAGATCGTCGATGAGTCGGATGCGCTGCTCAGGTTTACGGAGCGATGGGAGGAGGAGCTCGACCTCCTGCTCGAGGACGACGATCTCGCCGAACCGCTGCTGGCGGCATTCGACGCCGGTCTGGAGCTGAAGCACCTGCGCGACCTGGCCTGGGCACTGCATACGGACTGGGATCGGGCTGCCGCTGATGCGGCTGAATTGCCGTTTCCGGAGCTCTCTCAGAGAGTTGCCGAGATCTCGGCGCCGTTGCGAGAGATCACAGCCTTCCGTCGCGAATGCAGCGATCCGGAAGACAAGCTCGCAGTCAACCTCGAACAGATAGAACGAATCCTTGACCGAGTCCGTCAGTCTGCCGATGCCGATCCGAGCGGCGAGATGCTGCGCCAGTTTCTTGCAGGGTCTGAGTTCAAAGTGGGACCCGGACGTGGTGGCTCAGGCAAGAACTGGGGTGGTACGGAGCGAGTCAAGGAGATCAAGGACGCGATCAGGCTGCTCGCGGATGTCCCTGCTCGATTGGCTGCTGCGGCGCTCGAGCCGGTGCTCGTGCCGATCCACAACGAACTCAGACGGTTTGTTGTCGAGTACTCGGAGGAGCGACGGCGCGAGGGACGCCTCGAGTTCCAGGACTTGTTGGTCCGCGCGAGCACACTGCTGGAGCTGGACAAGTCAACTGCAACATTGCTGCGTGATCGCTTCAAGCGGCTGCTGATCGACGAGTTCCAGGACAACGATCCGCTACAGACCCGGATCATCGACGCGATCGCGCAAGGCGAAGCCGGCCGAGCCTTCTACGTCGGCGATCCGAAGCAGTCGATCTATCGCTTCCGCCGTGCTGACATCCAGCAGTTCAACCAGGTCAAGCGCCAACAGGCCGCCGGACTCACCCGATTGAGTCAGAACTTCCGCTCGACGCCTGGCGTGACGGAGTTCGTCAATGCCGTGTTTCAGCCATTGATGCTGGACGGCGGCGAGGGTCAGGCGGAATGGGACGACCTCAACGCCCATCGCGAGGTGATGGAGGGCGTGGAGCACACGGTCACTGTCGTCGGCGATCAGCTTGAAGGACCCATCAACGCCACCCGAAGAGCGGAAGCCGACACGCTGGTGCGAATGATCGCAGACGTCACGGCATCACATACTCAAGTGTTCGATAAAGGCCGAAACTGTACTCGCGACGCTCACTTCGCCGACATCGCGGTCCTGGTGCCCACGCGGACCGGTCTAACTCACTTGCTGCCTGCGCTCGAGGAACGCGACATTCCCTATCGGCTTGAGAGCCGTTCGCTGGTCTATCACACGCGTGAAATCCGCGACCTGCTCAACCTGCTTCGTGCGATTGACGATCCGACCGACCAGATTGCGCTGGTGGCGGCGCTCAAGTCGCCGGCGTTCGCCTGTCCCGATGACGCGCTCTATCGATGGAGGCAGGCACGAGGACAGTGGGACTATCGACAGCCTGCGCCTGCCGCCATCCCGACCGACGATCCGGTCGCCGATTCACTGGCGTGGCTGCGCGACGCTGCTGCGCGACGCTGGGAAATGACCGTCAGCGAGCTGGTCGGTCACGCGATTCGCGACCGCCGGCTGATGGAGTTGGCAGTCATCGAGCGCCAGCCGCGTGAACACTGGGCGCGTTATCGCTTCCTGCATGATCAAGCGCGGGCCTTCTGCGATCGCGGCGGATCGACCTTGAGCGAGTTCCTCGCCTGGGCGCAACACCAGGCCGAGGCGGACACCCGCGTGATCGAGTCGGTCGTGCCCGAGGAAGATCACGACGCCGTGCGGATCATGACTATCCACGCGGCGAAGGGGCTGGAGTTTCCCATCGTCGTCTTCACCGGCCTCAACTCCGCCCCGCGAAACGACGCGCCCACTCTGCTCTGGGACGTCGGCGGCCGACCGGAGATCCAGTTCCGCAAGGGCCTGGCAACGCCGGGATTTACTCACCTGTGGTTGCAGGAGCAACAGATGCAGGCGGACGAATACGTGCGGCGCAACTATGTCGGCGCGACGCGTGCCAGAGATCACCTGATCCTGAGCCTCTATCGAGGCACACGAAAGAGCGATGCCGAACTGATCGATGCAGTCCTGGAAACAGCGGTCGCGCCCTATCGCCGTCTGACCGAGGAGGAGATTCCCAATCCACCGATTGTGGAGCGTGTCGCAGAGCCGGACAACGGGTCCGGGTCCGCCGTAGACCGAGAGGCATGGATCGAGCGACGCGAGGAACTGATCAAGCAGATGACATCCTTGCCGCGAGAGTCGGCCACCGGCGTGGCCAAGCGAGCCGCAGGCTACGCGTCGGAACCGCCCGAGCGAGGTGCCGACCGCAACTTTGAACCCGACGACGACCTCCCGCCCTGGCGCCGAGGCCGCGCCGGTACGGCGATCGGTCGCGCGACGCATGGCGCGCTGCAGGTGGTTGACCTGAAGCATCCCGATGACAACGAGATCAGGAACGCCGCGAGAGCGCAGGCTGCGGCGGAATCACTCGGCACTCAAGCATCCGCAGAGGTGGAGCGGCTCACGGTCTGGGCAGCAAGCAGCGACACGGTGCGTGAAGCAGTAAGTGAGGATCGATACTGGCGCGAGCTCTACGCAGCCGTGGAGATTGACGGTGTGCTGCTCGATGGGTTTGTCGATTTGCTCTACGAGTTGCCCAACGGCAATCTCGTGGTCGTCGACTACAAAACCGACGCTCTACGAGCGGGGGAAGTGCTCGACGCGGCCGTGAGCCGCTACCGATTGCAGGCCGCCTCCTACGCGTTGATGTTGGAGGAATCGCTGCAGCGAACTGTCGAGCGCTGTGTGCTGCTCTTCCTGCATCCACAGGTGGCACGAGAGATTTCAGACCTGCGTGGGGCGCTTGGTGAGGTGCGGAGCTTGCTCAAGAGCGAAGACTGATTCCGCCAGCGCTGGCAATGACGAATCATTTCCCGTTCTGAGCATGTCTCCGCGTGAAGGAGAGCTTTGAGAAACTCCCCTTCTCCCCCTTGCGGGGGAGATGCCGAAAGCCTGCCCCGGGCTTGACCCGGGGGCAGAGGGGGTCCCTGCCTATTGGCCCTATCTGGTCGTCGCCGGCCGACCCCCCCTCTGTCACTCCGTGACATCTCCCCCCGCAAAGGGGGGAGAGGGGAGGCTCCGGGCCGGGGTGCCGGCACGGCGAGGTGATCTCGACCTCAGTCGAGCACGCTGGCGGGTGCTGTAGGTGATTCCAACGCTTCCCGGATGCGGCGTCGCTCGATTGCTTCGACTCGCTTGGGGAAGCGCACGAAGAGGGCTAGCGGCGCGATGCAGACGACGATGACGCCGAAATAGAGCAAGGCGTCTTCCACGGCCACGCCTTCCGCTCGGAGCAGGAATCCTGCAGCGACTGCTCCGGCGTTACCGCCAGCGCCGACGATCCCTGCCACCGCGCCCAGCGCCTTCTTGTTGACGAAGGGAACGACGCCAAAGGTTGCACCCTCGGACATCTGCACGAAGATGCTGAACACAATCAGCATCGGGATGGCGAGGATCAGCACTTCCATCCGCGAAAAGATCATCAGCGCCACGCCCTCGAGCAGGAGCAAGCCGCCCAGCAGTAGCGTGCGGCCGCGCAGTCCGGTGCGGATGCCGAACTTGTCAGAGAACATGCCACCGGTCGTGCGAGCGAAGATGTTCATCAGGCCAAAGAGCGACGCAATCACGCCCGCCAGCACGATGTCCAGTCCGAAGCGGTCCTGGAAGTAGAGCGAGGCCATGCCGTTGATCGTGAGCTCGATCCCGAAGCAAGCGCCGTAGATCACGAACAGCAGCCAGACTCGAGGGTCGCGCGCGGCGTTTGCAAACGCGCCAGATTCGGTTTGTTTGGTCACCTTGCCCTGAGCGCGGAGCTCGGCGAAGTCGCCCTCCGGCGCGTCCTGGGTGAACTTGTAGTAGACGATGCCCATCAGGAAGAGCGCGACGCCAGGAATCACCATCGCGACACGCCAGCCCAGCTCTTCATTGGCGACGAAGAACAGCACGCCGGTCATCACCAGCGGCATCACGAGTTGGGTCACGCCGCCGCCCAGGTTGCCCCAGCCGGCGGTCGTCGCGTTGGCGGTGCCGACCACGTTGGGCGCAAACATCACCGACGTGTGGTACTGCGTGATCACGAACGACGCGCCAATCACGCCGATCAGCAGGCGGAACATGACGAACGTCTCGAAGTTCTGGGACAGTCCAATCAGCATCACCGGGAACGAGCCGAGAATCAGCAGTCCGGTGTACGTGCGGCGCGGCCCGACCCGGTCGAGCACCCAGCCGATCGCGACGCGGGCGAAGATGGTGATGAAGACCGATGCGATCAGCGAAGTGAAGACCTGGGAGTTAGTCAGGTTCAGGTCCTCACGCACCTCGCCGAGCAGCGGAGCGATCCCAAACCAGCCAAAGAAACAGAGAAAGAACGCCAGCCAGGTCAGGTGAAACGTCCGCATGTGTGGACCGGCAAAGCTCTTGAGATTGATCGACGTTGCTTTGCCGGTCAGTTCATTCTGGTTCAAGGGGCACCTCCAATAGCTGCACGCGTCGGCTTGTCACTGGGATGAACGCTATGGAGGCGCGGTTACACGTCGGTTGCAGCATGTTTCGCACCGGTGAACCGAAGATTGCCGTTGGGTGTCGTGTGTCTCCGGCTACGCCGCAGATGCATGTCCCGACGCGCTGAGTTCCCCTTTCCCCTCTTGTGGAGACTTCGCAAGGGAATTGATTCCGTCATTGCCGCGCTCCGACGCGGCAATCTCGCAGCATTCAGCACAGACGTCTGTGCACGAGTCAGCGAGATACCCCCGTTCATGAAGGTGTCTCAGAAGTCCCATTAGTTGGTTGAATCCCCAGTCCCCGCTTTACGCGGGGACCCGCTCTGGCAGCACGGGAAATCTGGTGGTGGAGTCCCCTACAGGGAGGGAGCAGGTCCCCGCGTAAAGCGGGGACTGGGAAACTTGATTTCTGAGACATCCTGTCATGCCGGGGGCAGGCTCCGCGACAAGCGCAGGTGTGACGGAGCTGTTTCTGGAACTCCGAATCATATGCAGGGTCTTGTCATAGAGGGGAAGTGAGGGATTCCAGGAGGAGCTCGAGGGACTACGCGACGACCGGCTCAACCCGGACCGCCGCAAACTTCAACTCCGGCTGCTTCGAGCGCGGATCGACGGCTTCGCTGGCTGAGGCGTTGGAGACGCCATTGCTGGTCCAGAGGGATCCCCAGTGGAACGGTGCGAACACCGATCCGGCTCGGATTTTGTCGGTCACCCTGGCCGGCGCTTCGAAGCTGCCGCGTCTTGAGGTGACCCGAACCGGCTGGCGATCTCGGACCCCTAGTCCGGTGGCGTCGGCAGGATTGATCTCGAGAAACGGCTCGCGCTCCGACTTCATCAGTTTGGCCGAGCGACCGGTGCGGGTCATCGTGTGCCACTGATCCTTGACTCGCCCAGTAATCAGGGCCAGTGGGTACTCGTCGTCCAGCGACTCCGCCGGCGGCGTCCAGGCCGGGACGTGCATTTGCGCCCGACCGTCGGGCGTGTGGAACTGTCCATCCTCGAACAGACGTCGATTGTCTTCAGGCGGACCCGACCGCGACGCCACGGGATAGGGCCATTGCACGCCCGCTCGATGTTGTGCCAGCAACGGATAGGAGAGTCCCGTGATGTCCATGTCGCGTCCGCGCGAGAGCTCGCGGTACTCGTAGAAGATCTCCTCGATGCTGTCATAGCGAAACCCGTCGCCGTAACCCAGCGCCTGGGCCATCTTGACGATGATTCGCCAGTCGGCCAGCGCCTCACCCGGCGGTTCCGAGACCTGCTCAAGCAGGCAGATGCGGCGCTCCGAGTTGGTCATCGTGCCGTCCCGCTCCGACCATTGCGCTGCCGGTAGGAGGATGTCGGCTAGCTGTGACGTCTCAGTCGGGTGATAGGCATCCTGAACGATCACGGTTTCCGCCTGCGCGAAGGCGGCGCGGACGCGGTCGCTGTTCGGCAGCGAGGCGACGGGATTCGTCGCCGCGACCCAGACGACTTTGATCTCGCCGCGCTCCAGTCGCTCAACCATTTCAATCGCGGTCACTCCCGGCTTCTCCGAGATCGCGCCTGGCTCAACTCCCCAGGCTCGCTCAATCTCGGCACGATGCTCGGGGTTGGCGACGAGCCGGTGTCCGGGCAGCGTCGTCGCCAGACCGCCTTGCTCGCGACCGCCCATGGCATTCGGTTGACCGGTCAGCGAGAACGGTCCGGCGCCCGGCTTGCCGATGTTGCCGGTTGCGAGCGACAGATTGATCAGGGCGAAGTTCTTGTCGACGCCGGATGTCGATTGGTTGGCGCCCATCGTCCAGAACGTGAGCATCGGTCCGTTGTGGGCGATGACCCGCGCCGCCTCAAGAATGTCGACCGCGTCAAGACCGGTCTCCTCGACCGCACGCTCAGCCGACCAGCCGCTCAGCGACGACGCCACATCGTCCCAGCCGTTGGCGTGATTGCTCAGATAGTCCTCATCGATGCCGCCCGAGAGTCGTACCTCGAAGAGCAGCGATTGCAGCAGCGCCACGTCGCTGCCCGGACGTAGAGCCAGGTGGATGTCGGCGATCTCCGTCGTTCGTGTCGCTCGTGGATCAACGACGATGACCTTGACGGCATCCCGGGCTACGCGTTTGCGGGCACGGATGCGCTCGAACAGAATGGGATGACAGGCTTCCATGTTGGCGCCGACGATCAGAAATGTGTTGGCCTGTTCGATGTCGCTGTAACTGGCCGGCGGGGCGTCGGCGCCGAAGCTGAGGTTGTAGGCGGTCACGGCAGAGGCCATGCAGAGCCGCGAGTTCGTGTCCTGGTTGTTGGTCCCGATGTAACCCTTGGCCAGCTTGCCGAACAGGTAGTAGTCCTCGGTCACGAGCTGTCCCGAGCCGTAGAGCATGACGCTATGTGGCCCGTGCTCGTCAACGGCCCGGCGAATGGCGCCGCTGGCTCGCTCGATCGCTTCGTCCCACGATGTCCGCCGCTCGGTCGCGCCCTTCTCATCCCGGACGTGCGGATAGAGCAGGCGACCCTCTTCACCGAAAATGTCCGAGAGCAGCGCGCCCTTGGCGCAGAGCTTGCCCCGGTTGACGGGATGGTCCTCGTCGCCCCTGACCGCCGAGACGACGCCATCTTTGGTTTGCACCTTGACCCCGCAACCGACGCCGCAGTAGCAGCAGACGGAGCGCTTCCAGCCCTCGCGTCGCAGTAGCTGCAGGCGCGGCATATGTTTCTCAGTCCAGGAGTGCCGGCGCTCGACGGTCGGTCAGCGCGTCGTCGCCGCGCACGGCGCGAATCTGCTCGGCGACGTGATCGGCCAGCTCTGCGGTTTGGACAGCTTGCTCGGCAACCTCGCCAAACTTCGGGTCGTCGCCGAGCCGTCCGCCGGCGAAGATGTCGGCGACATCGACGATTTGCCCATCGATTCGCTTGCGTCCGCCTAGCAGGCCGATCTCGCCGGAGCGATGAACACCGCAGGCATGCGGGCAGCCCGACATCCGAATCTGTACCGGCGCAGCGTCTGGGTCGACGGTGTATCGCTGCTCGAGTTCGTCGGCCAGCTTCAGCGCTTCGCCCTTCGTGTCGATCAAGGCGAAGGCGCAGTAGTCGTTTCCGGTGCAGGTGACCATCGAGCGGATGAATGCGGAAGGCGTGGGCGAGTACTTCTGCAGCAGAGGCTCTGCCAGCAGCGCCGGGACGCGTTCGGCGTGCACGTTCGGAATCAACACGTTCTGCTGCACGGTCAGCCGCAACTCGGCCGAGCCGTATGCCTTGGCCAGTCGCGAAAACTCAATCAGGTCGTCGCCCGTGATCCGGCCAACCGGCACAACACAACCGATCGTGCGCAGCTCAGGTTCGCTCTGAGTGGTGACGCCGATGTGGTCGCCGCCGTGCCGTTCTGTCAGTGATGTTCCGGCACGCAGCAACCTGCGTCCAAACTGCTGCTCCACCACATCGCGGAATCGTTCGATGCCCCACTCGCGCAACAGCCACTTGAGCCGCGATTCTTTGCGCTTCTCGCGTAGTCCGTGGTCGCGAAACACATCAAGGATGGCGGTGGTCAGGTCGACGGCGTCGTCCTCGGTCACGAAAGCGTCCAGTGGTCGCGCGTACTCAGGCGACATCCCACCGAGAGCGCCACCAACGAACACGTTGAGCCCCAGCTTGCCGTCACGCTCGGCCGGGACGAACGAGAGATCGTGCGTCTGTGCATGTCCGCAATCTTCACGACAACCCACGACCGAGAGATTGAACTTGCGCGGGAGGTTGGAGAATCGCTTGCCGCCGACAATCGCCTGCTGCATGCGCTCGGCCAGGCGTCGGGTGTCGAGCACCTCGTCCTCGGTCAAGCCGGAAAGCGGACAGGTGACGATATTGCGCACGTTGTCCATGCCCGACTGCTGAGAAGTCAGTCTGGCGGCCGAGAGTCGTTGCAGCACCCAGGGCGCATCCTCAATGGTGATCCAGCGGAGCTGAATGTTCATACGCGTCGTGATATCGGCATGGCCGCGACCAACCTGGTTGGCAATCTCTCCGATGGCGGCCATCTGCTCGGCAGTCAGAACACCGCCAGGAATCCGCATGCGCAGCATGTAGTAGCCCGGCGTCGGCTTGCGATGAAAGAGTCCGTACCACTTGAATCGCTCGAAGTCCTCAGCGGGAATCTGCGGATCCTCGCCCGCCGCAGCCATCGCTGCATAGCGTTGGATGTCGGGCAGGACGTCGAGGCCGTCCTTGGCCGTCTTCAAAACTTCGATCTTGTTCACAGGCATGGTCAGCTCCTGTCAAAGCCAACCTACGCTTCCTGAGTTGCCGTCAGATTGCCTCAGATGAACGCCATGTGAACCGATTCACGAATTGTGTTCGGTGCTACGCCGAATCTTGTGTCGATAGGCTCTGAGCCAATGGCGGTATATCTCTTCCACGGCGAGGACCGGTTCGCGCGGCTTGAGGCCGTGGCCGCGCTGCGTCGTGAGCACGACGGCGACGGCGCGCTCAGCAACAACTCCATGTCGTTCGACGGAGCGCGCGTCTCGCTGGGCGAGCTAGGTGCGGCTGTGTCGGCGGCGCCATTTCTCGGCGGAGTTCGCTGGGTCCGAGTTGACGGATTGTGCGGAAGATTCGGCTTCCAGCCCGGCGGACGCCGAGGCAGACAGCTCGGCGACTGGGATGGACTGGCCGATGTCCTGCAGCAGCTCCCGCCGACCACGGTGCTGGTCTTTGTCGAGGAGGAGCTGCGGCGCGGCAATCCGATGCTGCAACTGATTCAACCGCTGGCCGATGTCCGAGAGTTTGCCCGGCTGAAAGAGAAGGAAGCGATCCAGTGGTTGCGTGGCGAGGTACGCCGACGGGGACTGCACTTGACTCGCAATGCCGCGCAGGCGCTGGTCGACCGCGCCGGCGGCGATCGCGGAGCCCTGACGCAGGCGGTGGATAAACTAGCGCTCTATGCCGGCGACGCCAACGTCGATGAGACGGTCGTCGAGATGATGGTCCCGGCCGTGCGTTCGGTGACCATCTTCAATCTGGTTGACGCAGTGGCGGAACGCCGCCTGGCCGACGCCATGCGTGCGCTCGACGGTGTGCGGGCCGAGGGAGAACCGGAGACCCGCATCATCCAGATGCTGGCTCGGACGTACCGGCAGATCGTGATCACGCGCGAGGTGCTGGACCGAAAAGGCTCGAATGAAGACATTCAGTCGGCACTGAAAACAAACATGGAGTGGCTGGCACGGCGCGTGCGCCGCCAGGCGCAGTCCTACTCGCAGGCGTCGGCCGATGCCGCGCTGGCTCGCATCCTCGAGGCTGAGGTGGCCATCATCGAGTACCGCACGGACGCTGGTGGATTGCCCGAGGACGTGGCCGTGGAGTTGCTGGTCGCCGAACTCGCGGGCGCGGCGGGCCGCTAAACCTCGAGTACCGGGTTGTAGCACGCGAGGCGTTGGCCGATTCGGCCGCCGATCACTTCAGAGAGCTTGGGCTCATCGTCGGTTCGGCACTGGGTCAGCGCCTTCGGGCAGCGCGAGAGATACGCGCAGTGCTCGCCGATCTCTTCGCTGGTCAGGTCAGGCAGCCCGCCGGGAATCTGCCGCAGACGCGAGCGCCGTCGGCGGTCGAGGCGCGGCAACGTGTCGAGCAGCGCCCAGGTGTATGGGTGACGAGGCTGCCGATAGAGCGGAATGACGTCGTCGACTTCCATCATCTTGCCCGCATAGATGATGGCGACACGGTCGGCGATCTGTGCGACAACGCCCATGTCGTGCGTAATCAGCAGAATCGCCGTGCCGCGTTCATCGCGCAGACGCTCGAGTTCGTAGAGAATTTGCGCTTGCACGGTCACGTCGAGCGATGCGGTCGGCTCGTCGGCGATCAAGAGCTGAGGGTCAAGCGCGGTCGCAATAGCGATCATCACACGCTGACACATACCGCCGGAGAGCTCTCCGGGGTAGGACTTGGCAATTCTGACCGGGTCGGGCAACTGCATCGCATTGAGCGCCTCGAGTGCGCGTTCCCGTGCCTGTTGCTTGCTCACGTCTCGGTGCGATGTGATCACTTCCTCGACCTGCTGGCCGACCGTGATGATCGGGTTCAGTCCGGCGATCGGGTCCTGGAAGATCATCGAAATCTGGTCGCCGCGGATGCGCTGCAACTCGTTGCGATCCAGTTCGCCGAGGTCACGATGCTCGTAATGGATTGTGCCGGTGGTTTGCTCGGCGTTACGCGGCAGGATTCGCAGGATGGCCAGGCCTAGCGTGGTCTTGCCGGACCCGCTCTCGCCAACCAGCGCGACGATCTCGCCGCGCTCCAGGGTCAACGAGGCGCCACGAACAGCGCGAACCGGCTCTTCGCGAGTCCGATACTCAATGCTCACATCGTTGATGCTCAGAACAGGAGGCACAGGCTCAGTCTACGCACTTGTGGCGCAACCGCTCCTTCTGCGCCGCAGTCCATCGTCATGCCCGCGCTTGTAGCGGGTATCTCGCAGTGTGCTGCAATGATGTCTGTGCTGAACGCGGCGAGATTGCCGCGACGGAGCGCGGCAATGACGACATTCAGTGTTTGTCAGGCTCGGCTCTGCCGATTAGTGCGGGCGGCGGATGATTGAGACCACGCGTCCCTGGATCTGCATGTTCGACTCGTCGGTGAAGATTGGATCCATGGTCGGATTCTCGGGCTGCAACCGGACCTGTCCCTGCTCGTAGTAGAGCCGCTTGAGCGTGCAGATGTTCTCTTCGCGCAACCAGACCGCGGCCATTTGGCCGTTGGAGACATTTGGCGTCTCTTCCAGGATCACCGTGTCGTTGTCGGCGATCAGCGCGTCGATCATCGAATCGCCGCGCACGGTCAGGGCGAACACGCGCTCTGGGTCGCGACCAGCCAGCATGTCTGAGGTGACGCTGATCCGGCCCTCGGCGTGGTCGACGTCCACGCCTTCAGGGACCAGAGAGCGAGTGCCCGCTGCAATTGAGCCGAGCAGGGGGATTTTCAACGGCGACACAGTAGGTTCAACACGCGTGGGCTGAACCGGCGAGACCGGCTGGGTCAACGAGATTGTGCGTGCGCGTTCACGGTCGCGGCGGATGTGGCCCTCGCGCTCGAGGATCTTGAGGTTGTAGTCGGCCACAGATGTCGATGACAGCTTGCAACCCTCAACGATGTCGCGCACCGAGGGCGGATAGTGATAGCGGGCAAAATAGTCTTGGAGGAAGGCCATGATGCGTTCGGGCTTGTCCGAGCGCGGGCCACGCTTGCCTCGTCGCGGAGGCAGCGTGCTGTCCGGGTCGTTGCTGGGAGTCGTCTGTTCTGTCATTGCTGTCGCCCCCGATCGTTCTGTATCGCCATTCACGTGTCACGCGCGCCGGTGCGATTGAAATAGCTTATGTGACATAAGGTATTACATCATCTCTCCGCGCACGTGTGCGGAACGTCCGTTCTGCGTGTTCCTGTTCATTCTGCGCGTATACGCTTGTCCTGTCAACCCCCTGCACTACAGCTCCGTTCTGAAAGACCAGCCCAATGAACATGCCTCCCGAAACCGACAACAAGGTCGGCCTGGTGGTCGCTGCCCATCCTGACGATCCCGACTTCGGTGCAGGCGGAACCGCCGCGTTGTGGACCACCCTCGGTTGGGAGATGCACTATCTGGTCGTGACCAACGGCGCCAAGGGCACGGCTGATCCGGAGATGACCTCCGAGCGCCTCGTTCCGATGCGCGAAGTCGAGCAGCGCAACGCCGCCGAAGAACTTGGTGTCGTCGATTGCACATTCCTCGGTGGCGAAGACGGCGAGCTTGAGTACACGCGCGAGTACCTGGGCGGCATCGTCAAGGCGATCCGCAAGTTCCAGCCGCACGCGGTATTCACGCACTCAATGGATGTCATCCATCGCCGAGCGCTCGAGGCCGACCCGTCCGACCCGCTCTCGGAGTGGCGAGGCTTCATCAATCACCGCGACCACCGTTGCACCGGTGAAATGACCGTCGATGCGGTCTACCCCACGGCCCGCGACCGCCTGAACTACCCGGAGCATCTTGAAGAGGGGCTCGAGTGTCATAAGGTGGCCGAGCTGTTCATCTGGGGCAGCCAGCAGGCCAACTACGACATCGACATCACCGATGTGATCCAGACCAAGATTCGCGCCCTGACTCGACACGTGTCGCAGTTCGGCGACCGCGGCGAGGACTTCATCGCCAACGTCGAAAAGCGCTGGAGCTCGGCCGACGGCCGCTACTACGAGCATTTCGAGCGAGTCTCGCTGCCGGTCTTCTAGCCGTAGGCTCCGGACCGATCCGGTCGGCACGACGCGATGTCGCCGCCCCCGCGATTCTGCCCGCAATGCGCCACTCCGTTGGAGTCGGCAGAGGGCTGCGCGTCCTGCGACTGGATCAACTACCGCGATCCCAAGGTCGCCGCCGTGGTCCTGGCAACCGATCAGCAGGGGCGATTGCTCTACATCCGCCGCAACCACGAACCCGCGATGTTCCGCTGGAGCTGGCCATCGGGGTTCGTTGACGCCGGCGAGCGGGTCGAGGACGCCGCAGCGCGGGAAGTTCGTGAGGAGACGGGAATCGAAGTCGAAATCGGCGAGCTGCTTGGTGTCTGGTCCACCACCGGCGAGCAGGTCGTCGTGATCGCCTATCGCGCCGTCGTCTCCGGCGGATCGCTGAGACCAGGACCCGAAGCGCTCGCCGCGGCCTGGATCCCGATGGCCCCACCTGATCGGCTTCCCCGGCCGGTTTTTGCGCACGACGCCGAGATCCTGCAGTCATTCCTCGCTCCAGAGCGGTAGCCGCGCGCGACAGTGGTCGCACATCGCCACTGCCTCGGTCATCAGTTCCCCGCCCCGGGGACGGGTCATGATCACCTGACGCAAGTGATCCTCGCAGTAACGACAACTGCAGCGGTCGCAAATCAGGGAGTGGGGCAGGGGACAATCAGGCTGGCCGCAGCGCTGTTCTTGATTGAATGCTTTCGCCGCGGCTTTGAAGATCAGGTGTTGCTCGACATCGACGCGGAGCCGCTCGCAACGATCGGTGATGCAAATTTCTTGACCGTCGTCTTGGATGCGTCCGTGGCGGGCGCAAAATCCCCTGGCGCAGTATTGACATTGACCGAGTAGCGGTTCGCGGCAGCGGCGGAGGCGTCCGCGATGGGCGCAGCGCGTCGCCTTGTGATACTCGCGAATCTCCACGCGACCGATCCTCGCTCAGCGCGCTGCCCGCCCCTCAGGGAATGGGGCACACACTTGCCTCAGGCTAGCGCGGGGTCAGCGCGGCAGCATACTGCGATGGCAGCTATGGGTACTGCGTGCCGCGCGCCGGAAGGGGATCGGTTGGGGCCAGTTGGCTGGTGTTTTGCCTACAGGCGAAGCTTGCCGTGCGACGGCTGGCGGCGGCGCTGGCGGCCTTCCTCGACGGCCTGCTCGCGCTCGAGCTCGAAGACCGAGATGATGCTGCTCTCGTAGACGTACCCGCAAGACAGGCAACTGGAATAGACGCTATGCGCATCGGATTCGACGAGCATCATGCCTGAGCAGCGCGGGCATTTCGACGGAGGAGTAACGGGCATCGGTCCAACTCGCTTTCTGACTCAACCTGGACGGCGGATTTCGCTTGTGAATATCCGCACGTACGGGAGTTTGTGAAACGATGCACATTATGCGCCTGTGAAACCTCGCTTGTCAACTTTTTCACGAACTCGATCGGAAATCGCGGGCGTTCGTGGAAGAGCACCTCTCGAAATCTACCTTCGCCTCGCCCAAAGTGTGTTCTACGACACATGTACGAGCCGGGCAGACTGAGAGATATGCTCAAAGCTCAATGCGACGCACAGCCGACCGACTCTCCGTCTTCGCCCTGGCGCTGATCCTGCAGGCCGCGCTGCAGTACCTGCTCGGCCCGCCGCCCGATGGTCGGCCGACCTGGCTGGCCTGGGCGATGTCGAGGAGCCGCTACCTCGAATCCTTGCCTCCGCGGCTGCGCGTCTTTGCACCGTTCGCCGCCTCGGCCGCTTCAATCCGAGCGGCAGCGCTGATTGAACGATCTCGTCCAGGTGGCAGCGGACGAGCCGCATCGATCCTGATCCAGGCCATCATCCTGGCGGCGACATTCGATGCCTGGCGAGGTCTGCGTACATCGGGAACAGTGCAACGACAGTTGGCCGACGCGCCATTGGACGACGATGGCCGGCCGATCGCCGCGCTCGACAGCGAACGCATCGAAGCGGAAATCGGCCGCCTGGCCAACGCGCCGTCCGAAAGCGTCGTCGGCCCCTGGGCCGCCTACGCCGCGTTCGATCTCTCCGGCGCGGTCGCCTATGCCGCCGTCGAGTCGTTGGGCGGACCGATGGCCGGACCCGGTTCCGAGGGTCCATTGACCGCCATGCTCGATCCGGGACGCCGGCTGGTCTCCGTCCGTCGCGTCCGCGACGCCATCGCGGCTGCCGCGACCCTGGCGGCGCGTGGACGGTCCGATCTGCAGCCGCCGGAACTGGAAGAGTTGGCGCTCGGCTCGGAGACGCCGATTCCGGTCACGGCTATGTCAGTGGCGCTGGATCGACGCACATCATGGAATGGCCGAGCAGTCGGCTGGCAACGCCCGGCGCCCGACATCGACGATCTCAGCCGCGCTCGCCGGATGCATCTCAAGTCCATGGGTCTGCTCGCCCTGACCGCTGCCGGAGTCGTCGCCCTCGGCGATCTCTTCCGTCCGGTGCGTTCGTCGGACGACTCGGAGTGGAGCGAGTAACGCTGCCTACAGGGCGCACTGGGCCCGTCGAGCGCGACGTGCGCCCTCATATGGGCGCTGTTGCTAAGATCAGCGACGAACAGACCAACATGACCTAGTTGACCAACCGGAGACCATCATGCCGCAGTTCCCATCCGTTGAGTGGTTTGAAGCGCTTCGCGACACCGTGGCTGACGACCCGCACTGGCGCGACTTCGGGATGATGGATTGCGCCATGGGCGTCAATGTCGGCGAGACCACGATCAAGCTCGTCTTCGACGGCTACGAGATTCCGGAAATCGCCGACATCTCGAAGTCGGCCGACGCCGAGGACCTCGACTTCACGCTCGTCATGCCGACCGAGCGCTGGCAGGAGATGATCGAGAACATCCAGACCAACGGCCACGCCGATCTGCATCACACGCTCAACACGATCGACCTGGAGAGTCCCGAGGAACTGGCCAAGGGCGACGACTACAACCGTCGCGACCTCTTCTACCGCTTCAACCAGACACTGCAGGACTTCTTCGACGCCTCCTCATCGATTGAGACGTCGTTCGCCTAGCCGCTCGCCTGCCTCGCCAGCCTCGAATGCCGTACGCAAACTATGAAGATTGCTGAGCCGCGTCTCCGTGAAGTCCTGCGTGCCGCCGGTTGGCCGGAACGAGAGCTGAATCGGGCATTGGAAATCGCATATCTGGAGAGTCGCTGGAATCCGCGGGCGATCAACAAGAAGGATCCCTCCGGCGGCAGCTACGGCCTGTTTCAGATCAACGGTTGGTGGAAGTACTACGGGGACATCGAGATCGGGGAGGCATTGGACTCGACCCTGGCGCTGCGCCCGCTCTACAACGCCCGCTACGCCCTGCGTATCTGGCGCAAACGCGGCTGGAAGGCGTGGAGCACTGCGCGATACGTCGCTTGAAGTCGCTCGCTACACAACAAGACATAAGAAACGACTCCTCAACGAATCGATTGTCATAGCCTGTTCAAATGGCGATTTCTGTCAAGCTGATTGACCATACGAAGGACCCAATCCGGGCCCTCTACATGGCGTACCGGGTCTGCTACTCGGCGCTGACGCCGCAGCAGGTGCTCGACCGGATCGACGACGAGCGCATCGCACCAGAAAAGATGCTCGACTTCGTCGAGGCGCGGCTGCTGACCGGCCACATGTCGCCGCTTGAGCAGGTCCATTTCGAGTTCGGCATCTCCGGCGTCTCTCGTGCGTTCTCGCACCAGTTCGTGCGCCACCGCATCGGAATCAGCTTCGAGCAGCAGAGCCAGCGCTATGTCACCTTCCCCGGCGGCGAGTTTCCCTACACCGTGCCCAAGACCGTTGAGCGGGCCGGACTCGAAGATGACATGGCAGCGCTCTTCGCCCAGGCGGGTGCGCTCTACGAGAAGATGGTCGAAGCTGGCATCCCGGCTGAGGACGCCCGATTCCTGCTGCCCAACGCGACCAACACCAACTTCAAAATCACCGTCAACTTCGCCTCATTGCTCCACATCTCCGATCTGCGACTCTGCACCCGCGCCCAGTGGGAGTTCCGCAAGGTCGTCTCGCTGATGCGGGCCGAAGTGGTCAGAGTCGCGCCCGAGTTAGGGCGTCAGTTGCAGCCCAAGTGCGGTGAACGCCGCCTCGGCTACTGCGATGAGGACTACGAGGCCTGGGAAGAATGCCCAATTGGCCGCAAGCGTCCGCACAAGAACGAACTGTTCAATCTCTACGACGCCTACCGCCAGGGAGAACTCGACGATCTCGACGCCGAAGACATGGCCCTGATCGCCGCCGACACCGACGACGCCCCGGCCTACATTCGCTAGCGATCTATACGCCCCCCTGCGGAAGCACGCCTTCCGTCATTGCCGCGCTCCGACGCGGCAATCTCGCCGCATCCAGCACCGACGTCTAAGCACGAATCAGCGAGCTATCCCCGATAAGGGCGGGGCGTGGGGTACCTCGCTATGCCTGTCTGCTCGACCCGCGACGCCACCCGACAACCGCCGTAAGCGCCCCTACGACTCGTCATCCTCAATCACCCGCTTCAGCGCCGCAATCTGCCCGCCGTCCGTCCGGCGAATCGCAATCCCGATCAACGGTCCCAGCAGCCGAAACAGGAACCCGCTGAAGTGACACTCCGCCTCAAGGCTGACGCGGCTGCTGGACTGCCCCGCAGGTTCAATCGAATACGTGTAGTCGGCACTCACACCGCCTTGTTGGGAACGCAGGGTGATCGACCGACCTGGCTCGCAATGGGTAATCAGTGAGTCACGTTCCTGACCGCGCGTGAAGAACCGGACACGAGCGCCCTCAGCCGTCTCACCGTCGATCGACATCGACTCGATGCCATTCATCCATCGAACGGCGCCGGGCCAGTCGGTGAGCACTTCCCAGACGTGCTCGGGAGGTCGGTTGATCGTCTCCGTGACTGAAATCGTTCGTGCCATCGTTGAACTCCAATGCAGCCATTCTGACCGACTCAAGCCTTGTATGACCCTTTTGAGACCAGATTCCCAGTCCCCGCTTCACGCGGGGACCCGCTCGGGCGGCGCGGCCTATCTGCTGGCGATTTCCCGTGCGGGGAAGGGGCAGGTCCCCGCGTGAAGCGGGGACTGGGATCGAGTGCTTCCTACTCCGCCACGAGCTCCAACAGTTGGACAAAGTTGCCGTCCGGATCGAGCAACGTCGTCACCAGCCCGCCCCACGATTCCCGTTCCGGCTCGCGATGCACCCGGATGTTGGGATCGGCGGATATCACTCGTTCATACTCGGCCGACACATCGTCGACAAACAGGTTGATCTGCATCCGCGCCGGTTCCAGCGTCGGACCCGTAATCGCGGAGTGATCGAGGATGCGGATGAATCCGCCTGATGCTACGAAGACTGGGTCGCGAAACTTGGCCACCCGCGCCAGGCCCAGCGCATCACCGTAGAAGCGGGTCATCGCCTCTGGCTGGTCTGTACCGACCATGATTGTCAGTTCGCGCACTTCCATCACGCTTACCTCAGACCTCCAGCGAGAGCCCGTCCGAGGCCACAACGATCGTGCCAGCAAACGCCCGTCGCGCATCTGCGACCAGTTCATCATCGCGTTCGTCGGGCATCAGGTGCGTCAGCACGAGCGTTTTGACTCCGGCCTCGCGGGCGATCTGTCCTGCCTCGAACGCCGTCGAGTGGGTTCCGCGCACGCCTGCGTACAATCCGGCCCGTCCCGCTTCCGACAAACCGGAAGCCATTCGCTCCAACACGAGGTCGGTATACCCCTCATGCACCAGCACATCGGCACCCTCACACAGGGGCACCATCGCGTCCGGCGCGTAGGTCGTGTCGCCCGAGTAGACCAGCGTCCGTCCGCCTGCCTCGAACCTGCGCGCCAGGCACTCCAGGGCAGGCGCATGCGGCACCTCGACGGAGCGCACCTGCATCCCGCCCAGCTCTCGCTCGTCTCCAGGGCGGGTGAGTTCGACCGAGACGCCGTCCAGCCAGTTGCGGGTGTAGTCACTGGTCGCATTGACCCGCGCAAAGGCCAGCGCGGCTTCGATGTAGGAGTCAGTGTCGCGAGGCCCGAACACGGTTACCGGCGCACCACGTCGCACGATCAGTCGAGAGAACAGCTCAACCACGCCCATCGCATGGTCAAAGTGCAGATGAGAGAACACCACACCGGAGACCGCGTCCGCGTCGAGGCCGGAATCAGCCATACGCTCCATAAACCCCGGCCCGGTATCGACCAGGAGTTGGGTATCGCCATGAGACAGATGAATCGAAGAAGCCCCCCGTCTCGGGTTAACCGCCGCCCCCGCCCCAGTCCCACAAAAGGTGATGCGCATGGTGTCGGACTCCTCTATCCACTGGAAGGATATCTCTCGGTGTTAGAATGGGCGTGCTAATCAATGTCACGTCTATCATCTGCCACAGGGGACATAATGGCGCGCTTCGCGGAGTTCTTCTCAGGGATCGGGTTAATCCGAGAGGCCATTGAGCCGCTTGGCTGGGACTGCGCCTTCGCGAATGACATTTCAGCAGAAAAGGCCAGGATGTATTCCGAGCGCTTTGGCCCCGAGCATTTGCTGATCGACGACATCAACAACCTCAAACGCTCCGAATTGCCCGCCGATCTTGATCTGTTGACGGCCTCATTCCCGTGCATTGACCTATCGCTCGCTGGAAATCGTCGTGGACTTGCAGGCGAACATTCGAGTGCTGTCTGGCCGTTTCTTGAGCTTGCCGCTGGACTGGTCAAGGAAGGAACGCCACCAAAGGCCTTGCTGCTGGAAAACGTCACCGGATTCGTCACGTCGCACGGCGGGCGCGATCTGGAGGAGGTGTGCGTTTGCATCGGCGAACTTGGCTACCTCATTGACGTTGTGGTAGTGGACGCAAAGTGGTTCACGCCGCAGAGCCGACCAAGACTGTTTGTGGTTGCCGTCCGCACGGACTTGCTCAATCATGCGCTACCGCCGACTGGAGAGATAACCCGTCTGCGAACTGGAGCCATCCGCAAGTTCCAGGCAACGCACCGCGAGCTCCCCTTGGTTGAGATTGGCCTCCCCGAACCTCCTCACGCGTCCAACCGGCGCCTCGTGCACGTGCTCGACCGTGTTTCCGAACACGATCAGTCTTGGTGGCCGGAAGATCGGGTACGAACGTTGCTGAATGGAATGCATGGACGCCACGCAGCCCGTGTTGGCGAGCTCTTGCTTGGTAAGCGAGATGGTGTCGCCACGATGTACCGCCGGGTGAGGCAGGGAAGGACAGTGGGAGAGCTTCGAAGCGACACCATTGCCGGATGTCTCCGCACTGCCAATGGTGGTAGCAGTGTCCAGTTCCTGGTGGACTGCCGGCTCGGTAGGCCGCGTATCCGACCGCTGACCGGCCGCGAGTACGCTCGCCTCCAGGGAGCGGACGATTTCCCCATCGCCGCGGGTCGGCGACAAGCCCAAAGCGGTTTCGGCGATGCCGTTTGCGTACCGGCGGTCCGTTGGCTGGTCGACGCGGCATTCGGCTTCCTGCTCCAGGAGTTTTCTCAGGCAGAACCGATCCGCGCTCGTTTCGCCAACGATCCCTTCGACGCTGTCGCCGCGGGAGGTTGAAGACGTGGCAGTGCGCCGTGATCCGCTCAGTCCAGAAGCCCGATCCGAGACGATGCGCAGAATCAGGCGTAAGGACACCAAGCCCGAACTCGCCTTGCGCAAGGAACTGCATCGGCGCGGTCTCCGATATCGGGTCGATTACGCGAAAGCCCCTGGCCGTCCAGACATCGCTATGGTCGGGCGTAAACTCGCCATCTTCGTCGATGGAGAATTCTGGCACGGCAAGAAACACACCGCCGAACGCTACGCCGAGATGAGCGAGTACTGGCGCCACAAGATCGCTCGCAACGTGAACCGAGACCGCCGCGTCAACGGAGAGCTGCGCGACCTCGGTTGGACAGTGATCCGCGTCTCCGATCGGGCCGTGCATGGAGACGTCGCCTCGATCGCGGACTTCATTGGCGATGCCGTTGAAGGCCGATTCGAGATGTATCCCCCACCCGGCGTCGAAATGTTCAGGTGCTGACGATGGTCAAACGCCGCGGACCGCCCGACGAGGTTGCCGCCATTCTGCGCGAGCTGATCAAGGCCCTGGATGTCATCGATCCGGCAAATGGGAGAAAGGTCGGGGATGCGAAGTACGGTGTCTATGCCTTCTTTGATTACGACGATGAGCCGATCTACGTTGGGCAAACAACAGAGCAGCTACGTGTCAGGATCCGTCGTCACTTGACCAACCAACGCACCGACGCGGTGGCGATGAACGTCCTCGATCCGTTTGAAGTAGCCGACGTCGAGATGTGGCCGTTTTGGGATCTGCACGATGCCTGGCAGTTGGCAGAGCAGAACGAGCAGAAGGCCAAGGTCCGGGAATGGGCCAAGGAGCGGCTCAACTCTGCGGAGTACTCACTCTTTCAAAGCGTCCTGGACGCCTCGCAATTCGGCGCGGTCTTGAATGAGAAGCCGCCTGATGAAGCGGAAATGATGGAACTGCCCTCGTCGTTCCGCCGTCGCATCGTTCCGCCGGACATCTACCGCCGGCGTGTGCATCCAGACATCCGGATCGCGCAGCGAGCGGCGACGATCGCGCGATTGGCTGATGTCATCAGCCGCCGTCAAGTGAAGCCGGGTCTCCGCGCCACCCTGGTCGTTCAAGCCAAGCGCCTCCTGCACCTGTCCGAATCTCGCCTTCGAGAAGTGGAGTAGCAATCTACCCATGCCGCCCCTCACTGGAATCCGTGTGCTTGACCATGGTCATGTTTGGGCTGGGCCTCTGCTGGGACTGTTCCTGGCCGACCTGGGCGCTGAGGTGATCAAGGTGGGCGCTCCCCACCGGATGTCGGGGGTTTCGATTGGTGGACAACGAGCTCCGGTCGGCTCGATCGGTGGTGACCGTGGTTCAACGTCCGTCGACGATCCGCGTGCCTTTCATGGTCTGGACCGAGGCAAGAAGTCGATAGCGATTCATCTTGGCGATCCGCGTGGGCGCGAGTTGTATCTGCGCCTGATTGAGCAATCGGATGTCGTCCTGGAGAACTTCTCGCCCCGCGTGATGCCCTCGCTGGGGCTGTCTTACGACGTGCTCGCTGAGGTCAATCCGCGGATCATCATGGTCGCGCTGTCCGCATCCGGCGCGACCGAAGGTCCCTGGCGCAACCTGGTCACCTATGGACCGTCACTGGCGGCGCTGTATGGCCTCAAGTCGTTGCTTGGCTACCCCGACGATCCCCAGCCCCGCGAGGACACTGCCGACCTCGACCCGACCGCCGCCGGACACGCGTTCGTGGCATTGTTGGCGGCGCTTGAGTATCGCGAGCGCAGCGGCCGAGGTCAGTTCATCGACCTCGCCCAGGGAGAGGCGACGCTGCAGCGCGCGGCCGCGCCGTTGATGGACTGGCTGCTCAACCAACGAGATGCCGGGCCGCGGGGCAATCGCGGAACGGCCATGGCGCCGCACGGCGTCTACCCGGCCCTTGGCGACGACGCCTGGCTCGCCATCGTCGTGCGCAGCGACGCTGAGTGGTCGGCGTTGTGTAGCGTCGCCCCACAGCTCGAGCAGCCTGAGTGGTCAACGATGAGCGGTCGCCTCAATGGTCAAGATGCGCTCGACAGTGCAGTCTCTAACTGGACGCGAAATCACGACGCGATGGAACTGAGCATCCAACTCCAGGGGCTGGGCGTGCCGGCCTTCCCGATGATGGACCCGACGGCGCTGTTGATCGATGAGGACTACAGCGCCCTATCCAATGCCCAGATCAATCTGACAGCCGAAGCGGCGGCTCCAGTACGAGGCGGCGCGCTCTACACCGGGACTCCCTGGAAAATGGCTCGTACACCAGCCGCACTCAGCGGTCCGATTCCTAATCGCGGCGAGCACGACGATGATGTGTATGGCGAACTGCTGGGCCTCGACGAGGCCGCCAGAGCAGAGCTCCGCGAGGCCGGAATCATCTAATCCCGTCCAATCACCGCGCTCAAATAGAAGCGGGTTATCCTCGCTGGGCTGATAACTGCCTGAAAGGTCAACAATCATGTGCCACCGATACGAAGCGCTGCCGGCCATCACCCCGATCGCTGGAGCGTCCGTCGACGTCGAAGATCTGACCCTGACCGCATCCGACGGCGTCCAATTCGCCGCCTTCCACGCCCGCGCCGAATCACCGACTGGTCCGGGCATGGTGATCCTGCCCGACGTGCGCGGACTGTTCCGGTTCTACGAAGAGCTGGCCATTCGGTTCGCCGAGATCGGCATCGACGCCGTCGCGATCGACTATTTCGGCCGCACCGCCGGCGTCGGCAAGCGCGACGCCGAGTTTGACTTCTGGCCGCACGTGCGCGGCACCACGCCCGAGGGCATCGCAGCAGATACCGCTGCCGCAGTCGCCGTCCTGCGTGCCAATGACGCCGACCGCGCCGTCTTCACTGTCGGCTTCTGCTTCGGCGGCAGCAATAGCTGGCTGCAGGCCTCCGCCGGACACGGCCTCGCCGGCGCCATCGGCTTCTATGGACGTCCTACAGCCGAAGGGCTCAACGGTGGACCAGCTCCCTCGGCCACAGTGGGAGAGATCGAAGGCGCCATCCTCGGTCTGATGGGTGGAGCAGATGAGAGCATCCCTGCCGAAGCCGTCGCCGAGTGGGACGCCGCGCTCGAGGCGGGCGGAGTCAGCCGCGAGATCGTGACCTACGAAGGAGCGCCGCACAGCTTCTTCGACCGCAGCTACGACAAGCACGTCGACGCCTGCAACGACGCCTGGCAGCGAATCCAGGCCTTCATCGCAGCCAACAGCTAAACTCCCTTGCTCTCAACGCTGAGCCCAACCAGCGACAAAGAGGTCGCCGAAGATGTGTCACCGCTATCATGCCCTGCCCGCCATCACTCCAATCGCCGGAGCAGCCGTCTACGTTGAAGACCTGACCCTGACCGCGTCCGACGGCGTCCAGTTTGCGGCCTTCCACGCCAAGGCAGAATCGCCCACAGGTCCAGGGATGGTGATCCTGCCCGACGTGCGCGGACTCTTCCGTTTCTACGAGGAGCTGGCCATTCGGTTCGCCGAGATCGGCATCGACGCCGTCGCGATCGACTATTTCGGCCGCACCGCCGGCGTCTCCAAACGCGACGCGGACTTCGATTTCATGCCGCACGTCCATGCGACGACGCCCGACGGCATCGTGGCTGACACCGCAACCGCTGTCGCCGTCCTGCGCGCCAATGTCCCCGAGCGCAAGGTGTTTACTGTTGGCTTCTGCTTCGGCGGCAGCAATAGCTGGCTCCAGGCGTCGTCCGGACACGGACTCGCTGGCGCGATCGGATTCTACGGTCGACCAACCGTTGATGGCCTCCACGGGCCCGCTCCCTCTGGCACAGTCGCCGAGATCGAGTGTCCCATCCTCGGTCTGTTTGGCGGAGCTGACGAGATGATCCCAGCCGACGCTGTCGCCGAATGGGACGCTGCACTCCAGGCCGCCGGCGTCAGCCGCGAGATCGTCACCTACGAAGGCGCCCCGCACAGCTTCTTCGACCGCTCCTACGATGAACACGTGGACGCCTGCAACGACGCCTGGCAACGAATCCAGTCCTTCATCGCAGCCAACAAATAAGTCTCCTTTCTCCCCCCACAGAACGGGGGGAGATGCCGAAGGCAGAGTCCCCCCGACCAAATCAGAGAGAGGTTCAACACCATGCGCGTGACGAAATCATCCGACGGCGACACCAACCAGGCGAACGCACCGATCTTTACCGGCGGTGACGTCTGGGTGCGAGCGCTGGCCGGCTCGATCGGCGGCCAGGACGCAGCCGATGACGCCGACTTCAATCTCGCCGTGGTCCAGTTCGGCGCGGGAGCGCGGACGAAGATGCACACCCACTCGTCCGAGCAGATGCTCTACGTCGTCTCCGGCATCGGCAAGGTCGGCACCGCCGACGAGGAGCACACGATCTCAGTCGGCGACTTCGCCATCATCCCGGCCGGTGAGGATCACTTCCACGGAGCAGCCGACACGGGCTCGCCCATGTCCCACCTGGCCATCACCCGGCGAGACTCAGTCACCGAGGTCACCGAAGACTAACGACCGGGTTACCGTGATGATGAGTGAGGATCCATCATGGTGACTGAAGAACGCTCGACTCGAGAATGGGGGCCGCGTCCAGGCGAAGACTGGCGTGCCCATCGGATGCGCGTGTTTGCCGACTATCCCGACATGCTTGCGGTGCTGCGAGTCGCCGAATCTAGGGAGCACGAGTCGGAGATCTGGCGTGAGTGGCACATCGCCAGTTGCGAAGGTGATCCTGAAATGCAGGAGATGGCCCGCAATGCAAGGTATGACCTCGAGGCGCCCCCTGAGGAAGATGAGGATGACATTCGCTACGTCAGAAACAACAATGGCGGCCCAAATGAAGAACGGTTGCAGGAGTTCTGGCGATGGTTTGGCAGGAGGTTCCCGGACTGGAACAATGGGAGCGTTGCAGGCGGATGAACCACACTGTCGACTTGGACCCTGAAGCCAAGAAGGAACTCCTCGCGTTGAGTCCAGGCCCGAGGGAAGAAGTCAACAAGGTTCTCAGGCGTCTTCGAGCCGGGCCCGATCACACGCTCGATCTGCGTCTGCAGAATCAGGAACGCATGTGGCGAGCAAAAGCCGGTCGGAGATGGCGGGTCGTGTACGATGTTGGGCCTGGTCGACACATCCAGGTCAAGCGGATTCGACGTCGACACGACGCCTACAGGGGCATTGAGCATCCAGGATCGCACGAAGTTGGCGAACTGGCTGTTCCTTACTCGGAACGTGAGACCTCAGTATCCGCTGCGGCGGCCGATTGAGCGAACGTCCCAGGCGGCGATCACGACTCCTGCGAAGAGGAACAACGCGATCAGCCCAAGCAGGATGTTGCCGCCGGTGCCCTCGATCTCTGCGAGCTGGCGCAACGCAATCAATACAGCGGCGCTCACAACCATCAACGAGATGTAGAGCCAGTGGTGGATCCATTCGGCCGCGAAATTGACAGCGATCGCCACTCCGACCGCCAGGTTGACCACAATCAGCAAATGCACATCGGCGTGACGGCTCCAGCCGCCCCATGCGGTCCCGGTGAGTTCGTTCAGTTCGGCCGCAGTGCCGCCCCGAATTGCGAGAAACAGCACGACAATCGCCGCACCGACCGCGCCTCCGACGAGCGGACGCAGCATGCGCGGACCCATGAGATCCCAGGCGCGTGACGGCAACGCGCCAAGCTGAGTGCGGCTGTGCTCGTAACGGTGCTCGTCCATGACTCGCTCCCGGTTCTCGCCTCGACTGCTCTCGGTTGTGAGTAGTTTAGATGTTGGAGCGAGTCTGACCGCCGTCAACGTTCAGGCAGGCGCCGGTGACCCAGCTCGCTCTCGGCGACGCAAGAAACGCCACCACATCAGCCACCTCCTCAGGTCGCCCGAAGCGGTTGAACGCAATCGTGTCCAGGACGCTGCGCTGAATGCCCTCGGGATCAGCCTCGTATCGCGTCTGCCAGCGAGAATCGGGCCAGGCAATTGAGCCGGGAGCCACGGCGTTGGCACGAATGTTGCGCGGCGCGAGCTCGAGCGACAGCGACTTGGCATGACTGTGCATCGCTGCCTTCATCGCGTTGTACTGCGCCGACCCGCCGGCTTCACGACCAAAGATCGAACCGATGTGGACGATGCTCGCGCTGTCTGCAGCCTCGCCCGATGCCGCCTCAGTCAAGTGAGGCAAGGCCGCTCGCGTCGTGCGCACCGCTGCCATCAGGTTCAAGTCGAACATGTCCTGCCAGACTTCGTCGCCCTCGCCGCGCAGCGATACGCCCATGTTGTTGATCACGATGTCAAGACCACCGAAGGCATCGACCGCTGCGCCGACCGCATGGTCCCCGGCGTCGGCGTCGCCGAGGTCGGCGACGGTCCAGTGCGCCTGGCCAGAACCGGCCGCATCGATCTTCGTCGCTGCCTGCTCGAGCGCTTCGGCTCGTCTCGAGCAGATCGAGACGTGAGCGCCTTCTGCGGCTAGTGAGATCGCGCAATACAACCCGATCCCTTCCGACGCGCCCGTAATCAGCGCTCGTTTGCCGTTCAGGCCCAGATCCATGGCCGCCTCCCTGCTGCTGACACTCGATGCTCGTGAATTCGTCGGCCAACAGTCTATGACCGCGTACGCTCATGGGATGGACGTCTCAACCGGCGACACCCTGTTTGGCATCGATTGGCGAGGTATGGCGCTGTCCGCGCGCCAGGCGGGCTCGCTCGTGCGTGCTCTAGCCGGAACCACGCTGTCCAATGCGCTGCAGATGCCGCAGACGCACAAGCGACGCGGTAAGACCACAGTTGCCGGACTGGACGCACCGGTCGAGATCATTCGTGATCGCTACGACGTTCCGCATTGTTTCGCCGAGTCTGCCGCCGACGCGCTCTTCGCGCTGGGCTATGTACAGGCCCAGGATCGGCTCTGGCAGATGCAGTGGAGTCGCCGAGCCGCAACGGGCCGGCTCTCGGAGGTCGCTGGACCCCAGGCGCTGCCGGTCGACAGGTTCTGCCGCACGATCGGTATCGGACGCGCGTCTGAAGAGGCCTGGGCGGCGACACCACCACAGCGACGCGACCAGCTTGTTCCGTACATCGCTGGGATCAACGCCGCGATCGCCCGTGCGCCAAAGCCATTCGAGGCTCAGGTGTTGGGCGACTGGGTTGGTCCCTGGCAGGCCTCCGACAGCATCGCCTGGGGTAAGTTGCTCTCCAGCCTGCTCTCGCCTGCCTGGGAGCAACAACTCATGCGCGCTCGCGTCGTCGAGGCTGCCGGGCTGGACGCCCTGGCCGAACTCGACCCATCACTGCCACCCGACACCGCAGTCGCCGTCCCGCCTGAGGCGCCCTATGGAGAACTCGCCGCACCGTTGCATGAAGCTGCAGCAGCCGCGAGCGAACTGCTCGGGTTGCAGAACGGCGCATCCAACAACTGGGCAGTCGACGGTCGGCACACGGTTGATGGGATTCCACTCTTCGCATGCGATCCACATCTCAATCCGGTCACTCCTCCGCACACATACTTCGTTCATCTGCATTGCCCGGAGTTCAATGCCGCCGGAGCCAGCGTCCCCGGCCTGCCAGGAATCGTCTGGGGGTTCAACGAACACATCGCCTGGGGGCCAACCGCCGCGCTGATGGCCATGCACGTCGCCGTCGTCGAGCAGTTGTCCGACGACGGAACCAAGTCACTCACGCCGGACGGTTGGGCTGATATCGACGAGATCGAGGAAACGATCGAGGTTCGAGGCTACCCAAGCGAACGGATCAAGCTGCGATCTACGGTCAATGGGCCCATCGTCTCCGAGGTCCTCAAGGCTGGTATTGGTCAGCCCGCAGATGCCGGACGCGCGATCTCGTTGCACTCACGTATCCTCGCTCCCCGTCACGGCGGCGGAGGAATTGCAGACATGCTCTCCGCCTCGAACTGGGACGAGTTCAGCGATGCTGCCGGCGACATGGCAGATTTCAACCTCTGTTACGCCTATGCCGACAAACGACAGGTCGGGCTCAGAGTGAGCGCCGACGTTCCCGAAGGCGACATGGTGGCGCTTCGCTTCCCTGCCGCAGGCTGGGCGCCTATCGAACGCGGCGGTGCGCCGATCAACGCGCTTTGCGGAGATGAGCTTCCGAATGTCATCAATCCGCCCAGCGGCATGGTCGTCAGCGCGAATGCGCCCCTGGCTCCATCTAAAGACACGCGATTCGGTGCCGAGTACCTCGATCCCGCACGAGCTTCGCGAATCCACGACCTGCTCCTGGAAACCGCGCCACACACTCCCGACACATTCGCCGCGATTCAAACCGACCGCACGTCATTGCCGCTAAGAGAGTTTGCCCGGCACATACCGGACGACTCGCTGTCCGACTGGGATGGGGCGATGACCGTCGACTCCGTCCAGGCAGCGGTTGTCGGCGCGACGCTGGTCGAATACCGCCGCCAGGCACTAACTGACCTGCTTGGTCCGAATGGAACCGAACTGCTCGCGCCCTTGCTGGCTATCCCCACCCTGGATATCTTTGCTGCGCATGCCACGTCATGGGCACTCAAGCGGATTACGGCTGATCCGGTCGCAGCACGTCAACATCTTGTCGACGCTCATGCCCGTGCTACAGAAGTCCTGCGGCGCAGATTGGGCCCCGACCGCTCGACTTGGACCTGGGGTCGCTGCCGCCAACTGATCCTCAAGCACAGCCTGTCCGATGCGCCGGTGATCGGGCCCTTGCTCTCACCTGGACCATTCCCTGTGGGCGGCGAGGCCGACACCATCGCCCAATCCGGCGTCCTCGGGCTTCGGCACTTCGACTCTTCCAGCGCCATCCCTGCACTGCGCCTGATCGTCAAGCTCAGCGATCCACCGCAAGCACGGTTCGCGCTTGCCGGGGAGCAGATCCACGATCCGCTGCACGCCAACGGTCCGTTGACCGACGCCTGGCTGAAAGATCGCTACTTGCCGCTGCTCCGCGATCGTGCCGAGATCGAGGCCGCCGCAAAGGCCACGCCCACCAGCCGAGCAGCGCGACTTCAGCTCATTCCCAGAGCTTCGGTACACTGAATCACTTAGACGCACCTGAGACGATCAATTCGATGACCAATAGTCCACAGCTCGCCCTCGAGCGAATCGACGACCTTGCCGTGATCAACGGTGGTGGGTCGCTGGACGCAGACTGTGTGGCTCAACTCGCGGACGTAGTTCCGGCAATCGACGAAGATGTGCGAGCGGTGATCCTCAACCCGAATCCTTCCGTCTGGCTGGGCTTCGACGGCGTGACGAATGTCGGTGACCTGTTCTCGGGCCTGGCGGAACATCCCCAGCCGTCGATTGCCGTACTTTCCGGTCCGACACGAGGCGGTGGTCTGGAACTGGCCCTTGCAGCCGACCTGCGTGTCGCTTCGCCGAACAGCGTGATCGGATTCGATCTCGCGGCCGGCGGGTTTCCCCGTGCAGGAGGCCTGCAGCGCCTGACCCGCGCAGTTGGCCGTTCACGCGCCACGCAACTACTTCTGCTTGAGGGCGACGTCGACGCGGATACCGCTCTCGACTGGGGACTCGTCAATGCCGTTGACGCGAATCCTCTGGGAGCAGCGATGACAATCGCTCGTTCGATCGCGTCACGCGGGCCAATCGCGACTCGATATGCCAAGGACGCGATCGGCCACGGATTGGACATGCCGCTAGCCCAGGCGCTGCACTATGAGACCGAACTGACCATCCTGCTCCAGGACACCGACGACCGCGCCGAAGGCGTTGACGCCTTCGTCAACAAGCGAACACCAACGTTCAGCGGTACCTGAACAACCCAGCAACCGTGGGGGTTAACCCCGCAGAGGAGGCTCGAGAGATGCGATTGATATTGGACGAAGAGGAAACCTGGTCCTTGATGACCCTGATCACCGCGCAGGTGCTCGATCAGGTCGAACTGTCCGACGAAGCCGTCAAAGCGATCCGCGACTGGCGCTCGACCGTCGTCGAGGGCAACGCAGCCATGGAAGCCGTGTCCAACGGCGTCAACGAGGCGTTGGGCAACACGCTCGACGAAGAGTTGACCCGCACCGTCCGGCGACGCGACTACTACCGCACCGTCCGTTAGCCACTGATTTCTCATTCAAACCCAGATAGGAAACCCAGACAGGATCACAATCATGGTCAAAGTCGAACTCGACATCGAAGAAGCGTGGGCGGTGTTCAGCAATGTGGTCAATCACATGCTCGACGAAGTCGACCTGGACAAGTCCGACAAAGCGGCCATCCGCCGCTGGAAGTCCAGCGAAATGCGTCCCGGCCGCGAGGAAATGGACGCCCTCCACGAGAAGATGAACGACGACATCGAGCGTCTCTGGAATGTCCGTCGCAAGAGCGAAATCCGCAAGCCCGACTGGCGCTAAGCGAGTTCGTTCAGCTTTTCGACGAAACGCTCTTCCTGCGAGACATAGAGCGACACTGTCTCTTGGTCGAGCCAGCCTTCGTAGAAGTTCATGCGCAAGTCGCTTGCACTGCCGAAGTACGTACGGATCTCATCGTCCTCCGCTTCCCTGGCCAATTCTTGAACCGCCAGCCGGATCTGGTAGTGGGTTGAGTGATTGAGGCTTCGCGCAGTTGCTGCAGGCTTCACCGCTGTGGCTGCGGCACCCCAGCCCTTTTCCGATGCCTGCGTCAGGTCGCCGTCGGCAAGATAGGCTCTCGCTCGTCGGAGATATTCTGAGCTGAGATTGGTGTATCGCTCTGTACTTGGAGTCGTCATGGCGCGAGCCTAGCAAGTCAACTCTGCCCCGTCGAAAGGAAACAACTGGCGTTCCAGCTGCGAAACGCCTGTCCTCCAAATGCCCGATCCGCTGATCCTCTACGACAAACCCATTGACGGTGTCGCCAGCATCACGCTGAATCGTCCCGAGGCGCTCAACGCGATCAACATGGCCATGCGCGACGATCTCTGGACATTCGTCCAGGCTGCGCTGATCGACCCCGACGTTCGCGTGCTCATCTTTCGCGGCGAGGGGCCGCGCGCATTCTCAGCCGGTGCAGACATCTCCGAGTTCGGCAGCGCTCCATCACTGCATGAATCGCGCGAGGCACGACGCCAACGCGACCTCTGGGCATTGCTGGAAGACCTGCCAATACCAACGATCGCTGCGTTGCACGGATTCTGCTTTGGCGCAGGTATCGAGCTGCCGCTCTACTGCGATCTGCGGATCGCCGCCAACAACACTCAGATCGGTCTACCCGAGGTCAGCCTCGGCTACATTCCCTCCGCCGGTGGCACCCAGCTCATACCCCGAATCGCCCCGCCGGCTGCCGCTAGAGGACTCATCCTCAGCGGCGACCCGATCGACGCACAGCAATCGTTGCAATGGGGCATCGTCCATCGTGTGGTTCCGGCCGATGACCTCGACGGGACCGTCTTTGCCGTTGCGCAGCAACTGGCGCAGGCCGACCCAGAACTCATTTCAGCCGTCAAACGCAGTATCAGACGGGGCCTTGATCTGCCTATGTCAGCAGCGATCGGTCAGGACACGCTGACCGCACGGCGATTGAGCCATACACTAACTGATTGTTAACCGAAAACTCGCCCGCTCGCCCAGCCAACCGCGAAGGAGCCATCCATGAACACTGCCGACATGCTCGATATCGCCGCAGCCAATGTCCCCGATCGCATCGCCCTGCTCTGCGACGAGACCAGCAAGACCTTCGCCGAGCTCGCCGCCGATGTCACCGTGCTGGCCAACGCCCTGCAGGGCATCGGCCTCTCACATGGCGACCACGTCGGCGTCATGTCCGTCAACTCGGCCGAGTACGTGATCATCTACTACGCCTGCGCCAAGCTTGGCGTCACCTTCGTGCCGCTCAACTACCGCGCCAAGCGCGAAGAGCTGACTTACATGATCAACACCGTCGAGGCCAAAGCGATCTTCGTCTCCGACCGCTATCAGGACCTCGTCCGAGCGATCAGCGACGACTGTCCCTCGGTCGAGCACTACATCGCTCTCGAGAACGATGTCCCGCTGGGCCAGAAGCACTACCGCGATCTGATCGAGGCCGGCTCCGATGACTTCCTCTACGCCCCGGTTGAGGACCACGACGCGACCGTCATCATCTACACCTCCGGCACCACCGCAATGCCCAAGGGCGTCCAGGTCACCTACGGCGACCTCTCCAGCTATGCAATGAATACGATCGAGATGGCCGACCCGGCCGGCACACACAACAAGACCCTGCTCTCGGTGCCGCTCTTCCACATCGCCGGCGCGACCACCATGATCTCCTCCGTCTGGGGCGGACGCACGCTCGTGATTCTGTCGCAGTTCTCCCCTGCCGGCTGGATTGACGCGGTCGACACCCACGGCATCACGCACTCGATGGTCGTCCCGACGATGCTCAAGCGCACCATGGAGGACGAGCACTTCGCCAACTTCAAGGGCGACACCTTGGAAGTGCTCACCTACGGCGCCGCGCCGATGCCCTACGACGTTATTCGCGCCGCGGTTGACGTCTTCCCCGCCAACGTCGGCTTCATGAACGCCTACGGTCAGACCGAGTCAACCAGCACGATCTCCTTCCTCGGCCCCGACGATCACCGTCTGGATGGCAGCCCTGAGGAGGTCGCCGTCAAGGAGCACCGTCTGCGTTCGGTCGGCAAGGTCATGCCCGACATTGAAGTCCTCATTCTCGACCCGGCCGACAAGCCGGTCGGCGCCGGTGAGGAAGGCGAAATTTGCGTCCGCGGCGACCGCATCATGAGCGGTTACCTGAAGCAAGAAGAGGCCACTGCATCAGCCATTCGAGACGGTGTCCTGCACACCGGCGATGTCGGCTATCTCGACGACGAGGGCTACCTGTTCATCACCGGCCGGACCAAGGACCTGATCATTCGCGGCGGCGAGAACATTGCCCCGGGCGAGATCGAGCAGGTGCTGGAAGGCCACCCGGCCGTCGCCGAAGCTGCCGTGATCGGCGCGCCCGACCTCGAGTGGGGCGAAGTCGTCAAGGCTGTCGTCATCCTGCACGAGGGCCACAGGTTCAGTCTGGACGACGCCGTCGCCCATACCAAGAGCCAGCTCGCCAGCTACAAGGCGCCGACCTACATGGCCGTTGTAGACAGCCTGCCCCGAAATCACATGGGCAAGGTCCTCAAGAACGACCTGCGAAAGACCCACGGAGAAGCCAAGAACGGCTAGCTGACCGCGCACTGGGAGTTTTGCCTGACTCACAAAGGGCGAACCTCCCCCAGAGCTGCCAACACTATCCACAGCGATGTTCACTGACGGATCGACCTGCGTACGCCTGCCTCCCTAGCGTGGCGCCATGCGACGTCTCCCGGTCCTCACCGCTCTGGTCGTTGCCGCGATCATCGCCGCCTCCACATGGCTGGTAATCGACGCCCAGACCGATCCTCAGCCCTTGCCAGTCGCCGAGCACCTGCCTCGCGACGATGAGCAGGCACAGCAGCAGCAATCGCAAACTGAGCCCAATCCTGACCCGGACGAGCAAAGCGAAGAACAGGAATCGGCGGACCAAGAACCGTCCGACGAGGAGGCATCTGAATCGCTGTCTGAATCGGATGAGTCGGAACCTGTCGAGACCATCCGCTCGCCCCAGACGCCCGCAGACATGCTGATTCGAGCGCTAGAGATCGAGCGACCCGAAATCGAGCCAGAGGCGTTCCAGCCACCACCACCTGCGTTCACCACCTACATCATCGAAGCAGGAGACACGCTCGCCGACATCGCTGCGCAGTTCGAGTTGAAACTGGACGATCTGATCGCCGCGAACGAACTCGATTCGCCTGACCAGCTCCACGTTGGACAAGAGTTGACCATCCCGCTCGAGGCGGCGACTGAGCCTGACGTCAATGAGCCTGAATCCATCTGGGAACCAGAAGAAGTCATCCCTTCCATAACCGAAGATGGAATCGTTTACGGCACAATTCACGACCACGAGCGGGGCGTGATCAACACGGCCAGCATTGCCTTGGCTCAGTCGGACTCCACGATCTGGCTGGTGGAAGCCTGTGTCGACGGCGTCCGCCGAACGTACATCATGGGACTGCCTACGTCGGGCGACCAGGCGCGCCTCTACTGGCGATTCGATGGCGGCACTTTGAACACGGATCTCTGGGAAACACACGAGGATCGGGTCGAATCAATCCGCTGGTGTCCGTTCTTGCACAGGTTGGACGAAGTCGAAGGAACCAGGGACCTCTGGATCCGGATCGGGGGCGCCGATTTGACTTTCACGATCGAGAACATCGTTCCCGACGAAGTGCTCGCAAACTTCTCATACTGCGGCCGTTAGCCCGCCCGTCACGGGCCTCGATCCGATCGCATGCGAACGGGCGCATGCACGCAGGGACAGGCCCTCCGACTCATGCGATAATGCCCCAACGCAAGATTGAGGATCGACTTGTCGGTTGGGGGTGTTGCGGTGACGAAATCGGCTGTCAAATCAGACTCTGACAAACGCCGGACGACGACGACGTCAACGGGAAAACGCGTCTCGGCTCTGGCCATTCCGGCCTGGCTGCCGCTGGGCGGCATCCTGATCGTTTCCGGCGCTGAGACGGTCCGCGTCACCGGCGCGCACCGCGAGCTGTTCTTCAACATCGATCACTTCTGGGTGCTCTACATGCTGCTCCCGTTTGTGATCGGGATCATCATCTACGGTCTCGTCCGACGCTCCCGCATCTGGCGGCTGGGTAAACCCAACTTCAACTTCGACAACATGCCCCAGCGCTTGGCACGTGTCCTCAAAGGCGGCGCAGGCACAGAACGCGTCCTCAACGACCCGTACTCGGGCGTCATGCACATGTGCATCATGACCTCGATGATCGTGCTCTTCCTCGTCACGGCGCTGCTCGCCATCGACGACTATGTCCCCGTCGACATCCTCGTCGGACCGCGATACCTCGGCTATTCGCTCGTCGCCGACATCTTCGGACTTGTCGGCATTATCGGCGTCGCTATGGCGGTCGCGCATCGCTGGGTACGACCACGGACAGCCTGGCTGCCGACCTGGGAAGACTGGTTGATCGTCGGTGGACTTGGCGCACTACTCATCACCGGATTCCTGGTCGAAGGCCTGCGCATCCACACCTCCGAGATCGACGTACATCCTGAATGGTCCTACTGGTCCCCGGTCGGTTATGTCGTCGCCTTGATGTTCTCCGGCGTGCGCATCTCGGCCGCGCTCGACATTCACACTACGTTCTGGTGGATCCACATGATCGGCGCGCTCTCCTGGATCACGCTGCTCGGATACTCCAAGCTCAACCACCTCGTCCTCGCGCCGGCCAACGCCTTCCTCAAGCGCACCACGGCGCCCGGCAAGCTCGACATGATCGAGAACATCGAAGAGCAGGAGCACTTCGGCGTCTCACAGCTTGAACACTTCTCGATGAAGCAGCTCTTCGAGCTTGATGTCTGCGTTCGCTGTGGCCGCTGCACCGACAACTGCCCGGCCGACATCGCCGGTCAGCCGCTCTCACCGATGCACATCATCCAGGACCTCAAGTCCTATGCCACCGCTGTCGGCGAGCGAAAGGTCGCCAACCTGGTGGAGGGCAACGACCTCAACTTCGGTCTCGACGACGAAACGCCGATGGTCGGCGGCGTGATCCGCGACGAGTCGCTCTGGGCCTGCCGAACTTGCGGCGCCTGTGTAGAGGCCTGTCCTGTCTTCATCGAGCACGTGCCGACCATCGTCGACATGCGCCGCTCCCTGGTCATGGAAGAGGCGCGGATGCCCGACACCGTCCAGGGGACGCTGGAGACCCTCGAACGTCAGGGCCACCCCTGGCGCGGCACGCCGTACACCCGAGAGACATGGATGGAAGGCATCGAAGACCAGGTGCCCGAGTGGACCGGCGAGCAGGACTATCTCTACTTCGTCGGCTGCACGGGCGCATTCGTTGATCGAGCGCAGGACATCACGCGCTCAGTCGTCTCGCTACTGTCCGAAGCCAACGTCTCCTTCGGTGTGATCAAGGGCATGGAATCATGCAACGGCGACCCAGCCCGTCGCCTCGGTCACGAATACCTCTACCAAATCCTCGCCGAGGGATTGATAGAACTCTTCAATGAGACCGGCGTCAACGACGAGCAGAAGACTGTCATCACACACTGCCCGCACTGCTTCAACACCTTCCTCAACGAGTACCCCGACATGGGCGCGAAGTTCAAGGTGATCCACCACACCCAGCTCCTCGAGCAACTCGTCAACGAGGGTCGCCTGGTACCCAGGAGCGACGGTCCCGAGCAGACCATCACCTATCACGACAGTTGCTACCTGGGCCGACACAACGACATCTTCGAGGCCCCGCGACGCATCCTCGAGCAGGTGCCGAACGTCACCTTGATCGAAATGCCGCGTAACCGCGAGCAGGGCCTCTGTTGCGGCGCAGGCGGCGGCAACATGTGGATGGAAGAGCAGGGCAAGAGCCGCGTCAACGAGGTCCGGGTCGAAGAGGCCGTCGCGACCGGAGCCGAGTCCGCCTGCACCGCCTGCCCCTTCTGCATCCAGATGTTCGACTCCGGCATCGGAACAGTGCAGCTCGATGTCGAGGATGAGGACAAGCTCAAGGTTCTCGATGTCGCCGAACTTCTCCAGGCTGCAGCTGTTTCGGAGTCCGACTAGGACTCCCACAGGACCCCTACAGAGACCGATGCATCACTCCGCTTTCCACTCTCCCCCCCCCCGCAAGGGGGGGAGAGTGGAAAGCGGAGTGACAGCGGGGGGCGGCCGGTGCTGACCGGACAGGGTTGACAATCCGCAACCCCCCCTCTGCCTCCGCATCAAGTACGGGGCAGGCATTCGGCTTCTCCCCCGCAAAGGGGGAGAAGGAGAGTCATACATCGGTTCCCTTCCCGGAAAGGGCTGAGGTACGGATCGATGGAATGGCACTGCGCAACGCAATGGTTGCGACTAGCCGGTCCCATTGCGTCGGGGAACGCCGAGATGACGTGCGATGTCTTCTGTTCGGCGGTGGACCTGGTCAAGCATGCTCAGCATCTGCGCTTGGAGCGTGGCGTTTTCACCGACCAGGCTCTTGATGGCAGCGACATCCGTCTTGACATCGGAAACCTCAGATTCGAGGCGGGTCAAGTGTTCGTCGAATGCGTCTCGCTGAGTGGCCATCGATTCCGCTCCATGGCTCAGAGAGTAGTGCCGTCGAGCCTGATGTGGCTGACCTCCTGGATGAGGGGCCGCATTCAATCTCCACGTCAATCTGTATCCCATCTGACTGCCCGACTTCTTGTGGAGCGACACAATAGCCAATTGGACGCGCGACCAGATTTTCGTCCAACTGAAACCGCCACGAGCTCATCTTCCAGTCAGTGAGGAACCGATGGATGTCATCGTCTGCGTGAAGCAGATTCCCGATCCCGAAACGCCCGCCGCCGCCTTCAAAGTCGACGAGCAGGCCATGCAAGTGCTGCCCGCGCAGGGCATCTCACCCGTCATCTCCCCGTTCGACGCCCAGGCGGTTGAGGCCGCACTGCGCATCAAGGACGTCTCCGGCGACGGCAGCGTCAACATCATCTCACTTGGCCCCGATTCCGCCCGTGATGCAATCAAGCACTCGCTGGCTATGGGTGCCGACGAGGGCTATCACCTCAAGGACGACGCGTTCGAAGGCGGCGACGCCTGGACAACCGCGCTGGCGCTGTCCAAAGCGATCCAGCACATCGGCACGCCCGACGTGCTCATCTTCGGCCGCCAGGCCGCCGACTGGGACCAGGGCACCGTTGGCAGCATCGTTGCCGAGCTGCTCGATCTGCCTTCCGCCACTGTCCTCCGAGCCGTCGAACTCAGTGGCGACAGCATCACCGTCTCGCGCGTCGTGGCCGACGGCTTCGAGAACATCGAACTGCCGACGCCATGCGTACTGACCATTTCGAACGAGTTCGGCGATCCGCGCTACCCCCAGCTCCGGCAGATCATGCAGGCCGCCCGCAAGCAGGTCACGGAGTTGACCGCTGCCGACCTCGGTCTCGACGCCTCGGAAGTCGGCGCAGCCGGCGCGCGCGTGCAGATGCACGCCCTCTTCCAGCCGACCAGCGACGTTGAGGTCGAGATCATCGAGGGTGATACCCCCGAAGAAAAGGCCGCCGGCCTCGTCAACGCGCTCCGCGAAGCGAAGATTCTCTAGCTGTCTTCCTTTTCTCCCCCCAATGGGGGAGATGCCGAAGGCAGAGGGGGACTCGCCACTCTGATCAACGAAAGAACCCCACTATGACCTCCATCCTTGTCATTGGCGAAACCGACGACGCCGGCCTGACCGCTCCCACCCTGGAACTGCTCGGCGCAGCTTCGCGACTGAGCGGCGACCTCGGCGGCGGCGTCGCCATCGCGCTGATCGGCTCCGGTCTCGGTGACGCCGCAGCCGCAGCCGGACCCGCCGGCGCCGACACCGTCTATACCGCCGACTCCGACTCCCTCGCCACCTACCAGACCGACAGCTACTTGCCCATCGCCCAGGGCATCGTCGAGCAGGACTCGCCCGCAGTCGTGCTGATGTCGCAGTCCAGCATGGGACGCGACCTGGCGCCTCGGCTGGCCACGCGACTCGGTTCAGCCGCCATCATGGACTCGCTCGGCCTCGAGGTCGATGGCGACCGCGTCAAGGCGACGCGCAGCTGCTACGGCGGCAACGCCCGCCAGGTTGTGACCGTCCAGACCGACCCGCAGGTCATCACCGTTCGCCCCAAGTCACAGGATCCCTTGGAAGCCGACGCATCACGCTCCGCAGACGTCATTGCCATCGATATCGCCGAGCCGACGCTGCGCGCCCGCACGACAGGCAAAGAGCAGGCCGAATCCGATGGCATCCGCCTTGAGGACGCCGAGATCGTCGTTTCCGGCGGTCGTGGACTGGGTGGTCCCGAGGCATTCGCCGATCTCGAGCGACTGGCCGGTGTACTGACCGCCGCTGTTGGCTCGTCACGCGCCGCCTGCGACCTCGGCTGGTATCCGCCTTCCCAACAGGTGGGGCTGACCGGCACCGTCGTCTCGCCGACGCTCTACGTCGCTATCGCCATCTCCGGCGCCAGCCAGCACATGGCCGGCTGCGGCGGTTCAAAGAACATCATCGCGATCAATAAAGACCCCGACGCGCCCATCTTCGGCTTCTCCCGCTTCGGCATCGTTGACGACTACAAGAAGGTCCTGCCGGCCCTCGAGTCAGCCTTCGCCGCGGCACTCGATTAGGCCGCATTCATCTGAACGGCGCGAATCCCTTAAAGGTGCATCCCCGTTCCCCTCTCCCCCTTGCGGGAGTCTGATGCGTATCCTCCGATTCCCCTCTCCCCCCCTTGCGGGGGGAGATGTCACAGAGTGACAGAGGGGGGGTCGGGGGGGGGGTCGGCTGGCGACGACCAGATAGAGCCAACAGGCGGGGAACCCCCCTCTGCCTTCGGCATCTCCCCCGCAAGGGGGAGAAGGGGAGTTCAGCATCAGTCTCTTGCGTGGGGAGAAGGGGTCCCGATCCCATCGCCAAGTCGAGTGCTGACGCCCTGGTGTCGCCAGGCGAGATTGCCGCGACGGCGCGGGGCAGCTACGGATTTTGGCACGGCGCGTGCCGCCCAATGGGCTCCCTGATCCAGGGCTTCTGACGATAATCAGTGGAAAGGTTGAGAGCTAAACGCCCTGCGTTTTGCGCCAGGTCCGGATCTGACCGGCGTGCTCCATGTCGTGCTCGATCAGCGCATCAACCAGCTCATTGACGGAAATCTGTGTCCCGTCCATCGACAGCGACTTCTGATCACGTTCCTCATCGGTCAGTTGACTCACCCGATCTGCCATGTTGTCGCGCATCATTCTGAGCGTCGCCAGCAGCTCGCCGATGGGGCGTCCCGCCCAATCCCCCGGCGCTGCGTCGTTGATCTCTCGCTCGGTCGGCAGTGGCCCGAGCGGCAAGCCTGCGGCCGATCGGTCAAAGGCGTTCACTGTCCAGGCGTCCCAGCCCACGAGATGCGCCAGGCACTGCCGCACGCTCCAATCGCCAACGACATCGGGGATCTCGAACGCCTTCTCCGATAGCCCTTCAACAGCTTCCAACAAGCAACTTCGGCCGTCGGTGCAGTCGATCGTCTCGGATTTGGTTTCGGCAACCATTGAAGGCTCCCCGCTTGCTCGTTGAAGGCGCAGCGAACTGTGTCGTTCAGAGTGCGCGGTGGTTGCGTGAGATGCCTGGCGATGGACCCGGCATCAACGCGGAACACCGATGCGGACGCTTACCGGGTAACCCGTGCCGCGTCCGCATAATTCGTCGATTGGTTGTTAACCCTAGCAATCTGGTCAGGGCCCTCATGCTGACTGTGACACAGTTCGCACGTCGGCAGAATCGTGTAACGCTGCCGACACATGGCCCCACCGGTTGACCAGCCCCAACCTCAGGAATAGCCTTGTGGCTCAGCGTGCGTCCGCGTGGCCAATTCGCGATCGGTTGGTTAGAAGCGGCTGGACGACACCACAGTTGCGGGGACGCCAACTCACTATGCGTTCGATTGGACTTACCGGCGGGATTGCCTCGGGCAAATCGACCGTCGTCAACCAACTGCGAGAACTTGGCGCGGCCACCATCGACGCCGACATTCTTGGACACCAGACCTACGAGCCGGGCACCGAGACCTTCAAACAGGTCGTCGCCGCCTTCGGCGATGATCTGGTCGCCGAGGACGGCACGATCGATCGCAGCAAGCTCGGTCCCAAGGTCTTCGGCCATCCCGACGGCATGAAGCGCCTGACCGACATCGTCTGGCCTGGTATTCGCGCTCTGGCTGAGGCCGAATTGGCGCGGCTCGAAGCAGCTGGCACGGAGGTCGCCGTGCTCGAAGCGGCTGTCATGATCGAGGCCGGCTGGCAAGACCTCGTCGACGAGGTCTGGGTCGTCGCCGTGAGTCGCGACACCGCACGCGAGCGCCTGATGGCTCGCAACAATTTCCCCGCCGAAGAAGCCGACAAGCGCATCGACTCGCAGATCACCAACGACGAGCGACTCAAGCACGCCGATGTGCTGATCTCCAACGACTGCAGCATGGAGGTCGCTGCACAGCGCGTTGATCGCGCCTGGGCCGGCATGCAGGCCGACTCATAGGCTGAACCCGATAATCAACCCGTCACCTTCCACCAAACAGGCCACCGGCCAGGGATAAATCAGGAACAAACTCGTCGCAGACCATGCGGCAGAGGGGGAGAGCGTTTGATGACCACTGCATCCGCACCGTTGACTGAGTACAAGAGTTGGGCTGTTGAGGAATTTCGGCTCGAGGAAGAGCCGTATTACGTCCCTGTCAGCGATGAGATCGAAATCTTCCAGGCCGCCTGGAACAACAAGATTCCTGTTCTGCTAAAAGGTCCGACCGGTTGCGGCAAGACTCGCTTCGTGGAGTACATGGCCTACCACCTCAATCGGCCCCTGGCTGTCGTCCGCGACGGTAAGACCGAGATCGAGGAGGAGTCCAACCTGCCGCTCGTGACCGTTGCCTGCCACGAGGACCTGACCGCTTCCGACCTCGTCGGTCGCTACCTGCTCGAGGGCAACGAGACAGTCTGGATCGACGGCCCGCTCACACGTGCAGTCAAGGCCGGTGCCATCTGCTACCTCGATGAAGTCGTCGAGGCGCGCAAGGACACGACCGTCCTGATTCACCCGCTGACCGACCACCGCCGCATTCTGCCAGTCGAGAAGAAGTCGCAATTGCTCCAGGCGCGCGACGGCTTCCTGCTCGTCATCTCCTTCAACCCTGGCTACCAGTCGGCGCTCAAGGACCTGAAGCAGTCCACCCGACAGCGCTTCGTCGCAGTCGAATTCGACTACCCGCCGCGCGAGACCGAGGCCGAAATCGTCCAACACGAGGCCGGCTGCTCGCCAGAAATCGCGCTCAACCTGGCCAAGATGGCCGAGAAGATTCGCAACCTGCGCGAGCACGGCCTGGCCGAGGGCGCCTCAACGCGTCTGCTGATCTACGCCGGCCGGATGATTGCCCAGGGCGTCTCCCCGCGCCGCGCCTGCCAGGTCTCTATCGTCTGGCCGCTGACCGACGACGGCGAAGTCCAGCGCTCGATCGAGGAAGTCGTTTCCTCGATCTTCGAGGACTAGGACCGGACAGAGCTGCCAGTGCGGATCGGCATCGTCTCCGATATCCATTGCAACGCGGCCGCGCTTGATCGCGCCGTCGAGCAGATGGGTGACATTGACGAGTTGCTCTGCGCTGGCGACGCCTGCTACCAGTACCGCTTCTCCAACGATGTCGCCGAGCGCATCAAGCAGCTTGGCGGACGCTACGTGCTCGGCAACCACGAGGAGATTCTGCTCTCCGAGGCCGGCGCGCGCGCCCAGGCCTCGCCCAGCGTCGACAAGTCGCTGCTCGAGTGGACGCGCGATCAACCGCACCTGATCCGTGCCGATGTCGGCGCAAAGAAGCTGCTCATGTTCCACGCGACGCCCTGGGCACCGTTCCGCGACTACCTCTTCCCGCACGACCCGCAGCTTCAGCGATTGGCCGAGGAAGAGGCCGACTTCATCATCTATGGGCACACTCACGCGCCGTTGGTCAAGCGGATTGGCCGGGCGCTGATTGTCAACCCTGGATCAGCAGGCGAAATGCGCGGGACCGACCAGGTCCTGACCTATGCTGTGCTGGATACGTCCGACGATCACGCCGAGATTCATGAGATCCGATTGACAAGCTAGCTACTCCCCTGACAGCCACGTTCTCCCTCTGCTGGGGGAGATGCCGAAGGCAAAGGGGGGGCGTCCGAGGCGGAGCGCCCCAGGAAACGAGACACTCATGACGACACAACTAGTCGAAGAGGCCCGCGAGGGATTGCGCCAGTTCCCTCCCGCGCTCGCCCAGGAGTTCGAGTCTGCCCTCGAGACGGTCCAGCCTGTGCTTGAGCCGGACGAACTCGCCCAATGGTTGCGAGATGGCCTCGACATTGCCCGTCATTCGCTGCGTAGCTGGGAAGCTGCCTCCGAGTACTTCCGTGCCTCAGGCCCCGTGCTCGAGCAGATCACCTACGACCGCATGCGCGAATGGTGCGCGGTCGGCATTGAGCTGATGGAAACCTCCCCGGCGCTGTCGGGCGCACTCTTCCGTGCCTCCCCCACAGTGCTGCCGCATCTCTCCGTACCCCAGGCCAACGACTGGGCCGCACAGGGCAAGTCGCTCTACAAGGGCACCTGGAAGTCCGGCTCGCTCTCAGCGCAGTACTTCGATGTCTCCCCGCAGATCCTCCCGCACCTGCCGCTCTCCCAGATGCGCCTGCTGGTTGACCTGATTGACTCACTTGCATCGCATTCCTACGAACTCGCCTCAGCCTGCCTCGGCATGGCTCCCGGCGTCCTGGCTCAGCTCGACCGCGCCGACCGCGCGCCCTTCCTCGAGTTCGGCGGGATCGTCGCCCACACCGCATGGGTCGACGCGCGCGTCTACTTCGAGCGTGGACCGGGCGCACTGCGCCAGGTCGGCGAAGAGCAGCGCCCGCGCTACCTCTCACTCGCCGGACAGGTCGCGATGCAGGTTGGCCGCCTCGGCCACCCATACTTCATCGAGGCCGCTCAGGCCCTCTCGGAGGTCGACAAGGACATCCACGAAGGATTACTCGAGCTATCCGAGCAGCTCGCCCAGCACTCCGGTGACGCCGCTATGGAGTTCATCAAGTCCTCGCCGCGCGTCGCCGAGCGACTCGGCATCGACGACATCGCCCGCTGGCAGGAGTTCGGACTGAACATCCTGCAGCAGTCACGCGACGGTGGTGAGGCCTTCTTCCGCCTCGAATCCGCCCGCGGCGAAGAGGTCATGGAAGCGCTCAGCAGCCGCGTCGACCTCGACCGCGTCTCCGAGCTGATTCGCATGTACTGCAAGGCCCTGACCGGCGTCGACGTCGGAGTCAAGGCGTCCGAAGAACTCACCGCCAAGGGCGTCGGCTGGGTCGACGAGAGCAGCCCGACGACCGAGGGCACCACGATCTACCTGCCCGAAAACGTCGAGCGCTACCCGACCAAGGAAGAGAACTTCGCGGTCTACAAGGTCTTCGCGACGCACCAGGCCGGACGACTCGAGTTCGGCTCATTCGAGTACCAGTCCCAGATCAATCCGGAACTCTTTGCCTCCGAGTCGAATGGCACGCAGAACGGACACGGAACCAGTTCCGGCAATGGCGTCGCCGGCGTCGCCCCTGCAGGCGTCGAAGGCGAAGCGCCCGAGATCCACACCGACATGGAGATCTTCTTCGACCAGTTCGAAGATCGCCGCCTCGCCCACGACCTCTTTACCATCGTCGAGGACACGCGCATCGACACGATCGTCAAGCGTGAGTACGCTGGCGTGCGCCGCGCCTTCTCGCGTCTGCAGCAGGCGGCGATCGATCGCCGCCGACCGGTCGAGGACATGCCCGCCCGCCAGGCCATGGTCGAGAATCTGCTCCGTGCCTCGCTGGACGAAATCGGCCGCATCCGCTGGCCGGGCGAACTGGCCGAAGAAATGCGCTCGCCGCTGCGCGTCCTCAACCGCATCCGACAGGAAGGCGCGACCGTTCAGGACAGCGCCGCCGCGACCGCGCTGCTCTACGAGTGGTTGTCAAACATCCCCAACGTCGAGCTGGACACCGAAGACTGGTCCGACTTCGAACAGGAAATGTCGGGCGACCCCGACTCCGGCGAAGATTCCGACATGATGCCCGGCTCAGGCTCTTCAGGCCTTGAAGAGTCGTTCATGCCCTTCATGCCTGGTTCCGAAGAGCAGCCCTACGACAGCCCCGACCCAGTCGACTTCCGCGGCGACTTCAAGCCCGAACTCGTCCAGTTGCTGATGAAACTCAAGGGCGAAACCGGCTCCGGCGACGCACCGCCAATCCCGCTGACCAAGGAGCAACTGCAAGAGCTGCTTGAGAAGTCAGTCGAGATCTCGATCAACGAGTTGATGGACATGGACCTGGCCGAGTCGTCTGGCATGTTCCTCGACAACCTGCTCAAAGAGGTCAACCAGATCCAGGGCGAGCGCCAGGAAGGCCAGCAGGCCATGGGCGACGACTCCACTGGCGCCGAAGACGGCGAGGAGTTGCCGGTCGAGGCCGCGTCGTTCTACTACGACGAGTGGGACTTCCGCGCCGCCGACTACAAGCCGCGCTGGTGCCGTGTTCAGGAGCAGCGCGGCGAGGCCGGCACGACCAACTACTACGCCGAGACCCTGCACGAGCACACCCAGCTCGTCCAGGAAACGCGCAAGCAGTTCGAGATGCTGCGACCGGAAATGTTCCGCAAGATGAAGCGCCTGACCGACGGCGAGGACTACGACCTCGACGCCGTGATCGAGTGGTACACCGAGAAAATCGCCGGTGGCGCCTCCGAGACCAAGCTCTTCTACCGGCGCAACAAGGTCGAGCGCGATGTGGCCGTCGCCTTCCTGCTTGATGTCTCCGCCTCAACCGACGAGGAAATCCAGAAGCACCACGATCAGCGTCAGGACGATCAGTTCGACGACGATCCGCGCAAGTACCTCAGTTGGTGGGCGCAGCGTCGTGCCGAGGCCGCCCGTCACCCGGGCAAGCGCATCATCGACCTCGAGAAAGAGGCCGTCGTGTTGCTGATCGAGGCGCTCGAGACCATCGGCGACAAATATGGCGTCTACGGCTTCTCCGGCTACGGCCGCGACAACGTCGAGTTCTTTGTCTACAAGGACATGGACGAGCCCTTCGGCGACCGGATCAAGGAGCGCATCGACAAGATCGCCCCGGTCCGCTCGACCCGCATGGGCCCGGCGATCCGACACTGCATCTGGAAGCTGCAAAACACCGACGCCAAGGTCAAAATCCTGATCCTGCTCTCGGACGGCCGACCCCAGGACCACGGCTACGGACGCGACCGCACCGAGAAGGAATACGCCATCCACGACACCAAGATGGCCCTGACCGAGGCGCGACGCGAAGGCATGATCCCCTTCGCCTTGACCGTCGACCGAGCCGGTCACGACTACCTCAAGCAGATGTGCCAGGACATGGCCTACGAAGTCGTCGCCGACATCGAATCCCTGCCCCGCCGCCTGCCAGCCCTCTACCGCCGCCTCACGGGCTAGACGCCCAGAGCCCCTATCTCGCTCTCCCCTCTCCCCCCCTTGCGGGGGGAGATGTCACGGAGTGACAGAGGGGGGGTCGGTTGGCGACGACGAGATAGGGCTGACAAACAGAGAACCCCCCTCTGCCTTCGGCATCTCCCCCGCAAGGGGGGAGAAGGGGAATGTTGTTGGGTCGCCTCGCAAGCTAAGAAGCTGAATGCCTGCCCCGCACCTGATGTGAAGGCAGAGGGGGGTCCCTCTCATCCCGCGCTACCATGACCTCATGACATTCATCGCCGGATCACTCACCGTCGGGGGCATCGCCGCCGCGTTCATCGCCACCCTGATCAACCAGGATTCAACCGGCCTCTACATCATCTGCGCCGTCATCGCCACTGCAGGTCTCGCCCTGATGCTGCTGCACGTCGTCCGTTCTCGAGGCGTCGCGTCAGCGCCCTGGTACGCCCTGACGCCCATGGCCATCGTCGTTGCACTACTCGGCATCGCCGCTTCAGGAGCCACCTGTGGAGTCGCCTGCATCGCCTGGGGAACCCCCGCCGCCGCCGCAACCCTCGCCGTCCCCGACATCCGCAACTGGCTCTCCAGGAAACGCCCTCTCCGGCGCTTGTAGCCTCTAGTCCTAGAGCCGTCCCCTACCGGTCGATCGACATCCCACCGCCGTGCTGGTTGACTTTGCCCACGATCTGCGCCATCTGAGAAGCCTCACCTCGCCGATTGACGTCAGCGGACTGAGTCTGAGACTCACTAGCAGGTCGAGCGCCTGAGTTTCGCCGACCAGTAACGGTTGCCAACAGATCCTTGAATCGTGCGTAGAGATCGCTCATATCGCTTCTCCCTGCTCTGCTAACCAACTCCGGGACCACCGATATTGCCGATGTGCGGCGTATGCGCGACACCCGCCTGGTGCTCGGAATAGCCCTTCAGCCGAGCCAGTTCACCGTCCGACAACCCATTGGTCTTGGGTCGTCCGCGAAGCACCCGGCGCCGCTCGCCGCCCGGCAGTCGGTCGGTCACCGAGTTCACCGCGCTCTTGAGTCGGCCCATCTTACGTTTCATTACGCCTCCAGCGCTGACTGCATCATACCTAGTTCGTCAGGCGCAACTCTCGGTTCAGCTCCAGCTTGAGGAACCAGCGCCAGGTTGCCAACACACCGACCACCAGCACACTGATCAGCACCGCAAACGCCACCCCGAGAATCTGCCAGTCCGTCTCGATCTGGAACGGCGGCAAGACCGTCCGACCCGTCTCGTCGATCTCCAGGTAGGCCAGTAGCAACAACGAGATCCGGTTGCCCAGGACTACACCCAGTACCAGTCCGGTCCCGGTAATGATCGCGTACTCAAGGAACAGTTGAATCAGAATGCTGAAGTTGCCTACCCCGACCGTTCGCAGCAACGCCATCTCCAGGCGACGCTGACGCGCCGCCACCGCCATCGAGACCAGGAACGCCAGCGCCAGCAACAGCGAGATCGCGATAAACGCCACCAGCAGAATTCCCGAGCCTCCAGCGGTTGTCAGCGGATCACGACCGCTGTCATCGAGTCGTTCGATCCGGTCATTGAACCTGCCCAATGAGTACCGAGGCCGACTCAGCTCATCCTTCACCGCCTGGCGAAGTTCTGGATCGTCGGGTAGGTCGAGCCAGGTCTCGGTCGGCGTCACCGATGGACGGAGCGCAGTCACAGATCCCATGTGGTAGAGCGCGTCATAGTCCGCCACGATGAACGGCAGCTCATCGGGCCGCAACGTGGGGAACAGTTCGACGATGCTCGATACCCGCGCCGTCAGAACCATGGCGTCCATGCGCAGGGTGTACCGGTCACCCACTTCCAGGCGCTGCCGCTCGGCAAAGTCCGCGCCGACAATCGTTGGCACCGTGCAGCGAGTGTTCGTGCAGAATGACGGATCGGCAAAGTGCGCCGCGCGCAAGCCCGGCGACTGTCCGACTCCCGGATAGAAGGCCATCACATGTTCGCCTGAGATCGGGTCGTCGTCTTCCTCGAACTCGATATCATCTCCAGATCCACGACGCTGAACAAACTCCAGCCAACCTCGATTCTCGAAATCCTCGACAATCAGCTCGCGCCCGTCCGGCTGAATCGCCGTCACCGCGTCGAAATACACCGTCGACGGCTCCGAGGCGAATAGGCCGAACGGTTCGCTCATTACGATCGAATGCAGCGAGAACGGCGCGGTGCCGCCTGAGCCGACAATCTCCGACTGGAAATCGATCTCCATCGCCGTCCAGGGCGTGCTCGGAGTCGGCATCGCCAGACCGCCGGCCGTGTGGTACTTGCCATCGCCATCGCGCACCCGCAACCAGAGCGACTGGTCCGACTCACCTGGACCCATGCGCACCCAGACTCGGAGCGTCTCCGTCTCGGCAGGAATTCCGACGCCGCGCCCGACCGGAGGCACATCAATGGTGCTGATCAGGTCCTCGAACGTCATCAACGACAGGTCCTCGCGGAACCACATCATCTCGACTGCCGCCTTCGGTTCGACGCCTAGGACAGTCACTGTCGTCGTCGTACCGACCGCCCGGCCCGCCGACACTTTGCTCCGGTGTACGGCCGCTACCGCCTCAACTCCCTCGATCGGCCCGAGACGTGAACGCACGCCGCTGGCCGACGAGTATCCGGTCTCGCCCAATCCGACACGGAACTCCACCCCTGCGTCGTACTCAATCCGCTCCTCGAGCGAACGTTCAACCGTGTCCGCATACGACGCCGCAAACGTACCCAGCGCCGCGCCCAGCATCAGCAGGATGGTCAGCCGCGCCGCCGGTCCGACCGTTCGGCTCACATAACGAAGCGTCGAGGCGACCGACAACGGGAACCGGTCGTACGTCAGCCAGGCGAAGAATCGGTAGAAGTAGGGCAGGAAGCGCAGGATCACCAGCGTGGCCGCTAGAGCGAACAAGATCGGTGTGCTCAGCAGCAACGGATCGGCCGACAGACCGCCAACGCTGTTGCGCTCGAACACGGTGCCCTTCAGGTCCGCCTCAAAGATCAACCCCACCGCGACCAGCACCAGGGCGACATCGAGGAAGTAGCGCTGCAACGCGTTCGGTCCGGCCGGTCGCGACACCCCGCGTAGCCGCTCGGATAACACTCGCGTCCGGCTCGCGATCACCAACGGCGCCAGCGTGAACAGCACCGCCACAATCGCGCCCGCTGCAGAGAGCAGGAAGGCCATATCGGTCAGCGTCGTCGGAATCGTGTTGCCGCCGGTCAGCGGCTCGAAGACGGGCGTGTAGCCCAACAGTCCGATCACTGCGACCGCAATGAACGGCGCGACCGCCGCTGCGATCACCGCGAGCAGTACCCCCTCGATTGCCGTGTGCCAGATCACCTGGAAGATCGACGCTCCACGTGAGCGCATCGAGAACAGCTCTTCGCGCCGCTGCGCCACTTGCACCCCGGACACGATCACGACGTAGAACAGCGCAATTCCCACGACCTGCGCCAGCAGCATCAGGATCGGCACCGTGGTGAAGTTGAGGTCCTTGACGAACGACTCAAGCCGAGGCTCGATCGGTGATCGCATACCGCCGCCGACGGAGCGCAAGTCCTCGCGCAACAGATCGAAGGAGGCCCGAGTCTCGTCCAGCACCGCCACATTGAATTGGTCGGTGTCGATCTCCGAGATCCAGTTCGTGTTGACCAGGTCGCCGCCCATGACATTGGGCAGCCCCTCATCGAACGATTGCCAGGCCACGATCAGCGGCACGGTCTGCGGCTGCGGCGGCCCCGAGTAGACGCCGAAGGTGATATCCCGAGGAACGCGCTTCCAATAGCTGCTTTCGACGTTGTCCGGCTCGACGATCCCGGTGATCACGACCGGAATCAGGCGCGTGATCAACATCGTCGGCTCACACGGAGGACGCGGCGGCGGCGGCGGACCGCCCGGCGGCGGATCCGGCTCGCGGTCACACTCGTCGAAGCCGTCAACGATGTTCACTTCCGAGCCGACGCCTACCCGATAAATCCGCGCCGCCTGTTCCGGCATCGCAATCTCAATCGGTCCGGCCAGCTGACCGTCCGCCGTCATCGATGGCGGCTCCGGATACCGACCCTCCAGCAGATTGACATGCTCGTCGGCATCATCGAGCGCAGCAAAGTAAGCGGTCGCCGGAATCACCTGACCCGGTCGTGACGGCAGATCGATGCGCATTGGAATCGTCGAGCGATAGCGCAATCGTTGCGACTCCACGTCGCCAAATCGCTCCGTGATCGACTCCTCGGCATAGCCGCGTGCCGATTCGTTCGGCCCGCCCGACATCGGCAAGCCCCACATATACGTGAACATCTGGCGGCGCTCGGTCAGATCTTCACGCAGCGTGACCGTCAGCGAGAGGTCCGAGACCGCCCGGGTGTAGATCGTCGTGGAGGACATCAACACCGCGGCGACGAGAATGCCCGCGGCGATCACCAACTGCAGCCGCCAGCTATCACGCATGCGGCGCAGGACAAAGGCCAGTACGGACCCAAACGTCTCCACCCAGACCCCCGCAACTCGCTCAGATTCCGCCCCCGCCGTTTGCACGACGCGACGCTGATAATTCCGTATCGCCTAGTAGTCTACGAAGGCAACGCGGTCGAACATACCCCTACAGACGCTGTACGTCGGAACACGCAGCGCCATGCGGGGCAGGTCACAGGACGCGCAGCAGGGCACGCAGCAAGACGGGCGGCAGAGCGCAGCATGGGCGGCATCTTCAGTTCCCTTCCCACGGCGTTCCGCATCGCCGTTCGCCGGCTCAACGGCAACCGACGGCTGATGGCCGCCGTCGCCGTCGGCGTCGTCCTCGCCGTCGCCCTGATGGCCTCTACTTCGATCTATCGCAACGCCCTGCAGGACCTGGGACTGCAGACCGATCTTCGCCGCATCTCCGACGCCGACCTCGATGTGCGCATCCTCAACGCGGCCCACGGTCTCTCCGGCGGCTTGGCCGAGGAGTCCTTCGATGTCATCGACCGCCGCCTCCGCATCCCTAGCGACTACATCTCCGACGTCAAGAAATCGCTGACCTCCGCCACCTTCTTCATGACCGATGTCGGCGGCATTCCACCCGAGGAGGACCCACGCGACCGCGCCAGAGTGCTGTGGTTCGAGGGCGTACAAGACCGCATCGAGCTCGTTGACGGCCGCTGGCCCGACGCCGCGCCGGCCGCGACGCCCGATGAGCCGCCCGTCATCGATGTCGCCATGGGCATCGACGCCGCAGCCTCGGGCGGGTTCACGCTCGGCGAAACCCGAGATATCCACGCATCCTGGCGAGACGACGCCTTACCGATTCAGATCCGCGTCGTAGGACTCGTGCGCCCAATCGACTACAACGAGCGCTACTGGGGCGTCAGACGCGACCATTTCCACGTCCCGGTGGAAAAAACCGACGCCTTCGCCTTCTTCGCCCCCAGGGCCACCGTTGTCGACGCCATGGCTGGCTACATGCCCGAGCTGCGCGCTCGACTCGAGGTCTACGCCCAGGTCGAGCGCAGCGCCTTCGTCGCCGACGATGCGGGTCTCGCCGCCGTTCGCTTCCGCGCCGCGTTCGAGTCCATTGCTAAAGAGATAGATCGAGCCCGCATCGAGACCGATGTGGTCAACGTCCTCAACGACTACGAGACGAAGGAATTCTTCTCCTCGATCCCACTCCTGGTACTGACCTTGCAGATCGTCGGCATCGTCCTCTTCTATCTGGTGCTCGTCTCGACCATGGTCGTTGAGCGCCAGTCCTCCGAGGTCGCGCTGCTCAAGTCAAGAGGCGCCGGACTTGGCCACATCATGTCCATTTCGACCATTGAAGGGTTGATATTGGTCGCCTTGGCGCTCGGAGTGGGTCCACTGGTCGCCAGAGAGGCGATCGCCTTCCTCGGCTACTCGCCCGCCTTTGAAGGATTGACCGGCGGCGCCCGGCTCAGCGTTGAGCTGACAACCGAGGTCTACATCTGGGCCGCGGTCGGCGCGGCGCTCAGCTTCATCGCCTTGCTCTGGCCCGCCTGGCGTTCGAACCGCGCGACCGTCGTGCACTACGCCCGCTCGACCTCTCGGCCCGAAGACAAGCCGGTGTTCCAGCGCTACTACCTCGATCTGGTCGTCGTCGGCGTCGGCGCCCTGCTCTTCTTCCAGCTCCAGGAGTCCGGCTCGCTGGTGACGGAAGATCTCTTCGGCGGACTCCAGCAAGACCCGTTACTGCTCGTCGCTCCAGCCGTGTTCGTCGTCACCGTCGCCGTGCTCTTCCTGCGACTGTTCCCGCTCGTGTTGTCAATCTTCGGAGGCATCGCCCGAATCGTCGGTGGCGCATCGATGCAAATGGTCCTCTGGCACTTGACTCGCGCGCCCGTCCAACCCGGCCGCCTGGCGCTACTCCTGATCATGGCGACCTCGCTCGGCATGTTCGGAGGAACCTTCGGCGCGACCCTGGACAAGTCGTTCGACGATCGTGCCGCGTATCAATCCGGCGCGGCCTTACGTCTGGCCGATCTGCGCTCCGGCGGCGCATCCGTGCAGATGCTGGAAGAAGATCTCGCCGACGCGCCCGGCATTGAGAAATCTGCCTATGTCGTACGAGCCAACGCCTCCTTCTCACGAGGCGCGCTCGACGTCACCGACGCCAGCGTGCTCGGCATCGATCCCGAGACATTCGGCGACGTGCTCTGGTTCCGCGAAGACTTTGCCGTCGACGACGCTCGCGAGCTCATCTCCCGAGCGACCGGACCAGAATTTGAGACCGAGCAGATCATCATTCCGGCCGACGCCACATTCGTAGGCATGTGGCTCTGGTTGCCCAAGACGAGCGGCGCAATCGCCCCCAGCCTGCGTATGCAGGACGGGAAAGGCCGCTTCCGAGATGTCGCCCTCCTCGGCCTGCCACGAGGCCGCGGCTTCGGAGTCGGAGCTGAACAAGAAGAAGGCTGGCGATTCCTCTACGGTGACCTGTTCGTCGGCTCAGGCGCGCCGCATGTCGGCCCCTGGACTCTGCAGGGAGTCAACATCCGCACCGCCGGCGCGACCAATTTCTCCGGAACCGTCGGTTTCGACGCCATCCAGTACACGCATCAAACCTCCATCCCCGACGACATCATCAACGTCGGCTTCGAGGACAGCGTGATCATCGAAAGCTTCGAGGAGCAGGGCCGCTGGACCGTCTTCACCGACACAAGCCGCGACGGACCGCTGCCCGACGACGCGCGCCTCTCGCCCGAGCAAACACGCGACGGCGAGTTCGGCATGCGCTACATCTGGAACCGGGACGTGCGCACTGGTCTGCCTCGCGGCGTGCGCCTGTCCGGGCCGGATGCGCCGGTGCCGGTGATCGTCAGCAACGATTTCCTCGCTGAGGCGTCGCTCGACATGGGCGCAATCATCAAGCTGAGCATGTCCAGCGTCTATGTACCCGTGCAGATCGTCGGCTCGTTCGACCTCTTCCCCACCTGGGACCCCGAGAATGCACGCTCGCTAATCATCGCCAACCGCGACTACCTCTACTACCGAGTCAATCGCAACCCGGCCACGATCGGCGCCGTTGCGCCCAATGAAGTCTGGATCCAACCCACCGACGACGAAGGCCTGCGTCAGCTCAGAACCTTCCTCGAGGTCACCCCACCGTGGAAACACGACGCCTTCGACGTCGACGCCATCCGCAATCTGCAGGACGAAGACCCACTCGTCGCCGCTGGCTGGGAAGGTCTGCTATTCCTCACCTTCATCGCCATCGTGTTGCTCGCTGCGCTGGGCTTCCTCGTCGCCTCGGTGCTCGTCGCCCAGCAGCAACAAGGCGAGTTCGCCGTCCTGCGAACAATGGGCTTCTCACTGCCACAAGTGCTGCTGGTGGTGGGCATCGAGAAGATCCTGATCATCGCCGTCTCCATGGCGCTCGGCACTGCCGTCGGACTCCAACTCGGCACGATGATGCTCGAGTTCGTCGGCTTCGTCGAGACCGGAGAAACCGTCCTACCACCCTTCGTCACCGTCACTGACTGGGCCACCATCGGTGGAGCCTACGGAGTCCTCGGCCTCGTCTTCCTCGGAGCCATCGCCGTCATCGTCGCCCTCTACATGAGAATGACCATCGGCCAGATCCTCCGAATCGGCGCCGACTAACCGAGACTGCCCGCTACCTTGGCCGATGCACCTTTCCTATTCCCCTTCTCCCCCCTTGCGGAAACCGACGCAGGACTCTATCTCCAGTCCCCGCTTTACGCGGGGACCCGATCCTTCCCTGGCTCGATCACGATGGAGATGCTTGTCGTAAGTGGATTGCCAACGGGAGCAAGTGGATGCGCCGGTGACCAGGCCAATCCTTCGTTACTGACTTCTCAAGCCAATCTGCCCTGACCAGAACCTCATTGAATCGCTCGGGCAGGACAACGTGCCGAGACACGCTCCACAACTGGATCCCTGCAACGACGCAATCACAGCCACGAACACATCCGCGCAAGCGCCTACGAACGCCTCTTCCTGACAGATACCGGCGTCGTACTACCCGCCGCCACCGCCGCCACCGCCGCCACCGCCTCCTCCACCACTGCCGAGCCGCTCCTCAACCACGCTGCGCTGAGGCGCCGGACGCGATGCCAGCACCACAGGACGAAGCGCTGCGCCTGCCGCCGTCGCCGCCGTACGCGCGACCTCTTGCGCCATCCGGCGCCCTTCCTCGACGATGCCGCCATTCCGAATCACGGAGCGAATTCGTGGAAGCACCAGTGCCGCGATCATGATCAGCGCGAAAATGATGCCCGGGCCGATCAACAGAATACGAATGCTGATGTAGTCCGCCGCCAGCCCGTTGGCCAGGATCATGACCGCCATGATTCCACCGGCAAACATCATGTACAGGCTCATCACGCGGCCTCGCACCGAGTCGGGCAAGACGGCCTGAATCATGGCTGAGGTCAGCGCCATGAACATTGCTTGGCTGGCCCCCGCCATCGCGCCGCCGATCAATGCGAGCAGCATCGTATCCGCCACGCCCACCCAAATGAGGGAAAGTCCCGAGAACACTCCGACCACGAGGAATACCCGGCCTCGCACACGACCGGCCGGCATCATTGAGAGCACAATCGTAGACGCGAATGCCCCGCCTCCAATCGCCATCAACAAGTAGCCGTACTCAGCTTGTCCTCCGCCCAGGATTAAATCCGCGTAGGCCGGCAGCAAGGAAAAGTCGAACGCCATCGTAAACATGCAGTGCAAGGAGACCATGACAATCATCAGCCGCACAGATGGCGCTCGGCCTAGATAGCGCAGCCCAACCCGTACGTTTTGCACCGTGTCCCGCATGATCCCGTTCGTGCTGCCCGCGATGCCCCCGGTCGAGCGCGTTGTCATCCGCGTCATCTGATAGATCGATAGTGCCAGCAACATGGCCGTCGCTACGAACACCCACTCGGCGCCATAGTTCTTGATGACCGGGCCAGCCACCGGGCCGATCACTTTGGAGCCAAACTGCATCATCGAAGCCATCGTCACTGCGCTGAGCAGTGCATGCATCTTGATCGTGTTAGGCAGCAACGCCTGCTGCGCTGGCATCTCGGCCGAGCGGATGATGCCCGAGAACAGCGTGACCAGAACCAGATTCCACATCGCTAGAGCGCCAGAGAAGGCGAGATATGCCAGTATCAGCGCGCAGAGCGCAGCACCCACGCGCGAAAGCATGACGATCTTCGCCCGGTCGAACCGATCCGCCAGCGCTCCGCCGATCGGAGCCAACACCCACGGGCCGATCGCCGCGAACGTGACGATCCCTGTCCCCGATGGGCTGCCCGTAAGGTCGTAGGCCAACCAACCGCGTGCCGTGATCATTGCCCACAGAGAGATCGCCGACAGCCCTGCGGCGTAGAACATCCGACGATATTCGAGGTACTCCATCGCCGGGAAGATGCGAAGCAGAAATCCCGGTTGGCTGGTCGGTGCCCCGACGCGTTGGCTCATCCGCCCCCGCCTTTACTCGCTCAATCTTCCGCATGTTACGGCTTCGCGAACGTTCTTGACCAGTCCTGCCGGTACGCTGTCCGCGAAACCACCAACAATCCCATCCAGAGCAGGCAGCCTCATGACCTCCAATGACAACCTCCGCGAACGATCCAGCGTCCTCGTCGATGGCCCCAACCGCGCCGCCGCCCGGTCCCAGCTCTACTCCGTCGGCTACGACGACGAGGCGCTCTCCAAACCCCTCGTCATGGTCGCCCACTCCTGGATCGGCACCATGCCCTGCAACTTCTCCCACCGCGAACTCGCACAGGACGTGATGCGCGGCATCCGCGAGGCCGGCGGCACCCCGATGGAGGTCAACACCGTCTCCATCTCCGACGGCATCACCATGGGCACCGAGGGCATGAAAGCCTCACTCGTCTCGCGCGAGATCATCACCGACTCGATCGAACTCTGCGCCGTCGGCTACGCCTTCGACGCCGCCGTTGTCATCTGCGGCTGCGACAAGACCATCCCCGCCGCCGCCATGGCTATGGCGCGGATCAACATTCCTTCGGTCGCGCTCTACTCCGGTTCAATCGCCCCCGGACGCCACCACGACGGCCGCGACCTCACCATCCAGGATGTGTTCGAAGCCGTCGGCCAGCACTCGGCCGGCTCAATCGACGACGACGAGCTGCACCAGGTCGCGCTCAATGCCTGTCCCGGCGCAGGAGCATGTGGCGCCCAGTACACCGCCAACACGATGGCCACCACGCTCGAGTTCCTCGGACTTTCGCCGATGGGCTCAGCCACCGTTGGCGCCACCGACCCGCGCAAGCACAACGTCGGCGAAGCGACCGGGAAGCTCGTCATGGACGTCCTCCGCCGAGGCGTCAAGCCGCGTGACCTCCTGACCAGGGAAGCGCTAGAGAATGGCATCGCCTGCGCCGCCTCGACCGGCGGCTCGACCAACGTCGTCCTGCACCTGCTCGCCCTCGCCCGAGAAGCCGGAGTCGAACTCAGCATCGACGACTTCGACCGCGTCTCCGAGCAAACCCCGCTGATCGGCGACTTGCGACCCGGCGGTCGCTACGTCGCCCTCGACATGGATCGAGCCGGAGGAACTCCACTGCTGGCCAAGCGTCTGCTCGAGGCCGACAAACTGCACGGAGACGCCATGACCGTCACCGGACAGACCATCGCTGAAGCCGCCGAAGGCGCAGTGGAAACGCCCGGACAAGACGTCATCCTGCCCGTCGACCAGGCGCTCAAGGAGACCGGCGGCCTCGTCATCCTCAAGGGTTCGCTCGCGCCCGACGGCTGCGTCGTCAAGGTCGCCGGCTACGAACGACTCCTGCAAAGCGGCCCCGCCCGAGTCTTCGAACGAGAAGAAGACGCCATGACCGCCGTCACCAACAACGAGATCAACGCCGGCGACATCGTCGTCATCCGCTACGAAGGCCCCAAGGGAGGCCCCGGCATGAGAGAAATGCTCGGAGTCACCGCCGCCATCGTCGGAGCCGGCCTGGGAGAGTCCGTCGCCCTGCTCACCGACGGCCGCTTCTCCGGTGCCACTAGAGGCCTGATGGCCGGCCACGTCGCCCCCGAGGCCTATGTCGGAGGCCCAATCGCCCTGGTCGAAGAGGGAGACCAGATCACTCTCGACATCGCCAACCGACAACTCAATCTCGAAGTAGACGAAGCCGAGCTAGCCCGCCGCCGAGCCAACTGGTCAGCCCCAAGTCCAAACTACGAAAACGGAGTCTTCGCCAAATACGCCACCCTGGTCAGCGGAGCCGAACGCGGAGCCGTCACGAGCTAGGCAGAGTCCAACTCCTCCGCTGGCGCAGGCTGGCGTGGCTCGCATTCTTTCCTCCCCCTCGCAGGGGGAGGTGCCGAAGGCGGAGGGG
>MPNM01000008.1 GCA_002239025.1 Chloroflexi bacterium bin125 | reverse complement strand
CAACGGCTCGATCCGCGCATACTGCTTGTCGCTCAGCGTCGTCTGATAGGTCATCTGGTCACCTGGACCGCGCCGCCATCCGCCTCCCACTCTGGCACATCTACGCCGCAATGTGAACAGGCCCTAGTGAAACAGGCCCTCTGAGGAATCCGCTCTTCCCACTTCGGGTAGAGGTGAGGAACTCAAATGGGCAAGGCAGGGGTCCACTGAGGTCACTTGAACAGACCCTATAGATTGGGAATCCAAAGCGGCCCGTCGAACGACGGGCCGCTTTGGATTCCCGCTTTCGCGGGAATGACGGATTTGTTGGCTACTGCGCGTAGACGCCGGCCCCGGGACCCTCTGCCGTTGCCCAGAATTTGGCTGAGATCTGGTCGATCAGGTCGATCAGTTCCTGGCCCTTGGCGACGTCGTTGGTCTTCTTGGCTTCTCCGGCGACCTTGGTCGCGTTCCACATGAGCTCGTGGATGGAGCCGTCGGCCTCGAGGTGGTGCGGCTTGAAGAAGTCGGTCCAGAGGACCCAGAGGTGGTGCTTGACTTCCTCGGCTCGCTGTTCCTTGACGATCGTGCAGCGGGCTTTGAAGTCGTGGTCGTCGGAGTCGTTGTACTTCTCCATCGACTTGAGGACGGACATGGCTTCGATCTTGGCCTGGGCGGGGTCGTAGACGCCGCAAGGCAGGTCGCAGTGGGCGGAGGCGGTCTCGAACAAGGACATGTGTGGCTCTTTCTTTGGTGCGATTGGTTCCGCAGAGAGTGTACTAGCTGTCGGGTTGATCGAGGACAATCACGCCGCAGGCGATGCGTCCGCCCGCGCCGGCTGCTTCTCCGTAAGTGTCTGGGGACTCGTGGAGGATGAAGGCGGAGCCATCGGTGTCGAATACAGAGTTCGCACCGGCGCCGAGCGTCACGTCGACCGTGTATTGGTCTGCGTTGACGAGACCGTCACTGTGGGCGTAGACGTTGACCGTATCGCCGGCGTGATGCCCGGCTTCGTGCAGTGGGCCGTGGCCGACCTCGGTGGGGTTGTAATGACCGCCGGCGGTGCTGAAGTCCGGTTCGCAAGATCCTGTTTCGTGGATGTGGAATCCGTGCCAACCCTCGGGCACGTTTGTCAGCCGAGCCTTGATGAGGACACCGCGCGGGCCTTGGATCAGGGTGACGTGGCCCATGTCTGCGCCGTCCGGACTGCTGAGTGCCGCGGTCGCGGTGAGGCCGACGGCCGATGGGTCAACAGCGTCCGAATCTTCGATCTGAATTGCGGAGCTGGACCGCCAGCGGCCCGCTTCGGAGTCGGCGGTCAGGAAGCGGTTCTCGGGACGTACGGTCTCTCCCCAGGCACGGTCGTCGCCTCGAAGTTGCAGCGCGACCTCGGTTCGGCCGTCTTCCAGGTGGCGTGCGAGGATGCGCACCTCGTCACCGCTGCCACTTGAGCCAGTCGCAGCGATGACGGCCAAAGCTATCGAGCCGACCAGGAATGCGATCGCGGCGGTGATCGTCCACCGGAAACGTTGCGACATTGGAGCCTCCTCGCTAATGATTACGTGTGTGGGCCAGAACCTAGGGATTGTAACTGACCCAAATGCGAGGAACGGCCCTCTTCCTCTCTCATCGAGAGAGCGAATTCTACAGCCTGTTCATACGGAGAAGCGAACAGCCGTATGGATGGTTTAGGGCATTGTCGATGGGGAGCGGGACCCCCTCCGCCCCCGCATCAAGTGCGGGGCAGGCATTCGGCACCTCCCCCTGCAAGGGGGAGGAAAGACGAGGCAGAGAGTTGGGTGTCTGTGCGCAGTTAGTCGGCGCGGGTTCGGGCTCGGAGGGCGAGGGCGGCGATGGTCAGGGTGAAGACGCTGAAGCCGGCGAGGGAAACGAAGGCCCAGTGGAGTGCGGGGGGAGGCTTGGTCTTGGGCAGGCCGTCTTCTCCGAAGACGATCTGGCCGCCCTCGGTCACGGGCCAGGCGTAGCCCTCCATGACGAGACCTCGCATGCCTTCCATGATGTAGGTGACGGGATTGATCGTGGCGATGATCCGCAGCCAGTCGTCGAAGACGGCGAGCGGGGCGAAGGCCGGAGCCATGAAGAGCAGAGGGAAGAAGAGCAGGAATCCGGCTTGCGCGGCCTGGGCGTTCCCGGTTCGCATTGCGATGAAGATGCCGATGCCGCTGTAGGCGCCGCCGAACAGTCCGGCGATGACGAGAATGAGGATCGCGCCGGGGACGCCGGAGGCCATGCCGGAGCCGGCGACCAGGGCGGCGATCAGCATGATCGAGGCGAAGAAGATGGCGCGCACTGCGTCGGCCCAGACCCGGCCGATGATGATCGACCAGCGCGAAGCGGGGGTGAGGAGGAGCTTGTCGAAGTAGCCGCGCTCCATGTCCAGCACAATGGCGATTCCGGATGCTGCGGATGAGCCGGCTACTGCCTGGAGCACGGCGACGGGCAGTTGGAAGGCCAGGTAGTTTTCGACGCCGAAGCCGCGCTCGGAGAAGTTGGCGATCGCGCCGGTCGAGACGGCGAGGAAGAAGAGAGGGATGAAGACGTTGGTGATCTCTACGCCCGGCTGGCGGACCGACTCGCGGATCGCTCGGACGGCCAGATAGCGGGCATCGGTGAGGACGCGCAGCGGTCCAGACTCTTGAGAGGCTGAGGTCTGCGGCGGGCCGGATGCCTGCGCGGCGCTCATGCAGGTCCACCCTGGGCTGGCTGAGCTGATTGACCGGCCTGATCGCCGGGTTCAATCCGGTGCCCGGTGGCCTTGAAGAAGACGTCGTCGAGGGTCGCTCGCGCCAGGCGCAGGTTGCTGAACGCTAGCTCGTGGTCGTCCAACGTCCGCACGACGAGCGGCAGCGTATCGTGGCCGCTGCGGGTGTAGATGGCGATGCCTTCGTTGAAGTCCCAGCGGGCATCCTCGATGTTGGGCAAGGGCAGCAGCGCGCCGACGGCCAGTTGCTGGGCTTCCTCATCGCCGTCGACCTGGACGTAGATCACGTCGGCCGAGACGGTGGATTTGAGCCCATCCGGTGTGCCTTGCTGGACGATTTCTCCGGCGTCGAGGATGGCGATCTCATCGCAGAGCTGGTCGGCTTCTTCCAAATATTGCGTGGTGAGAAAGAAGGTGACACCGTCTTCGCGGTTCAGCCGGACGATGTAGTCCCAGAGATTCTGGCGCGAGATCGGATCGAGGCCGGTAGTCGGCTCGTCGAGGAAGATGATCGATGGTGAATGGACGAGCGCTGAGGCGAGATCGAGGCGTCGCTGCATCCCACCGGAGTAGCCGCCGATGCGCCGGTCGGCGTCTTCGGACAGGTCGACGACATCGAGGAGATGTGAGACGCGATCTTCGATCTCGCCTCGAGGCACGTTGTAGAGCCGAGACTGAAGACGCAGCAGTTCTCGGCCGGTCTGAAGAATGTCAAGACCGGCTTCCTGCAAGGCGACGCCGATGGCTCGGCGTACCTGTCGGTCGTCGACTAATACGTTGAATCCGGCCACGGTGGCCTCTCCTGCGGTTGGTCGTAGGAGCGTGGTCAGCATGCGCACGGTCGTGGTTTTGCCGCTACCGTTCTGGCCGAGGAAACCGAAGACCTGTCCTGGTCGGACCCGCAGGTCGATACCGTTGACCGCGTGAATCTCGCCGAAATGCTTGACCAGCCCACTCGCCTGGATCGCGAGCGATGCGTCGCGATCATGCTGTGGCGCGGCGGCAATGAGCTCGTCGCGCAGACGATCAGCGATGGTCGGTGGGCGACTGGACATGGACGGGAGCGTATCGGTTTAGTCGATTGACATGGGAAACGCAGATCGTTCCATTACCAGAACATGACATCTACGTTACATTTGTTCGTCATACCGGACGGAAGACCGGAATCGGGTACGCGCCCTCACCATCCTGCTCTTCGAACTCAACCTGGACCCGCTGTCCGATGCTGATGCCGGTGGTCGGGTTATCGACGCCGACGATCGTGCTCATCATGCGAAAGCCTTCGTCAAGGTCGATGTAGGCCACGGCATAGGCGCCCAACTCCTGGAAGCCGGGCATTCGGTTCTGGCGGACGACTGAGTAGGTGTAGACCGAGCCCAGGCCTGAGGAGACGTTCCAACTCAAGTCGCGGTCGCCGGTGACGGTTGAGTGTCCGCGCGGATAGAAGACGACGTTGCCGTCGGAGTCGGTCTGGTAGCGAAGCTCGCCCTCTTTGCAGCCTTCCCAGAAGTGCTGAGTGTCGGGCTCGGGGAAACTGGGTTGTGGTCGGTTGGCCATTGTCATTTCGTCTTTCGTTTTGAGGCTGTCGTGACTGAAGCGGTCATACAGGGAGCCCCCCTTCAGCCTTCGGCAGCTTCCCCCCAAGGGGGGAAGCGGGGAGGTCGGAGTCCTGTTAGTCGGCGGCGAGGATGACGGTGCCGCCGGTGTGGGTGCCGCCGAGGAGTCCTCCGTTGCCGTGGGCGACGGCGAGCTTGGCTCCGTCGACCTGGCTGGTCGATTCTCCTCGAAGCTGGCGTACGGATTCGAGCAGCAGGAACAGTCCGCGCATGCCGGGGTGGTTGGAGGACAGTCCGCCGCCATCAGTATTGAGCGTCAGGCCGGGCTGGTCGAAGGCAAGGTGGCCGTCATCGATGAACTGGCCGACTTCGCCCTTGGCGCAGAATCCGAGGTCCTCCAGCATGACCGCGACGGTTATGCTGAACGAGTCGTAGATCATGGCGATGTCGATCTCGTCCGGCGTGACGCCGGCCTGCGCGAATGCCGCAGGGGCGCTTTGTGCGCCGGCCGACGTGGTGATGTCGCCGCCGTTCTCGCGGTACTTGGTCGCTTCGCCGGCACCGATGATCCAGACGGGCTTCTTCTTGATGTCGCGCGCGATCTCAGGCGAGACGAACACCGCCGCGCCGCCGCCGTCGGAGATCATGCAGCACTCGAGCAGGTGCAGCGGGTCGGCGATGATTCGCGACTCGAGCACATCCTCGACCGAGATTTCGTCGACCTTGACGAATTGCAGGTCAGTCATCGCCTTGACAGCCTCAGGATTGCGCATCGCGTGCTTGCGCGTTGCGACCGAGATCTGGGCGAGCTGTTCGGTGGTCGTGCCGTACTCGTGCATGTGTCGATGGGCGACCATCGCGTAGTTGCTGATCAGGGTTGAGCCGTAGGGCGCTTCCATGTTCTGCTGCCACGATGCGCCGCCGCGTCCCATGCCGCCGGTGCCGATCGGCACGCGCTGCGACGCAGCGGTCGAGCCGTATGTCGTCACGGCGACGTTGCAGCGACCGGCTGCAATGTCGCGCAGCGCGTGCGAAGCGTGGAACTCGTAGGACGAGCCGCCGACCTGCGTGGTGTCCAGCAGTCGCGGCTTGATCCCCAGGTACGCGGCCAAGCCGAGACCGCCGCCGCCCTCGCCGTCGAGCGCGTCGTAGAGGCCATCAACGTCGCCCCAATCGAGACCTGCGTCCTCAAGCGCCTTCTTCATCGAGTCGGCCTTGATTTGCATCGACGAGACGCCGGGGGCGACCCGCAATGGGTATTCGTGGATGCCGGCAATTGCCGCTAATCGTTCCTGAGCCATCTCACAACCTTTCCTCGCCGCCGTTCCGCTTCGTGTAGATGCGACGTGTGGGCGCGACTTGTAGTCGCGACATGTGGACGCGACGTAAAGTCGCGGGCGGTCACAGGCTAGCGCCGATCCCTGCTCAGGCGTAGCCTGCGTTCATGCGCATCGGCCTGATTTCCGACACTCATCTCCCACAACTGCTGCACTCAATGGACGAACTCGGCTCCGATCCGGGCGAAGCATTGACCGGCGTGGACCTGATCCTGCACGGTGGTGACATCACCGTGCCGGCCGTATTGGACTGGTGCGAACAGTTTGCGCCCGTGCTCGCCGTGCGAGGCAACAACGACATCTTTGACGATCCAAGGATGAAAGAGCTGCACTTCCTCGAAGTCGAGGGCTTTCGCGTCGGCATCGCGCATGAATTGCGGCCTGAGTCGAGACCGATCGGCGAGATCCTCGCAGCATCGCTCGACGGTGAGTGGGTGGATGTGCTGATCGGCGGCGACACGCACGTCGAGCGGCTGGAGTATCGCGACGACGTGTTGTTGATCAATCCTGGTAGTCCTTCATTGCCGCATCACCTCTCGACTCGGCTGGGCGCGATTGGGACGCTGACTATCACTCCGCACCGATTGGAAGCCGAGATTCTGGCGCTGGGACCGAGCGAGGGTCATCGCAATCCGACCCGCCCACAGCATGTGGTGATCGAGTACGGGAAGGTCGTCGAGGCATCGTTGGACGGCCACATGATCGAACCGAGTGAATTTCTCAAGGCGCCGCATGAGCGCGCGATTCCCAAATTTCAGTCGAACGGAGCCTGACATGGACCTGCAACTCCAGGGCAAGCGAGCATTAGTGACTGGTGGCAGCCGTGGCATCGGCAAGGCGATTGCACGCGTGCTGGTCGAAGAAGGATGCGACGTCGCAATCTCGGCGCGCGACCCCGAGCGACTGGCCGCCGCCGCCACTGAGGTCGGCGCATCGTCGTGGTTCACCTGCGAGATGTCGGACGACGAATCTGTCGAAGCGATGGTCAGCGGCGCAGCTGATGCGCTGGGCGGGTTGGACATTCTGGTCAACAACGCCGCCTCGCCGGGCAGCGTCCACGGACCGATGAAGCTGGCCGACTTGACCGCCGACCACGCCCTGGCCGATCTGCAGGTCAAGGTCCTGGGCTACCTGCGCTGCTCGCGAGCGGCGGCGCCGTACATGCAGGCGCAGGGATGGGGTCGGATCGTCAATGTCTCCGGACTGGCCGCGCGAGGCAGCGGCAACACGGTCGGCTCGATTCGCAACGTCTCGGTTGCTGCGATGACCAAGAATCTTGCCGACGAACTCGGCCCCGACGGCATCAACGTGACCGTTGTGCATCCGGGCCTGACCCGAACCGAGGCGACTCCTGATCGGATCGCGCAGATTGCCGAGTCGAACAGCATCTCACTGGACGAGGCTGAGGCGCGGATGGCAGCCGGCAACTCGGTGCGGACGATCATCGATTCCGACGACATTGCCAACATCGTGGCGTTCCTGGCCTCGCCGAAGTCGATCGCGATCACGGGCGACACGATTGCGGCTGGCGGTGGTGTCGGACGGGGGATTCATTACTAGATCTGGACGACGAGGCGGCAGTCCTGTCTTTCTGCTCCCTTGGCGGTGGCAGCAGTTATCTTCCCGTTCGAACGCTCTGCTGAACAGGAGAACCGAGCAGGTCCCGGCTCGGAGAGGGTGTCTCAGAAGTCACATTGGTCGGTTGAATCCCAGTCCCCGCTTTACGCGGGGACCCGCTCGGGCGGCACGGAATATCGAGTATCGGGGTCCCTGACAGGGAAGGAGCAGGTCCCCGCGTAAAGCGGGGACTGGGAAATTCGACTTCTGAGGCATCCTGCGGGGGCCGAGACTGGGACCTCTCCTGGGACGGCGGTCGTTGTTGTCAGAGAATTAGATACTCGTGGGGCCGTCGGAGGAGTTCGTAGTAGGGCGTCACCGTCCAGCCGGGAGGGTTGATGGCGTCGATTCGCTCGCGGTCTTCGTCCGTAATGACGACGTCAGCGGCGCCGAGATTGTCCTCTAGCTGTTCCATGGTGCGTGGTCCGATGATCGGGCTGGTGACTCCAGGCTGCTGCTCGCACCAGGCCAGGGCGAGCTGTGAAAGTGTGCAACCCTTCTCTTCGGCCAGCGGGGTGAGTCCTTCGATCACGTCGAAGACGCCGTCGGTGACCCGCTGTTGTTGTCGTGGATTCAGTGCGTAGCGACCGTCTTCCGGCAATGGCTCGCCTCGTTGGTAGCGCCCGCTCAGCAGTCCGCCTCCAAGCGGTCCCCAGGGGATCACAGCGATACCGAATGTGCGGGCAGCCGGCAGGAGTTCGCTCTCTACGCGGCGGTCGAGCAGGTTGTAGGCGGGCTGCTCGCAGACGACGCGATTCAGTCCCAACTCCTTTGCCACCCAGAGCGATTCGACCAATTCCCAGCCGCCGAAGTTGCTGGTGCCGATGTAGCGCACCTTACCGTCGCGGATCAGGTCGTCGAGCGCGCGCAGGGTCTCGTCGATGGGGATATCGGGTTGCGGGCGATGGAGTTGGTAGAGGTCGATGTAGTCGGTCTGCAGACGGCGCAAGCTGGCCTCGCACTGCTCGATGATGTGCCGACGGCTGTTTCCTCGGGCGTTGGGATCCTCGGCGTCCATCTGGCCGTGGACCTTGGTGGCGAGGACAACGTTATGACGCTGTCCGTTGCGCTTCAGTGCTTCGCCGGTGATTTCCTCGCTGCGGCCCAGGGCGTACACGTTGGCCGTGTCGAGGAAGTTGATCCCCGCGTCGCGGGCGCGGTCGATGATCGCGTAGGACTCCTCGGGCTCGGTGCGTCTGCCGAACATCATGCAGCCGAGGCAGAGGCTGGATACCTGCACGCCTGTCCGTCCGAGAGGTCTGATTTCCATCGTCGACTCCTGAAACTAGGCTCTGTTCACATGGGGGAGGGAATGACCGTACAGGTGGTTGAGGGCATGGTCGATGGGGAGCGGGACCCCCTCAGCCTTCGGCAGCTCCCCCTGCAAGGGGGAGCGGGGAATGCTGGCGCGCCAAGCGTGGGTTGACGGCATCCATTTGAACACACTCTAGTTCTCGACCAGGTGGATCAGATCTGCCGAACATCTATTGACATGTGTGCGCTTGCCATGGATATGGGAGAGCGAACGAGGGCACTCAAGCGTGGACGTGAAGGTGTGCAACTAGTCAGCCGCCGAGATCGTCTCTTGAGCCGCATCTCGGCGGTAATCGCGTTCAAGAGTCATGAGGTACAACGTGGTGCCGTTGGCCCAACCCTCGTGTCCTGTGTCGAGCGCTTCGCCGATTTCATGGGCCAGAGCTTCATCAATGAGAGCACCAGCCTGAACGACTGCCAACAACTCGCCGAGCGGGCGTCCAATCTGTTCGGCAAACGATTCTAAGGTGATGCCCCTGGCCTCAAGTTCCTCGCCGAGGAATGGGCCAGGATGAACCGGATGTCCGGGCAACTGCCAAATGGTGTCGTCACGCATGGTAATCCTCCACAAACATGATATGGACCTGGGCTGGACTGGTACCGGGCTGCACAATCAGCCGCCATCGGCCTGTCAATCTCAGGGCAAACTGGCCAGCCCGGTCGCCACGCAAGGGGTGCAGATTCAAGGCTCGGAACAGGAACAGACGATTCCAATCCGTCTGGGCCTGGATCAGGTTTAGTCGCTGCTCATAGCGGCTGCCTACATCGGCGCCCCACAGCCGCACTGCGAAGGCAGGATCTCGAAAGGCACGCTCAAGCCGGCGAGAGTGAAAGATGAGCTGCACGCTGGCGCCTATGCCACCTGTACCACGTGGGCGGCCTTGACGAGGTTGCGCATGAGCCTGATGGCTTCGTCGTGGGGGACTCGGCCGACTCCGCAACTGGTGGAGACCAGCAGCCGCTCGGGCGGAATCACTTCGACGAGTTGCTCGATCTTCTTGCGCAACTCGGTCACCGGCGCAGGCTTCGATTTCACGTCGGCGATGCCGGCGATGACTTCCATGCTCTCGGGCAACTCGGCCAACAGCGCGTGTTCTTCCCATTGACCCGAGTAGGAGCACTCGACATGGACGCGGTCAACAACGCCTTCGAGTTTCTGGATGAAGGGGATCAGTGAGCGCAGATTCTGCACTTCGATTGACGGCTTGCGGGCGATGTCGCCGAGGCAGAAGTGGATTGTCCTGATGATCTCGGAGGCCGGCGCGAGCGGCTCGGCAACCAGCGGGTACAGCGAATCCGCTGAACGGCTCTCGGACACCAGACCGATCGCCTCGCCCGGCGCGTCTAGTTGGATTTCCTTGACACCCTGTCCCACCATGTCGGCAATCTCTTCCTGCACCACCTCAATCAGGTCACTCAAGTGCGCAGACTCGTCGCTTCCCTCTGCAACGACGAAGCCACCGCCGATCGTCAGGGGTGAGGGCACGGAGGCCTTGTCCAGTCGGGGCTCAATGGCGTGTTCGCGTCGCCATGCCTTTGCGTGTCCGGTGCCTCGTGGAGCGGTGACAGTTCCAGCAACCTGGTAACGACCCACGCCTTGCTGTCCACGACTGGTGATTCTTGGAGCTAGTGTTTGCAGACCATCGAGTCGTGGGGGGATGTGATGGAGGAAGTCGGGCGCAAAGACCTCGCCGCCCATGATCTGATCGAGTCCGCAGGCGATCTGTTCGTCCATCGCGATCCGCGCGGCGGTTTGCAGGACATCGTTGGCTTCCTCATCCGACAACTCGCCGGCGTAGTAGCGCTTGAGTTCGAGACGCTGTCCAAACGGGATCGGCCATGATCCCACGACAGTGGTGCGGATTGGCATCGGGAACGCTCTCAATCACTCGGCGTCGGCGTAGATGCGGAAACCGTAGTCGTTGTAGCGATAGTTGGGCGACAGGCTCGAGCGGGCGCTGACTCGCGTGAACTTGATCCGGTGTCGCCATGAGCCGCCACGACTCGCGCGCCGCACGCCGGAGACGGGACCAGACGGCGCGACCTCGGGTGAACTGGCGTAGTAGTTGCGGTCGTACCAGTCCGAGCACCACTCGTGCACGTTGTCGGCGGTGCAGTAGAGACCGAACGCATTGCGACAGGCTTCTGTTGGAACGTGTGGGTGCTCCGCCTGAGCAACTGTTGCTCGCACGTGATCGGTTGGCCAAGATTCCGTGTCCTCGGGCCAATCGGCGCATTCGATGCCGCCGCGTGCTGCATACTCTCGCTCGGCTTCGGTCGGCAGCCGGAACGCGGCCCCGGAGACATCGCTCAGCCAGTCGCAGTAAGCCACAGCGTCGTGCCAGGAGATGCCCACGACGGGAGCTTTGGGAATACAGAAGTCGCGCTGCGTCCAGAAGGGCGGCGGCGAGGTTTCCGTCTGCTCAACGAATGCGGCGTATTGGTCGTTGCTGACCGGCCGCTCTGCTGCACGGAACGGAGCGACGATCACCTGATGCGCAGGGCGCTCGTCGCGGCGACGATCATCGGCGCCCATGATGAAGGCGCCGCCGGGGAGCATGACGAGGCCCAGGGTGGCGGCGGATGGGCTGATCATGAGGGCAGTGTAGGACTTGGGAGATGATGCTGAATGAATATCATTCCCTCTATGAATGAATATCATTCACGGAACAGTGGAAGACCATTCTTGCACTGAATGATTGTCATTCTTGTCGTGAATGATTATCATTCATCACATGACCACGGACACACTGCCCCGACTCATGCATGACAGCCTCGCCGAGCACCTGCGGCTGATGCCCAGCATCGTCGTGACCGGCGCCCGTCAAACTGGCAAGAGCACGCTCGTACGCCAGCTCCAGAGCGCTGAGCGGCGCTACGTGACGCTGGACGACACGGAGGCGCTCAGCGCCGCCCGCACAGAGCCGGAGTTGATCCTCGGCGGACCAGTACCGATCACGATTGACGAGGTGCAGCGCGAACCGCAGCTGATGCTTGCGATCAAGCGGGAGATCGACGAACAGCGCACGGCCGGTCGGTTTCTGCTCACCGGGTCCGCCAATCTGCTGCTCATGAAGAACGTCTCGGAGACCCTGGCCGGGCGCGCCAGTTATCTGACCCTTTGGCCGATGACGCGCACTGAACAACTGGGACTCGCCCGATGTGGCCTGTGGGATCGCTTCTTCGAGACGCCCCAGCAGGACTGGATCGACATGCTCAACGCGGAGCGCCTGCCGCGAGAAGACTGGCGCGCCCTGGCACGCCGCGGCGGCTTCCCGCCGGCGGCGATCCAGATGCAAACCAACCGCGAGCGCGCGATCTGGTTTGACGGTTATGTACGCACCTACCTGGAGCGAGAGCTACAGAGTCTCTCGGCCATCACCGCGCTGCCAGACTTTCGCCGGCTCATGCAGGCCGCTGCGCTGCGCGTCGGACAGCTCCTGAACCAGACCTCGCTAGGACGCGACATCGGCATGGCCCAGCCCACGGCGCACCGCTACCTCAATCTGCTGGAGACCTCGTACCTGCTGGTCCGCCTGCCCGCCTATGCGGTCAATCGCAACAAACGGCTGATCAAATCGCCCAAGATCTACTGGAGCGACACCGGAGTCGCTCTGCATCTAAGCCAACAGCCCGAGCCGCAGGGCGCTCACCTGGAAAACATCGTGCTGCAGGACTTGCTGGCCTGGCGGGACAGCGGCGTCAGGAACGCGGAACTGTTCTTCTGGCGCTCAACGCTGGGCGAAGAGGTTGACTTCGTGATCGAGTCGAGCCAGAAGGTGCTGCCGATCGAGGTGAAGTCGAGCAAACGCGCCCGGCTCTCGGACACAAAGCACCTGCGTACGTTCATCGACGAGTACCGCGACCGCAGTCTGCCCGGACTCCTCCTGCATGACGGTGAGCAAGCTGAATGGCTTGGGCCCAATGTCCTGGCCGCTCCCTGGTGGATGGTGTTCTGAGCACGAGCAGGAGTGAGGCTCTGCTCGGGGCGATGCTAGACTGCGTCCGCTCAGGCCCAGATGTTGGGTTGGTGGGCCCATACGACGCGGTTGTACAAGTTTGGGGGCTCGGTCATGGGATTGCTTGACGGACGTAAGGCGCTGGTCACGGGATCCAGTCGCGGCATCGGCGCGGATATCGCACGAGGACTGGCAGCTCATGGCGCAGCCGTGGCTGTGGCGGCGCGGTCGGATGAAGCCTCGCCCGACCCGCGTTTGCCCGGCACGATCCGCACGGTCTCGGAAGAGATTCGCAGCGCCGGCGGACATGCGGTTCCGGTCGTGCTCGATGTCCGCGACCCGGAGTCGATCGTGCGGGCCATCGACACCACGGCTGCCGAATTGGGCGGCCTCGACATCTTGATCAACAATGCCGCCGTGCTTGTCCCGGGCACCCTGGAATCGGTCCAGGACCGACATATCGACCTGATCTGGCAGCTCGACCTGCGCGGTCCGGTGTTGCTGGCCAAGTATGCCGTTGAGCACATGAAGGAGAGCGGCGGAGACATCATCAATATCTCCTCCGGCGCAGCCGACTTCCCCGGCCCAGGTCCGTACGACGATGTGCGCGAAGGTGGTCAGTTCTACGGCATGGTCAAGGCCGGCCTGGAACGCATCACCCAGGGCTGGGCGATGGAGCTGCAGAAGTATCAGATCGCCTGCAACATCCTGACTTTGCGCTACCTGATCAAGACGCCCGGCCACTGGTACGCGTTGACGACGCCGGACAAGCCGCAAACCGAGTTCGAGTCGGCCGACTGGATGGCGCGTGCGAGCGTCTGGATCGCCAGTCAGCCGTCGTCTTACACGGGCAACATCGTCGACGACCGCGACATGCGCGACACGCTGGCCGCGCTGTAGCTGCGAATCAGGCGCCCCGAAGAGCCGAGGAGAAATCGATCGTGCCGGATCTGATCTACGAGAAGTTTGATCACTACGCCATCCTGACGATGAACCGACCGCATCGGCTGAACGCTCTGGGCGGCGACCTGCGCCGACTGACGCGCGAGGCCGTCGCTGACCTGGAAGCCGACCCGAACATGCGGGCCGCGATCGTGACCGGCACCGGCAGGGCATTTTCGGCCGGGGCTGACCTCAAGGAGATGAACGAAGGCAATCAGCGGCGTGAGGGTCTGCGCAACACGATGGGCTACGACCTCGATGAGTCGATGCCTTTTGCGCGGGCGCGCAAGCCGTTCATTGCTGCCATCAACGGGCTCTGCCTGGCAGGCGGGCTCGAGCGTGCGCTGGACTGCGACATTCGCATCGCGTCGACCGAGGCCTATTTTGGACTGTTTGAAGTCAAACGCGGAATCATGCCCGGCTACGCGATTCATCACCTGGCAAGAATGCTGCCAATCGGCGACGCCCTGTACATCATGCTGACCGCCGATCGGATTGAGCCGGAAGACGCGCTGCGCATGGGTCTAATTCGAGAGATCCTCGAACCGGAGGCTCTGTTGCCCAGGGCGGTTGAGATCGCCGAGATGATTGCAGCCAACGCGCCCTTGGCGGTCGAGGGCACCAAGTTCATGGCCCAGCAGTGGCGACAACTGCAGATCGACGAGTCCTACCGCGTCGGACAGTGGGTCGGGCGGACGGTGCTGAACTCGGAAGACGCGAAGGAAGGCCCGCGAGCATTTGTCGAGAAGCGACCACCGAATTGGTCTGCTCGCTAGCCGAGAGTTGGGCGTGTTGAGCGTCGTGACGCCGTGCTGGCGCTGCACGGTCGCCGGCCCTCGCTTCTACTGTTTGCAGCGCTAGCGTTCGCAACGTTTGTTGGACTCACGACGCTGACGACCTACACACAGTCTCCGCCGGCGGTCACTGCAGCCAGTGTGGAGGGCGCGCAACTCACGATCTCCTTCACCACCGCACTCAACGCTGATAGCACGGCTTCGGCCTCAGATTTCACGGTTCGACTCGGCGACTCCACACTCGCAGTCCAGTCCGCCACGGTCGACAACGACTTGGTGCTCACGCTTGAATCCTCGGTGCCGGATGTCGAATGCACCTCGGAGGCCGTCACACTGAGTTACTCGGCGGCCAACTCATCCCTCACAGATGGCGACGGAACGCCGGTGGCGGCGTTCAACGACAAGGCCGTAACCAACAACACGGACGCTCCTCCTGAGATCGTCAGTCTGGTAACGGACTCGGCGGGGAGATACATCTACGTCACATTTTGCGAAGCCATTTCAACTGGAGAGAACGGATATCTGACGATTGCCGCCTTCGCAGTCGAGGTCAATGGGCGATCCGTGCCGGTTAACGATGTCCAGATCCAATCCGCCACATCGTCCAGGCTCGATATCGACCTGGGACGCGAGGGCAGCATTGACGAAGGCGATGACATCGCGTTGGATTATGACAGGGACGACGCCGATGACGGCGATCCGCCGCAAGACGCGAATCAGGGCAACAAGCAGATCGAGAGCTGGTCGGAGCGTGCGGTTGTGAATCGCGTCGACAGCCCTCCAACCCTCAACTCCGTTACGGCCCTGTATGACCTCGTCACGCTGAATTTCAGTGAGGAGCTCGACGAGGACAGCGTTCCTGCTGCCGATGCGTTCACGATTGGAGGCATTCAACACGCTCCGAGTGTGGAGGGGGTTTCGGTGTCGAGGGCAGTTGTCACGCTCTCGCTGAGCGGAATCCTGCACAATCGCGACTCGACGACATACACCCTCGAATACATCGAACCCAACCAGACGCCGCTTCGTCAGTCAGACGCAGCGCACAATGTGGCGGACATTTACTCCTTCACCTTTCAGAGCAGTACACCGACGGCGAAGCCCATTGTGACGAAGGCAGTAGTTAACGGCGCAGTATTGGAGATCACATTCAATCTTCCACTCAAGGCGGTCGCGCCTGCCTCAGCATTCTCGATTGACGGTGAGGATGGAGTCACGATCAGCAAGATTTCATTCGCCAACACATCGCTGACTGAGTCCACCGTGACACTCACCCTTACATCGGCGGTGAGCGCCGGGGCCGCGATCACCGTTTCCTATGCGAAGCCCGACCAACCACCAAGAATTGAGGGCCGGAACATCGTAGATGCCGATTCGTTCACGGATCGGTCAGTTACCAACAACACCGTTGCGCCTGTACCGGAGTTCAGCAGCGCAGCGGTTTCGGCCGAGGGATCGACCCTGACCATCACCTTCTCGCTCGCCCTCGATGAGGACGCTGAGCATATGCCTGCGGGCTCGACGTTCTCGCTCACGGGAACCTCCGCATCGGTTGACTCAGTCGCGATTGACGACTCGACCGTCTCTCTATCGCTCAGCCCGCGGGCCGATGTCGACGAAACGGTCACAGTCGGCTACGCGCCGCCGACCGACTTGATGGCAGCGCGATTGCAGTCGGCTGCAGACGCCCAGCCGGTGCTGGCGTTCACCGGCCAACCGGTGACCAACAGCGCCGATGGCAAACCTCGTCCGATCTTGGCGGAGGTTGACGGTGACCGTCTGACCCTCTCATTCGATCGACTTCTGGATCCCAGCTCAATTCCGGCTGGGATCGCCGTCTCGGTGGCTGGCACATCGGCAGCAGTGACGAACCTATCGATCGATGGGAACGACCTGATCCTGACTCTCAGTTCAGCCATTAATCACACCGAGCGCATCAGCGTCTCTTACACCGCTCCGATGGAATCGCCGCTGAAGCGAGACGGCAAGGAGATCGGCGTCGACTCCTTCGTCTCGCTGCCTGTAACCAACCTGGCGGGAGATCCAACGCCGACGTTTGACTCAGCGTCTGTTGCTCCGGCAGGCCGCACGCTTACGATCGTCATGTCCCACTCGCTACTCGCCACAGCCGGCGGAGTGCCCGACAAGTCCACCTTCACCATGGCCGGCAGCGCTGCGGGTACCATCGATGCCGTGTCCGTCAGCGGCTCCAACGTCGTGCTCAGCCTCGATCCCGCGGCCGATGTCAACGAGTCGGTGACGATCAGCTATCAACCGCCGACGGACACCACGTCGCCCGCGCTGCAGAGTGTCGATGCGATGTGGAAGACCTCAGCCTGGACCTCCGCGTCAGTGACCAACAACGCAGACGGTGCGCCACGGCCGACCGAGGCTACAGTCAACGGCGACTCATTAGTACTTACATTCGATCGCGCGCTGGATGAAGACAGCAAGCCGCCAGCTACCAACTTCAGTCTCATGCCGGCAGATATCTCAGTCACCGGCGTGGCTATCGACGGCGCGTCGGTGACCCTCGCGCTGTCGACAGTCGTCGAGCACGACGACACGGTCACCGTGTCCTATTCCGCAGGAGACTCCAACAAACTCAAACGTGCAGGCAAAGAAGTCGTCGTCGCAATGTTCACGGGATTCGCCGTGGTCAACATGACGCCGGAACCGCTGGTGCGATCGGTCGTGGGAGACGGCGCGGAGATCGTCATCAGCTTCTCGGTGAATCTGGACACCAACTCAACGCCGGACGCATCGGCATTCTCCCTCGGTTCGGGGGAACAATCCGTCTCGAGCGTCACCGTCTCGGACATGGCGGTCACAGTGACGTTGGCTGACCCGCTTGTTGAGGGGGCGAACTACACACTGACGTACACCGCACCGATGCACTCACCCTTGCAGCAGTCCGATGGCACGATGATTGCGGACTTCTCCGAAGCCGTGACCAACAACACCGATGTCGCGCCGACTGCCGCATCGGCGACGGGTGACGGCGACGCGGTCTTGATCGAGTTTGACCAGTCGCTCGACTCGGCTTCGGCGGTCCCAGCCAATCTGTTCAGCATCACGGCGGAGTCGGCGGAGTCGGCGGTGAGCGTGACTACCGTTGCCATCGACGACGATTCGCTGGACTTGACGCTCTCGCGAGCGCTCGTAGAGGACGAAACTGCATCGATCGATTATCTGATACCGACTGAGGCCGGAGTCGCAGACCCAAGTGGTAACCGCGTCGAGTCGTTTTCGCTGGCCATCGACAATCGGACCGATACCGCACCTGTTCCTGTGTCGGGAGTGGTTGAGGACGAGACGATCACCGTCATTCTCGATCAGGAGATATACGACGACCCTCGATTCGGCGGCGATGACGGATATCCGACCGATCATTTCAAGGTCGAGGGAACTGACGCCTCAATCACCTTTGTCGAAGTCTCCAACGACGGACCAGATGGCGTTGGAAAGGTGGTGTTGACGCTTTCAGAGTCGGTTGGAGCGGATGAATCCCTGACCATCAAGTACTTCCCTGTTTCGGGGACAATCCGAATCCGCGATGACGATGTCGGGCAACATCGAGCCCAGATTAGCAATCTTCTTCTGACGAACCTGACGCCAAGAACGGCTGAGGTCGAGTCCGCTGAAGTTGACGGTGCCGTGCTGCTGCTGCGGTTCAGTGACGATCTGGACGAGGACACGCAGCCTCTAATGACCGCGTTTTCGCTGTCGAACGGAATCGGGATTGAGTCGGTCGCCTTGATGGGTTCCAGCTTGACGTTGAGGCTCGCTGTCGGGGCTGTCGAAGATGAGTCGATCTCACTCAGCTATACGCCCCCTGCGACCCATGCGTTGCTGGATACTCATGGCAACAGAATCGAGGAGTTTGTTCAAGAAGTTGACAATCAGACGGACTACGCGCCGTATCCAGTCGAGGTGATCACCGACGAGAGTGGGCAAGTCGTCACTCTGAGTTTCGATCAAACGCTGGATGCACTGAACACCGTTGATCATTCCTGGTTTTCGTTCGAACCGGCGCAACCGATCGATTCGGTGGTCTTCGATCCCTCGTCGGAACAACGGCGTCGTCTGAACATCTCGCTTGAAGCAGGTGAATCGGTACCTGAAGGGGCTGCGCTTTTGTTGACGTATTCGCTACCAGAGTCCGGCGGCCTGCGAGATGACGATGCTCCAAATGCCGTATCGGGTTTTACGATGCCAGTGATCAATCGCGTCGATGTGGCGCCGTTACTTGTCCAGGCGACGGCAAATGACCGGAAGCTGGCGATTGAATTCGATCAGCCGCTCGACCCGAGCTCTATGCCTCCTCCAAACTGCGAAGCTCTCGAAGAGCAGATTCCCGACTTCGACTGCGACGAACATCCAGAAGTGCAGTGGTTTGATGTTCTACGGAACAACGACGAGGTCGTGGCGATCGAGTCGGTCGCGATTAGCGACTCAACTGTGTTTCTCGACCTGGCCGAGCGAGTTGTCCCAGGGGAGCAATTGAGGGTGACTTACAGCCCTGAATCGATCTTCGATGGCCGATTCAACCTTCGCGACACCTCGATGCCGCCCCACGACGTAGAGAGTATTGACCCAATGCCGGTCGCCAACTTGACTGCGGCGGCGCCGGTGGCCAGCGCGCTGGACCGCAAGGAACCTGAGCGCATCGTTGTTGAATTCGATGCTGAGATGGGGACGGCCATGCAGCTCGAGGCGAGCTCGCTCCGCGTCGCGGCTGACGACGACTTGCAAGCAATTGAGCAGGCCTCAACACGGGACAGAAGCCTGATGATTCATTTGACCGACCCAATCCCCGAATGCGCATCGTTGTCGGTGGCGCATGCACCGGCGGAGCATGCACTGCGTGATGCGTCGGGCCTGGAGATCTCGGCGTTTGATCTCGATGTGCCCAACCTGATCGATCCTGCCTGGGGTCTGCAATGCGTCACTTCAGACTTCGGCGGTCTCACACTGACCTTCCTGGCAGAACTGCAGACCACTCCGCTCGCGGACTACGAGTGGTCTCTGCTGATCGACGAAGCAGAACGTGCCGCTGAGTTCTCGACTCAAGGGTCGGTAGTGGCGCTCAGTCCTGACTTGGCCATCTGCGTTGGTGATCTCGTGACGGTTCGACGTTACAAATCAAGTGAATCGCAGTCACAGATGTTCCAACGCGAGTTGCTTCAAGCAGCTCCATGCGTTGTGAGCGCTGAAGCTAATGGGGTGTCGCTGACGCTGACGTTCGACCAGGCGTTGGAACCAGATCTTCCTGAGCCGAATCAGTTCACGATCAACGGTGACGCATCGGTGGCAGCGGTGACAGCCATCGACAACAACACGCTCCGATTGCAGTTGGTTGCGCCCGGTCTTCGTGCGGAACAGCCCGCGCGAGTGAGTTATTCGGGCGAATCCTTGCGTGGGACTGGCTTGACAATCGCCTCTTTCGGGATCGATGTGATCGATGTCACCGCGCCGCCGAAGATCGCGTCCGCCTTTGCGTTGAGGTCGTCGGTGTTCCTCACGTTTGACCAGCCTCTGCTCGAACGGCACATTCCTGCGTCGCGGTTTGAGCTGGTCGGGGCAGACGTTGAGGCAACGACGCGCAGCGTCGACGTAAGTGGTACCTCGCTCTACCTGGAGTTATCCAGAGATTTGCCCGACGACCTGGAGGCGTTCGGTCTCGTCTATTGGTCACGCCAGCGAGGCGGGATTGCCGGATTGACCGGAGTGAGGGCGCCGGACACTGTCTTCGTGGTTCGCAACTTTACCGAGACGGCACCGATGGTCAGTGGCGTCGTGGCCAACGCCCGCGAAATCGAAGTGATGTTCAATCAGCGAGTCGACGGGAGCTTCGCGCTGCCATCGGACTTCACAGTGACGGCGGGCCGTCGCCCAATCGAAGTCAGTTCACTGGACTGGTCAGCGAGTAATGTGACTCTCACGCTGGCAGAGCGTGTGACATCGCTCGACTCGGTAACACTGTCTTACTCGGCAGGCGAGCAAGGTCCGGTCCGTGATCTTTCCGCCATCGAACTAGCAGCATTCCGTACGCAAGCGATCAACGAAACCGCTCGACCGAGGTCGACCAAGCAGCGGATCGAAGACGCGGCGTTGCGATCGTCGAATGGCGAGACTACGTTTGCTCGTGAGTTGGCTCGAGGATTCGCTTCAACAGAGGGTGTCGATGCAGTTGTGCTGGCTGGCGAAGGGTGGACAACGGTCGTCCGGGGAGGCTTACACCTCTCGATTGATGCCAAATCGCTGGGTGACGGGACCATCCGCCTTCACACGCATCGAGTCGAGCACACTGCGGATGTGCTCGAGCAGATTGCTTCGGTTCCCGCCTCCTGCTTGCATGGCGTCGACGAGCCAGACGCGAAGGTCTGGTGGGTTGGATTCACGGACCTTGAAGGTGTCCCGACCGACGTTGAGACGAGAATTGTGCTCTCGGGCGAAGATGTTGGCGGTCTCTGGACGTCGCACTGCGTGCTGGACCTGATCTCAGGTCAGTGGCGGATCATGAGACCTGGTGACCCAATCGTCGGGCCGTCACTGATCGTGCAACGGGACCTCCGATTGCGGCCTACTGCGGAGTTGTGGCCGCTCGTAAGGTGACTTCCCCGGCGATAAACGTGCGTTGCTGCCCCTCTTCGGTTTCGAGGATTAGCGCTCCTGCTTCATCGACCGCGACGGCTGTTCCTCGAATCGCTTCTCCGCTTGCGAGCGTGACCGTGACTGCCTGGCCCAGCGTGTCCAGTCGAGACGTCCAGGCCTCGTGCAACTCGGATGATTCCGCCTGATTGAAGCGCTGCTCGAAGGCATTGAGCAATGCTGCGAACACCGGCTCTCGCTGCTGGCGGGCACCGAGTTCGATCATCAGACTGGTGGCCGGGCGGTCAATCTCGGTGGCCCAGGGTGCGGGGTCAAAGTTGACGTTGAGGCCGATGCCGACCAGCGCGTAGTGCGGTTGACCGGCTCCCCAGTCGGCTTCGATCAGGATGCCGCCCATTTTCCGATGTTCCATCTGGATGTCATTGGGCCACTTGATCGTTGGTTGCAGCGGCGTAGTCTCGCGAACGGCGTCGGTCGTGGCAACGGGGCTGACAATGCTGAGTCGCTTGAGTTGCTCGATGGTCGGGCGAACGATCAGCGTGGTGTGAATGCTCTGACCTGGCGGCGAGACCCAGATGCGTCCCTTGGTCCCGCGACCAGCAGTCTGCTCGTCGGCGACGACCACTGTGCCGTGCCGCGCACCGTCCTCGGCGAGGCGGCGCGCGTCGTCCATGGTGGAGGTGGTCTGGACCAGATAGTGAAGGTTGTTGCCGAACTCAGAAGTGTTGAGGAGCGAGCGGACGAGGTTGATGTCGAGGCGTTGGTCGGGCGGCAGGAGGTCGTGGTCTGACATAGCGGAAGGCTAGCGGGTTAAACGGCACGACCCCGAGCTGGGCGGCCCGGGGTCGTCGTTGTTCGCCCAGGGATCGGGCGACGGTTCTGATTGCGCTTAGGAGGCGCCCACCTCCACTACGCTGCGTCGTCGATACCTGGGCGAAAGTTGACTATGTCCCAAGTTGCATCACCTCCTTTCCTGCCCCGAAGGGTAGCGAGAGTCGGCAACGGTGTCTAGCGCCAAGCCGAAGAATCGCCGTCAGCGGTCGATGAGGCGCCCAACCGAGGATGGTCGTCAAGTCCGAGCGCCTGTCGGTCAGCTGATCTCGTGGCAGTCAATCGCTATGACGACAACTGTTACAGCGAGGCGGTCACTTCGCGGACGGAGTCCTCGACGATGTTGAGGATTTCGTCTACCTGTTCTTCGGTGGCGACCAGTGGTGGGGCGAGGAGGTAGCCGTCGTTGCGAACTCGGCTGATGAGGCCTCGGCGCTGGCAGGCCTTGAGCAGCTTGGCTCCCATGCCGTCCGAGGCGGGGAAGGCTTCGTCGGTTTCGGGATCCTTGAGGATGTCGAAGCCGCACATGAATCCGAGACCTCGGACGTTGCCGATGTGTGGGTTCTCGGTCAGGCGTTGCAGACCGGAGAGCAGTTGCTCGCCCCGCGCAGCGGCGTTGTCGACCAGACCTTCGTCCTCGAAGATTTGCAGGTTGCGCAGACCGACGGCGGCGGCGGTCGGATGACCGGCGTTGGTATAGGCGTGCATGAACTTGCCGGGACCCTGTGTGATGGTCTCGTGGACTTCCTGCGACCAAACCGCAGCGCCCATGGGGACGTAGCCGGATGTAATCGCCTTGGCGATCGACATCATGTCGGGCTGCACATCGAAGTGCTCCAGCGCGAACCACTTGCCGGTGCGACCGAAGCCGGTAATCACTTCGTCGGCGATCAACAGGACTTCATAGCGGTCGCAGACTTCACGCAATCGGGGGAAATAGTCCTCGGGCGGCGGGTAAACGCCGCCGGCGCCCTGTACGGGCTCGGCGATCACGGCTGCGACGGTGTCGGGGCCTTCCATTTCGATCGTGGCGACAATGTTGTCGATTAGCAGGTTTCCGCTGTCGATCCGGCCGCCGCCGGTGGGGGTGGCGTCGGGGGTGGTGGCGTTGATGATGTCGGGCACGGGTCGGCCGAACTGCGGCTTGAAGACCTGCATGCCGGTTGCGGCGGTCATCGCGACGGTGTTGCCGTGATATGCCTCGACGCGGGTGATGATCTTCTGCTTCTCGGGGCGACCCTTCTGGATCCAGTAGAAGCGGGCGGCTTTGACGTTTGTCTCGTTCGACTCGGAGCCGGAGTTGGTGAAGTAGACCGCCTGCATGTTGTCGTAGGCGAGATCGATGACCTTCTTGGCCAGGCGAATGGCTGGTTCGTTGGTGTAGCCCTCGTAGGAGTTGGAGAAGCCTAGCTTGGACATTTGCTCTTTGGCCGCTTCGCCGAGTTCCGAGCGTCCGTGGCCGACCGCGACGTTCCAGAGGGCGGCGAGGCCATCGATGTACTGCCGGCCGTCAGTGCCGTAGATATAGACGCCCTCTCCGCGCTCGAACATCACCGGCTCCTGGTGGAAGTCGGGGTGGAAGAGCGGGTGCACCCAGTGATTGAGGTCATCCTCGACGAGAGCGCGGTATTGGGCGTTGTCCATTGGTGGGCTCCGAGTGGTTGAGCGCGGCTTTAGGCGAAGGGTATGCGCTCGATTGTTAGTGCGGTAGGCGCTCAGACATCAGTCCTCGCAGCAGATCACGGGCGACAACCCGATCGTCCCACGGTTCAATGCGATCTGCGTAGATCATCGTGGGCTCAGCGCCTTTTCCGGCGATCAAGACCAGGTCGCCGGGTTTGGCGAGTGAGATCGCGCGCTCGATTGCCTGGCGGCGATCGGATTCTTTGTCGAAGTATTGACCGCCTGCGGCAACGAGATGTTGTGCGATTTCATCGACCATTTCGACAGGATCTTCTGAGCGTGGATTCTCGTTCGTGATTACGGTGTGGTCGGCATAGAGAGCTGCGGCTTTCGCCATGCTGGATTTGCGCACGGGGTCACGCTCTCCAGCGACGCCGAAGACGAGTATCAGTCTTCCGACTGTGTGCGGTTTGAGCGTTTGCAGGGCCAGGTCGAGCGCAGGTCCGGTGGCGGCGGCGTCGACCATGACGGTGAAGGGTTGTCCAACGTCGATCGACTCCATTCGTCCGGGGACGGGTCGGAGATTGTTGAGTGCGGCCTGCATCGCGATCGGTCCGACTCCGAGCGACCAGGCTGCGCCGGCGGCGAGGGCTGCGTTGCCCAGGTTGTAGTCGCCAGGGAGTGGGACTCGGGCGGCGAGGGCTCCGGCGGGCGTGACGACTCGGACATCGGAACCGGTGGCGTCCTGAGAGGCTGGGAGGATACTGAGGTCGGCCTTTGTGTCAGCGATGGCGGTGGCCACCAACGTCTGCCGACTGTGAGCGGCTGCGATGGTTTCGCTGAGCGGATCCTCGGCTCTGACGACGGCGGTGGCCGACTCGAGATCCCCCCTCTGTTCCTTCGGGACATCTCCCCCCGCGGAGCGGGGGGAGAAAGGAGGCACGTGATCCTCCAGGGACTGAAACAGTTTCAGCTTGGCGGCGAGGTATTGCTCTCGCGTCTGGTGGAAGTCGAGGTGGTCGTCGGAGAGGCCGGTGAAGACGGCGACCTGTACGTTGATCTGGTCGGCTCGATGGAGGTCGAGGCCATGGGAGCTGACTTCGAGGACGGCGTGTGTGTCGCCGGCGGCGACCATTTCAGCGAGTCTGGCCTGGATGATGTCGGCCTCGGGCGTGGTCTCGCCGGTTTCGTTGCGAGTCCACTCGCCTCCGATGTGAAACTCGACGCCGTTGAGCAGCCCAGTCTGGTGTCCCGCGGCGGTCAACATGGCGTGGGTGAGGTATGTCGTGGTCGACTTGCCGTCGGTGCCCGTGACTCCGACAACTGTGAGCTTTTGGGCCGGGAAGTCGTGGAAGGCTGCGGCGATCTCCGGCAACGCGGCACGCGTGTCGCCAACGCTGATGACGGCGATGTCGGGATTGCTGTCGGCGATTGGTTGCCAGATGTCGCGACGGTCGGACTGGACGACGAGGGCTGCCGCCCCGTTGGTGATGGCGTCGCCGATGTACAAGTGGCCGTCGACGGAGAATCCTGGGATGGCGACGAAGAGGTCGCCGGGTCGGACGGCTCGGGAGTCCTGGGTGACTCCCGTGATGACCGTGGCCAATGATGATGGGTCTTCGGAACTTGTAGGCAGATCGACGAGATCGCGGAGTGACTTGTTCAACATTGGTGCTCGCTCTCCTCTGTGTTTCTCCTCCGGTCAGAACATCGTCTCTTGCGGTTCAGGTGTCGCTCCATCTCCATTAGGAAAAGTAGGCATAAGTGAGTTTGATGCGGCGAGGCGATTACCCCCTCTCCCTCTGGGAGAGGGCTGGGGTGAGGGTTCCCCGGCCTATCTGTCTCGTGGGAATCGTTCTTTGTCCAGGCCCAGCCCTCACCCTAACCCTCTCCCACGGGGAGAGGGGATCGGAGGTAGGCGTTTTGCCAGGCCGCCTGTAAGCCGGGTTCTGTTCGCGATGCTCCGATTGCTCGGGGCATCGGTTGGCGACCATCCATCTGGGACGACGGTTACCCGCCGCCTCGAGCGACCTACCCGGAGACGGCCCGGGACAAGCCTCAGTCTCCCTATTTGGTCTTGCTCCGGGCGGGGTTTGCTCAGCCGGCCGGTCACCCGACCGCTGGTGCGCTCTTACCGCACCATCTCACCCTTACCGCCGGTCGCCACAGAAAGAGCGTGGTCGACCGGGTAGGCGGTGTGTTTCTGTGCACTATCCGTCAAGTCACCCTGCCTGGGAGTTACCCAGCGCCCTGTCCCGCGGAGCCCGGACTTTCCTCGACGCGCGTACGAGACGTGCGCCGCGGCCGCCCGGCGGCCTGGCGAGGTTTACTTTAGCGCGGTTAACGGCGATCCAGCGCCTCGTTGGCCATCGCGTCGGCTCGTTGATTGAGGTGGCGTCGGACGTGTGTGGGTTGGAAGGTGTCGAGTTGGTCGATCAGGGCTTTGAGTTGCTCGAAGAGCGGTTTGAGTTGCTTGTTCTTGACTCGATAGCGGCCCTCGAGTTGTCGCACGATGAGTTCGGAATCCAGGCGCAGCTCGAGGTTTGTTGCGCCCATTTCGAGCGCTGCTTCGACGGCGGCAATTGCGCCCTGGTATTCGGCGACGTTGTTTGTGGCTCGTCCGATGGGATTGCCCCAGGCGTCGAGTTCCTGGCCGTCGGGGGAGCAGAGGACTGCGCCATAAGCGGCAGGACCGGGATTGCCACGAGACGCGCCGTCGGCGTAGGCGATGAGGTGCATGTCGGTGAGCTTAGCGCTGGTTCGGACTGCGTCATTCGCGCGCTTGCCGAGGGAATCTCGCAGAGGACAGAACGGACGTTTGCGCTTGAAGCCGGGAACCCCCCTTCAGCCTTCGGCAGCTTCCCCCGCAAGGGGGGAAGCGGAGGAAGCGAGGGCGGTTAGGCCTTGAGCTGGGTGGTGACGGAGTTGTCGAAGACGATGACTCGGTCGACGAGGTGTTCGATCAGGTCTCGTTGTTGAGGGAATGCGAGGGAGTCCCAGTGTTCTCGAACTCGTTGCAGACGCTGATCTCTGCGGCGGCGGCGGTCGGCTTCTCGTTCCTGGGCCTGGGCTCGACTTTTGATCTGGGCGAGATCGGCGCTGGCTGTTTCCCACTCGGCGATTATGTCGGCTCCGGCCTCTTGCAGGCTCGCGGGCGGTGGATCTCCGGCGGATGCGTCATCGAGTAGTTGGCTGAGCTTGCGGTCGATGGCGCGGAGCCGCGCTTCGGCGGTAGAGACGGCGACGGCGGTCTCGGCGGCGAGTGCGGTGTCGTTGCTGCCGATGTTGAGCACCGCAATCTCTCCGCCTTGCCGCTCTCCGCGGATGTGCGAAAGAACCTCGGCCTCAAGGTCGTCGGCACGACGTGTGTGATATCCGCCGACCGACTGGTTGGTGCGTGCCTCGGACTGGTAGTAGCGATAGGTCGCCGCGGCAGTGTCGCCACTGGCTTTGCGCCACTGCTGACGACGGGTCACGCCGATCATGCGTGTCTGATCCTCGCCGCACCAGACCAGTCCCGCGAGTAAGAAGTCGGAGGGATGACTGACGCCGGGCGCGGTGCGTCGCTGGGACATCTGTTGCGCGACGGCCTCGAAGTCAGGTTCGGAAACAATGGCGTGATGGTTGCCCGGCACGCTGACCCCGAGCTTGTCGTAGCGGCCGATGTAGACGGGGTTACGCAGCATGTCGCGAATACTGACCATGCTCCAGTTGCGTCCGCGGCGAGTTTGAAAGCCTTCTTCGTTGAGGCGCTGCGCGATTCGGCGGATGCCGAGTCCGTCGTGCAAACAGAGGTTGAAGATGCGCCGAACCACGGCCGCTTCCTCTTCGTCGATCTCGTAGCGGCCATCGTCGCCGACGCCGTAGCCGTATGGCGGACGGCCGATGGCCTGGCCGAGTCGGGCACGCTCTTGCAACCGTTCCCTGCGGCGGTTGGCATCGGGGTCGGGATCGCTGTGTAGACGCCAGAGATCGATCAGCGATGACTCGTCGATCGGTCCGTCCTCGAGAGAGACGAGTTGGACGCCTCGAGCGCGGAGTTGGAGCACGGTTCTGACGGCATGCGTGGCGTCGTGGCCGAGATTGATAAAGCTCTGGGTGATAACGAAGGTGAAGCCGCGCGCCTCTTCACTCAGGTGGCGCAGCAGTTGGGTGAGTCCGGGGCGCTCGCTGTCGTGCGCGGTGTCGGCATCGAGGAATGTAGCGGTGGGCTCGAAACCGTGCTCGTGGCAATACTCGAGGAAGTTGGCGTTCTGGACGACCAACGTGGGATCGTCGCCGGCGTGGTCGGTCCGCGGCGGGTGTTCACTGCGCTGACTGAGATATCCGATGGCACGCACAGATTGATGCTATGCGTCTGGCTGCGGCAGGACTAGGTCACGCGCAGCAAGCATCCACATGATGGACATTCGACGGTGCGAGTACCGCGCCTGGCTCGGGTGATGACGATGGTCGGCAGGGTGAGTCGGCACTCGGCGCAGACTCCGCCGGCGACGGTCGAGACGACGCGCGGCCGGCGGCGGCGATACTGGTCGTAGGTTGCCAGATCATCCTGGGACAGCTTCTCGCGCAGGATTTCGACCTGGCGGGAGAACTCATCGACGCGCTCCTGTGCGTCGACGCGTTCGACCTCAAGCTGGGACTGGTGGGCATTCCAGACATCGAGCGCACCGGTTTTCAGGTTTTGCAACCAGGTGGTGGCTTCCTGCGCGAGTTGAGCTTCGTACTCGGCGCGTGTCTGTGCCTCTGAGAGGGGCGGCAGTTGCTGGCGCTGGCTGTAGAGGTCCCGCTGGAGCTCTTCCAGTGTCCGGTGATCGGTGATCGAGCCGGAGTAGAGACGCTTGTCGGTCACTTCAATACGGCGTTGTGCAGTCTGAACGATGGCGTTCGCTTCTCGGACAGCTTGTTCGGCCTGGCGAGCGTCGTCTTCCTGAGCGGCGATTTCCGCTTCGAGCTGGTTGATGAATGGCGGATCGGAGATTTGGTCGAGAACGGCCTGCAGGTCGCGCTTGGCCTGGTCTCGCTGGATGTCGATCTCCTGGAGCTGCTGCAACCCTTCAAGGTCCATGGGGGCGGCTCGTTTTCGTTACTGGTGGTTGGGAGAGAATGGAGGGGTCGGTTGGTTCGATTGATTGAGTGTATGCCCGACAACTGCGATAGCCAATACAGAGCGGCATGGAAAGATTGATGAATGTGTTGCGCTGATAGGCTGACCTGACCATGACTGCTGAGGGCGGGACCGCACCGGTCGGACAACATGTCGGACCTGCGCAGGTCCGACGGACCACTTCCTTGATTATCAATGTCTCGACACTACTGCAGGAGCCGATCGGTGCTCTGCGGCGGTACGAGATTGATGGTGCGCGTGCGGCCGGACTTGACGGTGCTGTGAGCGGGGCACTGCGCCTGTTGCGCACCGACCAGTCGATACTGGCAACGGCGAGCCTGGCGACAACGTATGCCGATGTCTGCGGCAACTGCCTTGAGGACGTGGAGCTACCCCTGGACGTGTCGTTCGACGAGGAGTTCTGGCCCGCATCAGATGCGATCCTGGGCGTGCCGATCGAGCCTCCGCCGGAGCGCGTGGGCTTCGCCGTGATTGACGGTCAGATCGACTTGTCGGAGGCCGTGCGACAATATGTTGATATGGGACGACCGATGAGTCCGCGCTGCGGGCCGGATTGTCCGGGACTGGAATCCAGCACATCGACAGAAGCACCAGTGGATGACCGCTGGTCGGCGCTGTCGGCGTTGAAGATTGAGACTGAGGGAGACTGAGACTATGCCCCCGCTTCCAAAGCGAAAGTATGCCAAGACCCGACAGCGGCTGCGACGACAGCATCACAAGATCCAGCGTCCGAAGCTGGTCATGTGTCCCGAGTGCTATGAATCGCACCAGGCCCACCGGATTTGCTGGGCTTGCGGCATGTATCGCGGACGCACCGTGATCGAGCTGGAGGACTAGCGGTGTCCGCTTCCCCGGCCTCTCCATCGACCGCCCCACCGACCGCATGGCTGTTTCCCGGCCAGGGCGCGCAGGAGGTCGGCATGGGACGCGACCTGCACGATGCGTTTCCCGAGGCGCGAGAGATCTTCAAGGAAGCCGACGAGGCGCTGGGCCGATCGCTCTCAAGCGTGATCTTCGAGGGACCCGATGAGGTCCTGCGTGAGACGGTGAATACACAACCGGCGATCCTGGTGACCTCGCTCGCTGCCTGGCGCGCCGCGACGGTGGCCGGACACGAGGCCTTGGACGCTGAACCGGCATGTACCGCCGGTCACAGCATGGGTGAATACTCAGCGCTGGTCGCTGCGGGATCGCTGACGGTCTCGGAGGCCGTGCGCTTAGTCGCCAGGCGCGGCGAGTTGATGCAGGCCGCAGGTGAACAGAATCCCGGGACCCTGGCAGCCGTGCTAGGCATGGAAGAGGCGGAGGTCGAGCAAGTCTGTGCTGAAGCGGGCGCAGAAGTTTGCAATCTGAACGCGACCGGACAGATCGTAATCGGTGGCCAGGTGCCCGCAGTCGAGCGCGCGGTCAAGCTGGCCGAAGAAGCTGGGGCTCGTCGCGTCGTGATGCTGAATGTCGGTGGCGCGTTTCATACGTCGCTGATGTCGCCCGCCGCTGAGGCGATGGCGCCGATCATCGCCGCCGCAGACGTGTCGGATCCTTCGACTCCCGTGATTGGCAATGTCGCAGCCGAGTCATTGACCACGGCCGATGACGTGCGAGCGGACCTGACAGCGCAGATTCGCCGTCCGGTGCGCTGGCGCGACACGGTACTGCGGATGCATGAAATGGGTGTTGAGCAGTACGTCGAAATGGGACCGGGCAAGGTGCTGACGGGACTGGTGCGCACGACATTGCGACCGCTCAAGCTGGCGACCTCGCCGACCCTGGTCAATATCAGCGATCGGGAGAGCGTTGGCGGATAGCGAACGCCAGAATCCAAGGCTGCGAATTCGTCCGGACGCGGAAGACAACGCACGGGTGAGAGCCTTTTGCGCGCTGTTTGAGGCAGAGTTTGGAGTGATGCCGGCAACGACGGCGTTGCTGCGCTCGCATGAAGTTGTGCCGATGTCGGGCGAAAAGGCGGAGCGAGCCTCGACGCTGGTCGGCGGAGTCATCAGCCGACGCGATGAGATTGACGCTTTGATTGCAGAACTGGCCGACCGATTGCCGATGGATCAGATGGCGTTGGTCGACCTGACCGTGCTGCGGATTGCGCTGTATGAGATGCTCTTCGATAATGGCTCGGTACGCCCGAACACCGCGGTTCGGCATGCGGTGTCGTTGGCCAAGCGATTTGGCGACGACGGTAGTCGCCGATTCGTGAGCGGCGTGCTGGGCGCGGTCACACGGAACCGTCTGCAGGCTGGGACTGCGGAGTAGCTGGAGGTTGGCAGAATGGCCCTGTTTGATCGAATCAAGGACATCATCGTTGACCAATTGTCGGCGGACCCGGACGATGTTGCGCCGGCGGCGTCGTTCGTCGATGATCTGGGCGCGGACTCGCTCGATCTGGTCGAGTTGATCATGTCGTTTGAAGATGAGTTTCGCGACGAAGTGCCGGACCTGGAGATCTCGGACGAGGATGCAGAGGGCATCGGCACGGTGCAGGACGCGATCGATTTCCTGGTCTCGAAGGGCGTTTCCGACGAATAGCCACGATTCAGCTCGAAGCCGCGTTATGGGAGCGGCCCGTATCCGGGTCGTTTGACCTCCGGCATTGGGCGGCGGATGTGGTGTAATCGGGTACGCTGACTGCCGATGAACATCTTTGGCGTTGGCATTCCTGAAATCCTTGTCGTGCTGCTGCTTGCGGCGGTGATCTTCGGCCCGGGCAAGTTACCGGAGATCGCGGGTCAGTTTGGTCGTGCGATCCGCGAGTTGCGTGAGTATGCGCGCGACTTCCGTGACGAGTACCTGACCGATTTTGAAGAGGTCCGCGAGGAATTCATCGAGCAGCGATTCGAATTGCAGCAAATCGACGAAGACATCCGCGCCGATCTGGAGCAGGCGCAAGCCGACGTGCGTGGCGCCGTGCGGGACGCCGAGACAATGACGGAAGAGGCGATTGAGGCGGCGAAGGACGGCGACGTATCGGCTGAATCGGGCAGCACGGCAACGCAGACGGCGGAGCAGTCGACGGCCGAGTCTGACGAACGCCAGACGCGACGAGTCCGGCGGCGGCGACCGGTGGTACGTCCACGCCGAGTCGCAGCGGCAGCAGGCACGGGCGATGCGGATGGGTCGGAGGCTGCTGAGCCGGCGCGACCGTCGAATGTGATCTCGTTGAACCGCAGACGCCGCGATCTTGATCGCGATGCGCAGTAGCGGCGTCGCCATGTTCGTACACATTGAGCGCTTGGTGAGTTGTTGATGGCCTCACGACCGGTCCCCTCGCCGTCCGACTTGCCGGAGCCGCCAGAGCTCTCGGAGTTGGACGTGGTCGCAGACGAAATCGACGACGGTCTGCCACCGGGCATGCAGCCCGATGGTCCACCTGATGGTCCGCTCAATGGTCCACCGGGCGCTCCGCCCTATGAGCCGGACGAAGCCGAGCTCACGCTCGGCGAGCACCTGAACGAGATTCGTCAGCGGCTGACGGTTGCCGTGCTAACCATGGTGCTGACGACGGTCGTCGCGTTGATCTTTGCATCAACGATCCTGGACTATCTGCTCGAACCCGGCCGTGTGGCGCTGCCCGAGTTCCGCCCGATCTACACCGAGCTGCTCGGCTTCATCGGCGCGTACATCAAGATTTCGCTGATGCTCGGCTTGGCCGGCGCGATGCCGGTGATCGTGTACCAGATTTACGCCTTCATCCACCCCGGACTGACGCGGGCTGAACAGAAATGGGTGATGCCGATCGTGGGTCTGGCGACGGTTGCGTTTGCCTGTGGCGGCGCGTTCGCGTTCTTCATCGCCTGGCCACCGGCGCTGACGTTCCTGTTGAACTTCGGCCAGGAGATCGCCGATCCTCAGGTGCGGATCAACAACTACATCGACATGCTCACGCGATTCGTGATCTGGACGGGGATCGTGTTTGAGCTGCCGTTGTTCCTGATGGGACTGGGTGCGATCGGGATCGTGACCTCGAAGAAACTCATGGGCATGTGGCGCTGGGCGATCATCGGTTCGTTCCTGTTGGCCGCGTTGATTACGCCCTCGATTGACCCGGTCACGCAGACGTTTGTCGCGGTGCCGACGATGGGGCTGTACATCCTGGGCATCGTGCTGGTGAGACTGGTGGAGAACCGGACGGTGATCCCGGTGATCGAGTCGGACTTGGACGACGACGAGCCTGACGGTCAGCCGGCGTAAGTCACTACAGAAGTCCGGCTCAGTTCCCACGATTCCAGTCCCCGCTTTACGGAGACCTTTGAACAACTGCCGAATCCCCTCTCCCCCCCTTTGCGGGGGAGATGTCACGAAGTGACAGGGGGGCGGCGCATGATGACCAGATAGGCTCCCGAACAGCGGACCCCCCCTGTGCCTTCGGCATCTCCCCCGCAAGGGGGAGAAGGGGACTTTTCAGAGGTCTCCGTAAAGCGGGGACTGGGAACATTGACTTCTGAGACATCCCCTCAAGCCGGAGGCAGGCTCCGGAGCGGAGAGCGGGTATGACGGAGTGGAGGAGCGCGGGCGTGGCGGAACAAGGGAGTACAGAGTGTGCGATGAGATTGTGCTGCTTGGTCGTAGACTGATTTCGTGGATGCTCAGACGCTTACCTCTTTGAATGCCCGGATTGCTGGTTGCACGGCTTGCCGTCTGCATGAGACACGGACGTTGACAGTTCCTGGCGATGGCGATCCCGATGCTGAGTTGATGTTCATTGGCGAGGGTCCGGGGGCGAATGAGGACAAGCAGGGACGGCCGTTTGTCGGTCGGGCGGGGCAGTTGTTGGATGAGTTGCTGGGCGAGATTGGCTTGAGCCGTCCTGAGGTGTTTGTGGCCAATGTGGTCAAGTGTCGACCTCCAGGGAATCGCGATCCTCAACCGGACGAGATTGGCTGCTGCGAGGTCTATCTGCGTGAGCAGATTGAGGGGATTCGGCCGAAGCTGATCGTGCTGCTGGGTCGGTTTGCGACTCAGTATTTTCTGCCGGACGCGAAGATGGGCGAGTCGCGCGGGCAGCCATTTCAGGCTGGTCCGTGGCTGATCTTGCCGGTTTACCATCCGTCGGCGGCGCTGCGGAACTCAAATCTGATGCAAACCATGCGGGACGACTTCGCGATCATTCCGCCGTTGCTGGCTTATTCCGAACGTCCTGAGATAGCCGCCCTGCAGGTGGGACACTCACACGGCGATTCGAGCTCGGGGGAACCGGCGCAAGATGATGATTCTCAGCGGTCGCTGCTCTAGCGACCGAGACACAGAATGAGGTAACCGTGGCAGAGCTGTCCGATGTGGCGGAGGGTGTCTTACGAGTCGTGCCGTTGGGAGGTCTGGGGGAAATCGGCCGCAACATGATGGTCTACGAGACCGCCGATGACTTGCTGATCGTTGACGCCGGCCTGCTGTTTCCATCCGACGACATGCACGGCGTCGACTACATCATTCCCGATGCGTCTTATGTCCTGGAGCGTCGGGACAAGCTGCGCGGCTATCTGATCACGCACGGACATGAGGACCATATCGGTGCGTTGCGCTTCCTGATTCCGCAGTTGCAGGCGCCGATTTATGCCTCGCCGCTGGCGCTCGGGTTGATTCGCTGGCGGCTGGAGGAAACGGGCATTCTCGATGCCAAGATGATCGAAGTAACGACTGGATCGTCGTTCGACTTTGGCAGCATCACGGCCGAGTTCTTCCCGGTGGCACACTCGATTCCTGACGCATTCGGCATAGCCTTGCGTACACCTGCGGGATTGGTTGTCCATACCGGTGATTTCAAGATTGATCACACGCCCGTGATGTCGGAGCCGACGGATTTGCAGCAACTCGCTGCGTATGGGCAAGAAGGTGTGCGGCTGTTGTGCTCGGACTCGACCTATGCCGACAAGTCCGGCGTGACACCTTCGGAGACGTTGGTCGGCGATGCGCTGGAGCAGATTCTGCTGACGGCGCCGGGTCGGGTAATCATCGCCACGTTCGCATCGCAGATTGCGCGGATCCAACAGATCATTGATGCCGCGGATGAGTCGGGCCGGATCGTGTTTGCAACGGGACGATCGATGGAGAAGAACATCGACATGTCGCGCGACCTCGGTTATGTGCAGACGGATGACCGGCGCTTGCGACCGATCACCGATCTGGGCTCGGCACACGACGAGAACACGGTTGTCATCTGTACGGGCGCGCAGGGCGAGCCGATGGCGGCATTGTCGAGAATGGCGACCGGTTCGCACCGGGACGTGAATCTCAAGCCGGGCGACACAGTTGTCTTGTCGTCGTCGCCGATTCCGGGCAACGAATCGGCGGTCAACAACACGATCAACAACCTGTACAAGCGGGGCGTTGATGTGGTGTCGGTCGGATCGGGACACGAGCACGTGCACGTGCGCGGTCACGCCGCGCAGGAAGAGTTGAAGACGGTCATCTCGTTGACCGATCCCCAGGCGTTCGTGCCGATCCACGGCGAGTATCGACATCTCGTGATGCACTCGAATCTGGCGGCGTCCATGGGTGTGGCCGAGGACGCCCGGCATATCCTGCTCGACGGCGATGTGTTGGAGCTGACGGCGGACCAGTCGGCGGTCGTGGACCAGGTGTCGGCAGAGTATGTCTACGTCGATGGGATGAATGTCGGCGGCGTGGATCGATCGATCATCCGTGATCGGCAGAAGCTGGCGGGCGATGGATTCCTGCTCGTTGCGATTCCCGTCGAAGGCGAGAGCGGCCAGCTCTCAGGCAAGATTGAGGTGACCGCGCGCGGATTTGCGGAGATTCGCGCCACGGAGACGTTGAAGGCCGGAGCGGCGCAGGTCGCCCGCGACGTGCTCAAGGCGCGCGCGAATTCGAATCGACCGGTGGCCTGGGAGAAGCGCGAGCGTCAGGTGCAGCAGGAAGTCTCGGCCTACCTTCGACGCGAGACCCGACAACGTCCTATGGTGGTAGTGGTGGCGGTGCAGGTCTGATTGGCAGCGTCAGACTTGTTCGCGGGCGGTTGAACTGAAGTATGGCGAGTAGCAGAGCCTCGACCAGGACTCGGCGGGCGTTGCCCGACCGCATTTCAATGTGGGTGGCAGAGCATCGCCATGTGGCGATGGGCAGTCTGATTGTCGCGGTCGCGGTGGCCTTCTCCATATGGGTGACGATGGCGTCGCTGCCGTTTGGCGACCAGCGGACCACGGTGGTTCAACTGTTCGGAGGAGGCGCCTACCTACTCGCGGCGTTCGTTGCAGCGCTGGGTGTGTTGACCGGAATTCAGCGAGTGCGAACGACGGTTCGCCAGGACCGTCGAGTGATACGCGTGGGGGCTGGCGTCGGCCTGGCGCTGCTGGCCCTGTGGGGTGTCGCCGGGGCAATCACTCCCGATGCGTCGCTTGGCGGCGTCTCGTTGGCGCGCTACGGCGCAGGTGGACAGGTGGGCGGTTGGTTGGACTCGCCGATCGGCTGGGGAGTGATTCTTCTGGGTCTGGTGACGTCGTTTGTGTTGATCGCTCCTTCGGCTGCGCAATCGTTGATCAGTGCAGCCGGACGCTCCATGCAGGACGGCATGCGTTATCTGGGCCGCGAGACCAAAGCACGAGGACCCGGTGTGCTGGCTGCGCTCGCTCGCTCGATTGGACACGGAATTCTGGCACTGTTGCACGGCCTGTGGAAACTGACGAAGTGGTCAGGGCGAGAGTTGTGGTTGGCGTTTGGCGTGGTCGGTACCCAGTTGAAAGAAACGACGCGCAACCAGCCGATCCTGGAGCGTCCCGCCCCTGCGCCTGCTCCGGCACCAGCAGCGCAGCAACCTGCAACAGCCGCCACGCTCAATCAACCGGAGGCTGCATGGCCGCCGATGGCGGATCCCGTTGTTGGTTCGGATCCAGCATCTCCAGAACCTGAGCCGCAGAAATCGTCCAAAGCCGAACCAAAGGCGAGCGATCCGCCTCCCTCGACGCTGCGCACGCTTGACCGGACGGCGTCCGATGGTTGGCGCTTGCCTCCGATTGACCTGTTGGACGAGGACCCGGCAACGACGCTGCGCTCAGGCGCAGAGGATCAGGCTCGAATCATCGTGGAGACGTTGGCATCGTTCGGTGTCGATGCCACGGTGACGCAGATCAACGAGGGTCCGGCGATCACACAGTTCGGCGTCGAGCCGGGCTGGGAAGTCAAGACGCGCGAGGTGCAGGTCAAGGATGTGTCGGGCGCCGCCGTGCTGGATGAACACGGCCGAACGCTGACCCAGAGCGAAGAGGTCTCGCGGACTCGCGTGCGGGTCAATCGGATCACGCGCCTGGCCGACGATCTGGCCCTGGCGCTGGCTGCGCCGTCGATTCGGATCGAGGCACCGGTACCGGGTCAACCGATCGTCGGGGTCGAGGTACCGAACGCCGACACCCGGATTGTCGCGTTGCGAGGATTGATCGAATCAGAGGCGTTCAACCAGATGGCCGCCACAGGCGGGCTGCCGATCGCTTTGGGTCGTGACGTGACCGGCAATCCGGTGATCGCAGACCTTACGCGTATGCCACATGTGCTGATCGCAGGGGCGACGGGATCGGGTAAGTCGGTATGCATCAACACGATCATCTCGTCGCTGCTGATGCAGAAATCGCCCGAGGAAGTCCGCCTGATCCTGGTCGACCCCAAGCGGGTCGAGCTGACCAACTATGGCTCCGCGCCGCACCTGGCGTTCTCGCACGTGGTGACCGAGCCGGATGAAGTGGTCTCGGTGCTGGGCGTTGTCGTCGCGGAGATGGATCGCCGCTACCGACGCTTGGAGGAGTACAAGGCGCGCAACATCGTCGCCTACAACTCATTGCCGTCCGTGGACAAGCGACTGCCCTACTGGGTCGTGGTGCTGGACGAGTTGGCCGACATGATGATGGCGGCGGCGGCTGAGGTCGAGGGGCAGTTAGTCCGGCTGGCACAGCTTGCCAGAGCGGTTGGGATTCACCTCGTGGTCGCCACGCAACGACCGTCAGTCGATGTGGTCACCGGATTGATCAAGGCAAACTTCCCCACGCGAATCGCCTTTGCGACAACCTCACAGACAGACGCCCGGGTGATTATGGATCGAGCCGGGGCGGAGAAGCTGATGGGGCGGGGCGACATGCTGTACATGTCGTCGGACTCGATCAAGCCGCGTCGGGTGCAGGGCGCATACGTCTCGGACGCTGAGATTGAGCGCCTGATCGAGTCGTGGGCTGCACCAATTCAGGGGCAGACGGAGCGCGGGTCACTGGATGAAGTGCTGGAGGAGTTGGCTGAGGACTCGACAGCGGCTGTGACAGAAGTTGAGGCTCGAGCGGCGCAGGCAGACCTGCGGACGTTGACATCGACGTTGGAGACCGCACTGGATGCAACCGACGATGAGGAAGAGCCCGACATTGTCCTAGAGCCGCCACCGAGGGTTGTAGCGGCAACCGATCTGGACACGAGACTCGGTGAGGCAACCGAGTTGGCCCGCGATTATGAGCGCGTATCGGCGACGCTGCTGCAGCGCAGGATGCGGATCGGTCGTCCTCGAGCAGAGCGACTCATCGATCAGTTGGCGGATGCGGGCGTGATCGAGCAGTCAGATGGTGGGCGGTCTCGTCGGGTACTTGCTCGGTCGAAGTAGTGACTTGGGCTCATCGGTGCTGTTGCGCCTGAATTGACCTCGTCATTCCCGCGCTTGACGCGGGAATCTCGACAGAAGCTGCACATTCGCAGCATTCTTCACTGTTGCCCAGGTCTGCGTGCAGTCTCAGTTGTTGCGCCGTTGTAGGGGCCGCCGCGAGATACCCGCGTCAAGCGCGGGTATGACGATCCACGTTGGAGCGAGACTCCTCCGTGTGAACAGGTTCTAGCCCTCGACGGTAGTGGCTCCGGTTTCGATCAGGATTGGATCGAAGGGATCGACGGCGTCGTCGGGGAGGAAGATCATGTGATCGGAGCCGGAGTGCTGCTGGCTGGCTTCGTGACGAAGGTATTCGGGCCACTTGAACAGGTACATGCGCTCTCGGCGATTGAGTCCGCGGACTCGCCGAGCCCCCATATCGACCCAGAAGTCCGGAGTGATCCGCCGACCGACGTTGTCGCGGAGGGCCTGTGAGACGACGACCGAGCCGCCGCGCCCCTTGGCCATGATTCGCGCCGCCATGTTGACGGTTCGTCCCAGGATGTCGCCCCCAGGTCGCAGGATGACATCGCCACGATGCACACCCATCCGGACTCTGACGGGCCAGTCGGCGCCGAGGCGATCGGCGCGGATGGTGACCTGCGCCTGGATCCGGGCTGCGCAGCGCAACGCCTGCATTGGGTCGGCGAAGACGATCAGGAATCCATCCCCGGTTAGCTTGACCTCGAATCCGGCGTGACGATGCAGCTCCTCGCGCACGATGTCATTGTGTTCATCGATGATCGACTCCCACTGGAAGTCGCCGAGTCGCTCGGTCAGGTGGGTCGAGTCTTCAATGTCGGTGAACAGGACCGTGGCAGCCTCACCCTGCTGAGGCATCAGCGAGGCCGTGACGGCTCGTCCGCAGTTTGGACAGAAGGAGGAGGCGGGTGGGGGCACCTGGCCGCAAAATGCGCATGCACGAACCTCTTCCCCCTCGGCGCCACCGCCCAGCCAGGATGGCGGCGCATCAACGTTTGAGCGCCGCCAGCGTTCGTGCTCGGGTCCGTCAGCCACCAGATCACACTCTCACAACACCTGCCACAGCAGGCGCGCAGATCATAACAGCGCGAGCGTGGAAGCGTCGGTTTGACGGTACCAAGCTGCGCCTAACGCGGCAAAGAATGAGACCACTCGATCCACGGGTTAACGCTGGCGTGACACTGGCTCTTTTCGTTTGAGCGGTCGGCGACGCCGGCCGTAGGCCTGGTCGCTCCATTCCTGGAGATCTTCGCCGAGAGCCGCCTGATCGCGGCGCAACTCGACAATCTGGTCGCGGAGCGCGGCGGCTTTCTCGAACTCGAGGTCTCGGGCGGCCTGCTTCATCCGGCTCTCGAGCTCGCTGATCATCCGGGCAATCTGATCGGGCGTCATGTTCTCGGGGATCGTCGCGCCCAATCCCGCCTCGTAGCCTGGCGCATCTTCAGCGACCGCACGCATCTCGAACTCGTCGCGGACCTGGTCGGCGACGTCTGCTGCGATATCGCGGATTTCCTTGGTGATGCCGACCGGCGTGATGTTGTGCTTGAGGTTGTACTCGTGCTGCGCGGTGCGCCGGCGGTGGGTCTCGTCCATGGCTCGGCGCATCGAGTCGGTGACACGGTCGGCGTAGAGAATGGCATGCGAATTGACGTGTCGGGCGGCGCGGCCGATGGTCTGCACCATCGACCCCTCGTTGCGCAGGAAGCCTTCCTTGTCGGCGTCAAGGACTGCGACGAGAGAGACTTCGGGCAGGTCGAGACCCTCGCGCAGCAGGTTGATTCCGACCAGACAGTCGAAGACACCGAGCCTCAGGTCGCGCAGGACTTCGACACGCTGGAACGCGTCCTGCTCAGAATGCAGGTAGTAGGTGCGAATGCCGACCTCGCGCAGATAGTCGGCGAGGTCCTCGGCCATTTTCTTGGTCAGCGTCGTGACCAGCGTGCGCTCACCGCGCTCGGCGCGGGTCCTGATTTCGCTGACAAGGTCGTCAATCTGCCCGTCGGTAGACCGAACTTCGACATCAGGATCGAGCAGTCCGGTCGGGCGAATGAGCTGTTCGACGACCTGTTGCGAGTGGTTTTGCTCGTAGACAGCCGGTGTCGCGGAGACAAACACGACCTGATTGATGTGTCGCTCAAACTCGTCGATATTGAGCGGGCGGTTGTCAATCGCGGAAGGTAGCCGGAAGCCGAAATCGACCAGGGTTTGCTTGCGCGAGGTGTCACCGCCGTACATGCCTCGGACCTGCGGGATGGTCATGTGCGACTCGTCGATGAAGAGCAGCCAGTCGTCGGGGAAGTAGTCCAGCAGCGTCCAGGGCGTTGATCCAGCGGCGCGGCGTGCCAGGTGTCGTGAGTAGTTCTCGATGCCGGGGCAATAACCGGTCTCGCGCAAGGTCTCAAGGTCGTAGCGGGTTCGCTCTTCCAGTCGCGCCGCTTCGAGGATGCGGTCGTCGCGTCGCAGCTCTTCCAATCGCTGATGCAGTTCGGCCTGAATGTCTTCGACGGCGGCCGCCATGCGGTCGTCGGTGGTGACGAAGTGCTTGGCCGGATAGATGTCGACACGGTCGCGCTCGGCCAGGATCTCGCCGGTCAGCGGGTCGAGCTCGACGATCCGCTCGACCTCGTCGTCCCAGAACTGCACGCGCACAGCGAGATCTTCATACGAGGGATGAATCGTAAGTGTGTCTCCGCGAATGCGGAACTTGCCACGACTGAGCGTCATCTCGTCGCGCTCGTACTGCTGGTCGACGAGACGACGGAGGATCAGGTTTCGCGAGTACGACTTGCCCTGCTCCATGCTCAGGACCATGCCCTGATAGTCGTCGGGCTCGCCTAGACCGTAGATGCAGGAGACGGAAGCGACGATCAATACGTCGCGACGCTCGAACAGCGCCCGGGTTGCCGCGTGGCGGAGCTTGTCGATCTCCTGGTTGATGTCCGACTCCTTGGCGATGTAGGTGTCGGAGCGGGGAATGTACGCCTCGGGCTGGTAGTAGTCGTAGTAGGACACGAAGTACTCGACCGAGTTGTTGGGGAAAAAATCGCGGAACTCGGTGCAGAGCTGCGCGGCCAGCGTCTTGTTGTGAGCCAGGACGAGAGTCGGCCGGTTGAGCTGGGCGACGACGTTGGCCATGGTGAAGGTTTTGCCCGAACCGGTCACACCGAGCAGCGTCTGGGCTCGGTGTCCGGCCTCGATGCCTTCAATCAGCTTCTCGATGGCGAATGGCTGGTCGCCGGTCGGTTGATAGTCGGCGCTGAGTTCGAACGGCTTTGCGTTGCGGATCGGGGCTGAGACAGTAGTCATGGCAAAGAGCTTAGCGGGATTTCAGCACTAATGGGCTTGTTCGGGGATTCAAACTACGGCCCGGTGCCGATGTGTTCGAGCACGGCGCGCAGCAGATCTTCGGTTGTCTGCGGGGCGGTCAGATCAGGGGCGCTGAGCACGGCGGCGATCCAGCGATCCGCATCTCGGCGCGTGTAGCCGAGACCAACAAGGGCCTCGAGTGCATCGGCTGCGACCTGGTCCGTCGGCCGGACGGGTCGTTGTGCTTTAGCGTCGAAGCCTTCATCGACCAGCAAGGCTTCTTCGACGACCTTGCCCTTGAGGTCGGCGATGATCCGGTCCGCCTGCCTCGGGCCGATGCCCGGGAGTTGGGTCAGCGTGCGTCGGTCTTCGGCTTCGATCGCCTGTGCAATCGTCGAGACGGAAGCAGCCAGCGCCTGTTGCGCCTTGCCCACGCCCATCTGCGGCACGCCAATCAGTTTGCGGAAGAAGTCGCGCTCGATCGGCCGCAGAAATCCGATCAGCACCGGCACCGGAGCTCGATCAGGAACGTGGTAATGGGTATAGAGGTCGAGCGCTTCGGGTCGGTGGTCCTCCAGGGCCATCCAGACGGCGGTCGGCAGCCGCACTTCGTAGACGAGCCCCCCGGCCTCGGAGCCGGTGTCGATCTCGACGCTCTGCGTGTCATCGTGCCAGTCCAGCGCGCGTCCGCGGATGCGGGAGATCATGTCAGCTCCAGCGCAGCGTTGGCGCCGGTCATGAGGTAGTGACAGTAGGCGACGGCGAGCGCGTCGGCGGCGTCGGCCGAGGCGTCGATCTCGCTCAGCCCGAGTCTCGCGACTAGCGCATCCTTGACGGCAGTCTTCTCCGCAGATCCCAGTCCGGTCACCGCTTCCTTGACCTGACGCGGCGGATACTCGTGGACCGTCATGCCTGCCGATGCTGCCGCGATCATCGCTGCGGCCTGCGCCTGTCCAAGCATGACCGCCGTACGGACGTTTTTGTGGACAAACGGGCGCTCGATGGCGAACTCGTCAGGTTGGTGACGATTGATGACATCCTGGATTTGTCGGTTGATGTAGGTGAGACGATCCGAGAGAGGTCCGTCGGGCGCCTGAATCGTGTTCCAGCGCAACCTGGCGGTGCCATCAGAAGCGATTTCAAGGAGGCCCCATCCTGTGGCTGTGAGGCCTGGATCAACGCCGAGGATGCGAGCCATGTGTGGAGTCTACGCCTCAACCAGGGCTGCGTCGGGGAAGTCAGCGTTCGTAAACACGCGTTGGACATCGTCCAGGTCTTCGAGCGAGTCAATCAGCCGAAGCAGCCTGGCTGCTTGATCGGTGTCGACCGGCACCATGTTGGTGGCGCGCATAACGACCTCCGCCGATGCAATCGGCGCGCCAGCCTCCTCGACGGCATTGCGTGCAGATTCGAGATCAGACGGCGCAGTAATCACTTCGACCAGGCCCTCGTCGATCTCGACATCCTCCGCGCCGCCGTCGATAGCAGCCAGCATGATGTCGTCGGCGTCTCCGGATTGCTCAACGTCGACGGCGATTACGCCCTTCTGTTCGAACAGCCAAGCGACCGCACCGGCCTCGGCCATGCTCGTGCCGGCGCGGGTTAGCGTGGCACGAACCTCGGAGACGGTGCGATTACGGTTGTCAGTCAATGAGTCAATCAGCAGAGCCGCACCGCCCGGTCCATAGGCTTCGTAGCGGATCTCCTCAAGCTGCGCGCCGTCGGCGCCTCCGGTCGCGCGGTCGATGGCGCGTTGGATGTTGACATTGGGCATGTTCGAGCCGCGAGCGCGCTCGACTGCCAGTCGCAAGGCCGAGTTTTCTTCCAGCTTCGGCCCGCCAGCGCGCGCGGCGACGGAGATTTCGCGTCCGAGCTTGGTGAAGAGCTGGCCGCGCTTGGCGTCAGTGACGCCTTTCTTGCGCTTGATTTGCGCCCATTTGGAATGGCCGGCCATACTCGAACTCCTGTGCGGTCAAGTGGCTGAGGTCGGAGCACTCAGTTTACATCGCTGTCAGCGCGGGCATCCGCACGTTCGGTGGTCAGGGAATCGCGATCGCCGATCAGCGTCGAGGTGTCGGAGAGTGCGCTGTACAAGGTGAAATCGTTGTGCAGCGGCGTGACAGCGACGGCGCCGTCCATGATCGCGGCGACATCGGTATCGGGGACCACGTCGACGTCGGGCAGAAACTCCAGTTTACGGCGGGTGGAGCCGTGCTCGCCGGTGATGTCGACGACTCGCGACACGGCCATGTCCGCCATCGCTGCTACACGAACGCCCTGATACTCGGAGATATCCAAGTCTGGCACGTTCACGTTGAGCAAGTGATGTTGTCCGCTAGCTAGCAATCGTTCGGCGATGCGTCCGGCAACGATGGCCGCATCGAGCAAGTGATCATCATCGAACGACGACAATGATGCGGCGACACTGGGCAAGCCGCGCAGGTATCCCTGCATCGCGGCCATGACCGTACCGGAGTGCAGGATCTCGCGCCCGACATTCGGTCCGGGATTGACGCCGGAGACGACCATGTCGACGTGGCGAGGAGCGAAGTGACGGAGTCCATGGACAACGGCGTCGGTCGGCGTGCCGTTGACCTGCCAGGCGTCAACGCCGGGCAGTCGCGAATAGGCTCGCTCGGACTCGAGGTCGCGCCTGAGCGTGACCGCGGCTGACATGGCGGATTGGTTGAATGCGGGCGCGACGATGATCACATCGGCGAAGTGCGACACCGCCTCGGCCAGATGCCAGAGGCCGGGAGCTTCAATGCCGTCGTCGTTGGTTGCCAGAATCAGAGGTCGTTGAGTCATGGCGGGAGCGTATCAGCAGGCAGGCGACGGACTCTGCCACTCAGCGGCTGAGGGGACATCGGCAAGTGATGTCGCTTCAGCAACGCTGCGCAGCGTTGCTCGAGCGACCGCCTCGGCGGCCATGGTTCCAGTGAGTGTGAGCAGGGTGGGGATACTGGTTACATCGATGTCGCCGGTAGACAGAGTGAAGACCGTGTCGCCGTCTCCTGGGGTGAAGACGGGGCTGATTGTCCGGGCGAGGCCGGCTGAGCCCATGATCGAGATGCGCCTGGCGGTGCCCTTGTGCAGCCTGGCGTTCGTTGCGATCACGCAGAGCGTGGTGTTCGCCCCGGCGTCTTCGCTGGGCGCGGGCGCGCGGACCTGGAGGAGCGCTTCAAACTCTTCCGTGGATCTGTTGAGCAGAGCCTGCGACGAGCGTTGCATCTCGCCTTGTTGTTCGCCTCGAGGACCGGCGACGAGCGCTCCGGTGTTTGGATCGACGATGTCGCCGACGGAATTCGTCGCGACCAACGCTCCGACGGCGAGGCCGGACTCGTGGACCAGCGATGCGGTTCCGACGCCTCCCTTGAGCGACGTGTTTGGTTGGCCGCACTTGGCGACGGTACAACCGGTCCCGACGCCAACTGTTCCTTGTGCGACTGCCTCGCTTGTAGCGTTGGCTGCGGCTTCGTAGCCGCTGTCAATCGTGGGGTGGGAGTAGTTCCCGATCGGGAGATCGAAGACGACGGCCCCCATGACGATCGGCAGCGGCGGATTGTCGGGCATCAGCGGCAGTCCGACGTCCTGTTCCTGGAGGTAGCGGCGAATACCCGCTGCCGCTTCAAGTCCGAACACACTTCCGCCGGTCAGCAGCACCGCGTGGACATCCTGGATGGCGTTCTCGGCGACGGCGAGATCGGTGTCGAGCGTTCCCGGCGCTCCGCCGGGCTGAAAGACGCCTGGGCGCGCGCCGTCACGGGCAATCACGACGGTGCAGCCGGTGGCGTTGTCGCGGTCGGTGAAGTGGCCAACCTCGATCCCCGGCACATCCGTGATGGCGTCGTGAGGACCAGCCGATGTCATCGGAATCTACTCATCGTCGATCACAAGCGGCGGCTTGGGCTTGCGATTCCAGTGCAGTTGGAACACATCCGGACGCGCGTAGTGTCCAGCCGAATCGACCCAGCGTTTGGATTCGATCGTGTCTTCGAGGTCGATCTCTGCGTAGATGATCGTTTCCGTGTCCGTCACCGGTTCGACGAGGTACTTGCCGCCCGGTGCGATGATCGCGGAACCGCCCGATGCGTGCCAGAAGGGTTCCTCTCCGAACGGCGTGCCGGTCGGCAGGAGGTCGGGCGACATCGTCTCGCGTGCGACGACCACGTAGCAGGCGTTCTCGTAAGCGAGATGACGCGTCGCAGCGTCGATCACGGGATGCAGTTGATCCCAGCCCGGCCAGACCGACGCATGGACCTGGATGCCGAGCGTTGAGAGCGCGTAGCGAGCCGGCGCCATCTGGTGCTCGTAGCAGATCAGACCGCCAAGGCGTCCCACCGATGTGTCGTAGACGTCGAGGTCGGAGCCGTCGCCGTAGCCCCAGACCAGTCGCTCGGACAGGGTCGGGACCAGCTTGCGGTGTTTGCCCAGCAGCGCACCGTCGGGACCGATGTAGGCCAGCGTGTTGTAAATCGTTCCGGCGTGAGGTTCGCGCTCGTTCACGCCGATTACGACATGCGCCTCGGCAACGGCTGCAGCTTGAGCAATCTGATCCCACTCAGGTCCAGGGATGGCAATGCTGTTCTGGAACGTGTGTTGATAGCTGGCGGCGAAGGCCTGTCGGTCGGCGGCGCGTGAGTGGTAATAGGGGTAAGAGGGGATCCAGGTCTCGGGAAAGACGATCAGGCTTGCGCCCTCTCTCGCTGCTTCTTCAATCGAAGCAATGGCCTTCTCGACGCCGTGCTCCAGTGTCAGTCCGGGCGCGCGTTGGACAGCGGCAGCGAGGTACGACATGACGTTGGCCTTCCAGCCTTCCAAGGTGTCTGTCAGCGTGGATCGAGCGACCAGAGTCCGTAGCCGCCGGTGACCGGTACGACCGTCCCCGTGATGTAACTGGCTGCGTCGGAGAGCAGGAAGGCGACCGCGCCGGCGACCTCGTCGTCTGCTCCCAGACGACGCATCGCGGTGTGGGATTCGACGCGCTGCCGGTACCAGCCGGGCATCGGCTCGGTCAGCGGCGTGTCGATAAATGCCGGCGCGACGCAATTGGCGCGAATTGGCTCCTGCAGCGAATGGGCCCATTCGGCGGCGAATGTGCGAGTCATGGCTTCGACCGCAGCGCGGGTCATCGCGTAGGCGGATTGTCGCGGCAGTCCGTACTCTGCGCCGACGCTGGAGATGGTGACCACCGAGCCTCCGCGCTCGGCGTCGATCAGCCGCGCTGCGAAGTTGCGGGTGAGAAAGAAGGTGCCGCGCTGGTTGATGTTCTGGATCTGGTCGTAGTCCTCGGGCGTGATCCGTTCGCCGCGCTGCAGGATCGGTGAGATGCCAGCCACGTTGACCAGGCCGGTCAAGGGACCAATGGTGTCTTCGACGTCGTCCAGCAAGGATTCGTGATCCTCGATCGCGGCGACATCGGCTCTGAATGCCCAGGCTTTTCCGCCGTCGTTGCGAATGCCTTCCGCGACTTCTTCCACTTGCGTCATGGTTCTGGACGTGATCGCGACCTTGGCGCCCATCTGGGCAATTAGTTCGGCAGCTGCTCGACCGATGCCTCGTCCTGCGCCTGAAACCAACACCACCTGACCATCGAGAGAAAACGGAGAATGGCTCATGCTCTGCCCCATTTCTGACCTTGCTGTGGGCCTCGTTGTGGGCCCGAAGCGGTATCGGTTTGCTGCTCTTCCAATGCGAGAGTGTCGCGGACGTGAAGATACAACCAGATCAGGTCGCGGGATGCAGCCGTAATCTTGTCGATCGCGTCAATGAAGACCTCAAGCTGGGGCTCATGGATGGCCAGCGCGTGCGTCATTAGCACTCGCCGGCGTTGGTTGAGCACTACGAGCGCCACCTGATCGGGATTCATAACGCGATCGGGCAACCACTCAAGCTTGTGCGTCAGTGCCGAGGATTGACGCAGTCCGTCGGCGAGTTCGAGCAACACGCCCTGGTCGACCTTCTGTACACGTCCAATGCCATCGGCGACGGCGGTCACGGCTCCCGCGAACTGTCGCCAGTCCTTGCGCGGGATTTCGCCGCGGGCGGCTTCGACATCGGCCAGGGTTGGCAACTGGAGGTCGCGCATCAGCTCGTCGGAGGTACGGCCAGTGGTCAGGATGCGGAATGCCGCGACGGAAGGCGCGTTGAGCTCGAAGTTGGTGAATGTGGTCAGCAGGGGCTGCTCGTGTCGTCGTCGCAGGGCGACGTAAAGTGCCATCAGTTCCTGCGCTGCGTTGAGGTACTCCTCAACGATGCGCATACCGATCACCTTGCGGTCGTCGGGATCGGCGAGCGCCTGTGAACGGAACAGCGCTTCAGCAACGGTGCGATGCGCCTTGGCGCCGAACTTGGCGTAGTTGTCGAGGAAAGCGGTCTCAACCGCTTCGAGCGAGCGATCCCAACATGGAGCACAGACTCGGGTGCGCGGGTCGGAGTTGGCGAGATCAAAGTTGTCGCCGCAGTCCTCGCAGGTCGCGATCGCGACGTCATGTCGGTCGTCGGCGTCAGCCTGATAGGGCTGGCGCGGATGTGGTTCGGAGGGTTGTCGCGAGGTCATGTCCGCTTGAGGGTACCGCTCCCCACGAAGGATGGAAGGTGACGACGCCCTAAAGCCTGGTCAACAGCACGACCAGCACAGCGCTCATCAGACCGATGACGGCTGAACCGCCCAGCGCGAACATCCACTTCAGAAGCTTCATTTCCGCCTTCAGCGCCGCTACGTCCTGTAGCAGTTGCCGGAGCTGCCCTCCGTGGTCGGTTCTCAGCTCGCGTAACTCGGTCCTGAGTTCGGTCCTGAGTTCGCGCAGGTCAGACTTGGTTGCCAAGGAGAGCATGAGGCGATCGACAATGCGCTCAAGTGCTCGACGGGTAGCTCGGGCCTGCGGCGGCGGTACACCCTCGTTCACCAGATCCTGCTCGTAGTCCGTGTATGCCGATTCCGGAACGGGAGGGTCGGTTTGCGTTTCGGTCACCATGCGCTGAATCCTCTGTGGTTCATTCTATTGCTTCGGCCGAGTCGACTTGACCATTCGCGTCCGTTGACGCACCGGTTGGCACTTTGGACAGAAGTGCGTGGCTCGTCCGCCCACCACGATGCGGCGAATCGTCGTACCGCATTCGTCGCATGGCTCGTCGGTTCGTCGGAAGACCCGGACGAAGTACTGTTGCTCGCCTTCGGAGCCGTCGACATCGGTGTAATCGCGGAAGGATGCTCCGCCGTGACGGACTCCGTCCTCAAGCACTTGCCTGATTGTCGCGTGTAGCAATCGGCGCTCTGGGGGACGCAGCGAGCCGGCTGGCGCTTCGGGATTCAACCGAGCCAGGAACAGCGCCTCGTCGGCGTAGATGTTGCCGATTCCGGCGATGTTGCGCTGGTCGAGCAACGCGGCCTTGAGCGGTTGCTGCCTGCCTCGCAGCGCGTACCAGAGCGCTTCAGGTGTGAAGTGGTCAGAGAGTGGCTCCGGACCAAGTTCGGGCAGCGCCTCGGAGAGTTGGTCGACGAAATCGATGGTGCCGAACTTGCGTACGTCGACGAATCGGAGCTGATCGCCACCATCGAGATCGAAGACCGCGCGGGTGAATGATTCCTCTTCGTGGTCCGATGTCCGGAAGCGCAATGATCCGGTCATGCGCAGATGCACGACGACGACCTGGTCGTTATCGAGGTGAAGTGCGAGGTACTTGCCTCGGCGGCCGACCGTCGTGAATGCGCAGCCGATGAGCTGCGCATTGATCTCCGAGGTGGAACGTCCCCGCAGCAGTCGCTCGGCGCCGGGCATCACAGTGAATCGCGTGATACGCCGCCCGGCGATCAGCGGTTGAAGCTGACGCCGGACGGTTTCGACCTCTGGCAGCTCGGGCATGGCTGGGCGCTAGTTGCGATGCATGTAGGCGTCGGTCAGGAGCTGTCGGTCGAACCACTCGCTGCCCTTGCCCTCGGAGATCCATTCGTAGAGCGCCGCCTTGAAGATGCCCTCCATTGCCGCGACCGAGGCCAGCGCGATCCCGCCGAGGATTACACCGACGATGATCGCTGCCACCGGCGCGATGAAGACGAGGATTACCACCGGAATGGCAACGATCAGCGCCGCGATCAGATAGATGATGAAGAACGAGAAGCTGGCCGTCAGTTGCTCGCCCCAGGTGCGTCGCAGCAGACTGCCGGAATGGCGGATGGCGGTGATTGGTCCGACCCGTTCCACCACGAGAATGGGAATCACGAAGAAGGTGAGGTAGGCCCAGGCGGTCTGTAGCAGGGCAACCAGAATGATCGCGACGATGCGCATGACCCCATGGCTGTTCTCGCGAGCCATGCTCTGCAACGCCTGCAGAATGAGTCCGACGGTTCCGGTGATGATCGTCCAGCCAAGAATCGCCAGCCACATCCCGCGCACCGCACGGATGCCGGACATGACGTTAGGATCGCCACCTTCAAGCCGCTCGCGAGCAGCCGCAATCAGCGCTGCGTTGCAAAAGATGACCATGTACAGACCGCCGAAGTAGGCGGCCAGGGTGATGATCAGATCGACGATGTTGAACTCGGCCTCACCGCCGCCAAGGCGGTCGAAGGTGCCGGTCCCGGCGAACACTCCGGCGGCAATCACTCCAACGATGAGAGCGCCAATCGTGCCCATGATCGGAAAGAAGATCAGTTCGCGGTCGAGTTGCAGCACCTTCCAGGAGAGCTTTGTGATCTGCCAGGTGTTACCGATGGTGCGAAACATGAAGCGGACCTTCCGTTCAGTTATCCGTCCCTGCCCACGGCAGGCTTACCTGACACCGCATTCCCCAGTCCCCGCTATACAAAGACCCTCGAAGAACTCCCGAATCCCCTCTCCCCCCCTTGCGGGGGGAGATGTCACGGAGTGACAGAGGGGGGGCGGCGGTTGATGGCCAGATAGGGATCCCGAAACAGCGGACCCCCCTCTGCCTTCGGCATCTCCCCCGCAAGGGGGGAGAAGGGGAGCTTTCAAAGGTCTCCGTAGAGCGGGGACTGGAAATCTTGGGAACGGGCACGTCGCAAATGACTTTCACTTTTCAGGCAACTTCAATAGGTTCCAGGTCGCGCCAGTTGAGGGCGCTCTTTACTTCAATTTGCAACGGCACGATGAGGTTGAGCGACGCCGGCATGATTTCTCGCAGCAGTTGTGCCAACTGGTCGACTTCTTCTTGCGGGACTTCGAAGATCAACTCATCGTGTACCTGGAGCAGCATTCGCGACTGCAACTCTCGGTCTCTGAGCGCCTCGTCGACTTCGATCATCGCCCGCTTCATCACGTCGGCGGCGGTGCCCTGGACGGGCATGTTGACGGCCATGCGCTCGGCGGCGTTGCGCCGTTGGAAGTTGTTCGAGCGGATTTCCGGCAAGTAGCGGCGGCGTCCCAGCAGGGTTTCGGCGTAGCCCAGTTCCTTGGTCGACTCCTTGGTCTCTTCGATCCACGTTTGCACGCGCTCGAAGCGGCCAAAGTACGCGTCGATGAAGGCCTGGGCGTCCCGACGCTCCATCCCGCTCCGTTGCGACAGACCATGCGCCGACAGACCGTAGATCACGCCGAAGTTCATCATTTTGGCGACGCGACGCATTTCCGGCTGGACATCATCAATCGACACTCCGTACGCGCCAGACGCGGTCGCTGCGTGGATATCCTCGCCGTCGCGGAAGGCCGTAATCAGGCCCTCGTCCTCGGAGAGATGGGCAAGCACCCGCAGCTCGATTTGCGAATAGTCAGCCGAGACGAAGCAGACATTGTCAGTGTCCGACAACTCGTCCCACGGTCGCGCGACGAATGCAGCACGAATCTGTCGTCCTTGCTCGGTGCGGACGGGGATGTTCTGCAGGTTGGGCGACTCGGATGAGAGCCTGCCGGTGGCGGCGACGGTCTGGTTGTAGTCGGTGTGAATACGTCCCGTCGACGCATGCACTTCATCGGGCAGGGACTCCACGTATGTGCTGCGCAGCTTGGTCAGTTCTCGCCACTGCAGGACGTGATTGACGATTGGATGCGCGTCGACGAGCCGCTCTATCTGCTGGGCGTCGGTCGAATAGCCCTGCGAGGTCTTGCGAGTCTTGGGCAACCCGAGTTGATCGAAGAGCACGCCGCTGAGTTGCTTGGGCGAGCCAATATTGAACTCGTGCTGGGCATCCTCAAAGATTTGCGTTGTGACCGTCTCGATCTCGCTATTGAGCTGCTGATCGAGTTCGAGCAGGATGTCGGTGTCGAGCGTGACGCCGGCCAGTTCCATGTCTACGAGGATCGGGATTAGCGGCAACTCAAGCTCTCGATAGAGCTTCTCCATGGTCTCGTTTTCTGCGAGCTGTGGGAGCAGCAGATTGGCGAGCCGCAGCGTGATATCAGCGTCGGAGGCTGCATACTTGCCTGCGTCCGCGGCCGACACATCGACCATCGAGACTTGCTTGCGTCCCTTGCCGATCAGGTCCTCGATCGGCGTCATTTCGATACCCAGCTCGTTGAGGGCCATCGCTTTCAGACCGATCGGCGACTTGTTGAGCAGGAATGCGGCGACCATGGTGTCGTCGCGGAGTCCGCGCAAGGAGATCCCATGGCGGCGCAGGACTTTGATGTCGAACTTGGCGTTATGTAGCAACTTGGGTACGGCCGAGTTCTCAAGCACCGGCCGCAACGCCGCTTTGACCACTTCGTGGTCAAGCTGAGCCTCGTCCGTCTGATGGCCCACCGGAATGTAGCAACCGGCGCCTGCCTTGTCGGAGAGCGCGTAGCCCGCAATGTCGCAATCGATCGTGTCAATGGACGAGGTCTCCAGGTCGACGGCGAGCAGTTCTGCGTTCATCGCGCGAACGACCCACTCGCTCAGCGCGGTTTCATCGGCCACCAGGTCGTAGTCGTCGAACGGCGGCTGCTGCACACTGGGAGCCGCAGCGCCTTCATCGCCCGGGATCTGGTCGACGAGCGTGCGGAATTCAAGCTCCTCGAACTTTGCCAGGACGGCGTCGTGGCTGAAATCGGTCACATCGGCCGCGGCGACATCAAGCGCCACCGGCGCATCGTGGCGAATCGTGGCGAGGTCCTTGCTCATGAAGGCGTTGTCGCGGTCGGCGATCAGCTTCTTCTGGGTGCCAGCCGGCTTGACATCGTCGATGTGGTCGTAGATGCCCTCCACCGTGCCGAACTCGCTCAGCAGTTTGACCGCGCCGACCTTGCCGACGCCCTTGACCCCCGGGATGTTGTCCGACTTGTCGCCGACGAGCGCCTTGAAATCGATGATCTGAATCGGGTCGACCTCGTAGCGGCCACGAACAGCGTCGGGGCTGTCGTAGGCGGTGTACTCGCTCTTGAACGGGTTGTAGAGGTAGACCGAGATGTCCCTGTTGACCAGTTGCAGGAGATCGCTGTCCAACGTGCAGATCCAGGTGTCGAAACCAGCCTCGACAGCCTGGTCGGCGAGCGTACCGATCACGTCATCAGCTTCGAATCCGGGCTGCTCATAGACGGGCACAGAGAATGCCTCGGCGATCTCGCGGCAGCGCTGGATCTGCGACGGCAGGTCTTCCGGCATCGGATCGCGGTGTGCCTTGTAGTTGGGATCGATCTCACGCCGGAATACGGTGGTGTCATCGACGTCAAACGCGAATGCGGCGTGAGTTGGGTTCAGCGTGTTGAAGATGTAGAGCATCGTGGCGGTAAATCCACGCACGGCGCCTGTCGGTTCACCCGCCCTGGTCTGCAGATTGGCCCGCTGCATCGCGAAATATGCGCGGAAAATCAGCGCATACGCATCAAAGATGACGATTCGCTTAGGCGTCGAAGAATCGTTTCCTGCATCCTGAGAGAGCGACGTCATCTGGGATTGTTGGTCAGAGTCGGCAGTGTTGGTCGGCATGAATCGAGTATAGGAAGCCTCAGCGAAGACAACTTCCCGGTTGTCGTGAGATACGCTTGCGGTTGACAGTGTTCGGAATTGGGAGAAGGCACTTTGCCGGCTGATCGAATCCTGGTCCGCGGCGCGCGCGAGCATAACCTCAAGGACATTGACGTCGAGCTGCCCCGCGACCAATTGGTCGTGATTACCGGTCTCTCCGGCTCGGGCAAGTCGTCGCTGGCCTTTGACACCATCTATGCCGAGGGCCAGCGGCGTTACGTCGAGTCGCTCTCGGCCTATGCCCGCCAATTCCTGGGCCGGATGGAGAAGCCCGATGTCGATTACATCGAGGGGCTGTCGCCGGCCATCTCGATTGACCAGAAGACGGGATCTCGCAACCCGCGCTCGACGGTCGGCACGGTGACGGAGATCTACGACTACCTGCGCCTGCTGTTCGCCCGCGCCGGCCGACCCCACTGTCCAATCTGCGGCGACCCAATCGCTCAACAGACCGTGCAACAGATGGTCGATGCGGTGATGTCCCTGGGCGAGAAGCGCCGCTTGATGGTCATGGCGCCTGTCGTGCGTGACCGTAAGGGCGAGCACAAAGGTGTGATTGAGGATGCTCGAAGCCGCGGATTCGTTCGAGTCCGCGTCGATGGGGAAGTGCTGTCGCTGGACGACGAGATTGAGCTTGAGAAGAACAAGAACCATCAGATCGACGTCGTCATCGACCGCGTGGCGCTGCCCGCCGACGACGTCGACGAGGACGATCGCAACACGCTGGCCAACCGACTGGCCGAGTCGATTGAACAGGCTCTGGGTCTGGGTGACGGCATCGTGCGGATTCGCCCGCTGGATTCCGAGGAGGACTTGATCTTCTCTGAGCAGCTCGCCTGTCCGCGCGACATGTTTGCGCTGGGCGAGATTGAACCGCGTTCGTTCTCGTTCAACTCGCCGCACGGCGCATGTGCCGACTGCACAGGTCTGGGCGTGACGATGGAGGTCGATCCGCTGTTGGTGCTGCCCGATCGTTCCAAGTCGCTGGACGGCGGCGCGGTCGCTCCCTGGTCGCGCTCGACGACGCAGACCGGCTGGCACCGGCGCATGCTCGAGGCGATCTTTGAGCAGTTCAATGCCGACACCGCAGCACCGTTTGAGGACCAACCTGAAGAGTTGGTCGATGCCGTCCTGTACGGATTGCCAGAGCCGATAGTGGTTGACTTCGTCAATCATCGTGGCCGACACCGTCGCTATGAGACGCAGTTCGAGGGCGTCGTCAACAATCTCGATCGACGCTATCGCGAGACCGATTCGGATTGGTCGCGCACCGAGATCGAGCGATACATGACGGCGGTGCCCTGCTCATCCTGCGGCGGCGCTCGGCTCAAAGCGGAGTCGCTGGCGGTGCGGGTTGACGAGCGCTCCATTGTGGATGTGACACGCATGTCGGTCGCAACGGCGTCCCTCTGGGCGAATCAACTGAGTGGCGACGAGACGCCGCTGACCGCTCGCGAGATGGCGATTGCGACACAGATTCTGAAAGAGATCCGCGAGCGCCTGACATTCCTGGTGGATGTCGGACTGGACTACCTGACACTCGACCGTGGCGCGTCAACCCTCTCGGGCGGTGAGGCGCAGCGGATCCGCCTGGCGACGCAGATAGGCTCCTCCCTGATGGGCGTGCTCTATGTCTGCGATGAGCCGTCGATTGGCCTGCATCCATTGGATGACGAGCGGCTGATTCTGACGCTCAAGCGTCTGCGCGACCTGGGCAACACGGTGCTGATCGTCGAGCATGACGAGGCAACGATGCGCGCCGCGGACTACATCGTCGATATGGGTCCCGGCGCAGGAGAGGCCGGCGGGCGCGTCGTCGCTGCTGGTCCTCCGTCGGCGATCATGGATCACACAGAATCGATGACGGGCGCATATCTCAGCGGTCGACGTAGCATTCCGATGCCACCGGTTCGACGGTCCGGCAATGGCGATGTGCTGAAGGTCGTGGGCGCGACCGAACACAATCTGCGCGATATTGACGCTGAGTTCCCGCTGGGCACGTTCATCTGCGTCACGGGCGTCTCTGGGTCCGGCAAGAGCACGCTGGTCAACGACTTGCTGCACAAGTCGGCTGCCCAACAGTTGCACGGTGCTCGGCAACGGGCGGGAGCGATGCGCGGCTTGCAGGGCCTGGACTCGATTGACAAGGTGATTGACATCGACCAGTCGCCGATTGGCCGCACGCCGCGGTCGAATCCCGCGACGTACACGGGCCTGTTCACGCCAGTGCGCGACCTCTTTGCCTCTGTGCCGGAGTCGCGAATGCGCGGCTACAAGCCGGGGCGATTCTCATTCAACGTCAAGGGCGGCCGCTGCGAGGCCTGCAAGGGTGACGGCTACAACACGATCGAAATGCAGTTCCTGCCCGATGTGACCGTGCCCTGTGAGGTCTGTCACGGCGACCGATACAACCGCGAAGCGTTGGAGATCCGCTACAAGAACTGCACCATCGCCGATGTGTTGAACATGACCGTTGACGAAGCGGCCGTGCTGTTCGACGCCAATCCGACGGTCTCACGCAAGCTGCGCACCTTGCAGGCGGTGGGCCTGGGCTACATCAAGCTGGGACAGCCTGCGACCACGCTCTCGGGCGGCGAGGCGCAGCGGATCAAGCTCTCGACTGAGCTGTCGAAGCGCTCTACGGGCCGAACACTGTATCTGCTCGACGAGCCGACAACCGGCCTGTCGTTTTTCGATGTCGAGGCGCTGCTGCAGGTCCTGCAACAGCTCGTGGACGGCGGCAACACTGTCGTCGTGATCGAACATCATCTGGACGTGATCAAGAACGCGGACTGGATCATCGACCTTGGACCACTGGGCGGCGACCGCGGCGGACGCGTCGTGGCGGAGGGCACACCAGAGCATGTGGCGCTGGTGGAAGGCTCGTTTACAGGTCGATTTCTGCGCGATGTACTGTCCCTGCATGGTTGGCGCGCGCCCGCCGACGCGGTCGCTGCCTCGTAGAATTTGCCTCTGGTCAAGAGGCCGTTCTCGCGGATAAATGTCAGTGTTTGCAGCAAACTCATCTGGCTATTGCGAAGAGGGGAATGCCGTCCTATAAGTAGTGTGGTAGTCGCGAAAACGTCGGTGGCGGCGTCGCGCAGGTTGAGTGGACGAGAGGATAGATTCATGACCTACGTAATCGCTGAGCCATGCATCGACGTGAAGGACCAGTCCTGTGTCGAGGTCTGTCCAGTGGACTGCATTCACGCAGATGATGACGACCGCATGCTCTACATCTCGCCGGACGAGTGCATCGACTGTGGCGCCTGCGAACCGGCCTGCCCGGTGACCGCCATCTTCTCCGAGGACGACGTGCCGGACGAGTGGCAGGCCTTCACCGAGATCAACGCCGAGTGGTTCGACGACCCGGACGGGGCTCGCTCAAAGGTGGCCGAACTCGCCCCATAGCTCCGGCAATTCCGTCGATCAGGCCGCAAGACGCTGCCGCTGGGGCCGGAACGAATGGCGCTTCCAAATCCCTGCAGCGGCAGCGTTTTGTTGTGTCCGTAGCCAACAGACCTCCCCCGTTGGGGGAGGTGCCGAAGGCGGAGGGGGCCCGCCCGCCAATTGCACGTCCGCACCGGAGTTCACGACGTGACATCATGACGGCTGCTCAACAGAAGGCGCGCACGTAAGTCTGCTCAGTGCGACTAGGCTCTTACCCCCTCTCCCTCTGGGAGAGGGCCGGGGTGAGGGTTCCCCGTCACATCAATCTGTTGGGAGTCGCTGTTTGCGGGTTCCGGCCCTCACCCTAACCCTCTCCCAAAGGGAGAGGGGACCCGAAGAAGGCGGCCGGTGTCTGACACGCAGCTCCCCCAAAGGGGGAGCCCGTTAGAACCCCAACCGATCCCGGAGCACATCTACCAGCTCGTCGATCCTGACGCGTACTTGCTCCTGCGTGTCGCGATCCCTGATCGTGACTGAGTCGTCTTCCAAGGAATCGAAGTCGACCGTGACGCAGAGCGGCGTGCCGATTTCGTCCTGGCGGCGGTAGCGACGACCGATTGATTGGGTGTCGTCGTACTGCGTCGTCCAGAATGGGCGGACTTTGGACCACACGTCGTGTGCGAGGTTGGCCACGGGCTCCTTGCGCGAGAGCGGCAGCACCGCGACGGTCACCGGCGCAACCTTGGGATGGAAGGCAAGGACGGTGCGGTCGTTGCCCTTTTCGTCGGGTGTGACGGTGTAGGCGTCGCAGAGCAGTGCCAGCATGATTCTGTCGACGCCAGCAGCCGGCTCGATTACGTGTGGGACGATGTGCTCGTTGGTCTGCGGATCGAAGTACTCGAGCCGCTTTCCCGAGGACTCGCTGTGCTGCGTCAGGTCGAAGTCGGTGCGATTGGCGATGCCCTCAAGCTCGTCCCAACCCCACGGATACTTGTACTGCAGGTCGGTTGTACCGGCCGAATAGTGCGAGAGCTTCTCGGTCGGGTGGACATCGCGGCGGATGTTCTCGGGATTGACGCCCAAGTCGGTGTACCACTGCTCGCGGAGATCGATCCAGCGCTGGTACCACTCGTCGGACTCGTCGGGCGCGACGAAGAACTCCATCTCCATCTGCTCGAACTCCCGCGTGCGGAAGATGAAGTTGCCCAGCGTAATCTCGTTGCGGAACGACTTGCCCTGCTGCGCGATGCCAAACGGCAAGCGCCGCCGAGTCGAGGTGAGGACGTTCTCGAAGTTGATGAAAATGCCCTGCGCCGTTTCGGGTCGGAGATAAGCCTCGGAGCCTTCCTCGGCGACCGGGCCGACCTGGGTGCGGAACATCAGGTTGAACTCGCGGGCTTCCGTGAACGATTCGGATGCGCCACAAGTCGGGCAGTCGGGGCCTTCGAGATGGTCCGCTCGGAAGCGACCCTTACATTCGAGGCAGTCGACCATTGGATCGTGGAAGTTCTGGACGTGTCCTGAGGCCTCCCAGACGCGTGGCGACTGGATGATCGCCGAGTCAAGGCCAACCACGTCGGAGCGCTCACGCACGGTAGAGCGCCACCAGAGGTCCTTCACATTGCGCTTCAGTTCAACGCCGAGCGGCCCGTAATCGTAGGTCGAACCGAATCCGCCGTAGATCTCGGAAGCGGGAAAGACAAAACCGCGCTGCTTACAGAGCGAGACGAGGGTGTCGAGCGAGACGTCGGTTGAGTCAGTCGAAGTGGACATGGGCGCGCCTTCCTGGAGGGGCTATCGGCGGTCGTATGGTGATAGTGAAGTCAGCGTATGGGGGAGGCGTCTTATGAGGTTTCTGATCGGTCTGTTGCTGGGACTACTGCTCGGCGCGGTGTTGACCATCCTGGCGACCGGGAACGCTGGTCAAGCGCTCATGGAGCAGATTCGAGAGCAATCGGAGCGAGAGCGGGCCAGCCGCTCAAGTGGCGAATCAACGAACGACTAGAGCGGCAAAACGATCGTTCCTCGCCCCCGCAAATATTGATGCATGACTCCCAAAGTCCCATCTCCCCCCTTGCGGGGGAGATGTCACGGAGTGACTGGGGGGCGGCGGGTGACTTCCATTAGGGGCGACAGGCAAGGAGCCCCCCTCTGCCTGCGGCATCTCCCCCCCGGAGGGGGGAGAAAATGAAACCTGAGCCGTCTCCAAAGAGCTCCTAGAGGAACAGCGGACCGAAGACCACGGCGACGATCGACATCAGCTTGAGCAGGATGTTGAGCGACGGTCCGGAGGTGTCCTTGAACGGGTCTCCGACCGTGTCGCCAACGACTGCGGCCGAGTGGGCGTCGGAGCCCTTGCCGCCGTAGTGGCCCTCTTCGATGTACTTCTTGGCGTTGTCCCAGGCGCCGCCGGCGTTGGCCATCATCAGGGCCAACATCGCGCCAGCCGCGATCGAGCCAATCAGCAGGCCACCAAGCGCCTCGGCCGAGATCACTGCGCCGACGAAGATCGGCACGATCACGGCGATCAGACCAGGGATGATCATCTCTCTCAACGCGCCGTCGGTGGAGATGGAAATCGCCCGCTCGTAGTCGGGATCCTGGGTGCCGTCCATGATGCCGGGCATCTCACGGAACTGGCGTCGAACTTCCTGGACCATCGACTCGGCAGCCCGTCCGACCGCGCCCATCGAGAGCGCCGAGAACACGAACGGCATTAGCGCGCCGATCAGCAGACCGATCAGCACCTTGTAGTCGAGCAGGTTGAACGTGGCGGATTCGATGTCGCCCCACACGGTGATGGCGTAGGTGGCCAGCAGCGCCAGCGCGGTTAGAGCGGCGGAACCGATGGCGAAGCCTTTGCCGGTCGCCGCTGTGGTGTTGCCAAGCTGGTCGAGCGCATCGGTGCGCTCGCGGACCTCAGGATCGAGACCAGCCTGTTCGGCAATGCCGCCGGCGTTGTCAGCAACCGGGCCGTAGGCGTCGGTCGCGAGCGTCACGCCCAGCGGTGCGAGCATGCCAACCGCGGCCAGAGCGATGGCGTAGAACTCGCCGAGCTCGTAGGCAATGACAATCGCCACGACAATCGTGATGAGTGGGATCAGCGTGGACATCATGCCCAGGCTGAGACCGCCGATGATGATCGGTCCGGTGCCGGACTCGGCCTGCGCGCTGAGATTGACGGTTGGTGAGTAGCGCTTGCCAAGAAGGTTGAAACCCTCAGTCGAGGTGTAACCCTCGGTCACAGTGCCAATGATCTGTCCGGCGATCAGTCCAACGAGGATGGCAAAGAAGAAATTCCACTTGCTGCCGTCGAGGGAGTCGAGGTCGAGCATCGCAATCGCGACGATGGCGCCAACGAGTACGAGTCCTGACGCGCCAAAGACGCCGGCTCGGAGTGCCCAGAGCAGGCGTCCCTGGTCGGCTTGCTCGCCCGTGCGAACGAAGAACGTTCCGATGACTGCGGAGATGATCCCGATGCCGGCAATCAGCATCGGGAGCACGACCAGACCGTCGTCCCATTCCAGAGCGACATTTGCGGCCAATACTGTGGCTGCGAGGGCCATGGTGGCAACCATTGAGCCGACGTAGGACTCGAACAGGTCGGCGCCCATGCCGGCGACATCGCCAACGTTGTCGCCAACGTTGTCGGCGATCGTTGCGGGGTTGCGCGGGTCGTCCTCGGGGATGCCTGCTTCGACTTTGCCGACGAGGTCGGCGCCGACATCGGCGGCCTTGGTGAAGATGCCTCCACCGACACGGGCGAAGAGCGCGATCGAGGATGCGCCGAACGCAAAGCCGGCCAGCGGAGTCACGCTTTGCCAGATCAAGTACATGATGACCAGGCCGAGCAAGCCGAGGCCCACCACGGTCATACCCATCACGGTGCCTGAGCCGAAAGCCACGCGCAGCGCAGGATTGAGGCCTTCGCGCGCTTTGGCTGCGGTGCGCACGTTGGCGCGCACGGCGATCAGCATGCCGGCGTATCCGGCTGAGGCAGAGAGCACTGCACCGACGATGTAGGAGATCGCCGTCGACGACCATGGGCCGTCGCCACCGAAGCTGCCACCGAACTTGTCGAGCACATCGAGGTCAATGAAGATCAACAGGACCACGAAGACGACCGCGACGAAGCCAGCCAAGAAAGTGTACTCGCGTTTGAGGAACGTCGACGCGCCAGCCTGGATGGCTCGCGCGATGGTTTTCATCACGTCGTTGCCCTCATCGACGGCCATGACGTCGCGCACACGCACGGCCGCGAAGACCAGCGCCACGACGGCGGCGATGATGGCGAAGATCAGGATTTCCATGCAGTTCCTCTCAGGTGCAACTCAGCCCATGCGGATACCGGTACAAACGAGCAAAACGCCCGGATGATGACAGGCGGACAGACAGCCCGCCAATCGGCAGGCTATCGCTCCCCTTATGGCACGGCAATTCAAGTGTTTTACATGCCCGAAGTCCAGCAGCCGCCCGTTCGCTGTAGCTCACCCATGAACAGATCACCTTCCCGTCAAACCGGCGCTCCGTCGCGGAGCCTGCCCCCGGCCTGAACGGGGGTCTCTCGACGCGCCCAGCACGAAGGCAAGGAGCGACTCAGTCCTGCTCGTTTAGATCCGGAATCCTGCGTCAAGCGGTCCCGCGTTCCCCGCTCCCCCTTGCAGGGGGAGCTGCCGAAGGCTGAGGGGGTCCCGCTTCCCATTGACGAGACCGCTAGGCAATCAGCCATCACTTCACTACCTGATGTGAACAGATCCTGGTAGCGCCAAGCCGGCGCTTAGCCAGAGACACAACCGTTGTTCCGGAAGCAGCGAGATTCCCGCGTCGGAGCGCGGGAATGACGGAGATGTTCAATCGCGCGATGTCACGATGACGGGGCCCTACAAGTCCTTGACCGGATCGGGCAAGTCACCATCTCTGGCGGCATCGATCATTTGCTTGGCTTCGGCTGGCATCTCGACGCCCATCTGGTCGAATCGCTCTTCCGCCCAACGACCGATCTGCCGAGGATCGCGGTAGGCGTCGGGACCGGCGCCGGGACCAGGTGTGCCATATTGTTCCAGCACCTGCGATTCGGTCTTCGGTGTGGCGAACCGGGAGATCACCCGTTCCATGTCGTCCGATGGACAGGACTCACAGGCAGGCACAACGGCACGCTCCAACGACCGATGGAACTGCTCCTGGATGTGGCCGCACTGCTGACAGCGGTATTCATAGATCGGCAAGTGAGGCCTCCTCCAACTGGAAAAGTGAACTAGGCAAGGTCGGCCGGCAGCTCCGGCGACGCGCCGGCGGACTCGCGCCAGGCAGCCACCGATTCCGGGTCGTCGGCGTCGACGTCGTCGAGCGTGTCGAACCCGGGGAAGGTCAGCTCCGTCTTCGAGCGAAACCTCGAGAATCGGGTCTGCAGGTTGCCGCCGCGACACTCCGGACAGCCGGGCAACGGGTCGGCCTCCGAGCGGACGCGACGCTGGAAGACCTCGACGGTCCGGGCGCAATCGGAACAGTAATACTCGTAGATCGGCATAATCAGTTAGCCAACTCCAGCGTTGTCATCAGCTTAGTCGTCAACCGGGCCATCTTCGATGGCGTCCTCAATGTGGGCCACAACGACGAGTTTGCCCTTGCGATCCGGCGCCACGACCATGACATCTACGCGGATATCGATCTCGCTCTCCTGCTCCGACATCAGGCCGTGAGCGAGTCGCCGAAGCTGCTGTTGTTTGCGCGGACCGACCGATTGCGCCGCCTCAACCACATAGCGCCGGTCGCTGCGGCTGCGCACTTCAATGATCACATGCGTGCCTTCGGGGTCCAGCGCGATGATGTCCGCCTCGCCCCAGCGCCTGCGATAGTTGCGCTCAACGATTCGGTAGCCACGCGCCTCAAGGTAGACGGCGGCCAGTTCCTCACCGGCAGCGCCGAGCGCATGTCGTCGATCCAGGGGTCGGTCAGGAGGCGGCGGCATCGAAGGTGAATTGCGGTTGACTGAGCGCGGCAACGGGTGCGAACGATTGTCGATGTTCGGGACAGGGACCCATGCCTTGTAACGCCCGCAAATGCTCGGCTGAGCCATATCCCTTGTGCCTGGCAAAGCCGTATCCGGGATATCGGCTGTCTAGCTCGATCATCCAATCGTCGCGAGCGGTCTTGGCGATGATCGACGCGGCGGCAATCGAGGACACTTTCGCGTCTCCTTTGATGATCATCTCGGTCGGATATGCGAGCCGTAGATCGTCGCGACCATCCGCGAGGACGACATCAGGCGGCTCGTCAAGCTGTTCGATCGTGCGCCGAAACGCCAGGCGCAGGGCAGCGGTGAGTCCCAGACTGTCCAACTCGACCGCATGCACCCAGCCGATTGCCCAGCAGAGGGACTCTTCGCGAATCAAGGGAGCGAGTCGCTGTCGTTGCTTCGCAGTGAGCTGCTTACTGTCGCGCAGCTCGGACAACCACGTCGGTCTGTTATCCAACGGCAATGAGACTCCAGCAGTCACGATCGGCCCGGCCAGCGGCCCGCGTCCGACCTCATCGACACCCACGATGACCCGAGCGCCGTTGCGCCTGTGATGCATTTCTCGTCGTCGTGTCGGACGTTGTGCGGTCACGTCGCGAGGGTAAGGCAGTGTGTTATGTCGTGCGAGTTCGCAAGTCGGAATGATGTTGGAGTTGAACTGCCGCGGACACGTGAACCTGCAACTTCGGTCGGACTCAACGTGCGGAGAACCAGTCGACCTGACGTTTCGAGACGTGGGCGGCGATATAGCGGGCGATCCTGAAATTGACTTACACCTGACCTTGATCTATCCGGCGTTGCGATATGCTCAAAACTGTATGAACAGGTAACCGGCGCAGCCGTCGGTGGATGGTCTGCGCTGCTTTTGAGGGACGGCGTCGATGGGTGGCTCACGATTCAAGCGCAGTTTTCTGATCTACCTCCTGATCTTCGTGGTGTTGATCGTGGTGGTGTTTTCCGTCTTCCCTCGGGGCGGCGGCTCGAATGAGATCCCGCTGGCGGGCGGCACGGAGTCGTTGCTTGATCGGATCGAGAACCAGGCCGCGCTGATCGAGACGATCAAGGTCTCCTCGTCGAGGGTCGTACTCGACTATCGCGACGGCGCCGAATCGTTCCAGACAAACGTGCCGGAGACCGGGTTCGACTTCTTCGAGTTCCTCTCCCGAGAGGGTGTTGATGTCGGCGGACAGGGATTCCCTGACGTTGAAGTCGGGTCGGGCGGCGGCTTTGGCTCGACCATCGCTAGCGTGTTCTTCAACCTGCTCCCCTTCCTGCTGATTTTCGGTCTGATCTTCTTCTTCCTACGACAGGCGCAGGGGCAAGGCTCACAGGCGATGTCGTTCGGCAAGAGCAAGGCACGCCTGGTCACAGCCAATCGCCCCTCAGTCACCTTCAACGACGTGGCCGGCTGCGACGAAGCCAAGGAAGAGCTGCAAGAGGTCGTTGAGTTCCTCCAGTTCCCCGAGCGCTTCGCCTCACTCGGTGCGCGGATTCCTCGCGGCGTGCTGCTGGTTGGCCCTCCTGGCACCGGCAAGACGCTGATCGCCCGAGCCGTCGCCGGCGAAGCTGGCGTGCCCTTCTTCTCGATTTCCGGGTCCGAGTTCGTTGAGATGTTTGTCGGCGTCGGCGCCAGTCGCGTGCGCGACCTCTTCGAGCAGGCCAAGCGCAACGCGCCCTGCATTGTCTTCGTCGACGAGATCGACGCCGTCGGACGCCAGCGCGGCGCCGGTGTCGGCGGCTCGCATGACGAGCGCGAACAGACCCTGAACCAGATCCTGGTCGAGATGGACGGATTCGACACCAACTCCAACGTGATCGTTGTCGCAGCGACCAACCGGCCCGATATCCTCGACCCGGCCCTGCTGCGACCTGGCCGATTCGACCGTCGCGTCGTCCTGGACGCACCCGATGTCAAGGGTCGGCAAGCGATTCTCGATGTCCACGTGCGCGGTAAGCCGCTGGCCGAAGAGGTCGACCTGCGCACAATCGCCAAAGAGACTCCCGGGTTCTCCGGAGCCGAACTGGCCAACCTGCTCAACGAGGCGGCGATTCTCGCTGCACGCCGGCAGAAGAAGCACATCACGCAGGCCGAAGTCGAAGAGGCTGTCGACCGCGTGATGGCCGGTCCGGAGCGCAAGTCCCGGTTGCTGGTCGGGCGCGAGAAGGAAATCGTGGCGTTCCACGAAGCGGGTCACGCGCTCGTTGCCTCGCACATTCCCGGACACGATCCCGTACACAAGGTGACCATCGTCCCGCGCGGCATGGCCGGTGGATACACCCGCTACCTGCCCGAGTCGGAGCACCGGCTGGCCGGCAAGTCCTACTACGAGGGCTTTATGTCGTCGGCGCTGGGCGGCCACGCCGCCGAGGAGATCGTCTTCGGCGAAATGACGACCGGCGCACACGACGACCTGAGCAAGGTCACGCAGATCGCCCGTGCGATGATCACGCAGTGGGGCATGTCCGAACGCCTGGGAGCTCGCACGTTCGGCAAGAAGGAATCGATGGTCTTCCTCGGCCGCGACATTTCCGAGCAGCGCGACTACTCCGAAATGGTTGCGGAGCAGATTGATGAAGAACTGCGCGAGATCATCGATCGTGCGCGTGATCGGGCACGGACGATCCTTAGACGCAATCGCGAGCAATTGGATCTGCTGGCGACGCGGCTGATGGATATCGAAACGCTCGAGGGCGACGACCTGCGCGCCATCCTGGCCTGGCAACCAGGTCAGGCAGTGCCCAAGCCGACGCCTCCACCTCCGGCGCCTGAGCCAACCGCACCACCACCTACCTCTTCCGACGGAGAAACCGGCGAGGAACGTGAGCCGCTGATGCCGCCGAAGCCGGGCCTTGCCTGGGGCGGCAACCAGAATCGGAGCTCCCTCGATTAGTTGCGATAGTCGCGCCGGGTCAGCTCTGCGAGTCAGCTCAGCGCGATTTGTTCGTTAGTCGCTTGACGCCTGACAGCGGCTGGCTAGGCTAGATACTTCAGGAATAACGATCCGATCACCTTGAGATCGATGCGAGACAGCTATGCCCACTGATGTGTCCGACGTGTACGCCGTGATTCGCAGCGGCGGAAAACAATACCGGGTGTCGCCCGGCCAGCGAATCAAGCTGGAACGCCTCGACGGCGATGCGGGCGATCAGGTGACGTTCGACGATGTCCTGCTGGTCAACGGCGAAGGCGAACTGGCGATCGGCTCTCCCATTGTCGAGTCTGCCAGTGTCACCGGCGAGATCCTTGAGCAGGGACGCGGTCGGAAGATCACCGTCTTCAAGTACAAGAACAAGACTCGGTATCGCCGAGTTCGCGGACATCGGCAGTTGCAGACCTCGGTGCTGGTCAATGCCGTCAACCTGGGCGACCAGAGCTGGACCGCTCCAGAACGGGTACAACCAGAGGCTCCGGCAGCGATTGCAGCCACTGACGAGACGGCTGATGAAGCTGCCGACGTTCCGGCAGCATCCGCCGAGACTGAAGACTCAGAAGAGTAGGGAGAGCGCCATGGCTCACAAGAAAGGCGTTGGCTCGTCGCGTAACGGTCGCGACAGCAATGCGAAGCGGCTCGGCGTCAAACTGTTCGACGGCGAGGTCGTGCGCACCGGCGGCATCATCGTCCGTCAGCGCGGCACTCGCATCCACGCGGGCGACAATGTCGGCGTCGGTCGCGATCACACCTTGTTCGCCCTGTCCGACGGCAAAGTGAAGTTCGCACCCTACGCACGCGGACGACGCAAGAAGGTCTCGGTGATCCCTGCCGAGCTCGAGGAGGTGGGCGCGTGAAGGCTGAAATCCATCCCGAATACGTCGACGCGACGATCACCTGCGGCTGCGGACACTCCTGGGAGACTCGCGCCACCAAGTCCGAAATCCGGATCGAGATCTGTTCGACATGTCACCCGTTCTTCACCGGCGAACAGCGAATCGTCGACACCGCCGGCCGCGTTGAAAGATTCCGCCGCCGCTACGGCATGCTGGACGAAGAAAACTAACGCGCCCTGACCGCCTCTGGCCGGAACCTCACTTGACCGCTCAGCTAGGGATAGAGTGGCGTATCTTCCGCGACCGCCGGCGTCGCAGACGGAACTTCGTGGGTGGTCACGTCGAGACGCAGGCCAATCGCCCCGAGCGCGGAGTCCATCTGCTCGAGTCTTGAGCTGTGCTGGACATTGAGCACACGGTCGACTTGCGGCAGGTGCCAGCCCAATCGCCGAGCCAACTCAGCCTTGCCGACTCCTCGATCTCGCATGCCCTGGTAGAGCATCACTTTGACCGCCGTCAACGTGGGCAACGTTGCGTAGACGGAGCCGGTCGATGGTGACGGGATGTCCAGGCGGCTGTGCATCCGGGCGGCGACTGCTTCCTCAAGCGCATCCACCGCCCGCGCGAGCGCCTCTTCGCGATCCTCACCAAACGTGGTCAACTCTGGAAAATCTGGCGAAGTGACGAGCAGCGTGTCCCCATCCTCTTCGAGGATGAGCGGATAGGAGAGCATCATTTCAGATCCAAATCCTTCTTGATCTTCGCTACCAGTCCAGGACCCAGCTCTTTGCGTGCGCCGTGCATGGGCAATTGACTGGTGCAAAGACCCCGTCGGACGGTCATGTGGCCGCTCCCGCCCTTGTGAGTGTGGAAGGTGCAACCCCGTTTCTGGAGCCAGCGGCGAAGCTCCGAGGTATTCACAGGCACACCTTAGTCAACACAACTGTTGATGTCAACATATCTGTTGACTTCTCGACACTCTCGCTGAACAAGTTTGGGCTCAGTCCTCGGCGAGGTCGCGGTAGAAGCAGGAACGCTCGCCCGTGTGGCAGGTCGGGCCGTGCGGGACGGCGCGGACCAACAGCGCATCGACGTCACAGTCCTTGCGAATGCTGACCAACTCGAGCACGTTGCCGCTGGTCTCGCCCTTGGTCCAGTACTCCTGGCGGCTGCGACTCCAGAACGTCACGAGCTGCTTGTCCAGGGTCATCTGCACTGACGCCGCATTCATGTAACCCAGCATCAGGATGTCGTTGCTCGCGTCATCCTGGACGATGGCCGGGATCAGGCCGTCAGCGTCGTACTTCAGCTCGGGCACGTCGCTGATAGGAGATTCAGAGGACGTCGTCATAGTCCGCGTGTTCCATTCGGATGGGGATGCCGGCGGCCTGCATTTGCCGTTTGACATCCATGATCGGGTGGGTGCCAAAGTGAAAGATCGAGGCGGCCAGTACGGCGTCTGCATTGCCATCCGTGATCGCATCGATCATATGTTGCGCGTTCCCGGCACCACCCGAGGCGATCACCGGCACGCTGACGGCATCCGACACTGCTCGAGTCAAAGAAAGGTCATATCCGTCCTGGTGACCGTCGGTGTTCATCGAGGTCAGCATGATCTCGCCCGCACCGCGTTCGACCACTTCCTGGGCCCACGCGACCGCATCCATTCCGGTCGGCCGTCGGCCTCCATGGGTGTAAACCTGCATCGAGCCGTCGGCTTCCGTCCGTGCGTCGATTGCGACGACGATGCATTGTGAACCGAAGCGATGCGCGCCCTCGGAGATCAACTCTGGACGCTCAACGGCGGCGGTGTTGATCGTGATCTTGTCCGCGCCCGACTCAAGCATCAAGCGCATGTCATCATCGGAGCGCAGTCCGCCGCCCACGGTGAACGGGATAAACACGCGGTCGGCCGTGTGACGAACCATGTCGACGACCGTGTTGCGATCCTCATGCGAGGCGGTGATATCGAGGAAGACCAACTCGTCAATGCCCTCGTGGTCATAGAGCGCCGCCAGCTCGACCGGGTCGCCCGCATCACGCAACTCAACGAATGAGATCCCCTTGACCACCCGGCCGGCGTCCACATCGAAGCAGGCGATGATCCGTTTCGTCAGCATGTCCGCTCGCGTATTCCCGCTTCCGCTGCCTCGAATGCTTCGGACAGTCGCAGCCGCCCGTCGTAGATCGCTCGCCCCAGCACGACTCCGGCTGCGCCGTTGGCGGCGAGGCGGCGGATTTGCATCGGATGCGCAATCCCGCCGGCGGCGATCACCGGCGATCGGGCGACCCCGGCTACGCGGGCGAACTCAGCCTCATCGTGGCCGCCGAGCATCCCGTCGGAGGCGATGTCTGTGTAGATAAATCGTCGCACACCGAGATCTTCAAGCTGCGGAATCAGGGCGACGGCAGGTAGCTCCGATGCCTCGGTCCAACCGTTGAGCGCGACCCGTCCGCCCTTGGCGTCGACTGACACGGTCAACGCATCGCCACAGAGCTCGACCGCATTTTGAAGGAACCCACGGTCGGTGACGGCGGCCGTTCCGATAATGATCCGCGACACACCCGCATCGATGTAGCGGCGAACCGTGTCGAGATTGCGTATGCCTCCGCCAACTTGCAGCGGTTTGCCCAGAGCCGCGATCCGCTCGACGAACTCCGCGTTAGCCGCGTGACCCTCGCGAGCGCCGTCCAGATCGATCACATGCAACATCTCGGCGCCTTCGTCGATCCAGCGCCGCGCCGGCGCAGTCGGATCGTCGTCGAAGACGGTCTCGCGTTCGTAGTCGCCCTGGACCAGACGGACGCAGCGTCCGCCGCGGATATCGATCGCGGGCAACACGTCAATCATGTTGGGCGTCATCTCGATACTCCATTTCCGGAGTGCTCGAGCAGGAAGTTGCGATAGATCCGCAAACCGTAAGCGCCGCTCTTCTCCGGGTGGAACTGAGTCGCCGCCAGCTTCCCGCGTTCCACGACCGCTGTGACGTCGGTGCCGTAGTCGGCGACCGCCACGACATCTTCGGGCTGCGCCATGTCGCAGAAGTAGGAGTGGACGAAATAGAAGTGCGAGCCATCGGGAATGCCGTCGAAGAGCGGCGTCCGACGCCGTTGATCGACCCGATTCCAACCCATGTGCGGAATCTTGCGGCCCTCCGGCAGACGAACGACGCGGCCTTCGAGTACATCGAGGCAAGGATGCTCGCCGCCCTCTTCCGAGACGGTCATCAACGCCTGCAGTCCCATGCAGACGCCAAGGAACGGACGGTCGGCGGCGATGTATTCGCGGATTGGCTCAATCAGGCGCAACTCGCGCAGATTGTGCATCGTGTCCGCAGCCGCGCCCACGCCGGGCAGAATCACCACATCCGCTTCGTCCATTGCAGCCGCGACAGACGCCACTTCAGGCTTCGCGCCAACACGCTCGACGGCGCGGACGACCGAGCGCAGGTTACCCGCGCCATAGTCGAGGATGATTACGTCAAGGTCGGCCAGCTCAGGATCGCTCACGGGCTGAGCGTATCAGTAGGATTGGCCCGCTTTCCCTTTCTATAGTGAACTCGATGTCAACTCCACGGGCCTCCGGCGACGCTGAACAGATCACAGCCCGCGACCGGGTCGAGCAACTGCGCGCCGAGATCCTGCGACACAACCATCTCTACCACGCACAGAATTCGCCCGAGATCAGCGACGCCGATTTCGACGCCCTGTTCGCCGAGCTGCAACGCCTGGAAGCGGACTTTCCCGAACTGGCGTCGAGCGATAGCCCCACCCAGACAGTCGGCGCTCCGCCGGGCCGCACGTTTGCCGTCGTGGAGCATCGCCGACGCATGCTCTCGTTGGGCAACGCATTTGACGCCGAGGAACTTCGCGGCTGGCAACAGCGAGCCGCCGATTTGTTGGACCGCGAGGAATGGGCATTCGTCACCGAGCCCAAGATCGACGGCCTCGCCATTGCCCTCGTCTACGAACGAGGCCGCCTGGTCCAGGCCGCCACACGCGGCGACGGTCGCGCCGGCGAAGATGTCACCGCCAATCTCCGAGCGATCGAGGCTGTGCCTAACGAACTGGAGGGCGACCCTCCACCCTTGTTCGAGGTCCGCGGCGAGGTCTACATGCCCAAGGCAGGCTTCGACGCGATGAACGCGGAAATCGCCCTCGCCAACGAAGAGCGCCTCGCCGAGGGTCGCGCCGCGCTCACGCTCTACGCCAACCCCCGCAACGCGGCTGCCGGCTCAGTCAGGCAGAAGGATGCTTCGGTAACCGCGACCCGACCGCTCAACATCGGCATATACCAACTCGGCTGGTGCGACGAGGCCATCACCCCCGACACGCACTGGGAGACACTCGGTTGGCTATCTGAGTTCGGCTTCCTAACCACGCCTGAGGCAGCGCGGCATGATGACATTGACAACGCGCTGACCGCCTGCGAACGGTGGACCGAGCGACGGGACACGCAGGCCTTTGAGATGGACGGCGTGGTCGTCAAGGTCGATGATCTGGGACTGCAGGCCGACCTCGGCATCGTCGGACGCGAGCCGCGCTGGGCGATCGCCTGGAAGTTCCCGCCGCAGGAGGCATCGACGGTCGTCGAGCGAATCCTGGTCAATGTCGGTCGCACCGGCACCATCAATCCTTACGCCCGCTTGAGACCCGTCCGAGTCGGCGGCGTCCAGGTAACCAACGCGACGCTGCACAATCTCGACGATATCCACCGCAAGGACATCCGCGAGGGCGACACGGTCGTCATCCGACGAGCGGGCGAGGTAATCCCGCAGGTCGTCCGACCGGTGCTCGAGCGCCGCCCCGAATCCTCGGTTCCCTGGACGATGCCAGCCACCTGTCCTGTCTGCGGGTTCGACACAGTGCGCGATGCCGACGACGCCATGCACTACTGCTCGAATCGGTCCTGTCCTGCGATCCTGCAACGCAGTCTCGAACACTTCGCCAGCCGTGGTGCAATGGACATTCGCGGTCTCGGTGAACGACAGATTGCCTTGCTCTTGCAACTTGAGCTTGTCCACGACGCGGCCGACATCTACACCTTGCCAGGCAAGCGAGAGGTACTGGGGCGAATTCCCTCGCTGGGGCAAAAGGTCAAGCGGGGCGGGGAGGAGATGTACGAGGCCGGCAAGCGAATCGAAAACCTCCTTGGTGCGATAGAGGCAAGCAAATCGCGTGGACTGGCGTACCTCCTGGTGGGACTCGGTATCCGACATGTCGGCGGAGAGAACGCGACGCTGCTTGCCGAGGAGTTCGGCTCGCTGGACGCGATCTTGCTCGCTCCGAGGGAAGCGTTGGCCGACGTCGACGGCGTTGGTCCGATCATCGCCCAGAGCATCGTCGACTGGGCCATGGACGGCGAGCACTGGTCGCTGGTGCATCGCCTACAAGCGGCAGGCGTCGAGGACGAGATTCAACGCACTGATGAGGAGCCCGTCGAAACACCGCTGGAAGGCAATCGCTTCGTCCTTACCGGACGGTTCGCGGAGATGACTCGCCCAGAGGCTGAAGCCCGATTGAAGTCGCTGGGAGCCGGCGTTGGCTCGTCGGTGAGCAAGAACACGACGGCGCTGTTCGCCGGCGACGCGGCCGGATCCAAGCGCAAGAAAGCGGAAGCGTTGGGCCTGCCGATCTGGGATGAAGACCGTCTGGTTACTGTGCTGCAAGATCCATCACTGGTGTCGGTCTGGTTGACGGAAGCGGAACCTTCCGAGGCCATTTGACGTTCTGCTAGTACAGGTATCGAGGGGTTAACGGGTACGCTGATCTATGTCGACTCGGCACGGCGAGCCGTGCGCATCGCTGACGAGCGCCCCCTATCGTTCGGCACACACGTTGCCGGATCCTGAGGAGTCCTGATGGGTTGGTCCCCGTTCGGCTGGTTGGCCCGACGATTCTCGCCCGATGTGGGCATCGACCTGGGCACCGCCAACACCTTGGTGTCCGTGCGCGGTCGCGGAATCGTGGTCAACGAGCCGTCGGTAGTGGCGATCAACCGGATCGACAACTCAGTGCTCGCGATCGGCAAGCAGGCCAAAACGATGGTCGGGCGCACGCCCGCTCATATCGTCGCAACCAGGCCCTTGCGGGACGGCGTCATCTCCGACTTCGATGTCACATCGAGAATGCTCAATCACTTCATCCACGAGGCGCTGCAGCGCAGCGGGATCGGCATTGGACGACCGCGCGTGATGGTCGGCATCCCCGGCGGCGCGACCGAGGTTGAGAAGCGCGCCATTTTCGAAGCCACGCGCTCGGCCGGCGCTCGCGAAGTGCATCTGATTGAAGAGCCCATGGCAGCGGCGATCGGCGCCGGGCTGCCGATCTTTGAGTCCACCGGCAGCATTGTTGTCGACATCGGCGGTGGCACCACCGAAGTCGCCGTCTGCTCGATGGGCGGCATGGTCGTCAGCACCTCAACCCGCGTCGCCGGCGACGAGATTGACCAGGCGATCATCACTTATGCGCGCCAGGTCCACAACATTCAGATCGGCGAGGCTTCGGCCGAGAAGATCAAAATCGCTGGCGCGTCGGCCTTCCCGCTGGAAGAGGAACGCGACGTCACCCTGAGTGGCCGCGACCTCTCGACCTCCATGCCCAAAGTGATCACGGTGACGACGGTCGAGTTACGCGATGCAATCTCTTCGGCGGTCTCCTCGATTATGGACGCCGTGCTGAAGACCATGGAGATCACGCCTGCGGAGTTGATTCCCGACATCATGCAGCAGGGCATCGCGCTCGCCGGCGGCGGGGCGTACTTACCCGGACTTGATCGGCGCATGTCGCAAGAGACCAAGTTCCCCGTCTACAAGGCGGATTCTCCCCTCACCTGCGTCGTACGCGGCTGCGCTGAGGCGCTAACCGAGACACGCGCCCTTGCGGCGACCGACGGTCAGGTGCTGGCCGGGCGGCGCTAGCGCCGCGAATGCGATTGGCAGGTTCTCGTGCCAATAATCGGCGCACTGGTTCGCCTACTGGGAGCGCGCATTCGCTGGGTGCTGGTGATCACACTCATGGTCGGTGGACTGGCCGTGTTGGGGCTGGTTGGCTGGGCTGCGACGATTGAGGACCAGGCCGCGTCCGCGCTCAATCCTGTCCAGCGAACGTTCCGACAGGCAGGTGAGCCGATCGCCAATCTGCTGTCCGACCTCGATGACTTCGGCCGCCTGAACTCCGAGAATCGAGCGCTGCGTTCGAGAATTGAACAACTCGAAGCAGACAATTCGCGTCTGCGCGAACAACAGATCCAGGTCCGAGCCCGGCAGGCGCTGCTGGAGGTTCAGGCCGAGACCGACGCCGTCACCATCACCGCGAATGTCACAACCCGAGACCTGACCGGGCTGCGCACAGTGATCGGCATCGACCGCGGATCGAACGACGGAATCCGGGTCGGCCTGCCCGTGCTCGCTGCTGGTGGCACGCTGATCGGGCAAATCTATGATGTCCGTCCACACACCTCGTTTATCCGCCTGATCACCGATCCCGACAGCGCCGTGCGGGTCTTGCACCAGCAATCGCGCAGCGAGGTCGTCGCCACCGGCGACACGCTGGGTCATCTGGAAATCCGGATCCCGTGGGAGTCCGAGGTCGAGTTGGGCCACATCTTCGTCACCTCCGGACTTGACGGGCAACTGCCGCAGGGTCTGCCAGTTGGCCGCGTCTCAGCGGCGGAGGGCACGGTCCAGGACGCCTTCCGCTACGTCGTGCTCGATCCGATCGCACCGCTCGAGCAACTCGAACAGGTGCTCGTCCAGCTCACGATTCCCCCACCCGATCTGTCGATTCTCAGCCCGGAATCAACGGACGCTGACGGAGGGTAAGCAGTGAGCGTCATCCGTTGGATCTTGCTGCTCGGAGGACTGTTCGTTTTGGTGGTCTTTCAGACCTCGACCAGTTCCTCCTTCGTCATCTTTGGAGTCGGGCCACAGGTGGTCCTGGTCGTGCTCTGTTGTTGGGCGATGGTCCGACCACCGATCGAGACCCTGGTGATGATCCCGCTGGCCGGGATCGGGCTCGGACTACTCGCATTTCAAGGAATGCCCGAATCAGTCGCAGCGTTAGCTCCAATCGGCCTGGCTGCGCTGACCTGGCGCGCCAGGTCAGTTGACCGAGGCCCTGCTCCGATAGCGCTGGAATGGGCGATGACGATTGTGCTGATCGGCGCTGCGTCAATCCTGCACTTCACGGCGCACGCGATCGCCGTTGAGCTGACAACGACCGGCGTCAACTGGCTCGCTGCGTTGCGCACGATCATGCTGGGTGGGGTCCTGGGGAACATGATGCTCGGCGCCGTCGTCTATTGGTTTGTGAGGATCCCCACGTCAGGCGCCGCTGCAGTGTCCGTACCATCGAGATCGGCCGGCTTCTAATGCAACGGCGACCAAGGCCGGGTAAGTCGGAAGGCGTTGCGCGCGAGTACTCGCAGCACATCGAGCATGGCGAAGGGTTTCCCGTCCGCGCCAAAGTCTGGGTGCTGGGTGGATTCATCCTGTTGCTGTTCGGAATCCTCACCGTACAACTGGTCCGGCTCCAGATTCTGCGCCACGATGAGTTCGTCGCGAGAGCCGCAAGCAACCGTGTACGAACAATTGAGATTGCACCCTCCAGAGGGTTGATCTACGACTCAAACGGCAACTTGCTGGTCGAAAACGCCCCGGCATATCGGATCACATTGATCTCGGCCGACGTCTCCGACTACGAAGTGAAGAATGTGTCGGAAGAACTGGCCGAAATGTTCGATGTCCGCGCCTGGGACATAGAGCAGCAAATTTGGGACCGCAAGTATTCGAACGACCCGTTCCTGCCGCTGCTGATCGATGACGATCCGTCGCCGGCACAGGTCATCGAGGTCACCTCACGTCGTTCCACGTTGCCCGGTGTGCAGGTTGAGACCGTTTCAACTCGGCGCTACGACCACGGCCGGCTGCTCGGACACATTCTTGGTTATGTCGGCAAGATCTCCGAGGAGGAATACGAAGAGCTATCCGATGCTCGCTACCTATACAGCGATCAGATCGGACGAACCGGTATCGAGGCCGCCTATGAACGCCAACTCAGAGGCACTGCAGGGCGTCAACTCGTCGAGGTCGACGCCGTCGGCAATATTCTGCGCACCCTCGACAATCGTCCGCCAACACCGGGCCTGAGTGCAGTGCTGACCATTGACATCGACCTCCAGCGGCAGGTCGAAGAGATCCTGTTGGAACACCAGGGGGCGTCATTGTTCGCTTCTGCGATCGTGCTTGACGTCAACTCGGGCGAAGTCCTGGCGATGGTCTCCGTGCCCAACTACGACGTCAACATTTACGAGGAGATCACGACAGCCGAGTACCAGGCACTGCTGGAGGATCCTGGGCAACCATTGATCAACCACTCGATCCAGGACCAGTTTCCACCCGGATCAATCTTCAAGATCGTGACGGCGGTCGCCGGGTTGGCGGAAGGCGCGATCACACCCGAGACCAAGATTTACTCGCCTGGCGTGTTGGAAGTTCATAACGAGCTCTCTCCTGGCATCATTTACCGATTCGGCGACACGACGCAAGGGGTCTACAACATTCGCACAGCGTTGGCCGAGTCGTCGAACGTGTACTTCTACTACGTCGCCGGCGGCGAGCCGTACCGCAACCCGGAGAATCCTCCCCGACACCCCAGCGAACAGGAGCGACTAGATGCTCTGGCCGACGAAGGCATCGTCGCCGGAGATGTCGAGTTTAATGGCGCGGGCAACGAGGCACTGGCGAAGTGGGCTCGTGAGTTGGGCTTCGACGCCCAGACCGGGGTCGATCTGGAAGGTGAAGCAGCCGGGCTGATCACTTCGGCCCGGCAAAAGCTGGAGGCATTCGGGGAAGACTGGCGAGACGGTGACACCTACAACATGGCCATCGGTCAGGGGTTCACGACCGTTACCCCGTTGCAGATGGCGGTCGCCACTGCTGCAATCGCCAATGGCGGCACGGTCTACGAACCACGAGTCGTGCGCGAGCTGATCGACACCAATGGCAAGGTCGTGCAGCCCTGGCAGCCCGTCGTGCGAAACCAGGTTGACGTCGATCCTGAAATCCTCAGGATCGTCCGCGAAGGCATGGCGCTCTGCACGCTGGCCGGCACGTGTCACGACGCACTGGTCGAACTTCCTGAGATGCTGATCGCTGGCAAGACCGGCACGGCCGAGTTCAACCAGACCGGCACGGCGGTGTCGGGCGAGGAAGAAGGACCAACACACGGCTGGTTCATCGCATTCGCTCCGTTCGACGACCCGCAAATCGCGATGGTCGTCTTCTTCGAGTTCTCAGCCGGATACCTGGCCGCCGGCGCCGGAGGCGAGATTCTCAGAGCCTGGGCCGAAACGACGGGCGCACTGTCGACAGCACTCCCTCCACCGTACGCCAGGATCGCGTTGACCGAGGAAGAGGACCAACGGCTCTACGAAGCAATTCGCGAGCGGTCGCAATGAACTCAAGCGTCATACACAGTGAGATTCATGTGAGGTCGCGCTGATGGTCGGACATTCGTGGCGACACTTTGATCCGCTGATCCTGCTCGCGGCCCTCGCTCTGGCCGGCTATGGGGCTCTGGTGATCTATTCCGCCTCTCTGCCTCGAGGAGCGGAGGGAATCGTCTTGTCCAGCGCCGTCCAGCGGCACATCATATTCGCCCTGGTCGGCGCGGTGTTGATGGTTGCGATGACCCGCATCGACTACCGGTTGATCGATGCCCTCGGCTGGCTCGCCTACGGCTTCGGGATCATCGTGCTGGTCGCAGTACTGTTCGTCGGAAGCGAAGAGTTCGGCTCCCGGCGCTGGTTTGATCTCGGCTTCACTGTCGTTCAGGCATCTGAGATCGGCAAGCTGATGACGATCATCGGCCTGGCGAAGTTCCTCACCGACTATCGCGATCGCTTACAGGAGTTCAGAATCTTCCTGCTCTCCCTCGGCATCGCCGTGTTGCCGGCGGCGCTGGTCTTTATCGAGCCAGACGCCGGCTCGGCAGTCGTCTTCATGGCGCTCTGGTTGGTGATGACGTTGTTCGCAGGAGCCAGGCTCCGACACTACGCGACCTTGGCCGCGATCGGCATGTGTCTGATACCCGTAGGGCTCGCCGCCGGCGTCCAGGACTACCAGCGCGACCGCATCCGTGCATTCATCGATCCGGAGTCCGATCCACAGGGCGCGGGATTCAACGTGATTCAGGCCGAGACCTCGGTCGGCTCGGGCGGCCTCTGGGGACAGGGCTTGACCGAGGGCACACAGACACAACTTGACTTCGTCCGCATCCAGACCACCGACTTCATCTTCAGCGTGCTCAGTGAAGAGTTGGGCTTCGTCGGCGCCATGGCGCTCTTTGCTCTGTTCCTGCTGCTACTCTTCCGCATGCTGCGGGTAGCCAACAAAGCAGGCGAGCCATTAGGCCAGCTCCTCGCCGTCGGATTACTGGCGATCATCGCGATCCAGGTCTTCATCAATGTCGCCATCAACATCCGTCTGATTCCCGTGACCGGCATCCCATTACCGTTCATCAGCACGGGCAACTCGTCGCTGTTGGTATTCTTCGTCGGCCTGGGCCTGCTGCAGAGCGTCCTGGCCTGGCAAGACGACGCGCGCCGCGGTCCAGTGCATTGACCAACAGTTGGAACGCATAGGTCGGTAGACGCGCGCCTCCAGTTCCCCCACTTTCGTCATTGCCGCGCTCCGCCGCGGCAATCTCGCCTTGAACTGCACGGAGCGAAATTCCTGCCGCAGTAGCAAAGCGCCCCTCATTGCTGAGGGGCGCTTTGTCGGCTAATCGATGAGTTGGAGGATCAGGAAGTGGCGACTGCTTCGCCCTCTTCCTCGCCTGTCTCGTCGCTGGAGGCTTCCACAGCGGCAGCTTTGACCTCGGCCGCGATCTCTTCAGCTCGCGAGAGGCCTTCGATGCGCTCGTAGTGCAGCATCTCTTCCTCGGCGCCGTTCTCGTTGAGCTCTTTGACGAGGTCAACGCGAATCGTGTCGCCGGCCCGGAAGTCGCCTCGCAGCAACGCTTCGGAGAGCGAGTCTTCGAGCCGCTCCTGGATCACACGGCGCAACGGCCGGGCTCCGAAGACCGGGTCATAGCCCTTCTCTCCGAGCCAGTCACGCGCCGCTTCGGTCACGTCGAGCAGGACTTCCTTCTCCTTGATCCGGGAATCCACCTCGCTCAGCATCATGTCGACGATGCTGCGGATGTGGGCCCGGCTCAGCGGGTGGAAGACCAGCGTCGTGTCGACGCGGTTGAGGAACTCGGGGCGGAAGACGCGCTTCATCTCCTGTAGGACCTTGTCCTTCATCTTCTCGTAGCGCTGCTTCTCCGACTGTTCGTCATCATTGATGGTCGAGAACCCGATTGCGGACTCGCGCCGAATCAGGTCGGAGCCGACGTTCGAGGTCATGATGATGATCGTGTTGCGGAAGTCCACGCGCCGACCCTTGGCGTCGGTTAGATGACCGTCGTCGAAGACCTGGAGCAGCATGTTGAAGACTTCAGGATGCGCCTTCTCAATCTCATCCAGCAGGATGAGACAGTAGGACTTGCGCCGCACGGTGTCGGTCAACTGACCGCCGTCGTCGTAGCCGACGTAGCCCGGAGGCGCACCGACCAGGCGTGCGACGGTGTGACGCTCCATGAACTCCGACATGTCGAGTCGGACCATGTTGTCGTCCGAGCCGAACATGAAGTCGGCCAGGGCACGCGCCAACTCGGTCTTGCCGACGCCGGTCGGTCCGAGGAACATGAACACGCCGATGGGCCGGCGCGGGTCTTTGAGGCCCGCGCGGGCGCGCCGCACGGCCTTGGCCAGTGCGACGATCGGCTCTTCCTGGCCGACGATGCGCTCGTGGAGGTCTTCCTCCATGCGCAGCAATCGTTCTGATTCTTCGGTCGCGATCTGCACCAGCGGGATGCCGGTCCACATCGAGACGACCTCGGCGATGTCCTCAGCCAGCACGTCCGACGAATCGCGTTCGCGCTGCTGATCAAGGTCTTCTTCGAGCTCGGAGATGCGCTGCGTCAGCTTGAGTTCGCGGTCGCGCAGGTCGGCGGCGTACTCGTACTGCTGCTGGTTGATCGCCTGCTCTTTCTCCTTGCGAATCCCCTCGAGCCCCACAGTCGCTTCCTTGAGCGACGGCGGCGTGTACGAGCGGCGGATGCGCACGCGCGATGCTGACTCGTCGATCAGGTCGATCGCCTTGTCGGGTAGCGCGCGGTCGGAGATGTAGCGCGACGACATCTCGGCCGCGGCGACCAGCGCCTCGTCCGTGATGACGAGCTTGTGATGCTCTTCGTAGCGATCCTTGATGCCGCGCAGAATCTCGACGGTCTCCTCGACCGACGGCTCCTCCACGACGATCGGCTGGAAGCGTCGCTCAAGCGCAGCGTCGCGCTCGATGTGCTTGCGGTAGTCGTCCAGCGTCGTTGCGCCGATGGTCTGCAGCTCGCCTCGAGCCAACGACGGCTTGAGAATGTTGGCCGCATCAACCGCGCCTTCAGCCGCGCCGGCGCCGACCAGCATGTGCAACTCGTCGATGAAGAGGACGCAGTTGCCCGCGCCCTTGACCTCTTCGACGACCTTCTTCAGTCGTTCCTCAAACTCGCCGCGGTACTTCGTCCCCGCGACCAGCGAGCCAATGTCGAGCGTCAACAGTCGCTTGCCCTGAAGTGTCTCGGGCACGTCGCCCGACGCGATGTGCTGCGCGAGTCCCTCGACGACGGCCGTCTTGCCAACGCCCGGCTCGCCAATCAGGACCGGATTGTTCTTTGTGCGTCGCGAGAGAATCTGGACGACGCGCTGAATCTCCTTGGAGCGCCCAATCACCGGGTCGAGCGTGCCTGCTCGAGCGGCGGCGGTCAGGTCGAAGCCGAGCTGGTCGATCGTCGGCGTGCGAGTCGCGGAGCGCGATCCCGAGCCGCTGCTCGCGCCTGCCCCGGCGCCAGCCGTCGCTGGACCGCTCTGCGAGAGGATCCGCGTAGTCTCGGCTCGCACCCTCTCGAGGTTGACGCCGAGCGATTCGAGGACGCCGGCGGCAATGCCTTCGCCCTCGCGCACGAGTCCGAGCAATAAGTGCTCGGTCCCGATGTAGTGATGATTGAGCCGGCGCGCCTCGTCGACGGCCAATTCAATCACCTTCTTGGCGCGTGGCGTCAGACCGATTTCGCCGAGCACGGCGCGGTCGCCACGACCGATGATGAACTCAACCGCAGAACGAACCTTGCCCAGCTCGACACCAAGATTGGAAAGTACCTTGGCGGCGACGCCATCACCCTCGCGCACCAGTCCAAGCAATAGGTGCTCGGTACCGATGTAGTTGTGGTTGAAGCGCTGAGCTTCTTCCTGGGCGAGGGTCAAAACGCGGCGAGCGCGTTCGGTGAACTTGTCAAATCGGTCTGCCATGGCAGTCTCCAGTGCACGACGCGACCCCAGCCGGGCCGCTCGCGAGATACGGTCAGCCTATCAGAGCAAACGCTACGTAACGCCTGCCAACATTGCATTTGGGCACCGGTTGTATCGCGACATCTTGGGTTCGCGCTCCCCCTTGCAGGGGGAGCTGCCGATAGCCTGCCCCGCAATTGATGCGGGGCTGAGGCGGTCCCTCTCCGCCGGTCGGAGGGAACTTCTCCTCGTTGTCCTGTTATCCACGATGCCCACAGGCCTCGAAGGGAACTCCCTAGCGATTCCCGCCAAAGTCCTGCTCGGTGACGCCGGCACGCTCGAGCGCTTCCTGCATCGCCGAGACGGCGCGAACCGGTTCAGCCGCGGCCTCGGGTTGCGCTTCGTCGGCGCTGCGAGGCTGCTCAGGTGTCGGCTCCGGCTCGGGCGGTGCGATCGGCGCAGCCTCTTGCTCGATGCTGAAGCGCTCGGCGACCTCGTCCGGCAAGCGGACGATGCCGCCGTCCTGGTTAAAGATCCAGCCCAATCGCTCAGCGTCGGTGCGCGCCTGGCGCAGTGACAGTCCCAGGCGGTGACGGTCGCGCTCGATACGCACGATCTTCGCCGGGATGATGTCGTTCTCCAGCACGACCTCGCGCGGATGCGTGATCCGCCGGTCGGCCAACTCGGAGACGTGAACCAGACCCTCGACCGGACCTTCGAGTCGCGCAAACGCGCCGAATGTAACCAGCTTGGTCACGACCGACGGCACGATGTCGCCAACCTCGAACTTGGCCACAACTTCGTCCCATTGCTCAGGCGAGGCGCGGCGGACCGAGAGGCCAATCTTCTTGGACTCTTTGTCGATCTTGGTGATGTAGACATCGATCGTCTGGCCGATGCTGAACATCGCCTCCGGGTCGACATCGCGTTCCCAGCTCAGCTCGGAGAGGTGCGCCAGGCCATCAGCGCCGCCCAGGTCGACGAACACACCGAATGATCGGATGCTCGTAATCCGGCCAGAGCGGATTTCGCCTTCCTGAAGTTCTTCCAGCAGGCGATCCTTCTGCTCGGCGCGCCATTCCTGGACGGCGGCGCGCTCGGAGAGGATGACCCGGTTACGGCGGCGGTTGATTTCGATGACCTTGAACCGCAGCGAGCGGCCTTCGTATTCGGTCAGTTGGGCAATCGCCTGGTCGCGGTCGCCGGTGATCTCGACAATCTGCGAGAGCGGGACGAAGGCGTTGACGCCTTCGACGTTGACCAACAGACCGCCCTTGTTGGAGCCGGTCACGCGCGCGTCGAACACTTCGTTCTCGTCGAAGCGGCGCTGCAGCTCATGCCAGCCCTGTTCGCCGCGAGCCCGGTCGATCGACAGCTCCAGCGAGCCGCCTTCCGACTCGGAGTCGGTCACGAAGACGTGAACGGGATCGCCGGTCTTGAGCGCTTCACGCTCGGTATCGGTCAGCGAACGCATCTCCTCGAAGTGAACGATGCCCTCGGATTTGGCGCCGACATCGACGATCAGGGCCGAACCGGACCAGTGCACGACAATGCCTTCGACAATGTCGCCGCGTCTGGGGTTCAGCGGCTCCCGACCGGGTTCGGCGAGGAGCTCGTCCATGGTGGTGGGTTCAGCAGGAGTGGTGCTGGCCGCCGCCGGCGTTTCGGGTACTTCCTGGGTTGCTACCGGGGCGGTGGTGAGATCGATGTCTGTGCTAGGTGTCGTCAACGGTTTGGTGGGTGGGGCAGGGTTCAGTGGTGCGCCTCGAGCCCAATCTGGGGGGCGTCGCGGGCGCTGAACACCGGCCCGTCTCCTTTCTGGGGTTTGCCGAATCGTACCACAGCCAATCAGGTCGATCGGCGTCGTGGGCTGAAACGAAAACCGCCCGACGCGAGGTCGGGCGGAAGGAGGAAGAGAGCGAGCTGGCGATGGCCTATTTTCCGCAAGGGGTTGCCCCCCCAGTATCGTCGGCGCTGCGGCGTTTCACTTCCGTGTTCGGGATGGGAACGGGTGGTGCCACCGCGCTCCAATCACCAGCTCAGAGAAATCGTAGCACGGAATGTGCTCAACCTCGTGTGCAACCCGCGACTCCCAAACTGAAACGAATCCTGATGTGCAGTTCAATCGGGAACTCTCCGCTCTCTCAGTCTGTAAAGGAGCGCCGCTAGCGTGAACGGCGCACCAACTTCAATGGGACCGTTTATGTTCAGCACATCAAGTCCCACTAGGACATATGCAATGACTGCCAACACGACTATCACGTCTGGCGCAAGCGTCCTGCTAACGCGGTGCCATCCCTGGAGACGGCTCTGTTCGCGACTGCGTCTAGTGCCAGACATGTCGCTTCCGCCTACCCCCTCAGACCACAGCCACCATTTGCGTGACTAGCATTCTGTCCAAGAGATCTAGTTTGACTGCCCGGATGCCATCGTTGTCGAACTCTATGACTTCGAGTTCGCTAAGGCCTAGTTCAAATGCCGATTCGCTGTCTCTCAAGATCACGATCTTCCGCCCATAGAGAAGCGAGGCGGCACCCAACAGGTACGCGGTCTCTGCACTCCCCATAACCGAACGACTCTCGGCTCCAGGATCAGCCTCCTGCCAACCGCGAGGGATAACGATGATCGCACCAGAACAACTTCGCATCTCTTCGGAGATGGTCTCTGCAATCGGCATACCTATCGCCATCGTGTCGTCCAGACTGACGTAAGGCACACGCCAATCGTCAAGGATCTGTTTCAATTCCTCCAAGAGTTTCACGTCACCGCTATGGGAGACGAAGATCCGTGTCCCTTCGGGGACACTTCGCGAAGAGTCTCGCGTAGATCCGGTTTCTCTCGACCCAGTATCCGCTAAAGCACCACTCGACTTTTGCTCCTCCAGACCCTCACCCACCATGGGCTCTATGGAACGGTGTGGCGAACGGAGTTCAGCTGTTGAATCCAGATTGCCAACGAACGCTTCAGCCGCCTCCAAGGAAAACTGAAATCGTGTTGCGCTCCCTCGGCGGCCGATCACGGCAGTTCCCAAGTCAGCCCCCTGTGCAATCTGGAAGAAACACAAGGCCTGTAGATTCAGAGTTGTTTCGGAATCTGCCACTTCCTCGCGAAAGTTGTCGTGCCAGTGTGCAGCTACCTCGGAAGCCGTAAGCGAATCCTCGCGACGGTTCACAACTCGCTCGACCACTGCCGCATACGGAGTCAGGATGCGAACTGCTTCCCGCAGAGCGTCGCTTTTGTAGGCTCCTGAATCGCGAAGTGCAAGACGTCCAAGTTCGGTGATCTTGAGCTTGCCCTCGTCGGAATCGATCAATCCCCAACTCCTGAGTCCAGACAGCTTCCGACCATCAAGGTGTTTTCTGTCCACCACCGCCCTCGCTTCAGCGAGAGTGGCGCCCGTAGGTTTCCGTGACAAGTAGCTGCAGACAGCATCAATGTCTTCGAGAGTCGTCCGAATCGGCAATGCCACGTCAGCCTCCTTAGCATTGCTGCATAATATACCCGCCATCTATTTCCATGTCTATCAAAGCTCTATCAGGGTCACCCCGCCTGTCATGCCGAACCCTTGCCGTCGATGTCCAGCGTCCTTGCCCCCCAGGTCACGCGCTCAAGACCTACAGCCACCAAAGACTGGCTGCCAGGTGCCGAATCAGAGTTTTGCCGCTTCACCCCGTCTCCTCGTGGGACATGTACTCTTTCGGGGCAGATCGTCACTCCCGACATACCGGCCACCCCACAGTGCATCCCTCAGAATGCAGTCCCAAAAGCTGCGCCATCCAGAGTGGCCGACATCGCATTTCACCAGCCCCACCGCCCTGTTTCGGACCTCCTGGATCAATCAAGAACTCCCCGGAGCGACGCTGACGAAACCTGGGCAAATCGAGCCGCATCCGGACAGATTTGAATACCTGAAGCCCCAAAACCTAGTCCTCAGCAACAGATTCGCCCACAGACCCCGATTTTTTCCGCAACACGAGCGCCCTACGACTCAATCAGCCCACAGACCGCACCCGCCGGGTCTCGGATCACCGCGAACCGACCCTCTCCCATCTCCCGAGGTCCATCCACGATCTCGCCTCCCAGGGCCAGCACGCTCTTGACGCTGGCGTCCAGGTCCTCGACGTTGATGTAGACCAGCCATTGTGGTGGGATGTTGGCGTTGACGCCTCGTGCGTGGCAGACTCCGGCGACGCCGGCCTGGCCGTCGGGGCTGAGCATTACGTAGTCGTCGTAGCCACCCATGTCGAGCGGCATCGTCTGCCAACCGACGACCTCTGAGTAGAAGTCGCGCACGACCTCCGCATTGTCGACGGTCAGGTCCTGCCAGCCGATCCGGCCGGGCCGCTGGTCTGGTTGATTGGGCTGATCGGCAGGTGCATCGTCACTCATGGCGCCGCTTCAATCTGATCGAGTAGTGGAGAAGTGGAGTGGTGGCCCCAACGGGATTCGAACCCGTGCTACCAGCTTGAAAGGCTGGCGTCCTAGGCCTCTAGACGATAGGGCCGACCGGATCTCAGCTTACACTGCGACCTCGGTTTGGGCGGCTGACCGCTGCGGCTGTCGGTCAGCCGGTTAACTCCTGAATGGCGGCGGCGAAGCCTGGGGCGGCCCCTTCGAGTTCACTCTGCTCCACGCAGTAGGAGATGCGGAAGTAGCCCTCCATGCCGAAGCCTCGACCGGGCACGACCAGCACGCCCTGACGCTGCAGCGCGGCGACAAGCTGCATCTCGTCGGCGACCGGCGAGCGGGGGAACATGTAGAAGGCGCCCTCGGGCTTGCGCACTTCGTAGCCGGCCGTGGTCAGCACGTCGTAGAGATAATCGCGCTTCTGTTGGTAGTCGGTCGTGTCGATGGTCACGGTCTGCAAGTTGCGGACCAGGTGCTGCATGATTGCCGGCGCATTGACGAAGCCCAGGACCCGATTGCAGAAGATCAGAGCGTCCATGAGCTGAGCGCCATGCTCGGAGGCCGCGTAGTCGGGATGCACCGCCAGATAGCCAATCCGATCGCCGGGCAGCGCGATGTCTTTGGCGTGTGAGGTGACGGTGATGGTCCGCTCATAGGACTGTTGCGGGAACGGATAGCTGTGTTCGTCGAAGAGAATCTTGCGATATGGCTCGTCACTGACGAGGAAGATCTCAGTGCCGAACTCGGCCGACTTGTCGCGTAGCAGTTGCGCCAACGCCTCGATGAACGAGGCCGGATACATCGCGCCTGATGGATTGTTTGGTGAGTTGACGATCACGATCTTGGTGCGCGCAGACAGTTTGCTCGCGAGCTCATCGAGGTCGGGGGTGAAGTTGCCGTCGCACCCAACGACCACTGGCTTCGCAGCGTGACTGGTTGCGTAGAACAGGTACTCGGCGAAGAACGGGGTGAGAATGACCACCTCATCGTCCCGATCGCAGAGCGAATGGATGACGACGTTGAGGGCGGCGGCGGCTCCGACGGTCATGACGATGTGATCGGCGCCGTAGTGCAGTCCGGTTTCGTCGGAGAGGGCGTCGGCTACGGCCTGTCGGGTCTCGACGTATCCGGCGTTGGGCATGTAGCGGTGGACGCCGGCGGCGTCCTGGGCGGCGTAGGCTCGCAGCTCGTCGAAGAATTGGGGCGGCGGCTCGGTGATTGGATTGCCCAGCGAGAGATCGAAGACGTTCTCGGGGCCGCGTTCCTGGCGCAATTGGATGCCCAGTTCGAACATCCGGCGAATCCAGGAACTATCCTCCATCGCTCGCGCGATATCAGCCGCGATCGCCATTGTCATACCTCCGCGATACCGCACCAGACGCTCTCAGCAGGCTACTCCAGCACTTCGGACAACAGCTCTCGACAATAGGTCTCTATCTCATCGCGTACATGCCGGAAGCCTTCGGTCAGTTGGGCTTCGCTTGACTCGGGATGGTCAGGATCCTCAAACGAGCGGTGCAATGTTCGTTTTGTCCCGGGGAAGACGGGGCAGGATTCCCTGGCCGCGTCGCAGACCGTGAGTACCAGGTCGAAGTCGTTCTGGAGATATCGGTTGACATGGTCGGAGGTGTGACAACTGATGTCGATTCCGACCTCGGACATCACGCGGATAGCTATAGGATGCACGCCCTTCGGATTGGTACCAGCGCTGCGGACCTCAACGCGTTCGGCACCAAGGGTGTCTAGCCAGCCATGCGCCATTTGTGAACGGGCTCGGTTGCCAGTGCAAATCACCAGGATGCGAAACGGACGGCGAGACATGACTGCAAGCTTAATCGGATCCACCTGTCCGCATTCTTAGACGCTGGCTGTTCACCGCTCCGCCGTGTTGTCGGTGAGCGACCGGAGGCAGAGCGGAGGGACTTCCGAACCGTGAGGAGGCTGCTGTCGCTTATGACTCCGCGATTACCGGCGTCCCCTGGAGGCATACACTCCGACATGGAGGGACTTGGAGGGTTGTGGGGATGAGCCAGCGACGCGGTTATCGCCGGCGACCGGGTGATGTGGTGCTGCGACGGGTGCGGTTGCAGCCTGAACGAGTCCGAGGGCGTCGTCAGCGGCGGATTCGGATCACGCCACGAGCCTGGATGGTGGTGGTGCTCTTTGCTCTGCTAATGCTGCTTGGAGGCCTACTGCTGAGTCTGCCGATCTCGTCGGCCAGCGGCGAATCAGTGCCCTTCCTCGATGCGCTGTTTACGTCGGTCTCGGCGGTCAGCGTGACCGGGCTGACCCGCTTCGACACGGAGGAGACGTTCTCCCACTTTGGCGAGTTTGTCACCCTGGCCCTATTCCAACTCGGCGGGCTGGGCGTGACGATTTACGCCGGCGTGCTGATTGTGCTGGCCGGACAGCGTCTGGGGATGCGCGGTCGCGCGTTCTTTGGACTCGAGCTGATGACCTCGGGCGTGGATGGTTCGGGCGCCTCAGTGTTGCTGCGTCGGGTCATGATCTACACCGCGGCGGTCGAGTTCGTCACGTTCCTCTTGCTGTTGCCCTGGTTCATGATCGAGCAGCCCGGCGACGTCTCGCACTTGCGCGCCGTCTGGCTGGCGGGCTATCACGCAATCTCCGCGTTCAACAATGCCGGGTTCGACTTGATGGGTGGCAGCCGGAGCTTTGTCGGACAGGCCCACGACGCCTGGCCAATGATTGTGATGGGCATCTCGGCGTTCCTGGGTTCGTTGTCGTTCCTGACCGTCTTCAACCTGCGACAGCCGCGTCGCCGCTGGACGCTGGACACCAAGCTCGTGATCACGGGCATGGGGATGTTGTTGGTGGTCGGCATGGCATTCTTCCTGATTGCGGACTGGTCGCGGCTGTTCGCTGACCAGAGCGTTGGTTCGAAACTGGTCAATTCGCTGTTCCTGTCGGTCAACCGAACCACGGGCATGACAACGTCGCCTCTGAGTCAGGCCAGCGATGACACGTCCCTGGCGATGATCATCCTGATGTTCATCGGCGGTGCATCGACGTCGACGGCGTCGGGGATCAAGATCGGATCGTTCATGGTCGTGATGTTTGGCGTGATATCGGCGCTGATCGGATCGGCGAGAGTGGTGGCGTTTGGCCGCGAGATCCCGGCCTCGGTCGTGTTGCGCGCGAATGCGCTCGTGCTGATCGCGCTGGGTGGTTACGTCTTTGGTCTGTTCTTCTTCATCGCAGTGGATCCAACCATCGACATCCTGCCGGCTGCGTTCGATGTGATGTCGGCGCTGGCCAACTGCGGTTGGACCCAGGGCGCGTCGCAGCAGGCCACGCAGGCGGGGGCCAATATCCTGATCATGATGATGTTCGTTGGCCGGCTGGGACCGCTGGTGATCACCAGCCTGATACCCGATCGACCACGTGAGCGCTTCCGCTTCCCAACTGAAGCGGTGCGGATCGGTTAGGAGCGGACATGCAAGTGGCTGTGTTAGGCCTCGGTCGTTTCGGATCGCATCTCGCTGAGACACTCGACGATCTGGGCCACGACGTGTTGGCCATCGACATGGACGAAGGCAACGTCCACGAATTGGCGCCAAAGGTGACCGACGCGCGGATGGCAGACATCACCGACATCGACGCGCTGCGCGCGCTGTCGCTGGGCGATGTCGATGTCGCCGTCGTGGCGACGGCCGATCTTGAGGCGTCTGTGCTGGCGATGATGAATCTGAAGCAGTTGAACGTGCAAATGGTCTATGCCAAAGCATCGACGGACCGGCACGAACGCATCTTGCGCTTGCTGGGCGCACAGCGAGTTATACGACCAGAGCGCGACGGCGCCGAACGCTTTGCGCACATCATTCGGGTCGCGGCGGCGAACGATTTCCTGCCGCTTACGCAGAGCTACGGAATCGGCGTGTTCCCGGTCCCAGCAACCTGGGTCGGCCAGTCGGTCGAGCGGGCATTGGAGCGAGCTGGGGCCCGCCGGTTGATCGCGCTTGTCAGGGATGACGAGGTACTACTCAATCCGGTGATGTCGGAGCGTGTGGCAGTGGGCGATCGGTTCGTGTTCTCGGCGCTCGACGAGCAGCTGGGAGAGCCGCTGGACGGTCGGGGCTAGCGACCAGGGCCCGACTACCACCCCCCTTACTGTCACCCAATATGAGGCCGACGCACAACCTCCAATACCGCTCTCCCCCCCTTGCGGGGGGAGATGCCGAAAGCCTGCCCCGGGCTTGACCTGGGGCCAGAGAGGGTCCTGCCCACACCTCCTATCTGGTACTCACCGACCGACCCCCCTCTGTCACTCCGTGACATCTCCCCCCGCAAGGGGGGGAGAGGGGAATTGGAGGACTCACATGGGACCCTGAAGGGCCAAGCCATGCGCCAGCACCAGATGCTTACTCCAGGCGCACGACAAACGGCCGATGCGCTGGGCATCGGCCGTTTGTAATGGGACTGGTAGCGGGAGTGGGATTCGAACCCACGACCTCCGGGTTATGAGCCCGACGAGCTACCGCTGCTCTATCCCGCAACGGGGTCATAGTGAAGAGATGCGTACGTATGTAGTTGACGCATGCTTGATACTGTGCTGCGCGTGGCAACACGGTGCAAATCGTGCTGCGCGTGGCGCAGGGCAGGTCAAGCCATTCGGCCATTAGTACGACTCAGCTGCACCCGTTACCGGGCTTCCACCTGTCGCCTATCAAACGGGTCGTCTTCCCGTGGCCTTATCCGCTCAACGGCGGAGGGAGCACTCATCTTGAGGTTGGTTTCGCGCTTAGATGCTTTCAGCGCTTCTCCTGTCCGGACATGGCTACCCAGCTGTGGAGGTAGGCCCTCCAACTGACACACCAGCGGTCCGTCCACCCCGGTCCTCTCGTACTAGGGGCAGTTCCCCGCAATGCTCCAACGCCCACAGAGGATAGAGACCGAACTGTCTCACGACGTTCTGAACCCAGCTCGCGTGCCGCTTTAATGGGCGAACAGCCCAACCCTTGGGACCGACTCCAGCCCCAGGATGCGACGAGCCGACATCGAGGTGCCAAACCTTGCCGGCGATGTGAACTCTCGGGCAAGATAAGCCTGTTATCCCCGGGGTAACTTATATCCGATAAGCCACGGCCCTACCACTCGGAACCGTAGGATCACTTTGGCCGACTTTCGTCCCTGCTCGACGTGTCAGTCTCGCAGTCAAGCTCCCTTATGCCAATACACGTAACAGGTGATTTCCATCCACCCTAAGGGAACCATTGCGCGCCTCCGTTACAATTTGGGAGGCGACCGCCCCAGTCAAACTACCCACCAGACACGGTCCGCACGCTTGCTCGTGCGTTAGAAGGACACCATACGAAGGGTGGTATTCCAAGGTTGCCTCCACCGCGCCCGCAAGCGCGATTTCACCGGCTCCCACCTATCCTACGCATCGTAAGGCGACCTTCAATGTCAAGCTGTAGTAAAGCTCCACGGGGTCTTTTTGTCCATCTGCGGGGAGGCCGCATCTTCACGGCCACTTCAATTTCGCCGAGCTCCTCGCCGAGACAGTGCCCAGATCGTTACGCCATTCGTGCGGGTCGGAACTTACCCGACAAGGAATTTCGCTACCTTAGGACCGTTATAGTTACGGCCGCCGTTCACTGGGGCTTCGGTTCGAGCCGTGAAGCCCTCCCCTTAACCTTCCAGCACTGGGCAGGCGTCAGCCCCTATACGTCCGCTTTCGCGTTCGCAGAGACCTGTGTTTTTGTTAAACAGTCGCCTGGGCCTGCTCGCTGCGGCCTCCGGCCCAACACCCGAGCGAGTCGGGGCCAAGCCGCGAGGCGTTCCTTCTCCCGAAGTTACGGAACTATTTTGCCGAGTTCCTTAGCGAGGAATCACTCGTCCACCTGGAGGTACTTACCCTCACCTACCTGTGTCGGTGTGCGGTACGGGCGCTGAATGTATTCGCGACCGAGGGTTTTCTTGCCGGGGTTTTCACGCGAGTCGCTTTGACTGACGTCGCCGCTTCCGCGCCGCCTCGGCTTAACCGAGCGGTATTTGAACCCCGCTCGACGCTTACGCAGCGCGACGGACCATGTCCAATAGGCCCGCTCACGTTATCAACCCGGGTCACCCCTGTCGCTCAGGCACACAAACAGCGGGGACGGAATATGAACCGTCTGTCCATCGCCTACGCCTTTCGGCCTCGGCTTAGGCCCGCCTAACCCTACGCGGATTGCCCTGCCGTAGGAACCCTGAGGTATTCGGTGGGTGTGGTTCTCACACACCTTTCGCTACTCATACCGGCATTCTCACTTCCGTCCGCTCCACCAGCCCTCGCGGGTCCGGCTTCACTGCTGAACAGAACGCTCCCCTACCATCTGCCTCAGCAAGCTGAGGTCAGATCCGCGGCTTCGGTATTCCGCTTGAGCCCCGTTGAATTGTCGGCGCCCAATCACTCGACCAGTGAGCTATTACGCACTCTTTCAAGGATGGCTGCTTCTAAGCCAACCTCCTGGTTGTCTGCGCGACTGGACTTCCTTTACCACTGAGCGGAAATTTCGGGACCTTAGCCGGCGGTCTGGGCTGTTTCCCTTTTGACCATGAAGCTTATCCCCCACAGTCTCACTGCCGCAGGTTCGGCCGTGGCATTCGCGGTTTGATAGGGGTTGGTAGGCTGTCCGCCCCCTTACCCAGTCAGAGCCCTACCTCCACGGTCGTTTCCCGCAACGCTGCCCCTAAAGGCATTTCGGGGAGAACCAGCTATCGCCAGGTTCGCTTGGCATTTCACCTCTACCCACAAGTCATCCAATCCATTTGCAACTGAAGAAGGTTCGGGCCTCCACGGAGCTTTACTTCCGCTTCACCCTGCCCATGGGTAGCTCACCTGGTTTCGGGTCTACGTCTTGCGACTCGCTTCGCCCTGTTCAGACTCGCTTTCGCTGCGGCTGCGGCACTGAATGCCTTAACCTCGCCACAAAACGTAACTCACCGGTTCATTCTTCAATAGGCACGCGATCAGCGCCAGAAGCGCCTCTCACTGCTTGAAAGCACACGGTTTCAGGAACTATTTCACTCCCCTCCCGGGGGACTTTTCACCTTTCCCTCACGGTACTGGTCCGCTATCGGTCACTTCGAGTATTTAGCCTTGGGAAGTGGGCTCCCCAGCTTCCCACGCGCTTTCACCGTGCCGCGTGGTACTCAGGGACGCTGCCAGCAGGTGCGTCGGATGTCGGCTACCGGGCTCTCACCGTCTTTGGCGGCCCGTTCCAGGGGCCTTCGCCTATCCGCGCATTTTGTAACTGCTGTCGCACCACCCTCGGTGCAAATGCAACGCCCTACAACACCGAATGAACAGAGGAGAGGGCTCCATTAGGCTCACTCGGTTTGGGCTAATCCGGGTTCGCTCGCCGCTACTACCGGAATTGTTTCTTTTCCTCAGGGTACTTAGATGTTTCATTTCCCCCGCTTACCTCCACCAGGCCTATGTGTTCAGCCTGGGGTGATGGCGCATTACCGCCACCGGGTTGCCCCATTCGGGAATCCAGGGATCAGCCTGCTTGACGGCTCCTCCTGGCTTATCGCAGTCATACCGCGCCCTTCATCGGCTCGAAGTGCCAAGGCATCCACCGTGCGCCGTAGTCACTTGACCTGCGCTACGCCACGCGCATGCACTTGTCGCGAGGGGAAGTTCCTCGACGGCATGGTTGCTCATGCCGACGTTTCCCACCGCATGCAGCGCGTCGCGCTGTTCTCGTCCCCGAGGCATTCGGGGACCAGCGCAGTCATCTTTGCATGTCATCTAGAACCACACACGTACCTCCCGCGCTCATCCGGCTGCAGCAAGCAACCAGCTGACGCGAGAGTATCCCGCAGCCCCCCTGATGTCGGTGGGATCCGACGCCGTCGCCGGTTCCCGGGGGGGATGCTGTGGACGCATCTCAATCACTATGTCCCTTGTAAAGGCGCATCCCGCCGTCGGTCGCCCCCTGCATTTAGGGGGACTGCTGAAAGTGGGGTGCAAGAAGCAATGTTACCCACGCCGGGGAGCGGATGTCAACAAGCTGTTTACAGAGGGGGTGGGGCGACGGTGGACAGCCAGCGTCCGATCAATCGGCCACTTAGGCCGTCTCCGGCAGGCCCTCGACTTCAAACGCGTCCAACTCTGCTTCGGAGAGCTCCGATAAGCGCTCGATTTCTGCCACTCCCAACGCTTCCTTGGCCAGGGCGATGTCGTAGGCCGTCTGCATCCTCATCCACGCTTCCGGCGTGCTGCCGAACGCCTTAGATACCCGCACGGCCATCTCCGCCGTCAGCGGGGCCCGCTCGAAGCAGACTTCGGTGAATTCGCCGGGGTCTAGGCCCATGTGCGCAGCCGCCGACTCGATCGTCGATCCCGTTCCGGGCAAACAGAACTCGATGAACATGCCGCCTGGGTGCGGTGGGTGGTTCATCGGCATCGCGCACTGCCCTCTCTAGCGCTGGTGATAGTCCACATAATCAATTTCATACATGGTATCCCCGTCAACGCGGAATGTGATCCGCCAGTTGGCACTAACGCGAATCGACCAAGTGCCAGCCAGATCGCCTCTGAGTTGGTGTAGGCGATAGCCAGACACATCCAGTTCCGATACGTGCTCGGCTTGAGCCATCCGCGCGAGAATCAACTCGATTCGCCTGACATACCGGGAATCGATTCCGCTGCGATCACCACGTTCCTGAAGCGCTCGCAAGCCCCGCGAACGAAACAGCAGTTTTGCCACCCATTAGAACCGATCCTGGTACGACCTCGACAGTGACTCTGACGGATCTGCCTGGATCCCGAGCGGGGGAATCGGATACCTCAGGCCGTTGCGCGAGAGCTTGTCCAGTCCGTCGATCAGCTTGGGCAGGTATCGAGGGGGAATGGCCATCAGCAACTCGTCGTCCTGTACACCGCCAAAGCGACGCTCGGCGTAGCAGGGGATGCTGAGTGAGGGCTCGCCCGTGCGCAGCGCCCGACCCCAACTGTCGGCGCATGCCGACTCGCCAACCGAAGCGAACTCGAACTTCTTGAAGCCCGAGAACTGCAGGCCGTTGATCAGGATGATCATCTGTCCCGGCGTGCCGTAGAGCAGGACGACGTCGGGCGGGTCGAGGCGGCCGGTGGCGAGTGGCGACAGGGCCAACGCGGCGTAGCGGCCATAGGGCAGCACATCCATCGCCTGCTGGTGCATGATCGCGTCTTCGTCGGTCTGGAACCAGACGTTGGTCATGGTCGTGCGCAGACGCCACTCGCCGTCATCCTCGTTGGGATGCAGACCAACCGGGGCGCCGCACTGTGCGCCGATCAGATCGTCCATCGTCACGCCGAGGGTGAAGTTCAGCCAGCGCGCCTGGGCGACGAGCTGGTCGAGGGCGTACTTGTTCTGCGGACGTCGGACGCGCTCGACGTCCTGCATTTCCTCGATCGTCTCGAACATCTTCATCCCGACCGGCGTGGCGGTCAGGCGCAAGTAGCGCTGCAATCCGGCAACGATTGCCGGCCAGTCGTAACTATCGGGCTCAGGCGGTGCGTCGGTTGCGACGCCAACTGCTGCTGCGGTGGTCATGATTTCTGCTCCATCCCCTGGGCTCTGGTGGACATGCTTGGCATGGTAGGAGGTGCGCGTCTGTAGGACGCATGGATGGCGGATGTTCGCATCTTCACTATTCTGTCGTCAGCTCATTCCGGTTCGTTATCACGACTGCGATATTCACATGCTCAATCGATTCCGAGGACGCCTGGCGGTCATTGCCGCTATCGCAATTGCGGTGGTCGTGACCACCGCGGTGAACCAACTCTGGTTCCAGTCGGCAGAGGCCGACTCCCACGGCTCATCGGAGATCGAAGTACGGATCAACGTGCAGAAGCACGCCGACGGCAGTGTCGAGTTCGGCCTGCAGCAACGCGTTGACGAAGCGTGGTCAACGCGGCTTCTTCCCAAGCTCCGGTTCCTCAGGCCGCACCACGCTGAGAATCGCTGGTTTTCCAGCAGCGCGATCGCGCTCGACGTTAAGACCGCGGCTGCGCAACCTCAACCGCAACCGATGATGTGCATCGTGGCCAATGGCGACAGCGACAAGCTGTTCTGGCAATTCGTCGCCTTCCATTCCCAGCGGGCAGCCGACCTGATCGGTGTCGATTTGACCTACGCCAGCCACACCGATCCCGCCGATCGAGTACATGCGATCGAAGAGTGCGTCGAGCACGGCGCGAAGATGATCGTGTCGACGCTCGCCGATGCCGACACGGTCATTCCCGCACTCGAGTCTGCCGCCAAACAGGGAGTCAAGATTGCCAGCTTCGGCGCAGGCGAAGAACACGCCGACCGCGCCGGCTCGCTGATCCATGTCTCGTTGAACGAGTCCGCGGCCGGGCGACGCGCAGCCGAGCAATTCAACGAGCTCGGCATCTCCGGCACGGTCTTCTGCGTGGTCCCACACGACACGTACGAGGATCGCAAGGACATCTGTGAAGCCGTCGAGGATGACTACACGGGCGGTCACGTGGAGCAGTTCCAGCTCACCGCAGGACACACCGACGACCAGATCGAATCGCTACTGACCGACCATCCTGATGCCGCTGGACTGCTCGTGCTCGAAGCCGACCTGCTGCCTGCAGCGATCGAGGCCATGGACGAGACCGGTGTCACTCCGGCGTTGGGATCGATCGGCGAGTACCCGTTGAGCCGCCTGTCGTTCGCCCAGCGGGATCAGATCGACTTCACGGTGATGGCGCTGGAGCGCTTCGAGACGTTGCTCTCGGCCGCAGCGCTGCACCTGATGTACAGCAACCATCCCAACGCGCGGTTCTTCGAGGGCGCGATGATCTTCGACGGCGTGCCGAACGTCCACACCGGCGGTCCCAAGGGCGGACACGGCCGCGATCGGAGTGGACAGCAGACTGATGAGCAAGGCCACGATGACGACCATGGTTACGACGATGACGACCATGGCGACGATGACAGTGACGACGGTCACGACGATGACGATGATGATCACGGCGATGACGACGATCATTAACTCGCAGGCCGTAGTCTGGGTAGAGACGCCGCGACGACCGGCCGGGAAAGGAACCAACCATGCCAGCACTTGACGGACTCAGAGTCCTCGACATGACCCAGTACGAGGCGGGGACCTCCTGCACCCAGGCGCTGGCCTGGCATGGCGCCGATGTGGTCAAGATCGAACAGCCTGGCGTCGGTGACCCCGGACGCGGCGTCGGCAGCGGCGCCGATATCGACTCGCACTATTTCATCAACTGGAACGCCAACAAGCGCTCTGTCACGATCAATCTGCGCGACGAGCGCGGCAAGGCGCTCCTCTTCGAGATGCTGCCGCACTACGACGTCTTCGTCGAGAACTACGGACCCGGCGTGATGGAGAAGCTGGGCCTGACATATGAAGCGCTCAAAGCTGTGCACCCGAGCATCATCTACGCGCGACTCAAGGGATTCGGACTCTCCGGCCCGTTCGCTGGTTTCAAGAGCTTCGACCCGGTCGCCCAGAACGCGGCCGGCGCATTCTCGGTGACCGGCGAGAACGGTGGTCCGCCGATGCGACCCGGCGCCTGTGTCGGCGACAGCGGCACCGGTATGCAACTCGCTTTTGCGATCACCTCCGCTTACGTGCAGAAGCTGCGCACCGGCGAGGGTCAGCACATCGAAATCTCGATGCAGGAGGCGATGACCTACTACGTGCGCACGCCGGTCGCCGGCACGCAAAGCTGGGGCGATGTCGCTGCCGAGCGTCGCGGCAACGGCTGGAATGGTCCGACCGATCTGTACCCGTGCAAGCCGATGCCCGGCTCTGATGGGGCAGACGACTACGTCTACGTCATCGCGTTGACCACCAGAATGTGGGACACCTTCTGCGCCGCGATGGGCCGGCCCGACATGGTCGTCGACCCACGTTTCTGCGACGAACAGGCGAGGATCGACAACAACGACGCGCTCAAGGCGGAGATCCGCGCCTGGACTGTGCAGCACACCAAGTGGGAAGCGATGCAGATCCTCGGCGAGGCCGGCGTGCCCTGCTCCGCGACGCACAGCACCTACGACCTCTTCCACAACCCCCACTTCGACGAACGAGACTTCATCCAGGACATCGACCATCCCGAGTGGGGCCCCATCCGTCTGCTCGGCTGGGCGCCAAAGATGGAAAAAAGCAACGTCCCAATGACGGCCGCCCCACTGCTCGCCGAGCACACCAGGGAAGTCCTCTCCGACGACCTCGGCCTCTGCGACGAAGAACTCGCCAAGCTTGAATCTGAGGGAATCGTCAGTATCCGCTAGCTGAGCAGTCGGCTAGCGCAGGTTGCGCAGGCGCGGGTCGAGGGCATCGCGCACCCAGTCGCCCATCATCATGGCGGTCAGGGAGATCAGCACGATCGCGATGCCGGGAATCCAGATCAGCCACGAGGCGATAGGCATGAAGTTGCGCCCCTCGGAGATCATGATCCCCCAGGAGGACGACCCGGCCTCGACGCCTACGTTGAGGAAGCTCAGCCCGGCTTCGAACAGGATGACCGTGGCGACCTCCATCGTCATGAGGATGACGACGACATTGATCAGGTTGGGCAGCACGTGGCGGGCGAGCACGCGTCGATCCGGCGCTCCGATCGAGCGCGCAGCGAGGACGTACTCCTGCTCGCGCAGGGAGAGCACGTCGGCGCGGACGAGGCGCGCATAGCCGGACCAGGTCCAGAGCGTGATGATCAAGATCACGTTGCGCAGGCTGGGGCCCCAGACGGCGGCCACGAGGACGGCGAAGAGTAGCGCCGGGAAAGCCAGTTGCATGTCCACTAGGCGCATTAGCACCTTGTCCGTCCAGCCCAGACGCCAGCCGGACAGTAAGCCGACCAGCGTGCCGACGGCGGCCGCCGCGGGGACCGCGATCACGACCACCATCAGGGAGATACGGGCGCCGTGCATCGTGCGGGCGAGGATGTCGCGGCCGAGCTGGTCGGTGCCCAGAGGATGATCCCATGTGCCCCCGCTGAAGGCCGGAGGGATCAGGCGGTCCGGGAGCACGATCTCCAGTGGGTCATAGGGCGAGAGCAGATCGGCGAAGATCGCCGCGACGAGGAACAGTGTCACGACCAGCGCGGACGGCAGGAGCAGCGCCAGGCGCTTCCAGTTGCGAGTGCCTCGTGAGCGCTCGGTCTCCAGGGCGGGGATCGCGACATCGGGCCCGATTTGCATCGACATCAGGCGGCTCCCGCCCGGATGCGCGGGTCAATCAGCCGGTAGGACATATCAACGACGATGTTGGCCAGCACGATCGATACGGCGATCAGCATGATCGCGGCCTGCGTAACAGGAAAATCGCCTCCGCCGATCGAGTCAATCGTCAGCCGGCCAATCCCGGGCCAGGCGAAGACAGTCTCCACGACCAACGCGCCGGCCATCAACCGGCCGGCCTGCAGGCCGAGGATCGTCACCACCGGCAGCAGCGCGTGGCGCAGGGCATGGCGATACACAACCGCGCGTTCGGGCAGGCCTTTGGCCCGCGCCGTGCGCACGAAGTCCGAGCCCAAAGAGTCGATCATGCCGGAGCGGGTCAGTCGCATCAGCGCGGTTGCGGTGAACGTGCCCATCGTGATTATGGGCATGAGCATGTGCTTCAGGCTGCCGCTGCCGCCCGTGGGCAGCCAGCCCGGCTCAACGGCGAACAGGAAGACCAGCATCAAGCCCAACCAGAAGTCGGGTACAGCCTGACCAATCACGGCCAGTAGCCGGGCCAGCCAATCCGTCGGACGGCCTCGGCGCAACGAGGCAATCACGCCCGTCAACAGGCCCAGCACGAGGGCGAACAGCAGTGAGCCCGCGCCAAGCTGCAGCGTCTTCACGACCCGCGACGTCACCTCATTCAAGGCCGGGCGGCCGTTGTGCAGTGAGCGGCCCATGTCGAGCTGCACGGTGTCCCAGAGAAAGTTCCCATATTGCACGTACAGCGGATCGTTCAGCCCGAACCGCTCGCGCAGGGCGTCGATCTCCGCCTCGCTCGATTGGATGTCGGCCAGGTAGGCGATCGGGTCGCGCGTCACTCGGCTGACGAAAAACACAGCCGTGACGACGAGGAACACAACCAATAGACCCTGGAGCAGGCGCGAGGCCAGCACCTGCCAAAGGTTGTTGCTTGTCATAGACGCGCCCTCGACGGTGCATCGAATCGACCGGGGTCGCCTACCTCGTTCATGTCCAGGCCTGCCTGTTGGGGCAGGAAGGGACCCTCACCCCGGCCCTCTCCCAGGGGGAGAGGGAGTCAAAACCGGCCCTCTCTCAGATGGCGAGGGAATTCGTTCGCGATCCCTTCGGGATCCCCTCTCCCTCTGGGAGAGGGTTAGGGTGAGGGCTCCTCCTGGCTCCTACGTGACCATCGTGCGGATCCCCCAGTAGTTGAACTCGTCCTGCCGAGCGCCGTAGTTGATCCACTCGATGTTCTTGCGCATGACACCCACGTTGACCTGCTCAATGCCGAAGAGGAACATCGCTTCGTCGTAGATCGCCACCTGGAGCGCGTTGATCGCCTTCGCCCGCTCATCTGGATCGAATGCCGTGCGCGTCGCCTCGACGAGCTCCTGGATCTTGGAATCCGGGTCCGCTTTTGAATGTGAGATCGATCCGTTCTTGTCGATCCACGCGTTAATGTTGCTGACCGGATCCGGGTAGGTGTTGAAGAAGTAATGGTGGAATCCTGCCGCCTCGTGGATGCCGTCCTCGCCTTTCGCGCCCAGGCGCAGCCGGAAGACGGCGTGTTCGTCGGCCTGGAAATCGGTCGTGACACCGACCGCTGCCAGATCCTGCGCGATGGCCAGACCACCCTCCACGATGCCGGCGAAGCGCGACGCGTAGCCCCAGAAGGGCACATGGAAGCCGTCCTCGTAGCCGGCCTCTGCCAACAGGGCGCGAGCCTGCTCCGGGTCATACTCGTAGACCAGATCCGCCCGCTGTTCCTCCGTCAGGGCGCCGATGTTGGTCGCCGCGATACCCATGTTGCGCCGCTCGAAGCCGCCGCGGGACTCGATGATCGCCTCCCAGTTGACGGCGTGGTTGATCGCCCGGCGCACGCGGATGTCGCGGAACGGGTAGCTGCCGTCCTGGGCGGGACGTTCTGTGTTGAAGACGATGTTCCAGTTGTCGGTGCCTTGGGCGAACAGCACGTCGAAGTCGTCGCTGCCCTCGAATGTCTGGGACAGGTCCCAGCCCAGGGACAGCGTCATGTCGGCCTCGCCGGCCTCCAGCATGGCTACGCGGCTCACCGGCTCCGGCCGCACGAGCTGCTCCAACCTCGCCATCCAGGGCTTGTGGATGCGGTGCGTCGAGCCGGCCTCCACGTGGTAGTCCTCGAAGCGCGTACTGAACACGTGATCGGCCGGGTTGTACGACTCGAGCACGAAGGGGCCGCTGCCGATCCCAAGGTTGCCGAACTCCTCGTCGCCGACCTCCTCGATGATGTGCTTCGGCGTCATTCGGACTTCCGTCCCGAGCACGGCGAACGCCGAGGCGTCACGGTTCACGGGCAGCCGGAAGGTGAGATCGCCTTCCACAGTGACTTCATCGTTGATCGCGCCGACTATCCAGCCATAGAGGGAGTCGCTGGTGCCGTCGGCGTTGTATGGGGCAATCCCGTTGACCCGATCGATCGTAAACTTAGCGTCCTCCGCGGTCACCGGCGTACCGTCGTGCCATTTCATGCCCGGCTTCATATTGACGATCCCCGCTGTGAAGTCGTCGACCCACTCGAAGGTCGCCGCGGATTGCACGAATTCCTTTGAAAACTGGTCGAACTGCCCCAGGGTGTCGAAGTGGGGCAGCATGGCCTTTCCGCCGCTTCGAATGGGGTCGAGGGTGTCCGCCGCGGTGTCGATGGCGATGCGCACGGTGGCGTTGAAGTCGGTTTCGCCCGCTGCAGGCTGAGGGGCGGCTTGTTGCTGCTCCTGTTGCTGCATAGCCTGTTGTTCGGCCTGCTGCTCCTGTTGCTCTTGCTGCATGGCCTGTTGTTCCGCCTGCTGCTCGGCCTGCTCTTGCTGCATGGCCTGCTGCTGTTGCTGCTGAGCCTGTTCCTGCTGAATCGCCTGTTGCTGTTGTTGTTGTTGCTGCTGAGCCTGGGCCACCGACTGCTGGTCATCGTCATCGTCGCCGCCGCAGCCGACCAGCGCCAGACCGGTCGCACCGACGCCGGCCCGCGCCGAGGCCCGCAACAGCGAGCGCCGCGTCATCCTGTTGCGCCGCAGCCGTTGCCAGTAGTTCCGTTCGCTCATGAGAGCACTCCATCTTGTGCCGTCGACCAATCCTTGCAGCAAACGGCGTTTCGTGATATAATTTCGCCCTCCCCCTCACCATTTGTCAAGCTTCGCGTCCCCGAACCAACGACAGACGTCCCCTCCCGCGCTCAGCGCCCGAACCGAGGATGCAAGAATTCGCCCGGCCATCAGCCGAATCAACTATCGGCAGCCGCTACGATTGCCTCAGAAACCGATACGACATGTCAACCGCCAATGCCTCATCCCAAAGCCGGACTACTCGCCCGTTCCGGTTGCCCGACCCTCCTGAGCGGGAGTGGGACGACTTGACCTCCTTTGACTACGTGTATGAGCCCGGCTCTCCTTTGCATCTCAACCGGCACTTCGGCCGCCCGGAGTCCACGTTGGTGAAGGCCGAAAAGTGGATTGTTCCTTATCTCGGTCACCCCTCTTACCGCGTTCCCGACCTGATGATCGCCTTCGATGTCGACCCTGAGCTCTACGACGATCAGAACGGCTACGTCATCTCCGACCAGGGCAAACCGCCCGACTTCGTCCTCGAAGTTGCCTCGCGCAGCACGGCGACGATCGACATCATCGACAAGCGCCGCGACTATGCCGAGTTCGGCATCCCCGAGTACTGGCGCTTCGACCACACCGGCGAGTTGCACGGCGCCCGACTCGCCGGCGACCGCTTAGTCGGCGATCGCTACAAGCCGCTGCAGATCGAGGAACTCTCACCAGACGTCGTGCAAGGGCGGAGCGATGTGCTCAACCTCATCCTCCGTTGGGACCACGGCGACCTGCACTGGATCGATCCCGGCACCAACAAGCACATCCCCACCTTCGACGCCGAGCGCGAAGGCCGCTTGGCGGCGGAGGCCCAGGTGCGCGCGCTGCAAGACGAATTGCGCCGGCTCAAGGACTGAGACCGGCTTGACCGTTCCCTATCATGGATCGCAATGCGGATGCGACGGCTCTTGCTCGGCGCCGCGCTGGAGGAGGACTTGACCATGCCCGCTCTTGATGGAATGCGGATCCTGGATATGACCCAGTACGAGGCGGGCACGTCCTGCACGCAGGCGCTCGCCTGGCTGGGAGCGGACGTCGTGAAGGTCGAGCAGCCCGGCGTCGGCGACCCCGGACGCGGCGTCCGCACAGGCACGCTGAACTCGCCTTATTTCATCAACTGGAACTCCAACAAGCGCTCGGTCACGATCAACCTGCAGGACCCCAAGGGTCGCGAGCTGCTGCTCGAGATGCTGCCCCACTACGACGTCTTCGTCGAGAACTACGGCCCCGGCGTGATGGAGCGGCTCAACCTCACGTATGACGTGATGAAGGAAATCAACCCGGCGCTGATTTACGGCCGGCTGAAGGGCTTCGGTCTCTCCGGTCCGTGGCAGGACTTCAAGTGCTACGACATGGTCGCGCAGGCGGCCGCCGGCGCGTTCTCGGTGACCGGCGAGAAGGATGGTCCGCCGATGATGCCCGGCTCCACCGTCGGCGACTCCGGCACCGGCACAGAGCTGGCGCTCGCGATCACAGCCGCCTACGTCCAGCGCCAGCGAACCGGCGAGGGTCAGTTCATCGAGATCACGATGCAGGAGGCGATGACCTACTTCATGCGCACCCGCATCGCCTACTCGCAGTGGGGCGAAAAAGTCGCGCCGCGCAACGGCAACGCCGCCGGCGCGCCGACCAACCTCTACCCGTGCAAGTCGACGCCCGAGAGCGAGGAGCGCGGCGGCAACAACGACTGGGTCTACATCATGGTCGTAACCAGCCGCATGTGGGACACGCTCTGCGCCGCGATTGACCGGCCCGAGCTGCTCGTTGACCCGCGTTTCGAGGACATGTGGAAGCGCAATGAGAACGGCCAGGAGCTGTACGAAGAGGTCTCGAAGTGGACCAGGACGCGGACCAAGTGGGAAGTGATGGAAGAGCTCGGAGCAACGGGCGTGCCCTGCTCGGCGGTGCTCGACACCTACGACCTGTTCCACAACCCGCACTTCGAAGAGCGAGGCTTCGTCCACGAACTCGAGCACCCGGCTCACGGCACCATCCGCCTGCTCGGTTGGGCGCCAAGGATGTCGAAGAGCGACGTGCCGATCATCCGAGCTCCATTGCTCGGTGAGCACACCAACGAAGTCCTCAGCGACGACCTCGGCCTCAGCGCCGGAGACATGCAAGAAATGGAAGCCGCCGGCATCATCGGAGGCGAACCCGTCTTCCCGGCCAAGTAGCGGGAACCCTCACCCCAGCCCTCTCCCAGGGGGAGAGGGAGTTTCTGATCCCCTCTCCCCGAGGGAGAGAGTTAGGGTGAGGGCCTGCTCCTCCCTCGGGGGGGAGATGCCGAAGGCAGAGGGGGGTCCCTCCCATGCCGAGCAACGACCTCCTCCAGGGCCTCCCTCCAATCCTGCCCGACGGCCCAATCCGAGCTCTGATCCTCGGCTCCTTCCCCAGCGTGAAGTCGCTAGAGAGCCAGCAATACTACAACCACCCTCAGAACTGGTTCTGGCGAGTGCTGCAACACTGCGGAATCGTCGAAGACACCACCGCGCCATACGAGGAGCGAGTCGAACAGGTTCGAGCCAGGAACATCGCGATCTGGGATCTGTACGAGCAAGTGCGTCGCGAAGGGTCGGGAGACGACAAGATTCGTGATGCCGTGCCGAATGGAATCGGGGTTCTACTGGAGTCCAGGGGACCGTTCCCAATCCTCCTGAACGGCAGGAGGTTGAGAGAGTTCCGGCGAGCGTTCCCGGGTCTGGAAGCGGATTTGATCGCACTACCGAGCACCAGTCCGAGGCCTCTCCATTGGAACACCGAAGAGTCAAGGTTTGCCGCAAAGAACGAGTGGTGTTCCGCGTTGTCACGGAATAGAGACGTGCCTACGATTGCTCGGTGATCCAACGCATCAGACATCGTGGTTTGCGGCTCTTGCACAAGCGCAACGACCCTCGGCTTGTTCCACCTGCGCATCGACGGCGAATCGAACGCATCCTGGAGCAGTTGGATGCCTCGAGCGAGGAACGTGCAATGGACGTGCCAGGCTGGCGGTTGCATCCGTTGAAGGGTCAGCGGTCAGGATTCTGGGCCGTTGACGTGTCCAGGAATCACCGGATCATCTTCCGTTTCGAGGCTGGTCACGCGACCGATGTCGATATGCTCGACTACCATTAGCCACCGAGGAGCAGTTCTGCAGATGTCGCGCAGTAATCCGCACCACCCGGGTGAGACAGTTCGAGAAGACTGCATTGAGGCCCTGGGCCTGACCATCGCCAAGGCTGCAGCACATCTGCAGATCGAGGAGTCAGCGCTGGCGGCCGTGTGTGCCTGTGAGGCACCCATCACGGCCGACCTCGCCATCCGGTTCGAACAAGCCTTCGGAAGCACTGCCGACACATGGCTCCGCCTGCAGAACACCTACGACCTCGCCAAGGCTCGAAAGACGGCCTGCGACATCAAGCGGATCGAACGCGCCGCCTGACGATGCCGATGAAGAACCCGTCGCATCCCGGTCGCATTGTCCTGCGGGACTGCATCGAGGCACTGAACCTGACCATCGGGAAAGCCGCCGCGCATCTGCAAGTGGAGGAGGACGCTCTCACTGCAATCTGCGAGCGCCGCGCTCCAATCACCGCCGATATGGCAATTCGGTTCGAAATGGCCTTCGGCAGCACCGCCCACGCCTGGCTTGGCATGCAGGCCGCCTACGACCTCGCCCAGGCCCGGAAGACGGCCTGCGAAATCAAGCGAATCGAACGCGCCGCCTGACCATGCCGATGAAGAATCCGTCGCGTCCAGGCGAAACGGTGCTCGTGCTGTGCTTCGAGCCATTCGACCTCTCGATCGCCGCCGCCGCGGCCCACCTCAAAGTGGACGAGGAGTACTTGTCGGCCCTGTGCAACGGGCGTGAGCGGATCACCGCCGATCTCGCGGTGCACCTGCAGCAGGCCTTTGATGGGACAGCCGAAGCCTGGTTGCGCTTGCAGACGACACACGATCTGGAACTTGCCCGCAACGCAACGTGTGACATCAAACGGATCGAACGCGTGGCCTGGCAGTATCGACCCCATACACTCTTACTTAGCCGGCATTCCATGCCAAGTTAGCTGCTTGCCAGTCTCAGCATCTTGCACGTCTCGGAGTCTTGGCGGATTCTCCTCGTCCTGAGATGCTTCATCCAGCTGGGCTTGCACCAATCCCACGACTGATCCCGGTCCCCTATCGATATCGGACCATTCTGAGTACCCACCGTTGCGTTCTATGTACCACCTAGTGAAGTTAGCATTTGAGAGCTTCGCGCTCTTCATTACTGCGCCTCCGAAAAACGCTCCACAAAACGAACAATCGGATATATCTGCCCCTGTGAGGTCTACACTTTTGAGGTTCGCTCTGTGAAAGGATGATCCTTCCAGGGAAACGCGTGCAAGGTTCAGTCCGCCAAGATCCCAGCGTTCGAAATTCTTACCATGCAAATCGATCGTGAAGCCCTGTTCCATCTCAAAGCCGATGTCTTCCGGCGACCTTGAACCGATGTAGTCAAGGGCCGCGCTGACGTCCTCACGCACACTGCGGCCCTTTCCGCGAGGGACGTGGGTTGTGTCTGTCTGCTCGCCGGTCCGTGGCTGTCGAACAAAGGATGCGAGCAATCTAGCAGTTTCCACGTAGTAGCGTCCGCGGTTTTCTCGCGAGATTTGGGCAAGAGTATGAATGGCACCCAAACGCACGGCGCTCAGATCATGCCCGAGCATCTGCGCCGCCGATTGGAATCGCTGGGTTGCGAGAGCCTCTTGGGCCGCATCAACGCTGTTACGTGCCGCATCAACGCTTTCCTGCGACGCTCTAACTTGTTGCTCGGCGACCCATCCCCTCCAAACTGCGAGCAGGAGGGCCAATCCTGCTCCAACTATTAGGACCATGTTTCGGATCGTCGTACTGAGACTCTCCTCGCCGCTCTCGGTCGCGGCTAACTCGTCCCAAAACTCCCACGACAGCAGAACGCCGGTAAGGACGATAGCTGCGACGATCACCAAGAACCACATTGTCCCGGAGCCCATGAAACCCTTCACTCATTCACCTCCGAGACTTGCAGGACCACCTGAATCCGACGAGCCACCTCCGAGAACCAGGCCACCTCCGACACCGCCAACCCCCTCCCCAGCACCTTCGACTCCCGATACGACAGCCACTTCTTCAACACCTGATACCCGCCCAACCGATACTCCCACACCTCGATCGGCACATCCTTCCAGTAGGCCCGATCGTTCAGATAGACATCCACCATCTCGCCCCGGCGCTCGACTTTGCCCTGGCCGGGCATGACGGCTTGATTGGCTCCGTAGTGGCCCCAGCCGGCGGTGAGGTTGAAGTCGTTGGGTTGCATCGGTTGGCCGTCGATGGTGGTGGGGACGGCGATGCTGGTGTCGAGGAGGTCGGTGACATCGGACTCGGTGTCGAGCAGGCGGGCGAGGCGGCGGCCCGTGGCTGCGGACTCGGCCAGGGCGTCGGCACTGTCGGGCAGGGGGATGCGAGGCCAGCCCATGCGCAGACCGCCGGCGTTGGCCTCGCGGAAGGCGGAGTCGTGCAGCGTGGCGAGGACATGGTGGAAGAGGTCCTCGGGCGCGGCGTTCATGGACTCGATGTAAGACTGCGCTACCTCGCTCAGGTTGGCGGTGCGCTTGACGCCGTTGACCTCCTCGCCGAACTGGTCGTCTCGGAGGTAGAGGGGTATGCAAGTTGCGCTGCGGTCAAACAGGTCAATACCGCCTATGACAGATATGACTTGTGGCGGAGACCACTCACGTCGGGGCTTCTGTTGCGTCACGATCGTGACGTTCCCCGCGAAGACATGTGGTGCATACTCAGGGCTCGGACGGGCAAGCAAACCAATGTCTGACTCCCAATAGAGCCATCGTGTGTCGAATGGTCGCCAGGCGTGTCGGACAAGGCCGGAGTCACTCATTCCCCGTTTCTGGCGGACCTCTCGCGCTGATTGTGGATCCTGCGGGATGGAACTCGTCTTTTTCAACGCCGATGGCCATCGGCGGGCAATCTCTACGTGACTCACTGAGGAGTCGAAGTACTGCTGAATGCGGAATGAGAGGGGCTCAAGATCAGTGCCCACCAAGAACGGATCCCGATTCGTCTTTACGCCAGGGAACTGAGCGGGGAACAGTTCCACAACCGACGGCCATTCGAACCAGTGCTCGCTAACTGCGACGGGGCCGAAGGGTAGACCCAGACCTGTCATCGGCCTGACTGACTGATACTGCCCATGTGGCTTCGACTCAGCTGTATCGCCCAGCTTCGTCAGCTTTCCGACGCCCCACAGTTCTCTCCAGTCGATCTTCTCCAGCGGCTTGTGCTTTTCCTTGCGCAGCAGCGTGGCAATGGCCGTTCCGACCTGGATTCCAACCGGATCGTCCTTCGTCGAGAACACGCTCGGATCCGGATCGCCCTCCGGTGTGAGCTTGCCTGTTCGGCGACTGTCTCCGTTGAGGTTGTCGATGCGGATGATGTCGAAGGCGTCGAGGTAGCGCTGTCTCATGCCGGGGAAGGAGAGGCCGTCGAGCCATGAATAGTTGCTGATGAAGCAGACGATGCCCTTGCCGGTCTTCTCGGCGATGCGGCGCTCGGCCATGCGGAAGAAGCGCACGTAGAGGTCGTTCAGTCCCTGACCCTTAGGCTTGGGCAGGTCGGGGCCCGTGACAGGCTGCTTGACTGTGCGGTAGGCGTCGGTCAGCTTCCGCTCCTCTGCCACCTCGGAAACGCCGGGGAAGCCGTTGTAAGGCGGATTGCCGAGCACGACCAGAATCTTGCGTTCCTGCTTAACCTCGTTGGCGCTCTTCCGTTCCTCCTCAAGCTCAGTGAATGGCAGCTTGGCCTGCTCCGTTGGCTCCCAGCCGGTCAGCGCGTTGGTCAGGAAGACGCCGGCTCGCTGGTCGGGCGCCAGTCCCGCGCCCATCTGCTCCAGCGCCAGCCCGATCTCAAGGTGCGAGACGACCAGCGGCGCGGGCATGATCTCAAAGCCGAAGACGCGGGTTGAAGCAGCCTGGCGGACCGACTCAGCCCAGGCTGCGCCGCCGCCCGACGCCTGTTCCGTCTCGGCGATCCGGCGCAGCGTCTCAACGAGGAACGCGCCCGTGCCGCAGCAGGGATCGAGCACGTACACGTTCTCGTCGGCGAGCCCCTTGGCAATGCCGAGGTCGTCGCGCAGCGAGCGGTCGACCCGCGCCACCATGTAACGGACGACCTCGCGCGGGGTGTACCAGACGCCAAGGTCCTTGCGCAGGTCGGGATCGAACGCTTCAAGGAACGGCTCGTAGAAATACTGCACCGCCTCGCCCTCCGAAAAGCGCTTGAGGAAGGCCTCGCGGTCAACGCGCTCCAGCGCAGCCTCGGTCCAATCGAGCACTTCGCTCAGATCGAGTCGTTCCAGCCGGCCGGGATCGGTGATCTGGTGGAAGAGCATCCGCAACACGGGCGCGCGCAGCTCGTAGACGGTGTCCTTCCAGCCAAAGTGGCCTGGCTTGCCCGCCCGCGCCCACAGCACCCAGGCGGCGAAGACGCCGTAAAACAGCGTCTGCACCAGGGTTGAGCGGAAGAACTTGCCGCCGTCCTCGCCCTCGAAGGACATGCCCAGCGCCTGCTCGATCGCGCTGCGAATCGTCGCAAGCGAGTCCTCTTCCTCCGCCGCATGCTCGACTCGCTGCAGGGCGTCGCGCGCATAGGAGGCCAGCAAGCGTGCGAGGTCGCGCGGCTCGGAGATGGTCGAGCGGTGCGACATCACGCGCTGCAGATATTCGCCCAGCGAGACGCCGTGTCGGTTGGCGGCACGAGTTCGATGCTTGAGCAGTTCGTCGAAGGCTGCGTTGGAGTCGGAGAGGCTGTAGCGCTCAAGCGTGTGTTTGGCGCCGTCGTTGTCCTGTCCAACCAAGGCAAACTCGCGCAGGTTGGTCACCAGCACGAGCTTGTGCGTCCGCCAGTAGTCATCAACCTGATCGGATGCGATCAGCACATCGAGGTCATGGTCGGCCGGTTTGACTTCGACAACGCCACGGTCGGGTTGCTCGTTATCTGAGGTAAAGAACCCAAGGTCGGGCTGTCCGCTGCTCGATTCCTTGTATTGGACAACGGCGCGCACTTTGGGCGTGAGTTGCTCGCCAATGGCGTCGAAGAGGTTGTCGAGGGCGGTGTAGTGGGAAAGCTCCGGCGTGCCGACGCGGTTCACCGCTGAGACCGCGTCCAGATACTGCTTGACGGCCTGACGGAGTTCAGTCACCGCTCGCCCAGCTTCCCAACCAGGGACGCCACCATTGACATCATCGGACAGGGCATGCTTAGTTCGCTGGCCCTTCTCACTGGTTGGCGGAAGATCGCGTCGAGTTCGAGCGGGCGGCCTTCGTTGTAGTCGATCACCGTGCTCGGCCGATAGGCGCCCATACCGAGGGTCTGGGTGAGGAACAAGTGGGCAATCCGCGGGCCGTCGATCCGGACCGCTTCACCGTGCGCCTCCAGGTCGGCGTTACCGGCGGCCACGACCTCGCGGATGATCTCGTGTGCTGCGTCGTACAGCGGCGGGTCTTCGATCACCTGATCGACCGCGACTCCGCCCGCGATCACGCAGAGCCCGTTGAAGGGGATGTTCCAGCACAGCTTCTCCCAGCGCGCCTTGAGCAGGCTCGATTCGGGTCGAATCTCGACCTTGCTGCCCGCAAACAGATCGACGCCGCGTTGCAGCTCGACTGGGTCGTCGCCGTGGTGACCGAGGTTGATCGCTCCGAACTCCTGGTGAATGATCTGGCCCGGCTCGCCACGGATCACGCCGATGAATCCCAGTCCTCCGAAGAGCGAAGTTGCCTCCGGAAGCTGGGCCGCAATCTCCTCGTCGACGCTGAGTCCGTTCATGATCGCGAGGACCCGCGTGCCCTCGGACAGCAGCGGTCCGACCAGTGTTGGAATGTCGGGAATCGCGGTCGCCTTGAGTCCGACCAGCACCCAGTCGACCGGACCGTGCGCGGCGAGCGCCTCGGGTGTCCGCTCGATGGTCGGAGAGTCGAGCGTCATGTCACCAAGGTGGCTCGAGAGATGCAGGCCGCCGGCCTTGACTGCGTCGTAGTCGCGGCGCATGAGAAACCGGACATCATGGCCCGCCTCGGCGAGACGCATGCCAAAGTACCCGCCGACCGCTCCCGCGCCGACAATCGCGACTCTCTGCGACATCGTCCTTTAGTCCCCCGCTGCCGACTGCACTGACTGCGCCGACTGTCCCGCTTCGTCGTTCAGCCGCTCGACGAAGCGGTCGACCCGGAACAGGTCCAGGTCGTGCCTGGTCTCGCGATGCATGCTGAGGTCGGCCAGCGCCTCGCCGATTGCCGGCGAGAACTTGAAGCCGTGACCCGAGCAAGGACTGGCCAGCACGATGTTCGGTCGCTTGGGATGGATGTCGATCAGGAAGTGCGCGTCTGGCGTGCTCGTGTAGAGGCAGGTCTCGGCGCGCAGCAGCTTGCCGCCGACATCGGGGAAGGTGCGCTCCAGCCATTCGCGGACATTCGCCTCGTCCTCGGGCGTCATCTGCTGGTTGTAGCCGTTGGGGTCAGCCTCATCCAACGGCTGATGGTGCCCGAGTTTGAAGCCCTTGCCCACGTTGGGGAATCCGTAGGCAAAGTCCTGCGGCCCGCGCTCCCACATCCAGAATGGCAGCGCGCCGACCTCGAACGCCTCGGGATTGGCTCGCGGCTCGAACCAGAACATGACCTGCCGCGTCACCTTGAGCGGCAGATTGAGCTTACCAACAAGTCCGGCATTCCAGGCGCCGGCAGTGACGACCATCCGCTCAGCTTCATACGTGCCGTTCTGCGTGTTGATCACGATCGGCGACTCGACGTCGTCCATGTCCGACGGCAGCCAGCGCTCGACCGGCTCGTCAAAATGCAGCTCCGCGCCATGCTTGGCCGCCTGTCCGAGCTGGCCGTTGAGCGCGGTCTCGATGTCGATCATCCCGCCGCGACGCTCAAGAATCCCGACCAGATCGTCGGTCGCGAGGATCGCGGGATAGCGCTGCTTGAGCTCGGCCCCGTCCATGTAGTCGATTGGAATGTCATGCTCGCGAGCGCTGGCGAGCACTCCATTGATCTGCAGCGAGTTTTCAACGCCAAGCGTCAGCGAACCGGTCTGCCTGAACAGCGGCTTGCCGACCAGCTCCGCCAGCTCGTCCCACAGCTCATACGCGCGGCGGACAAACGGCACATAGGACGGGCCCTCGTAGTAGGCCTCGCGGATGCCGCGAGTGTCGCCGTGTGTTGATCCCATGGTGTGCGGCGGATGGAATCGGTCAAAGCCAATCACCCGCTGTCCACGCCGAGCCAGATGCCAGGCAGCAGCCGATCCCATCGCGCCCAGTCCAACAACGGCAACGTCATATCGATTGGAGGACGTGCTCATCAAGAACCTCCTGCCGCCGCCCCGGCCTGCGACTTCATCTCGGAAGCGACCTGATTCATTGAGTTGTTCTCCCAGTAGAGGACGTGCTCGACGTGCTCGCGGATTGACCACTCGTCGTTCGGCGCCTTCGCGTCGAGCAGTGCGTCGTCCATGTGCAGAAGCTGTCCGACCAGCTCAGCTCGCTGGAAGATCAGGTCTCGTGTCAGATGCGAGAGCGGCGACTCCTGCATCTGCTTCGCGGTGTAGCGAGCCGTGGAGACTGCGCCGGCGTGCATCCGATCATGCTCGGCGTTGTGTACAAGCAGCCGTCGCACGCCGCCGTTCATCGCGCAGCCATGCTCGGTCGGGAATGGCAGGTCGTCGTCCGACAAGCCGGACAGCTGCTCGACGGTGTCAGCGAGCTGGCGCAGCAGTCTCAGCGCCAATTCGGTGGATTCATTCGTGGCCATTGGCTTCCTCGACTCCGATTCAGTGAGCAGGTCTCAATCATCAAGGTCCTCAGTCCCCGCTTTACGCGGGGACCCGTTCCCTCACCGCAAAATACCGCCTTCAACCGACGCAGAGGGGACACCGAGCAGGTCCCCGCGTAAAGCGGGGACTGGAATCACTCGGATCCTCCGGCGAGGAACTCGAGCAACGTCTTGTTGGTGAAATCGGGCGCTTCCTCGGGGAAGAAGTGACCCGCTCCCGGCACGCCGACCGCGGTCAGGTCGGGGAAGTACATTGGGAACTGGTCGAAGAACGGATTGCCCGACGGCGTCTCGCGGCTGGGCGGACTGTCGGGCGCGAGCCGCGCGTTGCCGTACATCCAAAGCGCCGGCTTTTCGAAGCGCTTGTGCCGGTCCTCCGGTCCGTACTCCATGAACTCGCGACCCCAGGGATGGTCGTTCAGCCCCTGCCGCCATACCTCGCCGACCTGCGCCGAGGTCAGCCGCTCGCAGCGATACCCTCCGGCGACACTGTCGTCGGCGTGCATCCGGTGGAATGGCAACGCGTGTCGGTAGTAGGAGATCGCAGCGGCGTGCGAGTCCGGGTCGGAGAACGCCTGCTTGTAGACGTCGACATCCTCATCGGTCGCCCAGCGATTCGGCGACAGTCGCCGACCGCTGACACTCCAGGGCGAGTATGGCCAGCCGGGTAGTTCAGGATTGGACTCGCCGGTGAAAATCGTCTCGATGAACTGCGCGTGGTACTCGGCGTAGAAGAGTTCGGGCAGCGCTCGGGCCTTGAACCAGAATCCGTGAACCGCGGCGGGCGTCCAGACGCTGCAGAGCGTGTCCATGAGCGCGACGCTGGAAATCCGCTCGGGCCAGTCAATCACGACCTTGAAGCCGATAATCCCTCCCCAGTCATGCCCGACCAGCGCCACCTCGTCGATATCGAAGTGGTCGAGCACGCCAACCATGTCAGCCGCCAGCGTATGTCGAGACACCGGCCCCGGAGGCTTGTCGGAGTCGCCATAGCCACGAGTGTCGGGGACAATCACGCGGTATCCGGCGTCGACCAGCGCCGGCACCTGGTTCCGCCACTCATAGGAAGTCTCAGGGAATCCATGGATTAGAAGAACCGGAGGCCCGTCCGAGGGGCCGTCAGAGGTGACGTTGATCCGGATCCCGTTGGAGTCAATGCGTTGTGTCTCCATCAGCCGCTCCAATCACTCTCCCGCGCAGGCTAGCGCGGACGCGATTCGGCTTGGACCCGAAGATATGCTGAAGCCATGACCACAGCACAAGCCAACCACTGCAGCGAATTGAGCGCCGAGTACTTGAGCAAGGCCCGCATCCACTTCAACGAAGACGACCTGAAGCAGGCCTCGGAAAAGGCCTGGGGCGCGGCAGCGACGGCAATCAAGGCAATCGCCGAGTCCAGAGGATTGGAGCACGGCCGCCACGGCGATCTCTGGAGGACCGTACGGCTAGTAGTCCGCGAAACCGAAGACCGCGAGATTCGCGTCGCCTTCAGCCTCGCAGAATCGCTTCACACCAATTTCTACGAAGACTGGCTAGATCATGAGGACGTCGAGGACTACCTCCGTGAGGTCGAGCGGCTGGTGGGGAAGTTAAATCAGGAAGCTCAGCTGTGATCGCCCAGCTCCGTCATTCCCGCGCTCCGACGCGGAAATCTCGCTGCGTCAGGGGTGGTTAACCGCTCCGCCGCTACGGTTGCAGCATCAGATGGTCGCTTCTCACTCGATACATTCCCAGAAACGCCAATCAGCTCGGATTCCAAAGTCACTCTCTGGATCCCTTGTAATGCGCAACGAATAGTCAACTTCAGCGTATGCCAGTGTTTCCAGAACATTATCTCCGAAATCGACCCAGTCTGTGCCAGTCACATCCAGATACTCGATGAGCTCTTTCGCATGGGCTTCACTTATCGGAGGAAACGCTGGAGTGTCAAGTTCACGTTTGTACTGATCTTCTCGAATGTCCCATGCTGTTCGCAAGATCGAACTGTGCAATTGATCATATCGACTCTCGAGTTCGTGTCGTCGCTGAAGAATACGGGACGAGCCATCGTCCGAGGGACGCCTTCCGCTCATAACTGCTCCTTCTTCAACGCCTAGATGACTGTGCGGAGCAGCTCAATCAGACCAGCAATGGCGGCGCCACCTAAAGCTGCCATAAGGGCAGTCACAAACTCCCAATTCTGTGGCACTCCGTACTGCAAACGACGGGCATACTCATCTGCCGAGCGAGCGCTCCGGAATGTACGACGATAGTCGTAGGCAATTTTCTCCTTTGACCGTGTTTGGCGATCATCACCAGTGTTCTCTCTAGACCACGCACTACACAATGCACACTGGTGACCTATGTAACTGACTCCGTCTATCGCGGCTGTACGGTATACAGAGTACTCCGAAATCGTCCGCTCAGTAGGCGCACCATGCTCCTCTATCCTCCACTTCGGCGGAGGGTGATGTTCATCCTGTTCCCATCTTCGGCTTAAGGTGAATGTTCGATTCGATGTCTTGGGTGATCCTGTTACGGAAACTTTGTACATCCATGGTGACCTCCTCGTTACGCGCTCCCACAGATCGAGCATGCTCCTCCACCAACCTAGGCGCTCTCCACCACACGCGCACTTGTGTCGTCGGAACATACCAAGAATGTCGGGGGCTGGAATGTCATCCATAGTTCCCGCGCACCTACCTAGACTGTCACCTGGCCAAGCCTCTGATTCTCGGCCCGTAGACCGCTCAGCGTTAGCCCATTCGAGTTGATCCGATTACACGGCCCACAAAGCAACAACTGACTCGAGATTTGATTCATCCCACCGTCCAACCTCGGGGTGCTGTGCCCCAATCCGACATTGAACGAATCATCAAACTTGGCGCCCGCGGCAAGAGAGCCCGGCCTCGCACGGAAATCCCGACTCTTGTTGAACGGCGGGTAGGTCGCGATCAGTTGGATTATGCCGGAGTTGATGCCCCTCAGGAACAACAGGTTGTCACCGTGAAAGAGGGTTCGGCTGGCGACGTTCAGAGTTGACATGTCGATAGCGTAGTGCTGATGTTCTTATGTGGGAAGCCGGGGGGTCCCCTTCAGCCTTCGGCAGCTCCCCCTGCAAGGGGGAGCGGGGAGTGGGTATGCGCGCTGCATGGGTTCGCAGCGCCGATGTGAACACGCCCTAGCCAAACGCTGGCAGGACCTCGTTCACGACTCGGTCGTACATGGCTTGCTGGTCATAACCGACCAGTCTCAGCGTGATCGTCGTGGCTCCCGCGTCGACGTATCTCTGGATGTCGGCGATGCATTGGTCGGGGGTTCCCATGGCGACCCACAGGCTGAGGGCGTCGTCGGTGTAGGTGGTCGTGTAGTACGCCTCGAGGTAGCGGCGTGACTCATCCAGGGCAGCCTGGCGATCGTCATTGACGTTGATGTTGTAGTAGACGCAGGTCTCGAAGTCGTCGCCGAGCTGCCGGCCCTCTTCCTCGGCGTAGCGATGGATATCAGCCAGGTATTCCTCCACAATCGCCGGTGGCTGGAATGTCGTCATCCAGCCGTCCCCGAGCCTCGCTGTGCGGCGCAGACCCGCCTCGCGGTTGCGGGTGAGATCGGGGCGCGGATTCGACGTCACCCAGATCGGCACCGGACGCTGGACCGAACGCGGCTCGATGGTGACGTTGTCGAAGTCGTTGTACTCGCCGTGGTAGGAGACGTTGTCTTCCGAGGTCAGCAGGCGCATGACCTCGATTGCCTCTTCCATGCGTTTCATTCGCGACTCCGGCGCAACGCAGAACGCCTCGAACTCGTGCAGCATGTCGCCGCCGCCTGGAGCGGCCTGCCCCATACAGGCGGCGAAAATCGTGCGGCCGTTGGACATGAAGTCGAGCGACGCCCACTGATAGGCGAGCAGCAGGCCGTCGCGCAGCGGCGTCGAGGCAAAGCAGGCAGGGCCAATCCGCACGCGGTCGGTAACCACGGCCAGAGCGCCCATCAGCGTCAGTGCATCAAGCCGAGGCTTGGCCAGGATCGAGTCGCCAACCCAGATGCTGTCCCAGCGCTCATCGGAGTCGGCTCGCTGGGCCAGGGCAATCATGTCGTCAAGCGTTGACGCGCCGGTGACGACACCGCGGTTCGAGAGTGTGAGTCCAAAGTTGACCACGCTGAGCCTCCGTTCGTGCGTCAGCAGGGTAGTGACTGCGAAGGGCTGGTGCGTTCAGACGAAGGCGGGCAGGACTTCCTGCGAGATCCGCTGATACTGCCCTGTCTGATCGCCGCTGCAGATCCTGAGCAGCACGGTCGTCGCGCCGGCATCGATGTAGCGCTGGATGTCTTCGACGGCCTGCTCGGGTGGGCCGTAGGAGCACCAGCGACGGACCATCGCCTCGGAGTGGTCAAGGAAGTAGTAGTCGTCGAGGAAGCGCTTGGCCTCAGCGAAGGCGGCGTCGCGGTCGTGGTCGATCATCACCGAGTGGAAGGCGACGACATCGAAGTCGTCGGGTAGCTCACGGCCGGCGGCGGCGGCGTAGCGGCGGATGTCGCCGAGGTATTCGCCAAGCAGTTCCGGCGTCAGCGTCGTCGACATCCAGCCGTCGCCCAGCCGGGCCACGCGGCTCAGACCGCGCTCCCGGTTGCGAGCATCGTTGGGATTGGGATTGGAGACGACGAGGATCGGGATCGGCCGCTGGATCGAGTGCGGCTCGATGGTCAGGTTGTCGAAGTCGTTGTACTTGCCGTGGTAGGACGCGTTGTCCTCGGAGGTGAGCAGGCGGATGATCTCGATCGCCTCCTCCATCCGACCCGAACGGGTAACGGCGGGCACGCAGAAGTGTTCGAACTCGGAGTTGTCGGCAGCGCCCATGCAGGCGGCAAATGTCAGCCGTCCGTTGGAAATCACATCGATCGCCGCGAGCTGATAGGCGAGCAGCGTCGCCGGTCGCACCGGAGTCGTGGCAAAACAGCCGGGCCCAATCCGAACGCGCTCGGTGCGAGCCGCCAACGCACTCATCAGAGACAGGGCATCCAGCCGAGGCTTGGCTGTAATCGAATCGCCAACCCAGACCGAGTCCCAGCGCTCATCCGCGTCGACAAGGCGTGTCAGGTCATACATCTCCTCAAGCGAGGAATCGCCAGTGACAACGCCGCGGTTGGTCAGAGTCAGTCCGAAGTTGGTCATGAAGTCGCTCCCATCTCGGAAACAGGGTATCGGCGCGAGGTTCCGACGCACGTCAGCTAGTGGCCGGAAGCGATGTTTGGGTCGTAGCCTTGCGATCTCACTTCTTCACCATCTTCCAGAGGAGGGCTAATGAGCTCTACGCTTAGAGACAAGTCAGTGGGCACTCGATAGAAGAAGACAGTTTCATTCGCTTCGCCGCTAGGGTCATATCGCTTCCACCATGTGCGCCCTTCGGCGCGCAGGCCAACAAGATACGCCCATGCTTCAGGCTGCCGCAGCCACTGCACGGTAATCGTCTCACCATCTCTCTCGATTGAGAGGCCTTGAGCATCACCAGGCGTCGTCACCGTCTCAGCCTGCGACCACTGCAGCCTCTCAGGTCGTCTGAGCTGTTCCGACCGTTCATACCGAGCAAGTTGATACTCGTAGGTGCCCAGAGGCTTGAGACCCTGCCAAGCACCTCGACAGAGGTAGTCATCGTGCCGCTGTTGTTCAAGCTCAAGGACATATCTCCAATCGATTTGACTGTCTTCTCGCCAACGCAGTACAGCGGTAAAGGGCCAATAGCGGCAACTCCAACTCAGCAGAATGTGGTCACGATGAACGCTACGCGGGCCGAAACTAATCTCGCGGTAGCTCTCGTCTTGGTGCCCCCCGCCGTACCAGGAGTCGTAGGTCTCGACGTACTCGACCGTGGTTTGCCCAGTCGAATCGATGACCCACCCTGAGATGTCTGACATTGTGCCATCTGCCTCTGTTTGACATTCGACGACGAAGTAGCCACTACGTTCTTCGGTCTTGAACCCCAGCGCGTCGCCCATTGACACGATGAACGGACGCGCGCCGCCAATGATGCTCCACTGAACTAGAAGCGGCGCCCGCTGCTCTGCTGGACAAGGCGAAAAGCGCGCATTCATCTTGAATGTAAGTGGTAACAGCTTGTAGCTGTCGGGTTGCCTCCGTCCTAGTTCCCCATACCCTTCGATGAGTGGAGCGACACTCACCCAATACTCCTCGTCGTTCGGCCTGATCGATATCTCGGCGGTGGTCTGACGACCGACATCAAACACCTCTTCAGGTCCCTGATTCCGTCGCACGTAAATTCGATATCCTTCGACTTCGACATCGATTTCGGGGTGCTCCCATCGAAACTGCAGAACATCACCTCGTTCTGCGAATCGAAGTCTGCCAATAGGCCTGGTGAATTGGGGCACCTCTGCCGGTGCTGACCAAGGAGTCCATACTCCCTCTCGCAACAGCCTTACACGGACCGCTTCAGGAACATGCCCCTCTGCCAGCTCCATTGAGACGTGTCCGATACGAGCTTCGCGAGTGACGTACTGACCTCGGTGCTGCCAGGAAACTTCAGAGATTTCTGCGCCGTCAGGATCCCATTCAAATGTCCAGTCCCCGACGTGTGGATCGACGAAGTCCTTCCAAGGCGTGGGAATCCAATAGAAGTCAGTCAATCGAGGTGCAGACGCCGGCTCGCCTCGAGTAGGAAAGTTGGTGTCGTAAGTCGGTACGTGTATGTCAATTTGGCTCTTCCCAGCCGGGATCGTCTGGGTCTCGACACGAACTCGAAATGTGCCGCCAAATCCTAGAGTTGCAAGGCGTAAGCGAGCACTTGATTGGCCCGGATACACTGTTTCGCATCGTTGACCAAATGGATTGTTGTTCGGATAGGCGCAAACAGTTGTTTCGTGGCGGGCGCCGGTCGAAGGCGGTGTCCATGTCACCTCCAACTCACCGTCAGTCGCGGCTGCCGTAATGTTGGTTGGTATCCACGAAGGAGTCGACCAGCCCTCGGGCGCCGGTTCGGTGCGTATCTCGAAGCGATGTTGGTCGAGCACGGTCGGCCAATCACGCCCATCATCGCGGTACACCGCGACTCCGTACAGCGTGTTAGGTTGCAAGTCGGCGAATCGTGCCTGGTACAGCGGACCAGTCGTAACGCGAACTCTCTTCCGAGATCGGTACGGGTCCGCCTCGACCGCCGACAGTTCAGCAACGTAGGTGAGATTCGGGGCATGCGGACCCCAACTCAGAGTGATCGCGTCGTGCGTCGCCTCGGCTTGCAACTCGTGCGGATGCGCTGCGGTCGTGACCAATGCTGTCGGTGACCAGCGCAAGGCGTCCGGTGCCTGAAGATCGTGCGGGTGGCGAATCTGTGCAACCTGTACTTCCTGCTGCTCTCCGCCAGGCGGCGAGTCAACGCGAAAGGAAGTTTGGTAGGTGAAACCGTAAGTTTGCTCTCCTTGATGGAGCTCAACTGTCCATGCATTGCTTCCTTTGACGCGCCGGCGAATGACAGCTTCACCGGTCCGTTGCTCGGGCGGCAAGTATGGGACATTCCAGTCGACGGTCAAGTGCGCCGCAGAGCGTCCGTCCACTCCACTCGTCACCTCCACGTACCTGGGAGCCGGAAGCGGCGGCACGTGCCGAACTTTGGCGAGGGCATACGCTCGCGAACCCGCGCTATCGCTCACTCTCACGCTGATTCGCTGCGTGCCGTCGCCGCCAAGTTCCTCCAGCGGCCACCAGAACTCAGACGTCCGACAGGGGATGTAGTTCGGGTCGGAGTGCTGCTCGATTTCCCGACCGTCGACCGTGACTTGGTAGGGTGGGACCCCTCCGACGATGTTGTAGTCCAGCGTGGTTACGGAACCGATCGTGCAGGTCTCACGAGTGGAACTCGCTGAGACCGTCAATGGCTCAGGATCATCGGCCAGGGCCGTCGCACTGAACGCAAAGAACGACAAGACGGCCAGCAGCAACACGACGCAGCGACATGAACGTCCCATACAGATGGGATGCTAGTGCCGCGGGGTTGGTTCCGCTTGCCTGGCCTGGTGTCTCAGCACCGATGGGATTGACCGTCCGAGCTCTCGTCACATTGTGAGCAAAGCAACAAGATCAGGAACGTCTCGAGGGTGAGATGGGGAGCGCCCCCCCTCTGCCTTCGGCATCTCCCCCCGCAAGGGGGGGAGAGCGGAATGGGGCACAGGAAGTGGTTGATCTGGGTTCACGGCGTCGAGGAGGAGCAGATCCTAGGCCGTCATGCTCCCGAAAGTGTGAAGTCTCGGACGAGGTTGGAGAGGGCTTCGGGGGCTTCGAGGTCTGCCAGGTGGCCGGAGTCTGCGAGCTCGACTGACTGCGCTCCGGGGATCGCGGCTCGCCAGATGTCACCCATTTCCTTCGCGACGATGTTGTCGTTGGCGGAGGTGGCGACGAGCGTTCGGGTGTCGATCCGCATCAGGCGGCGTCCAACTCCGGTGTCGGGGATCGGCCAGAGGAACTTGGCCGAGGCGCGCAGGTCGAGCAACTCTTCGACGTAGGCATCGAGCGCGTCACGGCCTTCCATCAGTAGCTCGGCGCGCTTGTCGGGGTCGCTGAAGAGCACGGCGGTCGGGTGACCTGGGTGCTGCGCGAAGAGGTCCTCGCCGGGGTGATTCTCGGACCACAGGCCAAGCGGGTTGACCAACGTCAGCGACTGCACAGCGTCGGGCCGAATGGCCGCAATCTCTGCGCCAATCCAGGCGCCGATGCTGATACCGACCACGTGAGCCGAGTCGACGCCGAGCGTGCCCAGCAGGTCGACGTTGAACAGCACGAGGTCGAGTCCGTCGCGGACGCCGGGCAGGTCGTCCTTGGCCGGACCCCAGCCCGGTTGGTAAGGCGCGATGACATGGAAGTCCTTGGCCAGCGCCTCGAGGGCGTCTCCCCAGCGAGGGATGCCGGTGACCGGGTGGAGGAAGAGCAGCGCCGACGAGGCGGGGTCGCCGCCTTCCCAGACGTGGGCGGTCTGGCCGCCGGGGCGTAGGTCTAGGGTCTTGAGTTCAGCCATCAGTTGATTCCTGCGAGTTCCAGCGTTTCAGCTTGTTCGGATGTCTTCGATTCTGTTTGGTCGCGGCCGATTGCTTCTGGTCTGTTGAGCGGCGTGGGCGACCAATGGTCAACATATTCACCCCACAGATGCCGCAGCCTGGGGATCACGTGTTCGGCGAAGAGCCGGGTGTTGCGATTGGTCAGTTCGGTCGGCATGTCCCCGAACTGGAAGACGCCGATCAGATGCCCGACCCGCAATCGCTTGACCAGATCCTCGACCTGTTCGGTCACCGACTCCGGTGACCCGGCAATCAGCGTACCGCTCGCGATGCGTTCATCGAAGCTCGGCTCAGGCGTAGGCGGTGCCTGGGTTGCCGCGCCCGACTCCCGCATGGTCCGTTCGCTCGTGTAGCCCGGGGCATTTGCCCAGCGTGGATCGAGGTGTTTGCCCACGTACCAGTTGTAGTGGAGATGCGGGTCGTAGCGTTCGCGTGCCTCGGCGTCGGTCTCAGCGACCGCGAATGTCTGGTTGACTGCGCCCTGGTAGGGATTGAACGGCACTGCCAATTCGGCCAGTCGCGACCAGTAGGCGTCCAGAACCTCTTCGGCATGGAATCGCCCGTCGAACGAGAGACACGAATAGCTGTAGCCCATCTCGGCGCAGAAGTCCCAGGTCTCGGCGCTGCCGCCTCCGGGAATCCAGACAGGAATCGGCTGCTGGATCGGTCGCGGCCAGATGTTGACGTAGCGCAGCTTGCTGAACTCGCCATTCCAGGCGAATGGCTCTGGCTCGGAGAGCGCACGCATTACGAGGTCGTGGTGCTCGCGGTATCGATCGCGGATCGTGGCGGGATTGGCGCCGTACGCGAAGCAGGCATCCATCGTCGTGCCGACCGGCAGACCGGCCACAAGTCGTCCGCCGGAAAGAACGTCAAGCATGGCCAACTCTTCCGCCAGCCGGGTCGGCGGGTTGTAGAGCGGCAGCGAGGTGCCCAACATGATGATTGCCGCCCGCGTTGTGCGTCGTGCCAATGCCGCCGCCATCAGTTGAGGCGAGGGCATCAGACCGACGGCGTTCTGGTGGTGCTCGTTGACGATCAGTCCGTCGAAGCCAACCTGCTCGGCATATTCCATCTGGTCGAGGTACTCGTGGTAGAGGCGGTGCCCGACGATTGGGTCGTAGTAGCGGGAGTCGACGTCGACCCAGACAGAGTTGGATCGGTCGCGGAAGTCAGGCGGCAGATGCGGCCAGGGCATCCCGTGAAACCAGTGGAACTTCACTGTCGGCCTCTGCTCTGCCTTGGTAAGGCTGATGCATTACTCCCCTTCTCCCCCCTTGCGGGGGAGATGCCGAAGGCAGAGAGGGGATCCCTGTTTGGCAGCCCTATCCGCTAGTCACCAGCCACCCCCCTCTGTCACTCCGTGACATCTCCCCCCGCAAAGGGGGGGAGAGGAGAATTGGAGGTCATGCATCAGTCTCTTGCAAGGCAGCGGGAAGCTGATTGGCGCCGTATCGAGACGAATCGTTAGTTCGCGCTGAGCACCGGGGCGGGCGTCGCGACGTGCTGCGAGCCGATGGGCTTTGGCGACCAGTGGTCTTCGTAGTCTTCCCAGATGTGCTTGACCCGCGGCATCACCTGCTCGGCGAAGAGCTTGGTTGAGGCCCTGGCCTTGTCGTCGGGCATGTTGCCGCAGTGCAGCAGCGCGACGAGGTGGCCGACCTGCAGCTTGGTCGCCAGCGCTTCGATCTGTTCGGTGACCGAGTCCGGAGAACCGGCGACGATGTAGCCCTCGCGCACCCAGTCATCCCAGGTCAGCGTGTGGGCGATACCGAGACCCTGTGCACCGCCGGCGCGGAGTCCGGCGCGGATCGTGTTCTCGGTGCGGTAGCCGGGAGCGTCGGCGAAACCCGGGTAGACGTGCAGGCACTTGTCGAAGAAGTACTGCAGGTGCTCGGTGTACATCTGTTCGGCCTGATCGTCGGTCTCGGCGACCACGATCTGCTGCGCGAATGCGCCCTGGAACGGGTTGAACTCGACGCCGAGCTCGCCCAGTCGGTTCCAGAAGCCCTGCATCAGGGCCTCGCCGCGGACGTAGCCGTTGAAGGACAGGTACGAGTAGTTGTAGCCCATCTCGGCGCAGAAGTCCCAGGTCTCGACCGAGCCGCCGCCGGGGATCCAGATGGGCGGAGGCTTCTGAATCGGGCGCGGCCAGATGTTGACGTAGCGAATCTTGTTGTACTCGCCGTTCCAGGAGAAGACCTCAGGGTCCTCCCAGGCGCGGCGGATCAGGTCGTGGTTCTCGCGATACTTGTCACGCAGCGTGGCCGGGTTGGAGCCGAGACAGAAGTTGTCATCCATCGACGTGCCGACCGGGAATCCGGCGACCAGGCGACCGCCCGACATCACGTCGAGCATCGCCATCTCCTCGGCGACTCGGGTCGGCGGGTTGTAGAGCGCAATCGACTGACCGAGCAACAGCAGGGTCACGTCCTGCGTCCGGCGAGCCAGCGTCGCGGCCATGATCTGCGGCGAGGGCATCATCCCGTAGGCGTTCTGGTGATGCTCGTTGACGCCGATGCCGTCGAAGCCGAGCGAGGCGGCGTACTCAAGCTGGTCGAGGTACTCGTTGTAGACGCGGTGGCCCTCGACGGGGTCATAGAGCTTGGAGTCGACATCGACCCAGACGGAGCGGTTGGTCTCGCGGAAGTCGTCGGGCAGATGCGGCCAGGGCATCAGGTTGAACCAATGGAATTTCATGGGATTCAGCTCCATTCGGAGGGTGGTCAGAGGTCGTGGAGTCAGTGTAGAGGGTGGGCAAGAGCCTACGGCAATCGCATAGGCTGAGCAGGAAGAGGAGCGAATACCTACGGCTGTGACGGCGCAAATCGTTAGCCCATCCGTGCGGACGCATGAGCTACAATCCAACTCGGTGCTGGCACACCTGGCGAGGGAGAAGCGTGGAAGAGATGACGACGGAACCGAAGCCGTACGTGCCGTTCACCGCCCAGCAGGGCCTTGAAGCTTACGAGATTCCCGCGCTCGACGAACGCGTCACGCCCCACCTCGCGCCCCACCTATGGGAATGGTGCTCCGGCATCTTACAACGAAACCCAAAAATGTGCGATCGGATGAGTCTCCAAATGCGTCTGGTGCTCGGCAACCGTCCTATCGACATTTTGAGTTCGATGGTGCGCGAGAAGCCCGACATGATGCTCAACATTGCGCAATGGCTGGTTGCAGAGGGCAATCTGGTGCCAGTTCGAATCACTGAGCTAGAGCAACTTCTCTCTGACGCCGGATCGGCTTATCTGGTGGACCGGGCGGAAAGCACCCTGCGTCGGCGTCTTCCGCGAGAAGAAGAAGAGGAAATGCGAATCGCTTTGGCAATGGGTGATGCAACCGCGACACATCTTCGGGACGCGTGCACGGCGGCCTGGCGACGGGACGATCCGAGCGCCGTCGAAGCCTTCGATAGTGCCGTAAAAGCGATCGAGAGCATCCTGGTGCCAATCGTCATTCCCAAGCATCCGACGCCCACACTTGGCAAAGTCATTAGGGCTCTTGAGGACAAGCCGGAGAAATGGGACACCCGGTTTCGCGGCGAGGAGACCGTCACCGCTTTGGCCGCAATGTTGGACGAACTCTGGCGCACTCAGGTGCGGCACCACAAGTCGGACTACCTTGAGAACACCCTTGATGAAGCGCAAGATGCGGTGACTATCGCCGTCGCCGTAGTTGGGTTGTGCCGGCGGGGATTCCTGGAACGAGTTGAGGACTACTCCCCCGAAGAAGAGGCCGAAGACCTGGCAATCGCGGAGGCGGCGTTGGAGCGCTACCAGAGCGGAAACTTGAAGACCGTTCCATACGAAGACGTAGTGGCCGACTGGGTAGCCGATGAAGCTAGGGCCTGTTCACATTGCGGCGTAGATGTGCCAGAGTGGGAGGCGGATGGCGGCGCGGTCCAGGTGACCAGATGACCTATCAGACGACGCTGAGCGACAAGCAGTATGCGCGGATCGAGCCGTTG
>MPNM01000028.1 GCA_002239025.1 Chloroflexi bacterium bin125 | reverse complement strand
TCTTCTGCCGCCTCAAGCGCTTCCATCGCATTGCCTTCCGCAGCGACAAACTGGACCAAATCTACCTCGCCGCCGTCCACCTGGTCCTCATCTACGACATGCTGCTAGCAATGTGAACAGGCCCTAGATTAGCAATACAGCCTGAGCGGCAGTACCGGCACTCGACTCGCCTGCTGGCGGATAGAAGGGGTACTCAGCCATGATCGACGCTCTTGGTCTGGAGCACCTGTTCGATCTCACTGCAACTGAGAAAATCCTGGCCTTTTTCACGCCGCTAGTAATCTTTGCCGCGTTCTTCGTTGTGCAACTGATCCTGCCCGGCCGTCGCGTTCCGGGCTACGTCATAAATCCTGAAACCGGACAGCCTCGCAACTACAAGCTCAACGGGATGCTGGTCTTTGTGATCGCAGTGATCGTCTGGGCGACAGAGGTCACCGGGATGCCGCGCGATTGGTTCTATCGAGCTTCGATCTGGTCGGTGGCAGGCGGCACGGCGTTTGCCGCCGTGTTCTCGCTGATTGCGTTCCTCAGTCAGCCCCAGGGTGAAGTCAAGAATCCTATTATCGCCTTCTATCTCGGCCGAGTGAAGGAAGTATCGCTGTTCAGCGAACGTATCAATGTGAAGATGTGGTTCTACGTCGTCGGCGGGACGATGCTGGCACTCAACTCCCTGTCGGGTGCGGTGTGGCACCACGATCAGTTCACCGGCCAGGTCAATCTCGGCGTCTACATGTACGCAGCAATCTTCACGTTCTACGTGTTCGATTACTTCATCTTTGAGCGGGTGCAGCTCTACACCTACGACCTGATCGAGGAGAACACGGGGTTCAAGCTGTTCTGGGGCGGACTCGTGGTCTACGGCTGGCTGTTCATCCTGCCGCTATGGGGCATGGCGGCGCACCCTGCTCCCGAGTTCTCGACCGCCTGGACGTACTTCTGGCTGGTCAGCGCTCCCCTGCTGTTCCTGATCGGATGGGGCATTTCACGTGGCGCCAACTTGCAGAAGTACATGTTCAAGCGATTCCCCGAGCGCAAGTTCCTGGGCATCATCGAGCAGGAATACATCGAAGCGGGCGAGCGCAAGATTCTCTGCAGTGGACTGTGGGGCAAGGCTCGCCACTTCAACTACATGGGCGAGATCTTCTTCGGCCTTGCCGTCGCGCTGACCTTCGGCCACTTTGGCAATCCCTGGGCCTGGACTTATCTGGCGTTCGCTCTCGCGATGTTCATCTGGCGTCAGATCGAAGACGATCGGGCCTGCGCGGAAAAGTACGGTCCGGAGAAATGGGCCGAGTACCAGGAGCGCGTCCCCTATCGAATCGTGCCTGGGATCTACTAGATGATTGCAGGATGCCGTGCTTTCTTCTCCCCCCGCAAAGAGACCCTTGAAAACTCCCCTTCTCCCCCCTTGCGGGGGAGATGCCGAAGGCAGAGGGGGGTCCGATGTTCGGATTCCTCATCTGGTCATTGTCAGCCGACCCCCCTCTGTCACTCCATCCCATCTCCCCCCGCAAGGGGGGAGATGGGATTCGGGAGCTTTTGAAGGTCTCCGCAAGGGGGAGAAGTGGACCCGTCCCAGATACGCCAGGTTGGCCAACTCACTATCCTCAGCGACACCACTAGCTGAGTTGGAGACCCCACCATGACCACTAACACCGAATCAGCCTCTGCCGCCGTCCGTGCCCATCTCGACCATCCGATCATTGATGGCGACTCCCACATCGTCGAGTTCATGCCGACGTTCTTTGACTATCTCAAGGACGTTGGCGGCTCCGACATCGTCAAGCGCTATCGCGACTCCAGCGTCAGCCGTCGCTGGGCGGCGATGAGTTGGGACGAGCGCCGCGCGGAGCGGGTGACGATCCCGCCCTGGTGGGCCTTGCCGACCGAGAACACGTTGGACCGCGCGACGGCGATGATGCCACGTCTGCTGCACGAGCGGATGGATGAGGTCGGCATGGACTACGTGGTGCTCTATCCAACGATCGGTCTCGGCTTTCCGCACATGCAGGATGATGAGATACGTCAAGCCGTCTGCCGCGCCTTCAACGAGTTCACCGCGGATCAATACACCGAGTTTTCCGATCGGATGACCGTGGCCGCCGTGATCCCGCTGAACACCCCTGAAGAGGGACTGGCCGAGCTCGAGCACGCGCACTCCCTGGGTCTCAAAGTGGCCCAGATGCCGGCCTTTGTCAGGCGCCCCGTCGCCGCCGTGGCCGAGAAGTATCCGGAGCTGGCCAATCGAGTCACTTGGATCGACTCGTTCGGGATCGACAGCGACTACGACTACGACCCGTTCTGGCAGCGCTGCCTGGACCTGGGCTTCGCGGTCGCCTCGCACTCGGGCGGGATGGGCTTCACCGACCGCTCCTCGATCACGAACTACATGTACAACCACATCGGTCACTTCGCGGCGGCCGGTGAGGTGCTCTGCAAGTCGATGCTGATGGGCGGCGTGACGACCCGTTTCCCCGAGCTGCGCGTGGCGCTGCTCGAGGGCGGCGTGGCGCACGGTGCTCGCGTGTATGCCGACATCATCGCGCGCTGGGAGAAGCGCGGCATTGACAAACTGAACAACCTCGACCCGGCCAACCTCGACGTCGAGTTGGCTCAAGACCTATTCAGTCGCTACGGCGGCGAGCTGACCGAGGGCAGGCTGGACAACCTGCCGCGGACGCTGGGCATGACCGCGCCCGACGTCGAACCGGAGCTGAAGGACAACTTCGCCGCGATGAACATCGAGCGTGCCGAAGACTTCTACGACCGCTTCATCCCGTCGTTCTACTTCGGCTGCGAGGCCGATGACCCGATCACGGCCTGGGCCTTCAATGATCAGGTCAACCCGTTCGGCGCCAAGATTCGCGCATTCATGAGCACCGACCTTGGTCACTGGGACGTGCCCGACATGTCGGCGGCGGTCGCCGAAGCCTACGAACCGGTCGAGAACGGGGTCATCAGCCCGGAGGACTTCCGAGACTTCGCCTTCACCAATCAGCTCCGCCTCTATGCGCACAACAACCACGACTTCTTCAAGGGAACGATCGTCGAAGACGCCGCCGCTGAGGCAATAGCGCAGGAGTCGGCGAACGGGACCTGAGTGCGCGAAGCGACATTCCGATTCCCCCTCTGCCCCTTGTGGAGATTGATGCATGACTCCCCTTCTCCCCCCTTGCGGGGGAGATGCCGAAGGCAGAGGGGGGCTGTCCGCAACTTCTATCTGGTACTCACCGACCGACCCCCCTCTGTCACTCCGTGACATCTCCCCCCGCAAGGGGGGGAGAGGGGAATCGGAGGATATGCATCAGGCTCTTGCGGGGGGAGAAGGGGACTCATGCGGCGGTCTCACAAGGGGGTACAACGAGAGAGCTAGTTTCGGTCGTTACCTCACGCAATTGGCGCAGGATCTATGTGTCCCCTCTTCGAGGACTGTGCCGGTGCTAGATTGCCGCCAACTGATACTGATCTCCTGTAGAAAGTGAACCCAACATGCGCATTGCAGTGCTAGGCGGCAGTGGATTCATCGGACCACGGGTCATGCGACGGCTGGTCGAGCATGGACATGAGGTCCACTGCATGGACATCAATCCGGGCGCGCCGGTCCTTGATCCTCTGCGAGACAAGATCGAGATCACGCACGGCGATATCACGGTGATGGACGATGTGGTCGAGGCGCTGGTCGCGGCGAAACCGGACCGAGTGATTAACCTCGCCTATGTTCTCGGGGCATCCGAGCGCGACCCGCATCCGCAAGTGCGAATCAACATCCTGGGCATGGATAACTGCTTCGAGGCGGCTCGGATTCTCGACATTCGCCGTGTGATCTACGCCAGCTCGCTCGCTGTTTACGGGCCTCAGCGCCTGCACGGCGAGCGTATGGTGACGGAGGACGATCTTCGCCTCGGCACCGGAATCTACGCGGTTTCAAAGACCTTCAACGAACACCAGGCTGACTGGTACAACCGCGCCTATGACATGGCAATCACGGGCATCAGGCCGGCCAACATCACCGGACCCGACAAGGTGCGCGGCTCGATGAATCACGTCCAGTGCCAGGTGCTGCCTGCGCGAGAGGAGGCCGTCAGCTTCCCCTATCGCGACACCATGACGCTGCCGCTGCACGTCGAGGACATTGCTGAGGTCTTCGTGCGCGTGACGCTTGCAGAAGAGACCGCTCACGCCATCTACAACTCGGGCGGACACTCGACGAGCATGGGCGACCTTGCCGACGCGGTGAGGCAGTACCTGCCCAATGCAGAAATCACGTTCGGCGCGGACGAGGGCGGGCACGACGCCTCGGGCCTCTACCTGATGGACAACTCTCGGCTGGTTGAGGAGTTCGAAGTCCAGTACGCCCCCTTCGAGCAGCGCGTGCTGGAGACGATCAACGAAGTCCGGCGCGACGAGGGCTTGCCGATTGTCGGCTGAGGCACGCCACGGTTAAGCACCACTCAGCGAGATTCCCGCGTCAAGCGCGGGAATGACGGAATAGGGGAGTGAGCCGATCGGCCTTTTCCGCTCCCCCTTGCAGAGACCGATGCACAACCTCCGATTCCCCTCTCCCCCCCTTGCGGGGGGAGATGTCACAGAGTGACAGAGGGGGGGTTGGCTGGCGACGACCAGATAGGGCCACCAGGCAGGGAACCCCCCCTCTGCCTTCGGCATCTCCCCCGCAAGGGGGGAGAAGGGGAGAATCTCTCGCAGGGGGACCTGCCGCCTGCCGAAGGCTGAGGGGTCCCGCTCCGTATCGGCGAGGTAGTGATTTGTACGCACCGCCTCATGTGTTCGAAACCAACCATCAACAGCCCGTCTACGGACGGAAGGTTGGGCCGGAGCCGGGACCGAGCTGGGTCTTGATCACTCCCTGCGCCATTTCGACGAAGTCGCAGAGGCGCGCACGTGTGTCTCGAGGGTCGATCAGATCGAGACCGCTCGCTTCCGCCGTTCGGAAGGGCGAGGAGATTCGCTGGAAGGTCTCTTCGAGCTCCAGCCGCTTCGCTTCCGGATCGGGCGCGGATTCAATCACTCGGCGGAACGCGGCGCTGGTACCGCCCTCGATGTGCATCGATCCCCAGTGTCCCGAGACCCAGGCGTAGCGGCGGAACAGGTGCGGTCCGGGACGAAACTGGAGACTCCCGGCCAGCCCAAACGACTGTCGGCAGATGAACGAAATCCAGGGCATCTTGCTGTTGACGATCGAGTAGACCAGCCGTGAGCCTGCTCGTTCGATGCCCTGCTCCTCCGACATTGGTCCGACCAGGAATCCGGGATCGTCCATCAGCACGACCATGGGGATGTGGAAGGTGTCGCAGAGTTGCACGAGTCGCGAAGACTTCTCGGCGGCGGCGACATCCATCGAGCCGCCGCGCTGGTTCGGGTTGTTGGTCATCACTCCCACGGGATAGCCGTGGGCGCGGGCCAGGCCGATGATCCGCGAAGACCCGTAATCCGGCGCAATCTCGAAGAACGAGCCCTCGTCCAGCACGCCCTCAAGGATCACCCGTGGGTTGTAGGGTCGTCGCTTGTTTCGAGGGATCAGCGAGAGTAGGCGTTCGTCGCGGCGATTGGGATCATCGCTGGTGTCGCCTCGCGGCGGCATCTCGTAGACGTTGTCGGGTAAGTAGCTGAGAAACTGCTTGACCTGCTCAATGGCTGCCGGCTCGTCTTCGGCGACGTTGTCGACGACGCCGCTGATCCTCGTGTGAACCTTGTGGCCACCGAGTTCTTCCTTGTCGATGTCGAGTCCCAGCGCCGCTTTCACGACCGGCGGTCCACCGGGGAAGACCTGACCGGTGCCTTTGGCGATCACACTGAAATGACTGAGACACGGTATGGGCGCGAGTCCGCCAGCAGCCGGCCCGAGCACGGCTGATGCGACCGGCGCGATGTTGAGCACCTTGCAGTAGCGCTCGAACTGTCCGCCATCGGGGATGTATGTGCGACCCAGGTCGGAGAACTCGGTCACGCTACCGCCGGCGCCGTCGATCAAGTTGACTGAGGGCAACATCAACTCGGTCGGGTCGGGGTGGCCATGACCAATATCGACGCCGCCGTCGTCTGTGCGCGCCGATCCGCCGCGAACAGTGAAGTCCTGACCACGGACATAGACGCGCCGACCGTTGACCTTGCCCAGACCGCGCACGCTGCTAACCGGGGTGAAGTTGGTCATTTCACCGCGATCGTCGTAGTTCGCGCGACCCTGGAGCTTGCCCATCTCGTCGAACGTGCCCGGATCGACCAGCAAATCCAACCGCTCACGCACAGTCAGTTTGCCCTGTCGATGCTGGCGTTCGATGCCCTCGGGACCACCCATGGCCTCCTTCAGCGCATGTCGTCGCGCCAGTTCGTCAATCTCCTGCTGCCAAGTCATAGCTAACTCCTTCGAAACCCGTACGCGAACCTATGCGCAATGGCGACAGAGCGCAAACTGCTGTCAGGCTAGCTGGGGAGGGAACACGACGATCCCGTGCCGATCCGCGAGAATCAAGGGGTTCGGCAAAAGTAGAAGTGGTCCGCAGATGCAGTTTCGACAAGGCGATAAGGATGCCATTGCGCGTGGTGAGTTGACGCTGACGTTTCGCCACTGGCGCCGAGCCCAGGCTCGGCCGGGTGGCCGATACCGTGTTGGCGAATATGTGATCGAAGTGACCTCGGTGGATCAGATCGAGCCGTCGCAGATTTCGGTGGAGGACGCGTGGGCGGCTGGTCATGACTCTGCTGACGCTGTGCTGATGGCGATTGAACGCAACCAGCGCAAGTCAGGAGATGCAAGCGCACCGCTCTATCGCGTCGCATTCCACTGCCTGGGTGAGCAGGATGATCCGCGCAAGATTCTCGCGGCCGAGGCTGGTCTCGATTCTGAAGAACTGGTCGCAGTCACGAAGCGCCTCGGACAGATGGACGCACGCTCCCAACACGGACCGTGGACGCAAGCAGCACTAGAGGCGATCGCGTCAACTCCGGGTCGCCGGGCCGCTGAGTTGGCGGCCGATCAAGGTCGCGAGACGGCGAAGTTCAAGGCCGACATACGCAAGCTCAAGGCGCTTGGTCTGACGATCAGTCTTGAGGTCGGATACGAGTTGTCGCCGAGAGGTCGTGTGGTGCTGGACGCGCTGCAGGCTGAGCAGCCGGACGAGTAAGTTCAATGACCCTCGGCCTGTTCAATTGGGCGACAACCGCCAACAACTTCTTCGTCATTCCCGCGCTTGACGCGGGAATATCGCTGAGCACTTCTCATCAATAGCATTGGCCTCAGGGCAGCATCTAGTAGCAAGCAGTCTCGATTGATCGGTCAGTGTTCTGGCCACTGCGAGATACCCGCGTCAAGCGCGGGTATGACGAAGCATTTGTGATGAATTCTACGACGGAAACCGACCCTAGCTCGCCCGGGAATCCACGATTTCGTGTGCCTTGCTGACGACCTTAGGTATTGCGCCCGCGACGACATCCTCATCCAGCCCGCTTGCCACCGACGGATATCCGGCACGCTCGATCATTGAGCGCAGGCGCCCCCGCTCGAAGCAACTCAGAGTCCAGTCGAGGGAATCGCCGGCGGCGGTCAGGTCGAGCATTAGGCGTTCGTCGTCGGCTTCGGGACCGTAGTGATAGTGCGGCGCGACCTGGAAGCAGTCGAAGCGCAGTAACTCCGTGTCATGTCCCTCGACATCGGCACGGACTTCGATGCACAGTCCTTCGTCGCCAGCGATGTCATCGCGGTAGCGCATGGCGAAGGCAATTGATCCGGCTTCGACTGTCGCTTGGTCTGTAGTCATGGTGCGTCTCCTGGCCCTGCTGTGCTGTCGATACGGGCCTTGCAGCAGGATGAAATCCTGCGCTCTGCGCCTTCGAGGATCATGGAAGAATCCTCAGCGGGTGGTGCGGAAAATCAAGCTAGCACAGCGAGAACGGGCACATCGCATCGGAGCGAGCTACCGCCGGGAGCGCTTGTAGACTGCGCCCATGCTTGACGGTGTCAACGTCTGCCTCTCATTCGACTTCGACGCGATCTCTATCTGGACTGGTCCGCGACAGTCGAAGTCGCCGAACCTCATCGCCCGTGGCGAGTTTGGCGAAGTTGGGGCGGAGCGCCTGCTCAAACTCTTCGACGAGCAGCAGATTCCGACAACCTGGTTCATGCCGGGCCACACGATCGACACATTTCCCGGCATTTGCCAGCGCATCGCCGAGGCCGGCCACGAGATCGGTTACCACGGATATTGCCACGAAGCGCCGTCATCGGGACGGGCCGAAGCGGACGAACGCGCCATTCTTGAGCGCTCGATTGAGTGCATCGAGCGAATCTCTGGTCGACCACCCGTCGGCCAGCGACTACCCGGCGGCAACCTCGGGACACGATGGCTCGAGCTGCTGCTGGAGTATGGATTCTCGTACGACAGCTCGATGGCGCCGAATGACTACCAGCCGACGTATTGCCGGCTTGGCGATGTTGTCAGGACAGATGCGCCGCACGAGTTTGGTCGCGAGGTCGATCTGGTGCAGTTGCCGTTCGATTGGAATCTGGACGACTGGCCCTACTTCACTCATGATCTGCGGACCGGGCTCGAGGGGATGCGCTCGCCTGACGAGGTCTACGACATCTGGGCGGCCGAGTTTGACTATCTCTACCGCAAGGTCGGTTCGGGAGTGCTGGTGCTGACGATGCATCCGCAGTGCATCGGCAAAGGCAGCCGGATGCTCATGCTGGAGCGGCTGATCGAGCACATGATGAGCCATGAGGGCGTGAGCTTCCGCACGATGGAAGATGTCGCCGCCGAGTTCCGCTCGAAGACGCCTCTTGCCGCTTGAGTGGCTGCCAGCTGCCATGTTCACCTGCATCGAAGTGCATGAGCAGACGTGTCTGTACCGTGCTGTCAGTGAAGATCTGGAGGCTCGATGATGACGAAGTCCACCTCAACCAGATACGACCCAACAACCTACGAAGCGCTGACGTTTCATGACGCGGCGCAACGCTTCAAGACCGGCGAAGACAGTCCACAGGACTTCCTCGAGCGCTGCCTGGCCACGATCGAGGAGCGAGAGCCGGTGGTGCAGGCGTTCGCCCATCTCAATCCTGAACTGGCACGCGCTTCGGCCGAGGCGAGCGCGCAGCGCTGGGCGGCTGGTGAGCCTCTGTCTCCGATTGACGGCATGCCGATCGGGATCAAGGACTTGCTGGAGACAAAGGACATGCCGACCGAGTTCGGCTGCGAGGCGTTCCGAGGCAACTTCCCGCAGCGGGACAACGCGGCCGTGTGGGCGCTGCGCCAGGCCGGCGCAGTGATCCTGGGTAAGACGGTCACGGCCGAGCTTGGCGGATCGCATCCCGGTCCAACGACCAATCCGTTCGACTCTCAGCGCTCGCCCGGCGGTTCATCGTCGGGATCGGCGGCGGCGGTCGCAGCGCGCATGATCCCCGCAGCAATCGGGTCGCAGGTCGGCGGATCGATCATCAGACCGGCCGGATATTGCGGCAATGTCGCATTGAAGCCGAGCCAGGGAGGCATCAATCGAGGAGAGCGACAAGCGACCAGCATGAGTACCCACGGCGTCCACGCCGGCTGCATCGAGGATATGTGGCAGGTCGCTATCGAGATTGCCCGCAGAGCGGGCGGAGATCGCGGCTGGCCCGGACTCAATGGCCCCTCGACCACGCCGGCAGCCCGCAAGCCGGAGCGGCTGATCGTCCTGGAAACGCAGGGCTGGGCCGGGCTTGATGCATCGAGCAAACAGGGGTTCGCTGCCGTACTGGATCAACTGGCCGACCTCGATATCCAACTGCTGCGACGAAGTGATCATCGGCTGGTTGAAGAGCTGGAGTGCGCGATTAGCGATGCCGCCGCGGTTTGCAACTCGATCACCAACTGGGAGAATCAGTGGGCCACGCGCAATCTGGTCAAACAGCATCCGGAAGGCGTCAGTGAGCGAGCAAAGGCCGCGCTGGAGCACGCCGAATCGATGTCTGTTGACGACTATCGCGTGGCCATGCTGTCGCGGGAAGTTGCGCAGGCCGCGCACGCAGCGCTGGCCGGATCGGCCGATGCGATCATCACGCTGTCGTGTCCCGGACCCGCTCACATTTGGCAAGGCGATCAGCCCGGCGAGCCGCTTGCCCCGCTACCGACCGGCGATCCAGTCTTCAACTTCCCCAGTTCGATGCTCTTCGCTCCGGCCGTGACGATGCCGCTGGTGAGCGTCGAGGGAATGCCTGTGGGAGTGCAGGTCTTTGGTCAGCCAAATCAGGATGCTGAGATGACGTCGATTGCTCGGTGGCTATTGGAGGCGGTCGCGGCTGTCGTTGTTGAATGAAGTTTGTTGAAATGATGGCTGGGAATGTCAAGAGATGACTGTTACCGCCCGAGCCGCGCTATCCCCTCTCCCCCCCTTGCGGGGGGAGATGTCACGGAGTGACAGAGGGGGGGCGGCCGGTGATCACCAGATAGGGCTGATCAACAGAGACCCCCCTCTGCCTTCGGCATCTCCCCCGCAAGGGGGGAGAAGGGGATTGGGTCAAGGCTCAACCCTCCCAGGGGAAGATTGAAAGTCGCTACATCACCCGTTCTCAGGCAAACGTATTCAGGCGACTGCGGAACCCGTCGATCTGCAGACCTTCTCGCCATTTTTCCGACTCACGACGTGAGATGGAATCGAGGGGAATGCCGCAACCGTCGGCGATTCTGACCATGCGCTGGAAGTTGGCGATGGTTGCGGCGCAATCGACGACAGCGTCTGGCCCCATGGCCGTGTTGACTACCTCACGAGCCTCGGCGAGGTTCGCGGTGCGTCCCACGGCTGCGTCCGAGTAGCGCAGCAGGACTTCGCCGTGCTCGACGCCGCTGTCGACTTCGTTTCGCACCGTCCCGTTGAGATTGACCGAGTCGTCACCTTCGCTGCTCCGACCGAGCAGCATTACGTGTGAAATCGTTCAATAGAAGCACTCGTTCAGCGCGGATACTCTCGCCGCGACTAGCTCGCGCTGGGGACGTGTCAGCACACGGAACGGTTCCTGTTCCCCACCAATCTCGATCCAACTGAGATAGTGCGCGTCGAACAGATCGCCCAGCCAGCGGACGCTGTCAGGGTGCAGGCTCATCGCGGCACGCACGTTCGCGGCGCGCTCTTCTCCGTCGTAGATGTCCAGGTCACGCTCGTCCAGATCATCAGGCCAGACGGTCGGCGGCCAACTGCCATGCGGTTTCGCCCCGGACGGACGGATCCCGCCAGGCGTCCCAGCGATTGGGTCCGGCAGCGGTTCCAGCGGCAGCGAAAGCGCTCGATGAAACTCGTCGACCGACCAGACGTTAACGACGACGCCGAGGAGCTCAATGTAGTGAGCGTCTGTCATCCCGTCGGCCGTGGTGACTTCGTCGTACCAGTCCTTCGTCACGTTGGGCAGATCGGCGATCAGCTTGTGGACTGCGAAGGTGGCAGCCTCGGGCAGCTCCGCCGGGCCTGGACCGGGATCGGGCAGGCCATCGACCAATGCCGACGCACGCCGGCTCTCAGCGGCGATCGAAATGCGCTCAGCGCCCGTCCACCACTCACCTAGCGCGGCGAGCATCTCCCAGCTACGGCGATGCGCCTCGGCCATGCGCTCAAGCACCGGCCAGGTCGTGTCCACATAAGCGAACGGAGCGGAGATTGTAGTCATCGCAGTTGTCCTCACTCGGCACATGGTTCAGTTGGGCAGTCTAAGGATTTCATACGTGAGCACGCCAAATCCCGTGAGCAGCAGGACATCCTGGAGTACCTGAGGCGTTAGGCTCGATTCCAATCTGAGCCGCCGAGCCGTTTGGAGGGGGTCAAATGCAGGAACTCGAGGTTGTCCCGTACCTGGTCTACGAGAAGGAAGACAACGGGATCCTGTGGATCAAGTTCAATCGACCGGAGAAGCTCAACGCCGCCGTCGGCAGTACTGAACGGACCAGCACGTTGGCCAAGGTCGGCGAATACATGAGAGCCGGGGACGACGATCCGGATGTCAAGGTGATTGTGCTGACCGGTGTCGGGCGCGGCTTCTGCGCCGGTGTGGATGTGCGTGGATCGGACCTTGGCGAGTTTGAACCGGACGACAACTCGCTCGGCAACGCTCCGTACGAGGCCGGTGGTCTGGACGCGACGCGGCAGCGCTTCTACTACGGGATCACGAAGTTGATGAAGGATCTTTCGTACATCCGCAAGCCAACCATTGCGATGATCAATGGCGTCGCCGCCGGCTTCGGCATGGACATGGCGCTGCAGTGCGATATCCGTTACGGCAGCGAGAAGACGCGATTCATCGCCTACCAGCAGGTCGGTCAGATTATCGAGAACGGCGGCGCCTACTACCTGACCAGGCTGGCCGGCCTTGGGCGAGCGCTCGAGTTCGCATTCACCGGCCATCTCGACGGCCCAACCGCGGCGGAGTGGGGAGTACTGAACCGGCTCGTCCCTTCGGATGACCTGGAAGCAGAGGTCCGGGCCTTGTGCGACCGGATCATGCGTAATCCGCCAATGGTGAGCTGGATTAACAAGCGAGTCATCCGGGCGGCTATGGACAGCACGCTTGAAACGACGGCAGTGCTTACTTCCAACGCCTCACCAATTCTCGCCACTTCAGCAGATGCTGACGAAGCCAGGGCAGCCCTCCGCGAGCGTCGGGCGCCGGAATTTAAGGGTCGCTAAGTGCCTGGGGGTGCGAACAGCCGACGTTGCCTTCTGATCCCCTCTCCCCGAGGGAGAGGGTTAGGGTGAGGGCCGGGCCGCAGGCAACAGCCGAACGCCACGAAAATGCCAAAGCAGGGACCCTCACCCCAGCCCTCTCCCAGAGGGAGAGGGAAACAAGGCAAAGTCCGCGACGCGTTGACAAGGAACGGTGATATGGCTCAAAACTCATTCGCCCGATTTGAAGACAAGGTCGCGCTGATCAGTGGAGCCGCGAACGGCATCTGCCGCGTCAGCGCGGAGATCATTGCGGCCGAAGGCGGCATAGTCGCCGCCGTTGACTACGACCGCGAAACACTCGACGACGCGATGCAGGCGTTCGCGGAGGCTGGCAGCGGGCCGCATCATGCCTATCCCGCTAATGCGCTCAGGCAGGACGAAGTCGATGCCGTCGTCGCCGATGTGATCGATCGTTACGGCAAGATTGACATCCTGATCAACGGCGTCGGTGGATCGACGATCATCGACAACTCGGCCGCGAGAGCCGATGAACTGACGATGGAGGAGTGGCAGCAGGTGCTCGACTTCAACCTCAGCGGCACCTTCCTCTTCTGTCACGCGGTGATTCCGCAGATGACGAAGCAGGGCGGCGGCAAAATCGTCAACTTCGCCTCGATCGCCGGACGAGGCAAGAGCGCCAGCAGCTCCTCAGCCTATGCGGCGGCCAAGGGCGGCATCATCGCCTTCACGACCAAGCTGGCGCTGGAGGTTGGCCCCTCAGGGATCAATGTCAATGCGATTGCACCCTCAGCGACGCTCACCGAACGTATTCGTCGGCACTGGGAGGGCCGGTCGGCGGAGCTGCAAGAACGTGCCGCCGCTGGAACCCCCCTGGGCCGGCTCGCCGAACCGGTCGACCAGGCCAACGTCGTCTGTTTCCTCGCGTCATCACACGCCGACTTCGTCACGGGTGTCACGATTGATGTGACTGGCGGGGCCTAGGTTTTCGTTCACATGGGGGAGCGACCAACCGTATGGGTGGTTTACGGCATTGTCGATGGGGAGTGGGACCCCCTCAGCCTTCGGCAGCTCCCCCTGCAAGAGACTGATGCATATCCTCCGATTCCCCTCTCCCCCCTTGCGAGGGGAGATGTCACAGAGTGACAGAGGGGGGTCGGCTGGCGATGACCAGATAGGGCCAACGGGCAGCCCCCCCTCTGCCTTCGGCATCTCCCTCGCAAGGGGGGAGAAGGGAAGTTGTGCACTGTTGAAGGTTTAAATCTCGCCCGACCTCATCACCGGCAGGACTTCTTCGGCGAAGAGTTGCATGGAGCCCAGCACCTGCTCTTGTGACAGGTCGCCGAACCAGAAGTTGGCGTTGAAGTGGTCGGTCCCCATGACCTCTCGTAGCTGCTTGATCTTGGCGATGCACGTATCAGGCGTGCCCATCACGAAGTAGCGGTCGAGCAGGTCCTCGGCGGTCGGTTCCGAGTCCAGGGGCATTGCGACGGCCTGGCCGTGTTCGACGCGCGCGAGACCTTGCCGCAGACTCAGGGTCACGCGCATGTTCCAGCGTGCCTGCTCGACGATCTCCGGCAGCTCTGATTCGTCGTGGGTGACGTACACGGGTCGTTGTGTGCTGACTCGAACCGATTTCCGTTTCGCTGGATCCGGGATCGCCCGGTCAAACGTCTCGCGGAAGTCCGCCAGCCGCTCGATCGGGATGCCGAAGCCGCCCGAGACCAGGTTGAAGCCACGTTCTCCGATTGCCGCGATTGACTCGTGACTCTGGCCGACCACCCAGATTGGCGGGTGCGGCTGCTGCAGCGGCATCGGAAAGATGCTGGTCTCGTCGAAGCAGTAGTACTTGCCTTCGTGTGAGAACGGCTCTCCGGCGAATGCCTTGAGCAGGATGTCGACGGACTCATCGAAGCGTTCCCGGCTCTCGTCGAGTGTGTGGCCGAGCCGGTCGAACTCATAGCGCTGGTAGCCGCGGCCCAGACCCACATCGAGGCGGCCACCGCTGAGGACATCGGCGGTGGCGATCTCCTCGGCCACGACCAATGGATGATGCAGTGGCAGCACGACGACAGCCGAGCCGACGCGGATCCGCTCGGTGTGGGCCGCAAGGTGTTGTGCGAACATCAAGGGCCGAGAGAGGTAGCCATAGGTCGAGAAGTGATGCTCGGCGCACCAGATACTGTCGAAGCCCAGCCGGTCCGCAGCCTGGGCCATCTCCGTCGCTCGGGAGAACACCTCAGTATGGTCCTGTCCGCCCGGCGACTGCAGCAGCAGAAAAGTTCCGCAATCCATAAGGTCCGCTTCCGTGTTGGTGTGTTGGGAAATCTTCGGTTGAGTCAGGCTATCGCGGTCCATTGAGCGCGCGGTCGAGGGCTGAGAGTTCGTCTCGGCGCCAGCGCTTTGAGATCTCGGCGTTTGGCGCCATGTTGGCTGAGCCGTGGAAGGCTCCCGGGTAGACGTGCAGCTCGGTCGGCACATTGGCGTCCAGCAGCGCCTGGGCGTAGGCGATGTCTTCGTCGATGAACAGATCCATCGTGCCGACGTTGATGTACGCAGGCGGCAACCCCGCCAGATCCGTGGCTCGAGCCGGTGCCGCGTAGGGAGAGACGTCCTTGCCTCCCGCATTGCCCGCGAGATAGGCGTCCCATCCGGCGAGGTTGGAGGTGCGGTTCCAGACACGGGAATCGACGATCGCGTTACTGCTGCGGGTCTTGTTTCGATCATCGAGCATCGGATAGACGAGCAGTTGGAAGCAGACTTCAACCTCGCCGCGGTCGCGAGCGACCTGTGCCAATCCGGCCGCCAGTCCACCGCCGGCGCTGCCGCCACCGATCGCCACACGTGCGCGATCAATACCCAATGCGTCGGCCGACGACGCGAGCCAACGCAGCCCCGCGTAGCAGTCCTCGATCGGTGCCGGGAATGGATACTCAGGCGCCAGGCGATACTCGACGGAGGCGACGAGCACGTTCAGCTTCGAGGCGATGCCGGCACAGTACGGATCGTTCATCTGAACGTCGCCAACGACCATCCCGCCTCCATGGATCCAGTAGAGCGCTGGAGCGGTCGCTGGCAACGACGCGGGACGGTACGTGCGCACCATGACATCGGGCGCGCCTTCGGGGCCTGGCGCCATGTGGTCTTCGAGCACAACGTTTTCAGGAAGCTGAACTTCCGGCATTGCCGCGCGCAGCTCGGCGATTGATGCACGCCGGGCCGCGAAATCGCCTGGATCTTCACGCACAGGCAACGCCCGAATCGCCGCGAGGTGGTCGGCGTCCAGGTATGCCTCGATGTCGATCGTGGGAATGGCCATTTGAGCAGCCTCCGGCCGGTTACATTTCACAGGTTGGCCGATGGTAACAAAGCCGCGGCTGATCGCTTCGAACGTTGGGGAGGAAGCCGAAATGTCCGACATCACGCAGCACGCGAGAGCAGCGGTCGATGCTTTTCAGGATGCGTTCAACGCGCAGGATCATGAGCGGCTGGCGTCAGCGCTCAACTATCCACACGTACGCCTCTGGAACGGTGTCTTCACGCAGATTGATACGCCCGAGGAGTTCGCCGAAATCAGCCGTCGAGGGCAGTCGCGACTCGAGGCGGAAGGTTGGCATCACACCGACACGGCCGTCATGGAAGTCGTGCAGCAAGGGTCCGACAAGGCCCACTGCGCACTCCAGAATCACCGTACCCACGCCGACGGAACGGTCTATCACAAGTTCGACACGCTCTGGATCATCACTAACCAGGACGGACATTGGGGTGTCAAGTTCCGCTCCAGTTTCCTCGCGTCGCCGTCTCACTAACGGCAGCCAAGCACTCCACGTGACGGCCATGATTGTCGGTCCGTCGACCAGCCGCCGGTGTGTGCTGGTGAAGGGCGCTGACAACGTTGCGCAACCTCGGTTCGTCGTGCTGGGAAACGCCTGCTGCACATAGCACCGTCACCGATAGGCTCAAGCTATGACGAAGGATCTCTTTCAGGGCTATCAGTCTGTTGGTTCGTCGGACGACGAGATGTTTGATGACGCAGGGGCGTTCCGCGATGAGTACCGCGATCTAGGCGCGATCTTGCAAGGCTGGTCGCTGGAAGACCACCTCCTACGTGAGGAACGCGCGGACCTCACGTTGCTCAGCGCAGGCATCACGTTCAACGTCTACTCGGAGGAAGAAGGCACAGAGCGGATCTTTCCGTTCTCCTTGATTCCCCGGATCATCGGCGCGCAAGAATGGTCGGACGTCGAAGCCGGGCTGAAACAGCGACTACAGGCGCTCAACCTGTTTCTGCTGGACATCTATGGGTCGCAGCGGATACTCAAGGAACGTGTGATTCCGGAAGATATTGTGCTCAGTTCCCCGGGGTTCCAGCCGGAGATGGCCGGGTTTCGGCCTCCTCTGGATATCTACGCGCACATCGCCGGTTGCGATCTGGTGCGTGACCAGCAACAAGGGATGGTCGTGCTGGAGGACAATCTCAGGACGCCTTCCGGCGTGTCCTACGTCCTTGAGAACCGCACCGTGATGCTGCGGGTCGTGCCCGATCTGTTTCCTCGCGGGGGCGTGCGCGCCGTCGCCGATTATCCCAACCAACTCATGGCCATGTTGCTCTCCGTGCGACCGGCAGACAGCGGCGATCAGCCCCGAGCAGTGCTGCTCACTCCAGGCATCTACAACTCGGCCTACTTCGAGCACTCATTTCTGAGCAACCAGATGGGCATTCCGCTGGTCGAGGGTTCAGACTTGACGGTTGGAGATGACGATTTCGTCTACCTGCGCTCGACCACCGGACTGGAGCGGATCGACGTCATCTACCGACGCATCGACGATGACTTCCTGGACCCCGAGGTCTACCGGGCCGACTCAATGTTGGGCGTGCCGGGACTCATGCGCTCCTATTTCAGAGGGCACGTGAGCCTGGTCAATGCACCCGGCGCCGGCGTCGCCGATGACAAAGTCGTGTATCGGTGGGTACCAGAGATCATCCGCTTCTATCTGGACGAGGACCCGATTCTGCCGAACGTCGAGACCTACTCGCCACTGGTCCCCAACGAGCTGGACCACATTCGCACTCATGCGCGTGAATTGGTGATCAAGCCGGCCAACGCATCCGGTGGATATGGGGTGCTTATCGGTGAGCAGGCATCGAGCGCTGAACTCGAGGAGACACTGGCCCAGGTCGAAGCGGAGCCGCGCAACTGGATCGCTCAACCGCTGCTCCACTTCAGCACGATTCCCACGTTCGACGGCGACCGGCTTAAGCCACGCCGCGCCGATCTGCGTCCGTTTGTGCTCTCGGGCCAGGAGACCTGGGTGATTCCCGGAGGTCTGACACGCGTCGCGTTGCGCGAGGGTTCGTACGTCGTTAACTCATCGCAGGGAGGCGGCAGTAAGGACACCTGGGTATTGAATGAGGAGCCGGGCTGATGCTGAGCCGCGTGGCCGAGAACCTGTACTGGCTTGGGCGTTACCTGGAGCGCGCCGAGAACATCGCCCGCATGGCGCGGGTGGAACACGAGGTATTGCTGGAGAGCGGTCAGGAGATCTGGCACAGCCTGGTCAGCACGACGGCTTCTAATCAGCTCTATTGGGACACGATGGTTGAGTCGCCCGAGCTCACCCATTCGGAATTCCTGATTTACTCGATGCAAAACCCGGCCTCCCTGCGTTCGACCCTCGTCCGGGCGCGGGAGCTGGCCCGCGGGTTGCGAGAACACATTTCACGCGAGGTCTGGGAAGAGATCAACGCGATCTATCTGTCCCTCGCGCTGCGCAAGCAGTTCATCTCCAACGACATTCACGAGTTCTGTAGTGAGACTCAGCGGCGGACGCAGACGATCCTTGGCCTCTATGACAACACCGTGCTCAGGGATGAAGGTCGAGAGTGGTTCCGCTGCGGGATGTATCTCGAGCGGGCCGACATGACCAGCCGGATCATCGACGCGAAGTATCACATCTTGCTTCCGCGCGGAGATGCTGTGGGCGGAGCGTTCGACCGCTTTCATTGGATGGCGGTGCTGCGCTCGGCCTCGGCTCGTGAGGCGTACCGTCGGATGGGAAACAACGAAGTCGACGGAATCCAGGTGGCGCAGTTGCTGATTTTTTCACAGGAGTTTCCGCGCAGTCTCGCTTTCTGCGTGCAGGCGCTTCAACGTCACTGCCAACAGGCAACGGCGCAAACCCCGAAGCGACGTCGGGCCGCAGCAGAGCGAGGCATTGCCCTGCTGCATCTGGATGTCGGCGCTATGGAGATGGAGCAACTCATCGACGACGGCCTGCACGAGTTTCTCGACGGCTTCCAGCAGCGGCTGATCGACATCGATCGGGCCATCACGGACGATATCTTCGGCGCAGAGCCCGAAGCCAGCCAACACCAGCGCCAACTAACGATCGAGCAGGGTTGAAATGACGTTCTGCCTGGGTATCAAGTGCCAGGATGGCCTCATCGCGATCGCCGACACGCGGATCACCAGCGGCTCCGAGGTCTCGACGGCCAAGAAGATCGCCGTGCACGAGGGCGAAGGGCGGGCGATGTTCGTGATGTCCAGCGGCCTGCGCTCGGTGCGCGACAAGGCCATCACCTACTTCGAGGAGCGGCTGCGAGAGAGCGGCGACCAGCTCTTACGCTCGTACGAGGCTGTCAACGCCCTGGCCGAGGAGATGCGGCGGGTCTACAACGAGGACAATGAGTGGTTGATCAAGGCCGGACTGCACTTCGATCTGCATTGCATCGTGGGCAGCCAGTTGACCGAGGATGACTCACCTCACCTCTACCTGCTTTATCCTCAGGGCAACTGGGTCGAGGTCTCGCAGGGCACGCCGTACCTGATCATCGGCGACACTCGGTTCGGGAAACCCGTTCTCGACCGCACGCTGCGTTACGAGGCCTCGTTGGAACGGGCGTTGCGACTAGGCATGCTCTCGTTCAACTCCACGGAAGCGAGTTCGGCTGATGTCGGTCCACCGATGGACGCATTGGTCTACCCGGCCAACTCGTTCACCATGAGAGAGCGTCGCTTCAACGAAGAGGAGTTGGCGCCCGTTGCGCAGTATTGGCAGCGGGCAATCGAGCACGCGGTGGAGCAGGCCGTTGCCCCCGTTGCCTCACTAGCGCAATCACTCGGGATCGATAGTTAGCAGAGCCGCGAAACAATAGGTGGTCGAGGATCTGCCATTCGCTGGCTCTCCGGCGTTTGAGTCTCCGAGCATGGGTGAGCGGCGGCTAGGCTGCTCTCGTGACTAGGGCAATGCGAGGTGTCGCTCGGGCTCCCGGGACCTGCGGTGAACTGGCCCAGGGCATGCTCGAGGACTCGCTCGTGATGGTGACCTGTCCGATTGACCTCTATTCCACCGCATCGGTGACGCTGCGAGCCGGCCAGGGACAGATTGACGGCCCGACAGAATGCTCAAAGGCGGTCCACGCAGTCGCACTCGTGCTCGAGCACCTGGATCGCGCCGACCTTGACGCCACGCTGACCATCGACAGTCCAATCCCGCGCAAGAAAGGGATGGCCAGCAGCACGGCCGACATCGTCGCATCGATGGTCGCCACCGCATCAGCGCTGGGAAGATCAATCGATGAGAACACTCTTGCGGAACTTGCATTGGCTGTCGAGCCGAGCGATGGAATCATGGTTCCGGGGATCGCACTATTCGATCATCTCGGCGGCAGCGTCAGGCGGAGCCTTGGGCAACCACCTCCGTTGAATGTCCTGGTCCTGGAGTTCGAGCCAACGCTCGACACAGAAGCTTTCAATGCAACCGACCGACGCGCGACGTTGCGGTCGCACAGGGAGTCATTCTGTCGGGCACTGGCCCTGATTGAAGCCGGTATCGCAACAGCCGATTCTGAACTCGTCGGTCGCGGAGCGACGCTGAGCGCGATGGCCTATCAGGCCGTGCTGCCCAAGCCTCAACTGCCGGAGGTTCTTTCGATCGCCGAGGCCTGTGGAGCCGTCGGAGTGAATGTTGCACACAGCGGGACAGTGATCGGTTTGCTGTTCGCCCAGGACGGGAAACATCTCGATGCGGTTTCATCTCATGCACGGAGGCGGCTACCAGATCTGGTCGCTGTCCATCGGCAGCGGCTGATTGGTGGGGGAGCGGCGACGCTTGTTGGCGAGCTGGTACCCACAGACGCGTGCTAGGCTTGCGCGAGCGTTCTTCGTCCAGGTGCCCATCCCGGGAGAATAGGGAAGTCGGTGAGAATCCGACGCGGTAGCGCCACTGTAAGCGGGGCTCACTCGATTGAGTGAGCCACACGGAGAGCTGACACCCACTGTCGACCAACCAAACGTCGATGGGAAGGGTCCAGCAGTAACATCCGCCCGCGAGCCAGGAGACCTGCCTGGACGAGAGGTGACAACTCTCCGCTTCAGAGAGGTCCCTCGATCTCCGGGCTCGTTCGTCCGGTCAGGTCGATCACCAACCCTCCAGCGGAGCCGCTGGAGGGTTTTTCTTTGCCCGCCAGCGATCAACGGTTGCCATGCACGCCTGGGATCAGGTTGGCGTGGCCATTGAAGGGTGATGCCATGTGGGGATCGAATTGGCGCTGGATCGGGTGGTTTGCGGTACTGGTCGTCGGACTGGTCGTGGTCGCCTGTTCATCGGAAGAGCCGCCTCAGGCGCAGCCGGAGGCACAGAGCGCTGCCGTCCAGACTGAAGAGCAGCAGGCTCAAGCTCAGGCTCAGCAAGAGCTTGTGACCGCCGAGCAACCTGAAGCCGAGGCTGAGCAACAGCAGGAGACAGACGCCGCAGTAGCTCAGGTGCAGCAAGCCGATGAGCCGCAGAGTCAGGCGGAGACGTCTGGGGCCGAACAGGAGCAACAGACTGAATCCGAGACTCAGGCCGAGCAAGAGGGTGCCGAGCAGCAGTCGCAACCATCGCAAGCGGCTACGAGAACGCTCGAAGGTGTGCGTGGCATTGTTGACCCCAGCAATACGGGTTGGCCGCGCGAGGTTGAGGGTCTAAACGGCATCGTCTCGATTCCGGCCAAGCCGATGCGGATCATCACCGCCTCGGTCGGACACGATGAGATGACACTCGCCCTCGTGCCGAACGACCGACTGGTTGCGGTCGGATCGGCGACAAAGAATCACACCTACTCGAATGTCGCCGACCTGGTTCAGGACAAGGCTGAAATCTCGCGCGATCCAGAAGTGATCATCGCCCAGTCCCCTGATGTCGTCGTGACCAGTCCGTTCTTCCCGGTCGAGGCCATCGACGCACTACAGCGGGCCGGCATTCCGGTAATCCAGACCGATCTGATCCAGGGACCTGAGGAGCGGATCAACAGCATTCTGCTGATGGGCTACATCTTCGGCGAGGAGCAACGCGCCTTCGAGTTCGCCGACGAAGTCCAGGCCCGCTACGAGTCATTGATCGCGATCACCGGCGCAAAGTCACCTCAGCCGAGCGTGTTGGCTCTGACCCAATACTCGGACACCCTCTGGGTGGCCGGCGGGAATTCGACCGAGGGTGGAGTCATCGTCGCCGCCGGGGGGATCAACGCGGCGGAGGTCTCCGGCGTGCAGGGCAACCAGACGACCAGCCTCGAAGGTGTGATAGCGATGGCGCCCGAGATCATCATCATCGCTCAGCCGCTGGCGTTTGGCGCCGAGGAGTTCCAACAGAGCCTGTTAACCAATGAAGCGCTGGCTGAAGTACCGGCGATCAAGAACGGCGCCGTGTATATCGTCGAGAGCAAGCACTTCACGACACTCTCCTACTGGAACATTCGCGGCGCGGAAGACCTGGCTCGAATCCTCTGGCCCGACGACTTCTCCGCCCCGCCAGCTGAGACGTTCAGCCTGGCCGAGTAAACCCCATCGCTCGGCGAATGTGCGCCATGTCCAGGTGCTCACGGACGAGTGCGGCCAGCTTGTCGTATTCGGCGTCCTGATCGATCTCGTCCCTGACCTGGGGCAGTGTCACGCCCTTGCGCTGTGCTGCAAACTCGAGCACCGAACGCCGGATGGCGCGATTGTGAAACAGGCCGTGCATGTAAGTACCAAGGGTGAGTCCTTCGTCATCGAGTGCGCCGTCGGATGAGCCGGCGGCCACTCCGGAACGCGATTCAATCACAAATGGGTTGGTCGTTGCGTTCGTCGACGGCACTCCCATGTGAATTTCGTAGCCGGTCAACGCAGCGCCGCTACCGCCCTCAAGCAATCCCCGTCCCGATACCACGCGGGCTGTGACCTGATGCGTCACTTTCTCGCCCCGAAACGTGGTCGACGTGGGCAGCAGGCACAGTCCGGAGGTCACCGGCTGGCTCGACTCCACACCATCGGGATCCAGAAGCTCTCGTCCCAACATCTGGAATCCAGCGCAGATGCCAATCACAGGAGTTCCGGCAACGCGGGCGCCAACAATCAGGTCAGCCAATCCCTGCGTCCGAAGCCATTCGAGGTCGTCGACGGTCGTCTTGCTGCCCGGGATCAAGACGAGGTCAGGTTTGCCAAACTCACTCGCGTTACGGACGTATCGAAGGCGAACGCCGCGTTCGTGCCGAAGTGGATCAAAGTCGTCGAAGTTGGCGATGTGAGGCAGCCGCATCACGGCGACATCTAACGGCTGCTGGATGTCATCTGGCGACACGTCCTGGAGGCCGAGCGAATCCTCTTCCGGGACGTGTATGTCGAAGAAGTAGGGCAACACGCCAATCGCGGGTGTTCCCGTGTGATCTTCAAGCAAGTGCAGCCCGGATGTAAGCAGTGACGGGTCGCCGCGGAACTTGTTGATTACGTGCCCCGTGACCAGGGCTCGCTCTTCCGGTTCGAGCAGCATCATCGTGCCGACGATCTGGGCGAAGACGCCGCCGCGATCGATGTCTCCGACCAGGAGCACCGGCGACTTCGCGTAGCGAGCGACCCGCATGTTGACGATGTCGTGTTGCTTCAAGTTGATCTCGGCCGGACTGCCTGCCCCTTCGATCACGACTACGTCGAACTCGCGGCGCAGCGTGTCCAGCGCGGAGGTGATGGTTGGCCAGAGCCGCTGTTTCAGTTGGTAGTACTCGCGCGCCGACTTCCTTGCCTGAGGTCTGCCCATGACGACAACCTGCGAGCGCGCCTCCGCTTCCGGCTTGAGCAGGACCGGATTCATTTCGACGCGGGGCTCGACCATTGCCGCGGCGGCCTGCACGGCCTGAGATCGGCCGATCTCGCCACCGTCGGGCGTCACGTACGAATTGAGCGACATGTTCTGCGCCTTGAACGGCGCGACCTGGTAGCCCTCCTGCGCAAAGATGCGGCAGAGCGCGGTCGCCAGGATCGACTTGCCGGCATGGGACGATGTCCCCTGGACCATGACAACCTTGGCAAGCTCGCTCATTGGTCAACTACTTCCTGAAGCTCACGAAGCAGGTGCTCGCATTCCTCGCGTTGGCGAACCGCAATGCGGATGTGCCGGGGCAAGCCGAACGATGTACAGTCACGCACGGCGATGCCTCGGCGGAGCAGCTCCGTCCGCACCTGGACCGCGTCACCGACGTTGACGAGTAGGAAGTTCGCCGACGAAGGCGTGAACGCGATACCCATTGAACCGAGTCGCTCGTAGATGAACTCCTTCGACGCCGCGATCACATCGCGGGCCTCCTCAATGTGTTCCTCGTCATCCAGCGCCGCCAGTCCGGCGGCCTGCGCGACAGCGTTGACGCTCCAGGCATGCTGCAGGCTGCGCACTGCGTCGATCAGCCCAGGCGTCGCCAGCAGGTAGCCCAGCCGAACGCCGGCAATTGCGTGATCCTTGGTCATTGAGCGCAGGATGGCCAGGTTGTCGCTCGGGAGCATGGAGAGCGGCAGGGAGCCAGAATCGCATCGCCGGTCCGCCAGCGACGCATACGCTTCGTCCAGCAGCAACAGACCGTCCTGCCCGATGGCGTCGAGAATCCGGGCCACATCTTCATGCTTGAGGTAGACACCTGTCGGGTTGTTGGGATTGCAGAGGAATACCAGCTCGGGCCGAACTTCTTTGATGGTGTCCAGCGCTGATTCCATCGACCAGCGGAACGACTGAGATTCGGCGGCATACAAGCGATGGATCTGTGCACCAGCAAGCGCAGCAGCGGCTTCGTACTCGCCGAAGGTTGGCAGAAAGATCAGACAGCGACCACCGGGCCGCAGTCTGGCTCGAGCCAACAGATGAATCAGCTCGGTCGAACCATTGCCGATCAGCAGTTGTCCGACATCTACCTGCAGTCTCCCGGCGAGCGCTTCTCGCAGCAAGAGAGAGTCGCGATCGGGGTAGGCGGCCAGGTCGGCCGCGACTGCAGCTTGCCGCACACGCTCGGATGTTCCCTGCGGATTGATGTTCGAACTGAAATCAAGCACTTCTTCGGCGGTGAGACCGACCATGCGGAGATCTGTGGTACTGATACCTCCGTGAACCGTGCTCATGCGGTGACCAAATGCCGAATGGTGAGCAGTCCGAGCGCCACGATCACGCCAAGCAGCGCGGTTCCTGCGGCAAGTTGATTGCACCGACCGATGTCTGCAGCCTCAGGACGGGGAAACTCAGCGCCGAGGTCGTAATGGTCCTTCTTCTCTAATCGCCGACCGAGCAGGCCGGCCATCGCCGACATCGTCCAACCCGCGTTGGGGCTCTCGGTAATCCGTTGGTCGCGCAGCATGACTCGCCAGCCTTGATGAGCTGGCAGTCCGAGCAGCGTTCCACTGAGCAGCATCAGGAGCGCACTCAGCCTGGCAGGAAGGAGATTGACCAAATCGTCCAATCGAGCAGCGCACTTGCCCAGGTACTCGTAGCAGCCGCGTTTGCCCCACATGCTATCCAGCGTATTGGTCGCCCGGTAGGCGACCGCGAACGGCACGCCGAGCACGGCGAATGCCAGCCATGGCGCGATGTAGCTGTCGGTAGTGTTCTCCGCGACCGACTCAATCGCGGACGCGGCGACAAGCGGAGCGTTGAGCTCGCCGCGGTCGCGACTGACCAGGCTCACCAGCTTGGCTCGAGCATCTTCCAGGTCCTCATGTTCGAGTGCCTGGCGGGTCGATTCGCCGGCGGTGATGAGTCCCCTGACCGTGAAGCTGGTGCGCAGCAGGATCGCGCCGCCGAGCAGGTATGCAACGAGGCCCAGCTCAGACAGACCGAGCATGGCCAGCCAGGCCAGCGCTCCCCATGCTCCGATGACTACAAAGACGCTTACTGCGCCGTAGATGAGAGCTCCGGTCGGCCGCCCTGGTGCGAATCGCTCGAGCGCGCTGATCATCCGTCCCATCCAGACCACTGGGTGAAAACGCGCCGGAGGCTCGGGCAAGAACCGATCCAGCAAGACGGCCAGAAGAATCACACCAACATCGACCGCCAGATTGGCCCACCACTCGGAATAGATCGCCGGAATCATCTGGTTGGCGCAATCTGGGTGTGAGACTCGGCGGTCAGTGGAGTGCTGGGGTCGCACGCATGACGGTAGACCACCGGCTCGGTCGGGTACTAGGTCCCGTTTCTCGTTGGAGCTCAACCAGCGCAAGCTGACCGGAGTCAGAGACGTTCAGTTCAGGACTTCCCAGGTGACCTCCGCCAATCGCCGCCAAGACCTGGCTTCGTTGCGATCGTGTCAAAGACACGCGAAATCAGTTGGCAGCGAGACACGTGCCCGAGCAGATTCAGTAGGTGGTCATCCGAACAACAACCCGGTCAAACACAGTAGGCCAGGAAACCCAGACCAGCCCCGCTACCGACTCCATCAAACTGAACACAAAGATTTGCTCAACATAAGAAAAATAAGAGTGGTAGGCCAAGAGGGACTGTACTGCGAACTTTCGTTTGGGAGGTGGCGATATAGGCGCAGCTGGTCTGACAGGCGGGGGGTCTCTCTCGGCAGAGTCAAGGATGGGTCGAGTGGGGCAGCAAAGGGGAAGCGATGTGGTCGCGTAGGCCTCATGTTCAACATCGGGCTAGATCGGTGCGATCGGGGAAAGCACTCGAGCGTAGAAACGGAGTCTTATTGGCCAGCATGATTAGGCGCTGGTGCATGCCAAAGGTAAGCTCAAGCGCAGCTATGGGGCGTGGAGGAATTGGGGAAAGCACTTGATCGATCTGCGCCCGGCTGACCGACCTATTGCTGACGATGCTGGCCGGATTGGCTTGGCTCTTTCAGGCGGGGGCTTCCGTGCGACCCTGTTCCACCTTGGTGCCACTTGGAGATTGAACGAGTTGGGACTGCTTCCACGATTGGACACAATCTCGTCCGTTTCCGGCGGCTCAATCCTGTCGGGGCTGATGGCAGTTCATTGGTCGAGCCTATCGTTCAACGAAGAGGTCGCAACGAACTTCCACGAAGTCGTGGTTGAGCCGATATGGAAGTTCTGCAATCGGCATGTCGACTATTGTGCTGCCGTCAGCAATTTTCTGCCGCGCGTAAACTTGCTCTCCCTGCAGTATGAGCGAGGACTGGTGGGAAGACAGACCTTGCAGGACCTGCCAGACTCGCCGGAGTTCGTCTTCAATGCGGCCCACATGGAAACTGGTCGCAACTGGACCTTCTCCAAGTCCCGGATGAGGACCTACAGACTCGGCTCCGTAGAGCGCCCAGAAGTTCGGATGTCGGATGTCATCGCTGCCTCGTCATCGTTCCCACTGTTCTTCGCCCCTGTCGTGATTGCACTGGATCCGAACGACTTTCGCCGCACGCAATTCGCAGACCTGTTTGATCGAGTCGACCTCAAGAAGTCGATCTCGCTCGCCGATGGTGGTTTGTACGACAACCTCGGTACCCATGCTATTCGATCTTTTGGGACGCTTTTCGTGTCAGATGCAAGCGCTCCGCTCGATGCCGAACGACAAGTCGGCCTGATCGGCAGGCTCTTGCAGCGAACGAAGCGGCCGATCGACATTGCGGTTGAACAAAGCAGAGCTCTACGCCGCCAAGACCTAGTCGGCCAATTGGAAAATGGCGATAAGCGAGGCGCGATGTGGACCATTCGCACATCTCCGGTGCGATATCCACTGGAGTCACCCTTTACGATCGGAGAAGGGTGGATTTCCCGCATTGGTGCGATACGAACACGTTTGAATCCTTTCAGCGTCGAGGAAAAGGCCATGCTCATCAATTGGGGTTACTTGCAGTGTGATTTGGCGATTAGGTCATACTACGAAGACGGCGCCACCGAACCGCCGGATTTGCCGTTTCCTGATTTTCATTTCGATCAAGAGGCCTTTCTTTAGCAACGAGCATCATCAACTCCCTCCGTAACGGCCATCACACTCTTCGTCTAGGCGCTCGGTTGGCGAATCGGCGTACACGGGATCGTCCGCGTGCAGCTCGGGAAGTGCAACACCGACAGTTTCCGCTTCCAACTCGATCTCGAAATCACTGGTTGCAAGGCCGCCATCCTTGCCAGGTCACCGTGTCTACGAGGAACAGTCGGAGTTGACGATTCGATGGGTGTCTTCTAGCCGGGACACAAGGTGCGCTGGCTACGGATTGGCGCGATGGAGATCTAGGCTGCCTGAGTGCTGCCATCAAACCCAACTCAAGCGACCTCGAAGCGAGTTGAGGTTCGAACGCCAAGGCACTAGGCCCAGATGCTGAAGTCGACCGACCACGATTCCAGGGTGGACCCCAATAGCAATAGCGGATTCGACGATTGACTGCTGATCGAACTCTGAATGCAGGACGAATCGTTCCCAGTCGTCTGCCGGAATCAATAGCTCCTCAGCCATGTGATTGGCCTCTGCCTCGCGTGCGTCGTGATGAGGGTTGCCATCAAGTTCGACAATTACTCGCCGAGACTCATGCATCAGAATGTGCGCCGCTTCGTGGAAGAACGTGAACCAGAAAACATCCGCCCATCGATAACGCAGGTTGAGCTGAATCAGCGCTTTCCGTGGGGTTAGCCATCGTGCGACTCCGTTGGCGCCCATTCTGTCAAACTCCTTGACGACGACAGCGGCAACGCCGGCGCGCGCGCAGCTTCGTTGCACCTCAGGCCACGCAAGATGCGGAGGATGATTCGTCAGGTTTCGTGCTAGGACTAATGCCTGCTGGAATCGGCCTCTGTTGAAGTCAGCTGTCTTCAACTTCGCGCCTTCAAGTTCGCCCTTCCTCATCCAGGCCAAGAGCGCGCCGTAGTCCAGACGATGGCTACCCTTCAGGCGGAATCCGACTGCAGCTTGGTGGACATCCAGAGCGGAGAAGGTTGCGAGGCCGAAGTACTGCAGCAGCGACCGTACCTGATCAGAAGGTTCACGCTGGAGCGGAATCCACTGCCGCCGCTCCATCTCTCTTACAGGAAAACGCTCGAGCCAGGCCGATTGTCTTTCAAAAGCTTCAAGTTCCACTTGGCGAGCTAGCGCAAGCCGATAGGCCCCCTGCCGTGCGACCCAGTCGTAAGCAGGCGTTCCCAACACCCGCTCCAACTCCAAAGCAGTCTCCTCGGTTATTGCCTTCTTGTCATTGATGATTTCGTTGATTGACTGAGCCGGCCGGCCCATCCTCCGGGCCAACTCGGATTGGCTCATATGGCGCTTACTAAGCTCGGCGCGAAGCAGGGCGCCGGGCGCCATTGTCTCCCCTACTGAGGGACGCTTTTGTGGATTCGCCATGCCTCACCGACTCCGCTGTGTCGAAGAGGCCTCGCCCAGCAGCAGAGCGCGGTCACTCAGATTCGCGATTCGTCCGGTCTCCTCAAGCTGGGCGCAGGGTGAAGAATGAGGCAAAGTGGGCGCCAGAGAAAGGGAGACCGGTTTGGACAATCTCGAAGGGGCGAATGGCTGCCACGCGGTGGGAGTTCGCGAGTCGACGATCAAAGTACGTCCTCGCTCTCAGTGGGGCGCTTTGAGAGCGCTCGTACTGATGATAGAGGTCCGCCTGAAGGCCTGTCTTGCTTCTTCTTCACTCTTAGGCTGAAGCTGTGACTGGCAAATGCCAGCACTCTAAGCCTGAAGAAAGCTGCTACCATTATGTCCAGCCATGATGCTGCTGTATCCGCTCACGCGGCAGTAGCCGAAGCAGCTAGGAGGACCGGATGCACATGCTCACGTTTTACCCGCTGGGCAACGCCGATTCATGTCAGATGGAGGTGGATTCTAGGTCTTTCTTGCTCATTGACTTCGCTGACACAAGAAACCCCGATGATGACGATGATAAGAGGATCGACTTGTCCAAAGCGGTTCGCGAACGGCTGGATGAACTCGATCGAGAAGGCGTGGACGTGTTGGCGCTCACGCACCTGGATCAAGACCATATCCAGGGTACGGCGGAATTCTTCTACCTCGAACACGCCACCAAGTACCAAGGTGGCGAACGCGTGAAAATCGAGGACCTTTGGGTTCCAGCGGCGGCGATTACGGAGAGCAAGGATAGTCTCAGCGAGGAGGGTCGTATCGTCCAAGCAGAGGCGCGGTATCGATTGAAGGAAGGCTCCGGGATTCGGGTCTTCTCCCGTCCAGAAGCACTAAAGGATTGGCTCGAGGAACACGATCTCACAGTCGATTCTCGGCGGCATCTAATCACGGACGCTGGTGAGCTAGTTCCGAGCTACGACAAACACCGAGACGGCGTCGAGTTCTTCGTTCACTCGCCTTTTGCCGACAAGGAAGACGGAAAGGTCGTGGACCGGAACTCTAAGGCGATTGTCCTCCAAGCTACCTTCGACGCCGGAGCCAGTGAAACCCAGGTGCTATTCAACAGCGACGCTCCACATGAGATTCTGGAGCAGATTGTCCAGGTGACTCGGTCGCATGGGAATGACGATAGATTGAAATGGGACGTCTTTAAGGTACCCCACCACTGCTCTTACCTCTCTCTTGGGCCGGAGAAGGGCAAGGAGGAGACGGCTCCTGTGAAGGACGTTGCCTGGCTGCTCGAGGATCAAGGCCAGCCGGGAGGCATCGCGATCTCATCCAGCGAACCGATTCCGGACGAGGACACCGACCAGCCACCGCACAGGCAGGCGGCCGCTTACTACCGGAGGGTCTGTCGGATTCATGGCGGCGAACTCCACGTGACGATGGAGCATGAATCTGCCTCGTCTCCAGTGCCACTTATCGTCACGATCGACGATTCCGGAACCACTGTGGAGAAGGGTTCAACTGCAACGGGCGGCGGCGCACAGGGCTACACGCCGAGGAACAGGCCATCGCGCATTGGAGGAGGCCGATTTGCATAAGAATGATGACGGACCCTCGGAATCCCTTAGGGCCGGTCGTGACGCGCTCGACAGAGTTGATGGGTTTGCGATCCGAGGTGATTGGAAATGGGAGCAGACCACACAGAACTGGTGGATGCATGCTCGGATCACTCTCGACACCGAGCCGAACGAATACGTCCCTAAGATCACCGACTGGTATGTCAAGGCCTCCCCACGCTACCCGTGGGGCGAGATAGCGTTCTATCCCGCAAGAGTCGGCGGTATAGCACACACATTCTGGCATCAGAACTACAACGGCGATGAGCCTAGCGACTCGGATTGGCGGAATGGCCGCTTATGCGTAGACACTGGCCTGCGGGCACTTGGGAAGATCGCCTACGACAGCGAACCATTCGATCCCAATAAGCGACTTGAGTGGCACGTTCGACGCGCGATCGAGTGGCTGCGGCGTGCGGCGGCCCACGATCTCGCTAGGCCCGGTGAACCGTTCGAGTTGCCCGACTTCCGCTCCGTCAGAAATGGACCGATCGCTTTTGGCGAGTCGAGTGACGACCTAGACGCATGGGCCGGAATCACAGAGCGCGTAGGCCTAGCTGACCTTGCAACGGCTCCAACTGGAAACGGTACTAGGGTCGTTCGGGCGTTTAGGACACTTAAGAGGAAGCCGTTGCGGAATGTCCAATGGGGTTCATTGCTCAGCAGCAGTCCAGATACCTCGTCGCCAGCTCTCTGGATTCGTGTCTCTTCGGTGCCCGTACTCGATCCCTGGCAGGCTCCAATGACCTGGTCAGAGCTGCGGGCCGCTACTGCCAGTCAGGACATTGTCCTCGACGAGCTGTTACGCAAGGGTGTCCGAAGGATCCGCGACAGTCAGCAGCATGTGCTCCTGATTGGATTCCCAATGCCGGCGACGGTTGGTGGAGACTCAATGCAGATGCACTGGCTCGCGGCCGAGCTTCCAGTATTGACGCGTCGAGGCCCGAAGGGATTTCGGCCCGACAGCGAGACAGGATTGTGGTACCAGGATCGAAAGGAGGCTTTCGAAGACTCTCGACCAATCGCCTGGCTACCCACTGAGAACTGGAGCACCGACGAACTCGCTGTGCGAGGTCGCTTGGCTCAGACTCTTGCAGGCTGCAGAGTGGCATTGGTTGGTGCCGGTGCGCTAGGAAGCGCAGTAGGTGAACTGCTCGTTCGAGGGGGTGTAACCGATATCGTCGTTTGCGACGGGGACACCTTCAACGCAGGCAACATGGTGCGTCACAGCTTGACCCTCAATTCTGTGGGAGCGAACAAAGCTGTTGAGTTAGCAAAGCGACTCAACTCCGCATCACCCCATATCCGAGCCTCCGCATATCCAGAGCACATACGAGCTGACGAAGTGGAGTCGGCGCGTTGGGCCACAGGTATTGACCTCGTGATTGACTGCACTGGGAGTGACGAGGCCTTGGCCAGCCTCTCGGAGTTGGAGTTCACTGACAACACGGTTGTTGTCTCCATGTCTCTCGGTATGTTCGCTCGCAGGATGTTCATCTTCGCTTCAACGGGTCCCAAGTTTGCGTTCGAGCAGTACTGGGACGACGTCAGCCCATGGCTGCACAAGGAAGTCGAAGAGAATCGGGGAGTCGATATGCCCTGGGAAGGTACTGGCTGTTGGCACCCCCTCTTTCCAGCTAGGGTCGACGACCTATGGATGATGGCAGGAGCCGGGATCAAAGCGATTGAAAACGCAATCAGCCGGAAACCGACAGTGAGTGATTTCTCTGTGATTGAGCAGGTCTACGTATGTGGCCAGTTCACTGGACTGCGTACGACCAATGCCGCCTGATGGCACATCGGACTTTTTCGGTGAGACCGAAGACGGGACATTTGGGATTCGAATCCCTGCTGAAGTATTGGTCCAGATCTCTGGATGGTGTCAAGAGGCTAAGAACTGCGAGACCGGGGGTATTTTAGTTGGGAGCTATACGCGTCGGCACACGGTCGCGGAGGTCGTTGAGGCGCTGCCAGCAACACCGGATTCCAAGGCGGGACGTATCTGGTTCTTTCGGGGCGTCGCGGGGCTGAACCGGCTGCTCAATCGCTACTGGAAACGGAAGCGACTGTACTACCTGGGAGAGTGGCATTTTCACCCGAGTGGGAGGCCGACGTCTAGTCCCCGCGACTGTGCACAAATGCAGGAGATTGCTCAATGTGATCAGTACGCGTGTCCAGAGCCCGTCCTGCTAGTCATTGGTGGCACATCAGGATCGTGGACATTCGGTGCCTTCGTGTTTCCTGGGAGTTCTCCATGTGCCGAACTGATCAGACGTAGAGACGGGGCAAAAGCCTAAACTCGGCTCCACGTTCCATGTGGCAACGATTGTCGGAGAGTCCGGGGATCAGCATCGTTGCCCCGATTCGATAGCTCTCAGACTCGGACTCGCCACGGAGGAAACAGGAACTCTCCGTGATCAACCGAACACCGCCGCACTGGGGTGCGGAAAATGTAACAGTGTCTCACTGGTCTACTGAGACTGTTTACTCGAAAGCTCTTAGCTACATTGGGATTGGTGGGTTACTCACAACTCGAAACTCAGCGCTAGTTCCAGATACCGACAAAATGGGTTCGCGAGGCGCATCTGCCGTTCCGTACTGCAATCAGGAGAGAACAATGCTGGCGAGCCCACCAGGACGCACATTGCTTGCGCCCGCGATGTGGCGACGTTCAGTCGGTTCAAGCTGTACAGGAAGTCCATGCCCCGTGGCGCTGTATTGATCGCTCTAAAACTCGGCCAGTGATCGGTCTAAAACCAGACCACTTGGTGGCCAAGCCCGAACCTGTGATCGGCGGGCGCCGACACCGGTCGGGAGAGAGGGATGCTCGGAGTGATGGAT
>MPNM01000007.1 GCA_002239025.1 Chloroflexi bacterium bin125 | reverse complement strand
AGAGCTACGCCACGGGCTACACGTTCGCCCAGACCAGAGCGGCCATCAAAGCGAGGGCCGTGACATCAGCGTTAACGCTGATTCGTCGCGCCGCGCTTGGCGAGTTGATGTCTGGATCGTCGGGCGTCTACCGGCGGTTGTAATCAAGCTCGATGAATCAAGACCGCAGAGACCCGAATGATTTTCCTTTGGCGGGCGCAGCAAGTTCCCTTGAAGTTGCAGCTTGGCACCTCCAGGTGCTTTTGGTGTCAATCGCTGGTTACGACGGGAAGATCATGTTCCTTTCGGCGCTAAACGTTGCTGGCATCAGCGCTTTGATCGGCATCGAAATCACCGCCGACCCCGGCGTATGGGCCCTTGGCGTTGGTCTTGCCGGCACAGGACTGTGCGTGTTCGTCGGGCTTGGGAGCTTATGGACTGCTGTTGTCAAACAGTTTCCGACCCCCGAAAACTCCCTCTCATTCGCACGTGAGTTGGATGTCAACGACAACTCGATCGCCTGGAGACACTTCTTTGCAATCGAGGATGCGATCAGACATGCCGATGTTGCGTTGAGTCGGCAGAAAACGGTTATGAGGGCACTCTTGCTGTTGACGCCGCTCTCATTGGCGGTCGTTGTCGTGGCGGCATTGACAGCTTGAATCTCTAGAAAATCCGAAGGTCCTACAAGAAGGTCCTGCCCGGCTTCGGATGGGCTGGTCTCTTGGCCGCCTCTTCCGACCACTTGCGTTCCATCTTGCTGGTCGGTCTGCCGACCCACCACCAGAGGATGACTTCTACCGCGTTCTTCAACCAGGCCTTCATCTGCGTCTCCTCTGGCCAGATTACCCGATTTAGACCAGCTGAATGGTCGTAAGCCCATTGACCTCGACCTCCTGCGCCTCGCCTCGGACTACGAGCGCGTCGATGTGACCCGTCACCTCGGCCATTGCTTGCCAGATGCGGCGGTCGGGAAGCCGTTTGAACATCGTCGATAGCAGTTGGTATGGCGTCATCGGGCCGTCGGCGAGGATGTCCCTGAGCTGGCCCTGGCGTTTTCGATGGTGTCGGCGAACGTTCTCAATCTCCGAAGCCACTTCGTCTGATGGCTCGCGGTGTCCGGGATAGAGATAGCTGATATCAAGCTGCTCAATACGATCGAGCGAGTCGGCGAACGCTGGCAGGCTGCGGAAGCGATCAGGCGGCTCGACCGATATATCGAAATGCCAGCCGGGATTGGAGTTGAGACCGGGAATCACCTGATCGCCGCTGAACAGGGCACCGGTATCCGGCTCGTAGAAGACGCAGTTGCCCGGCGTGTGACCCGGCGCCGATATCAGCACGACACGGCGATCACCGAGTCGGATCTCTGCGCCGTCCGACAGGGGCTGGTCAGCTCGGAATGGAGTGCCTCGAATCAGACCCGGCCAGCGTTCGCGACGCACGCCTCCGCCGGTGTTGTCGCCGGAACGATACGCCTGGCGCATCTTCTCGCGCGCCTCGATGAATCCGGTGATCCGCTCCTCCGGTACTCCGACGCGCCGCATGTAGTCGAATACGAACTGTGTTTGATAGCCGATGATGTTGCGTCCATGCAGGAATGACTGCGACTCCAGCTCCGATGCGACGACCGGTACTCCCTCTGCCTGCCAGCGATGCGCCAGACCACAATGATCGATGTGCGCATGGGTAATGGCGACGTACTTGACGTCGGCCGTGCTCAAGCCGGCGGCGTCCAACTGCACAGCGAGCGTTTCCCACGCGCCGTCGTAGTCGGGTCCGGCATCGATCAGGATGACGCCGTCCGATGTCGGTAAGGCATACGCCCAGTTATCGCCAAGCGCGATCGGTAGGACGCCGTGCTCGGTGATCATGGAGCCTGACACGCGGCTAAGCCTGCGGCTGTTCAGGCTGCTGCGCTTCGTCGTCCCCTGGTTCGCTGGTTCGAGTCGTGGACTCCAGGCCCGGGATGTTCTTGATACTGCCCACGATGTCGATGCCGGTCAGCGATTCAATCACTTCGGGGACCTGGGCCACGGTGCGGGTCACGTCTTGAGTGAGCTTGCTGATGCCGCCACCGCCGTCGCCGCCGCCGAACATGACGATCCGGTCGGTGCGGGCGAGCGGCTGAGCGACGGCCTCGGCGACGGCCGGCAGGGTTTCCAACACCTGCTGGATGACCGCTGCCTCACCGTACTCCTTCCAGGCTGCAGCCTTGAGCTGCATCGCGGCGGCTTCGGCGGCGCCCTTCGCTTCGATCGCTTCCGCCTCGGCCTGTCCGGTCAGCCGGATCACGTCTGCTTGAGCCTCGCCCTGCCGACGTGTGGATTCCGCCTCTCCGGTCGCCGTGGCAACGACCGCGTTGCGGTCACCCTCGGCGATCGTCTCCAGGCGATAGCGTTCGGCTTCGGCCGGCTTGCGGATCGTCGCTTCCAACTCTCGCTCCCGGCGCTGGATTTCCTGCTCCTGCAGCTCAATCTGCTTGGCGCGCTCGACGACCTCGATTTCGACCTCTTCGCGACGGATCTCCTGCATCGTCTTGGCCCGCTGCAGTTCATCGGCCAGTTGCGCCTCTGCCTGTCGCGCGTTGACCTCCTGGTCGTAGGCGGCCTTCTGGACGTTGAAGCTTCGCTCGGATTCGGCGATCTTCGTCTCTGCCTCGTACGTCGCCGCCTGCTGCGCGCGTTTGGCCTCGGCGGATCGGATGCCGGCATCTCGTTCGGCTTCCGCTTGACCGATGGTCGCGTCGCGACGGACTTCAGCGGTCCGACGGATGCCCAGCGCGTCGAGATAGCCGCCGGGGTCCTTGATGTCGCGGATCGTGAATGAGACGATCTCCATGCCCATGCCGGCCAGGTCCGGCGACGCCACGGTTCTTACCTGGGAAGCGAACTTTTCGCGGTCGCTGTAGATCTCCTCGACGGTCAGCGTTCCGAGAATGGCGCGCTGATGACCTTCGAGCGTCTGCAACGGGACGTCCATCACTTCGATCTCGGTCTTGCCCAGGAACTGTTGGGCGGCGGTCCGGATCGCCTCTTCCGAGCGGGCGACCTTGACCTGCGCCACGCCATCGACCGAAACGGCCACACCTTCGCCTGTGTAGACATTTTCGGTCTTGACGTGAAGTGTCATCACACTTAGCGGCAGACGCTGAGATCGATGAAAGATTGGAACGACGATCGTGCGTCCGCCCACGACGACCTTTGGCTCTTCGCCCCCACCGGAGCGGATCAGCGCTTCGTTGGGTCCGACAGTTTGAATGATTCCCATATCAGTGATTCCTACGCTTTCTAATCATGTGTGCCAGCGAGACATGCGCCAGGCGATCACGCCAGGCGCCGCGGGCCAGCTGCTGCGTAGCATTGTCAGGCTCAACAACCTTGAGCACTCCGCCGGCGTAGACGCCGGTGACCACCACCGATGCTCCCTCGGGAAGATCATCGCCTTCGGTCATCGCCGTCCACTGTTCGCCATTGACGACAATCTCGCCGCTTGGGTTGAGGATATCGACGACGGTCCCCGCCTGGGTGATCAGCCGCCGTTCTTGGCTGGGAATGAATGCCTCGGCCTTTCCACCGCCGCGACCCAGGACCCAGAACATGGCGATTACCGACACCGTAACCGCCCCAAAGACCGCCAGGACCCAGCGCGAGATTTCGAGCGGATCATCGAGCGCCGTTGGCTCGGGAAAGATCTCTCCGAACAGCAGGAATCCCGCGAAAATCCAACAGATCACCGCTCCTAGTCCGGCCCAACCGAAACCATCGAGCTGCGATTCCAGCAACAGGAGCAAGATTCCGGCAACGAGCAGCACCACGCCGGTGAAATTGACGGGCAGCAATCCAATCCCGGCAAATCCCAGCACCAGCCCCAGTACGCCCAGCACGCCGGGCCCGAAGTTGCCGGGATCACGGATCTCGAAGATCACGCCGTAGGTGCCCAGCAGGATCAGGGCGTAAGTCACATTGGGATTGGTCAGGATGTCGAGGAATCGCTCGACCAGTGACCGGCCCACTTCATCGACTCGAGCGCCCGCCGTGTGCAAATCCGTTGGACCGTCGGTGGTGAGGACTGTGACGCCGTCGACTTTGTTTAGCAAGGAGTCCAAATCGGAAGCGACGTAGTCAATCACATTGAGCGCGAGCGCTTCATCGGCGGTATACGCCTTGGCCTCCAGGACGGTGCGCTCGATGGCGTCATAGTTGCGGCCGCGCAGACTGGCGATGCTGCGAATCAACGCGGTGATGTCCTCGTCGACCTTCTTTCGCAGTGTGGGCGGCAGGTCCTCTCCAGTACCAGTGACCGGCGCAGCAGCGCCGATGTTGGTCGCCGGCGCCATCGCGGCGACATGCGTGGCAATTGTGACAATCGTTCCCGCCGAAGCAGCCTGCGCGCCGGACGGCCAGACGTAGGCAATCGTCGGCACCGGCGTGTTCAGCAACTGTTCGGCCAGGTTGCGCATCGACGAGATGTAGCCGCCCGGTGTGTCAATCCGGATGACCACGGCCTCCGCGTCGCGCGATTCGGCCTGGTTCAGTACCCGCTTCAGATAGCGCTCTGTGATTGGCTCTATCGCGCCGTCAATGTCCATCACCAGGACCAGCGGCGGCTCGTCCTGTTGCCCCAGCGCGTCGTTTGGCAGCGCGAGCGCGACAACGCCCAGCAGTAGGACAGCCCAGAGCCAGCGCATGTTGAGCCATCCGCCTCGCTAGCCGGTCTCGGCGCGGATGCCGTCGTGCAAGGCGCCGAGTTGCTCGATCATGGCGTCGATCGAGCGGGCTCCGGCGACGAATACGCCGGTGACGTTGACAGCGGCCCAGCCAAAGCCAGCCTCTTGCGCTGCTGCGGCGGTTGCCGCGACGTCGCCTGAGCGGGCCCAATAGTCGCGTGTCGAAGGGTCGCCGGCTCGCGGCGGCGTGGCGAGCTGGCACTGGAAGCCGAGCACATCGGGGTCACGGCCTGCCTTCTCCGCTTCTTGCTTCACGGTGCCAATGGCGCTTACGGCTGCGTCCCCCAGGAGTCCAGAAGCCATCCAGCCGTCGCCGATCCGACCGGCCCGTCGCAAGGCGGCCTTCGACCCGCCCCCGATCCAGACGGGGATGTCTCCGCCTTCAGTCGTCTGTAGCGGCTTGGGTTCCATCGCCATCGATTTGGACACGAAGTGGTCGCCCTCGAAATCGATCGAATCGTCGGTCCAGCAGGCCTTCATCAGGTCGATCGCCTCATCCATCGCGGCGCCACGACTGCTGAAATCCATGCCCAACGCTTCGTATTCCGACTCCTGCCAGCCCACGCCGACACCAACCCGGACACGCCCGCCTGAGAGTGTGTCCAGCGTGCTGAATTGCTTGGCGGTGAGCACAGGCTGTCGTTGGGGCAGCACCAGGACCTCGGTGCCCAGGCCGACACGTTCGGTCACCGCGGCGATGTACCCCAGCGTGACCAGCGCCTCAAGGATTGGCATGTTGGCCGGATACGGACCTGATTCGCGGTCGGGGTGTGGATGACCCATCACGACGTGGTCGAAGATGTCGATCTCGTCGTAGCCAATGTCTTCAATCGCTTTGGCCAGCCGACTGATCTCGGCCGGACCGTTTCGGTGGACGACGGATGGGAATTCGACGGTCAGTTTCATTTGAACAGCTCCCGCAGTTCCTCTTCAAGTGTGGATCGGAAACCGGACGCTATCAGTGTGCGCCCGGCGATTATGCTAACCGTGACGTCACGTCATCCAGAGCAACCATCCAGAGCATCGGAGAGCGCCATGGCAGAAATCACGATCAATGCAAACGGACCGATCCTGATCTCGACCGAGGGTCTGTCACTGAAGGCCAACGACGGCTCAACGATCCCCAATCCCAAGGGCTCGATGGCAGCCCTCTGCCGCTGCGGCCAGTCGGACATGAAGCCGTTCTGCGACGGCTCACACAAGGCCTGCGGCTTCGAGCACGATCCGTCGACCGCATAGCGCTCACACTCAGCAACTCAGGTCGGCTGCCCTCCCGGAGCTTGCCGTTGTCGATGATCATCAATTCCCCTTCGCGGGGGAGTCGTTACTCGATCCCGTCCTTCTGGTCGGCGGTACAAGCGAGATTGCCGCGGCAATGTGGGAGTGGTCAGGGAGGGATCGGATGGGCATCAAGATCTACGGCCTCCAACTCGGCGTGTTCCCGCTCCCGATGGCGGCACTGTTCGATCCGTCGACAGGGCGAGAAGCAGAGCGCTTTGACGGTGATGTGATCGATGGCATGTACCAGTGCCCGGCGCTTTCATACGTGATCGACCATCCCGACGCGGGGCTGATCCTGTTCGAGAGCGGCGTCGCGGCCAACTGGTCGGAAGAGTGGCTGCCCGAGTGGCTGCAGATGGTCAACCTCGACCGAGTGACACCCGATGTCTGCCTCGAAGCGGTGCTGAAAGAACGCGAACTCGCGCCGGAGGATTTCTCGTATGTGATCCAGGGTCACCTGCATGCCGACCATGCAGGCGGCTTGCGACTGTTTGAGGATGCCGGCTCGACCATCGTTGTACACGAAGATGAATGGCGTCACGTAGTGACAAATGTCGCCGAGGCACACGAGTTCTTCGTCCGCGCCGACTGGAACTTCGTCTCGCGCGCGCCACAGATGTTGATGTACGGCGACCAGGAAATCGCCAAAGACCTGTGGTGTATCTCATTGCCGGGCCATACCCCCGGATCGATGGGCGTGCTGACGAGGCTCGACCAGACCGGATGGGTCTTCCTCACGTCGGATGCGATGTACTTCCACGACACGCTGGGTCCGCCCCCGGCCTCATCGGCGATCAACATGGATCACGAAGCCTGGGACCGCTCGATTGAGAAAATCGCCGCCATCGCCGCCGACCGCGACGCATTCCTGCTACCCGGCCACGACACAACCGGCGCCCAGTTCGTCGACGGCGTGCGTGGTGCGAAGCGGATCGAGTACGCGCCCGGGTCGGTGTATGAGTAGGCAAGTCACACCATTCTTCGATAGCCCGCTTGTAGGGGCGACCCTTGTGGTCGCCCGCTGCCGACGCGGCCTTTCAACCCCTCTATTGCCTGCGGCTCTCTTCAATAGCGACGGGCGGCCACAAGGGCCGCCCCTACGAAACCACTCGGTCTATCCTCACCACTGAATGCACAACAACCCCAGGAGATCCAGACGATGAAGAACATGCGCATCGGCGTCCACATTGCCCTTCAGAACATCCAGATGATGAGCGCACCCTCACTGATCGACGGGATTGTCGCCGCCGACCGGGCGGGCCTCGACACCGCCTGGCTGACTGTCGGCGGTCCGGCTCCGGACCCGTTTGCCGTGTTTGTAGGCGCAGCGCTGTCAGGAGCGGAGCGGATCGACTTTGGCACGTCAATCGTGCCGACCTATCCGCGCCACCCGATCTCGATGGTCCAGGGCGCGGCTTCGGTCGACCAGATCGCGCCGGGCCGCATGATTCTTGGGCTTGGACCGTCGCATAAGCCAGCGATCGAGGGCACCTGGGGCATTCCTTTCAAGAAGCCGCTCTCGCACCTGCGTGAGTACGTCACAATCTGCCGAGCGCTGCTGGAAGACGGCGAAGTCAATCATCAAGGCGAACTCATCACCGCGCGAGCCCAGCTGCCCGGCGGTCCAACACAGGTCACGACGATGATCTCAGCGCTGCGCGAGAAGGCGTGGTCGATGTCGGGAGAGATTACGGCCGGAGGCATCTCCTGGATGTCGCCGCTGCCCTACATCCGCGATGTCGCATTGCCGGCGCAGCAGGCCGGAGCCGACCTGGCCGGTCGAGACCGGCCACAGATGGTCGTCCACACGCCGATCATCCTCTCCGAAGACCAGGAAGCCATCCGAGCCGCCGCCAAGCGACAGTTCGGCTTCTATCAGCGACTGCCCTACTACTCGCAGATGCTGCAGGACGCCGGCTACGACGAAGCTTCCGGCACCGATTTCACCGATCGCATGGCCGACGCACTAATCATCTCAGGCTCCGAATCCGAAGTTGGCGACAAGGTCCGAGCCATGCACAACGACTACGGAGTCGACGAGATGCTGGCCGCCATTGTGGTGCTCGTGGATGACGCAGAGTCGCACATCGAGAGGACAAGAGCTTTCCTCGGGGAGTTGGCCCAGACAGACTAAGGTCCGTTCACATGATTGGTGTGAACCCATACAAGGCGAGTGCTCTTTTTCCGCTCCCCCTCGCAGGGGGAGCTGCCGAAGAGCCTGCCCCCGGCTTGAACGGGGGCTGAGGGGGGTCCCGCTCCACATCGGTTAGTTACTGATACAACCATCATTCGTGGAGCACCCTCATGTGAACACGCTGTAAGTAGCGTCTCCGAGAGCGTGCTCATAGATTACTATTGGTCTGCAGTCGTGCGATCATACAATCTCACATGTAGCCTGCCTTTTCGTAACGCTGGACGCGTGATGAGCCGTTCACTGCGAATCCACACTGACTATCAATAACTTGCGAACTGCGTGGTACTAGAAGCGATAGCGGTACAGTCGCGATCTGGAGCTTGAATACTCTCCATGGGTGATATCAACAGTCCTCCTGACGCCTCCGGTCACTACAAAGAACGCCGTGAGTACGTCATGTGAAACGACGAGATCTTCGCTACCCTGACCGCAGGAGACGCACATGGCTGGTGACACGCTGCAGGAGTTTGACCGATTGGTCGGCGCAGGCTTCAGCGAGGTGCAGGCACGTGCGCTGGTGGAAGTCGTCGGCGCTCCCGCTCGCACCGACCCGGAGGTCTTGGATACCCTCAAACTCCTGGTTCGGGAATCCAGCGAAGTCAGGCGACAGTTGGACCTTCAAGGTCAGACGATCGAGACGATCTCTGTCCAGGTTGGCGGCCTAATGCGAACCGCCGAGAGTCTCAGCGGCGAGTATCAGACGATCCACGAAGACCAGGGTGTGATTCGCGGCGATCTCCGCATTGTTGGTGAGCGGGTGAAGATGGAGGGGCGGGTGGCTCGAATGATCAATGTGGCGCTGATTGCGATTGGCGCAACGGTGGCGAGCTTGTTGGCCGTGTTTGCCCGCTAGTTGGCTATCGGGCCTACTTGTCGGGGTTTCTGGCCTTCCATCAACACGACCGGCGCCAACCGGGCTGCGAAGAGTGGGCTGACGGCGGGACTTGGCGCGAGCCTCGGCTGCGGCTGGGCGGATTCCGCTGACTCGGCGTCGTGCGGCTGATCGCCACCGAATGCCTCGATTGATGCTGCGGCTGTTCCCGACTCGGGCGGGATATGGCGCGTTCTGAACCTGGAGACCGCCATCAGGCCCGTGCCAACCACGACGACCAGGCCGACGATGTAGAGCGTCTCGCGCCCGCCGATGCTGTCGGCGACGATGCCCCAGACTGGCGCCAGGATGCCTTGGACCCCGAACGCCATGAACACCCAGCTAATCACCCGGCCGAAATAGTCGGAGCGGGTGTTCGACATCAGGATCGTCTGATTGAGCAGCATCACGGCCGAACGACCGCCCCCTGCGACGGCTGAGACGATCAGCAGGATCGCGTAGCCGGGCGCTGCAGCGGTGAGCCAGATGCCGCCCGCCAAAGCGATTGCCGAGATGAAGAGCAAGGGCCAGGCGAATCGCCCGCCCACAAGTCCGGCCAGGGCGAGGTTGATCGGGATTGAGGTTGCACCCCAGATCAACGCCACGACCGTCGCCTCCTGCTCTGATCGTCCGAATTCTTGGTTGAGCAGGCCGGGAATCAACGTTTGTAGGGCAAAACCGGTGACCACAATCAGGATGAAGAAGAGCCAGAGGCTGCGTAGTTGCGGCCGGCTGACGATATAGCGCAGACCGGCGGCCATCTCTGTGAATACGGCCTTGCGCTGGTCGACGGGCGTGGCTGCGCCCGACCCACGGATCATCAAGGTCAACGGCAGCACCACGACGAACAGCGCAGCCACCAACAAATAAAGAACACCAGAGTTCAAGCCCATTGAGAGGACCAGGATCGAGGCCATCATCGGTCCCAGCAGCGCTGCCACGTTAATCGACATGTTTTGCAGCGCGACCGCGTTGGGGAGCAGCCTTGGCGGGACCAGCTCGACTACCCATGACTGACGAGCCGGACCCATCAACGAGAACGTTGCGCCCATCAGGAAGGTGGACGCGAACAGCATCGGGATCGTGATCATGTCGGTCACGATCAGAATGCCGGTCACGACGATGATCCCGCAGGGAATGATCTGACTACCGAGTACCAACGGTTTCTTCGCATAGCGGTCGGCAATCACACCGCCGAACGGGCCGAAGAGGAGCTGTGAAACCATCCCGGCCTGCGCGATACCCGATGCGGCGTAGGAACCAGTGATCTCAAAAGCGACGATCGGGACCAGGATGAACGTAGTCATGAACGCGGTCGTCGCCAGCAACGAGCCCGACCAGAGCAGTCGGTACTCACGCAGGGACAGGGAAGCGAAGGTGACTCGGAGTCGGTTCATCAGTGTCAGGCTAATCGCCGCTGGGGATCGCAGGGCGCGGCTTTTGCCCTTCCATCAGGACAATCGGAGCGACTTGTGCAGCGAACAGCGGGCTGAAGGCTGGGCTCGGAGCGGCAACGGCCGGCTCGGGCGTCGGAGGTGGCGCATTGGCAACGGCCGCAGCCGGAGTTCCAACTTCCAACGGGAGGCTGCGGGTTCTGACCCAGCCGACGAACATCAGACCGGTTCCGACGACGACGATCAGTCCGACCAATAGCAAGGTCTCGCGGCCGCCGATGATATCGGCAATCACGCCCCAACCGGGGGCGATGATCGACTGCAAGCCGAACGCCATGAGCACGTACGCCATCACGCGGCCGAAGTACTCGGGTTTGGTGTTGGACATCATGATCGACTGGTTGACCAGCATCACGCCGGATCGTCCCGCGCCGGCGACAGCGCTGAGGATCAGGATCAGCGCGTAGGTCGGCGCCCAGGCGAGCATCCAGAGGCCAACGGCCATCAGGATCGCGGTGCCCAGCAGCAGCGGCCAGGCGAATCGTCCCGAGACCAGTCCCGCCAGCGGAATGTTGATCGCCAGGGCGGCAATACCGAAGATCGAGTTGATGATTACTGCGTCGTTGGAGGAGCGGTTGAATTCCTGATCGAGGATGCCCGGCATCAGGGTCTGGATCGCAAAGCCGCAGATCACGACCAACAGCCAGAACAGCCAGAGAATACGCAACCGCGGATTTCGCCTGACGTATTGAAAGCCTTCGCTCAACTCGCGACGAGGCGAGCGGCGCACTACGACCCTGGGCATCGTCTTGGGCAGGATGTGGTTGATCGGCACGACGATGATGAACAACAGCGAGACGCCGAGGTAGACCTCGCCGGGGCCGATGGCCAACAGTGTGATCACGATTGCGGCCATCGTTGGGCCCAACACCTGGGCGATGTTGATCCCCATCTGTTGCAGAGCGACAGCGTTGGGCACGAGGCGTTCGGGGACCAGCTCGGCGACCCAGGACTGTCGCGCCGGACCGGTCAATGCGAATGCCGCTCCGCTGAGCAGCGTGGAAGCGAACAACAGTGGGATGGTGATCAGATCTGTGGCGATCAGCGCACCAGTGCCGGCGATCACAATCAGGGTCGAATACTGCCCAAACAGGACGATGGGTTTCTTGGGGAAGCGGTCAGCTACCACGCCTCCGAGCGGGGTCAGGAAGAACATCCCTACCCCATTGCCCATCGCGGCGAAACCAGATGCGGCGTATGAACCGGTGAGCTGATAAGCGACGATCGGCACGAGCACGAACGTCGTCATGAATGCTGTCGTCGCCAGCGTCGATGCGATCCATTGACGGCGGAAATCGCGAACAGCGAGAGCTGCGAAGGTGGTGCTGATCTTGCTCATTTGTCGAGCCTATGGGCCGCTCGCTGTGGTTGCCCTGTGCGGCTTCTGGCTACCGGATCGCACGATCGGAGCGAGTCGCGCCACGAAGACTGGACGGGGACTCCGCTTTGGACGCTCCGCAGTGACGCCGTTGGCGGGTGTGGGCTCGGATACGGGTCCTGCCGCCGCGAGCGCGGCGGGGGTTCCCGGTTCGAGCGGCAGGCGTCGAGTGCGCAGCCAACCCAGCAACAACATCGCAGTGGCGCTCAGCACGATCAGGCCGACGATGACCAGCGTCTCACGGTCGCCGATGGCGTCGGCGGAGACACCCCAGATCGGCGCGAGCAGCGACTGTGCGGCAAAACCGAGCACCACGAACGACATCACCCGTCCGAAGTATTCAGGCCTTGAATTCGACATGATCAGCGCCTGGTTGACCAGCATCACTCCAGTCGTCGCCAGACCGACCAGGATCGCGACCAACATCAACGCCAGGAACGACGGTGTCATCGCGCCGAGGACGAAGACCATCGCCGTCATCGCTCCGAAGCCGATCAGCAACTGCCAGGCCAAACGTCCCGAGATCATCCGTGCCAGCGGCACATTGGCGATCAACGCGACCACGCCCACTACCAGGTACAGCAGGAACGTGTCGCTGGCGGGCACGCCAAAGTTGCGCTCGATGAATCCCGGCAGCAGCGTCTGCGAGGCGAAACGACAGATCGAGATCACCATCCAGAAGGCCCACAGCATGCGCAGTCGCGGACTCGACCACATGTAGCGGAATCCGGACTCCAGCTCCCGAACCACGCTGCGTCGCGCCGTTGCGCTGACGGCGGCAGCGTTGGGCAACATCGTGGTCAGCGGCAGAGCGACCAGGAGACAGCCGGCAATCAGGAAGTAAATCTGTCCCGAGCCAAACGCGAACGCGATTAACAGCACGGAGCCGAGCATCGGCCCGAGGACCAGGGCGAGATTCTGCGACACCTGCATCAGCCCGACGCCGCTGCCCATCAGCGGCCGGGGAATCAATTCGCCCATCCAGGCCTGGCGCGCCGGACCCATGAGCGCAAAGCCAACGCCCATCAGCAAGCTCGAGAGGAACAGCATCCACAACGTGATGACATCGGTCACGACGAGCACGCCGGTGCCCAGCATCAGCAGCGCAGGAATGATCTGTCCCAGCAGGACTAGCGGCTTCTTTGCATACCGGTCGGCAATCACGCCGCCGATCGGTCCCAGCACCAGCATCGAGAATCCGCTGCCCATCAGCGCTAGCCCGGACGCGGTGTATGAGCCCGTGATCTCGTAAGCCACGATCGGTACCAGCAAGAAGCTGGTCATGAAGGCTGTCGTCGAGAACAGCGTGCCGCCCCATAGCAACTGGAAGTTGCGCGCCGCAAATGCCGCAAACGGCCCACGCATCAGTCGCCGCCTCCAGCCATCTGGGTCGTGCCTGCGAGCGCATCCTCGCTGCGCGGCTTCTGGCCCTCCATTAGCACGACCGGAGCCACCTGGGCAGTGAAGGCCGGAACCGGCTGCCGACGCAGCGGCGGTCCCGAGTTTCGCGCGGGGGCAAGCCCAGTCTCGGCCGCGGCCGTACCGTACTCAAGCGGCAGATGTCGCGTACGCAACCAGGCGACCACCATGAAGGCCGTGATCGCGAGCGCGATCACTCCAATCACAACGAATGTCTGACGTCCGCCCAACGCATCCGCGATCCCACCCCAGACGCCCGCCATCATCGACTGAGCGCCGTAGCCCAGCGTGATGAACGACATCACGCGACCAAAGTACTCGGGCCGCGAGTGCGCCATCATCAGCGACATCGTGACCAGCATCACGCCGGACGTGCTAGCTCCGTTGAGGACGCTCATCACCAGCATGCCCTCGAAACTTGGCGCGACCGCGAACAGGAAGAAAGAGACGGCTGAACCGAATCCCGTGATCAGCAGCAGCGGCCAGCCCCAACGTCCACCGACCAGTCCCGCGAGTGGGATGTTGAAGAAGAACGACGCAGCACCAAAGACCAGGTAAACGTTGAACGCGTCGGTCGACGGACGGTCAAATTCACGCTCGACAAATCCAGGTACCAGCGTGTTGAAGGCGAAGCCGCAGACGACCATCACCATCCAGAAGACCCAGAGCACACGCAGGCGTGGAGTCTTGAGCAGATAGGCGAAGCCCAGCTTCATCTCGGCGAACACGCGCGGCGGTTCGCCCTCGCGTCGCGTGGGTTTGGTCTTCGGCAGCATCGTCGTCAGCGGAATGACGATCAGGAAGAAGCTGGCGACGATCAAGTAGAGGTAGCCGGTGCTGAAGGCGAACGCGGCCAGCAGCACTGCGACCAGCATCGGCCCGAAGACGCGGGCCATGTTCTGCGACATCTGTTGCAAGGCGACGCCGTTGGCGAGCAGTCGCCGAGGCACTAGCTCGCCCAGCCAGGCCTGGCGCGCCGGTCCCATCAGCGCGAATCCGAACCCCATTAGCAGTGTCGAGAGGAACAGCATCCAGACTGTGATCACACCGGTGACGATCAGGAATCCGGTGATCACGATCAGCAACGTCGGGAAAATCTGCCCGATCAGCACCAACGGCTTCTTCGCATAGCGATCGGCGATCACACCACCAAACGGACCAAGAAAGAACATCGAGATCCCGGAACCCGTCAGCGCGATCCCGGAAGCTGTGTACGACCCGGTGATCTCGTATGCCACGACCGGCACCAACAGAAACGTCGTCATGAACGCCGTGGTCGAGAGCAGAGACCCGGTCCAGAGCAATCGATAGTTGCGGTGCCCGAACGACTCGAACGTCCGGCCCACGCGACCAGCCTGCCGACTCATGACCGCGCCTTCTGAGGGTCCATGAGCGCAACGGGCGCGAGCTGTGCGGCAAACGCCGGTTGCTCTGATTCGACGCCATTCGCTGAACCGGATGTCGCCGGTCGTTGCACTGATACTCCCATTCGGCGACCCATACTGGCCGCAGCCGTGCCCGCTTCCAGTGGCAGATTCCGAGTTCGCAGCCAGCCAATCAACATCACAACAGTGGCGCCGGCCGCGATCACGCCGATCAGCGCCATTGTTTGCGGACCACCGATCGCGTCGGCGATTCCACCCCAGACAGGACCGAACAACGCCTGGAAACCGAACGCCATCATCGCGAACGACATCACCCGGCCAAAATAGGCGGGTTTGGTGTTGCCCATCATCAACGATTGGTTGACCAGCATCGTGCCCGATCGACCGGCGCCAATGAATGCACCCAGGATCAGGAACATGCCGTAGCTCGGCGCGAGCGCCACGAGCCAGAACCCAACCGCCATCACCACACCCATGATCAACAGCAACGGCCAGGCCCAGCGGCCTGAAACAGCGCCGGCCAGCATGATGTTGATCACCAGCGACGACACACCAAAGATCAAGAATGTCGGACCGACATCGGTCGGCGCGCGACCAAACTCCTGGGCCAGGACGCCGGGCAGTAGCGTCTGAAATCCCCAGCCACAGGCCACAATCAGGAGGAAATAGAACCAGAGGATGCGCAGACGCGGATTGCTGCGCAAGTAACGGAAGCCCTCGGCCAGTTCAACTCGCATGGCACGGCGTTGGTCTACCGGCGTGGCTGGCCCTTCGGTGCGGATCGACGCCGTCATCGGCACGACGATCGCGAAGAACGAGGCGACGAGCAGGAAAAGAATGCCGGTGTTCGCGCCCTCGAGCGTCATGAACAGCCCGAACAGGGCGATCAGCGTCGGTCCCAGTACCTGGCCGGTGTTCATCGACATCTGCTGCAGCGCCACGGCGTTGGCTAGCAGCCGTCGCGGCACGATGAAGCCAGTCCACGCCTGGCGGGCTGGACCCATCAGTGAGAATCCCGCGCCCATCACCAACGTCGCCAGGACGAGCAGCGGAATGGAAATCAGGTCAGTGACGATCAAGGTGCCCAGCGCACCGAGCAGGACGCCGGGCATCGCTTGCCCGACCACGACGAGCGGTTTCTTGCGATAGCGATCGGCGATCACGCCGCCGATCGGTCCCAGCAGGGTCTGGGAGATCCCCGAGCCCAGCATCGCGATCCCGGCCGCGGTGTAGCTGCCGGTCAGCTCATATGCGACAGAAGGAATCAGCGAGAACGACGTCATGAACGCCGTCACAGACAGCAGCGAGCCACCCCACATGTAACGGAAGTCGCGCACGACGAACGCCGCGAACGTTTGTCTGAACTGTCTCATGCCCCAATATTCGTCTGGCGCTTGTGTCGCGCTGCAGTCGCACCCGCGCTCCCGCTCCAACCAGGGCACAGGCTAAGTCGGAAAAACAGTTCGTGCTACGCGAAATAACTGGACGGTGTGTTCCCATCAGCGTTGGAGGCCTGTCTCTGTTACGTAGCGCTCAGAGTGTGGAGTCGCTACTCTGGGTAAGGCTTTTCATCTAGTCGTCGCGGCGTGTGCTGTCGGCGACTGCCCGTGGTGGGAGGCTTCGTCTCCTCAGGGAGACGCCAAACGTGTGAGTGCAGAGCAGTTCTGAAGAAGGAAGTGACCCATGGCCAATGTTCCGGGCGCGGAAAACGCCGAAGCAGCCGAAGCGGCTGACCCGTTTGCCGATAAGGAATGGAGCCCCAGCGAAGTCGCCTATAACGGCAAGATCGTCAACGTCCACCTGGGCGATGGCAACGTCGAGCGCGAAGACATTCCCGAGCAGATGTACAAGGATTACCTCGGTGGTTACGGCATCGGCGCTCGCCTGCTGTTTGACCGCATCCCCGCCGGTGCCGACCCGATGGGCCCGGACAACGTCCTCGGCCTGCTTCCCGGTCTGCTGACCGGCACGCCGATTTTCGGCAACCGCTTCCAGGCGGTTTGCAAGTCACCCTCGACCGGTGGCTGGGGCGACGCCAACTGTGGCGGCGACTTCGGTCCCTATCTGAAGTTCGCCGGCTGGGACGGCATCCTCTTCTACGGCCAGGCCGACAGCCCCGTCTACGTCCTGATCGACGGCGACGACGTCTCGATCGAGGACGCCTCGGAGTACTGGGGCATGGGCGCGATCGAGGTTGAGAACGCCTTCAAGGAGAAGTACGGTAAGAAGGCCTCTGTGGCCTGCATCGGTCCGTCCGGTGAGCAGCTCTCCTACCTCGCCGGGATCTGCAACGAGCATGGCCGTCTGGCCGCCCGCTCGGGCGTCGGCGCGGTGATGGGCTCGAAGAAGGTCAAGGCCGTCGTGGTCAAGGGCGCGCCGCGCGAGAACATGCTCTCGCAAGACACCGACATCCGTGCGCTGGCCCGCCAGTCGCGTGACGAGTTCATCGCGCCGCTGCGCGACTTCTTCGCCACCTTCGGCACCACTGGAATCACCGCCGGTTCCGCCCACAACGGAGACTCCCCGGTGCGCAACTGGGGCGGCGTTGGCGTGGATGTCTTCCCGAACGTCGACCCGGTCCAAGGACCAGTCGTCAACGCGACGCGGATGACGCACAACTACGACGAGATCCAGATGACCGACCAGGGCCCGGTCGCCATGCGCAAGACCAGCAGCGGCGAGCTGCGCCCGAAGTCGGCCAAGAGCTACGGCTGCTGGCGTTGCCCGATGGCCTGTGGCGCAGAGTCGATCGAGTCACCCTTCGGCACCCCCGAGCCCGGCCTCGCCGAGACTGAGCACGAGAGCGGCGTCTTCAAGTACCCGATCAACACCCACCGCGCCGAGTACGAGACGATGGCCTCGTTCGGCACGATGAACCTGTCGGCCAACCTCGACATGCTGCAGGCTGCCAACCACTGGTGCAACGAGTACGGCCTCGACACGATCGGCGCCGGCACCACGATCTCGTTCGCGATCGAGTGCTTCGAGAACGGCCTGATCGACCTCGAGGACACCGGCGGCGTCGAGCTCACCTGGAGCAACGACGACGGCATCATGCAGATGCTGCACCTGATCGGCAAGCGCGAAGGCTTCGGCGACCTGCTCGCCGATGGTATGAAGGTTGCTGCCGAGCAAATCGACGCCAAGAACGGCGACAGCCGCGCGCAGGAGTTCCGCACCGACGTCGGTGGCCAGGAACTGCCGATGCACGACTCGAAGCTGCAGCCGGAGTACTGGACGACCTACAAGCTCGACCCGACCCCGGCCCGGCACACCCAGTACGAGGGCAACTCCCGCTACGGCGGCCCCGAGTACCCGGCCGCGCCGCGCGACTTCAAGGACTACGAGAACCGCGGCGAGCACCACAAGGGTGCCTCGGAGTACATGCACATCTCGAACTCGACCGGCATGTGTCAGTTCATCATGATGGCCGCTCCGACCGACCGATTCCCGCAGTGGATCAACGCGGTCACCGGTTGGGACCTGACCGGCGAAGACCTGCAGCAAGCTGGAGAGCGCATCTCCAACCTGCGCATGGCCTTCACCGTCCGCGAAGGTGACAACCCCCGCCAGCGCTTCGCCCCGCCGCGTCTCTGGGGTGGCGAAGGCACCGTGCAGAAGACCGGCCCGTTGGCCGATGTCATCCTCGACATCGAGACCCTCGAGACCGACTTCCTCAAGGCCTGCGACTGGGACACCGAGACCTGCCTCCCGAGCCGTGAAAAGCTCGAGTCGATTGGCCTCGCCGACGTCGCCGACGCGCTCTCCGTCTAACGACGTAGTTCGCAACGCAAACAGCAGAGAGGGCGGACTTCGGTCCGCCCTCTTTGTGACTGACAACTAAACCACCCCCGTTCTCCCCCCTCTGGAGACTGTTGCATATCCTCCAATTCCCCTCTCCCCCCCTTGCAGGGAGAGATGCCAATTGACCACCCCTTTTCTCCCCCCTCTGGGGGGGGAGATGCCGAAGGCAGAGGGGGGGATCCCCGAACGAACACGAACAGGAATAACCTCAACACCGTGCGCAACCGACTCAGTGGCTTCGCTTCGCGTTTGCTGATCATTCCCTTGGCCGGGATCGTCTTCGGCGCTGCGCTGGGCGCAGGCTTTCAGTGGGGCGCTCCCGAGGAGCAGGAAGTGGTGCGTGTCTACGAAAGCTCCCAGCAAGGCAGAGTCGGCAGCGACGGCGGGCCGGTCGGTGACCTGAGCGGATTCGTCACTGAACGATCGGGCGACACATGGATCGTCCGCGTCGGCGACACGCTGCACACCATTCGATTCCAGGATGACTCCGTCATTGAAGCGATGCTGCCAATCTGGACTGATGGGGTGGAGCCTGGCGACTACGTCGTGGTCGGGGCGACAGACGACAACGTGAACACCTTCATCACTACCGGCATCGTGATCATCCCCGCCTCCACTGCACTCACCGGAGACGCTGCGGTCGAAGCCATTCTGGCGGACGCGAACCAATGACGCGCAGACTGCTTGGCTGGCTGATTATCGCGGGCGCGCTGGCTGCTGCCGGTGTCGGCGGTTGGTATGTCGGCTCTGACGTGGTCGCGACCCAGCCGACGGCCGAAGACCTCGTGACCGCCGAATCCGTCGTCGCCGGACGGCTGCAAATCGACATCGACGAAACGGCCGATCCCAACGCCGGGCTCGTCCTGGGTGGCAGCGGCCTCAGTCCATTCGGCAACGCCGAGGGCCTTCAGGGACGCCAGGTGCTCACGGGTCGCGTGCTGTCCATCTCCGACGGCAAACTGATCATCGACTCACCGACAGGCCGGACGACGATTCAGCTCACCGATGAAACGACATTCCTCTTGCGCCTCCAGCGTGTCGACCCGCTGACCATCGGCGCCGGTGCCGCCGTCACGATCATCCTGGACGACGACGGCGAGACAGCAATCACTGCGATCGCCCTGCCCGCCGACTCCCGACCAACCCTGAACACACCAGATGGCCCAGCTTTCGGTGCCGGCGGCGGCTAGCCTCCGCGACGCTCGAACTCCGACCGAGCTTCATCCAATAGTCGCTCGCGTTCGGCGATCTCACCCTCGATCACAATGTGTTCTTCGCCCGCGCCGTCGAGGTACCAGCGGACGTTGCCCATCGTCTCGACGCGCCTGACGCTGCGCAGCTCGTCCCACTCGATCGTCTGTTGCTCAAGTCCTGAATGCAGCGCGGTCACACCTTCCTCATGGACGAGTACCGCAGTGGTCTGTCGCTGCCAGGTGATAAAGACGACTGGCAACATCGCGGCGGTCACAACGAGAAAGAAGATTGCGGCGCCGCCGGCCTCGGCGCTGCCCGTCACGAGCCAGATGATGGCCGAGACGATCACCGCGAGCAACGGAAACACGAACGTCGCGTTGTTGTACCAGGAGGCCTGATACGTGTGCGCACTACGGACACTGCGAAAGCGCAGCAACGCCTCCGCGTCCTTGCGACGCAGCTCGTCAGCGCCTGTGGGTATAGCGTTGGCCTCCGACATGGCTCACCACGAGTCGCACCTGGAAGGGCTTAGGCGTGCTCGAGGATGGCCGCAGCCGAAGTCATCGCGCAGGTGCCGGGATTCTCCTCGGTCTGGAAGGCCTTGACCACGCCGCCGTCAACCAGCATGGCAAAACGGGTGCAGCGGAAGCCGAGTCCCAGACCACCGAGGTCGAGCCCGATGTCCATCGCGCGGGTGATGTCGCCCGAGCCGTCGGCGAGCATCGTGATGTGGTCGGCGCCATGCGCAGCGTTCCAGGCCTGCAGGACGAAGATGTCGTTGGTCGACATGCAGATCGTCTGCTCAATGCCGGCAGCGTTGAGCTGGTCGGCGGAAGTGGCGAACGTCGGCAGGTGATCGTTGGTGCAGGTCGGCGTGAACGCGCCGGGCACGCCAAAGATCACGGTCTTCTTGTCGCCAACGAGCTCATTGACACTGACCGGTCCGGGGCGTCCACCGGACATCACGGTCCCCTTGGCGTCGGGCAGGGCATCTCCTACGGCAATCGGCATTTCGAACTCCTCAGGGCTATCTCTTGAAGGTCACAATACGCAGCCTAATGGCAGGTCAGGACGCGACTTTGGCTGCAGACCTAGACTACGCGAACACAGCATGATGACAGTGAGGGGCGATAGCAATGGCAATGGATCGACTCGATGGACGCGTGGCGCTGATCACTGGAGCAGGATCGGGGATTGGCCAGGCTTCAGCGTTGCGGATGGCGTCCGAGGGGGCCGCCGTGATGTGCGCCGACATCAACGTCGAGGGCGCGCAGACGACCGCCGCACAGATTGCCGAGCATGGCGGACGCTCGGCGACGATGGAGCTGGATGTCACATCGGAGGACGCCGTCAAGGACGCACTTGCGCAGACTATCGCTGTCCTGGGTGGGCTGGATGTGCTGTTCAACAACGCTGGCGTCGGCGGCAGTCAGTATGGCTGGGACCGCACGATCTCGGTCAATCTGAGTGGTGTCTACTATGGCACCTTCCACGGCGCAGCCGCCCTGGCCGAGCGTGGCGGCGGGTCGATCATCAACACCGCGTCGATCGCCGGTCTCAACGGACTGCTAAGCGGCGCTTCGACCCAGAACATCGACCTGGAAGTGGAAGAAGGCGCAGGCGCGTACGTCGCTGCCAAGCACGGCGTGGTCGGAATCACCCGACAGTTCGCCGTGACCTACGGTCCGCGCGGCGTCCGCGTGAACGCCGTCTGCCCGGGCTACATCCACACACCGATGACCGCACCAATCCGCGAGATGGAGGGCGCCGAGGAATTCCTCGCTTCCTTGCATCCGATTGGACGATTGGGACAGCCGGAGGAGATTGCGGCGGCGGCGGCGTTCCTCGCCTCCGACGACGCCAGCTTCGTTAACGGCGTGGCGCTGCCGGTCGACGGCGGCTATGACGCCCGATAGATCGATAGGGGACTTCTATGGCAATCGCACACGTGAACGGCGTCGACCTCTACTACGAGGACACCGGCATCGGCGACCCGATCATCTTCCAACACGGCTACACGGCCTCGCACGAGGGATGGTCGGGCGTGATCGAGCGGATGAGCGCGCAATACCGCTGCATCGCGATGGATTGTCGCGGCGCGGGCGATTCTGCGCATCCTGAGGATGGCTACACGATCGAGCAGCTTGCTACCGACGTGGTCGGCATGGCCGACTACCACGGCTTCGACAAGTTTCACTACGCCGGCCAGAGCATGGGTGGACTGATCGGCTTCGAGCTGGGGCTGTCCTATCCCGATCGGCTGCTGAGTCTGTCGCTGTCCGCGCCGGCGCCGGCCGATGGAATCGCAATGCCGCAGTCGGCTCGCGACACGATGCGCGAACGCTGGGCGAACAAGGAACGAGACCTGTTGATCCGCACTTCGCTGGCCGGTGTGCCACGCGAGTCCGCACATGCAGATGTTCCGGCGCAGGTGGACCGTCAACTCTCCGTCTCGGAGGGTCACTACGACGGTTGCTGGGATGCGATGGTTGGCTATCACAAGGGTGACCGGCTGGGTGAGATCCAGACTCCGACGCTGCTCCTGGCAGGCGCTGCCGACTCGCTGTTGACGCCCAATCTGAAGGACTTCGCCCGCCTCGGCAACGCGACGCTGCACGTCTTCAGCCGCGTCGGTCACGGAGTACCGCGTGAGGTGCCGTCGGCCTACGCCCGAGTCATGACCGACTTCCTCGAGCACGGCGTGGTCAATGCACAGACCCTGGCGAAAGCGATGGCAGCCGCCGCGGACGAGTAAGGCTTGCATGCTCATGGGTTGTCCCGGCCAGGTTTCCAGCAGCATGGTGTCCATCTGAGCTATGAAGCTGCGGTTCTACGTTGACCCGGAGACCGGCACTCCTCACATTCACAAGCACGGGGTGGCCGAGCACGAGGTGGAGGAAGTGTTACTCTCGACCCGAGAGGATCGGCCTGGTCGGGAGGATTCACGGATCGCAATTGGGCAAACTGACGGCGGGCGATTTCTGCGTGTGATCTACACACGCCACACCGAGCCGGGCAGCGTATTCGTGATTACCGCGTACGACTTGTCCGGCAAACAGCTCCGCGCGTTTCGGCGACGCAGCAGAAGGAAAGGGCGATGACGCAGAGCAACAGCGGACCTCCGGCAGACTTGCCACCAGGCTGGGATGCGGCCAAAGTGCATCGTGTGATCGAGCACTACGAGTCGCAGTCAGACGACGAGGCCACCGCCGAAGATGAAGCAGCGTTCTTGGATAGCGACTACTCCGTCATGCTGATCCCCCGTGCTCTCGTTCCCGCCGTGCACGAGTTGCTGAGCGGCTCCGAGCCAAGTGTTTCTGGCGGTCAGTAACCTTCGCCGCGGCCGTCGTGGAGGCGGCTAACACTTAAGGCTTGAGATGCCTCAGCCGATTCGCAGTGCAGTGGTCGTGGGTGGCGGGAGTGCTGGGTTTCTCGCGGCGCTGACGTTTCGGCGGATGCTGCCTCAGATCAAGCTGACGGTTGTCCACTCTCCCGACATTCCGATCATCGGCGTTGGCGAGTCGACGACTCCCGCTGTGCCGGTCCACTTGCACGAGCACCTGGGCATCGACCGCAACGAGTTCCACAGGGAGGTTCGGCCGAGCTGGAAGCTGGGGCTGCGCTTTGAGTGGGGCGCGAAGGACGTGCCGCACTTCAACTACACGTTCGACAAGTACCTCGACCGGCGCGTCGAGGGCCTCTCGAAGTGGAACGCCTTCTACTGCCTCCACGACATGCGCGACGCCAGTGCGTTCAACGCGATCATGGACCGCGACCGCTCCCCAGCGACGATTGGCAATGGCCGGCTCAAGCTTGACCCGCGCGCGACGTACCACATGCCCAACGCCTCGTTCATCGACTACCTCGAGCGCAAGTCGGTGGCCTCGGGAGCGGAGCTGATCGCCGACCAGGTGGTGAGCGTCGAGCGCAACGAATTGGGCGGGGTCAGATCGCTCAAGCTGGCCGGCGGTCGCGAGTTGGAGGCGGATTTGTTCGTTGACTGCTCGGGCTTCGGCTCGCTGCTGCTGGGTCAGACGCTGGAGGAGCCCTACATCTCCTATCGCGACGTGCTCTATTGCGACCGTGCGGTGGTCGGCTCGTGGTCGCGGGCCGACTTTCCCGAGGACGACACGATCCGGCCCTACACGACGATGACGACGATGAAGCACGGCTGGTGCTGGCGGATTGACTTTGAGGATCAGGTCACGCGCGGCTATGTCTATTCGTCGCAGTTCTGCTCGGAGGAGGAGGCGGAGTTGGAGCTGCGGGCTCTGCAGCCGCAGCTTGCCGGCGCGGAGCTGCGACTGCTCAAGTTTCCCTCGGGCCGGCGCGAGCGCTACGTCGTCGAGAACGTCGTCGCGGTTGGCAACGCATCGGGCTTTGTCGAGCCGCTGGAGGCGACCTCGCTGCACCTGATCATCGAGCAGATTTACAACCTGACCTGGGCGTTGACCGACTCCGACCGCATCCTCACCGACTCGCTGCGCTATCTGCTCAACGAGCGCTTCGCCTCGACCTGGGACGACGTGCGCGACTTCCTCGCGCTGCACTACAAGTTCAACGAGCACCAGGACACGCCGTTCTGGCGGCACTGTCGAGCGGAGTCGCCGCTGGGTCAGATACAGGAGATGGTCGACTGCTACGCCGAGATCGGTCCCTCGCGGCTGCTGGCGCGGCTGACCTCGAACGCGACCATCTTCGGCTACAGCGGCTACGCCTCAATGCTGCTGGGCCTCAGAGTACCGACCTCGGCCAAGCCGGAGCTGACGCGCCGAGAGCGAGAGCGCTGGGACCAATACCGAAAGTCAAACGCCGTCGCCGCCTCGCAGACCCTGCAGATGAGGCAAGCCCTGAATCGTGCGTATCGGGGCTAATCCGACCTCCGGCATCGTGTACGTGTGTCTTGCTGGGGTTTCAGGTTTTTTCAGGTTGTTTCGGGGTGTTATGTCCTCCTCGATTGCAGATTCCCTGTGTTTCGCAGGGCTTCGCGACGGCTTTCAGGTTTCAGGGTGAACTTATTTTCTGGGCCGCCGCCAGAAAAAATACGGGGCTTCCCATCCTCCAGCCTCTTAGCTCTTCTGTTCTGTCTTGATTGTATCGGGAAGCGGGTTCAGGCGTCGAGGGTTTGTTGGACGCCTTGCTGCCGTTTGCGGCGAGGGGCCTTGCGGAAGGTTTGGGGGGCGGCAAAGCGCGGGTACTCGGGCTGGTCTCCGTTGAGCAGTTGCTCGATCGTGAGGATCTGGACCCTGGGGAACTGGTTGCCGGGCAGGCTCTCGGGCTCGTAGAAACCGGCGGCGATGGCTTCCTGGCGCATCGGCTCGGTCGGCTCTTCCAGGGTGATGAAGATGCCGATTGCAGCGTCCTCGCGATCCATGTCGCCCTTGAGCGTTGCAATTATGCCTCGGTTGACGTGTCCGCTTTTGACCTGGACGATGATCCGCTTGGCCTTGCCCGAGTTGTCGTCGAAGAAGTTGATGTAGCCGTCAATGCCGGAGTCGGCGCCCTTCTTGCCGGTCGCGGGCCGCGCGTCGACGAGGCCGAGCGCCCAGTACTCGAACTGGTAGCGGCCGTCGTTGTCACTGTCCTCGGCGAGGGCGCGGGCGCTGGCGACATCCTCGGGCAGGCCGATGACGTTGTAATCGGAGAGTTCGGCTCCGAAGGTGTCGTGGAGTCGGTGCTTCATCAGCGAAATAGCGACATGCGTGACATCAATGCCGATCCACCGCCTCTTGAGCCGCTCGGCAACAGCAATGGCGGTACCACAACCACAGAAAGGGTCTAGGACGATATCGCCCTCGTTGCTGCTGGCTTTGACGATGCGTTCGAGCAGGGCTTCGGGCTTTTGTGTCGGGTAGCCGAGGCGTTCCTGGGCCTGGGAACCGATCGGCCTAATGTCGTCCCAGACGTTTCCTGAAGGCACTCCAGGCATTTCCTCGAGAAATCGCTTGAGGCGGATCCGCCCGTTCTTACTCTTAGGAAAGTGCAGACGCCCCTCTGCATCCAGTCGCTGCATGCGTTGGAGAGAAACTGTCCAACCATTGGCGTGAGGTTTGTAACCCTTGTAGTCGTAAGTCAGATTTGGGCGCGGGCCCGGACTACGAAGGTTTTCAGCGCTATATCTTCGCCCCTTCTCATCGGTATATTTGAAGTTACGATCGATGTAATCTTGTGTGTAGGGAACGTGTTGGGCTTGAAAGAAGTACTGCTCACTCTTCGAATAGAAGAGTAGGCTGTCTGCCACAGAACTGTAGTTCCTTCTTGCATCGTTGTGGCTTGTCGTTCTTTTCCACGCGATCTCATTCCTAAAATTGGTCCCGCCGAACACGGAGTCCATCAGCAACTTCAGATAGTGGCTCGCCGTTGGATCGCAATGGAGGTAGATGCTTCCGGTTGGTTTGAGGACTCGGTGGAGTTCGGCGAGGCGCTGGGCCATCATCGTGAGATAGGCCATCATGTCGTTCTGGCCGAGGAAGTCGCGCATCGCCTGAAGCAGCTTGCCCAGCTTGTCGGGTCCGTCGGTGACCACCTCCTGGTAGGCGCGCTCAGAGTCGATGGTCCAGTGCCAGGTGTCGTCAAACGCAGTGATCTGAGCCGCCGAATCCTCGCCGGAGCGCTCCTTGAACAGCACGTTGTAGGTCGCATTGGAGTTGAAGGGCGGGTCGAGGTAGATCAGGTCGACGGATTCGTCGGCAATGTGCTCGCGGAGGACGCTGAGGTTGTCGCCAAAGTAGAGCTGGTTGGTCCAGGTGGTCACTTGGTGGGGTCTCTCAGTGTCACAAAGGTGTGAATCGACCAAGGAGTTGCCTGAGTCATCTATTGAAACTGCGATGTATCAGGCGGAGGGCCAATCGGCTTGATGGGGATTCTATCGAGGTAACCATGGACGTTGAAGGCGTTTGCAAGGGCACTAGCTGCCTTCTCCCTATGTGTCGGTCCAGATACGTGTCCATGAGCATTGCCATAGGCGGCTAACGGATGTTCAGCTTCTCCGGTGATTGAGATATCGAACTCCGCTGGGATCAATGTACCGCTCTTCAGGTATGACACCGACCTGATTGTTTCGACCAACAATCGAGCACGCCCACGATCGGCGAATTTCCCGACGTGCAGCACATTGCCATCTTGCGACGGTAGTCGATCCTGGACGAACACTGAGATTTCCACCCGCTTCGGATTGCCCGGAGGACGATTGTGAAACGCGGCGGCGGTGACCTCTTTCTCGCGGACCCACACGGGCAGCAGCAGCCTGAGCGCCTGCTCGTGATCAACAGCAGGTGTCAAATTGTTGGTCGCAGGCATCAGTGTGACGCCGACGCCGATTCGAGATTGCGGAGCAGTGAGCGCAAGTCGGAAAGACTCGAGAGTTCGACATCGTCCACGGAGTCATCCTTGGTCAGCACGGCGCATTCGGGAAATGTCTCTGCGCTCTCCACAAAGACATCGACAACAGTTCCGTCGGAGATTTTCCACTGGAGCAGGATGGCGCCGCTTGGAGCAGGCGCAAAAAACGGTTCGTCGAACTCGGACCTTAGCCGGCTGACTATCTCGAGAGCGCGGAAGGCCACATCGCAGTGAATGCGCTCCCCGTCCTCCCCGTCCCAACCTTCAAGCCACGAGACGAAGCGCAGTGCGTCGTACTGGAGAGCTCGGGAGATGACGAAGTCAGACTTGTCAGGAAATGACCTAGGAGAAGCTTCTGGCAAACCGATTGTCATCATGGGATATCCGACCACTCCCAGCTTGGCCGCATTTACCATGTTGATCGTCTTGTGCGAATCTCGTTCCAGATTCTCGGGCTCTTGCCAATAGGCCTGGAAGGCGACGTGTCCCATATTCTGGCGAGCCAGCATTTCGTACGCTGATTCCCCATAGATGTCGGCCATCGACCCATGCATGGGATCAGATAGCACGTTCATAGTTCTGCTTGGATTGGAAGCGGTGCCGTGAGCGCCGTGCAACATATCAGCAGGCACTCCAAAACCGTACTGCCAGATTGCGCCCTCAGGTTGGGGTGGTGCTGTGGTCATGATCGGGCCTCATCCCAGTATTGCAAGAGCGTTTCCAAGACCTCCTGTGACAGCTTGGAGAATTCTTGCGCTTGGCGTTCGATATCTGACGAATCTGGGGTGGAGTCGAAGTGGGCATTGAGTAGCAGACGGATGCCGTGAGAGTCTGATTGCTGTTCCGGGTTGAGGACGATCTTGATCTGATCGGAGAACTCAGCAGGAGCAGAAATCTCGATTCGCTCTGCTGCCCACCGGCCAGTGCGGCTTTTGCCGAGCAATTCCTCAATCCGGTTTGGGCTCAACAGCTCCCCCAGCAAGCGATCTGCACCCGAACAGTCCATGAGGACATCGGCGTTCCAGCCGTAAGACTCAACTTGGGTCTCAGCGAGCGTCAGCGCATCAATGAGCACCTTGGCGGCTGTGATCATCTGCGCTTGCGGCGGGGACTGTCCTGAGTGATCGGCAATCACGATCCTCGGAGGAGTCAAGGCGATCGTGAGTCCCTGCTGCAGATTTGCAATCTCATTCCCGCCGGGGACCTCGTAAATTCGAAACGGCTGCGGCATCATGGCCGTAATGTTCACAAGTTCATCCGACGAACTGCCAGTCTGCGTGGGTGGCGGCGCGATGAGCGTCAGATTGTAGGTCGTAAAGCTGCTGAGAGGCACCCTAGTCTCCTGCTCACTGCAATCAACACATCGTACATCGAGGATAGACGCGCTGTGGTTACTCGGGCAGGTCGACTAGCTTCTCAACACGGGCTCTTGGGCCGCAGCCGATCCTGTTACGTCAACTCGCCGAAGCCGCAAGGGTGGTCCTTGGGGGATGTCAATAATCCGCGCAGCGCAACAAAGGAACGGGTCCTCGCTCATCGGATGCGGGCGCACGTGTCCTCTCAGCCTTAGGCAGCTCTCCTTGCGGGGGGAGCGAGGAGTGGGAACGGGATTCGCGATCGGGGCTGGAATGACAGACGCGGGGTAGGTTTGAGTGAGGGAGAAGGCGGGGAGCCCCCCTCCTCACGTGAAGGGCACCTCTCCCCGAGGGGGAGGCCTTTGATGGTTGGATTCAGATTGATGTATCGACGAGCGGCACGATGTCGTCGAAGTTGGTTGTGGCGCGGGCGGTGTCGAGGTCGTAGATGCGCTGGAGGTTGAGCCAGAACTCGGGGGTGGTTCCGAGGGCTTTTGCGATTCTCAGGGCGCTGTCGGCGGTGATTGAGCGGCGGCTGTGGACGATGTCGCTGATGCGGACCTGGGGGACGCCGATGGTCTTGGCGAGTCGGTACTGGGTGATGCCCAGCTCTTCGAGGAACTCGGCGAGGTGCTCTCCGGGATGAATGGGGGCTGCGGTGGTCATGATTTGGTCCTCAGTGGTAGTCGACAACTTCAATCTCCATCGCGCCATGCTCGGTCCAGATGAAGCAGACGCGCCACTGGTCGTTGATGCGGATGCTGTGCTGGCCTGCTCTGTCGCCGCTGAGCGCCTCGAGACGATGTGAGGGCGGCACGCGCAGATCGCTGAGCGCGGCAGCGGCGATTACACGCTGGAGTCGCATGCGTGCTCGTCGATGGATGTCTGGCGGCAGTCGTCGTACATGCCTCCCCTGGAAGAGTCGTTCGGTGTCGCGGTTGCGGAATCGCTTCACTGGGAACGATGGTAACGCATTGCGTTAGTAGTGGCGGCGTGGAATGGGGCGGGGCTCCGCTCGGGGGTGGTTCCGAGGGCTTTTGCGATTCGCAGGGCGCTGTCGGCGGTGATCGAGCGACGGCTCGGTAGACTGGAGCCTCAGGGAGGCCTGCCGTGACCATCCGTGTGAGAGCCAGATTTGCTGAGGGTGTGTTAACGCCGCTGGAGTCACTCGAACTCCAGGACGGCTGTGAGGTCGTGGTGACCGTCGAGGGCGTCACGGACACGGAGTCAACCGAAGCGCAGCTCGCTGCGTTGCTGAAACCGTTCGACCTGGACGCCTTTCTGAACAATCCCGAACCGAAAATCTTCAATCCCGACGAACTCGTTCGAATTGACCTGACGGACGAGGAATGGGACGCATTCAACCGCGCCATTCGCGAGGGACGCGAGGCATGACCACTCCGAGCACGGACCTGGTCGTGCTCGACACATCGGTCGTCTCGCTCTTCTTTGCGAATTCGCCCCAGCCGACTACTACCAGAATGCAATCGCCGGGTGGCGCGCCATCATTTCCTTTCAGACCCAGGAAGAGGCTTTGTTCGGCGCAATCAAGGGCGGTTGGGGCGCCAGAAGGATGAACCAACTGCGGCGTCATCTAGATCAGTACGAGCTAATCGGGGTCAGTCCAGAGTTGATAGAAATCTGCGCTCACCTGCGCAGCGAACGGGAATCAGCCGGGCACCAACTCAAGACTGCTGATGCCTGGATCGCAGCTTCAGCGCTGTTGTTGCAGTGCCCACTTGCCACAACTGACGGGGACTTCGAAGGAATCCCAGAGTTGGATTTGATTCGAGCACCGTCGTAAACAGCGCATTTGCGGATCCCCGCCGAGGGGAAGGGCACGTCCCCGCCCCTGTTCAAGCCTGGGGGAGCCTTGGAGGCGAGGACGGGGTTGCGGCCTGCTCTCCGTTCGCTGACCTGGGTTGCAAAGGCAATTCTGGCTAGGCATACTTTCTCTACGAGTTGCCGAACAGTTTTGGTCGGCGTAGAGAGTGATTGTCCAAATGAGCGAGCGCAACTATTGGCAGCGGATGAAGCATCGCCAGTTGAGCAGGCGGTCGCTGTTGCGGGCCTCGGCGCGGGCTGGGGTTGGCGCGGCTGGGCTGGCGCTGGTCGGTTGCGGCGGCGACGACGACGACGACGATGACGACGATCAGCCGGCGGCGGCGCAGACTCAGCAGCAGGCCGATCAACAACAGCAGGCAATGCAGCAGGACCAGGCCGAGCAGCAAGCCGAACAACAGGCCATGCAGCAGGAAGATCAGGAACAGCAGGCTGCGGTTGCGCAGGCGCAGCAGCAGGAGCAAGCGCAACAGACCGCTCAAGCGACCGGCGGGCCGAAGCGCGGTGGCATCCTGCAACACAGCTGGTTCGAGGATCCCTCCGGTGGATTTGACCCGCATATCGGCGTCAGCGGCGGCGATGCGCTGGGCTACTGGCAGCACATCTACGACCGTCTGATCGGCTTCGACAGCCAGGCGAGAGTCACGCCGATGTTGGCCTCCAACATCGAGATTCCCGACGACGTGACCTACATCTTCACGATGCGTGACGGCGCGATCTTCCACGACGGCGCCCCGGTCGACGCGAATGCGGTACAACTCAACATGGAGCGGATTCGCGACACCGAGGACCTTGCCGGCGGGACTCGCAACCGCGGCGGAATCGCCAAGGCGGCAAACTTCGAGGCCACCGACGCTTCGACCTGGAAGATGGTCAACACCGAGCCATTCGGTCCGACGCTGGTCTTCTTCCAGCAGTTCCCGGGAACCGGCCTGTTGATCTCGCCGGAACACTTCGACACGGCGATCACCAATCCGGTCGGCGCCGGTCACCTGAAGCACGTCGTGCACGAGCCCGGCGAGCGCTGGGTAGGCGAACGCTGGGACGGTTACTGGGACAACGAGAACGTCCACCTGGACGGGTTCGTACAGAACATCATTCCCGACCAGAACACCGCGCTCAACGCGTACCTCAATGGCGACATCGACATCTTCTTCCCCACCGGTGGAATCAACTCCGACTTCCGCGCGGACCTGGAAGCGGACGGCCGCCAGGTGATCCAGGGCACGGCGCAGACCTGGACGATGTCCTGGTTCAACCTCAACCCGAACGCCAACGAGGGGATGAACATCTTCCGCGATCCGCGCCTGCGGCATGCGTACAACAAGGCGCTCGACCGCAATGCGATCAACGACGTCGCATGGGAGGGACTCGGGCAGCCGGCGCGAGCAAACGTATCGGTGGAAAGCTGGGCGCTGCCGAAGGACAAGAACTACTACGGCGAACAAGACCAGCAGATGGCGCACGAGCTAATGGACGCCGCCGGCTTCGGCGACGGGGTGAAGGGTGTCCAGCTCAGCTTCACCGCCGAGTTCCAGACGGTCGTCACCGAACCGGTCAATGCGCAGTTGCGTGACGTCGGGATCGAGATGGAGTTCATCAAGGGCACAGAGGCCGTGATCATCGACCGCCTCCTGGCGTCGACCGACTGGACGATTTCGACGCTGTCCTGGGAGTCGCCGTTTGATCCCGACCCGGTCCTACGACCGAAGTTCGAGGGTCTGCAGAACTGGATGTACGGATCGCCGGAGGGCGGGCCGCGTACAGGTCGGGCGGACCTCAGTCAGTATCCCAACGACCAGGTGCTGGCCAATCTTCAGTCGACCGAGCAGTTGGTCTGGGATGCCGCAATCCCGGCCAGCCAGGACGACCGCATCCCCTTGTATGAGAAGGTCTTCGAGGCGGAGGCAGAGCACATGTGGTCGGCATACATTGCGCAATGGCCGGCAGGCTGGACAGCGCAGGAGCATGTGGAGGGCTTCGAACTGATCCCCTTCTTCGGGTTCCCCAAGGGGTTGGGTTACAAGTACCTCTGGTTCAACAACATCTGAGCGGAGGCTAGAGAAGGTCCGATCAAGATCTCCCCCCTTGGGGGAGATGTCGCGGAGCGACAGAGGGGGCCTCTCCCCGCAGAGCGGCGTGTCTGCGGCGCGGCAGGCGGCCCCCTCCGCCCCTTCGGGGCACCTCCCCCAGAGGGGGAGGTTTGAGTTGAGGGGCTGATCAAGGATGCTGAGCTACATCACGACGCGGCTGCTCTCATCGCTGTTCATCCTCTGGGTGATTAGCGTGCTGGTCTTTGCGCTGATGAATGCTCTGCCCGGCGACCCCGCGGCTGGGATCGTCGGCGTCGAGGCCACTCCGGAACTGATCGAGGCGACCAAGCGCCGGCTTGGCCTGGACAAGCCGCTCGTCGAGCGCTACGGCAACTGGATCTGGTCGGCGCTGCAGGGCGATCTGGGGACCTCACTGGTCAATGAGGTTTCGATCAACGAGCTCTTCTCACGGCGTGTGCCCGCGACAATGCAGTTGGGCATTCTCAGCCTGATTGTCGTGATCTCGGTGGCGATTCCGGTCGGTGTCGTGGCTGCCTTGCGTCCCGGTTCAAAGACCGAAGTGGGCGCCAGCTCGCTGATGATTATCGGCAACTCGATTCCAGAGTTCCTGACCGGGATCGCGCTGATTGTTGTGCTTGGGCTTGAGTTGGGCTGGTTTCCGATCTTTGGCTATGTGCCCTTCTGGGAAGACCCGGCCGAGAACATGCGTCATATGGCGCTGCCCGTGATTGCGGTGTCGCTCACTGCGACGACTTTGCTGATGCGCCAGACGCGCTCGGCGATGATCAACGTGCTCAACGACGATTACATCCGCACGGCGCGGGCGAAGGGCCTGCGCGAGCGGGTGGTCGTGGTCCGTCATGGACTGCGCAACGCGCTGATCCCAATCATCACCGTCTTTGGCTTTCAGGCTGGTCTGATCTTTAGCGGCGCCGTGATTACCGAGACGGTGTTTGCCGTGCCTGGGATGGGTCGTCTGTTTGTCGATGCCGTCGTCAATCAACAGGATTTCCTGGTCGTTCAGAGCGTGACCATGTTCTTCGCCATCGCCGTTGTGTTGGTCAACCTGGTCGTTGATCTGACCTATCCGCTGCTCGACCCGCGCATCCGCATGGGGGCGGAAGGTGGTGGCGAATGAGCTCGATTGTTGCTGAATCAGATGTCCAACCAGGTGTGAAGCAACGAATCCGCGACTCTCGCCTGGTCCAGGAGGCGCAGCCGATCTTGCGCGTGTACGTGCGCAACCGACCGGCCGTGGTCGGCGCGGCGTTGTTGTTTGGATTTGGGATTGTCGCGGCCTTCGCGCCGCTGATCGCCCCCTTCGACCCGCTCGACACCAACCTCAGCCGCGAGACCGTTTTCCAGGCGCCGAGCTGGGGCCACGTCTTCGGGACCGACGCTCAAGGACGCGACGTGCTCAGCCGGACACTGTATGGAGCGCGCATCGCCTGGCAGATCGTCCTGGCCGCGATCGGCGTGGCGATCGCGCTGGGCGTCCCGCTGGGGCTGCTCTCCGGCTACATCGGCGGCAAGCTGGACGAACTGGTGATCATGCGAGTCGTCGACGCGGTGATGGCGTTGCCGGGGCTGATTCTGATTCTCGCCGTGACCGGCGCGGTCGGGCCGTCAATCACCAACACGATGATCGTGATTGGGATTGTCTGGTCTCCCGGCTACGCGCGATTGACGCGCGGGATTGTGGTCTCGATCAAGGGCGATGTGTACGTTGAGGCGGCGCGTGCGCTGGGCGCATCTCCGGCTCGGATCATGTGGCGGCATCTACTGCCGAATGCGATTGCGCCGATCCTGGTACTGGCCTCGCTCTCGGCGGCCGGGATCATTCTCGTCGAGGCCGGGCTCAGTTTCATCGGCGCAGGTGTGCAGCCGCCGACGCCTGCCTGGGGCGGGATGGTCTCGGACGCCTACAACACCCTGATTCGTCGCAATGGCTGGCCAATGATCGGCCCAGCGGGAGCAATCATCCTGATGGTGATCGCGTTCAACTTCGTCGGAGACGGCATCCGAGACGCCTTCGATCCCAGACTCCGCAATGTCCGCTGACCTGAGTTGCAAACGCATTTCTCGCTAGGCATACTCTCTCTTACGAATTGCCGAATTGTTCAGGTCGGCGTAGAGAGTGGAACACCGATGAGCGAGCGCAACTATTGGCAACGGATGAAGAAACGGCAGTACAGCCGACGGTCGATGCTGCAAGCCTCTGCCCGTGCTGGCATCGGCGCGGCCGGGATCATGTTGATTGGCTGTGGAGACGATGACGACGATGGAGATCAGCAGACGGTCGCGCAACAACAGGCGCAACAGCAACAACAACAGCAGGCGATGCAACAGCAAGCTGATCAGCAGGATCAGCAACAGGCGATGCAGCAGCAAGAGCAGCAGCAGGCCGCCGTCGCCCAGGCTCAGCAGGCGGACGATGGACCGAAGCGGGGCGGCAGGCTGATCGCTGGCGACACGACGAACTTCGAGGATGACGTCACCCTGCCATACGCGATCGCCGAGGGCCGATTCACTCAGCCGCCGGATGCCTCCATCTGGGACTGGCTGGCGCAGCGTGGAGACACGTTGGAGCCAGAGCCACGGCTCGCGGAGTCTTGGGAGCAGAACGCTGATGCGACAAGCACGATCTTCAAGCTGCGTCCGGGGCTCGAGTTCCACAACGGCAAGCCGATCAACGCAGAAGCTGTGAAACTCAGTTATGAGGCCATGAACTGGGAGGACACGCCGAACAGCCAGGTGCGTGGGCTCGCAGGCGTGTACCTCGACTCGATCGAAGTGATCGATGACGTGACGGTGCAGTTCAACCACCCGAACTGGCCGGGGCCGGTCATTTACGACCTGATCACCTTCGCGCCGATCGCTGACGCCGACAGCATCACAGCTCTCGCCGCGATGGAGGAAGTCAACGGCAGCGGTGCCTTCAAGTTCGACTTTGACCAATGGGAGCCAGGAGCGAAGTGGGTGTCGGTCCCGCACGAGAATCACTACGTGCAGCCGCACCTCGACTCGATTGAGTACCGCAAGATTGCCGACGAGGACACGATCGTGCTTGCTTTGGAGAGCGGAGAGCTCGACATGGCCACCATTCCTCTACCGCAATACAACCGCATGAGCGAGTTAGAGCACCTCACCACCTTCGTCGGCGCGGTTGGCGGGTACTGGGTCGTAGGACCGACCCAGACAGCTCTTGGCGGCGGTCACCCGGCCAACGACGATCCGCGCTTCCGGCGTGCGCTGCAAAAGGCAATCGACCGCGAGCGGATCCACGAGGACGTGTTCTATGGCGTGATGCCGATCGTGAACCAGATGTGGCCGCCACACTCGAGTGCGTATGACTCGCAGTACGACGACCTTGCCTACGACCCCGAGGGTGCCAGGGCGCTGCTGGAAGAGGCTGGACTGGTGGGAACGGAACTGGACATGCATATCTTCGAGGGCTGGATTCCAACCGGCGCCCCGGAGATCATTCAGGCGAACTTCAACGCCATCGGACTGAAGGTCACGATCAAGGTGATCGACCGCGCGGAATGGATCGAGCTGTTCCTGGCAGGACAGATGCCTGGCCTGTACATGGCAAGTACGGGCTTCTTCTGGATGGAACCAGAGACGCTGCCGAACATGAACTACCAGTTCCGGCAACCCGTCAACGCAGTAGCTGAGATCTCGGATAGGTACACAGCAATTCTGGAAGGCTTTGCTTCACGACCGACGCCCGCCGAGCGGCAACAGTTGTTCACCGACTGGAACGAGCTCTACGCCGAATCGCCGTGGCTGCTTCCCTACGCCGGCGCTGCCAACGTTGGCGCCTACAATCACGACCGTGTGGGAGGCTTCTACTCTCAGATTGTGTCCGGCAAGGTCTACAAGGAAGACCTCTGGCTCAAGGCGTAGCCGTTCGACCTGGGCTGCCCGGATCTCCGGGATCAGTTATGGCCGATCAGCACGCATCCATTAGCGCCGGCTAAGCAGTCTTCGGGGCCACCTGATGTGCGCTCGCTGCCCGCCTGCCTAAGATTCCGTATGGTCGGCTGTCAAGGGAGCGTTGTGCATGGGTTCGTTCCTGATTCGCCGCCTCGCTCAAGGCATTGTGACGGTGGTCCTGGCCAGCATTCTGGTCTTTTTCGTCATGCGCTTGATTCCGGGCGACCCGGCGTTGCTGTTGGTCGGAACTGACGCGAGCGCCGAAGACATCGAGCAGGTGCGAGAGCGGCTCGGCTTGAACGAGCCACTGGTCCAGCAGTACTTCAACTGGTTGGCCGGTGCGGTGCGTGGCGACTTTGGGCCCTCGTTCACGAAGGGCACCGAGGTGAGCAACCTGATGAGGGTCGCCCTTGTGCCCAGCGCAGAACTAGCGGTGGCCGGATATCTGTTTGCGCTGGCCTTTGGTATCCCGCTTGGAATCGTGGCAGGCCTGAAACCAGGCGGACCTGGTGACTATGCCGCCACCGGTTTTACGATGTTTACGCTCGGAATCCCCAACTTTGTGCTCGGAATCATCCTGATCTGGGTACTCGCGGTCCTGCTCGGATGGCTACCAATCACCGGACGAGTTGGAATCGACGAGGATCCCGTCGAAGCGCTCAAATTCCTGGTCATGCCAATGATTGCCGTGGGCGCCGGAACAGCGGCCGTGCTCGCCCGCTTTGTGCGCGCTTCGATCATGGAAACGTTGAACCAGGACTACGTGCGGACGGCTCGCGCAAAGGGATTGCGAGAGCGATCCGTGGTGATGCGACATGGGATGCGCAATGCACTGATTCCCGTGATCACCGTTGCGGCGCTGCAAATCGGTTTTCTGATATCTGGCGCTGTGATCGTTGAAGTAGTGTTCGCCCGCCCAGGCTTTGGCTCGCTGCTCATCGGCGGCGTCGTCGGAAGGGACTATCAGCTGATCCAGGGCATGCTCGTGGTGCTGGTCACAGTGTTTGTGGTGGTCAATACGCTCGCCGACGTCGCGTATGGGCTCGCTGATCCAAGAATCCGGGTGGGCTAATGGCGAACACACCAGGGCAGGTGGGCGTCTTCAGAAGCGCGAGCCTGCGTGCGCGCGTCCTCGAATTGCGCCAGCAGTCCCAATGGTTCGACGTCGCTTATCGCGTGGCCCGTGAGCGGCGAGGCCAAATCGCGCTGGTGATCCTTGGCGTGTTCCTGGTCTGCGCCTTGTTTGCGGGACAGATCGCTCCATATGGCTATGACGAGCAGCTACGGGGCGCCAAGCTCTTGTCGCCCTCATGGTCTCACCCCTTCGGCACCGACGAAATCAGCCGAGACCTGCTCAGCCGCATCATCTTCGGCATCCGGGTCTCGCTCTTCGTCGGCGCCGGATCGATCGCGATCGGGATGCCGATCGGCGTTGCCATCGGCTACACGGCAGGCTATTTCGGCAACTGGACCGACGCGGTCGCGATGCGGCTGATCGACACGATGCTGGCATTCCCCGGGATTCTCACGGCATTGGTGGTGCTGGCTGTTCTTGGAACAGGAACGAGAGAGGTTGCGATCACGCTCGGGATTGGAGCCGTACCCGTGTTCGCGCGACTCGCGCGTGGACAGATGCTGCAGGAAAAAGAGCGCGACTATGTGATGGCTGCCCGTACCCTGGGTGCGGGTCCCGTGCGCATCATCATGCGACACGTCTCGATCAACACCTTGCCACCGCTGATGATCCAGGCGGCGCTCTACATGGCGTTCGCCGTCATCGCAGAGGCATCACTGAGCTTCCTCGGCTTGGGCGCATCGCGTCCGACGGCAACGATCGGACTGATCCTGAACGCGGCCAGGCCGTTCCTCACACTCGGCGCCTGGTGGTTCATATTGACGCCGATCGCGGCCCTGGCGTTGATGTTGATCGCGCTGAACTTCCTGGCCGATGCGATCCTCGAGGCGACCAGTCCTTATGTGCGGAACAAGTAGGACGCTCTAGTCGAATGTGATGACGAACCGGCCTCGGTGGCCTCCTTGTTTGAAGCGGCGGTGGGTTTCGGCGGCGCTTTCGGCGGGGTAGGTTGAGTTGACTCTCATGGTGACCTGGCCGTCCTCGACCTGCTGGCGGATTTCGTCCAGGAGGTCGGCTCGACGGTCGTAGGTGAAGACCATCGTGACGTGGAAGGTGATGTCTCGCTCGGGTTCACCTTTCCAGCCGCGGACGCTGGCGTACTGGCCGCCGTCCTTGATCGCTCCGACTGCGAGCTCGTTCTGGACCGCGCCGTCGGCAAGACCGTCGACGCCGTCGTGCATGACCTTGCGGATCTGCTCGGAGATGTCGTCGCCGCGTGGGACAATGATGTCTGCGCCGAGGTCCTTGACGAGCTGCATGTCCTTCTCGGAGGAGTCGGCGATGATGGTCAGTCCGTCGGCCTTGCCCAGTTCGACCATGTACCCGCCGTAGCAGCCGGCCGCGCCGGTGACGGCGAGGGTCTGGCCGGGCTGGAGATTCATCTGGTCCAGCGACTGTCGGGCGGTGAGCGCATTCATCGGCAGGGTCGAGGCTTCGGCGTGGTTCGAGCCTGCGGGCGCACGGGTGACGGCATCGGCCTTGAGCACGATGCTCTCGCGGTAGGCTCCATGGCTGCCTCGGGGGATGACCATCGCCATGGCCGCGTCGCCGACCTGGAGGTCGGTATCGGTGTCGGGGCCGACCTCGTCGATCACGCCGGCCGCGTCCATGCCGGGGATGTAGGGCGGCGGACCGGACTTGAGCAGCGCGTCAGCTCGAGCGCCGCCGCGGATGAAGGTGTCGGTGGGGTTGACCGTGGCCGCATGGACTCGCAGCCGGACTTCGCCCGGTCCGGCATGGACCTCGGGCAGATCGACGACTTGCAGGGCTTCCGGTCCACCGAACTCAATCACGCCTACACCGCGCATGGGGTACTCCTTCGTTGTGCGGAGGCGATGGGACAGCCTCCGAGATTTGCTAGTGATCAGACTAGGGTGTGTTCACGTGGGAAACCGAACGGCAGTTTGTGTGGTTCAAGGCATTGCCGATGGGGAGCGGGACCCCCTGCAAGAGATTGATGCATAACTCCCCTTCTCCCCCCTTTGCGGGGGAGATGCCGAAAGCCTGCCCCGGGCTTGACCCGGGGGCAGAGGGGGGTTCCCTGCCTATTGGCCCTATCTGGTCGTCGCCAGCCGACCCCCCCCTCTGTCACTCCGTGACATCTCCCCCCGCAAGGGGGGGAGAGGGGAATCGGAGGATATGCATCGGACTTTGCAAGGGGGAGCAGGGAGCGCGGCAATGACGGGCTTGGAACAACAGGTCCGTCTATTGCCTCGACATCGTCTGGCGCTGCCGTTCGGCTTGTGCATGGAATGCAGCTTCGCCTTCGAAAGGTGTGACTTCGATGTCGACGGTGTGGATCTCTCCTTCGAACTCGAAGGGCGGATCGTAGTTGTCGCCGACCGGCGAGCGGCGGTCGGCGCCGATGTCGAACTCACCGTGGGCGAAGAGGATTCGTCGCTGGAGCACGTCCACCTGACCGGAGCCGGCTTCCTCGCCGTCGATTGAGAACGTGACCTGCGCCGGGCCATTGTGCGCTTCGCTCTCCAACGAGACGCCAATCACTATGTCACCAGCAGGTAAGGGTCGGTCGATCCGGATCCGAGACCAGTCATCGTAGGCGTGGTAATCGAAGTGCAGGTGGTTGTCCTTGATGTAGAGCGTGACTCCGGTGTGGATTGAGCCACGATTGAAGATCACGCCCTGCTGCTCCTCGGACGATCTTGATACTGCGGCCTCAAGCGTCCAACTGCCCAGATCGATTGCCGGCGATGTCTCGACCGGCATGTGGGCGATCGGCGGGGTGTAGTGGTAGCGCAAGCCATAGTGCGGCGCGCCGGGGCGCTGCGCCGGCTGGTTGATTTCGATCGTGCGGTCGTCTAGCGGGAGTACTCCATGTTTGCCGGCCTCGACCCACCAGCGGTCGATCAACTCACGCAGCTTCTCCGGCTCCTGCTCGGCGAGGTTGTTGGTCTCAGAGAAGTCCTCATCGACGTGGAAGAGCTCCCATTCGTCGTCTGACCACTCGGTCCGGAACCGATGCCAGGTCACCGCCTTCCAGCCATCGACCCAGATGCCGCGGTGTCCGAACATCTCGAAGTACTGGGCTTCCTTTGTCGTATCGGCGTCTGGATCGTCGAAGGCGTAGGCGAAGCTGGTACCGGCGATGGGTATCTGCTCCTGGCCGGCGCGCTTCGACGGTGGTTCAACGCCGAGCGTCTCCAGCACGGTCGGCAGGACATCGGAGACATGGTGGAACTGGCGTCGCAACGCGCCACGGTCGGAGATACCGTCGGGCCAGTGCGCAATCAAGGGCACACGAACACCGCCGCCGTGGGTGTTCTGCTTGTACCAGCGGAGTGGCGTGTTGCCAGCTTGCGCCCAGCCCCAGGGATAGTTCGAGGCCGAGCGCGGCCCGCCGATTTCATGCAGGCGCGACTGGACTTCATCGAGGTCGTCGGCGGGGCCGAATAGCCGTGGCTCGTCCGACACGCCCTGCGCTCCGCCTTCCTGCGACGCGCCATTGTCGGCCAGCAGCAAGACAATGGTGTTGTCCAACTGTTGCGACGACTCCAGGTACGAGAACAGGCGGCCGAGTTGGGCGTCGGTGTGCTCGAGGAATCCGGCGAACGCCTCCTGCAGCGCCACCGCAAAGTTTCGGGCGTTGTCGGACATGTCGTCCCAGGCCTCAACGCCTCGGTTACGTGGCGACAGTTGGGTACCGTCCGGGACGACACCCATTTCCTGTTGCCGAGCAAACCACTCGTCGCGGATCGCGTCCCAGCCGACATCGAACTTGCCTCGATAGCGATCGATGAACTCCTGCGGCGCCTGATGCGGCGCATGCGTCGCGCCGAGCGCGCAGTAGAGGAAGAATGGCTGGCCGGGATAGACCGACTGATGATCGCGCAGGAATCCGACGGCGTGATCGACCAGATCCTCGGTCAGGTGATAGCCCTCCTCCGGCCGGCCTGGTGGGTCGATCAGGTGGTTGTCGTAGACGAGTTCGGGATAGAACTGATCAGTCTCGCCCGAGAGGAAGCCATAGTAGCGATCGAATCCTCGCTGTAGCGGCCAGTCGTGGAACGGTCCGGCTTGACCCTTCGAGTCGACCGGGCAGAGGTGCCACTTGCCTACGGCGAAGGTTGCGTAGCTCTCGTCGGAAAGGAGCTCCGCCATCGTTGCCGCGTTGCGTGGGATCGCGCCGCGCATGTGGGGAAAGCCCGAGTCGAACTGGGTGACCGATCGCATGCCGACCGTGTGGTGATTGCGTCCGGTCAGTAGTGATGCACGGGTCGGCGAGCAGAGTGGTGTGACATGAAAGTTGGTGAACCGCAGACCATTCGACGCAAGACGATTGATGTTGGGTGTCTCGATCGTCGAGCCGTAGCAATTGAGGTGGGCGAAGCCAAGATCGTCGAAGAGGATGATGAGGACATTGGGCCTGTCCTGAGGTGCGGTCGGCAGGGCGGGCCACCAGGGCTCGGACTCACGGAATGTGCGCCCGATCCGTCCTTCGAACTCTTCATTCGTCGTCATAGCCCAACTCCTTTAGTCCAATGGCCGAACGCAGCGGAAGCCGGTGTTGCTGGTTGCGCTGTCCGGTGTGAGCGCCATGCGCGCTGCCGTCCGGTAGCGCAGGCAGTAGCTCTCGTGGCAGAGGAAGCTGCCGCCCTTCAGCACTTTCAGATCGCCATCCGGCGGACCAGACGGATTGATCGGCGGTTCTGGATCGTGGAAGACATCGAACCAGTCAGCGCACCACTCCCAGACATTGCCGGTCGTGTTGAATAATCCCAGCCCGTTCGGTTTGTAAGCGTCGACCGGGCAGGTCGCGTACCAGCCGTCCTCCAGGCCGTTTTCGGTCGGGAAGACGCCTTGCCAGACGTTCATCCGGTGCTCGCCGCCGGGCGTCAGTTCGTCACCCCAGGGATAGGGCTGTGATTCGAGGCCGCCGCGAGCGCCGCGCTCCCACTGCGCTTCGGTCGGAAGCAGTTTGCCAGCCCAGCGCGCATACATGAGTGCGTCGTTCCAACTGACGTGTACGACCGGATGATCGATACGGTCGACGATATCGGTCTCGGGGCCTTCTGGATGTTGCCAGGAGGCGCCCTCTACCTGTCTCCACCATGGCGCGTCAGCCGCGCCACGGGTCGGCGGGAAGTCGTCGGGCAGCAGCCCAGCGAACACGAATGACCAGCCGATCAGCTCTGATTCGGTGCGATAGCCGGTGTCCTCGACGAACGCCGCGAAGTCATCGTTTGAGACGGCGCAGGTGTCGATCTCGAACGCGGTGAGTTCAATCTCGCGCAGTGGGCCCTCGCCGTCTCCGGGATAGGAGAGATCGTCAACGGATCCCATGACGAACGAACCGGCTGGTACGGTCGCCGCGCGCGCTTCGTTCCTTCCACTTTCAGGGGGAGGTGCGTCGAAGGAGCCTGCCCCGTGCTTGACACGGGGGCGGAGGGGGTCCCGCTGGCGCCCCCCTCTGCCTTCGGCATCTCCCGCCAACGGGGGGAGAACAGAGCTACGCGATGCGCCACAGCAATCAGTCATTGAGTCACCACTGCGAGTCGCATTACTGCTGAGCCATCAGCAGCTTGAATGCGTTCCGCGCCGCTTCGTATGCCGCTCCCGACTTCGGGTATGGCGTGACTTCAAGGGTCAACTCGTGGATTGTCCCCTCGAATTCGAACGGCGGCTCATAGGAGTCGGTGACCGGCGACTTGCGGTCCGAGCCGATGTCAGCTCCACCGCGTCCGCCGAATCCGCCGCGCACGAGGAACGGCACTTCGCCTTCTCCGGCGCGTTCTCCGTTGATGAGGACGGTGACATGACCGGGCGCCGACGGTGCTTCGCCGTCCATGCTCATGCCGATCGTGCAGCGACCGTCGGGCAGTTCGATGTCGGAGACGATCTGCGTCACCTCGGTGAAGGCGTTGTAGTCGACTCGCAGGCGGTTGTCCTTGATGTAGAAGCTGATCCCCCCCATGACTGATCCCCGGGCAAAGATCACTCCGTCACCCAGCCCGTCGCGCTCGATCTCGGCGTCGAGCGTCCATGATCCCAGGCCAACTGCTGGCGCGATTTCACCCGGTAGATGTGACACTGGCGGGGTGTAGCGATACTTCAGTCCGTTGTGTGGTCCCCCTGGACGTTGCGTTGGACCGCCGAGCTGGAAGCTGCGGTCGTCTAGTGGCAACACGCCGTACTTGCCGGCCTCGACCCACCAACGGTCGATCAGCTCTCGCAGTTTCTCCGGCTCCTCGGCCGCGAGGTTGTTGGCCTCGGAGAAATCTTCGGCGACGTGGTACAGCTCCCATTCGTCGTCCGACCAGGGGTCGTTCTTCTGGTGGCGCGTGACTGCTTTCCAGCCATCGACCCAGATACCGCGGTGACCGAGCATCTCGAAATACTGCACCTCTTTGGCGGTGTCGGCGTTGGGATCCTCTAAGGCGTAGGCGAAGCTGGTGCCGCTGACCGGCATCTGCGTCAGGCCCGCGTATTCGTCGGGTGGGGTTGCCTTGACCGATTCCAGCACGGTCGGCAGCACGTCGCTGACATGATGGAATTGCCGACGGAAGCTGCCGCCGTCCTTGATCCGGTCGGGCCAGTGTACGATCAGCGGGACGCGAACGCCGCCGCCGTGCGTGTTCTGCTTGTACCACTTGAGCGGCGTGTTGCCTGCCTGCGACCAGCCCCAAGGATAGTTGGGCGAGCTGCGAGGTCCACCGATCTCATGCAGCCGCGACTGCGCCTCATCAACGTCGTCGAGCAGCGGCTGACCGTAGCGGGCCGTGTCGGAGACACCCTGCGGCCCGCCTTCCTGGCTGGCGCCGTTGTCGGCCATCAGCAACAGAATGGTGTTGTCGAGCTGGCCTGAGTTGTCGAGATAGGCGATCAGGCGCCCGATCTGCTCGTCGGTGTGGGTCAAGAAACCGGCGAAGGCCTCCTGGAACGTAGCCAGGAAACGTTTCATGTTGGGTGAGAAATCATCCCAGGGCTTGACCCCCGGATTGCGCGGCGCGAGCTCAGTGCCTTCGGGAATCACGCCCAGCTCGAGCTGACGGGAGAACCACTCTTCACGCACCTCATCCCAGCCCTGGTCGAACTGGCCGCGGTATCGCTCGATGTACTCCTGCGGCGCCTGGTGTGGAGAGTGTGTCGCGCCAAGGGCGAAGTAAAGGAAGAAGGGTTGTCCGGGGTAGACCGACTGGTGGTCGCGCAGGAATCCTGTGGCCTGGTCAACGATGTCCTCGGTGAAGTGATAGCCCTCCTCGGGCGTCCTCGGCGGGTCGATCAGGTGGTTGTCGTAGCAGAGGTCGGGGTAATACTGGTCGGTCTCGCCGGAGAGGAAGCCGTAGTAGCGGTCGAAGCCGCGCTGCAGCGGCCAATCGTTGAATGGTCCAGCTTGCGAGCAGGTCTCGGACGGATTCAGGTGCCACTTGCCCACGGCGAAGGTGGCGTAGTTCTCGTCGCGCAGCATCTCGGCCATCGTCGCGGCATTGCGGCTGACCGCGCCGCGCATATTGGGATAGCCGGGGTCATAGCTGGATATCGAGCGCATCCCAACGGCGTGGTGGTTGCGTCCCGTAAGCAACGAAGCGCGCGTCGGCGAACAGAGCGCCGTCACGTGGAAGTTAGTGAAGCGCAGACCGTTAGAAGCCAGCTTGTCGATGTTTGGTGTTGCGATTGTCGAGCCGTAACAGCCCAGATGTGAGAATCCGGTGTCGTCGAAGAGGATCACGACAACGTTGGGCCGATCCTGGGGAGCGGTCGGTAGTTCCGGCCACCACGGTTCGGACTCGCGGAAGGTTCGACCAATTACGCCGCCAAAGTCTTCTTGCATGGTCATCTGTAGCTCCTGCTCAGCCTGCTGTTCGGTCAAGAGCAAGATAAGGCGGCGGACGCAGAGGCGTCGGAGTTATGGCAGTTCGTGGCCTCGGCGCTGAAACTCCTCGACGATAGCGTTGACGATCAGCCGGGCATCGGCAACGGCTTCAACGGCTTCAGATCTGGTGGGGAGTTTGTCGACATCGGGGTATCTGGCCTCGACAACCAGGGCGCTGAGCCGCTTGAGGTTCAGATCAAGCTCATGGGCAGGCCAGGTCCGTGGCAACTGAGGAAGCAACTCGTGGAGTGCATGGATTCGGGGATAGTCGTTGTGCTCAAGCTCCAACGCTGCCTTGAGAGCTTTCTCGGCGGCCTGTTGCGCATGGAAACACGCAAGCCTCGGATCCTGGCTGGGCGAACCCAACAAGAACACAGCGCCGTTTAGGTCACCCAACGACAGTTGCAGCAGGTGCAGCGCTGTTTCGATCACCGGATCGCCGCCTCCTCGCACGTAGAGTATGCGACCTTCGATGAGCGCTTTGCGCTCGACTGCGCCGACCAGACCGGCGCGTTTGAGCCACAGCGTGGGCGTGGTCACGATCACATCCGTCGGGACCAACGGTTTCGGCAAGGCCTCTCGGATGTCCCATCGCGTTTGCTTCCTGTCTTCGCATTGCTCAAGGACCACGAGCAGGTCGATGTCGCTGTCCTCGCGATGGTCGCCCCGGGCGCGGGAACCGAACAGGACGATCTGCAGCGGATCCCAACCCTGCACGATGATGTCGAGCACGTTGCCAATGGCGGCGTCGATGTCGGTTGGAGCCTGAATCGTGGTCATGGGACTGATAGTAGCCAGTTCCCGCTTCAGTGACCTGGCATCAGCAACGAGACCTGCCTGTTCTGCTCGCTAGCATTTGTCGTGGATGAGGAGTACGGCGATGGCAGGCGATTCGGACGGCATCTTTTCGGGCGTGCGGGTGATTGAGTTTGGGCTGTTTGTGGCTGGTCCGTATGCGGGTGAGCTGCTGGCGCATGGCGGCGCCGATGTGATCAAGATTGAACCGGTCACCGGCGACGCAACGCGATTCAACAGCACGATCGTCCCTGGCGAGGGCCGACACTACATCATCAAGGCTCGAGGCAAGCGTGGCGTGCCGCTCAATCTGGGGCATCCCGAGGGTCGGGCGATCACCAGGAAACTGGCGCTGCGCAGCGACGTGTTGATCTCCAACATGCGACCCGGCGCGCTGCAACGCGTGGGGCTGGACTATGAGTCGCTGAGCGCGGAGAACGAGCGGATCATCGTCGCTGAGATCTCGGCGATGGGCGAGAAAGGTCCGTTCGGCATGCATCTCGGCGCTGACTTCCAGGCCGCCGCCGCATCGGGACTGGCACTCTCGACTGGCAACTTCGAGGGCGACGAGCCACGCGTCCTCGACGCGTTCCTGGCCGACTTCCATGCCGGCACGCTGCTCGCGTTCGGCATCGCCGGGGCGCTGTTTCGACGAGAGTTCACCGGGCAGGGACAGCACGTCAAGACTTCGTTGTACCAGGCCGCGATGGCGCTGCAGACGGCGACGGCCAACATCTTTGACGCCGTCGACGGTTGGAAGCGTGAGTTCGCCGACTGGATGGAGCAGGAGCGTCCGCACCCAAGCGTCGCGGCCCAGCGGCGACGCGAGCAGACGGCGCTGTTGGTGGGCGGATTCTATGAAACCCGCGATGGTCACTGGATCACCCTGGGCGCGTCGGCGCTGGCGTTCAAGCGCCTGCTTGATGCGCTGGGCATCGAAGATCCCAGCGCACACGATCCCAACTGGCAAATGCCCGACGATCCGCGGGAGCACTTCATGTCGCTGCGGGAGCAGATTCGTAGCATCGTCATCGAGCAGGACGGCGAAGAGCTACGCGAGCGGATGCAAGCCGCAGGCGTGCCTTCTGCACTGCTGACCTCGCTGGAGGAAGCGCTCTTGAGCGAGCACGCAACCGCCAACGACTTCGTCCACAGCTTCGACCATCCGGCCGTGGGTCCGGTGCTGATGCCGCAAGCCCCGCTCAAGTTCAGTCGAGACCGCTATCAGGCCGCCGAGCGCACACCGGCATTCGGCGAGCATCTACGAGAGGTGCTAGGCGAACTCGGCCTCGACGACGCGGAGATCGACGCGCTCATCGAGAGTGGAGCGGCTGCGGAGGAGTTGACGAAGTGATAACGACCAGTACTATGTTTCATCCAGACTGCCAGCGACTGGATACGATGAGCCAATGACGACCCGATCCGAGTACCACACCGACACCGCGAACGAGTTCCTCAGCAAAGCTCGTGTCTACCTGGCCGACGGGGATCTGTTGCAGGCCTCCGAAAAGTGCTGGGGCGCGACCGCACGCATGGTGAAAGCGGTCGCCGAGACTCGTGGCTGGCGTCACAGCACGCACGGAGACCTGTTCCGAATCATCGACCGCCTGGCAGAAGAGTTGAATGACAAAAGACTGCAAATCCTGTTTCGCTCGGCAAGTGCGCTTCACCAGAACTTCTATGAAGGCTGGATGTTCGAGGCGGGTGTCGCCGACGGACTCAAGGATGTCGAGGAGATCACGGGGCGGTTGAGAGAGGTCCTGGACTAAGCCCCGCGCAGGCGCGGGTCGAAGATATCTCGGATCGAGTCTCCGACCAGGTTGAATCCGAGCACGGCGACGGTCATGGCGACGCCGGGGAAGATACTCAGGTGTGGGTACTTCCACAGCGTTCGAGACTCAGTCAGCATGCGTCCCCAAGACGGTTCCGGCGGCGGCACGCCGAGGCCAAGGAACGAAAGCGCGCCCTCGAACAGGATGGCCGCGCCGAGCAGTGTCGTCACGTAGATCAACAACGGCGGTCCCATGTTCGGCAAGACGTGCCGCCAGAGAATCCGATACGGCGTCGCCCCGACCACGCGCGCAGAATCGACATATGCCTCGGCGAGCGTTGCGAGGGCGCTCGCCCGCACGATCCGCACCATGCTCACCGCGAAGATGATTCCCATCCCCAGTGCCACAGACTGCCAACCCCGACCGATCACCTGTGTCAGCAGGAGTAGCAGGACAAGACCCGGAAACGCGAGCAGCATGTCGATCACCCGCTGCGAGAGCAAGTCGAACGATTTCTGAGCGTATGCCGAGAGCATTCCCCAAACCAGCGCCGTGCCCACGCCGATCACCATTGCCCCCAATGCCATCGACATCGAGAGCCGCGCCCCAGCGATCACTCGCGCCAGATAGTCGCGACCGAGCCGGTCCGTTCCGAACCAGTATTCTTCGCTGATTCCGTGGAGGATGTCAGGCGAAATCGTGTCGGCGTCGCCGGCGAACATCGGACCGAAGGCAGCCAGAAACACCACCACGATCACGAGCAACAAACCAAAGGCGCCCAGCGGATGCTGTCGCAACAAGCGACGCGCGCGCACGCTGCGCGGCGGCTTCTCGGCGATACCGAACTCATCGAACACGATTGTGTTCGGCTGTGCCTGTGCTTGAGCGGTGTTGGGCTGCGCTTGACTCATTGGACACGAATCCTCGGGTCAAAGAAGCCGTAGCTGATGTCGACCAGGAGATTGAGGAGGATGAACGCCGCGCCGAAAACTAGGGTCCACACCTGCACGACCGGTAGATCGTTGGTCAGCACCGACTGCACGAAGTAGCGACCCATACCTGGAATCGCGAAAATCTGCTCGACGATCACCGAACCAGCGATGCCCGTGGCAAACACGAGTCCGATTAATGTGATGAGCGGAATCATCGTGTTTCGCAGCGCGTGACGGATCACCACCACGTACCCAGTCAAGCCTTTGGCATAGGCCGTGCGCACGTAGTCCTGGCGAAGCACTTCCAACATTTCGGAGCGCGCCACCCGACCGAGCACAGCAGCCCCGGCCAGTGCCGAGATGATCGCTGGCACAATCATCTGCACGATGTTCGTAGCGGGATCCTCCCACAGCTGCGAGTACGGCACCGGCGGGGCATAACCCCAGAGCACCAACGGGACAACGATTACCAGCGTCGCCAACCAAAAGTTTGGTACTGCGAGAAAGAGAATCGTGAACGAACGAATAATGTAGTCGTCAGCCCGGTTCTGACGAACAGCCGACCACACCCCCGTTCCTATGCCGAGCGGCACATAGACAAGCAGCGTCAGAAGCAACAGCTCCATCGTGACCGGCATGCGACGGCCGAAGTTATCAAGGATGTCCTCTTTGGTCAGCCACGACGTACCGAAATCCCCAGTGAACACCTGACCAATCCAATTGACATACTGGACATGCATCGGTTTATCGAGACCGAAGTGCGCCTCCAGCTTGGCCCGGTCGTCCGCGTTGGCGGTACCCGGAAACCCGGCCGAAAGTCGCGCATCGATCACCGACCCCGGCACCTGACGAATCATCGCGAACACGAAAATCGAGAGGAACAGCAACGTGATCGGCAGCAGCAGCAAACGACGAAAGATGTAGTTGCGCATCAGCGTAGATTCTTATCGCAGCGTCCGTTGACCAAACGCACGCAGTGGCGATTAAGACTGTGCGCCCTCAGGGATCTCATCGAACCACATCCCCCAAAGGATCGCGTTCGACGCCGTAACTCCTGGTGTAGGGCGGAAGCCCTTCAGATACGAACGGAAGGCAATGACTACGGTGCTCCAAGACCAGTAGAGTCGCGGGTTCCACTCGTTCAGCAGCCGGTCTTGCGCCTCGTCGTAGATCGCCTTGCGTTCTTCGACGTCAAAGACCGAACGCCCCTTTTCGACCAGCGCGTCAAACTCCGGGTGGGAGAAGTTGCCGTAGTTCTGGCCTCCAGTTGTGTGCAAATCGTTGTAGAGCAGGTCCGGATCGGACGCGCCCTGCTGACCAAGCATGATCATCGAGAACTCGCGGTTTTGTCGCGCGGCCAATGCGTCGGCAGTAGTTAACTCGAGGATGTCTAAGTTGAAGTCCACCTCGCCGAGGTTTTGCTGCAACACCTGGGCGTAGTCCGATGCATCCGGCGCCCAAATCTCCATCGGCGGGATGTTGTCGAGGTCAGCGCCGCTGGCCTCCAGCAGTCTCCTAGCTTCCGCCAGGTCTTCTTGCCGCAGATCGCCCGAGCGGTAGCCGGGGAGTTGTCGCAACTCATCTTCCGTGCGTCCATATGGAGCGATTGCGACGGCGATCGGGCCGCCGATCACCAGTTCTCCGAGCGAAAGGGCTATGAGTTGCTCGCGATCAGCGGCGAGATGGACTGCGGTTCGCACACGCGGATCCGTGTACGGTTCGACCTCGGTATGGATGTGTGTTGCCATCCCGTAGGTCACAGGATTCGGAACCCCGGTGACCGCCTCTTCGCCCATCTCTGTAACGGCGGCATCGAAATCGACCGGTCGACCGAACCATTGATAGTTGAGGAAGTCGGTCTGACCATTCACAAATGTTGCGATGCGAATCGCGTCGTCGCCCAGATTGACGCCCTTGTAACCGTCGAAGTACGGCAAGCCTTCCTTGTAGTACTTCGGGTTGCGGGTCAGATTCAGCTCGACATCCGCCTCCCGTGATGCGCCCACCATCGCCCCGGTGCCGATTTGGGCCTCAAAATCAGTCGAGATCGCTTCGTCGCCGAACGCCTCCACCGCGTCGCGCGAGACTATCAGCATGTTGTCTTCAGCGATTGCGCTCAGAATCGGCGAGAATACTTCGCTGGCCTGAACGGTCATCGTGAACTCGTCTGCAGCTTCGAACTTGTCGACCAGCGAGAAGCGGTCTTTAAAGACGAACTCAGGATTGTCAAAGCCGAATCGCTGGAGTCCGAACACGGCGTCCTCAGCGGTGAACTGCCGACCCTCCAAGGGCGGCTTGTCGTGCCAGTAGACGTTGGGTTTGATCGTGTAGATGAAGTTGAGCTCGTCTACGACTTCTGGCAGCTCTGCCATGCCCGACGTGATCACAAATCCCTCGTCGAGGTAGTTGAGCCAGTCGTAAATCTGATGCACGCCAGCGAAGGTACCGCCATGAATCGCGATCGCAGGGTCGAAGATACCGCCGTCCGACATCACCATCCGAACGATGCCGCCCTGTTTCGGTTCGCCGTCGGCTGCGGCCTGCGCCTGGGCAGCGGCTTGCTGCTCCTGCTGTTCGTCGGCAGTTGCGGTCTGCGACTGCTGCTGCTGCGCTTGTTGATCGGCCTGCTGTTCGACTTGATCCTGAGCCTGCTGGACCTGCGCGGCTGCCTGCTGGCCGTCGTCATCGTCATCGCCGCAACCGACCAGTGCTAGTCCGGCCGCTCCGACTCCGGCGCGGGCGCTCGCTCTCAGCAAGGATCGACGTGACAGGTTGCGATGCTTCATCCGAGACCAATAGTTCCGCTCAGTCATGGGTATCTCTTCTCTACAAGATGACTCTCTGGTAGTGAGCCATTTGGACAACAACGGCAAGAGTATGCCTAGGCCAGATCGAGATGTCAACCTGCAACATTCCTATCCCAGTGCAGGCCTGCGGGGCGACCAGTCGGCGCCACTCCGACGCGAGTGTCCAGGCGACGCTTGGGATCGCCCACACACCACGTACACCACCTAAGGTGAGGCGACCTTGCTGAACTGTTTTGAGGGCAGGGTTCCGAGGGCGGGGGCCCAGCCGGGTTCGGGGTGCGGTGGGTGCGCGGCCAGCCAGTCTTCGTTGATGGCGGCTCCGAGGCCGGGAGCCTCGGGGACTGCGTAGAAGCCGTCTATGTGGGCCGGGAGCTCGCCGATACAGGCGTCCTGGAACCAGCCTTTCATCCCACCCTCGTGAATCTTGAAGTTGGGGATCGAGGCGTCGACGTGAAGGGCGGCGAGGACTTCCATGGGTCCGTGAATCGCGTGCGGCTGGACACCCACGTACTGCGCCTCGGCCAACGCTGCGATGCGCTTCATCTGGCCGATCCCGCCGGTCTGGATCATGTCGGGCTGGATCATGGCGACGATCTGACGCTGGAGCAGGTCGAAGTAGGTGAACGGGCTGTAGATGCGCTCGCCCGTGGCGATCGGGATGTTGGTCCCGCGAGCAACCTGTTCCATCGCGTCGATGTTTTCGAAGGGCACCGGCTCCTCGTAGACGAAGGGGCGGTACTGCTCCATCGCGTTGCCGATGCGGATGGCCTCGGCCGGCGTCAGGCGTCCGTGGACCTCGACCAGCAGCTCGACTTCGAATCCGACGGCGTCGCGTACGGCGGCAAAGGTGTCGATCGCTTTCTTCTCGGCCTCGTAGCTGATGAACAGGCCGCGATGGTCGAAGGGGTCGCCCTTGAGCGCGGTGAAGCCGAGCTCCAGTTGGCTCAAGGCGAACTCGGCGGCGGCTTCGGGCGAGGGGCCGTCCCAGCGACCGTAGGTCCAGATCTGGTCTCGCATCTTGCCGCCCAGCAGCTCATAGACGGGGACGCCGAGGGCTTTGCCCTTGATGTCGTAGAGCGCCATCTCGATGCCGGCCTGGGCGCTGTTCTGGATCGGTCCGCCGCGGGTGAAGTAGCGATGGTGCAGAGTCTGCCAGAGTTCTTCGATGCGGAACGGGTCCTCGCCGACGATCATGCCGCCGTACTCCTCGACCAGCGAGGCGACGGCCATTGGTCCGCAGGTGGCATCGCCCCAGCCGACAATGCCTTCGTCAGTCTCGACCTTGACGAAGACGTAGTTCCAGGGCGGGAAGTTGAACATCGGATGGGCGGTGGTGCCCGGCGAAGCGGGAATGGCGCTGATCTTGGTGATTTTCACAGGTCGATCCTTCTGCGGTTGTCGATGGCGGGAAGGCTAACGATTTGCTTGATCCTGCATCCAAGGGCGCGGCTGGGAAGTGATGCATCGGCCTTTGAGATCGCGTGGCGACGGCTATGCGACGGCTGGCGCGTGTCGTTGAGGATTGGGTTGAGTGGTTCGTGATTCCTGCCTTCGCAGGAATGACGAAAGGGGAAATGGGGTTGGCGGAGGGGAAATCGCTTCGGTTGTCAGGATCCTTGTGAGCGTGTCCTAATGCAGCGCGCCTGCCAGCGCAAACTGCTCGATCTCTGCCTCGGTGAAGGCAAGCGACTCGCTCAGCACCTCGTATGTGTCCTCGCCGAGCAATCGGACCCGTTGCAGCTCGCATGGTGCTGCGGACAATCGGAACGAGGCCTGCGGCGCCCGGTATGAGCCGAGTGCGGGATGATCCAGACGCTGGTAGAAGTTGCGGTATCGGAGTTGCGGGTCGTGCTCGAGCAGATCCTCGCCGGTCTGGACCACGCCGGCCGGGACTCCCAAGCCTTGGAGCGTGTGCATGACCTCAAAGGGGTCGCGCTGGATTGTCCATTGTTCGATCAGGTGATCGAGATCGTCCTCGTTGGTCTTGCGATCTTGGAGGGTGGCGAACCGTGGATCCTCGGCCAGCGAAGAAACTCCCATGGCGTTGCAAAGCGATTGCCACTGATCGTCGTTGGTGACCGCAATCACACACCAGCGGTCGGCAGCACAGCGATAGGCTCCATGCGTTGCGGCGTCGGGCTGTCGGTTGCCCTGTCGGTCGGCGACTCGACCATTGACGGTGTACTCGAGGATGGACGGCGTGAGCCAGTGGACGCCGGCCTCGTATTGGGAGAGTTCGAAGTACTGTCCCTTGCCGGTGCGGCGGCGATGATCGAGCGCGGCCAGGAGCAATGGGATGTTGAAGCGCGGAGCGATGAAATCGGTGTAGGCGCTGAGGTATCCCGGTTCGCCGTCGGGCCAGCCAGTGAGTTCGTTGAATCCGGCGAGAGCGGCGTAGTGTCCTCCGCCCCCTTTGCCGTGCGCGTGCGGGCCGTACTGCCCCTGTCCGCTGCTGCTGAGCACGATCACGTCCGGATTCAACTCGTGCAGCGCCTGATGCCCCAGGCCCATCCGATCCATCGCGCCGGCTGAGAAGTTGTCGAAGACGATGTCTGCCCATTTGACGAGCCGCCGCGCGATCTCCATTCCCGCTTCGGTCTTGAGGTTAATGTTGATCGCTCGGCCGCCAGTGCGCACCTGCGCGTACTCTCCGCAGCGCTCGGGATCGGGTTCGTCGTCCTGGAACGGTCCAACCATGCGCAGCGCATCGAGGCGGGCCGTGCTCTCGACATGCACGACGTCGGCGCCGAAGTCGGAGAATGCCTTGATCGTCTGCGGTCCGACCATGAACCAGCCGAAGTCAGCAATCTTGATGCCGGCCAGCGGCCTTGAGTCCGGCGTGACGCCATTGGAGGCACCTGTCAGCGCAGGAACAGTGCGAAGCTCCGCAAACACCTCGTCGTTGTGCTGTCCAAGAGCAGGCGCAGGACGCGTTTCGGGTGGAATCGCACAATCTCCCTGCGCGAACGGGCCAGGCATACGGATGCTGCGTCCGAGCTCAGGATGCTCCACGTCGCGCCAGAATCCTCTGGCCCTGAGTTGTTCATTGGCGAGCGTGTCAGCGGTAGTCGCGGAAGGGAAGAGCGCAAAATCGTGCCGCACCGCGGCTTCGAGTAGTTCCCGCTTGGTCCGACCGATGAACACATCCTCGAACAATCGGCTCAGGTGTTTCCAGTCGTCTTCAGTGATCTCCTCGACCTGCAGATTCTCCCAGTCGATCGATTGCAGCTCGTGTCCCTCGCCAAACTCGTTGAGCCAGGCAAACAACCCGCTCAACCTCTTTACGGAACCTGGTCCAATCGGGACAACCCAGATCACATAACCGTCGCGACATCGCCATGTCCACGACAAGTTGCCTTCACCTACATTCGGGCGAGCGTCCCGAGGGAGATTGCGGCCGGTCATGTCCCAGCTACCCGTGATCTGATAGAGCCCTCGGGACGTTGCCTCCTGGATCGAGAGGTCAACATGCTGTCCGCGACCGGTCTGTCGTCGATGCTCAAGCGCGATCAGAGAGCCAATCACGGCATCTCCACCGGCGTGCACGTAGGACTGGTGATTGTCGCTGATGTGCGCCGGAGGCCCCGAAGACTCACCCGTGATGGACATGTTGCCGCTCATCGCCCAGGAAACGATGTCGGTCACCTGGTAGTCGCGATAGGGTCCGCTCTGACCGAACGGCGAGATTGAGACGATGATCAGCCGGGGATTAACTGCGGACAGGGAGTCATAGCCGAGGCCAATGCTGTCCATGAATCCGGGCGCGAACGACTCCAGGACGAAGTCGGCTGATTGCGCCAGTTGTTGGAACTGTTCGCGTCCTCCGGCGTCGACCAGATCGAGGGTGATGCTGCGCTTGTTGGTGTTCCATGCCAACCAGCGAATGCTGCGTTCGGGACCGGGGACATCGTCAACGAATGGTCCGCGGTGTCGGGCTGCGTCGCCTTGCGGAGGCTCAACCTTGATTACGTCCGCGCCGAGGTCGGCGAGCAACTTGCCGGCAAAGTGTCCGCGCTCGTTGGTCAGATCGAGGACTCGGTAAGGGGAGAGCATTCCCGGTTGATGGTTCACGTCACGGCCTCCAAGTCAAATCTAGCAAGTCGGCAATTGGGGCAAGGGAGGACTCCTGCGACGAAGCCACTCAGCGAAGGCTCGTGACACGGGCACTTAGATGGGGAGAGGGATCTCCCCTCAGCCCCCGTATCAAGTGCGTGGCAGGCTTGCGGCAGCTCCCCCTGCAAGAGATTGACGCATAACTCAGTTTCCCGTCCCCGCCCCCGAGCGGGGACCCGCTTTGGTCCGCACACGGCAGCACCGACTCGCTCCAGGTGACCAGATGCAGGCGGCCAGGATGTCCTCCGTGCAGGGGCGGGGGAAGGAGCGGACCCCCGCTCGGTGGCGGGGGCGGTTGATAGGTTGTGCATCAGCCTCAGCAAGGGGGAGCGGGGAGTATGGGATCGCCCTGCATTGGGTGTCGGCATCCTGATGAACAGGCCTTAGCCTGCGGCAGACCCTAAAGCACACTGGAGCGCTCCATGAAAATCACCGAGATTGAGACGTTTGTTGTCGACGCCGGCTGGCGGCCGTGGCAGTTTGTGGCGGTTCGCACGGACGAAGGGATCACCGGCTACGGCGAGATGTCGGATGGGCGCAATCCCTACGGGATCGTTGGGACAATCAACGATATGGAACCAATCCTGATCGGCAGCGATCCGCTGGCGGTCGAGGCTCGCTACTGGGACATGTACCGGCTGGCGCGGCAGTCTCCTGGGGGAATTGCGGCCAAGGCGATTGCCGGGGTCGAGCTGGCGCTCTGGGACATCAAGGGCAAGGCGCTGGGCGTGCCGGTCTACTCGCTGTTTGGCGGGCCGACGCGCGAGCGGCAGATGATCTATTGGTCGCATTGCGGCAGCTCGCGGGCTCGCAGCTACGACCAGATTCTCTGGGACAACGGCGATGAGTGGGTCGTGGGCGCACCACCTCTGCGGACGATGGATGATGTCACGGCGCTCGGTGAAGAGGTGCGGGGCAAGGGATTCCACGCGCTGAAGACCAACATCGTCTTCCCCGGCGATCCAACTGGCGTCTACGGTCCGGGCTGGGGCGGCGTCGGCAACATCGACCGCAACGCCGTCCCGTCGCTGTTGCGGCACATTCCCGAGTACATCGGAGCACTGAAGGCAGGGGCGGGACCCGACGTACAAATCGCGCTCGACCTGAACTTCAACTGCACGCCGCTGGTCGCGCGACAGATCTGCCAGGCGCTGGAAGACCTCGAGATGATGTGGGTCGAGATCGACATGTATGAGCCGGAGGCATTGGCCGATGTCCGCCGCCAGACATCGGTGCCGATCACGTCGGGCGAGAATCTGTACACGATTCGCGACTATCGGCCATTCTTCGACCATCGGTCGATGGACAACGTGATGATCGACGTGCCCTGGCAGGGGTTTGCGCGGTCACGTGATGTCGCGCTGCTGGCCGAGAGCTATGAACTCAACTGTGCGCCGCACAATTACTACTCGCACCTCGCCACGATGCACGCGCTTCATCTCTGCGCGACGGTGCCGAACGTGCGGATCATGGAGATCGACATCGACGATGTGCCCTGGAAGGACGATCTCGGCGGAGGTTCGTTGGAGATTGTCGATGGTCACCTGGAGTTGCCAACGAAGCCGGGCTGGGGCATCGATTTCGACGAGGACGTCGCCCGGAAGATGATCTGGGAGAAGGGACGAGGTCCAGGATTCACGGCGAATCGTCGCTAGGCGCACTGTGTGTTCATCTAGCATTGGTGGTAGGTAAGGGACGACCAATGGCGCAGGATACGTTGCATCTCACTGCCGTCATTCGCAGCGAGGACGGCCAGTACGTCTCGCTCTGTCCGGAACTCGGCGTCGCCAGCTGCGGCGATACTCCCCAAGAGGCACAAGTCATGCTGAAGGAAGCGCTGGAGTTATTCCTGGCGCACACTCCGATAGATGAGTATGACTACCTGTTCGACGGCGAATCGGTCTCTGTCCCAGTGACAGTCACCGGTCTGCAAAGCGAGCCATGCGGGTGCCGAGGCAGCCACTCCACCCTTTGCCCAGAGGTCAGCGTTGGCTAAGCTGCGCCGGCTGCAATCCTTCGAGATTGTGAGCATCCTGTAACGCCACGGCTTCGAGTACGACCAGCACAACGGCAGCCACATCATCATGGAACGGCATTCCGATGGACTCCGGTTTGTCCGTGCCGGATCGAGGCAATCGGCTGCTGCCAGTTGGCACTCTTAGTGCCATCGTGCGTGAGACGGGCATCCCCCGACGCGAGTTCGAGTGACCGACAACGGAAAGCTCTACGTCGGCACGCTTGCCGTTCCTTGCCGACAGCTGCGGATCATCACTAGCCTGTCAAAAGTCATCGACCCCGACAGGAGACTCTCATGCACGACATCGTGATCCGCAACGGACGCATTCTTGACGGGACGGGAACTCCCGAGTTTGTTGGCGATATCGCCATTGACGGCGACCGCATTTCGGCGGTTGTTCGCGAGGGTGAGGGGATCGTCGGCGAAGGGCGACGCGAGATTGACGCCTCGGGCAAGCTGGTGACTCCGGGTTGGATTGACATCCACACCCACATGGACGCCCAGGTCTCTTGGGATCCCTTCATGACGCCGTCTTGCTACAACGGCGTGACGACCGTGGTGATGGGCAACTGCGGGGTTGGCTTTGCTCCCGTTCATGAGTCCGACCGCGAGTGGCTGATGGACTTGATGGATGCCGTTGAGGACATTCCCGCTACGGCAATGTCGGCCGGGATCACCTGGGAATGGGAATCGTTCCCTGAGTACCTCGATGCGATCGATGACAAGCCTCGGGTGATCGACATCGCCGCGCAATTCCCCCACTGCGCGTTGCGTACTTACGTGATGGGGCCTCGCGGCGCAGACGATGTGCAGCCAACGGATGAAGAGTTGGCCCACATGCGCCGCCTGGTCCGAGAGGGCATCGCAGCGGGCGCAGTCGGCTTCTCGTCCAACCGCTTGCTTGCTCACCGGACCAAGGAAGGTGAGTTGATCCCCGGCACGCTGGCGCAGTACCCCGAGCTCGAAGCGGTCGCCGAGGGTATCGAGCAGGGCGGCGGGGGCGTCTTCCAGTTGGTCGGCCCATTCGAGCGCGAGTGGGTCGAGAACATGGCGCTTGAGCACGACCTGACGATCACCTACCTGTCAGGAGAGGGTTCAGTCACCAACGGCTCCGGTTGGAAGGAAGGTCTCGAGAGCGTCGAGGAAGCAACCGAGCGCGGCGTCCGCATCTTCCCACAGGTGCGTGGACGCGGGACAACCCTGCTGATGAACATTGAAGGCTCAATCCACCCTTACGTGCTCAATAACGCCTACCGCGACCTGGTCGAACAGCTTCCGCTCGCCGAACGCCTCGAAAAGATGCGCGACCCGGAGGTCAAGGCGCAGATCCTGGGCAGCGACTGGGACCTAAGCAACGACGTACGCAAGAAGGTCCAGAACGCCGAGGACCACCCGTTCCTGGTCGACACGACACCGGGAAACCTATTGCCGGGCCTGCTGGAAATGGTGCTGGGTTCTTCCGAGACCGTCTACATCCTCGGCGACCCGCCCGTCTACGAACCAGAGTACGACCGCTCCGTCGCGGCCCATGCCGAACGCAATGGACTCACGGCTGAGGAAGCGTTCTACGAGCTCATGACCGACGGAGACGGTTCGACCCTGTTGCTGGTCTACCTCGAGGGTTACTCGCAGGGCAACTTCGACTATCAGCGCGACCTGATGATGCATCCTCTCACTCGCAATGGCCTGTCGGACGCCGGCGCTCATGTCGCGGCGGTCTCAGACGCGCACATGGTCTCCTGGAATCTCGCCTATTGGGGCCGCGACCGGACACGAGGCGAGCTTGTGCCACTGGAGACGATCGTGCACAAGCAGTCGGGCGCCAACGCCGACCTCTACAACCTTCGCGACCGCGGTGAACTGGTCAGCGGCAAACGGGCCGATGTCAACGTGATCGACCTCGATCGCCTCGACACCGACGCGCCGCACATGGTCTACGACCTGCCCGAAGGCGCGAAGCGGTTTATGCAGCGTCCAACCGGTTATGTCGCGACGATCTGCGCCGGTGAAGTCATCCTCGAAGACGATGAACTGACCGGTGCGCTACCGGGCAAGTTGGTGCGCGCTCATCAGACGTCTTCGGCCTGAGCCTTCATCTCGCTGGCTTGAGCGAGTCCTGTCCAGTCCGCCCGCTTGCGGGCGTCGAGGACGTCTCCCTCTGGGACCGGAGGCACACCAATGGTGTTCGCGGCCATCCAACCGCCGTCGACCAGCAGGGTGTGGCCCGTGACATAGCTGGCCATGTCGGAGAGCAGGAACAACACCGCCTAGGCGACCTCGTCTGTCGTGCCCAGTCGCTTGAAGGGAATCAAGCCCTCCGCGGTTCGCTTGACACGTTCGGGCGATGCCGGAATCTGAGGTGATCGCGGTCCCACTGTGCCGGTGTCATATCGACGACCGGATTGAACGACGCCTGCTGCCTGCACGTCGTCAAGCATGTCAGCAACGAGCGAGACGGACGGCTGGCCCAGCAAATCGACCTCTGCGGCCACGTAGATGGCCCGCTCGGCGTTGATGTCGGCGACGGCAACGACGCAGCCTGCCGGAGCGAGCTGTCGTGCTGTGCTCAGACTGATGCCCTCTCAACCACCGACGATCAGCGCCGACTTTCCTTCAAGTTGGAGTAGTGAAGCATCCACGCCAACGCCCTTCACTCACCGTTGCTGTTCTACAGCAAGAGGCGATACCGCACTTGCGATGCTTGCTGAGGACAGGCGGGCGAGCATACTCAGATGTCCTGGCCTGAATCACAGAAAGAGCAGCTAAGCTGCTTGCGAAGCGCTCAAGCATGAGTGAGTGGAGCGGCTGACATGAGGGGCTACGTTGCTATCGACACCGAACTGATTGACCCGGACGCGGACGCGGAGTTTCTCTCACAAGCTCCCGCAGCCGTTGTAACGAACGGTGGACAGTTCATTGTTCGCAGCGGTGACGCTGAGACCATTGAAGTCAATTGGGCGCCCAAGCGCTTGGTGATTGCTGAGGTTGACAATCTCGAAGCTGCAAAGGGATTCGTTGGCTCTGAGGAGTACGTGGCACTCAGCGACATCCGCCACAAGGCGGCGAACTCCAACGTTGTCGTCGCTCAAGGACTCGACTAACCAACCCTTGCAAGATCGGCCGACAAGAAACCAGCGTCTATTGAAGGTGTCCCTCGTTGGGGCAATCGGGCGATTGGGCAACAGTTGACTGCCAGGAGCGCTGAGCAACCCATCCAGTATGAGCCGGAGGAGGTCTGCCCTCCGACTATTGCCCTGACGGTAGGGCTGCAGGGCGCTGTGCTTGTGCTCGCGCCAACGGTGCTCAACGTCGTGATCGCGTTTCGCGCCGCCGGTCTCGACGACACATATCTCACCTGGGGCGTCTTCGCCGCCATGGTGATCTGTGCGGTGATCACAGGGTTGCAAGCGTTCCAGTTCCGGCGGTTTGGCGCTGGGCACATTGTGCTCGCCTGGCCGGCGGCCATGTTCATTGCGATCATGGTGTCGGCCGTCTCAGCCGGCGGTCCAGAGACCTTCGCCAGCCTGCTAGTCATTTGCAGCCTGGTTCAGATAGCCCTGGCGTGGTGGCTGCCCACGTTGAGGCGGATCGTCACGCCGGTGGTCTCGGGAACGGTGACCATGTTGATCGCCGTCAGCGTGCTGCCGATCGCATTCGACAGCGTCCAGGACTTGCCGGGCGACGCATCAGTCAGCGCCGGCCCCGTAATCGCCGTCGCGACGTTGCTAGCTTCGGTATTCGTGACTCTAAGGGCGAAGGGGCGCTGGCGATTGGTCGCGCCCTTCATCAGCCTCCTGGTCGGCTGCGCGGTCGCGGCCGCGTTCGGCGTGCTGGACGGCGATCGAATTGCCAACGCCAAGTGGTTCGGCGTCCCGGAACTGCCGGACTTGAGCTTTGAGCTGTCGCCCAACGGCGAGTTCTGGGCGCTCTTGCCTTCGTTTGCGATTCTCACCCTCGTGCTCGGACTTAAGACAATCAGTGACGGCGTCGTCATCCAGCAAGGGTCGCGGCGGCGGCCTCGGGCCATAGATTTCCGACAGATTCAGGGCATTGTCAGCGTCAATGGCATCGGGATGTTGCTTGCCGGCCTCGCAACCACGTTGCCTACGATGGCTAATGCCTCGTACAGTCTCTTGCTAATCAACCTCACTGGCGTCGCCGCCCGCCGCGTCGGGATCGGCGTGGCGGTGGTCATCCTGCTCCTGGCGTTCTTCTCCAAGTTTGCGGCGGTGCTGCTTACGATCCCGGGTCCCGTCGTCGGAGCCTTCTTGATGCTGGCAATGGGGATGCTCTTCGTCAGCGGCTGGCAGACGATCCTCCGCGAAGGTCTCGATCCGCGGCGTGTCTTGGTGGTCGCGTTGGCGAGTGCGTTGGGGCTGGGTCTGCACGGTCACCCGATCATGTCCGATCTGTTTGGCGACAGTTTGGGAGCGCTCATCGGCAACGGCGTGACGATCGGGGCCATCGTCGCGATCGTGATGACGCTGCTGCTGGAAGCCTTGGGTTCACGGAGCTCGCGCCTCGAGGTGACGTTGGACATGGCCTCACTGCCGACGATCGATGAATTCCTCTCGGCTTTAGCGTTGAGGCTGAAATGGGATGAGCCATCAACGCTGAGGTTGCGCTCCGCCGGTGAGGAAACGCTGGCGACCTTGCTGGTCCAGGATGACGAGGACGCCGGTGAATCTGAACGGACGCGACTGAGTATCGTTGCCCGGCCTCAGACGATGATGGTTGAGTTGGAATTCGTGGCGACGACGCGCCACGAGAACATTGAGGATCAGCTCGCCTATCTGACAGACGAAGCTCCGATTCCAACTGCGGATGATCTCTCCCTGCGTTTGTTGTGGTACCACGCGTCCGCGGTGCGACACCAGAAATTCCATGGCGTGGACATCGTCACGGTCCAGGTCGAAGGCAACGCCTGAGCCGGTCCCATCGACAAGATGGACGCAGACTCACGCTGAAGAGTTGCGCTGGCGTTCCGCCAGAGGAATAGCTTCCCATCCCGAATAATCCCCTTGATCGTTGCAAACGCATTTTCTTCTGGGCATACTCCTACAGTCTGATGCTGCGCGTGTCCCGGTTGGGATCCGACGAACCAACGCGCCGCCCAACTGCAGAATCTGCTGGAACCGTTCCGGCAGCGAGAGAAGGTATGAGCGATGACCGAACGAAACTACTGGCAGCGAATGCGCCGATCACGTATGACCCGACGCGCCCTCTTGCGCGCCTCGGGACGGGCCGGGGTTGGGGCGGCAGGACTGGCGCTGGTCGGTTGCGGCGATGACGACGACGATTCCGCGACTCAGGTCGCGCAACAGCAGCAACAACAGCAGCAGGCCGTGGCTCAGGCTGATCAGGACCAGCAGCAACAGCAGCAGGCGATGCAAGAACAGCAGGACCAACAGCAGCAGCAGGCCGTTGCGCAGGCGGATCAGACCGAGCAACAAGAGCAACAGGCCATGCAGCAACAGCAGCAGCAAGAGGAGCCTGTGGACCTGTCGCGCGAAGGCGACACCGACTGGGAACGCACCGTCACTGTGGCGGTCCCAAACGCGGTCGGCGGCCTCGATGTCATGGGGCCGGGCAACTACACGCTCAAGTGGAACGGACCGCTGCACTTTGACCGTCTGCTGCAATATGACCTGGTGACGCGCGACATCGTGCCGCTCGTGGGTAACTACGAGTGGATTGACGACTTTTCGGCGGTACTCATGCACGTGAACCCGGGCCACGCCTGGCATGATGGCACGCCTCTGACGGCAGAAGATGTCAAGTTTTCAATCGACCGCTCAGCCGGGAATGCCGCTTACAACGAGAGCGGCGTCTATGAGTCGGGCGTCGCGTACATCGTCGCGCAGGTCAATGATGAGGTCACCGTTATTGACGACTTGACCGCGCGGATTCCCGTGAGGTCTGAGGTGACAGCGCCGAACAGCATCGGCACGACGATGCCGCTTGTCCCTAAGCATCGAGTCGAAGAGTTGGGTGACGAGGGATACAACCGCGACGGGCTGGCCAGCGGACCCTTCAAGCTGGAATCGTTCGAGCCCGACATCGCTGTGCGCAGCGTCCGTAATGACGCATACCCAATCGGCTACGAAGACCTCAATCGCCAGCACCGCCCCTGGGCCAAGGAGATCATTCAGTCGGTGCGACCAGAGCCGGTCGCGCGGCTGGCCGCGATCCAGGCGGGTGAGGCAGATGTCGCTCCGTCGCTGGAATGGGAGCTGGTGCAGGAGTTCGTTGATGAACCCGGCTACGAAGTGCTGTTCGATCCGGGCTGTTGCCCACACACGATCTTCCCTAACACCATCGTGCCGATGTTCGAGGACGGCAGCAACCCATACCGAGACCTTCGCGTCCGTCAGGCGATGAACCACGCCGTTGACGTGGAGACCATCTACACAACGCTGGCTACCGGACGTGAACAGCGGGCGTACGGCATCGGCACCCGGCAGCTCGGCGGGATGCAGCCGGAACAGTCGGGTCCGTTGACGATGGAATACAACGTCGAGAAGGCGATGCAGTTGATGGACGCGGCCGGATACGGCGAGGGCTTCGAGTCGGACTTCTACGGCACCGCCGGCTTCTTCGCGCTCACCGACGTGATCGCGCTATCTGTCCAGCAGTACCTCGATGTGGTGGGCATCCGCACGAACCTGCAGCTCGATCCGCTGCCCGACTTCCGTGCTCGGATGGCCCAGCGCGATGTGCCGGGGCTGCACTACTACTTCACCAATCAGTCGGCGGACCCGTTCCAGGTGATCGCTGCCGAGGTTGCGATCGGCGGCACCCTCTCGGTCGCGGAGTACCCCGAAACGGACATTCAGGATCTCGTGGACGAGCAGGCGACAGAGTTCGATCCGGCGAAGCGCGCAGTGGCTCTTAACAAGCTCGCCGAACGGATCTACACCAACGCCTCCTGGCTGTTCCTGTTCGAGACCGTCGGTACTGGAATCATGCGCGACGACCTTGAGTGGGACATGAAAGGCAACTCACGCGACTACAGCGGCTTCTGGGGCATTCGACCACTCGTCACCTAGCAATGACCGCTGCCTGCAGGAGGTCCGTGCATGGGTGCTCAAAGCATCTCGACGATCTTGGTGTCGCGCATCCTTCAGGGGATCCTGGTCGTGTTCGTGGTCCTCTCGGTTGTCTTCCTGGTCTCCCGACTGGCCAGGAATCCGGTCGAGTACTTGACCACGGACCAGACCACCGCTGAGGAAAAGGAGCTACTCAAAGAGCAGCTCGGCCTCAGCGGACCGATCGGCATTCAGTACGTCAACTTCCTGGTGGATGCGGTCCAACTCGACCTAGGCAACTCGTTCATCAGCGCGCGGCCGGCGCTGAGTGAAGTCACCAGCCGCGCTCCGAAGACTCTGCAACTCGGCGCAGCGGCGCTGATCTTTTCGCTGGTCCTCGGTATACCGCTAGGAGTCATCGCCGCGCTCAATCGCGCGACGCCGACGGACTGGATGGCAAGGTTTCTGGCCGTACTCGGCCAGGCCATACCCAATTTCTGGTTGGGCCTCATCCTGATTTTCTTTTTCGCCGTGCAGCTCGACTGGATGCCGACCGGCGGCAGTGGCGGCGTCGAGCACCTCGTCTTGCCGACGATCACGCTGGGATTGCTGGCCTCAGCCGTCTCCATGCGATTGACGCGCTCGGGCATGATCGACGTGATGGGGACTGATTTCATCCGCACGGCGCGGGCGAAGGGCCTCAGGGAATCGTCAATCATCTGGCGTCACGCGGTACGTCACGCCCTGCTTCCTGTCGCCACGATCCTCGGCATCCAGGTGGGCTACATGATCGCGGGCACCGTGATCGTCGAGCAGGTCTTTGCCTGGCCAGGCATCGGACGGCTGATGCTTCACACGATCCTGGTCGGCGACTTTCCCGTCATGATCGCCGGGATCCTCATCATTTCCACCAGTATTGTGGTCGTCAACATATTGGTCGATCTGTCGTATCCGATCATCGATCCGCGCATCCGAGCAGGAACTCGATAATGGCGGCGCGGGCGGTCGCAGCGGCGCCGGCGTCTCTGCTCCGAGGCGTTGGTCTGGGTGGGTCATGGCAGCGCGTTGCCATGCTCGCACCGGCGATCATCATTCTGCTCGCGTTCCTGGTCGCAGGGATCTTTGCCGATCTTCTGTCCGCATACGACCCAGAGCACATCGTCCTGATCGAACGTTTGATCCCGCCTGCGTTCCAGGAGGGTGGTAGCTGGGCGCATCCGCTGGGCACCGACAACCTGGGCCGCGACATCCTGTCTCGCGTCATGTACGGCGCTCGGGTGTCGTTGCTGGTGGTGGTGACGTGTATCCCGGCGTCGGCGTTGATTGGGACCCTGTGCGGACTGCTCGCAGGCTGGCGGCTGGGCTGGTGGGATCGATTCCTGATGCGCATCGTCGATGTGCAGTTGGCGTTGCCGGCGATTCTGTTTGCGTTGCTGATCTCGGTGGTCTTCGGGGCCAGCCTGCTCAATGTGATCCTGATCATCATCATCTTTAGCTGGTCGGGTTATGCGCGACTGGTCCGGGCGGATGTGCTCTCCCTGCGCGAGCAGGAGTTTGTGGTTGCTGCTCGAGCCAGCGGAGCCAGCGACAAGCGCATCCTGTTCCGACATGTCCTGCCCAACCTGCTCAACACGATCGTGATCATGGCGACACTCGATGTGCCGTCGGTGATCCTGATTGAGGCGGCGCTCAGCTTCCTCAGCATCGGCGTTGCTCCCGGCACGCCATCGTGGGGCGCAATGATCTCCGAGGGTCGCAACTTCATGACGATTGCCTGGTGGCCGATCTGGATGCCGGGGATCGCGATCCTGTTGGTCTCACTGACCGGCAACCTGATGGGCGACTGGTTGCGGGACACGCTCGATCCCCGGTTGCGCAACCTGCGCTAGATCGCCAACCACTTCTCCTGTATCTCAGACAGCCCTTTGCTGAGAGTTCTCTCCTCGGCGATGCTGGCGCGAACCAACTGAGGTGCACCCCCCGGAGAGACTGATGTGTAACTGAGATTCCCGTCCCCGCCGCCGAGCGGGGACCCGCTCTGGCTGGTCCACAGCAGCACCGACTGGTTGCGGAAGACCAGATACGAGGCGCAAGAATGGGCCCCGAACCGGGGCCAGGGAAGGAGCGGGCCCCCGCTCGGAGGCGGGGGGCGGTTGAGAGGCTATGCATCGGTCTCTCAGAGGGGGAGGTCTCATTTCGATCCGTGCTCGTACTCTATTCAGGTAACGCCTAGCCATCAGGAGCGCCTTGATGACCAAGATCACCGCCGTTCGCTCGCGCATGCTGCGCATTCCGCTTGATACTCCGACTTCGTTTTCCAATCGCACCGTCTATCACCGGGACCATCCCGTGGTCGAGGTCGAGTGCGACGACGGGCATGCCGGGATTGGATTTTGCTACGCGGGCAACTCCAACGGTCAGTTAGTGACCTCGGCGATCGACAACCTGTTTGCGCCGTTGTTGATCGGTCAGGACCCGTTCCGGGTTGAAGGTCTGTGGGCGGCGATGTACCAGGAGTCGTTGTTGCATGGACGCGCTGGATCGACGATCCGCGCGCTGTCGATGCTGGACATTGCGCTCTGGGATCACAACGCGAAGGCGGCCGGTTTGCCGCTGTACAAGTTGCTGGGCGGCTACTACGAGGACACCGTGCCGGCGTATGCGTCGGGCGGGTACTACCTCGATGGCAAGGGTCATGAGGGTCTGCAGCAGGAGTTGCTGGGCTACGTCGAGATGGGTTTTGACGCCGTCAAGATCAAGGTCGGACGTCTGTCAGTGCGCGAGGAAGCGTCTCGGATGCAGGCTGCGCGTGAGGCGGTCGGGCCGGATGTCCACATCATGCTCGACGCCAACAACGCCTGGTCGAACCTCGAGGACGCGATGCGCTACATGGCCGCCTACGAGCCGTCGGAGCCGTACTGGATGGAGGAGCCGTTCTCGCCGGATGCCATCAATCTGCATGCCAGGCTGGCACAGCGCACCGGCGTCCCGATTGCGACGGGCGAGATCGAGGTCGGTCGCTGGCGATTCAAAGATCTGATGGATCAGGAAGCGGCGATGATTCTCCAGCCCGACGCGGCGGTGCTGGGCGGCGTGACTGAGTTCCGGCGGATTGCGAACACGGCCGCCTCATATGGTGTCTCGATCTGCCCGCACTGGTTCCACGACCTGCATCGGCATCTGGTGGCGTCGTCGCCGAATGCAACCTACGTCGAGTTCTTCCCCGACGATCAAGTGCACAACTTCCGCAACATCATCGATCGGCAGACAGAGGTCAGGGATGGTCGGTTGGTGCTGCCGGACACACCGGGTCTGGGGTTTGAGTTCCTGCCCGAGGCTCTTGAGCGGTACAGCGTCGCTGAGTAAGGACTAGCTTCCTTAAACACTTCGTCATTCCCGCGCTTGCCGCGGGAATGACGAAGTGCTCTCAGAGCGTGGCGTGCGTGGGCAGCTAGCTAACCAGTCCACATCGGGGGGGCAAGTGACAGGATCTTGGGCATCTGGGCTCTCCAATGGGGACCGAGACCCCTTCAGTCCCCGTTCAAGCCGGGGACAGGCTCTTCGGCAGCTCCCTCTGCAAGGGGGAGCGTGGAGAAGGTGAGGCGCCTGGGGTGCGCTCGCGCCATTCTCGCAAGCAAGAGCTAGCTCGCGACCACGACGCCGTTTGAGATGGCCAGCTCGCCCTGGTCGTTAAGCATCTCGTAGAAGATGACCTCTCGGTCTCCTTCGTCTCGGACCTCTAAGGCGTTGACCGTGACGTCGGTGCCGGGGATGACCATGCCTCGGAATTGACCGGCGAACCTGGTTACCCGGGTTGGGTCTCCTCCGAGATTGCGGTTGATCACTTCGCGCAGCGCGATCAGGAGGCTGGCCGAGCCGTGCAGGATGATGTCGGGCAATCCGGCGGCCAGCGCGACTTTGCGCTCGGTATGGATCGGGTTCCAGATGTCGGCGCACTCGGTGTAGACGTGAGGCGCTTGCGGATCGATCGGCACAGTCGTAGTCCAGACAGGGGTATCAGTGTCTGAGGAACGCTGCGGCACTGGTGGCGCGGATTCCAGCTCAGCTTCATCGCCGTCGAGCTCAGCGCCGCGAGTGATGCCACTGCTGTCCATGACCGCGACGGTTTCGCCGCCGCTGTCCCGGAACGTGAAGTGCTGCGTGCTGAGCACGCCGGGGCGAATCTGCTTCACAGCGATGCTCTGACCCTGGCAAGTGATGATGTCGCCCTCGCGAATGGGACGATTGAATCTCACATCCAGCCAGGACTGGACACCACGACGCACGAGTTGGAGGTCGAGATCTCGATCGGGCGTAAAGCGGCTATTCCACTGCCAGGTGAACACCATTCCCGGATGAGCGATGAGGCCCTCCGGGCGGTCGTCCTCGAAGTAGACGGGATTGAAGTCATCAACGCCTCCGGCGAAGGCGGTGATGCTCCTCGCCGTGACCTCAAAGGACTTGGCGATGGTGAATCCGCCCACGTCCGCAGGCATGCGGAGCTCGCTCGTGCTTGTTGCGGTCGTCATACCCTTGCCCTGTCAGTTGACTGTGTCTTGTGCTCATAGCGATCCCAGTGCAGAACTTCATCCAGCGGGCGGCGGCGAATCGGACCGAAGTTGCCGGTCGGCCAGCCGAGTGGGATCAGGACCATCGGGAGGATGTGGTCGGGCAGGTTCAGGACCTCTTGCGCCTTTTCGCGACCATCGCCGATGAAGGCGAGCGTCGTCGGGACGCTGCCCACCTCGAGTGCGCGAGCCGCGAGCAGCAGGTTTTGGACTGAGCCCCAGACCTCCGTCGCAGCCGCTGCGCCTTCGCCAAACGTGCCCTGCGGAGCGCGGACCATGTCGGCGCAGGCGATCACGATTGCGGGAACCTCGTGCAGATGATTCATCTGGTACTCGACGGCGGCCAGGAAGCGCTCTCGACGCCCCTGGTCAACGTGCGGATTGGCGCCCTCGCGATTGTTCTCGAGGTAGATCGAGACGCCGGCCCGGTTGAGGTCGGCGAGTTGCTGCTTGACCGCAGGATCGCGGACGACGACCCAGTGCCTCGACTGCCGGTTTGATCCGCTCGGCCCAAGGTGCGCTGCTTCGATGAGCTGAACCAGGACATCCTCGGGAATCGGGTCGGGCTTGTAGCGCCGCATCGCGCGGGCGGTCTGAATGACGTCGAAGAATTCCATTTCTCTACTCCAGATTCGCTAGTCGCCGTAGGCGATCAGTTCAACGAGATTGCCATCGGGATCGCGCGTGTAGACACTGACGCCTTCAGCAGTCCCAGCGGCGCGTCCACCGACGCGTCCAGCCGGGCCTTCAATGACTTCGGCTCCCGTCGCCTTAATCGCAGCGGCCGCCGTCTCAGGCGTTCCCTGCCAGACGAAGCAGAAATCGCCACAGCCAGGCTCGGCGGTCGGACCGCGCAGATCGAATTTGGGATTCTGCCAGAGCTTCGGATCATGCACGTTGATCTTCTGATCGCCGCAGGCAATTGCAAACATCGGGAATTCGCCCGAGCGCCATTCAGCCTCGTGAACAATGTCAAATCCCAGAGCGCGATAGAAGTCCAATAGCGCCTCAGGATCGCCAGCGGGGATTGCCACGTGATCCATGCCTGTGACCGCCACGTTCGCCGCCTTTCACTGTGCAACTCGGAGGCTGCTCCACTGAACAAAGAGTAGCCGCCCCCGCTGTTATCCTTGGCTCGCCGGTGAAGTGATTCTCAACCATCCAACAATTCTCTGGAGTGACCATGCCCGACATCTCTGTTGAAGACACCTTCCCGCGTAAGCGTCTGACCATTGGTGAAACCACCATGGCTTACGTTGACGAGGGCAACCCTGATGGCGACCCCATTCTCTTTCTGCACGGCAATCCGACATCGTCCTACCTGTGGCGCAACATCATGCCGCACTTGTTCGAGTCGGCGCGCTGCCTCGCGCCCGACCTGATCGGGATGGGGGTCTCCGGCTCATCGCCCAGCGGCTCGTACCGCTTCGTCGACCACGCCGGTTGGCTCGACGCGTGGATTGAAGGCATGGACCTGGGCGACAACCTGACCTTTGTGATTCACGACTGGGGCTCGGCGCTGGGCTTCCACTGGGCGAATCGGCATCGCGATCGGGTCAAGGGCATCGTCTACATGGAGGCGATTGTCCGCCCCGTGACATGGGACGAATGGCCTGAAGCGGCGGCTCGCATCTTCCAGGGCATGCGCTCGGAGGCGGGCGAGTCGATGGTGATCGAGAAGAACGTGTTCGTCGAGCGCATCCTCCCCGGCAGCGTCCTACGCGGCCTGACCGAGGAGGAGATGGACGTTTACCGACAGCCGTACCTCGAAGAGGGTGAATCGCGCCGACCGACCCTGACCTGGCCGCGCGAGATTCCGATCGACGGCGAACCGGCCGATGTGGCCGAGATCGCGCAGAGTTACGCCGATTACCTCTCCTCGGACGATTCGGCGCATGTCGCAAAACTGTTTGTCAACGCCGAGCCCGGCGCGATTCTGCAGGGCGCGCAGCGTGAGTTCTGCCGAAGCTGGCCGAACCAAACCGAGGTCACGGTGGCCGGAAACCATTTCGTCCAGGAAGACTCGCCGCATGAGATCGGCGAAGCGATCCGGGATTGGTACGCCGCCATCTGACAACGTGCAGATAGCAAGGATCTGACGTCATGTCAGAAATCACAAACGCAGACGAAGCTCGCGCAGAGTTGGCGCAGGCGCGGGAAGATTTTCGCGAGCTTGTCCTGGGGCTGTCTGGAGAGGAATGGAGTCGTCGAAGCGACAACGCCGGCTGGACAAACGGTCAGCTTTGTTGGCACATCGCCTTAACAGCAGGGGGCGGAAAACTCCGTGTTTCGCGGCTGCGGCAGAACAAGGGCATGAACCCGCCCGCTCCGCTGATGGCTGTCCTTAATCTGGTCAGCCTCTGGTTGGTGCGCATCCGCTCACGGGGCGCGACGCCGGAATCAGTGCTTGCCTTCTTCGACGAGGGCTACGCGGACACGGTTGGGGTGATCGATACGGTCGACGACGATGAGTGGGGCAACGGCGGCAACTTCCTGGGCGAGCCGATGACCGTCGCCAGCTCGTTCGGTTTTCTCAGCGGTCACATCGCCGAGCACGCCGCTGAATTGCGCCGCGACTAGGTCTCCTGCAGATTGATGGCGCTCTGCTTGCAAGAGATCCAGCAGCTGAGACCGAATAGCTAACGAGGACAGGACATCATGTCCGAGATCACCAACGCCGAGCAAGCGCGAGCTGCGTTAGAACAGACGCGGGCCGACTTCCGAGAACTTGTGCTGGGACTCTCCGAGGACGAGTGGAATCGCCACAGCAACAACGCCGGATGGACCAACGGCCAACTTTGCTGGCATATTGCGTTCGGTGTGGGAGCAGGCGAACGAACAATCATGAGACTGCGCCAGAACAAGGGGTTGGATCCGCCCGGTCCGCTACTGGCCATTCTCAATATCCTCAGCCTCTGGTTGGTTCGCATCCGTTCTCGTGGCGCCAGTCCCGAGTCCGTGCTCACCTTCTTCGATCAGGGGCACGGCAGGACGTTGAATCTCGTAGACGGCATCCGCGACGATGAATGGGACAACGGCGGAGTCGTGCTGGGCGAACACTTGACAGTCGGCGGATCCTTCATGGGACTCCAGGAGCACTTCGATGAGCACGCGGCAGAAATGCGACGCGAGTAGGTAGCCGGCGCAACGATGGGATTGACTTCAGAAGAGATTTTCGAGCGTTACCCGCCATTGCGTGACATGGAGGCGGTGGCGCTCTTCCAGGAACTCGGATATCGCTTCACGGACGCCGGCGAGGGCTGGTGCGAGATCACGCTGACGGCCTCGGCCAAGACACACAACCTGTACGGCATCGTGCACGGCGGGGTCTGGCTGCTGGTCGCCGACTCGGCCATGGGCGGCGCGCTGGGCACGATCCAGGCCGAGGGCGAGCGGGTGATCACGGCTCAGTCGGAGTTTCGTTGGTTAAGAGGTCTCGACGGTGATGTCATCCGTGCTCGGGCCGAAGTGATCCGTCGAGGTCGGACCTTGAGCCATTGCTCAGTCGATCTGTACGACGAGCAGGGGCGCCATATCGGTCACGGCAACGGCACCTATGTGATGCTGCCGCCCGAGTAGTCCTCTCTGCCCCCCGTTCGAGCCGGGGGCAGGCTTTCGGCTCTCCGGCCAGAGGCGGGAGAGATGAGGTGCGAAGCACTAGCCTGTGCCTCCAACGTATTCATGAGAGGCATGCATTAGATGGCCGGACGACTTGATGGCAAAACTGCACTGATCACTGGTGGCGCTCGCGGGCAGGGTGCGGCTGAGGCGATGTTGTTCGCCGCCGAAGGCGCGACAGTGGTGATCACCGATGTACTCGACTCCGACGGCGAGTCGACTGCCTCTTCCAGCGATAGCATTCGCTATCTGCACCACGACGTGACCAGTGAGGACGAGTGGACCGCGGTCGTCCAGGATGTACTCGAGGACTACGGCAAAATCGACGCGTTCATCAACAATGCCGGCATCTACCGCTCGCGACCGATTGCCGAGACGTCGGTGGAGGAGTACAAGCTCGTGATCGAGATTAACCAGGTCGGCGTGTTTCTCGGTCTGAAGCATGTCGGCCCGGTGATGTGCGAGGCCGGGTCCGGCTCGATCATCAATATCTCATCTATCGCCGGCATGCGCGGCGGAGCAGGGTCTCTCTCGTACACGGCGTCGAAGTGGGCGGTGCGCGGGATGACGAAAGTTGCGATGAGTGAGTTTGCGCCATCGGGCGTGCGGGTCAACTCGATTCACCCTGGCCTGATCGAAACACCGATGCTGCAACAGCTTCCGATCATCGAACAGGGTCGCGGCGACGTTCTCATGCAGCGCATTCCCTACGGTCGGTTTGCCGAGGCCGAGGAAGTGGCCAAACTGGCGCTCTTCCTTGCCTCTGACGACTCCGAGTACATGAACGGCACGGAATTCATCATCGACGGCGGGATGATCCAGGGCATCTGATCGGACGAAACGGCCTCCTCATGAGCGCGCCCTCGGTTCAATACACACACACCGAAGACGATGTCGCCATCGCCTGGGTCGAACGCGGGGTAGGCAAGCCGTTGGTGGTCTCGACCGGACCAATGTTGCCGCTCAACATGGGCTGGGATCCTGGCGGCATCTGGGACCGACTCGCGCAATCCTTCCGTGTGATCCGCTTCGACCCGCGCGGCTGCGGACTGTCGGAACGTGACGGGGTCTTTGGCTCGTTCCATGACGAGGCGATGGACCTGGCAGCGGTCGTCAAGGAGGTGGGCGAGCCGCGGGTCGCATTGATGGGTCACTACATCGGAACGCCGACAGCCGTGATTGCGATGTTGAACGAGCCCGAACGATACACGCATCTGATGTTGCATTTGCCAATCGCGATGGGCGGCGACAGATCAGGCATGGTTCAGCACAGCGAAGTCAGCGACCTGATCGACAGCACGGTTGAGAATCTGCTGCGGCTGGGCTGGCAGCATCACGACGAAGCGGCTCGCCGGGCATTGCTAACCATGATCGCTCCCACGGCGAACGAGGACTCTCTGCGCAACATGTCGCAGACGATGCATCACTATCCGTCGATGAACCGCCTCTTCGGTTTGGTTCGTGAAATGCGTGACCTCGATCTGCGAGAGCAACTGCGCAACGTCGAGATACCAACACTGATCTCGATTCCGTCCGAGAGTGAAGGCTTCGATGGGGGATACAGCTCAATGGGTCGAGAATGGGCGCGCATTATCCGCGGTGCCCGACTGATCGTCTTGCAAGACGACACGCCGGTCCTGGTCGACGGAGCGGAGACCATTACCCAGATCGCCGATGCGCTCATTGACTTTGTCGGCATTGACGCACCCAGCCGAACGACTGGCGAGGCCACACGCACAATCCTGTTCACCGATATTGAAGGATCGACCTCGATGGTTGACCGGCTTGGCGATGACCAGGCGCGCTCGATCACGCGCGAGATCGAACAACTCACCCACACCGTGATTCGAGACAACCAGGGCGTCCAAGTTAAGACAATGGGCGATGGTGTCCTGGCATGGTTTAGGGCGGCTTCTGCGGCTGTCGAAGCCGCTGTGCAGATTCAGTGCCAACTGGCCAACCATGATCGCTACAGCGATGTGCACGTCCGAATCGGGATCAGCGCCGGCGAACCAATTGCCGAGTCGGACGATCTCTACGGGACCACGGTCAATCAGGCCGCCAGGATCATGTCGCAGGCAAGAGGCGGCGAGATTCTCGTTTCCGATCTGGTGCGCGGATTGCTGCAGGGCCGAACATTCGAATTCGAGGATCAGGGATCGCATCAACTGCGCGGATTCCGGGATTCGGTGCAGATATTCAAAGTCAACTGGCAGAACGCGCAAACATCGCAGACTGCCCTGGAAGGGACCAACTGATGACAGAGATGACGAAACGTGAACGTGTTCGAGCCGCAGTGGCTGGAGAGCCAGTCGACCATGCACCTGCCTCCCTCTGGGGACACGATTTCCTGCGCGAGTGGAGCAACGACGAACTCGTCGGCGCCACCTGCGAGCAATACGAGGCCTACGACTGGGACTTCATCAAGATCAACCCACGTTGGTCGATGTTCCCCGAAGCCTGGGGCGCGGTCTACACGCCCCCGGTGGAACAGACGAACCAGACCCTTGTCAGTCCCGCGCTCAACGAGCTTGATGAACTTCATGAAGTCATGCCGGTCCACGCCGAACGTGGCGTCTTTGGCGAACACGTCGAGTCGACGCGGCTGGTGGTCGAGCGGACTAAGGGCGAAGTCGATGTCGTTCAGACGGTGTTCTCACCGATGGCTGTCGTCGGCTTGATGTTTGGTCATCCGAGGGCGATGAAGCAGGCGGTCGCGGAAGCGCCAGCGGCTGTACATGGCGCCATCGCACGGATTACCGAGACGATCATCAACTACAGCCGAGCCAACATGGACGCCGGCGCGTCGGGCGTCTTCTACGCCCCGCTACAGTGGGCCAGCCACGATATCTCCAACTCGGACTTCTACCGTGAGTTCGGCCGGCCTTACGACCTCCAGGTGCTCGACGCGATCCGCGACGCCGAGTTCAACATCCTGCATGTCTGCCACACGAACAACATGCTCGCCGATGTGCTCGACTATCCAGTACATGCCTTCAACTGGGACGACCGGCACGAGTCAAACGCCAGCCTCAACGAGGTATGGGCAGAAACCGACAAGTGTGTGATGGGCGGCGTCAGCCGGACCGGCCTTGGCGAACTGAGCGCCGACGAGGTTCAGGCTCAGGCGTCCGATGCAGCCAGCGTTGGCAACACCCGAGTCTTTGTCACCGGGGGCTGCTCAATCCCACCGCACACGTCGCCCGAGAATCGCGCAGCGGTCGCGGCCGGAGTGCGCGCGAACTAGCGGGGATCCTGTAGAGGGTTCCTCCAACGGAGTCCCGGAAATCGGGCGAAGTCGCTGTCGTTGGAGTGCACCTCGGCCTGGAACTCAATGGCTAGCGCGGCAATGTGCGCGTCATTGACAAGATTGCCTCCTACCCCGGCTGCATCCAACAAGTTCTCCATTATTGACAGATGGCGCGAGCCGGGGTTGAGTGGATTCACGTGAGGCACGGAGAGCCAGTCGGTCACGACTCCCATCGCCTGTGACGTTGAGAGTGGGAGGGTCATGGCGCTCGCGTGAGTGGCAACACGCACGAAGCCGACAACAACGAGCCATGGAATACCAACTGGTTCGCGTCCGTCCATGGCATCCTGCCACCAATGCAGAGCTACTTGGTGCTGGGGAACATCACGGAACTGCGCGTAGAGCAGGAGATTGAGGTCCGGAACGATCACTGTTGGAGCTTCCGAAGCAACTCTTCCAACTCAAGCTCAGCGTTAAGTTGATTGAGTTTGAGGGGGTCAATTCCTGGCCGAAATCCTCCAGCGGAGGTCCTGAGCTTGAACGGCTGACGATCTCTGGGCTCGGGAGATGTGAGGCCACGACGCAGCGCGTCGTTTACGACCTGCTTGAATGATTGGTCGAGGAGTTTGGCCTGCTGCTTGAGCGCAGCCGCAACATCGTCGTCAAGCGTTAGCGTTGTTCTCATATAGACATCATGATGCGCGACACATGCGATGTCAAGATGCCAAGTCCGGACGCATTGTGACAGACACACCGAAGTCGCGATAGTTGTTGTCCAGTTACACCATTTCGCCCTGGCCCCGCCGTTCTATCATCTTTTGGAAGTCGACATCGACTGGTTGCGTGCTTTCCAGCACGGCCTCTACCCGCCCTCGGATTACATCTCGCCAGCCGTCGTGAGGGAGGATGTAGAGGTGGTCGTTGACCATTGCCTGCCAGACGAGGTTGGCGACATCGTTAGGGTCCATCCCGCCTCCGAGGAAGACTTGAGACGCCATGCGCTGCGCTTCGTTTGCCTCAATCGACTCGCCGAATTCGCTGGGGCGATTGCGCTCGGCCTCATTGATCTGTGTGTTGACGAATCCGGGGCAAAGCACAGAGGCGGAGATGTTGGAGTCCGCGGCTCGGAGATGATGCCAGAGACCCTCGGTGAGCGTGAGCACGCCGTGCTTCGAGACGCTGTAGGCCGAGGCGCCCGGAATGAGCCCCGCGACCGACGCCGTATTGACGATGTGGCCCTCTTCGCCGTGCTCCAGCATTGAAGGAACGAACACCTGCAAGCCGTAGAGCACTCCCCAGAAGTTCACGCCCATGACCCAGTCCCAGGTCGAGTCGGGCACCTCCCAGACCGGCACCGCGCCGGTTCCAGCGCCCAGTCCTCCGTCGCGGCGCGAGGTTACGCCGGCGTTGTTGCAGAGCACATGGATCTTGCCGTATTGGTCGATCGCCTGATCGCGCAAGTTCTCGAGCGTCTCCCGCTGCATCGTGTTGACTTCGACGCCGATCACGTTGCGTTCCTGCTGCTCGAGCCGCGTAACCGCCGCCTTAAGCGCATCGGCCTCGATGTCGGCGAGGACGACGTTCATGCCCTCGGCCGCGAAGCGCTCCGCGAACGCATATCCCATCCCTGACGCTCCGCCGGTGACGACTGCCGTTTTGCCGCTGAACTCACGCATTGTCAAACCTCTCAGACTGATTCCGAGTCGTGGGGCGATTATCCGCGCAGTCTACGAGCGTCGCCTACCTCTGCTCACCTGGTGCCTGTCGGCGCAGCAATGCAGCAGTATCTCGCGTCGCCGGGACCGTCCGGGCAAGGATGTTCTCGACTCGCTCTCGCACGAAGTTGTCCCAATCGGGATGTGGCAGCACGTAGCAGCGTTCCTCGATGATCGCTTGCAGCACTTGCTCTGCCACGTTGGCCGGATCGATACCGCCTGCGAGGAAGGCGTTGTACGCCGCGGCTTCCCCTTCCGACCGTTCGCCCGCACCGCCGTACTCGTCGGGTCGATTGCGGTCGGCGTTCATAATCTCGGTCTGCACAGCGCCCGGACAGAGCACTGATGCGCCAATCCTTGAGCCGATCTGCTCCAGATTCTGGTGCAGCCCTTCCGTCAACGTCAGGACGCCGTGCTTTGAGACGCTGTAGGCGCTGCCGCCCGGGGTGATGCCGGCGACCGATGAGGTATTGACGACGTGGCCTTCTTCTCCGTGACCGACCATATGTGGCAGGAACGTCTGCACACCATGCAGCACGCCCCAGAAATTCACTCCGATCACCCACTCCCAGACCCTGTCTTCCACATCCCAGACGTTGATCGCCTGATCACCAAACCCCATCGCGTCCTGAAAACTGAATACGCCGGCGTTGTTGCAGAGGATATGTATGTTGCCGAATCGCTCGATAATCTCGTCACGAGCCCGCTCCAGCGATTCTCGCTGAACCGTGTCCACGACGATCCCCATCACCGAGTGTTCTTCCTGCTCCAGCCGCTGGACCTGGGCCTGGAGCGCGTCTTCCTGGATGTCGGCAAGCACGACATTCATGCCCTCCGAGGCGAAGCGCTCGACCATCGCCAGCCCGATCCCGCTCGCGCCTCCGGTGACGACGGCCGTCTTGCCTGCAAACTCACGCATGATTCAGTCCTCCTGTTGGTGTGGGCTTCCGCTCAGACTTCCTGTCCCGCCGCTCGGCGGCGCAGCATCTCTTCCATGTCGACGGAGATCGGCGCCTGCCTGGCGAGGATGTGTTCGACGCGCCCCTGTACGACGTCGTCCCAGGCGGGATGGGGCAGGATGTAGCAGCGCTGTTCGACGATCGAGTCGAAGACTATGTCGGCGACCTGGTCAGGATCCATGCCTCCGCCGAGCATGAACGCGATCGCCTGTTCCTGCTCGGCACTGCGCTCAGACTCGCCGCCAAACTCCACAGGCCGATTGCGATCGGCGTGGCCGATGTTGGTGTTGACGAAGCCGGGACAGAGCACCGACGCGCTGAGATTCGCGCCCATCGCCTGGAATTGCTGGTAGAGCCCTTCAGTCATCGTCAACACAGCGTGCTTCGAGACGCTGTACGCACCGCCGCCCGGCATCAGACCGGCCAGCGAGGCAGTATTGACGATGTGGCCCTCTTCACCGTGGTCGAGCATGTGCGGGATAAAGACCTGGAGACCGTAGAGGACGCCCCAGAAGTTCACTCCCATGACCCAGTTCCAGGTCTCGTCCGGAACTTGCCAGGTGCCCTGGACCCTGCCGTCCGGGAACACGCCGGCATCCTCGCCGCCTGCGACGCCTGCGTTGTTGACCAGGATGTGGATGTTGCCAAACTCGGCAATCGTCTGGTCGCGGAGATTCTCCAGCGCTTCCCGACGCATGGTGTCGACGACCACGCCAAGGACGTTGCGTTCTTCCTGTTCAAGTCTCACGACCTGCGCATTGAGCGCATCCTGCTCGATGTCTGCCAGGACGACGTTCATGCCTTCGGCTGCGAAGCGTCTGGCGAACGCGAGACCCATGCCGCTCGCCGCTCCAGTGACCACCGCTGTCTTGCCGCCGAACTCTCTCATTGGTCGCTCTTCTCAGGTTGTCAGACTTGTTCGCCGGCCGCACGGCAGCGCATGATCTCTTCAAAGTCGAGTGTGACCGGCGCGCCACGCGCGAGCACGTGCTCGACGCGTCCGCGCACGAAATCATCCAACGACGAATGCGGCAGGATGTAGCAGCGCTGCTCGACAATTGCGTCGAAGACGAGCTCGGCGACCTGCTCGGGATCCATGCCGTCGCTGAGCATTGCGAGCAGGCCCTCATGGGCCGCAGCACTGAGTTCGACCTGATCACCAAACTCGGACGGACGGTTGCGCTCTGCCCGTGCGAGGTTGGTATCGACGCTGCCGGGGCACAGGACAGACGCGCTGAGGTTGGCGCCCATCGCCTCAAAGCTCTGGTAGATCCCTTCGGTCAGGGCGAGCACGCCGTGCTTGGACACGCCATATGCGCCGCCGCTGGGCACCAGTCCAGCTAGCGAGCCGGTGTTGACAACGTGTCCGGCTTCGCCATGTTCAAGCATGTGTGGAATGAACACCTGGCAGCCGAAGAGCACGCCCCAGAAGTTCACTCCCATGACCCAGTTCCAGGTGCTTTCTGGAACGTCCCAAGGTCCGCGGACTTCTCCGTCATCGTCGAAGCCTGCATCGTCAAGTCCGCTCACGCCGGCGTTGTTGCAGAGGATGTGGATATTGCCGAACTCGGCGATCGTGCGGTGGCGCAGTTTCTCCAGCATCTCGCGGCGCATGGTGTTGACCACTACGCCCAACACGCTGCGTTCCTCTTGCTGGAGGAGTTGCACCTGCACGTCGAGCGCGTCTTCCTCGATGTCGGCCAGGACCACGTTCATACCCTCAGCCGCGAAGCGCCGCGCAAACGCGAGTCCCAATCCACTCGCGGCTCCAGTGACGACCGCCGTCTTGCCTTCGAACTCCCGCATCTTCCGCCTCCAGACCGACCCTGACTGGCGTCCGCCGAACTGCAGGGCAGTCTAGGAGCTACTGCGGACGGTCGCCGAAGAACTCGAACAGCGGCGGGTACTTGTTGATGTCGGCGCCGCCGTTGAGTTGGACGGTCTGGCCGGTCATCAGCGACGATGCGTCCGACGCCAACCAGAGCGCGAGCTGAGCGACATCCTCTGGCTCGCCAATTCGACCCAAGGGCGCTTCGGCGGCGAAGGCGTCTTCGAGGCCCGGCACTACCCGTAGCCCTTCGGTCAGGGGCGTGCGGATCAGTCCCGGACCGATGCTGTTGACGCGGATATCGTGTCGGCCTAGCTCCAATGCCGAGACCTTGGTCAGCATCGCCACTCCGGCCTTGGCCGAACAGTAGGCCGCCAGACCTTCGGTCGCCTGGATCGCGTTCAATGACGCGGTGTTGATGATCGAGCCGCCCGAGCCCTGCTCGATCAGATGCTTAGACTCGTGCTTGATGCAGAGGAACACGCCGGTCAGGCAGACGTCGATGACCTGCTGGAATTGCGACAGTGGGTAGTCCTGGATCGGCGAGAAGCCGCCAATGCCGGCGTTGTTGAACGCGATGTCCAATCTGCCGAACCGATTGACGCAGGACATCACCATGTTTGCGACGTCATCTTCATCGGTCACATCTGCGGTGATCGCCATGGCCTGCGAGCCAATCTCGCGAGCCGCCTCGGCCGCGCCATCGGCGTTGCGATCGGCCAGCGCCACTTGTGCGCCTTCCTCGGCGAAACGCCTGGCTGCCGCCAGCCCAATTCCTGATGCCGCGCCGGTGATCAGCGCCGCTTTTCCGTCGAGTTGTCCCATGGTTTGCTCCAGTCTGTTGCGTCGGGCGAAAGACCTCTCAGCGAGATGAGGAAGATACTCCCTCTCCCTTTGGGAGAGGGCTGGGGTGAGGGTCCCCGTGTCCGCCTGTTTTGGCAAGACACACTCTTGTGCCAGGCCCGGCCCTCACCCTAACCCTCTCCCTCAGGGAGAGGGGACCGGAGGGATCCGGCAAATGGCGAAGGCTGTCAGGTCAGTCCGCGCGGGGCTGCCGTGGTTGCGCCTCCAACAGATTGAAGCCCGGCGGCAGCTCGTTGACCGTGATTCCTCCGTCGACGTACATGAGCTGTCCCGAGACCCAGGGACTGGCGTCGCTGGCCAGGAAAAGGGCCATCTGTGCGATGTCGTTTGGTAGACCTAGGCGGCCCAGCGGCGTGGCGCCGATCATTGCCTCGTCGAACCCATCCACATCGCGGGCGCGAGCTGTGAGCGGCGTTTCGGTGTGGCCCGGACCGATCGCGTTGACCCGGATGTTGTATTCACCGAGCTCCAGCGCCGAAACCTTGGTCAGCATCGCCACACCTGCCTTGGCCGAGCAGTAAGCACTCAGACCTTTCGTCGCCTGGGTCGCGTTGATGCTGGCCGTATTGATCAGCGAGCCGCCCTCGCCCTGCGCGATCAGTTGTTTCGACTGATGTTTGAGGCCCAGGAACACACCAGTCAAGCAGACATCGATGACGTGCTGGAAGTGCCCCAGTTCATGATCGTGAATCGGTGCAGTACCCGCGATCCCGGCGTTGTTGTAGCCAATGTCCAGGCGTCCAAAACGTTCGACGCAGGTCGCGACCATCGCAGCGACATCATCCTCGTTCGTCACATCGCCACTGATCGCCATCGCGCTGGAACCGATCTCGCGTGCGGTTTCGTTGACCAGGTCGGCGTTGCGATCGACCATCGCGACCTGTGCGCCCTCCTCAACAAAGAGTTGTGTTGTCGCCAAGCCGATACCTGAGGCCGCGCCTGTAATCAGCGCAACCTTGCCGTCGAGTACACCCATACATCGCTCCTTCGTCTGTGTTCTGGGTTGCCTGCAACGTACGACATCGTCCATTTCAAAGGCCTACGTTCACAACATCAGACACCTGTCTCGAGGGGAGACGACCATGCCACACCACGAACAGCTATTGAGCGATCCGCTCGGGACGGCGCGTGGCATCTGGGATGACACAAGTTGGCGCTTTGTCATCCTGACAGCAGCGCTGATCTTCCTGCTCGAGACCATCGGCGAACTGGTCAACGTCGACCAACAGTCAATCTGGTGGGCCGCCGAAATCCTTACAGCAGTCATCATCGCCCGCATCCTCACCTGGCGCCCCCTACGGGGGAAGTTGAGCGACATTGAGAACATGACCGTCGTCCTGGCTGTGCTGGGATTGATGATCTGCGAAGTGATTCTGTCCTACTCATCAGTCTCGGCCAGCTTCGCAGCCGAGCCAATCTTCTGGCCGTTCTCACTCATGTTCATCCTGACGGTCATCGCCGCGCGTTTGCTCGCTCCGTATGCAACACGACCACTGGTCATCTGGGTGCTGGTCTTCTCGTTCTTGAACTTTTGGATGAACCTCGCCATCTGGCAGGCCGACGTGAGCTATCCCTCGCCAGCCTGGACCTGGGCTGTCGCATTAGCTGTGTTTGCATTCGTCGCTCGCTGGATCGCGGGCAAGGGCATTGACGGACCGATTGCCAGCCCGCTCAATGTGGCGCTGGTACTGTTCGTCTTCCTTGACTGGTGGATGGAGTTCGGCCTCGACGAGAGCGGTGTCGGCGTCGATTGGCTCGCCGAAGACCTCTACTGGCCGTGGATCCTGGTCAACACTGGGCTGGCAGCCGGGGTTGCGCTTGTCGCGCCACGTGTGAGCGAACTGCTTTCAGGATTGCCGGGCGCGGAATAGTCGCGAGAGCCAACACGGGCGACCACAAGGGTCGCCCCTACAGAGACCGATGCGTAACCTCTCAACCGCCCCCGCCTCCGAGCGGGGGCCCGCTCCTTCCCCGACTGCTGCTCGGCGGTAATGCCCGTCTGTGGTATCTGGTCAACGGCAACCGATCCGTGCTGCCTGGGCCAAGCCAAAGCGGGTCCCCGCTCGGGGGCGGGGACGGGAGACTGAGTTTTGCATCAGTCTCATACAGGGAGATCGGAACGACCGCAAACAGGTTGTAAGCATTGGTCTCCCATCGGGCCAAGGCGTCAGTGCTGAGTGCTGCACTCTGCGAGATACCCGCGAGGGAGCGCGGGTATGACGGAAGCTACGTTCGGGCGAGCACCGAGGGGGGCGCTATTCTTCTTCGCCTGAAGCCAACTCTGCTGCGAACTGCTTGCGATTGACCCGCTCCTTTTCTGTCTTCTCGAGGATCGTCTCGGGAATCCAGAAGGGCAGGTCGACATCGGCGCGGCTGGGTGCGAGCAGATCGTCGAGGTCCATCACGAGCTCTCGGCGGTCGTACGTCGTCTGCTCGTGGCCTTCCCACATTGGCAGCATCGCGATTGCGTCGAATGGGCAGACCTCGACGCAGATGTTGCAGCGCATGCAGCGACCGAAGTCGATGTAGAAGTCGTCGATGACTGACTTGTGGTTGCTCTTGCCTGCCGCGTGCGCCGGGTTCTTGGTCAGCGAGGTCGTCATGCAGTCGACCGGACAGGCCGCCGCGCACTTGCCGCAGCCGGTGCAGTTCGGCTCTTCGAGCTGATGATTCCAGATCAGGTAGGGGAAGGTGCGGGCTCGCTTGGGAAGCTGCTTCTTCTCGTAGGGGTAGTGCACCGTGACCGGTCCACGCCTCAACACCTGTGCGCCCCGACCGATCACCTTGAACACACCACGCATGAGTCGCTCCCTACGTTGCAGCGATACTCATCAAGAATAGCGCATCGACTCATCCGGTCAGAGTGACATTTCGATCACGTCGCCTGAAACATTCACCGGAGCGCCGGTCCAGTCGATCACTTCCCCGACCGAGATACCGGGCGCAACTTCTCGAAGCTGGAATCCACTCTCGGTTACATCAATGACGGCATAATCGGTGATGATCACGTCCACGCAGCGTTCTGCGGTCAGTGGATAGTCACAGGCTTCGACGATTCGCGGCTCTCCTTCTCGCGTAACATGCGCCATCGCGATGATCAGCTTCTTCGCCCCGACCGCAAGGTCCATCGCGCCGCCCACGCTGCCGCCGCCTCGGGCTGGTACGTACCAGTTGGCCAGATCGCCCTGCGCCGAGACCTGCAGTCCGCCGAGAATTGCGGCGTCAATGTGTCCGCCGCGGATCATGGCGAATGAGTCGGCGGTGTCGAAGAAGCTGGCTCCGGCGACGAGGTTGACCGGTTGTCCACCGGCGTTGATCAAATCGGAGTCAAAGTCCGACTCCGAGACACCGGAATATCCCAGGATCCCGTTCTCGGCCTGGAAGAGAATGTCGTCGGACGGCTCAACGAATCCCGCCACCAGCGTCGGCAGTCCAATACCCAGATTGACGACCGAACCCGGCTCCAGTTCACGCGCGGCGCGTAGAGCGATCAACTCTCGGCTGAGACCCGTCGGCGGTTGGGAGTTGGTCACGTCAGCCCTCCCAGCGAACGGGAATTGGGTCGCACTGGACCAATCGATCGACGTATACGGCGGGCGTCCCGACCTGCTCAGGCGCGATCGCACCGGGTTCAACGATCTCCTCGACTTCCGCGATCACGAGGTCGGCAGCGGTCGCCATAACCGGATTGAAGTTGAGGCCGGCGAGGCGATACTGCAGATTGCCGTGATGATCAGCGCGCCAGGCTTTGATCAGCGCGACATCGCCACGCAACGGACGCTCCAGCAACCAGTGCTCGCCGTCGATCTCGAGTGTCTCCTTGCCCTCGGCCATCATCGTGCCGAGTCCGGTCTTGGTCAGCACGCCGCCGAGCCCAGCGCCGCCGGCTCGCAACCGTTCAATCAGCGTGCCCTGCGGCACTAGCTCCAGCTCGACTTCGCCTGCCCGATATTGAGATTCAAAGCGCGACTGTCGAGTGCCCGATGCGCGTATCGCAAATGTCGCAATGACCTTGGCCAACTGGCGCTCTTCGCAGAGCTCATCCAATAGGTCTCCAAGGCCGATGTTGTTGGCGACTGCGGTCAACTCGGTCTGCCCTGTCCGACACAGCGCCCGGATCAGATTCGAGGGAGTTCCTGCCGAAACGAATCCACCAACGAGGATCGTCGCGCCGTTCGCGATGTCTGCGACGGCCGTATCGGGCGTCTGGAATACCTCTGCCAGCATGCGCCGATCCTATCGTGCTCGGGGCAATCCGATATCTTGAGACCACTTGCGCCCGAAGGAGACTGATCATGCCCTCACCGCTCGAAGGAATCCGTGTCGTTGACTTCACTCGATACCAGAACGGCCCGCACGCAACTGCCATGCTGGCCGACATGGGCGCCGATGTGTTGAAAGTGGAAATGCCCGGCAACGGCGACCCGGGACGCCAACTCGGTGTCGGCGCCGACGGCTTCTGCTCCTACTTCGAGGCGCTCAATCGCGGCAAGCGCTCGATGACGCTCGACCTTCGAGCAGACGGAGCGATTGATGTTGTGCATCGACTGATTAAGGACGCCGACGTACTCGCGGAGAATTTCCGCCCCGGCTATCTCGATTCGATCGGGCTGGGCTACGACGACCTCAAGCAGGTCAACCCGCAGCTCATCTACGCCACAAACTCAGGCTTCGGTCCGGAGGGCGAGTGGGCGACCCGCGGTTCATTTGACGTCGTCGCCCAGGGGATGTCGGGCGCGATGATCGCACTCGGCGGCGGACCGGGCGAGCGACCGTACACGGCGCCGTGGGGTCTGGCCGACCAGACCGGCTCGCTGCTCTTCGCCTACGGAATCGTGACCGCGCTGTTCGCTCGGTCGCAGCACGGCGTCGGTCAGAAGATTGACGTGTCCCAACTCGGTGCAATGCTCACGTTGCAGGCGCTGTCGTTGCAGGCGTATCTGCACAGCAGCTATCAGCCGATCCTCAAACCGGGACGCTCGTTCTCCGCAACCTTCAGTTGGTACCAGGGCAGCGACGGTGAATGGTTCACGATGGGTCTGCTCGACCCCAAGAGCTGGCCACCGCTCTGCGAGGCGATGGAACGCCCCGACCTGCTCGCCGACGCTCGCACCACTGACCCGTTCGCGCGTCGAGACAACGAGGAATGGCTGCGCTCAGAGCTGGAGCAGACCTTCAAGCAGCGACCCCGCGACGAGTGGCTGGAGCGCCTGATCGCCAAGCGCATCCCATGCGGACCGGTCTACGACTACGAGCAGGTCGCCGAAGACAATCACTTCTGGCTCAACGGCTACCTGCAGGAAACGCCGCATCCACACTTCGAGCATCACAAGGTTGTTGGCATCCCGGTCAGCTTCAGCGAGACGCAGACGACGGTGCGATCGTCAGCGCCGGAACTGGGCCAGGACACCGAACTCGAGCTGCTCAACCTCGGCTACGACTGGCCCGACATCGAGCGGCTGCACGACTCAGGCATCACGTCGGTGGGCAGTCAGGGATCGGCTGCGGCTGGCGACTAGGACTCGATTGGAGAGGGTGCCAGAAGCGTCCCAGTCCCCGCTTTACGCGGGGACCCGCTCCTTCCCCTGACGCCGCTACCTACGACATGCCCGTGCCGCCCGAGCAGGTCCCCGCGTGAAGCGGGGACTGGGATCTTGCAGCCAACTGGGACTTAGGGATGCGCTAACCGTCCAACAACGACGGCAGCGCAGAGGTCCATGTCTCGGCCGCTTCGGTCAACGGCAATTCAATCGCGGCGATGCTCAATCGATCAGAGGCGACTGTTCCGATTCGAGTTGCCGGCAGGCCATTCTTTGAGGCCAGCTCTGCCAGACGCTCCGCCTGGCTCGGGTCGAGACTGACGACCGCTCGTCCTCCGGCCTCACCGAAGAGAGCAGCGTTGAGCCTTCCGGAAACGGGTCGATCAATCGAAACTCCGACTTCTCCAGCAATCGCCGACTCTGCTAGCGCCACCGCCAGGCCGCCGTCGGAGCAGTCGTGAGCCGACTTGAGCAGGCCCGCCTCAGACGCCTCAACCAGGACCTCGATCAGCGCAGTCTCGGCCTTGAGATCGATTGCAACAGGACCCGCCGATTTTCCGTGACGCACAGCGAGATATTCGCTGCCACCGAGGCTCGCGGCCTCCTGATTCAAACCTGCTCCGAGTAGCCAGACTTCGTCTCCCTCGTCCCGGAAGGCCATGCGCACGGCCTGCCTAACATCCGAGATGATGCCGAGCATTCCGACGACGGGCGTTGGCGTCACGGGGCCGTCTTCGGACTCGTTGTAGAGGCTGGCGTTGCCGGAGACGACGGGTGTGTTGAAGGCTCGGCAGGCATCGGCCATGCCGCGGATCGATTCGCTGAGCTGGAAGTAGATGGGCGCTCGCTCGGGATTGGCAAAGTTGAGGCAGTCGGTGACCGCGACCGGGCGGGCTCCGCTGCAAGCGACGTTGCGGGCCGCCTCGGCCACTGCTCGGGCCGCGCCGACGTACGGGTCGAGCTCGACGGCACGTCCGGGACCGTCGGTGCAAACCGCGAGGCCCTGCTTGAGACCTCGCACGCGCAGCACGGCGGCATCTGAGCCTGGCGTCACGACCGTATTCGTGCCCACCATGTGGTCGTACTGTCGATAGACCCAGCGCTTCGATGCGATGTTCGGCGAAGCAAGCAATTGCAATAGTGCCTCGTTCGCCTCGGTGGGTTTCAGGTCGTCCAACTCAGACGGATCCCCGGCAGCGCGCGCGGCTGCGTCGGAGTCTCGCTCTGCGTAAGGCGTGTACGCGGGCGGATTGGTCATCACCGAGACCGGCGCCGCGGCGACTTCGTCCTCGCCGTCGAAGACTCTGGCAATGCCATCGTCGGTCACCTCGCCGATCACTTCTGCATGAAGGTCCCAGTGCTCGAACCAGGCTTCTACGTCGCCAACGTGTTCGGGCTTAACCGCGGCGATCATCCGCTCCTGCGACTCTGAGAGCATCACTTCATAAGGAGTCATGCCCGACTCGCGACGGGGCACATTCTGCGTCTGAATCCTGAGCCCCGACCCAGCGCGTTCGGCCATTTCCACTGTCGACGACGTGATACCTGCTGCGCCGCAATCTTGTAGGCCTTCAAGCCAGTCGCGATGGTCTCGGACCAGTCCGACACAGGCGTCCATCAAGGATTTCTCCAGGAACGGATTGCCGACCTGCACAGCAGGCCGCCGCTCGGCCGATGCCTCATCCAGTTCAACCGAGGCAAAGGTCGCGCCGTGCAGTCCGTCGCGCCCGGTGTCGGCGCCGACAATCATCAGCAGCGTGCCCGGCGGACCAGCGGTCGCAGAGATCAACGAGCCTTGCGGCGCAATCCCGAGGCACATCGCGTTGACCAGCGGATTGCCGCTGTAGGACTCGCCGATCAGCAGCTCGCCGCCAACGGTCGGAATGCCGAGGCAGTTGCCATATCCGCCGATGCCGGCGACGACGCCGGTACAGAGGCGTCGGTTGCGCCGATCCTCGAGTGGTCCGAAGCGCAGCGAATCAAGTAGCGCGATCGGTTGGGCGCCCATCGCGAAGATGTCGCGCACGATCCCGCCGACGCCGGTCGCCGCACCCTCATACGGCTCAATCGCCGAGGGATGATTGTGCGACTCAATCTTCATCACCGCGACCCAACCGCCGCCGATTGAGATCGCTCCGGCATTCTCTTCGCCGAGGGTGGTGAGGATGCGTTCGTCCTCGGTCGGGAAGTGGTGAAACAGCGGCCGCGAGTGCTTGTAGCCGCAGTGCTCGCTCCAGAGCGCGCCGATCATGCCCAGTTCGACATCTGACGGCGCTCGGCCCAGCCTCTCACTGGCTAACTCATACTCGTCCTGGCTGAGCGCGATCTGCGCCAGCACTTCGTCGTCGATATTGGCCGGCGGAGCATCTGCGGGCGGTGGATAGCGGGTCATGTCAGCCCCAGTGCTCGATGATTGATCGCCAGATGTAGTTGCCGTCGGTCCCGCCGAGCAGTTCGTCTGAGGCGCGCTCCGGGTGCGGCATCATACCCAACACGTTGCCCATGGGATTCATGATCCCGGCGATGTCCCGCAACGAACCGTTGGGATTCTGACCGCGGTATCGGAACAGGACGCGACCTGCATCTTCCAGTTCGTCCAGCACCGACGGCTCGGCGAAGTACTGACCCTCGCCATGTGAGATGGGCAGTTGCACGACCTGTCCGTCGTCGCACACGTTGGTGAAGCCGGTGTCGGCGCGTTCAACAGTCAGTTCCTGTGGCTGGCAGCGAAACTGCAACGTCTCGTTGCGCAGCAGCACGCCAGGTAGGAGTCCAGCCTCGCAGAGGATCTGGAAACCATTGCACGAGCCGAAGACTGGCTTACCCGTCGCAGCGAAGCGCTCGAGCGCCGACATCACCGGCGAGAATCGCGCGATTGCGCCGCAACGCAGGTGGTCGCCGTAGGAAAAGCCACCGGGCAGAATGACACCATCGAACCCGTCGAGGTCAGCCTCACGATGCCAGACTCGCTCGGCCGTCTGACCCTGGTCTTCCAGCGCGTAGACGCAGTCCCAATCGCTCCAGGTGCCGGGAAAGACGAGCACGGCGAATCGCATGATGCGATGCTATCTGTCGTACTCGTTATGGCCAGTTGCCGCTGACCCAGAGCCCCACGACAGCCTTGCTAGAGCGCTGGGTTCGTCGACGATTCTTCCCTGGGCGTGGTTCGCAACTCGGCTTCAGCGGCTGGCGGATACTCGATTCGCTGATGATGCACGCCAACCAGCGTGTGTTTGAAGCTGGCCGAAATCAGACGCAACTCGCTCAGCGTGAGGTCGCAGTGATCGAGCTGTCGCTCCCGCAAACGTTCGTCGAACACGCCATCGACCAACAACCCGATTCGATCGGCGTTTCGTTCGCCGCTGGCCCGCACGACCGCTTCGCAACTGTCGGCCAGCATGACAATCGCCGTCTCGCGCGACTGCGGCGGCGGACCTGGATAGATGTAGTCGCGAACATCCACTCGCGGATCGGACATCGCCGCCTTGCGATAGAAGAACGCCACGCGACGCGAGCCGTGATGCTCGAGGATGAAGTCGCGGATCCGTGGCGGCAATCGATCCCGGCGCGCCAGTTCATCCCCGCCCGTGACGTGATCCATGATCAGGCGTGCGCTCTCGCTGGGCTTGAGTTCGTCGTGCGGGTTCGGACCTTCCTGGTTCTCGATGAACATCGCCGGACGATTGAGCTTGCCAATGTCGTGGTAGTACGCGCCGACGCGGACGAGCAACGGGTCGGCTCCGATCTGCGCCGCGGCACGCTCGGACAGGGTCGCCACCAACAGCGAATGGTGGAATGTGCCTGGAGCCTCCTCCTGCAGGCGGCGCAACAGCGGACGTTGAAGCTGGGCCAACTCGAGCAGTCGCATCGGCGTAGTGATCCCGAACAGCGCACCGAGCAGTGAGAACGCGCCGATCGTGATCACTGAGACCAACGCCGCCGTGACCAGCGCCGCCAGTGCCAGCCAGCCGAGCTGATCAGTGACGCGCTGCGGATCGAGCAGCCAGATCGCCGCGCCGGCCAGGAAGCCCGCCAATCCGGCCGCGATTCCGGCCAATCCATATTGAGCCAGCGCCTGGGCTCGCGTCGCGGCGAAGACGCCGCCGAGCGAACTCGCCAGGAAGAACGCCAGCGGGCGCAGCGCCAATGCGCCGGAGGGGGCCAGACCGTAGTCGGGCAGCACGATCGCCGCCATTCCGGCCAGGACTGCGATCAACACGCCGGTCGTGACGCCCAATCCCGTGCTCAACAGTGCAGCGACCAATACCGGTCCGGCAGCCAGGGGCAGCATCAGATCGAGTGACTCATCGACTCCTCCAGGCAAGGCAAACTCAAACCACAGCCTCGCCGCCAGGACCGAGAACAGGATCAACACAGCGAGCAGCAGAATCCGCCGGTCGCTGGCCGCCTCGGCGGGCTGCCAGATCCTCAGATACAGGGCGAACACCACGGACGCGCCGATGCCGAGAATCACGATCGCGCCGAGCGACTCAACCTCAATGCCGGCAGAGCGCGGCGTCATATTGGCGAATGCTTCCGCCGCGTCGTCATTGACGAGCTGACCACGCGCGATGACTAACTCACCCTCAGCGACTGTTCGCGGCACGCCCGCCACGGAACGCGCCGCACGATCCTGCGCCTGTTGGGTCAACATCGGCGATTCAATCATGGTCGAACGGAGATAGGCGCCTACCAACGAAGAGATCAGAGTCGTCTCGGTCAATGAGAAAGTGGGGTCGACCCGATCGTGCAGTGTCAGCCGGACTGGGTCGAGGTCGTCTTCGTAGAGGCGTTCTTGCAGTAACGCTTCCAGAATGATCGGCGCTTGCCGCTGAATGCTGCCATAGAGCGGGTCGGAAACTGCGATCAGGAATGCTTCGTCCCGCTCGGCTAACCGTGATCCGGGAACACTGACGGCGGCGGGCCCATTTGCAGGCTCGGCCGCAGTCTCTGCCTCGGACTCAGCCTCGTCTGCACCACCGGCTGCTTCGGAATCCCCGCTCGTAGCCGACTCGGGAGCGACGGGCGCGCTTCGCGCAGCGCGTTCAAGCGTCACAGCCTGGAGATATAGACGCAGCGCCTCCAGTTGCGCGGGACGCACGTCGGGATTGAACTCATACTGGGTTGCCACCTCCGATCGGGCGGCTTCCTGCGCCTCGGCGGTCAGCGATGAACTGATGAACATCGCCTCATGCGAAGCGACGAAATCTCGATCGGCGACAGTGCCCAACGCCGGAAACTGCTCGGTCGGCCGATACGGGGTGAGCGCCAGAACGATGCCGACAGCCAACGCCACTCCAAACACGCCGACACGCAATCGTGTGAAGTAGTTGTGTTGGCTCATGACAGGATCATTGGACCACGGTCACGGACATTCAGCGCAAGGACCTTCCCTACGCATGCCTCGAAACCAAGGATACAGTCCTCGTTACGTCACGTAGAAGGTCTGGTGTTCTAGCTCCGGCAGGGCTGCGCCCAGCGGGCTACTCGGATTCGGCCGCCTCGGCCAGCAACTCTCCGACCACCGCATTGACCAGCGAACCATCCGCTTCCCCGCGCAGTTCCTTCATCAACATCCCCATCACCTTGCCCCGGTCGCCGGGACCGGATGCGCCGACCTGCTCAATCACGGCCCTCGCCCGGGCTTCCACTTCGTCCCGGCCAAGTTGGCGGGGCAGATACTGCTCAATGATCCCGATCTCTACCCGCTCAATCTCAGCGAGATCTTCCCGGTTGCCGCTGACATACTGCTCAATCGACTCGCGACGCTGCTTCACCTGTCGCTGCAGAATCGCGAGGATGTCCGCATCGGCCAGTTCGGCGCCGCGCTTCTCGATTTCGGCGTTCTTGATTGCAGCTTCCAGCATCCGGATCGTGCTGCGACGGCGTGCGTCTTTCGCACGCATCGCGTCATGCAAATCCGACCGCAGTTGTTCTCGGACGCTGGGCATCAGATCATGTCAATCGGGCGGTGACACCTGGTCAAACCTGGTCACACGCCTCAAGCCTGGCAGAGCTCAGAATCTAGTCAGCCGAGGGCAGCACCTTCGGCTGCATTAGCTCCATCTCACGCTCGTCGACCTTGAGGTCGCACTCGCCCGGCTTGATGCAGAGCACCTCGATGCCCGACTCTTCGTCTCGGTATCGCTTGCCTAGTTGGACTGCCATGTTGGTTGCTCCTCCACTCGCTCAGCGGAATGTTCCCGGCCGACTGCCATCACCGTCGTGTGACGGATGGCCAATGCGAAGCTACTTCTTCTCTTCGAGCGGTGTGTCGCCGCACTTGAGCTCTGCCTCGCCGCCGCGCGTCACGATAAATTCCGCGCCACAGCTTGGACAAAAGTATCGCTTGCCGGTCTGTGCTGCTGCCATGGTGATCTCTCCTGACCCCGCTCATCGGCAGCGGGGATAGTGCAACTCTGTACTGGGAATACAGGTCAGCGTACCAACGACGACCCGTTCAATCTGTGCCAATCCGTAAGTGACCTCGACCCACCGATGACTCGTTATGACGACCCGCTATGAGTACTCAGCCAATCGGCGAGTTCTGCCGATGTCTGACCGCATGTATCCGTCGTCACCTGGGTCGCCGGCGTGGGAACGGGCAGACCGGCTGCGAATCGCTCTTCAGCCGTGACCACGTTCTGTTCCGCTGTCCGGTACTCGTTCGCGATCTTGAGCCAGGCTCTGTTCATCGCGACTTCTTGTTGGACACTAGACGCTGCGTTGTACGTCGCGCGGGCTTCGCTGACCTTCGCTACATCATCCGACGTCCGAATCGTCACGGCGGCGATCACGAGTTTTCCATAGTCACGTTCGAACAGCGCCAGGGCATCCTCGGCCTCTGTCAGTCCTTCGCCCGACTCCTCTGCAGCAGCCACCGCTGCGCGCAGACTCATCAACTCGCTATCTGCCGCCTCACTGCGTGCGACGGCGCCTTCTGCAGCTTCGACATCGGCAAACCAGCCAGACTTCTCCAGCGTCGCTTTCGCGGCATCGAGGGCCACATGCAGGTTCTCAATTGAGACTTCGTCCTCATGAATCGCGTGCTCGACCGCCTTTTCCCAGGCATTGCCTGCATTGGTGGTAATCAGTGTGACCAGGTTGTCGATCTTGAAGCTGTCCAGAGAACCGCCCTGATCGAGGCTCCACGGCGGCATCGGTGTGCCGTTACGGCCACATGTAATCGTGTAGCGGTACGTGTTTTGCAGCGCTTCGAACTGGCCCTGGTTGTCGGTCAGAAAAGCGTAGGTGTTGTTCGGCGTGTTGAGCGCGGGACCGACCAGCGATGAGTCGGACTCGGAACCGCGTCCGTCGTTGCCGTGGCACTCACGGCAGTTTCGCGAGAACGTGAAGGCCGCTCGCTCTGCGTCTTTGGTCAGGATTTCCGACCGCGCCTCGGTGCGTCGTCCGTTGTCGAACCACGTGTATGCGCCCAGCGAGGCAACCGCCAACACCAACAGGATCACCATGGCGAGAATTTGCTTCTCGGTGTTCTGTCCGCTCATCGGCTTCTGCCCCCCATGTGTGCGGTCCCTGCCTGATCGCCCGCTCGATCTCTGGTCAAGCGATTGGCTGGCGGTCTAGACGTATGACTTAGCCACACGGTCTATCCGTACGTGGTGGTGCGGAGAGGATTGTCCGCTCCGCCTTTAGTGATTTTGCCGGTGTCAACGGTCAGCGAGCCATCGCTGTTGACCGTGATTTCCATGGTGTCCATCGGTCGCGGCGCAGGTCCAAAGACGCGAATTCCGCCGCGAGTGTAGGTTGAGCCGTGGCACGGGCAGCGGAACCAGCCGGTCACGCCCTCGAACGGGAAGCCGGGCCGCCAGGGAATCGTGCAGCCCAGGTGCGGACACTTCCACCACAAGGCCAGCAGCCCTTCTTCGCCCTCTTCACCGAATCCCGCATGCGTCCCTTGTCCGGCCTGCAAGTGACTGAGGTAGAACTTGCCAATCTGTACCGGCGCTGGGTCTGTGCCGGCCTCGGGCACGGTCGCAGCCGAGACCGCAATCCTGCCACCGAATCCAGTCACTCCGCGCGGCCAGAAGTTGGACAGGAATGCACCCAGGCCGCCGGTCAGACTGAATGTGAAGAAGCCCCAGAACGAGACGCGGAGCAGTTGCCGGCGAGTGACCTGGCCCTGCATTGCGCGTCGGCGCTGGGCTCGAGTGACCATCGCGCGTGCGCCGTCTCCGGACTGCACGACGCCGGGTCGCGATTCGGCTCGCAGGTGAGGAGCGCGCTGTGGTCGTGAGCCGCCGGATGGCTCAGCCGGCTGCGGCACGCGCCGCTGCTGTCCGCCCTCGCTCGTTGGTTGTGTATTGCCGTTGGCCACCGGTTACTCCTCCAACACCACGATGTCCCAGGGCGGCTTGAGGTCCTGTCCCTGGCCACGGAAGGCGGTGCCAACAATCGTCGTCGTCAGGTACACGCCGATGAAGGCCGAGAAGATCAGCAGTGCAATGTCGCGCCGGGTGTGGATCCAACCGAGCATCTTGCAGAACACCACGAAGAGGACCGGCAGGCCCACCATCGTGGCCACGGGAATCAACTGTTGGGACAGGAAGGAGGGGAAGTTGAGATTCAGCAACCACGGATCTGTGGTTGTACCCGGAATGCCCAGCGGGATTGCCCGCCAATCGGCAAACATCGTGAAGCCGCCGATGCTAAAGCCTAACGATTCCCATGGGATACCCGTATCGAAGCCTCGCAGGTTGCGGAACCAATCCAGACCGCCCGGCCAGGAGAAGTCGCTGTTCAGGCCCAGACCGCGAATGATGTTCTCGGTCCAGACGACATGCAGGGAGCCATCCCAGATGATGAGCAGGCTGGTGATCAAGGTGGCGGCGGTAAAGCCAAAGATCGTCAGCCGTCCGGCGAACTTGGTGCCGAACCAGACGCCCTGGCCCTCCTGGTCGCGGTCCCAGTACGGAATCGCGGCAATCAAGACCAGCGCAATGGTCGGCACAATCACGCCGGCCCAGGCCGGCTCCATGTGCAACAGAAGTTCCTGCAGGTTGAGGAAGTACCAGGGCGCCTTGGACGGGTTCGGCGTCGTGTCGGGGTCGGCGCGGTTCAGCAACGGCGCATTGACCATCGCTGACAGCACCATCAGCGCGATCGAGAAGATCAGCGCCGAGATGAACTCGATAAAGACCAGGTCTGGCCAAACGAGGACCTCAGCCTCGCGCTCGCGGCGCGGGCGTGTACGGATAGCGGCAGCGGCGCGGCTGACCATCGATTCGTCCTCCCCGCTACAGCGGCCGCGCGAGGCCGCCATCGCGACGTACTCGCCAGAAATGCACGGCCATGAAGATCGAAATCACCAGTGGTAGCCCGATCACATGGAGTGTGTAGAACCGAATCAGCGCGTTCGGACCCACAGAGAATCCACCAAGCAGGAGGAATTTTGACTCGTCGCCGAGCACCGGGGCCGAACCAACCATTGTCGTGCCGACGGTGATCGCCCAGAACGCAAGCTGGTCCCAGGGCAGGAGGTAGCCGGTGAAGGAAAGCAGCAGGGTGAGAATGAAGAGCACCACGCCGACAACCCAGTTGAACTCGCGCGGCGGCTTGTAAGCGCCCGTGTAGAAGACGCGCATCATGTGCAAGAGCACGAGGATGATCATGGCGTGCGCCATCCAGCGGTGCATGTTGCGCAGCAACTGGCCGAAGCGGACATTCGCCTCAAGCGCCTGAATGTCCTGATAGGCGCGCTCAACCGAGGGCACGTAATAGAACATCAACAGCACGCCGGTCACGGTCAGTCCGAGGAACATGAAGAACGAGAGGCCACCCAGGCAGTAGGTGTGGGTGATCTTGACGTGCGTGCGGTGAATCCGCGTCGGGTGCAGGTGCAGGAAGACGTTCGTCGCCACCGCAAGCATCTGGTTGCGCGGAGTATTGGGATAGCCCGTCCGGAAAATCGATTGCCAGACGTAGTTCTTGAAGATCAGGTCGTAGATCAGATCGTTGATCGACTTGCGCGGTGCGCGCTCAAGGTTGGCCATGGTCGTCTAACGCTCCCACCATCGCCCGAGAACCACCAGAGCGCCAAAACAGAAGAGCATCATTAGCCCAACGAGTGGCAACTCCATGATTTCCGAACGAAACGGAATCGTCACGAGGGCGGCTGTCAGCAGGTCCACCAGCTACCTCTTCCCACGATTGTCCCGCGCCCTCATCACGACGCGCTCAGAAAATGTAAGCCCGCACGGAATAGTGGTCAAGATCAGGGCACGCATCCGGTGGTGTTCCACCAAACCTGAGCCCTCCACTAGACCAATCCGTCCGCAGACATTATTGCAACTCGACTTGATACAGACGACCCTTCCACGACCACATCTCCGATCTTCGTCGCTTCCGAGATTTCAGCCAAGACCGTTTCAGCTTCTTCTGCAGATACCACAATCGCCATGCCCAATCCCATGTTGAAGACGCGGTACATCTCCGCCTGGGAAACGTCGCCAATCCGCGCGATCAGCGGGAAGATAGGCGGTGTGGGCCATTGCTCGGCGTCCAACTCAGCCCCTAAACCGACCGGCAGGACGCGCTCCAGATTGCCCGCAATTCCGCCGCCCGTGATGTGAGCGATGCCTTTGACCTGCGACAACACGCCCCGCAGTGAGGGCCAGTACGAACGATGAGGGTGCAACAATGCGTCGCCCAGGGACTCGCCCAACTCCGGTTCGTAGGTCTCAACGCGCTCTCGACGCTCTCCCCAGGAGCCATCTTCAGGCCTCAGACGGAACACAGCGCGTGCGAGGGAGTAACCGTTTGTGTGTAGTCCGTTACTTGGCAAGCCCAGGATCACGTCTCCGGCTTCAATCGAAGCGCCGGTCACTTCCTGGCCACGCTCCAGGACGCCGACAATCGTGCCGGCCAAATCGAAGTGTCCCGATGGATAGAGGTCGGGCATGTCAGCGGTCTCGCCGCCCAGCAGCGCTACGCCGCTCTCGCGACAAGCCGCTGCGACGCCCGAGACCACAGCCACTTTGTCGTCTTCGGACAGCTCATTGGCCGCCAGGTAGTCCAGGAAAAACAGCGGCGCCGCACCGGCGCAGAGAATGTCGTTGATGCAGTGGTTGACGAGATCGCGCCCTACGCCGTCGAGCCGTCCTGCCAGGCTGGCAATCATCACTTTCGTGCCGACGCCATCGGTCGACGCGGCCAGGACCGGATCCTTGTAGCCGGAGAGCTGGAACAGTCCGCTGAACGCGCCGACATCGCCGAGTTGCTCGGGCCGTGTAGCGGATTGCGCCAGATCACGATAGCGAGGAATCAGCCGGTCGTTCGCGTCAACATCAACACCAACGGCGGCGTAGGCCGAGGCGGTCTGCTCCAACTGTTCGGTCTGGGACATTGCCTAGCGCCGCTCCGGCGCCAGCGCCACCATCGTCTCGTCCGGGCGTCCGCTGCGCTTCGGCGCTCGACCGTTGCCGTTGCCATTACCGTTGCCGTTCGTGGCAAGAGTGGACGAGCCGGCTGTGACCAGCGGCACTGACAGGGTGTCGATTTCAAAGTCGGTCTGCACCGAGACCGGATAGTCACCATTGAAGCAGGCCAGGCATGTGGTCTTGCCCAGCGACAGGGCACGTTGCAGGCCGCCGATGCTGAGATAGCCCAGCGAATCTGCGCCGATATGCTCCCGAATCGCCTCCACCGAGTTGCGGGCCGCGATCAGCTCGCCTCGGGTCGCCATATCGACACCGAAGTGACATGGATGCTGAATCGGCGGCGCGGCAATCCGCATGTGGATCTCGGCCGCGCCCGCTTCTCGCAGCAGCTTGACGATGCGCGGCGTTGTCGTACCGCGCACGATCGTGTCGTCGACCACCACCACGCGCCGGCCGCCCAGGACCGAAGGCATCGGGTTGTACTTGAGGTGTGCGCCCAGATCACGCAGTCGCTGGTCGGGCGAGATGAACGTCCGGCCCACATAGCGATTCTTGACGAGTCCTTCGGAGTAGGGGATTCCAGATTCGAACGAGTAGCCGATCGCGTGCGCCGTCGCCGAGTCTGGCACGCCAATCACGACATCGGCATCGGCCGGATGTTCGCGCGCCAGTTCCACCCCGAGCTGGGATCGCGACTGCCATGCCGCCTGTCCGTCGAGAATCGAGTCGGGACGCGCGAAGTAGATGTGCTCAAAGACGCAGCCGGCCGGTTGCGCTGGCTCTATTGCCTGGTACGAGCGCATACCGCGCTCATCGATCGTGACCAACTCGCCCGGTCGGACCTCGCGAAGCAGCGTCGCGCCAAGCTGATCCAGGGCACAGGTCTCGGATGCGACCACGTATCGTCCGCCGACCTGGCCAATACACAATGGCCGCACGCCGTACGGGTCGCGCGCCGCCATCAGCCGGTCCGGCGTGAGCAGTACCAGCGAGTAGGCCACTTCAATGTGACGCATCACGGCGCTGAATCGCGCTTGCCACATGGTGTCGGTGTCAGCTTCATCCTTGCCGAAGAGCAGCAGGTACTTGGCCAACACCTCGGTGTCGGTCGAGGTCTCGAACGTCGCGCCGGTTTCGGTCAGTTCGACGCGAACCTGTGCCGCGTTGACGACATTGCCGTTGTGCGCAATCGCGACCTGGTTGCCGGTTACGGGATCGTCGAGCAAAATCGGCTGTGCATTGCGGAATCGGCTAGAGCCAGTTGTCGAGTACCGGGTGTGTCCGATGGCGGCGATGCCTTCGAGTTCGGCCGCCGTCTCCTCATCGAAGACCTGCGCGACCAGGCCCATGCCCGTCTTGACGTTGAGCTGCCGGCCATCGGTCGTGCAGATCCCGGCGCTCTCCTGGCCCCGGTGCTGCAGTGTGTGAATACCGTAGAACGTCTCAACGGCGACATCGACCTCCGGCGCCCAAATCCCGAACACACCGCATGCCTCGCGAGGGCGGTCGTCTACTTCGGATATGGGGCGTGTGGGTCGGTCGTGATTCGCGTCGCTGTCGGCAATCGGCTCGTGCACGCGCTGGCCTCGCGTTAGTCGATTCCGTCGTGTCTTTGCACCTTAACGCACGCGATCACTGGATACCAGACGCCGATGCTCCACCATCAAACATTTGTCTTCAATCGCGAACAATCCCGCCTCACGAGCCTGCTTGAGGCCGTCGGGATTGACGATTCCCAACTGCAGCCAGACGGTGCGGACGCCATCCGCCCGAGCGGCAATCGCATCGGCGATTGGCTTATCCGTGTCAACCGAGCGACGAAACACGTTGACCGTGTCGATTTCCACTTCCGGCAGCGCCTCCTGTGCCTCTGAGACAGACGAATACACACGCTCGCCCAGGATCTCCGATCCGGCCGCCGCCGGATTGATTGGGATGATCCGATATCCATGCTGCTGCATGTAGGCCGAGACGCGATGTGAGTCCCGTTCCGGCTTGGGCGAGAGTCCGATCACAGCAATTGTTGACATCTCGGACAACGAGGCATCGACGTCGGCGTCGATCTGTTCTTGCCAGGTCGCTTCGGTCTCGGTCATCGGTCGCTCCTACCAGATCGGTCCGCGGATCGGTGCTTCGGTCAATGCGGAGAACGCCTCCGCGACTTCAAAGATCTGTTGCAGTCCCTCTTCCTCATGCTGTCGCGGCGCAGAGACCGAACCCAGCACGTGTCGGGTCCCACTCTTCTTGACCAACACCAACTGCCACTGCGCGATCTCCTCGGCCGGTAGCGGTCCGCCGGCGCGGGCGATCTCACGTCCCTCATCCTCGACCAACAACTCGCGAATCTTCCAGAAGGGGATCAACTCGTTCGTCCCGATTCCCAGGCCCAGGAACTTCTGCTTCATCGAGACGTTCTGGCCGCCACGGTCGGCGATGATATTCGCGCCCATCAGCGCATAGACCAGCGAGATTCCCGACAGCGGTAGCAGCACTACCGCAAACAGGAGCAGAATCCCCATCAGCCAGAACGGAATACTGTCGACAGACGTGCCCATCAGCGCCAACAGGCCAGCTGTCACTGCGACACCGAACAGTGGCACAATCACCGCTGATCGCGGTGGCCGGATCTCTATCCGATTTGGCTTGATGTTGACCACGCGTCGATGCAGGAACAGCGTGCGCTCAGCCAACGGCTCGGCGACGGCCTCCGGGCGCTCCAGGAGACGCTCGTCTGCGCCCTCAAGCTCTTGTAGCTGCGTTGCTTCGGTCGATTCTGTCGTCACACCGTCAGACTACCAACGGCGATATGCTCGCCACATGGATCGCACCCGACTAACCGGTCTGACGCTGATGATCGCCGCTGCCTGCCAGGCGCTCTGGTTCCTGCTCGGCGTGCGTCGCCGCAGCTACGCCGCAGTCGCCATCCCCGCCGCCGCAATCACGCTGACCGCCGCCGTACTCATCTTCTGGGTCGGCTGGACCACATACGAACTCGAGGACGACCTCGAGGGCCTCAACTTCGCCCCCGAGCCACTCGACGACATCTAGGCTCGCACTCCGCAGAGCGCCAGTTCCGTCATTGCCGCGCTGCGTCGCTGCAAACTCGCCGTGTCCCACCACAGACGAATGCACACGACCAGCTCCGTCATTCAAGCTTCACGGGAACCGGACAGCCCACTCAGCCGTCTAACCCAGTATGGGAGCCTGGCTACTCGCACTCGTACTCGCACTCGCATGCCTGGCAGCGACCGTTGCCGCCTGTGGTCACGACGAAATCCCGGAGGTACGCAGCAACGACGAGCAGCTCACCGTCGCAAGTGATGCAGCACCGCCAACTCCGGCGATGTCACCGACGCGGCAATCGGCCCAGAACCCCGATGTCGGCGAGTCTCTGACCGACATTCAGCAACAATCCCCCACACAAGCCATCGAACAAGACGCGTCAGCGAAGTCAACACCATCAGCCGACCAACCTGTGTCGGTCGTGGCCGTAGACATTCCACCAGCGCCGTCCGGCCCCTTCGATTCCAACAGCCTCAGGGTGCTGGCGAACATGGCGACCCGGGACACGCGACTGATGCTGTCTTCACTGACGGTGCTCGTTGATGAAACCGCGCAGCGCCTGCTCCCGACTTTCACCAACATGGCTCGTGCGTTCACCATCGCCGTGCCAAACGATATTCAGCATCTATCGATCCACGGCGTGCCAGCTCGCCCCGATCAGTCGGCAGTTGAGTATCGCGGTCCTGACGGCGCTCTGCTCATTGATGCCAACTGGGACACTCCAGGTCTGCAGTTGCCACTACCCGAAGTCGGCGTCCGAGACGTAGACATCTGGGTCAAGCATGGTGCGGACACCGTCGCGTACCACCTGCGCATCGTGCGGACAGCTCCGACCAACGCCGAGCCTCCATGCGCAGCGGACGGCATGGGCCGGCGCGAGCCGCAGCCACAGACCGTTGAGTTCACGTCGACCCCAATCACAGTCCCCTCCAACCCACATGAGTACTTCGTCCTCTACCTCCGCGGTCAATCCGACGACGCTATCGAAACACCCGTCTCAGTCACGTTGGGCCGCGTGGGGACGACCACGCTCTCCGAGCGCCTCCCAGCGCTGCATACCGACCGCTATCGAGTTGAGCGCTATCTCGTCGCCGATCCTGCCGACATCGACGGCGATTGCATCGACGACCTGAGCGAGCTTGCCGACTCGACTCGATTGAATCCACTCAACCCGACGCCGCTCTTCGACTCGCCGCACGGCGTCTCGATCATCTCCACTCGTTCAGAGTTCGACCAACTCTCATACCACAAGGATCAAACGCCGGATGACTTTGCCTACGTCAAGTTCATCTTGCTTGACATGGACACCGATCGGCAGCGCGTCTACTTCGTCAACAGCAAGCAGCATCGGTATCACCTGTCGTTCAGGCAGGCCGTAGGACTTGAACCAAGCGGCGCCGGGATGCTCTCCGGGACCATCGTCCGCCACGCGGATCGAGTCGCCCGCAACGGCACCTCGGCCGAGTATCACTTCGAGTTCTTTCCCTTCACCCACTACCGCTTCGAGGTCGTGGAGCGCGCCCAGACGGTGCTCGCCGCCAGCATGCCGCTGCTCGAGAACAATCTCGCTTACTACGTGCCCAATGTCGCAATTCCCGCCTACGAACAGGAATCGGCGAGCTACCAGAAGTCGCGCGTGGGGGTCGTGTTCGACGAGAACATCCTGCCTGAGCGCGGTTTCATGTCGCTCAATGCCGCCGAAGGGTTCGGGCTCTTGCGGCTCATGGATCCAGGTGAACGACCGAAGCCGCGCGACATCGTGATCTACGAGGCGCTGCCGAATGAACTCCCGCGGGTAGCCGGGATCATCACAACTGTGCCCCAGACGCCGCTCTCACATGTGAACCTGCGCGCCGTGCAGGACAGAGTCCCCAACGCCTTCATCCACGCCGCGCTCGATGTCACTGAGATTGGCGACTTCGTCGACAAGTACGTCCGCTACGAGGTCACCACGAACGGCTGGAGCATGCGCGAAGCCAGCCGCGCCGAGGTTGACGAGTTCTACGCCGCCTCGCGGCCCGTCGACGTGCAACGGCCGCAGCGCGACCTCTCGGTCACAGAGATCGCTCCGCTCAGCGAGATTGAATTCGATGACTGGACGGGGTTCGGCGTCAAGGCCGCCAATCTCGCCGTGCTGGGACGCCTCGGCTTGCCGACGGGCACGATTCCCGACGGCTTCGCCGTCCCCTTCCACTTCTACAACGAATTCATGCAACACAACGGCTTCTACACCGAGATCAAGAGCATGCTCGCCGACCTCGATTTCCAGTCGGACCTGAGTGTGCAGGAAACCCAACTCAAAGAGTTTCGCAAGCTGATTCGCGGCGCGCCCCTGCCGCGTTGGATGATGGACGACCTGGCTGAACTGCAGGCGTCGTTCCCCGAGGGCACATCGATCCGCTGCCGTTCCAGCACCAACAACGAGGACCTGCCCGGATTCAGCGGCGCCGGACTGTATGACTCCAGAACACAGCATCCCGATGAAGGCCACATCGCCAAATGCATCAAGCAGGTCTATGCGAGTCTGTGGAACTTCCGTGCCTTCGTCGAGCGCGACTTCCATCGCGTCGATCACCTGTCGACAGCGATGGCCGTGCTCACCCATCCCAACTACTCAGACGAGTTGGCCAACGGTGTCGCAGTCAGCTTCGATCCCGTCAACGCCGACCCGGACGCTTACTACATCAATGTCCAAGTGGGCGAGGATCTAGTCACCAATCCGATGGCGCTCTCCGTCCCGGAGGAAGTCTTGCTGCATGCCGACGGAGAGGCGATCTTCCTCGCCAGCTCAAATCAGACTGCCGAGGACGAGCAGATCATGAGCAACGAACACCTGCTGCAACTTCGTAAACACCTGGCCGCAATCCACGAGCATTTCGAAGCGCTGTACGACCCCGCGACCGACGAACCGTTCGCCATCGAGGTGGAGTTCAAGGTCACCGCTGACAACGTGCTCGCGATCAAGCAGGTTCGGCCCTGGATCTTCCACAGCGCAGGCCCAATCAGCTCAGTCAGCCCAGCCCAGACCCTCGACCTGCCGTAGATCGTCCTGGTCGATAGTCGTCAGCAACTCGCCGACCAGCGATCCATCCGGCAGTGTCAGCCCTGCCGCCAGATCGGCCAGAGGACGCAGCACAAATCCGCGCTGCGCCATGTACGGATGCGGAACCTTCAGCCGCGGCACGTCGATGACATCGGAGCCGTAGAGCAAGATGTCGATATCGATGGCGCGTGGTCCCCAATGTTGCGTTCGCACCCGTCCAAGCTGGTTCTCGATGGCCTGCATCGCTTCCAACAGCTCCAGCGCTTTCAGTTCCGTTCTGCCGCGCACTACTGCGTTAAGAAACGATGGTTGATCGGTCACGCCCCAGGCGGCCGTCTCGTACAAGGACGACACCCGCACGTCCTCAACGACCGCCCGTATCTCTGCGACCGCGCGGCGCATCGTCGCCCGACGATCTCCCAGATTCCCGCCGATCCCGAGGAACACGTTGGTCATCGGCGCACGATATCGTCGGCCATCTGCACGACGCGGCTCATCGCCTCGACATCGTGAACACGAACCAGGTCTGCGCCGTTGGCAATCGCCAGCGCCGTCACTGCTGCTGAGCCTTCCAATCGTTGCTCGACGCCCCAGCCGAACTGCGCGCCCGTCATCCGCTTTCTTGACATACCCACAAGTATCGGGCTCCGCAGAACCCGCAATTCTGACAACCGACGCAATATCTCTGCGTTGGCGGCGAGTTCCCAACCGAATCCGAATCCAGGGTCGAGAATGATTCGCTCATGCCTCACGCCATGCGCCAGCGCGATCTCCAGCGACGCACGGAAGCCGTCCAGGACACTGGCAACCGGGTCATCGGCAGCTGGACGCCCTCGCTGATTGTGCATCGCGATCACCCAGGCGTCTCGAGCCGCCGCGACATCTGCCAGCGCAGGGTCGCCGCGCAAACCGTGGACATCGTTGAGCACCGACGCGCCGGCATCGAATGCGGCCCGGGCAACGGCCGCTTTCGTCGTATCGACCGATATCGGCGTGTCTCCGAGTTCGGAGGCCAAAAGCTCGACGACGGGTCTAACGCGGCGAATCTCTTCGTCAGCGGAAATCGCCGAGAACCCCGGACGCGTGGACTCGCCACCTATATCGATGATGTCCGCTCCGCAGCGCGCCATCCGCGCAGCTCGCGCGACCGCGGCCTCCACGTCGTCTAGTCCGTCGCCCGCGAACGAATCCGGCGATACGTTGAGAATCCCTACGATCAGCGTCCGCGATCCCCAGGCAAACCCATCCAAATCCACTAGAGCGCCGTCTCCTGAACCCGCGGTCGACCGTTGACCTCGATCATCTCCAGCCGGCGGCGCACTCCGTCAACGTCGGAGATTGTCAGGTCAATCTCTGAGGCAACGACCGTATCTGCTTCTTCGCCATCGTCAATCCGCCAGGCCCGTACCGATGGCGGTTCGTCGGCCAGCGAGACCAGCACCCAGTACGGCCATTCTGTCGCGCCCTTATGCAACCGTGCGATGTTCAGGTCGGTCGGCGAAGGTCGCGCTTCCGAAGCTACGTGCGAGTGGTAGATGACCAGCAGATCACCGTCGACATCGTCGATCTCGTTGTACAGATGTAGCAGTTGCTGGGCCGGAATGTTGAAGCGCCAGGGAGAAGCCTGATCATTGGTTGCCCGCCACAACGTCAATGACCCGTCCGAGGCACGGCCAATCACGCCGCAGCACTCATTGGGCAGGTCCTCACGCGAGTGCGCGACCATTTCATCGATCAGCACCTGCGGCAACTCAAGGCTCATGATTCTGTCGCCTCCCGCTTGTCTGGTTCCCAGAAGGTCCTTTGTGCTTGCGGATGCGCGATCTCCGCGCCCCACGCGTCCCATCCATGGATGTCCTCGTCACGCGCAAACAGCTCGATCTTGCGTTGCCGAGGGAACATCACTTCGATCCTACGCCGAACCTCCTCCGGCTTGCGAGAGTGCGCCTCGCGCGGCGCCGAGACTAACTGTCGCACGTTGCGCGCTCCGCGAGGCGCAGGAATCCGGCCACGCTTGAAGACCAGACAGAGCTCGCACTGCGACATCGTGTAGAAACCCGGATTGACCCGCTGCTTGTCCCAGACAAACGCCACGGTCGCCCAGGCAAACCCCCACGACTTGCCCAGGTCAATCGCTTGATCGAGATGCGGCGAGGTCGCCCACATGAATAGCAACGAGTCATCCGCAGCAATCGCGGCGATATCCAACTCCATCAAGTCGGTGAGCCGAACCGTGTCGTAGTGCCGGATCGCGCCGCCCGAGTCGCCGCTGCCGGGACCGGCGTGCTGCAACTGACCCTTGTAGTCCCAGGGCGGGTCGGCATAGATGACGCCATAGCGCTCGTCATCTTCGGGTGTCGGCAACGGAGGAAACTCAACTGCCACGGCTACGTCTCAAGAACCCAATCGCGAAGCTCACCGTCATCATGGCAGGCGCCCGGTTGCAGTGTCATCTGCATGTAAGGACGACTCGCGCTCGGTGTGACCAGGTGGTCCAACCAGTGCGCACGCTCCGATTCGGGAATCAACGAACCGATATCGCCGAAGCGCAGATGAATCACGGTGTCGTCCTCGACGATGCCGAAGTCAATCACCGCTTTTCCCGGCTGCATCAGCCGACCGACGGTGTCCGTGCGCAGGATCTTCGCGCCGCGATCGACGTAGCGGGTCAGGACCGAGGCGGAGAACAGAATCGGGAGCGCGGACGCGTCGCTTAAGCTGACGGCTCGGGCGACGGTGCGTTTCCAGACGCGATCAGTTTTCATGATGGTGCCGCCCCCGCGTGCTCAACGACCATTTTCGCCCTTTGCATAGGCTCTTGCCATTGTCGCTATGGAGTAAGCAGTGAACAGGATCGCCAGGGACAGGCCAATGAGTCCGATGTGCAGCGCGATCACTCCGATGAAGAGCATGGATACACCAACGATGGCAACCCCAAGACAGACGATCGTGAGCAGGTTTGCGAATGCCCGCCCAGAGAGCTGCCACGCGCGATTCCTCATTGCTCGACAACTGCTCCGACTTCCGAAGCACTGCCTGGAGCGGCGGTGCATTTCGAGCGCTCGTCGGTGAGCACGACAGCCCTCTCAACCCCTTCGGGGCACCTCCCCCAATGGGGGAAGTCTGGGGATCAGGCCGACGGATTGGCGATCGGCACGCCGACGACTGAACCGTACTCGGTCCAGGAGCCGTCGTAGTTGGTCGTGTTGTCGATCCCCAGCAGGTAGCGCAGCGCGAACCAGCTATGCGAGGAGCGCTCGCCAATCCGGCAATAGGCGATCACCGGCTCGTCGCCCGTGATGCCCTTGGACTGGTAAATCTCGCTGAGCTCGTCGGCCGACTTGAAGGTGCCGTCCTCGGCCACCGCAGTCACCCAGGGGATGTTTGAAGCGCCGGGCACGTGACCTTTGCGCTGCGCGGTCTCTGCCATGCCTGGCGGAGCCATGATCACGCCGTTGAACTCGTCCGGCGAACGGACGTCGACAAGCTGTCCACCGGCCTCGACGTGCGCCAACACATCAGGCAGCTTGGCTCGAAGCGCTTCGTCGCGCTCGGCGACAGATATGCTCCCAGCCGCTGGAGCAGGTGCGTCGGTGGTCGTTGCACGACCCTCGGCCTCCCACTTGGCGCGACCGCCGTTCATTAGCGCGGTGTTGCTCACCCCGTAGAGCTCAAGCATCCACAGGGCGTACGCAGCGAACCAGTTGTTGTTGTCGCCAAACAGGACGATCTGCGAGTCGTCATTGGCGCCTGCGCTGCGCAACAGATCGGTCACGACCTCGCGTGAAGCGACGTCGCGCGAGACCTGATCCTGCAGTTGCGAGGTCCAGTTCCAGGCGACAGAGCCCGGCGGGTGTCCCTCGTCGTAGGCCGACGTGTCGACGTCGACCTCGATCAGCACCACATTCGGGTTGTCCAGGTTGTCGGCGACCCAGTCGGTCGTGACCAGTTTCTCGGGATGTGCGTACTCAGCCATGTTGGTGTTCCTTCCTTGGAACGTAAACGGGTGTTGCCAATGCTGGCCCCCTCAGTCACTTCGTGACAGCTCCCCCAGAGGGGTAGCGCTAGAGGGAGCTCACCACCAGATCTTGCCTTCAATCTCTTCATCGCCGGCGATGTCGTCGTAATCGCGATTCCAGAGGCCGGTCGATAGGTACTTCCAGCCGCCGTCAGCGAGCAGGACGACGATGTTCCCGCTCTCCAGTCGCTCCGCCGCCCGCTGTGCGGCGCGAATCGCTGCGCCGCAGGAGATGCCAGCGAAGATGCCTTCCTCCTCGAGCAAGCGCTTGACGACCGCGAACGACGTTCGTGAATCGACCATAATTCGAGCGTCGAGAACCGACTCATCCAGCACAGGCGGGATGTAGCCCTCGTCGAGCGATCGCAGTCCCTGGACCAGATCGCCGGGATGCGGCGCAGCAGCAACGATCTTGATCTCCGGGTTCTGCTCCTTGAGGTAGCGCCCCACGCCGGTCAGCGTGCCACCAGTGCCGAGTCCGGCGACGAAGTGGGTGATCTCGGGGCAATCGCGCAGAATCTCAGGCCCGGTCGTCTCGTAGTGCGCGCCCGGGTTGGCCGCGTTCTCGTACTGCATCGGCATGAAGACCGACGGATCGGCCTCATACATTTCCTTGGCCATCCGCACGGCGCCGTTCGAACCGCTCTCGCCCGGCGAAAGCACGACCTCCGCGCCAAAGAACGACAACAGGTCGCGGCGCTCCACCGACACCGATTCCGGCATCACGCAGCGCACCGGATGCCCGGTCAACCGTCCCATGAGCGCGATCGCCAGTCCGGTGTTGCCTGACGTCGGCTCGAGGATCGTTTGGCCTGGCTTGAGCGATCCGTCGGCGTGAGCGGCGTCGATCATCGCTTTGGCAATACGGTCCTTGACCGAGCCGGTCGGATTCTGGCCTTCCAGCTTGACCCAGATCGCCACGTCGGGATTCGGCGACATCCGTTGCAAGCGGACCAACGGCGTGTTGCCGATCGTGTCCAGCAATGACTGAAAACGGGCCGACCTCTGAGTCGTCTGGGCAGTGACCATCGCTATGCGCCTCCGGCCAGAGCTGGCAAGATCGCCAGCACGTCGCCGTCCGACAGCGAAGTCTCCATGCCGTCGAGGAAGCGGATGTCCTCGTCGTTCAGATAGATGTTGACAAAGCGGCGCAGCTCGCCGTCCTCAAGCAACTGGTGACCAATGCCCGGATAGGACGTTTCCAGCGTCGTCAGCAGTTCGCCGACGTTGCCAGATTCGACCTGCACCTTCTTTTCTCCATCGGTGAACTTCTGCAGCATCGACGGGACGCGTACTTCAACAGCCATACGGTGAATCCTCTCGCTCATGCGCAGGGTGAGCAGCCTAGTTCTCGTGGAACGGTGAGCCGCAGAACTCTTCGTAGTCGATCAGTTCAGTCACCGACGGTGCGTCGCCGCACAGCGGGCAGGCCGGGTCGCGGCGAATCTTGACGGTGCGGAAGTCCATCGCCAGCGCGTCGTAGAGCAGCAGCCGGTTCTTCAGCGGTTCGCCCTGCTCAAGCAGGACCTTGATCGCTTCGGTGGCCTGGATCGCACCGACCGTACCGGGCAGCACGCCGAGCACACCGGCCTCGGAGCAGGACGGCACCATGCCCGGAGGCGGTGGCGACGGGTACAGGCAGCGGTAGCAACCCTCACCCGGGAAAAACGTCGTGACCTGTCCCTCGAACAGGAAGATCGAGCCGTCAACCAGGATCTTCTCGGCCAGGAAGGCTGCGTCGTTGACCAGGTAGCGCGTCGCGAAGTTGTCTGCGCCGTTGATGATCACGTCGTACTCGGGAATGATCTCCATCGCGTTGTCGGAGGTCAGCGGTGACGTGTGGGTGATCACGTTGATGTTCGGATTCATCTCCAGAATCCGGTCCTTGGCCGAGTCCACCTTCATCCGGCCAATGTCGGAGGTGCCGTGGATGATCTGGCGCTGCAGGTTCGAGCGGTCGACGACATCGAAGTCGGCGATGCCGATCGTGCCGATGCCCGCCGCCGCGAGGTAAACCAGCACCGGCGAACCGAGGCCGCCCGCGCCGACTGCGAGAATCTTGCCGTCAATCAGCTTGCGCTGACCGAGCGGTCCGACCTGGTCCATGATCAGGTGTCGCGAGTAGCGCTCAACCATTTCCGGCGTCATTGCAGCTCCACCGGCGATAGCCGGAATCACAGCCATCTCGTCGCCGTCGGCGACCTTCGTCTCGGCACCCTCCAACGAGGTGATCTCGTGGTTGTTCACATAGACGTTGACGTGCTCAAGCAGTTCCTGCTCGCCATCGAAGACCATCTCACCGAATCCGGGAAACCGCTGGTCAAGATCGCGGAGCACCCCATTGACATCGATCCCGTCTGCATCGACAAAGGTGCGGTTGCCCGTGATCTTCCGAAACGGCGTCGGAATGTAGACCTTCACGCTCATGGTTCGTCCTCTCAGCCTTCAGGCTCAGCTCTCAGCTCAACTGGCAGATCAACTGTCAGAGAGCGGCATCGACAGGTACCGCTCGCCCGTGTCGCAGATCGTGGTCACGACACGACAATCGGGACCGAGACGCTTCGCGACAATGTTCGCCGCATACACGTTCGCGCCCGATGAAATCCCACACAAGATGCCTTCTTCACGCGTTAACCGAAGCATCATCTGCTCGGCGTCGCGATCCGAGACGCCAATCACCTCGTCATACACCTCACGATTCAGGACACCCGGCACAAACGACGCGCCGATGCCTTGGATCGCATGGACCGAAAACCTGCCACCCTGCAACACCGGCGAGCGCTCGGGCTCGACGGCCGTCACCGACAATCCCGGCTGTCGATCACGCAACACTTCGCCCACGCCGGTGATCGTGCCGCCCGTCCCTACACCGGTGACGAACGCGTGCAAGCGCTCGCCATCTCCCATCTCGCGGCCCTCAAGTCCCGACCAGATCTCCTGCGCCGTCGTCCGGCGATGAATCTCCGGATTGGAGAGGTTCTGAAACTGTTGGGGCATGAAGTAACCGTCTTCTGAGGCCAGTTCCTCCGCCGCAAACACCGCACCTGTCATGCCTTCGATCGCCGGCGTCAACACAACTTCCGCACCGAACCGCTCCAGCAATCGACGCCGCTCATGCGACATGTCCTCGGGCATCGTCAGGACCAGTCGATAGCCCTTGACCGCCGCCACCAATGCGAGACCCACGCCAGTATTGCCTGAGGTCGGCTCCACGATCACGTCCCCGGGCAGCAAGGCGCCGCCGCACTCTGCGTCCTCGATCATCGACCGCGCGATCCGGTCCTTGACCGATCCGCCCGGATTCAACGACTCCATCTTGACCACCACTTCAGCTCCGCCTTCAGGTACGACTCGCTGTAGCGTGACCATCGGCGTGGCGCCGATCAGATCAAGCACGGAATCTGCAAGCTGCGGACGGGTCAGGCTCAAGATGGTGTTCGTCTCGTCAGACTGGTTGGTCGAGTGGTCAACTGGTTGGTCTATATGTGGTAGCGGCCGCCGGTCGGCGAACCCAACAGGACCGATTCCGCGGCGAGGTCGGCGATCGTGCGGTCGGCCAATGTGTCCAAAATGGCGGCGCGCACGTCGTCCCAGAGGCGGACTTGCGCGGCCGCCCCGGTACAGCGCTCCGACGCCCGGCCGCCCTGCGCGCCCCGCTCGAGACAGGCAGCCAAGGTCAACGGACCTTCGAGCGCCTCGACGACGCGATCCAATCGAATCTCCTCCGGCGCCAGTGCCAGTTGGTGACCGCCTTGCGCTCCGCGGGCTGAGGAAATGAATCCCGCCGCCCGCAAACGACCCAGCACCTGCCCGGCCAGTGAAGTAGGGATACCCTGTCGCTCGGCAATCTCCGACGATGGAATCGGCGCGCCATCATCCTGTTGCGCCAGATCGACCAGGGCACGAATCCCGTAATCGCTGGTTGACGACAGCTTCATCATCGGCAGAACATCCAGGCCATACCGCTTCTGAGGCGATGCGGATAATCTTGACTGAAATAGTATCATTTCCCCCCGACCAACCAACCGCTCTCCAGACGACGTAATCGGAGTCCAGCCATGACCACGACCGCCAGTGCATTCGACGCCACACAGATCGATGCCGCCGCGACTCGTTTAGCCAATGCTCACCCCTCGGACATCATCGCCGAGGCGCTGACTCAGTTCGAGAATCTCACCATCTCCTTCAGCGGCGCCGAAGATGTCGTCCTGGTCGATTTCGCCGCGCGGGAAGCCCAGAAGCTCAACCGGACCTTCAGCGTGTTCAGCCTCGACACTGGACGGCTGCATCCAGAGACCCTCGAGTTCATCGAGCGAGTCCGCGACCATTACGGGATCGCAATCGAGACCTATTCGCCTCTGGCTGACGCAGTAGAACAACTCGTGCGAGATAAAGGGCTGTTCAGCTTCCGCAAGGACGGACATAGTGAGTGCTGCGGCATTCGCAAGGTCGAGCCGCTCGGCCGCGCCCTCTCCGAGGTGGATGCCTATGTCACCGGACAACGCAGGGATCAATCGCCCGGCACCCGCGCCGAGATTCCGGTCGTCCAGCTCGACCCCGGCTTTGGCCGCACCGACAATCCGCTGGTCAAGTTCAATCCGCTGGCCAACTGGACATCAGCCCAGGTCTGGCAGCACATCATGTCCTACGGCGTGCCCTACAACCCGCTGCATGACCGGGGCTTCAAATCGATCGGCTGCGCTCCCTGCACCAGAGCCACCCACCCAGGAGAGCACGAGCGAGCCGGTCGCTGGTGGTGGGAAGAAGCGACCCAGAAAGAATGCGGCCTACACGCAATCAATCTGGAGAAGTGAGGTCCAGGATCGCGTCCACCAGCTCCCCCACGACAATCGGCGCCTCTGCCAACACCTGACCCTCCGATGTCGCCACGACCGGCACGGCGTCTTGATATTCGCCTTTGCGCGACTCCCACTCAAACAGCATCGCCGCCGACAATGACGACATCAGCTCGTGGGCGCGCTCGCAAGCGCTGCAATCGGCCTTGACCCAGAGCACCAGCTCCAGCGACTCAGCCACGACCCAATCCTCCGCGACGGCTGCCACGATGCGTGTGACGCTCCAACTCGCTCCCAGTCGGCACTGCTGCCTGACGGTGACGACGCAGGTGCAGTGCCATCCAGATCGCTGCAACGCCCGTCAGAATCGCCAGCAACTGCGGCACCGACAGCGCGCCGGCGAGCGCCGCCTCGTCGGTCCGCAGCAACGACAGCAAGCCTCGGACTGCGGCATACGAAAACACATAGAACGTGAATCCCCAGCCCGCGCCGACACCCATCCGACGCAGCAGGAACAGGCCGCCCAGGATCATGAAGTCGAGGATTGGCTCGTAGCCGCCCGCGACCGGATGTACTGCGACCGGCATCTCGCCATCGAATCCACGAGAGCCGCGAAACCAGCCATCGATTCCCGGCGCCGACCAAGGACCGTCCGTGAACGGATGTGTGTAGCGAAACGCCCAGGGCAACTCCGACGCATTGGCGAAGTGCTCGCCATTGACAAAGTCGCCGAATCGCCCAATCGCCTGACCCAGGATCATCCCCGGAGCAGCAACGTCCAGCGCCACCCACTTGGGAAAGTTTGGCTTGAAGAACGTGACATACAAGAACCCGCCCAACACGCCGCCGATCATTGCCCCGTAAATCGAGATCCCACCATCGGTCAGGGCAAAGATGTCGCCCACCGAGCCAATTTGATCTGTGTGCTCGATCACCCAGAGCAATCGAGCACCGATGATCCCCGATAACACCGAGACCACCGCGATCGACATCGCGTCGTCCTCGGAGATTTTCGCCCGGCGCGCCAGTCGCACTGCCAACCACACGCCCGCCGCGATGCCAAGTGCCGTAAACAGTCCGTGCCAGGTGAGCTCGAATCCGCCTGTGTCGATCAGCACCGGGTTGATCCCGATGTTGATAATCCCCACCAGTTCAATCATCGTCACGCCTCCCGTCCTCACCCTGAGCGTAATCGCCGCCGAACAATCCGCGTCGTCTGAATCGCCAACGCCGACCCTGCGACTCAGTCTCGCCAGCGACCAGCCGCTCCAATTCAGAGGTCAGGTCAACACCGTGACCCGCCTGTCCGGCCAGTTGTACTCGATCCGCCGTTACCCGAGCCCAGACCCGACGCCGAGGCGCAAAGAACGTCATCGACATTCCCACAATCCCCAATCCAATCCCCACCCAGAACGCCGTCCCACCTGGATCGCGGCGCACGTTGAGTCCCGTGAATTCCCGAGGTCCGGCAAACTGATACCGCATCCCGCTTTGCACAATCTCCTGCCCCTCATCCAACTCGATCCGCCCCGCTTCGCCACCCAATCCCAGTATCATCCGCGACGGCCGTCCGACCTGTCCTCCCGCAGAAGAGTCATTCGTTGCTCCCACGGCCAGACGAACGCTCTCGCCGCCCAGCGCATCAAACGTCTCCGCCGTTCGCGCCTGACCAAACCGCTCGAGCGCGATCAGCGCCTCTCCGCTCGCGCCGGGGATGTCGGCCGCGACCTCATAGAACACCGATTCCGCGCCCAGCCACGTCAGCTCAATTGAACCAATCGCCCGCGTTTCTCCAACCTCAAGTGATCCTTGTTGCGAGGAATCCGGCTCTGCGCCGTGGTAGGTCAAGCTGAATCCGTCAGTCAGATCGACCGTCGCGCCCTCGGCCAGCAGTCCTCGGTCCTCTTCACGCTCAGGCGAGTAATAGAAAAAGCCGTCGGCCGAGTCTGCGTCCCGGAACCCGACCAGCAACACCTCACCGTCACCCAGCGGCAACGCGGCCAGCATTGCCTCGCCCTGCAACTGGTCCAGCGAGAGCACACCTTCGAAGTAAGGCTCGTCCTCCGTCGTGATCTCGACCCGAGGCGCCAGGGGGGCAGCTTGACCGACGCCGAGTTCATCGAACGTCAGCCCAAACGCATCTGCGGGCGTCGGCATTACGCGATACCAGAACTCAAAGCCATCCGTCGACGGCACCATCACCACGGCGAGTGAGCGCTGCTGGTCGAGGGGAATCAGGGTGTAGCCAGATAGCCGTTGGTCTTCCGATTCCGGATCAACCATCTCATCCGCGACGGCATGCTCCAACGAAATCACTTCCTCCGAAACCGCCGCACCACCGCGCTCGACCCGAATCCGCGGACCGACGATCTGTTCATCGAGAAAGTGCGTCTCGGCATACAGCAACTGGCCCGAGGAATGATCAAAGACCCGCAGCTCGGCTCCGTGCTCCCAATACGCGGCCTGATGCACCCGATACCCGGCTGCATGGACAGGACCATTGACCGTCACTTCGCCACCGCCAACTTCCGAGCCCGCTTCGGCGACGCGGACCAGGCTGCGAAAGTCCAGCGCCTGCCCGTCGTCGGCAAAACGCGCCACTGCGTCATCCACGATGATCTGCACCTGCGCCCGGTCGTCACCTGGTGGAAACAGGATGTGCGACTCGCCCTCAGCCACCCAGAACTGGTACTCCTCGCCGCCAAACTTCGTCACCAGGGTCGCGCCCAGCAACAACAACAAGGCCAGGTGCGTCACAAACGTCGCAAGCTGGGCCCAGCCGAAGCGGTCGGCGAACAGCATCACCTCGCCGTCGCCGGAATCGACCTCTTCCACGCGATACCGCGCCGCCCGCAACCGTCCAACCACCTGCGCTTGAGCGGTCTCCGCTTCGACCCCTGCATCCAACATCGCAGAGGCCCGATGCCGCGCCCGATCAAAGTACGCAGCATTGACCCGCTTCGGCGGCTTGCGCACCGTCCGCCAGATCGGTGGCGCCCGGCTGACCGTGCAGACCGAGATCGCCAGCGCGACCATCGCCACGACCGCGTACCAGTAGGGCTGCTTGTAGAGGTTGAAGACCCCGCCGTTGGTCTCATAGAACCAGGGGAACTCGGCCAGCACATCGGTGAACCAGCCCCAGGTTGGACGCTGCAGCTCGATGTGCTCCTCGACCTGCTCGGGGATGTCCGCCAACTGAGGCGGCACCTGGGGAATCACCACTCCGACCGCCGAAAACAACGCCGCCGCCAGGATCAAGCCAATCGCCCACTTGACCGACGTCAGCCGACGCCAAATCCACAGAGCCGGGTCAGGCCAAGTATCACGCCGCATAACCGTCAGCGTATCGTCGGACTCTTCATTCCCGATCCCGTCAACGGAATCAGCACTCGCTGATCCTCTGCGATCATCCGGCGCTCCACCAGACGCACCAGTGCTGCCAGCGGCACCGCCGATGTCGGCTCCACGAACAACCCGCGTTCTGCGATTGTCTGCCGCGCAGCTTCAATCTCCATCTCCGAGACGACGCCCGCTGCGCCTCCGCTCCCGCGCAACGCCTCCAGCATCTGCGCGAGTCTCGGCGGCTGCGCGACGGCGATGCCATCCGCAATCGTCTGTTGTGTCTCTGGCGGTTCATGGTTGCGGAACGCCGATGCCAGCGGGCTGACATTCATGGCCTGAATACCGTACAGGCGCGGCATCCGATCGATCTGTTCAAGCTGAATCAGCTCCTGAAAGCCGCGATACAACCCGATCAACAACGAGCCGTTGCCAACCGGCAAGACGATCGCATCAGGCAGACCGTGCTCGGCGATCTCTGCGGCAGCTGGCTTCATGCCCTCGCTGAAGTAAGGACTGCGGTTGTGCGAGAGGTACGGAATGTCCTGGTCTCGCGCAAACTGCTGGGCGGCGGCCGCGACCGCCTCGCGATCACCGTCGACTGGATGAATGTTGCCGCCAACCACGCTGATCTGCGATTGCTTCACTTCCGGCGCGTTCGCCGGTACGAAGATCTCAGCCGACATCCGCGCGGCAGCCGCATAGGCGGCCAACGCCGCGCCGGCGTTGCCTGAAGAGTCTTCAACGAACGCTGCAGTGTTCGCGCTCCAGGCGGCCGAGACCAGCATCGCCGCGCCGCGATCTTTGAACGACCCGGTCGGCGACAGGAACTCCAACTTGAGCTCCAACCGCAAGCGCCTCGCCTCGGGCCAGTCGAAACTGATCGTCGGAGTTCCACCCTGACCCAGCGGCAGTTCGTTCAACGGCAAGCGCATGCCACCTTCGGGCAGTCGGGGATAGTCGATCTCGAACAAACCACCACATTCGCCGCAAGACAGCTGCAGCGACGCCGGCGCTTCGGCCTTGCAATCCAGACACCGCAGATGGTGTCGGACGACCGGCATCAGGCGAAGAACTGTCTGAGGTCGTCGAGCAGCAGATCGGGCACTTCCATCGCCGGGAAGTGTCCGCCTTCGGGGAATTCGCTCCAGTGAACGACGTTGAAGGCACGCTCACACCACGATCGTGGCGGCAACGGCGTGCCTCGCTTCAACTTCGCGAATCCAGCCGGAATCTCTGCGCGCTGGCCCTCCCTGAGTTGCACCTGGCCACCGACTTCAGCCTCAGTCTCCGCCGGCGGTCGCATTGCCTCGTGATAAATCCGCATCGCCGACGACTGCGTCCGCGTGAACCAGTAGATGGAAACGGTCGCCAGCAGCTCATCCTTGCTGAACCGCCGATACAGATCGCCACCGCGAGGTTGCTCATCCTCGCGCATGATGTCGGCGAGCAGCCACCACTTGTCCACGATCCAGGCCATCAGACCAACCGGCGAGTCCTCAAGGTGAAACGCCATCGTCTGGAACTTGGTCCCGTGGATACCGCGATGCGCCGCGTCGTCGCGGACGTATGGTTCCTGCTCCTCGACGACGAAGCGCTGCTCCTCCTCGGTCTGCGGTCGCGCCGCCGAACCACCTGGTTGCAGCGCGCCCGCTGTCAGGTGAATCCGGAGAATCCGCTCCGGATGCCGCAGCGCGAGCTGTCCACCAACAGACGCGCCCCAGTCACCGCCGTGATAGAGAAACTCGTCGTATCCCAGCCGTGACATCAACTCGACCCACATATCCGCAATCGCGGACGGACCGACACCACTTCGTTTGGGAATGTCCGACCAGCCATATCCCGGCAGAGTCGGCGCAATCACGTGAAACGCTGGTGCACTGGGATCAGAAGGTTCGGCCAGTTCGTCAATGATCTTGTGAAAGTCATACACCGAGGACGGCCAGCCATGCTGGATCATCAGTGGACGGGCGTCTGCACGCGAGCTACGCCGATGAATGAAGTGGATCCCTAGAGATTCGTCATTCCACGCCGTCAACGATGTCTTGAACTGAGGAAATCCGTTCAACTGCGACTCGATTGCACGCCAGTCAAACTCGTCAGCCCAATAGGCCGCCAGGTCCTGCGTGAAGGCGAGATCGATTCCGTAGAGCCACCCGGAGTCGGGGACTTCGGGCAGCCAACGGGTGTCGCGGAGGCGTCGGCGGAGTTCCGTGATTTCGGCTTCGGGCACGTGGATTTGGAATGGCTGCATGTTTTGTCCGGTCCTCAGTGGCCCCCCTCTGCCTTCGGCATCTCCCCCCAGAGGGGGGAGAAAGGAACGGTTCAACCGCTCGGTTCGTTAACGGAGTGGGCGGAAGAAGTCGCGGATATCCTGGACCAGCAACCCCGGCTCCTCGAGCGCCGCGAAGTGGCCACCCTTGTCATGGACCGACCACTGCTGGATGTTGTAGCCCGGCTCACACCAGCTACGCGGCGCCGTGATGATCTCCTTCGGGAAGATCGAGAAGCCCGTCGGCGTTTCCAACCGGCCCGGCAGGAAGTTCTCCTGCTGGTTCTGGCGCATCTCGTAGTAGTAGCGAGTAGACGAGTTGATTGTCTGACCGAACCAGTAGATCGAGATGTTGGTCAGGATTTCGTCCTTGGTGAAGCGTTTCTCGATGTCTCCGTCACAGTCCGACCAGGAGCGCCACTTCTCGGTGATCCAGGCCGCCAGGCCGGCGGGTGAGTCGGTCAAGCCGTATGACAGCGTCTGCGGCTTCGTGCCCTGGATCGCCTGGTAGCCGGTCTCCTGAGCCTGCCAGTGTGCTGCCTGCGCTCCGACCGCCTTCTCTTCGTCCGTCCACTCCTCCTGCGGCTTGTCTGTTGGAGGGCGACCGATGGGCATGTTGATCTGAGCGCCGATGCAGTTGTCGGGATGCTGATAGGCGACCTGAGCCGTCACAATCGCGCCCCAGTCGCCGCCCTGTGCGCCGTACTTCTCGTATCCGAGCTGGTCCATCAGCGCGCCCCAGAGCAGCGCCGTCCGCTTCTGACCGAATCCGCCCGAGGTCGGAATCTGCGAGAACCCATACCCGGGAATCGACGGCGCAACCACAGTGAACGCGTCTGCCGGATCCCCGCCGTGCGCCGCCGGATCGGTTAGCGGGCCAATGATCTTCGAGACCTCATAGAACGTTCCCGGCCAACCGTGCGTGAAGACCAGCGGCAACGGATTGTCGCCGACGCCCTCCTGGTGCACATAGTGAACGGTGTAGTCCTCGACGCCATCCGCCGATACCTGGGTCGTGAACTGAGGCATCCGGTTCAGGTACGTCTCCTGGACCTTCCAGTCATACGAGCTGCGCCAGTAGTCGCAGAGCTCCTTCATATAGGCCAAGTTCGACCCATACTGCCAGCCCGAGTCGGACACTTCCGACGGCCAGCGAGTCTGCGCCAGGCGGCGCTTCAGGTCGCGAATCTCGGTGTCGGGCACGGAAATCTTGAATGGTTCTGGCATGTTGTCATCCTCACGCTACGAGCGAGTCTGTCGTTGAAGTAATCCGCGCGCAGTATCGCACGCCTGCTCAATTGTCCGTGATTCTCAATCCCCGCCCTTCTGCCCAATCCCCGCTTTACGCGGGGACCCGCTAGGTCTCCGCTTACTCGCGACTCAATATCCAACCTTGAGAAGAGGGGGAACAGGTCCCCGCGTAAAGCGGGGACTGAGATCCACGATCCCAACCGTCACTTCTCAACGCAACGGACGGAAGAACTCCCGAATATCACCAACCAGCAAATCCGGCTCTTCCATCGCCGCGAAGTGACCACCGCGATCATGCACCGACCATTGAGTCACGTTGTACTCCGCCTCAACCCAGCTCCTCGGCGGACCGAATATCTCCTTTGGAAACACCGAGAATCCAGCCGGAGTCTTCAACGGACCGGGCAGCGCGTTGGCCTGATCGTGCTGCCGACGCTCGTAGTAGTAACGGGTGGATGAGTTAATCGTCCGGGTGAACCAGTAGATCGAGATGTTGGTCAGCAGCTCGTCCTTGCTGAAGCGGGTTTCGATCTCGCCGTCGCAATCTGACCAGGTGCGCCATTTCTCTGCAATCCAGGCAGCCAGACCCGCCGGCGAGTCGGTCAATCCATAGGACAACGTCTGCGGTCGTGTGCCCTGAATCCACTGGTAAGCGGCTTCCTTAGATTGCCATTCCCGCATTCGGTTCATGACCGCTCGTTCCTCGTCGTTCCAGTTTTCCTCAGGATGGTCCTCCGGCGGCTGACTGTTTGGCATATTGATCTGCGCGCCAATGCAGTGCTCGGGATCCCCATAGGCAGTCAACGCCGAGACTCGGGCGCCCACGTCGCCACCCTGCGCCCCGTATCGCTCGAAGCCAAGCTCCGACATCAACGCCACCCACATCCGAGCCGCCCGCATATGACCGAAACCGCCAACCGATGGAATCTCCGAGAATCCAAATCCCGGCAGAGATGGAGCGACGACCGTAAACGCGTCCTCCGGATCGCCGCCGTACGCAGCAGGATCGGTAAGCGGGCCGATGACTTTCGATACCTCAAAGAACGAGCCCGGCCAGCCGTGCGTGAAGATGATTGGGAACGGATTGGGCCCAACGCCTTCCTGAAGCACAAAGTGAACCGTGTAGTCCTCAACGCCGTCCGCCGAAACCTGAGTCGTGAATTGCGGCATCGCATTCAGTTCGGCCTCGCGGGCACGCCAGTCGAATGACGTACGCCAGTACTCGCAGAGCTCCTTGATGTAGGCGAGGTTCGAGCCGTATTGCCAGCCGGAGTCGGTGACCTCCGAAGGCCAACGTATCTCGGCGAGCCGCCGGTTGAGGTACTCGATCTCGGAGTCGGGGATATCGATCTGAAATGGATCCGGCATGGCGTACTCCCCCTAGTCAAGGCTAGGCCTGGGCTCGGCACTGGCGAATGTACTTGAACATGAGAGATTCCCGCTACAAGCGCGCGTATGACGGGATACGAGGCAGAAAACAGGATCTGGCGGCATGTCTCAGGGATCAGGCCTCAAACAGGGGAGCAACCGCGCAGGTGAAGCCGGGCAGGACATCCATCCCGTCGAGTTCGTCGTCTGCTCGATAGATCACAACACCCTGTTCGGCATGATGCGCTTCGACGGTTCGTTCATCCGGGAACGCTGCCCAGACGAGTAGGACGCCATGGCGCAGCCACATCTCGGCCTTGTCGTTGACCTGATCACGGCTGTCGCTGGGAGACTTCACCTCAACGACCAACTCGGGGAGGACCTCGGAGTAACCCGGATTGCGTTGATCCAGTGGTAGTCGACTTGCCGAGATGAATGCGACATCCGGCGCGCGCACGGTATCTGGATCTCTCTCGACTTTGACGCCTGGATCGCCGGCCAGCACACGCCCCAATCGGCGCGACTTCACAAAGTTACGAAGTTCTGCACAAAACTCTGCTGCGATCTGCGCGTGGTCTACTCCGGGCGGCATAGATTCGCAGAGTACCCCTCGGATCAGTTCGCCATAGAAACCATCGCTCGAGAGTTCCAACAGTTCGTCGGCTGTGACCAGATGGGGAATCGTCTCGATCGCCATCGCCGCTTGCTCCTCGGGTCCGGAAGGGAAACTCTCACTCTGGCCCTCACCTTAACCCTCTCCCAGAGGGAGAGGGGACCAGAAGGGGAGATTTCGCCCCAGACTAACTCTCGACGACATCGCCTGCTACGGGGTCGACGCGGACGCCCTTCGATGCCACCCACGCCAGCGCTCGGTCGATCTCGTCGTGGTCGCCGTCGACCTCAAGCACGACCCAACCGAAGTCGTGCTCGACATCGGCCATGCGGATGTTGGTCACCACGTCGAACTCGTGACCGACCAGGTAAATCACCGGCTCCGTCACTGAGTCGCCCTCGAACGTGAACCGGACTCGTCGTCTGGCCATGTCTAGCCTCCCACTCCGACAGCTTCCGGCGCCTCGGCAAACGCAGCCTCGAATGACTGCAACGTGCCTTCGATGGGAATCGCCTGTGTGACGTGGTCTACGACGGCATCGGACGTCTTCAATCCGCCGCCCGTGATGAAGGCGACCGTCGATTCGTTCGGATCAATTTGCTCATTGGCGATCGCCTGCCGCAGCCCGGCGATAGTCACACCGCCGGCCGTCTCGGCAAAGACACCCTCGTACTCGGCCAGCATCTGGATGCCCTCAACGACCTCCGGGTCGGTGACCGCCGTCGCGCCGCCGTCGGTGCGCTTCATCGTCTTCAGCGCGTAGTAGCCATCGGCCGGATTGCCAATCGCCAGCGACTTCGCAATCGTGTTCGGCTTCACGGGCCGAATGTTGGTCGTCTCGTTGCGCCATGCGCTAGTAATCGGCGAGCAGCCCTCGGCCTGAGCGCCAATCATCCGCACCGGCGTTTCTTCAATCAACCCATAGCGCTGGAACTCCTGGAAACCCTTGTGGATCTTGGTGAACAGAGATCCCGAAGCCATCGGCGCGACCACCTGGCGAGGCGCTCGCCAGCCGAGTTGCTCGGCCACTTCGTAAGCCAGCGTGCGCGATCCCTCGGCGTAGTACGGACGCACATTAATGTTCACAAACGCCCAATGTCGGTTGTCGGCCAGCTCCGAGCAGAGCCTGTTCACATCGTCATATGACCCATTGACCGCCACAATCGTCGGATTGTAGACAGCCGATCCAAGTACCTTGCCGGCCTCAAGGTCGTGCGGGATAAAGACAATCGCGTCCATCCCGGCACGCGCTGCGTGTGCCGACACCGAGTTAGCCAGATTGCCAGTCGAGGCACAGGCCAGCGTCTTGAAGCCCAATTGACGGGCCCGCGACGACGCCACAGCCACCACACGATCCTTGAACGACCAGGACGGATTACATGTGTCGTTCTTGATCCACAGCTCGCGCATGCCCAACTGCTCGGCCAAGCGGTCGGCGCGCAGCAATGGAGTCATGCCCACGTTCAGGTCGACGATGAAGTCGTCGTCGACGGGCAGCAGGTCCTTGTAGCGCCAGATTGAGCGTGGACCGGATTCGATCCGTTCGCGAGAAATCTTGGACTGGATCCCATCGTGGTCATAGGCGACCTCCAACGGGCCGAAACAGAAATCGCAAACATGTAGCGGGTCGAGCGGAAACTCGCGTCCACACTCTCGACAGGCGAGGGAAGTGGCATAGGTCATATCGGAATGGGTCTTTCGCTAGAACAGAACGGCGGCGAAGCGTGAGCGTGTCGGCCCTCCCTCGCCGCGCCCCCATTACGAGGTGCTAGCGAGGCAGGACCCCGGGCATCACCATGCGGCCCAGCATCATCAGATCAACGGAAGTTCGCATCGTCATCACCGAAATCGTACAACAGCCGAACCCGTCAGTCCCAGACCTGCGACATATCGATAACAAGCCCGCTACAAACATCTTCACCCGATAGCTCACTGGGGTCGTCCAACTCGACAACCTCGCCATTGGCCCGGTAGAGCCAGACTATGCGTGAGAAGGGATCGATGAGCCATCCGAGCCGTACGCCACCGTCGATCCACTCAACCATCTCTTCCCGTTGTCTCTCAACTGATTGACTTGGTGATCGAACCTCAACGATCAGATCTCCAACGATGTCGAACTTCTCTCTCCACGGCCTGGGAACAGTCGGCATTTGCTCAGGCGACACCCACGAACAGTCGGGGCGCTTGCGGAAGCCCGTGGGCAGGTCGTAGGCGTTTGCGCTCTCGAGCGCCATGCCTCCACCACCTGCCTCGATCCATTTCCAAATCTGATAGGTGATCACTGAGGAGATGTACGAGCCCTCGGTGGAGACCATGACGATTCGCAACTCCCTGTCCGGTGTCACTTCGATCCGAACGTGCGGATTTTCCTCCCGCAGCCAATCCCACCATTCGTCGGTGACTGCAAACCCGTCCGGCAGCGGGATCAACAATTGACCCTCGATCTCGCCAGGGATCGTCGGACTCCACTGATAGACGGTGGCAGCTTCTTCGACGCGGCTCATTGCCAGTTCACCTCAGGCGGTCGCGCAGTACACAGAGACTAGCCAGATTGAATCAGCCGTAGCGCTCTTCCCGCCAGGGATCACCGTGCATGTGGTAGCCGTACATCTCCCAGAATCCGGGAGCGTCCTTGGACAAGAACTCGATCCCACCGACCCACTTCGCCGACTTCCAGAAGTACAGCGAGGGAATCACTGCCCGCACCGGACCGCCGTGCATCGGGTCTAACGGACGGCCGTCATGCGCGACTGCCAACATGGCGTGGTCGTCGGCGCGGATGTCGGCCAGCGGCACATTTGCCGTGTAGCCGCCGTAGCAGTGGAACATCACGTGCGTCGCCGACGGCTTGACCCCGAACGCCTCGATCAAGTCCGACAGCAGCACTCCGTCCCACGTGTTGTCATACCGCGACCAGTGGGTGACGCAGTGGATGTCGTTTTTCTTCTTCGACACCCCAATAGCTTCGAACTGCTCATAAGACAGAATCCGCTCGCGCTCCACCTCGCCCCAGACCTGCAGATTCCAGTCCTTCGTATCGATCACCGGCGTGCCGCCATAGGTCAGCACCGGCCATTCCCGCACCAGGCGCTGGCCTGGCGGCAATCGATCATGCCCAGTCTCTTTCCTCAGTCGCTGCAACTCAGAAAATGGCACTCCGGCCAGAACATCACTCACAGGCCTGCTCCCCAATACGCCAACGTCAAACGCGCAACCCATTCAGATTATCCGAATCCACCGCCTCCACGTGTAATCTCGACATATGGCGGATCCGATCCCTTCGCCCCAGAAATCTCCGCGCCCCCCTTCTCGGGAGGAGCAATCTAGACCTCCCCATTCCCCACGCCCCCATTCAAGCGGAGATCCTGCAGTAGCTCCCCGTGCCCCGCTCCACTCCTCCGAGAGTGAGCCGCCGGAGACCCAGCACTCTCCGCTGCCCTCATCCAATAGGGAACTGCCGGAGACCCAGCACTCTCCGCTGCCCCCATCTCTGGGGGGGAGCTGCCGAAGGCTGAGGGGGGGTCCCCTGCCACGTCGGCCAGCGCCCGTCGCCGCCCCCATAGACGCTTCATCGCCCTGGCATCGCTCGTCATCATTTTCGACCAGATCACCAAGGTCATCCTCCGAGAAACCCTCGAACTTGGCGACCGTGAGTGGCTCGCCGAGTTCTTCGCCTTCTCACACATCGCCAACGACGGAGGCGCATTCGGCTTCTTTGGCGGACAGAACACCGTCCTCGCGATCTCTGCCGTCGTCGCGATCGGCGTCGTTGCGATCTACTACTTCTTCCCACCGCTCGATCATTGGCTGATCCGCAGCGGACTTGCCCTCATTCTCGGCGGCGCAATCGGTAACCTGCTCGACCGCATCTACCAGGGACACGTGACCGACTTCATCGATTTCATCCACTTCCCCGCCTTTAATGTCGCCGATGCCGCGATCAACGTTGGCGTCGCCGCCATCGTGATTGCGATCATCTTCAGCGATCTGTTGAAACGCAATCCAAGATCGCCATGAACGACACAAACACCCCAGCTCTTGAACTGATGGCCGACCAGGACGGCGAGCGCCTTGACCAGTTCCTCGCCCGCCGCCTCGACGGCGCATCGCGCAGTCAGGCTCGACATCTGATCGACGACGGACTCATCCAGGTCGATGGCGCTCTCGAGCGACCTGCGCACAAGCTCCGCTTCGGCGAACTCGTGACCATCTTCCCCAGACAGTCAAGTCCCGTCGAAGCGCCTGCCGACATCGAGCTACAGATCGTCTACGAGGACGAACATCTCGCCGTCATCGACAAGCAGGCCAGCCTCACCGTCCACCCGGCGCCCGGAGAGACGCAGCCAACCCTGATTGCGGCCGTGCTGAACCAGTGGCCGGAAGTTGCGCGCATTGCGGAAGACGACCCCGACGCCGACCCGCAGCGACCGGGGCTCGTCCACCGCCTCGACCGCGACACAACCGGCCTGCTGATGATCGCCAAACACGCCGATGCCTTGCGCTCCCTCCGTGAACAGCTACGTCAACGAACCATGGACAAGCGATATCTCGCAGTAGTTGTCGGCGCTCCGGACCCACCTGCTGGCCTCATCGACGCGCCAATCGGTCGCGATCCATCTGACCCGCGCCGCATGGCGATCCTCGATCGCGCACGATCCTCCCAGACCGGTTACGAAACCGTTGAACGATTCTCCGACGCTGCATTGCTGGAATGCCGGCTGATCACCGGCCGCACCCACCAGATTCGCGTGCACCTCTCTGCCATCGGACATCCCATCGCCGGCGACACCATGTACGGCGTCTCCACGCCCTTGATCGATCGCCAGGCACTGCACGCTCGCACGCTGACGATTCAGCATCCCGCGAGTGATGAACCGCTCACAATCAGCGCCGACCCACCGGCCGACTTCCGCAGTCTGCTCAGCCACTTGCGCGAGGGCGAACTGTTGCTCGGCGACCAACCGGTGCGACCAGGCCGAACCGAGCCCCCTGATACTGTGAAACGACAGCATCGGTCGACGCGACGCAACCGCCGCCGACGCACCCAACGCATCCGCTAACCATTCAATATCGGAGAGCAAACCATGAGCGTCCGCGTTCGCTACGGACCCTCCCCAACCGGCGAGCCGCACGTCGGCAACATCCGCACCGCCCTCTTCGACTGGCTGCTCGCCAGACGCTTCGGCGGACAGTTCATCGTCCGTATCGAAGACACCGACCAGTCCCGCGCGGTCGAAGGCGCCGAGCAAGTCATCCTCGATGCGCTGACCTGGCTGGGACTCGACTGGGACGAAGGCCCTGACAAGGGTGGTCCCTTCGCTCCTTACCGACAGTCGGAGCGACTGCCGATGTACGTTGACGCCGCCCAACGACTGATCTCCGAAGGCAAGGCCTACCGCTGTAGCTGCAGCTCCGAGCGTCTCGACGCGCTGCGCACGTCACAGCAGAAGGCCAAGCAACCGCCCGGTTACGACCGTCAGTGCCGTGGCCTGGAAATCTCCGACGCCGAACCACACGTCGTCCGACTCGCCATGCCCGGCGATGGCGACACGATCGTCAACGACTACCTCCGAGGCGATATCTCATTCCAGAACGCGCTGCTCGACGATCACGTCCTGCTCAAACGCGACGGCTTCCCAACTTACCACCTTGCCTCCGTCGTCGACGACCATCACATGGAAATCACGCACGTGATCCGAGGCGAAGAATGGCTCTCCTCCGCACCCCGACACGTCCAGACCTACGCCGCACTGGGCTGGGAGGAACCGGCCTGGGTCCATATCCCGATCATCCGCGGCCCCGACAAGGGCAAACTCTCGAAGCGCCACGGCGCAACTTCGATTCGCCAGTACGCGGAGGAGGGATTCCTGCCAGAGGCGCTGCTCAACTTCCTCGCTCTGCTCGGTTGGTCAAAGGATGAGACCACCACCATCATGTCGCGCGACGAGATCACCGAAGCATTCGACCTCGACGGTCTCGGCCTCTCATCAGCCATGTTCGACATCGAGCGCCTGCAAGAGATGAACGCCCGCTACATCCGCGACCTCGATCCGTCCGACTTCCTCCGTCGAGGTCGCCCGTATCTAGAAGGCCGCGTCAAGCAATCGATCAGCGACGATGCCCTCGATCGCCTGCTGCCGATCGCAACGGCGATCCAGGAACGCGTCAAGCTGATGCCCGAGTTCGCTGACTACACCGACTTCTTCTTCACCACCGGTCCGCTCGCCTACGACAACGCCGAGCTCATGGGTCGCGCCTACAAGAACAAGCCCTGGGCAGCCCTCGAATCGGTCGAGGCTTCGCTCAAGACGCTGCGCTCTGTCGACGAGTCCGAATGGACAACGCCGGGCCTCGAGTCAATCCTGCGAGATCTGGCCACGGAGCGCGGAGAAAAACCCGGCGCGGTCTTCACACCCATCCGCGTCGCCACCACGGGCAAGCGCATCGCGCCGCCGCTCTTTGAAACCCTGGAAACACTCGGGCAGGAATTGACCGTGGAACGGCTCAACGCCGCCGCCGAACGGCTCGCCCGTCCCGACGACTAGCCCCGAAATCGGTGATAAACTGACTGCTCGTTGGGGATTGGTCTAGTGGTAGGACGACTGACTCTGGATCAGTTAGCGGGGGTTCGAATCCTCCATCCCCAGCCAACAATCGTCGTCCAACCAAAGCGTGGGGCATTCGTCTAGCGGCCAAGGACACCGCCCTCTCAAGGCGGAGATCAGGGGTTCGAATCCCCTATGCCCTACCAAACGGCACCATACTGCGAACTCCTTCGCTTAGTTCCAGATCTGCCGCATCCGCTCCTAGGAGCGGGCTGTCCGGCGGTGTGGGAATCGTGTATCGGATCACCGCTCTCCCTGGACGAATCACGATTTGCTTCACGAATGACCGAATGAACGCCTTCGTCTCAGTCACTTCGCTGGTCATCAAGAACTCGCTCATCTCCTCTGCAAAGTTGGCGACCATATCGGCGCTGTCCAGCAATTCCCGGCGCTCGGCCAGTACCGCACGAGCCTCCGCCACCGCTTGGCCCAACTGCTCTTCGCGCTCTTGATGAACGCGCAAGCGGGGCAGAATGTCGTTGACCTCCATGTCGGAGCTCTCGACGATGTGCCACAGCCGATCCATCTTGCGACGTACTTCAGCCTGTTCGGCCTCAATCGTCTCCAATCGCTCGCGTTCCTCACGTGCGACGCCGTCCATCTCCTCATCAACCAGCTTCACCAACTCGCGAATGTTGCTCTCGGTCAGGATGTGATCCCGGAGCTGGTCGATGATCAGGCGTTCGAACCTTCTGGCGTTTAGCCGCGGCGTATCGCAGCTCTTGCTGCCGCCGTTCAAGATCGACTGGCAGACGTAGTAGCTGTATTGCCCGCCCTTCGCCTCTGCGGCTGTCAACGCTCTCCGGCAAAGGCCGCAACGCACCAGTCCGCTGAGCAGGTAACGGCTGGCCGCCTGGCGCGGATGGACGCGTTCGGGAGCACGGGATTGTAGAGACTGACTGACCAGCTCAAAGTCCTGCTTCGAGACGATCGCCGGAAATGCGTCCTCCACCCGCACCGGTGGCGCCCCGCTCTTGTCCGTCAGACCCCAGACCAGGGTTCCCGTGTAGGTCTCATTGACCAGCATCTTGTGGATCGTGGTCTTGAGCCACTTCTTCCCGCGCGGGCTCGGAATGCCGTCGGCGTTCAACTTCTTGGCAATCTCCAGGACGCTCTCCCCAGCCAGCGACATGTCAAAGATCCTGCGTGCCACCGCGTCGGCCGGCGGGTTTAGCTCCAGGCGCGGCCGCTTCTTCGGACCGTCCTGCACATGGACCCTTTTGTATCCGTAGGGGACATAGGGACTCACCCAGAAGCCGCGTGAGGCAGCCTCTCGCATCCCTCGCTTGACCTCCTGCGCGAGGTTCTCCGAGTAGAACTCGTCCACGCTCTCGATAATCGCTTCCATCAGTTTGCCGGTCGGGGTGTCGTCGGCGTGCTCGGTGATCGAAGTCACCCGGATCCCGCGACGCCGCAGCATCGACTTGAAGGCAACAGCGTGCTCGCGCTTGCGCGTAAAACGTGAGAACTTCCAGACCAGAATCTCCTGGAACGGGGCGTCTGCGGCTCGGGCTTCATCGAGCATCTCGCGGAACTGTGGACGATCAGCGACTCGTCCACTCTCGGCTTCATCGATGTACTCACGGACCACCACATAGCCATTCCGCTCGGCGTAGTCGCGAAGCGCACGAAGCTGCGCGGCGACGGAGAGGTCGACGTCCTGGCGGTCGCTGGAAACGCGTGCGTACAGCGCGGCAGTAATGCGATCTGGGGGAGTATCCATGTTCGGTTCCTGTTTCTGGCTTGTTCGAACGAACAGTTCCGTTGGAGCGCTGGTCGATGCCCTTTGCCAGGACGCCAACAGATCTATGTTCGAAACATCGTAAGTGAGGGCGACCGGAAATGTCCACGCTGTACCGTCGAGTATGCCCTTCGTCCGAGGTGGCCGGTCACTTCGTATCCGCATCGCAGGCCGTGATCGAACGCGAGCCGCCAGCTTCGGACCGTCGCCACGCCGCGCCTTTGTCCGAAACCAGGCGGCGGCCATGGACCTTGTCGCGCAAGAGTCGATGATATCGAAAGAGCTACTGTTGATCCTAGGAAACAAGAACAGATCATGACGACAACAGATCAAGCGACTCCGGCCACAGTTGATGACCTGATCGAGACGATGGTCGAGCGCATCACCGAGGCTATGCAGCCGATCCAGATCCGGCTCTTCGGCTCGCGCGCACGCGGTGAGGCGGCCCAGCGGAGCGATGTCGATCTGTTGGTCGTCCTGGACGATACGCCGGATCGTCGGGCCTGCCAGATCGAGATCAAGAGCCTGTTGACCGACGTTCCGATCGGCATCGATGTCGTTGTGACCACTCCGGGAGAGATCGTGCGCCGCGGCCATGTCGCCGGGACGGTGCTCAACAATGCGCTGGAGGAGGGCAAGTTGATCTACGAGGAAGAGGACGCGCACCGTGCGACGGCCTTGGAATGGCTGAACGCGGCGCGCGAGGATGTCGCCGCTGCCGATCTCATCTTGGCCCAACTGGATCAGCCGCCTGGTTTGGCCGGACCGGTCTGCTGGCACGCTCAGCAGATTGTTGAGAAATCGCTGAAGGCGGTCCTGTTTCTTGAGCAGATCAGGGTGCCGACCACGCACGAACTCGACAAGTTGGCCGACTTGTTGCCCGAGCGGATGCGTCACTGGACAGAGGACCTGGACTTGGAATGGCTGCTCAATCAGGGCTTCTCTGGCCGCTATCCGGACTACGGCTCACGGCCCTCGGCCGACGACGCGCGTAGGGCGCTACACGACGCGCACCGGCTCTATGACCGTGTCTCGACGGAGTTTCAGCAGCGCGCAGTCGAGCCTCAGCCTTCGGACGACTAGCGCCCATCGCCCGAGAACTGGCCGTCCGCGGCACTCCTTGCCCCTTGCGATGTCTAATAGGTCGGGCTGGTCCGCAGTGAGTGCGGAGTCGGACGAGAATCGGCTTCGGTATCGATGTCGGGGCGGTTTGGAGCAGCTCACAAGCCTCGCGTTTACACGTAGATTGGTTGCGTTCTAGTTGCGCGTCACCTGCCCGGCAATCGCCTGATCCAGATCTCCTGTGGCGTACCGTTCCCGCATGAAGCCTACGAATCGACTATGCAATCAATCATTCCAATGCCGATCGATGCTCCTGATATCCCCCAACCTTCGGCAGCATTAGCCTGCCTGCGTGGTCTCAGAACAGAACTTAGGCCGTGCTGACTTGGTTCGACGCGCAGCCGAACGGTGGCGCAAGGACCTCGTCGACACGTCAGGACGAAACCGCCTTCGTCGGTTTCGCGACCTCAAGACCAGCACGCTTGACCTCACGCCGGAGCGCGCCAAAGGCCTGGATCTCCGAGCGTTGGATCGGCTGTTGGGAGGCAAGACCGTCGGCCTCCACGATCTGTTTCCCGAACGGCACGACAACACCAATGACGCAGCGGCCTTCGTTGACGCTCGGCGCAGGTTGTCCGCCATCAATAAGCGCGCGCTGACGGACACAGAGGAGAAGGGGATCGACACCTGCTTCGTTGCGATCGGTATGGCGACGTGGAAAGTGGACCAGGGCACACCGCCCATCGCCCCGGTGGTGCTGCTGCCACTGGAAGTCGAAGCGAGCGGGGCCGCGGCACGCGACTTCAGGCTGTCTGTATCGGGCGATGCGCACTTGAACCCGGTGCTCTCACACATCTTGCAGACCGAGCACGACATCGCCACCGAGGATTTGGAAGCAGATGTCGCCGAATCCCCGCCCACGGATCTCAGTCGGTACCAAGATTGGCTGGATGGTCTGTTGGAGTCTTGGAACGACTTGCCCGACCTGGAGATCGAAGCTCGGGCGGTGATCTCGAACTTCTCATATTCGACGATGCCCTTGGTTATTGATTTGGAGCAGAACGAAACGCACTTCGCAAGCCACGACATTGTGGCTGCCATTGCCGGCGATACGGAGGCTCGTGAGCGCCTCGCCGCCCAAATCTGCGACCCTGACCTCAACCAACCCGACCGCGATCCCCCGGCAGACGAATTCCTGGTACTCGACGCGGACTCCAGTCAACACCGCGCCATCAACCGGGTGTTGGGCGGCGAGTCGCTCGTCATCCAGGGTCCACCCGGCACCGGCAAATCGCAGACCATCGCCAACCTCATCACGGCCGTGGTGGCTCGGGGCAAACGAGTCTTGTTCGTCGCGGAGAAACGAGCCGCGATTGAAGCCGTGACCAAGAGGCTGGAGCAAGTCGGCCTCGATGACCTCGTCATGGACATGCATGGCGGAGTCACATCGCGTCGCGAGTTCGCCCGCACATTGGCGGAGTCTCTCGACCTCGTGTCGCGGATTCCGGAGCCCGACTTCTCCGCCACGCACCGCCGTCTCGAACTGCGGCGCGAGGCGCTGATCAAGAACGCCGCCGCCGTGCATCAACGTCGTGAACCCTGGCAGCTCAGTGTCTTCGAGATGCGAGAGCGAGTGCTCGCTACACCGGAAGCAGCGCGAACGCCCCTTCGGCTCACACGGCGGTCTGCGGAGCGGCTCAGCCCGCAGAAGTTCGAACAACTTGTTGGCGAGATCGAGGAGTGGACCGACCTGCAAGGTCACGTCATCAGGGAGCGCCACCCTGAATGGACGGCGAGCACGATCGAGACCACTGAGGATGTGTTGAAAGCCTCGGATCTCATCCGTGACCTTCACTCTGACAGACTTCCCGAGGTTCGAGACCTCCTCGCTGCTGCACTCGATGAACTGGGGTTGGAGTTCCCGTCGGAGATCAGTGAATGGTCACCCGCGGTCGATTTTCTCGCAAAGATCGAAGCGACATTGGGAACCTGCCAGCCGGAGCTGTTTCAGCTTGATCTCGATGCGATGCAGGAGGCGCTGGAGCCGGCCGAACGAGGCGCGATATCGCGTCTCTTCGCCCGGTTGTTTAGAGGCGAGTATCGCTCGGCCACACGGCGTGTCCGAAGCATCTTGGAGAAACCTGACACTCTGAGAGAGGCGGACTTGCTCGCGCTCATCGTCGATGCGAAGGAGCAACTTGCGGGCTGGAATTCTCGGAGGGTTGATGCTGGCGACCCTCGAGTGACTTCCGAGCTGAGTGAAGTCAGGACGGTATTGGCCACTTGCCTCAAGGACGTCCGAGACCTCGGGAAAATCCTGTCACGGGACGATCTCGAAGAGATCGGTCATCAAGATCTTGCGGATTTGCTGCAACTTCTTGTCGATTCGCGCGGCGTGGCAGCAAACCTGCCCCGTGTTCGCGAGCTCGAGGCGACTTTTGACCAGCGAGGCATCGAGCGAGTCACTAAGCGAGTCGGGCAGGAGATTCCACCGGAACTCGTCGGGCCTGCAGTTGAATATGCCTGGCTGAGCAAGGTCCTGGAGGATCTGGACATTCAGGACAACACGCTGCGGACATTTGACGCAGTTCGCCAGTCTCGGCAGCGCGAAGAGTACGCAGATGCGGATCGCGAGCATCTGGCTTCAACACCGATCAGGGTGAAACGCCTGGTCGCAGAGTCAATTGTCGAGACGATGGAACGGCACCCTGGGGAGCGCGACCTGGTGCGGAAAGAGGCCAAGAAGAGACAGCGACATCTCAGCGTGCGGCAATTGTTCGCGCGTGCGCCCCACATGCTGTCCGCTCTGCGGCCGTGTTGGACGATGTCTCCCATCCTCGTCGCCGAGATGATTCCGCACGACCGCAAGCTCTTCGACGTGGTGATTTTCGACGAGGCATCCCAGATTCCACCTGCTGAGTCCATTGGATGCCTGGCTCGCTCGTCTCAAGTCGTGGTCGCCGGCGATAGTCGCCAGTTGCCGCCCACATCCTTCTTCGGTCGAACTGCCGAAGGCGATGAAGAAGAAGAGGATGAGGCCCTCTCGTTGACCCGGGACATCGAATCCCTGCTTGACGTCGCCGACGCTCTGCTGCGCGATCAGATGCTGCAGTGGCACTACCGAAGCCGCGACGATCGGCTCATCGCGTTCTCGAACCAGCGCATCTACGGCGGCGCGTTGACGGCGTTTCCGGGCGCCATTGTGGAGAGTCCGATTGAACATGAGCTGATTCCATTCCGACCGATTACGGGAGTCAGAGGCACGCGCTCAAATCCCGACGAAGTTGAGCGGGTTGTCGATCTCGTGCTGCACCACGCTCGCAACAGGCCAAGCGAGACGCTCGGTGTCATTGCCTTTGGTCAACATCACGCGAACAACATCGAGGACATCTTGCACAAGCGCCTCGGCGATCTGGGCGACTCGTCGCTCGACCAGTTCTTCTCGGAGACCAACGAGGAGCGGTTCTTCATCAAGAACATCGAGCGCGTCCAGGGCGACGAGCGAGACGCCATCATCCTCAGCCTCGGCTACCACAAGGATGCCAACGGCAACTTGCCGCTCCGCTTCGGGCCGCTCAACCAGGAAGGCGGCGAACGCCGCCTCAATGTCGCGGTCAGCCGCGCCCGCTCGCGGTTGAAGCTGGTTTCGTCGTTTTCCCACCACGACATTGCACCTGGCCGCACCGATGCCAAGGGAGTCGAACTCCTGCGCCAGTACCTCGAGTTCGCCGCCTCGGGCGGTGAAGAACTGGGCGCAGAAACCAGTGACGTGCCGCTCAATCCCTTCGAACTCTCCGTACAGGAAGGCCTGGAACGACGAGGGATCCCCGTTGCGGCTCAATACGGCGTCTCCGGATATCGCATCGACTTTGCCTGTGCGCATCCAGACGAGCCCGGGCGGATGGTCTTGGCAGTCGAGGCCGACGGAGCGAGCTACCACTCGTCCGCGACAGCTCGCGATCGCGACCGACTGCGTCAACAGGTCCTGGAAGACAAGGGATGGCGTTTCCATCGGATCTGGTCGACTGAGTGGTTCCGCAATCGCGAGCTGGAACTCGACCAGGTAGAGCAGGCGTGGAATGCAGCCGTGGCAGCTTCAGCCCACGACCAGGCGAGTTCTGTCCCAGCGAGAGAGGCGCGCGAACTCGCCAAGCCGATCGTCGCTCCCGCTCGCCGGCGGGGCCAGCGTCCTCTCGTCCCCCGAAAGGGTGCACCGGGATACGCGACCATTGCCGACTACTCGCCGGAGGAACTCGTGAGGTTGGTTCATTGGATTGAGTCGGACACGCTGTTGCGCACCGAGGATGAGCTCCGGCGAGAGATGATGGACGAGTTGGGATTCAAGCAAATGGGCTCCCGAATCAAACGGGCCTTGACTCACGCGATTCAGCAAGCGCGACGATGATGTCAGGAGTCGATTGGAGCGCTACTGACCTGCCAATGGGCCGAGGCAAGAAGGCCATCGTCGCACCACACAGCGTCGGCGCTTTGCAACAACTGCCCCACGATTGCGCTCACCGGGATTGACGGGAATAGAGCGACGGACAACAACGGGACACTCCTGTCTGTGGAAGGCAGAAAATCCAGCCCAGGACGGCAGTGCTGGGCTGGACAGCGGTGGGGCGTGGCGTCCCGTTACAGGAAACGCTCGGGCCGGGTGCAATCGTACTCTGGGACATATCCGCAGTCTGTCCGGACAGGGCGGACAGCCTGGACGGTGTGCAGGGGCACCCGCGCGGCGGGGTGGGGCGGCAGCAGACGCCAGGACGGGCACAGCACCCCCCGATCCGTCAGGGCCGGCAGGTAGCTGCTGACGAAGGGGGCGCGGCTGAGCCGGGCGGCGGTGTGGAGGAAGGCCGGTTCCGCTTCGGCGGTCTCGAACAGGAACAGCACCAGGGGCTTTAGTCCACCGGGGCGGCACGGCCAGCGCCACGTTCGCGGTCACGGTCGTCGCAGCGCCGACGCAGCCCGAGCCGAAGACCCCAACGCCTGCGGAACAGCAGGATGTCGTCACGCGCTACGACATGGACGGCGACGGCAAGATCAGCCTGACTGAGTACGACGCGGCGCTGCCGGACCTGGGCGCGACGCTCACGTTGGCCGATCTGATCAAGCTCAGAGCGGCCTCCGTCGCCTCGGCGCGCTGAGTGAACATGCAACCTGCCCGGCCGCCTGAGCGGTCGGCTCGGGGCCCTCCCGGACCCGGACGAAGCTCCCGTTGAGTCCTGGCCGAGTTCAGACACCCTAGACGTACATGGATATTGCACTTCTGGCCACATGGATACACACATTTTCTCGTTTTGGAGAGTTGGTATGCTGCGTGAACGTATACACGGCTTGCGAACGTGACGATTTGAGGATGTGCGAGATGTTTGAGTCCGGTTCAGGCAACCCGGGCCGCCTGTTGAGGGCGGCCATGCCCGTTACCCCCCCCGAACCTACGTTCTAGCCGACTCGTCTCCCCGGCAAGGAGGCGCGGCATGATGCGCGCCTCCTTCCTCCCACGCCGCTCCCCGCTCCTCCTCCTGGCCGCCGCGCTCGTTGCGCTGGCGGCCTTCGTTGCGCCCGGCGCACAGCCCGCCCAGGCCCAGACCACCACCGTCTGGTCCGCCACGCTGACGGTCGTGGCCACTCCCCTCCTTGGTTGCAGTAACCCTTCTGGAGGAGGACTTGTGTGCAGTTCGACGAGCGTGCTCACCGACGATGACTTCACGCATGGCGGCGTGACGTATGAGATAACCCGTCTTGTGATCGGGGGCAACCAGCTTGTTTTGCAACTCAACAAGACTATCCCGGCGAATCTCAAGTCGGCCCTGATACTAAACGTCGGCAACGACCAGTTCCCCCTTGCAGACGCCTCTCTTAGCCGCAGCGACACCCAGGCGACCTGGTCCAACAGCGGCCTGAGCTGGTCCGTCGGCGATACGGTGCAGTTGAGCCTGACGGAGCCGCCGCCGCCCAACGCGGACCTGTCCGGCCTGACGGCGAGCGCGAGCACGAGCGCCTCGGGGACGTTCTCGGCGCTGACGCTGAGCCCCTCGACCTTCGCGGCGGCGACCACGGCCTACACGGCGTCGGTGGAGAACGACAGGACGCACGTGAAGCTCACCTCGACAGTGAACGACTCCAACGCCACGGTCGAGGTGGGCAAGGGGTCGAGCCTGACGGCGGTGACGAGCGGCAGCGCGAGCGGCGCCATCGCGCTCTCGCTGGGCGCGAACGCGATCACCGTGAAGGTCACCGCCGAGGACGGCAGCACCACGAAAACCTACACGGTGACGGTCACGCGGGCGGCGCCCATCGTCTCCCTCAGCACATCCCTTGTCGAGGCGGTGGAGGGCGCGTCGAGCGCCGTGGTCACGCTGAACATCGACCCGGTCCTGCCGACGGCCAGCAGCGTGCGCCTGGTCCTGAACGACCCGGCCGCACCCGGCAGGCTCACGGACCTGCCGCGGACGGTCGCGCTGCCTGCCCAAACCGCCTCGGTCGAGGTCGACCTGTCGGCGAACCTCCCGGCCGACAACGCCGTCAACGGCCATAACAGCGGGACGGCATTGCGCCTTGAGGCGGTGAACAACGCCCCCTACGTGGTGGGCTCTCCCCAGGTTCTGCAGTTGTACGTCATCGACAACGACCCCCCGGCGGCGCCGCTGTTGATCTCCACGCCCGGGGAGGAGAAGCTGACGGCGGAGTGGACCAGGCCGGCGGGCCCGGTGCAACGCTACGAGCTCCGCTACAAGCAGAAGACCGCGGCGGACCGGGCCGCGACGACGGCGGGCGACCCGTCGACGGGCTGGGTGACCATCACGCAGCCGGATGTCCCCTGGAGCTTGCAGAACCAATCCCCCAGGCTGCGGGAGATCACCGGACTGGCGGGCGGGACGGCCTATCACCTGCAGGTGCGGGCGAATGACGGCCACAGCGGGGCGGGCAACGGCTGGGGCGGCTGGTCCCGCCTGAAGACGGACACGGCGTACCGGGGCTACGCCCCGCTCTGGTCGTCCACGCTGACGGTCAAGGACCTGGGCCATCTCAGTGGAGACGGCTGCAACGGGCAGTCGCAGTGCTCCGCCCAGCTCTCGTCCAGCAGCTCCTTCACCTACGGCGGGGGGCGGTACAACGTCCTGGCGGTGAGGGTCGTCCGCGGCTCCCTCCAGATCCTGCTGGACAGGCCGCTCTCGGTGAACGGGGGTTCCCTGCGGCTGGACGTCGGCGGCCAGCAGTTCCGCTACAAGGACGCCAGCGTGAGTTGGGGCATCCCACGCAATGAGGACGCGTGGCGGCTGACCTGGCACGGCACCGGCCTGAGCTGGTCGGACGGCGACACGGTCTCGCTGAGCCTGGAGAGCAACGCGCCCGTCCCCGCCACGCCCGCGCCCCACACGGACCTGCACCCCGTGCGCGTCCATTACGACGAGATGCGCGACGGCGAACCGGTGAACAACTTCAACAGCATGAGGGTCGCGAGTCCCAACCCCTCCACGATCCCTGGGACGTTCGAGAGGCGCGTGGAACTGCGGGCGTACATCCCCGGCACGTTCGGCAGCGCCGACTCGGAGCAGGGCATCGTCACGACGACCCACGTCATGCTGCGGGTGACGGCGCATCTGGACAGCACGCTGGCGTGGGCCATCGGGAACGTCTATGGCGTCACCGGCAGCTTCGCGGCCTTTGACAACGGTGGTTACACCCCGGCCATCGCGCTGAACCCGGCCTCGAAGTGGACCTACGTCTACATCCGCGTCACCAACGGCGGCCAGTCGGCCACCCACTTGGTGGCCATCGACCCGCCGCCGCGCACCTACACGCTGAGCCCCGAAGTCAGCGTGACGGAGGGTGAGGAGGCGACGCTATCGCTGAGCCTGGGCAGCCCGGCCGGCGCCGGGGGCGTGTCCTTCACGGTGTCCGCCGACTACCCGGACGGCGGCGCCACCGCCGAGGACGTGGGGCAGTTCGCCGCGACGCTGACGGTGCCCGAGGGCCAGCAGAGCGCCCGGATCATCATTCCCACCGTGGACGACGAGGAGGTGGAGGAGGACGAGGAGCGCTTCTCGGTGCGCGTCGCCCACACGGGCGAACCGGCCTGGGCGGTGGACCCGGAGGGCACGGACACCGCCGCGGTGACCATCGTGGACAACGACGAGCCACCGCCGCCGCCGGCGCCGCCGGAGGGACCGGAGCCGTGGGACATCCGGGTCGTGCCGGGGGACGGCACGCTGACGGTGACCTGGAACGTCGGCTCCCGCGACGGGGTCGAGGACTCGGAGATCTGGCACGTTCTGCGCTGGAGCCAGGAGCCCGGCGTGTGGAACAACCCGCGCGACCCCAGGGCGGTGGGCAAGAACGACGGCCTCTCGGTGGACCCCGGGTTGACCAGCTATACGATCACGGACCTCAAGAACGGCGTCGCGACGGGCGTGTTCATTCGCTCGATGGTCGGGCACCGCAACAACATGAGCGAGAGGGACGGGAACTCCAGCGAGTGGGTGCGGACCAAGGGCGCACACACCACGCCGGTGGCGCCGCCCAACGAAGCGCC
>MPNM01000006.1 GCA_002239025.1 Chloroflexi bacterium bin125 | reverse complement strand
AACCACCACGTCGCCGCAGCAGGCGGGAGGTGAGGCCTAGCAACCACCATCGGGAGAGACCACGTCCGCCTCCGAGTGGCCTAGTCTTAGACCGATCAACTGGCCTAGATCAAGAGCGATCAAAACACTGCTCCGTCTGCTGCTCTTGGCGGCGGCGAGTCACGTGACAAGAGTCCATCGCTCGACAGGAGGCAGGCGCACTGCCCAACTCTTCGGCCAAGGCCAACGTGCGCAGACGAAAGCGGTAGACTGCGTATCCGGGGTCCAGCGCGGCGAACCTCTCGATGCTTCACACACAGCAAGATCGTCGCCTGACTGCTTACACTTCCCAGCTCACGCCTGTCGTCAATACCTGGAGATTGAACGAGCTGGCCTTCGGATATTCAAGGTCACAGCAACGACTCTCAGGCGAAACATGAGTCGTCACTTGCCTTGTCTTTTGCACTCGCAATTCGCCTGCGCAGAACCCACAGATTGTGAAATCCTCGACGTCGATTACGGTTGTTTCCACGAAAGATCACTACCTCGACACCCAGTTCTTTGCAAACCGGGCACGGGCAGCGATCCCAGGGTCGTTGACGCAAGAGATCTCGATAGAGTTGCTCTCGCTGGCTCGCACTTCGTTCATAGGTCCGGGAGCCCAGCAAGGTGTCGTAGGCCTTGATCCGTTTCATCGTTTCCCGCTGGCCAAGCTTACGCCGCGCGAATGCTCGCACTGCACTGAGTGCTTCATGCTCCGCCTCTCGTAAGTCGCCGAATGTCGCCTCGCTTCGGGCAACCAGCGAACCACTCATTGCCCGACCTGTGGTTGCCAAAGGAATTCGAATGGCTGCAAAGGCCCCTCCATCCTCGGTATAGTAGTTGTCCTTTGCCGCAAGCCAGGCTTGCCGTAACGGTGCTGCACTATCTGCACTTTCGATGCCTAGGTCGAGAAGGATCTGCAAGAGAGAAGCCCGTGCTACGCCAAAGACGTGAATGGCGGCTCGGCCGGCGACAACTTGGGCTACCGCACTGAGGATCATTGAGATAGTCCGCGAGTTGCTCCGGGCGAGTCCACCAATTGCGATGTAGTCATAGCCCATCTCGACAAGGGCTGCCGCCGCCTCAACATAGGTTTGCGCATCCCAGCCCTGGGCTGCTCCAACAGGACTAAAGCTAAGTTCGCCTTCGCGATGCAGTCGAAGAAACTCCTCGGCGTTGCGGAGCGTCAAGTCGTATCTGTGGTGACGCTGATCCTCGAACTCGGGTAGTACTATGTGATCGACGGAGACACCGTAGTCGAAGCCCAATCGTTCGTAGTAGTCGAGGATTTCGTCAGTAGTGAACACGGGATCGCGCCGATCGAGGTATCCGAAGGCACCGCAGTCGCCGAATAGCTCGAGGTCATCAGACATCCGCAAGTATGTACGCATACCTACCTGCTCAACGCGCTTCCGCTTCCGCCCCGCCTGGTCGAGCGCCATGCGCGAGACAAGGATCCCGTCGTAGACTGGCTCTTCAAACAGTTCGTGGGCATAGAGATCGTCCCGATAAGGATCGCGCCCCAGCGTCAACCGATCGGTCAGGAAGTCATACCCTGGATCGACTCGATCGTCCCAGTCTGGAAGGAAGAACTTCACGTCACCTCTCCCGCGCTACCCCATGCGCGTAGCGCAGTAGAAAGCCCGTCCAAGATGACCTCATCAACAAATGCCGAAAAACGCGCTGCGCCGACCTCTCTAGAAGTCACGTGCAACTCACGGGCTTGAGTTAGCCCGCAAGGAACGATTGGTGCAGATTGATGTCGACTTCCGAACGCGGGAGAAGTGAAGTACAACTGCGTCCTTGGCCGGTGGAATGGCGCTCCAGCAGCGTGCAAGTACACCAGAGGCAGTACGAAGAGCGCCACGTGAAAGTCCGCCAGTTGTTCCTGGAGTGCGCGTGGAATTCCTAAATCTCGACCCAGTTGACTCGCAGATCCAGAACCAAGTCGATTGAAGGTCGCCTCGTAGGCTTGGAGCTCAGAGTGCTCACCGACCAGTCCGCAACCTGCTGACATGATCGACCAGACGACCGCCTCGCGTGCATCGCTGGCACGCCAACGATCAATCGCCTTACGTATGCGAACGTGCGCCCGACCCGTGTAAAGTTCGCGCGCCGGCAGAGTGTCCCCAACTAGGTCTAGCGCGCAGTTTCCTTTCGCCTTCCGCTTGGAGCAAGCACTAACCACGAGGACGCGAGGAGCTTCAGCCGTTGCGGGCATCAATGCCGTCACCGTCCGCAATGGTCATTGTCAGGCTTAGCGGCCACGTTCATCCCCCCAGAGCAAGATGTGCATCCGGGTTGAGAATCGGTAGCCCTGCCTGGCGCAAACCTCTGCGAGCCAAGCCGACCGATCTCCGAGTTCGACTGCGGTAGTGCCCTGGGGCATCAGGATCACCCGGTCGCGTGGAATCCTGTAGTGATGGACGAGGGTTGCCACCTCTTCAAGGTCGGTAGGGGCATCGATCACAAACTTGAACCACGCTTGCTCTGTGCCGGCGAACCAGCGAAGCGGCCTATCAACTAATCGGCGGTCGAGCGCGTTTCCCGAGTTGAAGAGCTTCGGCGAGACATTCCACTGGGCGACCCGCTCCTTCAGAGCGATCTGAGGCTCCAGTGTGCCGTTCGTCTCAATCTCTATGCGATATCCAGCCTGCACGAGCGACTCAGCCACCACGGAGAGTCCGTGCTGTTGAAGCAGCGGTTCTCCTCCCGTAATGACGACGTTCTCAACACCGAGTTCGGTGACCAGCCAAACAATCTCAGCGCTCTCGACGCCGACTATCTCGGAATTCGGGTCGTAATGCTCCCAGTCCCAGGTGTATCTCGTGTCGCACCAGGCGCACGAGAGGTTGCACAGTGAAAGCCGTACAAATGTACTTGGTCGACCCGCCGAGTTACCTTCACCTTGGATCGAGGCGAATACTTCAGGCTCGCCGGACGGTAGACGGGCTATCTTGAGCGATGTCATGTCAGTGTAGGTGCCGGATCTAAGATGCCTGCTTCCTCGAACCCTTTCGCTCGCAAAAGGCAACTGTCGCATCCGCCGCAAGGCGCGGGCCCACCCTTGTAGCAACTCCATGTAAGGTCAAGTGGCGCACCAATCCTAACGGCGTGGCGAACGATCTCTGCCTTCGTCATCTGGAGCAGCGGTGTCTCAATCTTGAACGGCACACCGTACTGAGTTCCGATTTTGCTTCCGAGGCGGAGCGTTTCAGCCAAACTTCGGTAGAACTCCGGTCGACAATCTGGATAGCCGCTGTAGTCAATGGCGTTCGCCGCAATGAAGAGCGCGGCGCGCATTGACTCAGGAGACGCGCTCTTGGCTTCCAGAACATGGAGCACGTGGCTCTCGAGGTAGGCCGAGGCAAGGCTGAGCAGGAAGGTATTCCGCATCGGCACATAGGTGATCGGGATGTCGGTCGCCATCTCTTCAGGGGTGCGTTCTGCCGGGATCGCGAATCGCTCCGGGTTGGTGAGCGCCGAGTACCAAGCGAGTCGGCCGAAGAACGAAACGTCTACGACTTCCTGGTGGAGGCCGAGCGTCGCTGCCACGGTCGCAGCCGCGTCCAGCTCTCGACTGTGAAGTTGACCGTAATGAACCGTTACGGCGATCAGATCGTATCCGTCACGGACCGCCTGTGTTGCGACAGTCGTCGAGTCCAACCCCCCGGAGAGGAGGACGACTCCGAGGTTCCTTGTCATGGGAGCGCTCCTTCATCGTCTTGTTCCTTATCTGGACGGTACTCCGCGTACTGGCCTGCCTCCCAGATACGGACGGATTGTGGTTCGCAACTGATTTCGGATTGCATCACCTGAAACAGGACGCACGCCATGACTTCGGCGGAGGGGTTGAGGCCTCGGAAGAGATAGAGCTTGCTCTCAGAAACCACCCGGAGCGCGGTTATAAGCACCTGGTCTCGGTCGTTCAACAGGAATGCGTGATCCCAGTGAGTGTCGATCCAGCGCTTCAGTGGCTGTTTGATGTCGCCGAAATCTATGGCAAGGCCAAGGTCGTCCAGTTCATTGCAGCGGACAAAGACCTCGGCGCGGTATGTGTGGCCGTGTGGGGAGGCGCACTTGCCGTCGTATCCAAGAAGGCGGTGTGCTGCATCGAATGAGACCTCGACCCGATTCACGTACACAACTGCCTCCTTACGTGCTGGGCCGGCTCCGCCTGGACGATGTTTTGGAAACGACTCGCCGCCCTCGCGATTGACCTCCGTTGACCTGATCGAGTCCAATCGTCTTGGCGAGTTCATCGGCAAGCAACTGGATAGATGTCGATGTGTTGTTCACACGACCGCCTTGTAGAGCTACGCTCTGCCACCGCGGGTTCGTGAGCCGCCAGTCCACCACAGAGTGTCCATCTTCAGTTTTAGCGCTTATGCGCATTAGCAGTTGTTGCCAGTCTAACGGAGCTTGAGTTCTCGCCCTGCGCGCCAACTCGGCAAGCGCACGCTGGGCGACGCCGTGACCAGAGAGCTCCCGCTGACGCAGATACGCGGGATGTTCCTCATTGTCACGCACCATCCGCCAAGCCGGAATCGCTTCCGTGAAACAGTCAATCACAGTCACGAAATCCGAAGTATGGCACATTTCTTCCTCGTCACTGATGTCGCCCTGCAAATCACCGAGCACTGTGCGGGTCATCTCATATAGCGTGGACAATGTCATGAACTGGCGTGCGTTCGCGGAAAGGCTAGTGCTCTCGAAGTTCATCCGCCCATGCAGCAATGGAGACTCCTCGGCCACTTTCTTTGCAATGCGGGCGTGTGGATCACGGTGCGCAAAGAGAAGAGAGATGGACTTTGAGGGGGTCTTCGCATTGCGATTGAGGTCACTGAAGAGTGTCTGCGACTTCGCAATGTCCGCGAATGGCACAAGGATCAGAGCAATGTGCTCACCAGCCAACTCAGGCCGTTGACGGATCGCCATTTCGATAGACTTGAGGCGGTGCTGTCCGTCAAGCGCATAGAGCGCTTCTGTTCCGTCCAAGGTCAACTGCCCAAACTCGATACCACCAGGGAACTGCGCAGACGATTGGAAAGTGAACCCGCACTCGCCGTTGTGATGCGTCATGCGAACCTCGACTGTCAGCGCTGAGTAGAAGTGGTCATCGGTCGCAACCAGGTATGGGACCATCTCTCGCTCAACACGCTGGACATTGAGCTTTCGCTGCATCTTGAGTTCTGGAGGAGTCTCGGAAGTCCAGGCATCCACTTCTTCGGCGTAGTCAATCATTCGGGCCGCTTCGCCGAGGGTCATAACTGACACGAAGTACTCCGTGACGCCAATTCGCGCGCGTATTGCTGGGATGTACGTCGCCATCTCAACTCTCTCTGTCCTATGTCTACGAAGTTACGTGTCGTAACTCGTCTCTGCGGGACGTAACGATGGAATCCGATGTCAGGGATTGTCTCATAAATCTGCTGCGTCGACAAGGACCATCCTGTAGCCGCAGGTGGCTTTTCAAAACACTCGCGAGTGAGTAGGACAGGGTAATGCGCGTCACGGCCAGAAATCGCGGAGAAGGCTGACCATCTTGGACCTTGGCGAATGCGCAGGTGGGTGGTGCTTGTCGCACTTGCCGAGGTTTCGATCCGACTACTGAAACCGCGTGATTAGTCCCCGAAGGCGGCACAAGGTTGTTCGTGTTCTACTTTCTTCCGAACTCGAGGGTTTCTGGTGCGGTATCGAACTCTAATCTGTTCGACCTCCAGAAAGGCATCGACTTGTCACTCGCTCCCGTGACTTAGGCGACTTCGTCGGCAGAGCGACGGCGATCCTTCGTTCGGAGCACGAGCAAACCGCGCATTTGAGATGCGCTCCCTTTAGCAGGCTGCTGAAGTATCGACGGGCGCAGCCCGATCACGCCGTGATTGGCGGTTGTTCCGTCGCCAACCGCGGACAACGGTTAGGGTCTTGTGGCCTGAAGATGCAAGGTCTGACCGCGGTTCCGACGCCTGAGGCCGCTTCGGTTCCGTCCGGCTATGCAGCTGCCACCTCGATGTTGGTCAGGCGGGTGAGGTTGTAGGCGGCGGCGGTCACTTCGAACCAGAGTTTGTTGCGGGCCTGTCCGAGGAAGCGCAGCTTGCCGCCGGCGCCGACGGTCTTGATCCAACCGAACACCTCTTCGACCCGCCTGCGCCAACGTTGACTCTGGCGGTACCCCGGATGTTGGGTCGTGCGACCGTCGATTTGCGCTGCGCCGCCCGCGCTCGTTCTGGGCGAGATGGGGCGTCACCCCCAGCGCGCGCAGATCCCAGACGCAGTCGAGCGTTTCGTAGCCACGGCCGGAACCGAGCATCGCCGGTCCGCAGACACTGCGCTCCAGCATCGCCAGCGCCACGTCTCTTTCGGTCTAGCCAGCGACTTGGGTCAGTTCGAAATCAACGCCCAGGCCGTGGCGGTTCGCAGTCAGCAAATGAGTCAGGTAACAGATCCGCGCCTCTGGATCGGTAACCCTTCGTGCGTTTTACTGTAACGACGCTCACCTTTCGAGATAGCGTGCCTGGTTGCTTCCGCTTCCTTTGGAGTAGTCGCTCGTCGCGCAGGTTTTGGCTCTTGCGGAGGTGCGTATCCTTGTTCAATCGCCAACACCCGATCAGGCATGTGGACGCAATTGGTGCCACGACTGAAGCACATTGGAGACTCGTTTCGAATGGGTAGTGACAATGCACCCCGCCAATAGCTCAGACGTCGTCGCCGAGGCCATCCAACAGGCCGATGAGTTGGCCCACCAGCAGACCGATGGCAAGTGGTTGGAGGGCATCACGACCTTGGCGGGCCCTGCGATTCGCGAATGGGACCTAGCCGATTGCCACCTCTGGTCAACCTGGCCGGACCGTGAGCAGCACTTTCCCGGCACGACCAATCAGGATGTCGGGATCGATGTCGTCGGCATCCGACGCAGCGACGGTGGCTACGTTGCCATCCAGTGCAAGTCCCGCAAGCTGGATGAGCGAGGCATTGGCGCTCCGATTAGCAAGGAAGAGACTGACAAGTTTGCAGCTGCCTCCGCGGGCGACTTCTGGGCCGAGCGCTGGATCGTCACCAATGGTGCAAACCCGTTGACCGACCAGGCTCGACAGTCGCATTCGATGTCCGGCACGATCAAACTGGTCAACATCGTCAGCGACCTGCGCCAGCAACGGGGCACGTATGGAGGCGATGAATGTCTGCATTGCTCTGATCCCGACAATGCGGACCTCATCCAAACCAAGTCATGCATGCAGGACGAAGCCGTTCAGGAGAGCGTGCGTATTCTGCGCGAACACGCCATATCAGACAGCGGCGGGCTGCCAGTCGGCCAAGCGCGCGGGCGCATCATCCTCCCCTGCGGTACGGGCAAGACACGAATCTCGTTGCGAATCGTGGAGCAACTGACGCTTCAAGGCGAACTCTCTGTCGTGCTCTGTCCGTCGATTGCACTTGTCGCCCAGATTCGGCGCGAGTATCTTCAGCACGCCACATCAGACCTTCGTGTGCTCGCCGTCTGCTCCGACCAAACCGCCGGCTTTGACCCGAAGAAGGAAGATTCCCGGTTCAACTCGGACGACCCCACCCTTGACAAGAGCAATGTCAGCGCCTCTGTCGTCAAGGGCATGGTCACGACAGATTCTGCCGAGATTGCCGATTGGATCGATCAGGGGCGCGGTGGCGAACAGATCAGCGTCATCTTCGGCACCTACCAAAGCGGCAGCCGCGTCGCGGAGGCGCTCAAGGCGACCGGAGTGAAGGTGAGCGTCCTGATCGCCGACGAAGCTCACCGCACCGCCGGTTTGCGCCGGCAGGCCAAGACCGACGAGCAGCGCCTGCGTGACTTCACGCTATGCCATGACAACGACGCGTTTCCAGCTACCTACCGCGTGTATCAGACGGCAACGCCGCGGATCTACGACACCAAACGCGTTCGCGGCGATACGCCGTCGGACTGGGTAGTGCGGACGATGGACGATGAGCAAACATTCGGTGTCGAGCTGTATCGCAAGAGCTACGTCGAGGCTGTAGAGAACGAGTGGCTCTCCGACTACCGCATCATTGCACTGGGAATCAACGATCCCGAGGCGTATCAGCTCGTCAATCAGTTGGCGCAGGACACGAAGAGCAAGGGCAGACGCAAGCTGACTTCAGCCGATTACCTGCGCGGACTGGCCTTCGCATTGGCCATGGGCGGCGCCACACATGGAAGACGTACCGGCAGTGTTCCGATCCAGTCTTGCATCGCCTTCATGAACACCGTCGACAAGTCCAAGAACATGGCAGTCGATCTTCAGACGAAAGCGGTCAGAGACTGGCTTCAGAACTGGTTGCACGACAACCGGAACGGGCAGCGGGCCGCCGACTATCGACTGGAACACCTCGACGCGACGAGCAGCGTCGCGACGCGTGACAACGCCAAGGACAACCTGGCTCTGGGCACAGCTGATCAGCCAAACGGGATCATCAACGTTGGTATCTTCGGCGAAGGGACGGACTCGCCATCGCTGAGCGCCGTCGCGTTCCTGGAGGCGCGTAAGAGTCCGATCGACGTGATTCAAGCGGTCGGTCGGGCGATGCGCACATCACCAGGCAAGCAGTTGGGCTACATCATCTGTCCAATTCTGATCTCGCCAAACGTTGATCCGGAGACGTGGCTCAGCACCAGCGGACCAGAAGAAGGATGGCAGGAGCTCGGTCAGATTCTGCTCGCCCTGCGGGCCCACGACAGTCGCATCGAAGACAATCTCTCCGACCTGATGGAGCTCCACGTTCCAACAACACCGGCCACGGTGCAGACAATCGTGGCGGTCGGCGACGATGACAAGAAGCGCGTCGAGTATCGGCAACACACGGGCGCACCGGGCACCGCCGAGGCGGCGGTTGAGCGCGTGATCGAGGGAAGGAGCACGCTCAAGCGTGAGTTCGAGCCCCTCTCAGACCCGCCAGAATCACCCGCGCCCGCGCAAGCACAGGACATCTACGGGGAAACACAGGCAACTGGACTGGTCGCGACGACGTCGAGTGACATGTTTGCCGAACCGCCGACGAACAACTATGAGCCGACCCAGATCATCGCAGGGAAACGACATGACGACGGCAGCATCGAGATTCGCAGGGACTGCGTCTCGCGTGCGAAGCCCAAATCAGATGGCGCACGCGGGCAGGTCGATCTCGAGAAGTCGAAGCGCAAGGCGCGAGAGATGATCAATCGCGGCACGGGCATTCGGGTGCAGACGCCCGTCAAACCGCGCCGTAGGCGCAAGACCATCGACGAACTCGCTGAGCAGTCGGCGCTACAGATGCTCGACCTGACCGGCCTCTCAGAACATGGCAACGCGATCCGCATGAATCTCCTCGTCAAGTCGGGCCTGACCGATAACCGCGTCTTGCGCGACCTCAACATCCTGGAGGCAAGCGTCAAGGAAGCGGCCTTCCACATGCGAGCCGATGAACTCGAGCCGACGCTCGACCGGCTGTACGGACTGCACAATCTCAAGCAGGGTGACGCCAAGAAACAGGCCGATGGCTGCACCATCGCCGCCTTGTTGATGATGAACGCAGCCATGCTGCATCAGCGCATTGCCCAAGGCGGCTGGCTCTCGGGCGTGAGTCATCTGACGGTGGTCAAGAACGAAGTCAACGTCGTCCGCCGGGTACGGCGGGAGTGGGAACGGATCATGCGCCACGACTTCCGGCCCGTGCTTGAGCCGGCTGTCGCGGTGATCGAAGCGGTTGAGGATCAAGGTAAGTTGGCCGGCCTCGAACGCGCTCTACGCCATATCGCAGCCGAAGCAGAGCGGATTGCGGAGACCTACGCCGACATGGGCGCCGACCACGCAGGGCCGCTGTTCAACCGGGTGATGGGCAATCAAGCATCGGATGGCGCGTTCTTCACTCGACCCACAGCAGCATCGCTAGCCGCGCGGCTCACGCTCGACGCCTGCGAAGATGGCGATTGGACAGATCTGGATGTCTGGCGCGAGCACAAGACGGTCGATCTGGCCTGTGGTTCGGGAACACTGCTGGCCGCGATGCTGACCGAAATGAAGCGCCGCGCCCGTGAAGGAGGCGTCTCCGAACCGGAATTGGCCGAGTTACAGAAGCTGGCGGTTGAAGAGACGATCAAGGGCCTCGACATCAATCCGGTCTCGCTGCAGCTGGCCGCATCGCAGCTCACTGCCGGCAATCACGACATCCGCTACCGGCAGATGGGTCTGCACCTGATGCCATACGGACCATCGCCCGATGATCCTTCGCGCGTGCAAGCAGGCACGCTTGAGCTGCTGAGCCAGAACGCGATAGTTCCGCGGGAATCGGAGCTTGACCTCGCTGACGATGGGATCTCATCCAAGCTGGTTTGGGATCAGCCTATTGACGCGGAGCTTGAGGATGCCGTCGACGCCGTCCGAAACGCTCGCATTGTGATCATGAATCCGCCATTCACGAACCGCTCCAATATGGGGCAGAAGTTCCCTTCGCAGACCCAGCAATCGCTGCGTTCCCGTACGGATGGCCTTGAGGCAATGCTCGTTCGTGGTGACGCCGAGTTGTCCGGGTTTGTAGACAAGAACGCTATTGAGCCATTGTTTGTCGGTCTCGCAGAGCGATGCCTTGATGCCTCAGAGGCCACTCTGGCGATGATTGTCCCAACGGTTGCGCTTACAGCCCCCTCGGCAATCCGCAAGCGAACAGTGCTTGCCGAGCGGTTTCAGATTCACACGATCGTGACTTCCCATCGTCCAGGCCAGATCAATATGAGCCAGAACACGAGCATCAATGAAAGCGTTCTAATCGCGACCCGACACCCGGATCCGAAAACCTCGACTCGCATCGTTAGCCTTGACCGAATGCCGGTCGACGAGGGAGAGATAGCGTCTCTGCACGAACGTCTCTTGGGTTGCCGAAGGTCCCATTGACGACGGCTGGGGTGAGGTGTCGCAGTGGCCGGCAGAGCGCATTTCGCGCGGCGATTGGACAGCTGCAATCTGGCGTTCCCCCGAGTTGGCGGAAGCGGCAGCCAGGCTTGCGGAGGATTGTCAGCTGATGTCGATCGAGCAACTCGGTCTGCAGTTAGCAAGGACAGAACGAGTGTTGGGGCCGGAGTACGTTGACACCGTCCCGGGGGCGGTAGGCAGTGTCTCCGTCGTGAACTCTAAGGGTGCTGACGGTCAAACAACGATTCGGGCACGACCGGACACGCATCGTGTACGGCAAGCACAGTCAAGCGGCATCCAGCAGAGCGATTTAGAGACCCCGACCGAGAGGGACCAACTGCGTGAGAAGGCGGGGTTCCTGTTGATCACGGCAGGACAGCGAAACAACACCGCACGACTAACGGCAGTCGCCAGCGAACACAAACACATCGGTGGGGGCTGGATGCCGGTCGCGGATTTGGGAGCGCGCGAGGCAAAAGCGATGGCCTTGTTCCTCAACTCCACAGCGGGACGGTTACAACTTCTGAGGAATATGGGACGTACACGAGAGTTTCCCCTCTACAGGGCAGCCGGTCTCAAGAACATCTGCATCCCGGACTTGTCTGCAGAAGGAATCATGGGAACCCTCGCAGCCTGCTGGGAGCTGACCAAAGACGAGTTCGTGCCGCAGTTCCGCGATGGTGAGTGCGAGGTACGACGTCTTTGGGACGAAGCCGTCGCCGAGGCAATGGGCTGGGATCCCGAAGAACTGACCCGCCTGCGTCTGCTGCTCCATCGCGAGCCCCACGTTCGTGGATTCGGTTACAACCAATTTCAGGACAGCGGAGAGTGAGCACCGCTCTCAGCCTTCCTGGCTGGCTATCCTAGAGTTCAGAAGAGGTCCCAGATGGCAAAGATGCACAGCATCGTGGTCTCCGTCGACCACGAAACGCACCGACGGGCGCAACTCCGAGCCCGGCAGCTCAGTGTTACGGTTCCTGAATTCGCCCTGGCTGCTCTGCTGAACGCTGTGGACATTGCGGACCTCACCGTGGACGCCTACAGCCGTTCCGACGGCGACGAGGAAGGCGGTATCAATAGACTCATTCAGAGAATTCGTACCGCACATCCTGACTTTCGCGCCTCGGACAGCTTGAGCCGGGATCAGCTCTATGAACGAACTGTGCGAGACCGAGGCTGAACTGAGTGCCTCGCTTCGTCGACACGAACGTGCTGGTGTACGCCGTCAGTTCAGCGCCAGAGGAGGCCGAGAAGCAAGCGGCTGCTCAGCGCCTCCTGGGTTCGGTTGACCTTGTCCTGTCAGTGCAAGTGCTGCAAGAGTTCTATCATCAGGTCACGCGGCCAAGTCGGCCCGGCAGGTTGTCGCACGAGTCGGCGATCCAGTTTGTCGAAGAGCTGTCCAAGCGGTTTGTGCTTCCGGTGACCGTTGACCTGTTCCGTTCCGCTACCGCGATCAGCCAGCGCTACCAGATCTCGTATTGGGACGCGGCGATCATCGCCGCGGCCGAAGCGATGAGCTGTGACGCCGTCTATTCCGAGGATCTCAACGCCGGTCAGGACTACGGCGGCGTTCAGTTGATCAACCCGTTCTCAACGCATCGATGAGATTCGCGCCGCCGACAACATGGGCTGCGATTGCGGCGGCTACCGGTTCGGAATGAGGTCGCGCACTGCCTCGACAACCATTGGTTCCAGCCGAGACATTCACAATTCCGCCCAGACTTCAGCGCTCCAAGTCTCATTCGATGTTCGCGTCGACGCCTTCCTGAGGTTCAACAGGCTCGTCGCGCTCGAGAGCACCGGCACCGGGATTCCGGCCGCGGGTCGGCCTGACCGGAACGGCCCGCGCACGACTGAGTCCATGCTGCTCTGCGATGGCAATCTCCCGTTTCCTCAACAACCAAATCACTCAACGTAGATGCAGGCATGCCGGTGCTCCGGCCCATTATGATCGCGTGCAGGCAGCAATCGGAGCGGCACACCAACAGTCGCCATTGTCTTGGGCCTTAAGTCTCCTCGGAATTCTCAGGCTAGGGCTTGCGCTTGCTGCGTGTCCTCCCGGGCTTGGACTTGGTCATTGGGACTTCGGACATCTCCGCTTGCCCTTGGGTTTCCTCGGTCCGCGCGTGTTCGGCGATGATCTGCTCCAGCCCCCGCTTGCGCTCGAGGCTGGGCCTCAATCTCCTCCGCCGGGGTAGATAGGATTCCGCCTCCCCTCTAATCCGCGCGGGCAGTTCCAGATCGCCGAATGCGGGCTTGCGCCCGGTCACTGAGAACGCCGGCAGGGTGTCGATGCCGACCGAAGGGCTGACGCAGCAATGGTGTCTTGGCTGTCCGACGAGGTCGTCCTTGGAGGTCAGCTGGCGCCCCAGCTCCCAGGTCAACTCACGTGCGTCTGCGCCGGCGACCTGGAACACGGCCAGGCAGCCGACCTTGGCCAGCAACGTGTCGCGTATCGTCGGCGAGAGCGTGTCAGCTTGGACATGCTCCGGGTGGCGAACAGGAACGAGGCGCCGTGCTTGCCCAGTTCGGAAAGCATCGACGCGAACTCAACCCCGGGAATCGTCTGCATCTCGGCGACCACGACCATCGCGCCCTGGCGCTCGGCCTGGGGCAGCCGCTCCAGCTCGCGGATGGTGGAATCGATCAGGTTGGGATGGAGGCGCCGACCAGGGCGGCCACGTCGCGCCCTACGGCGTCCTGGGCGGTCGAGACGAGCAGGATGCCGCCAAGTTTGGTTGAACTCGATAGTTGCGACCCAGTGTTCATTGGCGCCTGCGCTTCCCATCGGCTGCGCCTTCTATGAATCGTGCATTACGAATGTCGGACTGGCTGACTCCGACTCCCCATCGTCCAAGACGATGGACAGTGGCTTTAGGTCTCCTCTGAGTTCTCCGGTCGCGGGACCAACTTGCTGCGCTGTTTCCTGCGTTTGGTTGGCGCCGGCTCTGTAGGCACGGGCCGCGGCTCCTCCTCGGCGAGGGTCTCCGACTCTTTGCGGAACCGGTCCAGCAGCTCTTCAAGGTCCAGATGCCGCGCCCGAATCGCGTCGATTGGGGTCGTGTATTCGGATGCCGCCGCCCGGATCTGGGCGGCGAGCTCGGGCGTACCGAACTCCGGCTTGCGCACGGTCATCGAGAATGCCGGCAGGCGCTCGGTCCCGACCGAGGCGCGGACGTAGCAGTGATGTACCGGCTGTCCGACGATGTCGTCCTCCGTGAGGCGTTCGCGGCCCAGCTCCCAGACCAGCTCGCGTGCGTCGCGGCCCGAGACCTGGAAGACGCAGAGGCAGCCCACGTTGGCTAATAGCGTGTCGCGCAAGGTCGGCGAGAGGTCGTCCAGCTTGCGCAGGCTCTGAGTGGCGAGCACGAACGAGGCGCCGTACTTGCCCAGCTCGGCCAGCATCGACTCGAACTCGACCCCTGGGATCGTCTGCATCTCGTCGACCACGATGAGCGCGCCGCGCCGCTGTTCCAGGGGTAGACCCTCTTGCTCGCGGATCACCGAGTCGAGCAGGTTGAGCAAAGAGGCCCCGACCAGCGCGGACACGTCGCGGCCGACCGTGCCCTGCGCCGTCGAGACGAGCAGGATGCCGCCGTCGAGGATGGTCCGGCGCAGGTCAATCGTGGACTGAGGCTGCCCCAGGATCGCCCGGGCCCTGGTCGAGGTGGCGTAGTAGTTGAGCCGGGTTTGGACGGGGGCCAGCGCGTCAGCCTGGTACTCGCGTCGCCAGCCGCCGAAGTCGTTGGCCCACCACTGGAGCAGGTAGGGGTCGCGCAGCCTGGGCAGCACCCGGCTGCGGAACTTAGTGTCAGTGAGCAGGCGCAGCCCGTCCAGGATGGTGTACTGCTCCTCCGCTGCGACCTGGGGATGACTGTTGGCCTCGTGCAGGGTCTTGACGGTCTGTTCGAGGATCGACTGCATCCTCGGGCCCCATTGCTCCCACAGCCCGCGGGCGACGCGGACGACCGAGTCGGCAGTCCGGTCGCGGTCCGCGAAGATGCGCGTGTCGAGCAGGTTGATCCCCGGCGCCCGGCCTTGGTCGGCCAGGTCGATTAGGCGGACCTGACCGGCCAGGGACTCGGGAACCTGCTCCAGGAGCGCGGCGACGAGGCCCGGGTGCGGGTCGATCACCACGATCGCGTCGCGGTCCAGACCCTCGGCCTTCTGCTTGAGTTTGTGCGCGACGATGTGGCGCATCAGGGTCGACTTGCCCATCCGCGTGCGCGCCACGTAGAGGTGGTGGCGGCGCAGCAGATCCTCCGGAAACCGCACCTCCCGCGGCTGATCGGTGGTGGTCTGCCCGGTCAGCGCTCCCTCGCGCAGCACGCGAGCCGGCGGCGGCAGGACCTTCGAGCCCGTGCGTTCGACGTCGTGGGTCTCGTCGCCGGCGCCGGGTGGATGCCAGAGCGCGGCTACCTCGCGCACGCCGAGCACGCTGCGGCGTCCGAACAGGCCCGGCGGGCTGGGTTGTAGTGCGGTCGGCGGCTGTTCGAGCTCCTGCAGGGGACCGGCCTGGAATTGGGCGCCGGTCGGCAGGTCGTAGTGGCGGTAGGCCGCCGTGACCTGCTCCAGCAGCTCGGTCGCCCGGTCGGCGTTAGCGGTTGGAGGCAGGATGGCAACGATCTCCAGTTCGCCCTCGAAGGCGACGCGCGAGACCTTCTCCTTGATCAGCTGCGGGTCGTGCACGCGGCGGCGCGAGCGCTTCCAGCGCCGCCAGGCCCAGCTGCCGCCGATCAGCGCGACGGCGGCGCCCGCGCAGAGCGCGGCGAGGTTCCAGATCTCTCCCGCCTGGAGCCAGGTGTAGCCCTGAAAGGCGCCCAGTGCGACCAGACCGAGCACGGTTAGCGCCAACGGGTCGGCCCCGCTCTGAGGCTGCTCTGCGGAGGATGGAACGGCTCTTGTCTGTCCGGGCCGCTCGTGCGCTTTCTCCTGGTAGCCGCGCGACCAGTCCGGACCGAGCGAGCGCAGACGCAGCCGTGCGACGACCCGTTCTCCCTGCTTGAGCCCCGAGAGCGCGCCCAGGGGCGCGAGCAGGGGGTCGGAGCCGGGATCGAGCAAGTCGTCGTCGCGGAATACGCGCAAGGGCACGTAGTCGGGACCGCTGGAGCGCAGTCTCAGGCTCCAGGTTTGCTCGTCGTCGCTTGAGCGCAGTGGATCGTCCTGGTGAGACAGTTGGCGGATCCGGGCCTGGGGATAGCGGGCGTGGATCTGACCGGCGACGACCTCGCCCGCGAGGCAGCGGACCAACAGGGTCACGCCCCGTTCGTCGCCGGCCAGTTCGAGCGAGAACGGCTCGGGCACGGCGATCGACTGGAGCAGGTTCTCCACGCCCAGGAGCGTGCGCTGGCCGCTGCGCGGCGGCGTGACTGCCAGCAGCACCGGCTCGGATGGCCTGGCACGGCGCCCGAACGATTTGAATGGATTGAGTCTCATGGTGTAGTTGCTTTCAGTTGGTGGTTCTGGGATTGGTGGAGTTGACGGCTCAGTGCCGGCCCGGCCGCCACTCGATCACTTCGGTCTCCTCGGCCGTCGCCTCGATCCGGATCGGGAACCGTTCGCCCTTGGCCAGCAAGAGTCCATCGCCTCTGGGGCAGGAGACGAGCCAACGCTGCAGGTCCTCGGGCAGGTCGAACGCGTCCGCGACGGTAGAGATCGCAGCTGCGTCTTGCTGGAGCAGGAGCTTGAACGCGGCGTTCTGCAAGAGCGCTCGGCCGGAGTGCCCGGTGATCGTGCGCGAGTGGTCCTCCGAGAGCAGGTCCTGCACGTCCTGGGTGATGAACTGCAGGCCGAGGCGGTGCTTGCGCGCCCGCTTGGCCATCGAGACCATGAACGCGGCGCCCTCGGGATGCTGCATGATCGACCAGACCTCGTCCACGACCAGCAGGCGCGGACGAGGGTCGCGGGCGGCCGCCGCCCAGACGGTCTCGGTGCAGACCATCGCCGCCGCCGGTCTGAGTTCCGGTTCGAGCAGCCTGAGGTCGAACACCGTGACCAGGGCCTCGTTGTGCAGCAGGTCGTCGCCCTCGTCCGAGAGCAGGTGCCTGAGGCTGCCCGAGGCGAATGGGCGCAACAGCTTGGCCAGCCCCTCGGGATCGTCCCCCTCCAGGAAGCGGTAGAAGTCGCGGAACCCGGTGCGTTCCGAGGGCCGCGCGTAGTAGCTGGCCAGCGCGTGATCGAGCGCCGCCCGCCGCTCGGCCCCCAGCCGCTCGCCGACCATCACCTCGATCAGCCGCCTGAGCGAGCCGATCCGCTGGAGCAGTTCCTCCGGGTCGGTGCGGTCGAGCACGAACGGGTTCATGCCCTGACCCGCGACACCGGGCGAGAGCACCCGCCCGCCGGCCGAGCGGGCCATGTCGGCGTACTCGCCCTCAGGGTCGATCACGTAGGCGACCACGCCCCGGCAGATGCCGCGCAAGACGCCCAACTTGGTCGCAAACGACTTGCCCGAGCCGGACCGCGCCAGCACCGCTGTGTTGGCGTTGAGGTGGGTGCCGTCCCAGGGGTCGTAGACGATCGGGGCGCAGGCGCGCATGTCGATCCCGTAGAGCGCGCCCGAACGGGTGTCGAGGTCGGGCGGCGAGAAGGGGAAGCAGCGGGCCACGGACGAGGTGTCCAGCGTGCGCCAGGCCGCGACCGCGTTGAGCGCCAGCGGCTGGGTCGAGAGCAGGCCTTCGCGCTGGCGGAAAGGCAAAGGATCGAGCTGGCCCAGGGCGGCGGCGAAGTGGGCCGAGGCGCGCTGGGTCAGCTCGTCCAGCGTCTCGGGGTCGTCCGCGTGCAGGGTCAGGGAGAGCGAGGCGTGGAACAGCCGCTCACGGCCGCGCTGCACGTCGTCGCGCAGCCGGCTCACGTCTTCGAGAGCGATCTCGGCCTCGGGCGACATCGTCTTGCCGCGCCTGAGCGAGAGTGAACGGGCCGACTCGAACCTGACCTTCTGCCACTCCAGCTGGCGCGCCGCCTGTTCGGATGGGATCGGCCCCAGGTGCAGGGCGATGTCCATCGGCGCGCCGGTCGCCATCAGCTGCTGCAGGAATCCGGGCGCGAGCGAACGCGGCCACTTGGCCAGATGCAGCGAGCGGGCCAGGCGTCCGCCGAGACGGATGTCGCGGTGGTTGAGCAGGACTTCGACCGGCTCGTCTCGTCCGCTGCGCGCGGGCGAGCCGCCCAGGGCCGAGGCGACCACGAGGCGACCGAGCGCTTCATCCTTGAGTGGATGGATCGAGAGCCCGGTGCGGGCCAGGAGGCCGCGCAGCTCCTGCGCGTGCTCCTGCTCGCAGACCGCATAGAAGCGGCGGTCGAGGATGCCCTCGCGCGACTCCAACTCGGTCAAGAGGCGGCGTTGGGACTCGGCCGCGTCACGGGTCTGCTCCGGCAGGTCGCCCGGTTGCGCCTCTGCCAGCTCGCGCCGCATTCGCTCCAGGTCGGGCGGGTGCTGGCGCACCAAGAGCTGCAGGGGGAAGTCGCAGGCGTTGAGCAGGCCCGCGAAGGCGCCCAGCTTGGGCCCGTCCAGTTCCAGCCCCATCAGCTCGGTCAGGGTCAGCTTGACCCCGTCCAAGCGCACCGGGCCGTCCGGCTCAACGTGGGAGAGCATGAAGCAGAGCGGCAGTTCAGGCAGCGGCTGCTCAGGCCGGGCCGCGTCATCGGGCGGCTCATGCAGAGCGGCGCCCCCTAGTGTTGGCGCCGCGAGGGTGTTCGTTCTGGCAAACAGTCGTTTCATCGGAACATCTCCTTCGTTCAAGGAATCGGAATCGGGATCACGCCGGCCGAGATCAGCGCCGCGAGGCCCTTGGCTGAGAGTGCGATCGCAAGTCCAGCGACAGTCAGGAAGACGGCCGAGCGGCCACGGGCGCTGCGGCCCTCCGCGCCGTCGGCCATGAGCAGGAAGCCGGCCCAGACCAGGCCGAACAGGGCCAGGCCGGAGGCGGCGTAGGCGACCGCGGTCAGCGCCGCGTCGAAGGCGTCGAGCATCGCTCGCTCGGCCGCGTCCACGTCGGGCGCGGCCGCCGTCGTGACCAGGGCCGCAGCGCCCAGCGTGAGGATCGCGAGTGTTCGGCGCAGCATCAGGGCCCCCAACCCAGGATCAGGAACAGCTCGTTCCGCTCCGCCGGCGAGAGCCGGGTCTGGACCGAGGCCGGCCGCTCCGGCTCTTGCTGTGGCGGGACCAGCGCCCGGTAGGCGTCGTCCGCGGCGACGGCCGAGGAGAGCGCGAGCGATTCCGAGCGGATCTTGGTCAGCGCCGGGCGCTGGACCAGCTCGGCCCGCACGTGCTCCGGGTGCACAATCTCCAGGGTCACGTCCTTCTGCACCTGGGCTGATGGGATCGAGAGGGTGGCCGAGATCGTGTACGCGACGGGGTTGCCCTCCGGGTCGCTCAGCGTGACCGTCTCAGAGACGGTCTGGCTCGTCCCGGGACGGGTCAGGGTGACGGTCTCGGTGCGCTGCTCGACCCAGCGCGGGTGGTGGGTCAGCTGGACCAGGTCGGGCAGCGGGATCCGCAGATCGGCGCTCAGCGCCGCTGCGACCTCGACCGCCAGGATGCCGGACTCCGCCGGCAACGGGAGTTCGAACCTCGTCTCGGCGTCCGGGGCGAAGGCGACACTCGCCTCACGGCTGCCAGCCGAAACGATCAGCGTTCCCGAGACCTGGGTCACTTCGGCCGGCAGCAGCGCCGTCTGGCTGAGCTCGGCGTGGCCGGCGGCGGTCTGCAGTTCGACCGGCTCCTCCAGCGCGCTGACGCACTCGGAGCGCAGGCCGCCCTCGATCCGCTCCGCGCGCCAGACCAGCGAGACCAGCCGCAGCTCGCAGAGCTCGCCCTCGGCTGATGGCAGCGGATACGGGATCTGATCCCCGCTCAGCGAGAGCGCGCCCGCCTGGCCGTACTCGTCGCGCCAGGCGAACGTGAACGAGGGCGCGGGGCCGTCGAGCGGCATCAGGTAGCTCGAGCGTCCGCCCCGGCCCAGGGTGTTCTCGCGCCGGAACTTGGGCTCGCGTCCGTCGGGGCCGCCGAAGGCGCGCACCTCGACCTCCAGGTTGGCGGCCGCTTTGAGCACGACCGTGGCCGCCGAGGCGGTCACGGTCAGGCGCTCGATGAACAGCCGCCGGCCCGGGATCAAGGGCGGCGGGTCGAACTCGATCTCGTCCGAACTCCAGGTCTCCTGCTCGCCCTCGTCCGCCAGCGCATGGGGCGGCGTGCAGACCGCGACCGAGGCGACCACGGCCAGCGCGGCCGCGCCGCCCAGGAGCGAGGGCCACCGACTGAATCGGTGCTCCCGCTGCTCCCGGGCCAACGCGTCGCGCGCCTCGTCGAACTCGCGCTTCGAGCGCTGACGCCGGTCGCGCTTGCGGAACCAGTTGCGCGGCTTGAACGGCATCCGCTCGCCTCGCGTGCGCGGTCGCGGCGAACGCTTCAGGTTGGCCAGCTTGCGTACGCGGCGGCGGAACGGACCATCCGCCTTGGCCGATTGCTGCGCCAGGTCGGCGCCAAGGTCGGCGGATGGTTTGGCTCTCGCCTCAGTGGACTTCTGGGCCACGCTGCCGGCCGCATCGTCCTCCGCTTCCGCCGCTCGCCGCTTGACCGGCGGCGCGGGCGGCTCGACCCGCACCAGCTGCGCCGGGAGACCGGCGAAGCGGCGCGCGCCGAAGCCGAAGCGGAGCAGGTCGGCCGCGACCGCCGGCAGGCGGCGGCCGCCGACCCGGCCCACGATCAGCGCGATGCCGGCCAGAGCGAAGACCAGGCCGAGCCCAATCCGCACCGCCTCGGGACCGAACGGCGCGACCTGGTAGATGCCGTAGGACACAGCCGCCACCGCGGTCAGGGCCACGATCTGGGGGAAGGTGAACCAGAGCAGGACGCGGTCCTCGGCCTGCACGTGGGTCGGCACCTCGTGTTCATCCATGGGACAACCTCCTTTCTGAAGAGGTCCGGCGACCTACTCCGGGTCGGGCGGGGCGTCGATCGTGACGACCGGGTTGGAGACCGCGTCGATCACCAGTTCGACCACGCCGAACGCGACCATGGCGAGTACAATGCCGGCCAGCGCCGTGAGCATCGCCGTCTTGCCGCGCTCCATCTGGTGCGGCGCGCCGGAGGCGGTCAGGTACTGGTAGGCGCCGAAGACGAAGTAGGCGACGCCCACCCCGCCGACCACGCCCAGCAAGATCCCAACGAGATTCGAGAGGGTTTGGGTCAGATCATCCATAACTGGTGTTCCTTTCCGGGAACCTGCCCCATGTGTGAGGCAGAACGATTCGAGTGGTGGTGTCCCGATGGGGACGCATTAGTAGTCAGCACATGGCTCGCCTCCTGCTTCGTGTCGCTATTCGTTCTGGCTCCGGGGGCCGCGACCGGACTGCTCCGAGCCGCCCTGGGGGGTCGAGAGTTCGGCCGCCGAGCGGGTCGCGCCGCCCACGCCCGAGGAACCGCCGGACCCGCCGCTGCTTGCGACGGTGCGCGTGGCCGCTCCGCCGCCGGCGCCCAGAGCCGCAACCGATGTGACCGAGCGGGCCAGGTTGGCGGGCAGCGAGAAGCCGAAGTAGAGCGTCTGCAGCCAGGCGTCGAAGGGGCTCGAGTTGCCCAGCATTGAGGGCACCCGGGTGGCGAGGTAGATGAAGGCCACCGACATGAGCAGCTTCCAGATCAGATCGCGGGCCGGCTCGAACAGGTCGATTGAGGCCAGCTCACCGAGGAAGCCGATGCCCAGGGCGAGCGCGATCAGCTGGACCGCCTGCTGGTAGACCGTGGTCGCAAACAGGCGCAGCCAGTGCCGACTCCAACCCGACGAGTGCGGCAGGATCCAGAGGCCCATCGCCGCCGGGGCCAGAACCAGCAAGAGGTCGAACAGCGCCAGGCGCAGCACCATCTGCATCAGCAGGTAAAGACAGAAAAAGCCGTAGATCAGATAGATCAGGGCCAACAGCAAGGCGAGCCCGACCGAGCCGCCCTCGACCGCCGTGAGCAGCGTCTCGACCGGCGCGCGGAGCAGGTCGGAGGGGGTCACTTCGAGCGTCGCCGCGATGAACCCGGAGACGGCGTGGGCGACGTCGATCACGAGCGCGCACCACCAGAGCGAGGCGGCCGCCGCGACGACGCCCAAGATGAGCCGGGGAATCAACTCACGCCAGCCGGCCTGCCTGGCGCCCAGCGGTTCCTGGGTGATCAGCGTGAGGCCGATCCAGCCGATGATGAAGGCGAGCGCGGCCGAGGTCACGACCCAGACCGCGAGCCAGGCCTCCTGGACCAGCAGGTGGCCGTAGGTCAGATCGGCGGGGGTACCGGTGATGATGTCGGACATCCTGGGTTACTCCTCGTCCCGGCAGCTGCGCGGCTCTTCCGCGGTCAGCGCCGTCAAGACGCCGCAGAGCGTGCCGTGCACGCCCTCGATCACCCAGCCGGCGGCCGCCTTGGCCCAGCCGTCCGGGTCCAGCGCGCGCAGCAGGCTGCCCAGCAGCCCTCCGGGCTGGTGCAGGGGGACGACGGCGTAGAACGTGGTCGGGGTCGGCTGACGCGCGGACGCGGCCAGCATCACCATCAGGTAGGTCTTGTCCGGGTCGATCGCCTCGTGCTCGTCCAAGGCGGGGTAGTCAAACTCGTACTCCCAGCCCTCATCTCTTTCCTTCTCCCCGCCCGAGACGCGGTACATGGCGGTCAGCCACTCGCCCGTGTCTGAGTCGCGCAGGCCGTAGTAGAGGGTCGCCAGCCGCTGGTTGAAGATCGGCCGGGCGCGGAACTCGCCGTGCTTCTTGCGCTCGATCCAGTCCTCGTCCTGGTTGACCCACTCCAGCTCGGCGCCCGAGGGCGGCGTCTGGGCACTGGTCGCCTGCAAGGCCGCGAGCGCAACGGCAGCCGCGATCAACAGCGCGCAGGCGCCGACCACCCATCGGCCTCTGCTCAACGGATGTCTAATCAGTCGTCCTCGCATCGTGTTGCCTTTCCGAACGCGCGTTCCCTGCGTGAGAACACGAGTGTGTACCGGCGCGCGATGCGATGTAATGGCTCTTAAGGGGTGACGCGGACGTCACTGTCCCCAAGGCACACACGAGTCGGTGCGGCGCTTTAGGGCTGGAGGCACCCAGGTGTCGCGGAAGGGGAGATGTTTCGGAGGGAGCGATCAGTGCTCGAGCGGGGAGAAGGCGGACCGGCGTTGCCAATCGTCCGCGGCGAACCAGATCGGACTGAGCGGACCGCGCTCTGCGACGCGCCCGCGGTCCGTGACCGCGAGCGGGACACGGGTACCCGCTCGCGCCATCTCCTCGGCGGCCACGCGGATGAAGCGACCCGCAAGCAGATCGTCCTCGAACACGACCAGCAACCTGGGCATCGCCCCGTGGTCGTCGAGCGGTCGGCGGCCCGAGAAGTAGCGCAGGTACGGCGCCAGCCGCGCCGCCATCGCCCTGGGCCGGATCGCTCGCCGCTCCCACTCGAGGAAGAACGGCAGACGGTCGCTGCGGTCGAGCAGCAATCCGTAGGCGTCGGGCTGGACCGAGTGCAGTCGGTCCCGATAACGGAAGTAGCGAGACGCACGTTGAGGCGGCTCGATCTGCGCCAGGGTCAAGTCCCCTAAGCGGGTCTGCGCGGCCAAGCCGGCGGCGAACCCGTGCACCGCCTCGGTGTGATCAATGTGTCTCAGCAGTTGCCTCGTCCGCGTGCCTGAGACGTCGCGCCAGTCGGACGGACTTTCGGCGTCGAGCGGCGACGCGCTCCAGCGCTTGCGCGCCAGGGCGGGGGACGCTCGGTCGCGATTGGCGATCATCGTCAGCGCGCGGTCGGTCAGGGCTAGCCGGCCGCGGCCGGCAATCTTCACTGAGGCGACCAAGCCGCTTCGCTGCAACTGCCCTGAGAGCTGGGAGACGCGCCGCCGTCCGACGCCCAGCATCTGCTCCAGGTGATGCGGCGTGAGCCAGGGCCAGTCCGCGATCAGGTCGAGCGTGCGCTTCTGCACCGGCTTGAGCTGCGACGGGAGCAGCCAGTCTTGGGCGCCGATGCGAGCATTGAACGGACGAGGCGCAGTGCGCCGTTGGCGCGTTGGCTCTCGGGTCCAGGAACCTGCTCGCTGGACTGATTTGAGCGCGGTGGTCAGACTCACCGCTGCACCACCGGAGGGCGGGCGCCAGATCGGCGCCTCAACCGACGCGGCAACCGCGTGGCGCTCCAGCGCGGAGAAGCAGACGAACGGCATCCCCGTCGCCAGCCGGCGGGCGTGGCGCAAGCGGAACTCGTCCGGCGCCAGCAGTAGCGCGGCCGAGTACCCGGCTCCCTCGCGCAAGCGGCGCAAGCGATGCCCGAGCGCTGTGCGCTCGACCGAGCGACCGATTCGGACGATCGCCAGCGTGCCGCCATCGGGCAAGGCAGCGGCCGCGTCGGCCGGCGCCGAGCGGTACCAGCGGAACCGGATCGGGAACGCGATCTCAGAGAGCGCCGAGGCCAGGCGGTAGATCACCGCGACCGCGTCCAAGCGGCGCATCAGCGCCCGCAGCCATTCATCCGACGCGGGCTGGTCGCGCAGCAGGGCTTCGACGCTCATCCCGTCCATGCCAGCGAGGTGCTCGACTCCGCCCGAGGTGAGGTGCAAGCGGCGCGCCGACGGGACCAACTCGCTGGCGTGGGGCACGGTTGCGACCAGTCCAACGTCGGCCAGGGCGCCGGCGCCTTCATACACGGCGCTGGGCGAGCGACCGCTGAGCGCTGCGAGTTCGACCCGGTCGAGCAAGGGCGTCGCCGCCAGATGCGACAGTAACTCTCGCTCAAGCGGCGGCAATAGAGTCTCCTGACGATGCCACGGGGCACGGGCAGACATACCCAGAATGTCCGTGCGATACTATCTGCGGTCGGGACGGTTGTCCAGAAACTGTCCGGGTTTGGAAGCGCTAGTCGTGTACAGGAACACTGACTTGGACATCGATGGACAACGAGGGCAGATCCCCAGTGCTGTACGAGGCGAACGCTGTCCAAGCGTCCCGATTCGGCAAGCGATTTCTGCGCATGATGGTTCCGGTGTTGTTGGACAGTTCGTCGGCTGCCCCGGACGCTGTCCGGTGGGGGAGGACGGGAGATGAATGGCCACACGGGCGGGCCGGCACCGGCTCAGGACGGGGGGATCGGGTCGGAGGGGCGGCTGTGGGGCCTCCTACAGGACCTGCTCGCCGCACGAGGACGCAAGCGGACGGCGGAACTGCTGGGTGTCAGCGAACGAACCCTCAGGCGGGTGGAGGCGGCGGGGCGACTGACCGGCCCGCTGGCGGACGCGCTGGAGCAATACGCGACGACGGCGCACCACACCAGCCACGCCAACCCGGACGCCGCGGCGGACGTGACCGGGCTGGGCGGTCGGATTGAGCGGCTGGAGCAGGGCACGGCGGAGGCGCTTGCCGAACTGCGGGCCGAGTTGGCCGAGGCGATCGCCGCGAACGAGGCACTGCAGTCGCGCGTGGCCGAACTGGAACAGGGCGCTTCGGGAAGCCCGCCGGCACCGTCTTCCGGGCGCTTGGCTGGTACACCCTCCACACCCTCCAACCCGGACTCCAACCAGGACATCCGGCTCGACCGGCGGTATCCGGAGCTGGTCACCGAGGAGGCGGTGGCGGGGGAGGAGCGGGTCTACCGGGAAGCGGCGCCCCTCGTGGCCCAATGGCGGTCGGAGCGTGCCGACTACCTCGCTGCCGGTGACGGCTGGCGCAAGCTGACGGCGGAGTGGCGGATGACGGAGCTGGAGATCGAGCTGATCGAGACGCACCAGCTCACCCTGCCACCCGCCGACTTCCCCTGGGATGGGCTGCGGCGACACGGTGAATTGCGCCGTCGACGGCGCACGCTGGAGCGGCTACGCCGCGAACGGCTTCGAGCGGGGCTGAAACGCTGTCTGCTGCGGCTGCTGACCCTGGGTTGGCGGGGTCGCTAGCCGGCGGCTCAGCCGAGTCACGGTCAAGACACCATCAAGACACCATCAAGACACCGTCGATCAAGTAATCCGCTGCGGATGCTCTAGGAACTGTTGCCAGGCAGGGGGCAGGGGGCGTACTACTGGAGGTGGTTTCAGGCTTTGCCAGCATTTCCCGCCCAGAAACGCTGGAGGATCCGTCCCCGATCCGAGTCCGAACAAATGGATTGAGCCTTGCTCTTCTGATGGTCGGTTCACTGAGGGACAAACGCTCACCGCAGCGTGCGAACGAGCCGAGGGATCGAGCCTTGCTCTCCTGAGACTCGCTCGGAAACGCGGGAACCATATGGGCGGACGCCGAATGGCTCTCCGACCATGGAACTGACACTTGACCGGACTGTAGATGTCGCAGTTCGGTCGCTTCGTGTCCGCGAAGTCGGTCTGAGCACAGCGATTTGAGCGCGAACACGCTCGGTCGCCTCTCACCTGACCCGCCCGATCCCTCTTTCCGCACTCCCGACTCCCATTGATCACGGCATCTCATGTCATCAGGTCGGCGGCGGAGTGCGCCTGCAATCGTCCACCCAGTTACAACGTCAACCGCGACGAACCGCGCCCGGCCTGCCCCGTACTTGATACGGGGATGCCGGGCCGGTTCACCATCCACCACGTCCCGCCCACACCCACGGCTCAAGTGAAAGGAGCTCACCATGAAGGACACGAACGAGACGAACGGAACGAGAGTCAGAGGGCGCTACGTCGGCCCCACGGCCGCGCGGATCGCCGAACTGATTGCACCCCGGCAACGGGTGCGCTTTGAACGCGGCTGGTTCTGGACGGCGGCCGCCTGCCACGGATCGGAGCAGGACCTGCTGGCCTTCCGCCAGCGGCCCGACGGCGACGGGATCGACGTGCGCTGCCCCCGTGTCGGAGCACGGGGCACGAACTCGGCCGGCTGCTCGCGCGAGCGGATCATCCGACGGCTGGAGACGCTCGGTGGCGAGTCGATCTGGTCGGCCTACCGCGCTGAGGACGTGCCGGCACCCCCGAATCCCGCGACCGAGTCAACGCCGGCCTCGAACGACACAGGCGGGCGCTCCTGGCGGGTCGTGCTGCTGCCGTTCCTGCTGCTCTTGCTGGCGGCTCCGGTCGCGCTCGGCTACGACCTCCAAGTCGTAGCGCTGAACGCCTTCGGCCTCGGTTGGACCGGCTGGCTCGCGCATCGGATCGTGCTTGGCCGACTGGCCTCGGTCGCGCGCGCCGGGCGTCGCCGCTGACCGAGCATCCCCATCCATCCACATGTAAGGGCCGCCTTCCGTGGCGGCCCTTCCTCGTTAACCCGCAGTCGCACGTCGACAAGGAAAGGAGACCTCATGACTGCAACCACCACCACTGCGATCGCTCCCCGGCCCACGCTGGAGGAACTGGTCGACCGACTGATCGACGCCATCTTCGGCGATGACACACCAACGCCACCCCGCACCTCGTTCGCGCGAGGCATCCACGAAGCGCGTCGGCTGCGCCGCAGCGGCGACCTCGACGGCGCCCTCGCTGTCTTCGCCGGGTTGGAGACAGCGGGCGTCACCGACGGCGAACGGCGCTGGGCTTATGCCGAGTTCCTCGAACTGGCGAGGCGGCGTTTCCGAGACGACGGCGCTCTGGTTTACAGCCCCGGCTCCGGACGCGCTGCCCTCCTGACCCCTTGCGGCGAGGGGACGCTCGAAGTCTGCGCCGTGCTCGGGATGCGCTGGCCAGCGGGCAAGGTCGTCTCGCAGCGCAGCCTCAGAGGGCTCAAGCCGCTGGCCAAGGACGGCTCGCCATGACGCTGACCGTCTCCGTCGACATCGCCGCGCTCAAACGGCGCTACCAACTCGGCGACATCGTCGAGTCCTTCGGCATCAAGCTGCGCGGCCGCGGCCGGGTGCGCCAGGGCAAGTGCCCCTTCCACGAGGAGACCGAGGGCAGCTTCACGGTCTACGCCGACACCCAGCGCTTCTACTGCTTCGGCTGCGGCCTGGGCGGCGACGTGCTGGACTTCATCCAGCGCACGGACCGGGTCGACCTGCCCGAGGCGATTCGCCGTCTGGAGCGCGCGCCGCCTCCGGAGGCCCAGGCTGCTGCTCCGGCGACCCGCCAGCCGGCCAGCGCAGGACCGCTGGGAGCGGTCAGGGACCCGGCGCTCTTAACGGCGGCGATGCGCTGCTACCAGCGCCAGCTGGAGCTCAGCCGGGCCGCCCCGGCCTACCTCGCCGGACGCGGGATCAGCGCTGTAGCCGCGCGCGAACTCGGGCTGGGCTACGCCAGTGGCCACGGCCTGCGCGATTGGCTCAGGCAGTCCGGCTTTGACGACCAGCGGATCCTGGCCAGCGGACTCGTCCGCGAGCAGCAGGAGCGCTTCCAGGGCATGATCGTCGTCCCCGAGCTGATTGGGGGACGCGTCCATTGGCTCGCCGGGCGGTCGATCTGGCCCGAGGTCAGCCCCAGGTTCCAGGCTCTGCCCGGCCCCAAACCGGTGCTCGGCCTGGCGGCGGTTCCCTCGGCGACGCCTTGGATCGTCGTCGCCGAGGGGCTGTTCGACTGGCTCCTCTTGAGCGCCTGGGGCCTGCCGGCCTGCGCCGCGCTTGGCACCCAGGGGATGGACAGGCTGGCTTCCTCCCTACAGGGACGACCGCGCGTCTTCCTCGCGTTCGACGCCGATGAGGCCGGATGCACTGCTGCAGACGAGCTCGCCGGACTGCTCGGCACTCGCCGAGCCGCAATCGTGGACCTGCCTCGGGGCGTCTGCGACGTTAGCGAGCTGGGCGCTCGCCCGGACGGCCGCGCCGTCTTCCTCGACCAACTCCGGCTGGCGGCGACCGCCGCTCGCTAGCGACGCCGCTCCCAGCGGGACCCATCCCGCTACCACCCATCTCCCCAAGTCAATGAAACGGAGGGCCTGCCTATGGCCTCTAGCTGACCGTGGCGCCGGCACGGCGCACGGTTGCCGTCACAGGCAACCGCACTCAACAACCACGAACACCACAGAATGAGGAGCACGAAATGAGCAGCAGCAACGGCAACGGAACCGCGACAGCGGTTCGCAGCAACGGCAACGGCAACAGCCTGCCCCCGGCCCGAACGGGGGGCAACGGAGCGCGCCCGCACTCGGCACCGCAGACGGTCCCCATGCAGACGGCGACGGATGCGCTGCACTGGGACGCGCTGGCGCCGCGCGTCACGGAGGCGCTGGGGCAACCGCTCGACCCCCAGCTGGTCTCGCAGCGCAAGGGCCGCGGCGGGCGCAAGTTCGACTACATCGAGGGCCACACGGCGATTGAACAGGCCAACCGGATCTTCGGGTTCGGGGGCTGGGGCTATGAGTTGGTCGGCGACGTGACCCTGCGCCAGATCCAGTCCATGGACTCGCGCAGCGGCGAGGTCACGAGCAGCGCCGCCTACTCGGCGATCGTCAAGGTCACGGTGCCGGGCTCGCCCTCGCGCACCGACGTCGGCTTCCAGGCGGTCACCGACGAGTCGGCCGATGGCCATGAGACGGCGTTCAAAGGCGCCGTTACCGATGCGCTCAAGCGAGCCTTGCGCAGCTTCGGCGACCGCTTCGGCAACGGCCTCTACGGCGATCCACCGACCAACATCCGCAACAGCCGACCACCAGGACCGGCCCCAGAGTCGCGCCAGCAGCCGCAAGCTGAGCGCCGCAGCGAGCCGCAACCGCGACGCCGGGTCGTTCAGCCGACGACCGAATCTGCCGGGGTCGATGAGCGCGACGCCGCGAACCTGCGCGCCCAGCTGATCGAGTTGAGCACGCAGCAGGGCTTCTCCGAGCAGCAAGTCCGCGCCGCCGTCAAGGCCAAGACCGGTCGCCCGCTGGACGAACTCGGCCCAGACGAGATCAACCCACTGATCGCGTCGGCCGCCGAGAAGCTCGAACAGCGGCAGCGGTCCGAACAGGGCTGAGCCAGGCGAGCCAGCCAACCAACTGGAGCGCGGTCGCGGACCTGAGTCGCGGCCCCGCTCTTTCTCTCTACAGGTATCCCGAAAGGAACCCGACATGACCCTCAGCCAACCAACTCAGACTCGCAGCCGGTCGGCCGCCTACGACCGACCGGCCGCCAAGTTCACCGACGACGGCCGGCTCGAAGTCCGCGCCTCGGCCCTGGGCCAATGCCGCCGCGCCCTCTGGTACGCGGCCACGGACCAGGAAGTGTCCAACCCGATGACGGACGAGACCAAGCTCGTGCTCGAAGCCGGACAGGCGCTCGAACCGGTCGTCGTGCGCGCCATGCAGCGCCGCTTCTGGACGGTCGCCCCGGCCGACCCCGACGCGCCCTGGCGGGTCGAAGTCGAAGCGGTACCGGGACTGACCGTGACCGGGCATCCCGACACCACCGGCGCGATCGAGTTGTTCGGCGACGAGTCGGTGATTGAGGTCAAGACGCGCGGACCCGAAGCGTTCAAGCGCTGGCAGACGCTGGGCGCCGAGCGCAGCCACCCCGAGTCGGTGGCCCAGGCGGCCTGCTACACGCTCGGCCTTTACGGCGACTTCCGCGAGACGGTGATCGCGACGCTCGACACGGGGTCGCGGCGCTGGGACTACGAAGTGATCCCCGCAGCTCGCATCGAGCGAGCCTGGGACCGCGCCTGCGAACGGCTGGCGCCGCTGGCCGAACACCACGAGGTGCACGGCGCCGACCCCGACGCCCTGCCGGAACGCGACTTCACGGCCGCGGACTGGCAGTGCCGGCGCTGCCCCTACCTCAACGCCTGCCAACCGGGCATGGCCGAGGCGAACGAAGCGGACGATCTAGACGAGGAGACTCCGGAACCCGTCTCCGATCACGATGCGCAGGCAGCGCTGCACGAATACGAGCGCGTCCAACAAGAGCTGAAGTCGCTCGACGCCGATAAGCGCGGAGCGCTCACGACCCTCCAGCACTGGCTCAGAGGGAAAGGAGAAGCCAAAGCCAGGCTGGAGGGCTCGGCCAAGACCCGCACCGTGGGCATGGTCACGAGCCGCCGCTACGCGGTCGACCACAAGCGGCTCAACGCGCTGCTCGAACCCGAACAGCGGGCCGAGATCGTGACCGAGCAGACCTCGGAGTACCTCCGGGTCAGCTGACCTGCCAGCTCATCTCATGGACGCTCGGCCGCCGGCCGCGCGCATCACAGGGCCGTTGCCTCGAGTTGGCAACGGCCCTGCCTCATTTCTACAGGCGAGGGCAATCCCCCGATCCAGTCGGGGCAGGCCGCGCCATCACACGCTCTCTGAAAGGAGCACCATCAATGTCACGCACGATCAACCGAGTCGAACTGTTGGGCCGGGTCGGGACCGACCCCGAGTTGCGCCAGACCAAGAGCGGAACCGCGGTCTGCCGGCTGCGGCTGGCGACCGACCGCCGCAACGGGTCGGGCGAGAGCCAGACCGACTGGCACAACCTCGTCTGCTGGGGCAAGACCGCCGAGGCGGTCGCCGAGTACGTCCGCAAGGGCGACCGGATCTACGCCTCCGGCCGGCTCGGCTACGACGACTGGGAGGACCAGGACGGCCAGCGCCGTCAGACCACCGAGGTGCACGCCAACGAGGTCGTCTTCCTCGACTCGCGCAACAGCAACGGCAACGGTCGCCGCAACGACGGCGACCAGCCCTTCTAGTCACGCACCACGCCGACCGACGCCTCTCCAGAGGCGCATCTCGGGGCCGCTCTCCCATCAACGCGGAGAGCGGCCCCGCTTCGTTCTCGCACACAGGCGCGGGCGGTCCCCACATCAAGTGAGGCCTGTCCGCGCCATCGCATGCTCTCTGAAAGGAGCACGACGCATGTCACGCACGATCAACCGAATCGAACTGCTGGGCCGGGTCGGGACCGACCCCGAGCTGCGCCAGACCAAACAGGGAACCGCCGTCTGCCGGTTGCGGCTGGCGACCGACCGCCGCAACGGGTCGGGCGACACCCAGACCGACTGGCACAACCTCGTGGTCTGGGGCAAGACCGCCGAGGCGGTCGCCGAGTACGTCCACAAGGGCGACCGGATCTACGCCTCGGGCCGGCTCGGCTACGACGACTGGGAAGACCAGGACGGCCAGCGCCGTCAGACGACCGAGATCCACGCGAACGAGGTCGTCTTCCTCGACTCGCGAAATGGCAACGGTCGGCGCAACGACAACGGCGGCGCCCAACCCTTCTAGCCGGTCATCCGTCTAACTGACGCCTCCTCAGAGGCGCATCTCGGGGCCGCTCTCCCACCAACGCGGGGAGCGGCCCCGCTTCGTTCCCAGCACCTGAAAGGAACCCGACGTGACCACCCTGACCGAATCCATTCCCGCAACCGACGAGCGGCAGGCGCTGCTCGACGCCCTGCGCCAGAACCTCAACCTCCTGGGCGAACTCGCGATCCGCTACGAGGTCGAGACCAAGCCCGAGCGGCCCCTCGACATGCCCACCATCTACCGGCCCGAGACCGTCGTCGACCTGCTCTCGGACGAGATGTCCCAGCTGGCCCAGGAACAGGTCCGGGTGCTGCTGTTGGACCGCAAGAACCGGGTCGTAGGCCAGCGCACGATCTACCAAGGCAACGGCTACGCCGCGCTGGTCCGACCGGCTGAGGTCTTCCGACCGGCCGTGATCGAGGCCGTGCCGCACATCGTCGTCGTCCATAACCACCCCTCCGGCGACCCGGAACCGAGCCGTGAGGACATCCAGCTGACCAAAGACCTGGTCGAGGTCGGGAATCTGCTCGGGATTGAACTCCTGGACCACGTCGTGATCGGCTCCGACGGCTGGGTCTCGCTCAAAGGCCAGGGCCTGATCGGCTGAGCCCTGCGCACCCCGACACCGCATTCCACGAAAGGACGAGCCATGCTCGACACCCCAACCACGCCTCCTTCGGGAGACGACCACGCAACCCAGCTCTACACGATCACGGCGGGCGGCTTCTCCGCCACCTGCGACGCGTTCGCCTCCGATCCCGAGCAGAACCAGCTCTGGTTCGTCTCGATGGTCGGCGCCCAGACCTCGCTCAAGGCGATCTGGGCGGCGCTGCTCAACTCGCCGCCCAGCCCGGCCTTCCTGATCAAGGGCGCCGTCGACGATCTGCACGAGGGCGGTTACGAGCGCTGCCAGATCCCCGAGCACAGCATCGGCACCTGGAAGACCAAGATCGCGCGGTTGCCGCAAGCGGGCGCCTGGCACGCGATGGTCTACACGCAGATGGCCGAGCTCTCATTCGAGCGGGACGCCTTCCTGCTGCTGACCCCCGACGCCTCCGAAGCTGCGGCGCTGCATCTGCGCTTCCTCAACCAGCGCACCGAACTGCCGATCCACCACAGCTGGGCCGACTGGCTCTGGCAGCAAGGGCTGGAGAACGAGGCGATCCGACCGCTCAAGTCGGCCGGCCTCAACGCCTGGTCCTGCTACCACGACCCGCAGCAACTCGAGACCGAACTCTCGGCGGCGGTAAGGTACGGCGCGCTCAAGCTGCCGCGCGAACTGAACGGAGGATCGGCATGAGTCACCGCTACGTGACCGTCACGGTCGAGACGAGGGCCGGAGAGGACGACATCGCCGGAGAGGAGATCACCGCGATCTACAACTTCGACCTCGAAGAAGACGGCTCTCAGATCGAGGAGGGCGTCCACGAGGACATCCACGACCACCTGCTCAACCTGCTTGAGCAGTACCAGGAGGAGCACCCATGACCGAACCCTCGGACGACCAGATCATCGTCAGCGTCCGCCGCGGACCGGACGAGACAGCCCGCTGGTGGCTCCAACCCGAGGAGTCCGGCTGGCAGATCGCCCAGATCGCCGAAGACCTCGAAGACCACCTGATCGGCCTCGTCGAGGCCGACCACCAACGAAAGGAAGACAACGAATGAGACTCGCCGGACAACTGAAGGGCGGCTACTACCCGACGCCGCCGCGCGTGGTCGACCACATCCGCTCACTGCTGATGGCGCCGATCCGCTACGGCCGCAACCGGGACGACATCGTCCGCTTGCTCGACCCCTGCTGCGGTCCGGGCGACGCCCTGTCGCAGCTGGCGGGGTCGATGAACCGCCACGTCCCGATCGAGACCTACGGGGTGGAACTGCACCAGGAGCGCGCGCAGGAGGCGGCCGAGCGGCTCGACCACGCGCTCTCCAGCGACCTGTTCCGCTGCTCGATCGCCAACCGCGCGTTCAACCTGCTCTGGCTCAATCCCCCGTACGACCACGACCGCGAGGACAAGCGGGTCGAGCACGCGTTCCTGACCCACTGCTCCCGCTACCTGGAGCCGGACGGGGTGCTGGTCTACATCATCCCGCGCTCGCAGATCGCGACCTCGGCGCGGTTCCTGACGACCAACTACCGGCGAGTCCGAGTCTGGGCCTTCCCTGAGCCGGAGCGAGAGCAGTTCGACCAGGTCGTGGTACTCGGCGTGCGCAAGCCGCAACCGCGGCCCGACGCACGGGCGATGGCCGACATGCTCGCGAGCTCGGGCGACCTGGAACCGCTGCGCCACGACCTGCGGCCGGAGTACGACGTCGGCATGTCAGCGCCGGGTCCGGTGATGTTCACGACCCGGGTGATCGACTTCTCGAAAGCGGTCGCCGAGGCGCGTAAGCGCGGGCTCTGGACCCAGGACGAGATCACGGACGCCTTCTGGCCGCCGACGGACCGCTCGACGCGCCCCTTGATGCCTCTGCGCAAGGGACACCTGGCCATGCTGGTCGCGGCCGGATTCCTCGACAACCTCGAACTGGAGACGCCTGAGTCGCGCGTCCTGGTCAAGGGACGCACGACCAAGGAGATGGTCCTGGTCGAGGAGGGCGAGACGCACGACGTCTACCGCGAGCAGCTGCAGACCAGCGTGGTCACGCTCGACCTCGACAGCGGCCGGATCGAACGGATCGAGGCGTAGCGGTTCCGAACGAACCCCACCTCACGACTACAGCGCGGCCGGGCGGACGCGCGTTGCCACCCACACCGCCCACACCTGAAATGGAGACCGGTCTTGCCCCGACTCAGAGTTCACTACGCCTGCGACCGATGCGGGCACCCGTCGTCCGCCGAGTACTTCGACTATCGCTACCACGAGACCGAAGTCGTCCAGGCGCCCTGCGACGGCTGCGGCTACATGACGCAGCACACGCCCCAGAGCGCCGATCGGATCGCGGACGACGACCGCTAACCGACCGAACTTCCTACGAACCAAGCGAGCGGGCGAGAGGCAAAAGCTCTCGCCCGCTCTAGTCAGACATGGAGTGACTGACATGACCCAGAGTACCCAGTGCGGCTTCTGCCGCGAGTTCTACCAGGTCGGCGACCAGACGTACACGCCTGACGCCGATGCCCTGCCACTCAATGAGTGCGCGACCTGCGCCCGGCAGGACGCCCGCGGCTGCCGCGAGCGCGACTTTCCGATGTTCGACTGGCAGCCCGAGGACCGGGTCGAGCTGGTCAACTGGCAACCCACCGATCTGGTCTGGCTGGCGGCCGATGCCTGAGCGCACACCGTCGCTACCCGACTTCAACGCCTACGTCACGATCGGCCAGGTCGTTACCGAACTGCTCGAACTCGAGTGGATCGACCCTGATGACCTGGCCGACCGCAAGGACATCCGGCTGCTGGCCGAGCGACTCGACGCCGCCGCCCCCGAGCGGCAACTGCCACTCGCGCTCACAGCCTGACCACGACTACGCCCGACCTGCCGCCTGTGCGGGTCGGGCTGGAACGGAACATCATCCATGAACCCGTGGAGCAACGACCGGGGCTGCGAGATTTTCTTCGAGGAACTCGTCGCCATCGACCAGGACGGCAACCAGACCGCCGGCCGCAGCTACAGCTGGTGGTGCCGCTGCGGTCTGCACCGTGACCAGTTCGAACGACTGCCCGAGTGCGTGCAGGACGCACGGGCCCACATCGAGGAGTAACCGTGAACCTCTTAGAGTTCATCGACACCTACCGCGAGGCGATCACCAAACGGATCGTCCACAGTTATCCACCCAAGTACCGCCCGGCGGCAGACGACCGCTCGATGCCGCAGCTCAAGCGCCGGCCGATGGGCGCCCAGGAGACCGCGATCCGCGGCGCCGCGCTGAGCCTGACCGAGCAGCGCGGCACCACCGTGGTCGGCGAGATGGGCGTGGGCAAGACATTCATCGCCATCGCCGCCGCGCAGCTGGCCGGCTTCCGCCGTGTGCTCGTGCTCTGCCCGCCGCACCTGGTCGGCAAGTGGCGGCGGGAAATCGAGGACACGATCCCGCTGGTCCGCACCGGCATCGCCGACTCGATCACCGACCTGGAGCAGCTGCGGCGCCAGGAGGGCTCCGGCCCGCAGTACGTGGTCATGTCGCACTCGCGGGCCAAGCTGGGCCACCGCTTCCGCCCCGCCTACTGGATGCGCCGGCTCAAAGATGAGGACGGCAAGCCCGTCCGCGACGAAGAGGCCGGCCAGTTCGTGATGACCCCGGCCTGCCCCGACTGCACCGCGCAGATCGTGGACGCGGAAGGCGTCCCCGTCCCGCACAGGCAGTTGGACAAGAAGCGTCACAACTGCCCGAAGTGCGGGACGCCCCTGTGGACGGCGGAGGCGCGACCGGTACAGACCGTGACGACCGACTACAACGCCGGTCTGATGGCTCGACGCACCCCTGGGCAGGGCCCGCGCAAGTACCCCCTGGCCGACTACGTCAAGCAGCACATGCGCGGCTACTTCGACCTCTTGATCGTGGACGAGGTGCACGAGCACAAAGGCCGTGGTTCGGCCCAGGGCGTCTCGGCCGGCATCCTGGCCGACGCCTGCGGCAAGTCGCTGGCGCTGTCGGGCACCCTGATGGGCGGCTACGCCTCGACACTGTTCCACCTGCTCTACCGGTTCTCACCTGAGATCCGCTCCGAGTTCGGACGCTCAGAGGAGCACAAGTGGGTCGAGCGCTACGGCTTCCTCGAGCAGCGGGTGCGGAACGACCGCGACGACGACCCGACCGAGGACGGTACCGTCTCGCGCCGGCGCAACTACCGCAAGCAGGTCAAAGAGCGGCCGGGGATGGCGCCGGCGGCGCTGTTCCACATCATCGGCCACTCGCTCTTCCTCAGGCTGGCCGATGTCGCTTCGGGACTGCCCGCCTACGAGGAGCAGATCCAGGTCGCGAGCATGGACACCGAGGAGGGCCTGCACGGTCTCTCCCAGGCTTCCGCCTACCGGATCCTCGCTACCGACCTCAAGCGGGCGCTGCTACAGGCGATCGAGCGCGGTTCGGCGCGGCTGCTCTCGACCTACCTGCAGGCGCTGCTCGCCTATCCCGAGGGCTGCACTCGGGGCGAGTCGGTGTTCGACCCGGACACCGGCGACCTGATCGTGCAACTGCCGCCGCTCGACGAGGGGCGCGTCTATCCCAAGGAGCAGCAGCTGATCGACCTGGTCGCGCGAGAGCGCCTGGCCGGACGGCGGGTCCTGGTCTACGCCACCCACACCGGCACGCGCGACATCACCGGCCGGCTGGAGACGCTGCTCAGCCGGCACGGGTTCCGCACAGCGGTGATGAAGGCCGACCGGGTGGAGCCCAAGCAGCGGGAGGCCTGGGTCGCGAAGCGGGTCAAAGAGGGGATCGACGTCCTCATCTGTCACCCCAGGCTGGTGCAGACCGGGCTCGACCTGATCGCCTTTCCGACGATCTGCTGGTTCGAGACCGACTACTCGGTCTACACCATGCGTCAGGCCTCGCGCCGCAGCTGGCGGATCGGCCAGACCCAGCCGGTCAAGGTCGTGTTCATGGCCTACCGCTCGACGCTGCAGGCCGACGCGCTTAAGTTGGTCGCGCAGAAGCTGCAATCGTCGCTCGCGGTCGAGGGCGACCTGCCCGAGGACGGGCTGGCCGCCTACGGCGACACCGGCGACGACCTGATGATGGCCCTGGCCCGCAAGCTGGTCTCGGGCGAGACCGACGACGCACCGGTCGAGGACATCTTCACCCAGGCCCAGCAGGTCGCCGCCCAGGCCGAGCAACTGCTAGTCGACGCCGATTGGCAGCTGCCCGCTCCTGAACCGGAGACGCTGGTTTCGGCTCTGCCGAGCGACGGGGAAGTTGCGCCAGTGGTCGAACTGGTCCCCTGCGCGAACAATCACGGCCAACAGGAACAACAGCAGTCCTTGTTCAGCTGGACCGAGTTCCTCGCCGACCAACCGGAGCGACCGAAGCCTCGCGGACGCAACCCGCGACCTTCGGGGCCCTCGCTGTTCGACTGGGCGCTGGAGCGCGAGCAGGAGGCAGGGCTCATAGCCGCAGGAGGCTAGTCCCCCGCGCCAAGAGAGGAGGTCATCGTCCTTTCCGACGATGACCTCCTCCTTCCGCGTCTGTGCGGTCTCTTCTGCGTTTAAGCAAGTTGGCCGGAACGCCTCAAACGATGCTCCCCGCCTAGCCGCGCGGCTGGAGTAGATCGTTACCGCGGTTCGGCGCTGCTGGAGTAGATCGTTACCGCGGTTCGGCGCTGCTGAGTGGGGTGCTGTAGAGCCAGTGGTCCAGGGCAGCGTCGCTATGGAGGAAGCGGGCGAATGGCAGCAGCCGAGCGCTCCAGCCGCCCCCTTCGAGCCGCACGAGCAGAGCGAACTCGACGCTGCCGCTGGCCAGTTGTCGAGCGGCGATGCGCAGCGTCCGTGGCGCATCGTCAGGGCCGACCTCGATGGGGGTGCTGACCAGCCAGCGGTCCAGCTCAGCGTCCGCCGGCAGGAAGCGCCGCGGCGGCAAGATCAGTGGTTGCCAGGCGCCGTCCGCAGCTCGCACTCCGAGGCCGAACTCGACTCGCCCATTGACGACTCGCCTCGCGCCGATTCGGACCTCAGGCGCCTGGGCAACGACGGGAACCGCTTCGACGCTGATCTCGACTTCGACGGGTTCACTACGCAACTCGCCGTCTGAGGCGCTCAGTGCGAACGAGGTGGCGCCGGCTTCAAGCGGTGTGACGCTGAGCACGCCGTCTGATTCGACCAGGCTGACCACACTGGCGTCGGTTGGCTCGCCCAGCGTGTAGCTGAGCGGATCGCCGTCCGGGTCGCTGAAGTAGTCGCTGAGGCTGAACTCGACTGGATCACCCTTGGCCGTCAGCTCCAGCGCTGGAATCTCGCTGCCCAGCGGGGCTCGGTTGGCGCGCTCGAAGACGACCGTGTAAACCTGCGTGCGGTCGTCGTCCTCGGAGGTCACCGTGACATTGATCGCCAGCCCATCCTCGATCGCGACCTGGTGGCCGTTCTCTGGATCGCCGTCCGCGTCGCCGGGGGCGATTTCGACTGTTGCGGCCTCGTAGACCGGCGCGGCCACGACGGTCGTCTGTGTGATGTCCCCCTCGATGGAGACCTGGTAGCTCAGCTGCCGCGGAGAGAACTCTGCGAGGTCGAAGTCGCCAAGACTGAGCGAAGCGAGGCGAGCGTCGATCGCGTCGGGCATGTTGTAGCTGTAGACGCGGTCATCACGGTCGTCTGCGACGTACATCACATCGCCATCCGACCAGATCCCGCGCGGGTCGCTGTTGCCAGAACTCAGCAGCGAGCGGAACGTGAACTCTTCGGCTTCGTGGCGCTGTAGGACCTGTGAGCGCTCCTCGCCTTCGACCTCGACCTCAACGATTCGATAGGCCAAGAGCCGTTTGGCCCCGTCATCGGAGACCCAGATCGTGACTCCATCCGACCAGATCCCGCGCGGGCTGCGGTTGAGCCGGTCGAGCGGATACTCGGCGTCCAGTTCGCCGCTCTGCACGTCGTAGGCGAACAGCGCGTCCTTGCCAGAGTCGAGCACGTAGATGACCTCGCCGTCCGACCAGATCCCGCGCGGGTCGCGGTTGCGCTCGTTGAGCGTGTAGTCCCGCTCTTCCAGCCGCTCCCCTGAGTCGAGCCGGTACGCGAACAGCTTGTCCTGGCCCGCGTCGGCGATCCAGACGACTTCGCCGTCGGACCAGATGCCGTGGGCGAAGCGGTTGCGGCGCTCGAACTCGAACTCCAGGTCCGCTTGACGGGCGCCGTCCTCCAGTGCGTAGGCGAAGACCCGGTCTGGGCCGCTCGTTGCGTTCTCAACGACCCAGAGCATCACCCCATCGGACCAGAGACCCGTGGGGAAGTCGTTCTCTCCGTCAAGCGCTTCGATGTCGCGGGTCACGTTCCAGTCGAATTCCTCCTCCGAAGGCTGCGCGCGCGCGCCTCCGCCGCCACCGCCTCCGCCACCGCCGCCAGAGCTGGACTGCGACACGGGGCGCTTGGGCGTGGCGATCATGCTGGTCACAGCGCCGAAGTCTGCCGTGTCGTACACGGCGCGTACATCAAACTGATAGACGTTGCCGTTCTCGAGTTCGGTCACGGTGTACGAGGTCGTGTTTGCGTCGCTGTCGGGGATATCATCCCAGTTCTCCGCGTTGCCGATCGCCCCCTCGAGCGTCCCGGCTATCAGGCGATGGCGGAACTGGTACTTGGTGATCGTCTCGTCCTGCGGATTGGCCCATATCAACGTCACCTGGGAGTTGCCGGCTGTGGCCCGCGCCTCCTCGGGGGCGGCCGGAACGGAGGATGTGTCGATCGGCATCGACTCGATCTGGGCCGCCACTCCCTCCTGCGGTGGAGTACCGAGCACGTGCGCCCGGATTTCGAAGGTGACCGCCGTGCCATTGGCCAGGCCGGAGACCGTGTGGGCGACGGTGTCTTTGTCGCTGCCGGTGATGTCAGCCCAGGTCGTCCAGGTGCTGCCATCGTTGGTGCTCTGGCGGATCTGGTACGTGGTGATCTCATCGTCGCCGGGATCGGTCCAGCTCAAGTGGACTTGCCCGTTGTCCGCCCTGGCGATGAGACCCCTGGGCGCAGGCTTGGGCGTCTTGATGGTCACACTGTCCGCATCACCCGCCGTGTCCGCTCCCCGCACCGCTCGCACTTCGACCGTATAGGTCGTGTCGTTCAGCAACCCGGTGACGATGTACGAGGCCGTGGAATCGCTGCTGCCGGGGACCTCAGTCCAATCCGGCCTCCAGGCGCTCTGGCCGTCCCGCTGCACCCGGTACTCGTACCTGCTGATCCGCGTGTCGCCGGGGTTGGTCCAGCTCAGCGCAATCCCGCCGTCGCGGGGGGTGGCGCCGGTGGTGGGCATGAGGCCGGTGACCGCGGCCGGCGGCGGCGGCTTCGGCGTGGCCGTGGCGCTGGCTGCCAAGCCTCCGTTGTCCCGATCCCTGACCGCTCGCAGCTGGAACGTGTAGGTCGTGTCGTTGGTCAGGCCGGTCACGGTGTGCGCGGCACTGTTGCCGTCGATGTCTGTCCAGTCCGTCCAGTTGGTCTCGCCGTCGGCCTGGTGGCGGGACTGGTACTTGCTGATCGAGGCGTCACCAGGGTTGGTCCAGCCCAGCACTACCTCGTTATCGCCTGATGTGGCCGTGAAGCCCGCCGGCGTCGAGGGCGGTGTGCGCGGCGTGGCCGTCACCCGGCCAGCGACGCCGAGCCTGGCGCCCCGGACCGCTCGGACCTCGATGGTGTAGGTCGTGCCGTTGAGCAAGGTAGCCAAGTTGAACCAGGTCGTGGTCGCGCCGCTGCCGGCGACCTTGGTCCAGTTCGGACTCCAGGTGCTTCCGCCGTCAGTGCTCCGGCGGAACTGGTACTCGGTGATTAGCGGGTCGTTGGGATCGTCCCAGGTCAGATAGACGTAGGCCGGGCGGGCGTAGGGCACGAGATTGACCGGAGCGGCCGGTCGCTCGGTCGGCGTCGCCTCGATACTGCTGGCGGGTCCGAACGCAGGTGCGGAGGTGCCTGCCGCCACCTCGAAACGGACGGCCGTGCCGTTGGTCAAGCCCATCTCGGTGTGCGTGGTGGTGGTCCGGCCGGACTTGACCGTCCAACCTGACCACGACCCGCCGCTCGGCCGATTGCGGACGCGGTACCTGTCCACCGTCGATCCGCCCTCGCTCCAGGAGAGGGTGACCTGACCGTCAGCCGCGGTGGCTCGCAACGCGGCGGGAGCCGCGGGACCCGTGCTCAACGGCTCGGCACCGATCGCAGCGGCCGTGCCCGCATTGGCTGAGCCGCGCACCGCTCGCACCTCGATGTCGTGGTACGTGCCGTCGGTCAGACCAGTACGCGTCAACGACGTGGTAGCCGACCCGCTGCCGGAGATGGCGCCCCAGTCAGGGTTCCAGTTGGTTCCGCCGTCGGTGCTCTGGCGGAACTCGTACTTCGTAATCGTGCTGTCGTTCGGGTTGGTCCAGTCCACGACGATCTGACCGGCTGCGGGCGTGGCCCGCAGGTTGCGCGGCGCCGGTGGCGGCGCCTTCGGCGTGACGGTCACGCCGGCCGCGTCCCCGCTCGTCACTGCGCCGCGGACGGCGCGTATCTCGAACCGGTACCTCGTGTCGTTGTCCAGACTCGACACGATGTGGGTGATGGTGTCCTTGTCGCTCCCGGAGATGTCAGCCCACGCCGTCCAGGCGGCGTTGCCGGCCTTCTGGCGGATCTCGTAGACGCGGATGTCCGGATCCATGGGGTCGGTCCAGTTGAGCGTGACCTGCGCGTTGCCCGGATCGGCGCTCAGCCCCTTCGGTGCCGGCGGCGGGTCCGGCCGCGGCGTCCCGGTCACGCTGCTTTCCGCGCCGTACGTGACCGTTCCGCGGCGGGCGCGCACCTCGAAGTGGTAGGTGTCGTCGTTTGTCAGACCGGTGCTCACGAAGGAAGTCGTGTTGGCGTTGCTCATCGGGATATCGGTCCAGTTCGGACTCCAGTTGCCGCCGACCTCTTTCTCGCGGTGCGAGTACACGCTGATCCGGCTGTCGTTGGGATTGTTCCAGCGCAGCGTGATCTGACCGTCACCGACCTCGGCGCGGAGGTTGGTTGGCGCCGGCGGCGCCGCCGGTCGCGGCGTCGCCGTCGCGCTGGCGGCCGGACCGACGGTGACCGTGCCGCGGCGGGCCTGCAGCTCGAAACTGTAGGGGGTGTCGTTGGTCAGGCCGGTCACCGTGTGCATGGTGGTGGCCGCGCTGCTGGTGGAGATCACCGTCCAGTTGCCCCAGGTCATGCCGCCGTCGTCGCTGACCCGGTACCGGTACTTGCTGATCAGACTGTCGCTCGGATCGGTCCAGCTCAAGTCGACCTTGCCATCGCCGGCCGTGGCTGTCAGCCCGCTGGGCGCCGGCGGAGCCGTCGGCCGCGGCGTCGCGGAGGCGCTGCTGCTGGCTGGGCCGTGGGTGACCGTGCCGCGCCGGGCCCGCACCTGGAAAGAGTAGGTGGTGTCGTTGGTCAAACCGGTCACCGTGTGCATGGTCGTGGCAGCGCCGGAGATGTCGGTCCAGTTGGCCCAGTTCCCGGTGCCCACCTTCTGGCGGTACTGGTACTTGGTGATCAGGGTGTCGCTGGGATCGGCCCAAGCCAACTCGACCTCACGGTCGCCGGCGGTCGCGGTGAAACTGGTCGGCGCCAGCGGCGGCGTCGGCCTGGGGGTGGCGGTCCTGCTGGCCGCCGGACCGTAGAGCCGGCCGCTGCGGGCCGCCCGAAGTTCGATCGTGTAGGTCGTGTCGTTTTTCAGCCCGGTCACCGACAACGTGGTCGTGGTGGCCGTGCCGGTGTCGGTCCAGTCCGGAGACCAGGTCATGCCGCTGTCGTCGCTGACACGGTACTGGTAGTTGACGATGCTCGAGTCCGACGGATTAGTCCAGCTCAGGTCGACCTTCGTGTCGCCCGGGGTGGCGCTGAGACCGCTCGGCCGGCCCGGCGGCAGGTTCGGGGTGGCGGTGGTGGAGCTGACCGCGCCGACCACCGTGCCCCGCGAGGCGCGCAACTCGACCGTATAGGTCGTGCCGTTGGTCAGGTTCGACAGCGTGTGCATGGTCGTGGTGGCGCCGGCGCCGGTGATGACGGTCCAGTCCGGGTTCCAGTTCCCGCTGCCCGCCTTGTAGCGGTACTCGTACTTGGTGATGTTCGAATCGTTCGGGTCGGTCCAGCTCAACATGATCGTGCGGTTGCCCGGCAACGCAGTGAAGTTCAGCGGCGCCGCGGCCCGCTCCGTCGGCGTCGCCTCGACCGCGCTGCGCCGGTCCCATGAACCGGATTGTCCGGTCTGCACCTCGAAGCGGTAGGTCGTGCCGTTGGTCAGACCCGTCTGGGTGTGCGTGGTGGTGGTCCCACTCGAGATAGTCGTCCAGCTCTCCCAAGTGGTAGTGGTGCTGGCCCGGTGCCGGACCCGGTACCGGGTCGCGAGCGTGGCCTGATCCCATGCCAGGGTGACCTGGGTATCGCTGGCCGTGGCGCGCAGGTTGTTGGGCCCCGATAGTCCGCTGTTGCTGGGCTCGACGCCGATCGCGGCGGACGTGCCCGCGTTGCTCGTGCCGCGCACCGCCCGCAACTCGAAGTCGTAGTAGGTGGTGTTGGTCAGGCTGACCACGTCGCGCATGGTGGTGTTCGCGCCGCTGTCGGGGATGTCGGTCCAGTCGGGGTTCCAGGTGGCTCCGTCGTCGGTGCTCTGGCGGAGTTGGTACTTGGTGATCGTCGAATCGCCCGGGTTGGACCAGCGAAGCTCGACTTCCCCGTCCAGGCCCCGGGCCCAGAGGCCGCGCGGCGCGGGCGGCGGCGCCTTCGGCGTGACGGTCACACGGCTCGCGGGACCCGTCGTTGCCGTGCCCCGGCGCGAGCGTACCTCGAACGTGTAGGTCGTGTCGTTGGTCAGCCCGGTCAACGCGTGGGTGATGGTGTCCTTGTCGCTGCCAGAGATGTCGCCCCAGTCCGGGTTCCAGGTTGCGCCGCCGTCGGTGCTCTGGCGGTACTGGTAGACGCTGATCAGCGTGTCGGAGGGGTCGGTCCAGTCGAGCGTGACCGTTGTGTTGCCGGGATCGGCGGTCAGACCGGCGGGCGCGGGCGGCGCCGGCGGGCGGGGCGTCTGCGTCACGCTGCTGGCGGAGCCGTACGTCTGCGTCCCGCGGCGGGCCTCCACCTCGAACTTGTACTCCTGGTCGTTGGTCAAACTGGTCACTGTGTACGAGACGGTGGCCGCACCGGCCCCCATGTCGGTCCAGTTGGACCAGTTCACGCCGTCGTCGGTGCTTTGGCGGTACCGGTACTCGGTGATCCGGTTGTCGTTGGGGTTGTTCCAGCGCAGCGTGATCTGTTTGTCGCCGACATCGGCGCTGAGGTTGGCCGGCGCCGACGGAGCCGCCGGACGCGGCGTGGCGGTGGCGCTGCCGGACGCACCCCACGTGGCCGTGCCCCGGCGGGCCTGCAGCTCGAAGGAGTAGTCGGTGTCATTTGTCAAACTGGTGACCGTGTGCATGGTCGTGGCGGCGCCGCTGCCGGAGATCACCATCCACGACGACCAGTTCATTCCGCCGTCGGTGCTCTGGCGGTACCGGTACCTGCTGATCTGAGTGTCGCTCGGGTCGGTCCAGTTCAACGTCACCCGCCCGTCACCGGCGGTCGCTGCGAAACTGGCCGGCGCCGGCGGAGCCGTAGGCCGGGGCGTCGCGGTGGCGCTGCTGGCATCGCTGACGATGGTGGTCCCGGCCTTGGCGCGCACCTCGAAGGTGTAGGTGGTGTCGTTGGTCAGGCCCATCACCGTGTACATGGTGGTGGTCGCGCCGCTGCCGGAGATGTCGGTCCAGTTGGGGTTCCAGCTCCCAGTGCCCGCCTTGTAGCGGTACTGGTATGCGGTGATCTGGCTGTTGCTGGGATCGGTCCAGGCCAGATCGACCCGGCCGTCGCCGGGGGTCGCGGTGAAACTGGCCGGCGCCGCAGGAACGGTCGGCCTCGGGATGGCGGTGGTGCTGGACGACGCGCCGTACAGCGGGCCGCTACGGACCGCTCTGACCTCGATCGTGTAGCTCGTGTCGTTGGTCAATCCGGTCACCCGATGCGAGGTCGTGGTCGCGCCGCTGCTGGCGATGTCGGCCCACGCGTTGAAGGCGCCGGACCCTGCCTTGTGGCGGGTCTGGTATTTGGTGATGCTTGAGTCACCCGGATCGGTCCAGCTCAGGTCGACTAGCCCGTCGCCAGCGGTTGAACTGAGACCGCTGGGAGCGGGCGGGGGCAGGTTGGGAGTGGCGGTCGCGGAGCTGACCGCGCCGTGAATCATGCCCCGCGACGCGCGCACCTCGATCGTGTAGGTCGTGCCGTTGGTCAGGCTCGACAGGCTGTGCATGGTCGTGTTCGCGTCGCTGCCGGTGATGTCGGCCCAGTCCGGATCCCAGGTGGCGCCGCCGTCGTCGCTGACCCGGATCTGGTACGCGGTGATCCCCGCGTCACCCGGATTGTCCCAGCTCAACGAGATGGAGCGGTCGCCGGGCAGGGCGGTGAAGTTGCCCGGCGCAACGGCCCGCGCTGTCGGAGTGACGTCGATGGTACTCGACTTGTCCCATGAGTTGGTTTGTCCGGTCTGTACCTCGAAGCGGTAGGTCGTGCCGTTGGTCAGACCCGTCGCGGTGTGCGTGCCGGCGCCCCCGCCGAGCAACGTATCGGACCAACTCCCGCCGGCCACCCGCTGGCGAACCCGCTGCCTGGTCGCAGAAGAGTTCCGGGTCCATCTCAGGGTGACCTGGCCGTCCGCGGCGGTGGCGCGCAGGTTGGAGGGCCCCAATATTCCCGAGGTTGAGGGCGTGCCGCCGGTCGAGGCGCTCCAGCTCCCGCCGATACTGTGCACCGTACGCAACTCGACGTCGTAGTAGGTGCCGCTGGTCAAGTTAGACAGGTTGGTCCAGACGGTGGACGCGTTGCTGCCGTGGAGGTTGGTCCAGCCGGTCCAGGTCGTGCCGCCGTCGGTGCTGTGGCGGGTCTGGTACCTGATGATCGTCGAATCGCCCGGGTTGGACCACTGCAGGATCAAGAACGTGGTGGACGCCTGGGCCCAGAGGCCGCGAGGCGCCGCCGGCGGGGTCAGCGTCGCGCCCGAGCCGGTGGTCGACCAGGCGCCCTCGCCGTCGCCCTCGGCACGCACCTGGACCTGGTAGGTGGTGTCCTCGGCGAGCCCGGTGATCGTCGCGGTGGTCGCGGTGCCGGTGTGGGTGTGGCCGTTGGTCTCGCCCTCCTCGACCCAGTCGGCCGCGTCGGTGGGCTCGGCGCTGCCCTCGTAGTAGCGCAGGTCGTAGTCGGTGATCGCCTTCGCGCCGGTGTCGCTCGGCGCCGTCCAGGTGACGGTGACGCTGGTCGTCGAGGCCCCCGTGACCGCGGTGACGGTCGGCGCGTCGGGCGGCTCCTCGACGTTGATCACATTGATCGTGACCACGACCGTGTCATCGATGGTGTACGGAGGCGTCTCGGCGTTGCCGTCGGAATCCTTGCGGTCGGTGACGTTGACGGTCACCGTGTAGCTGTTCGGCGGCGTCTCGAAGTCGAAGTTCTGCCCGGGGCCGACCTTGATCGTGCCCGCGTCGGCGCCCGTCTGCCCGACCGTGAAGCGGGCATGGTCGCCGGTGGTGGTGTCCAGGCTGTAGTAGAGCGTGTCGCCGTCGGCGTCGGTCGCCGTCACCGTGCCGACGGTGACGCCCTCGGCGCTGTTCTCGTCGATCGTCAGGGTCTCCGTCGCGTTGGGGAACGCCGGAACGGTCGCGAAGTGCTGGTGATCGACCTTGTGCTTCGGGTCGCCGCTGGTCGGCAGCCCGCTCTTGGTCAGCTTGGCGTTGTTGGCGCCGTTCTTGAGGGTCGCGCCGCCGGCCAAGAAGATGATCTTGTCGCTCATCGCGTTCTGGGTCTGCACCCAGACACCGTCGGAGTCCACATCGTTCGTCTTGACGGTGTACTCGAAACGCAGCCTGGTTCCGCTGTGGCTCGCGGCCTTGGCCACTTCCTGGCTGTTGGACAAATCCGAGTCGTCAGTGCCCACATCGAGGCGCACGCGAACCTTGTCGAGCGCGCCCGTGACGGTGACGTCCTGGCTGTAGGTCACATCGATCTGGATCGTGTCGCCCCGCCCGTAGGTCTCCGGCTCCCCGTCCTCGTCGGCGTCCCAGCGCGGCGTCGAGGCGATCTGCACCGCCACGATCGAGGCGCTACCGGTGGTGGTCGCGGCCGTCCAGCCCGACCAGGAGACCGAGCCGTCGCTGGTCGTGGTCTTGAGCGCCCCGACCCAGTACTTCGTGCCGCTCTCAAGTCCGGACTTGGTCCGGGTGGTCCCGGCAGCGATTGCGGATCCGACCAGCTCCCGGGTTCCGTCGGGCGAGCAGAAGTACAGGTCGGCCGTGCCGGCGCCGCCGGTGGTCGTCGCGCCCCAGGTGACGGCGGCGGCGGTGGTGGTGGGAGTTGAGATCACTGTGGCGTCGACCGCGGCGCCTTCGTCGGGACTCTGACAGGGCGCGGTGGCCGGGTTGATCGGCGGCCGCACCGCGACCATCACTGTGTCCGCCATGCTGATGCCGTCGCCGTCGTCGACGACCAGCGAGAACACGTAATCCGCCCGGTATGTGGGCGCGGTGAAGGTCGGCCTCGCAGCGGTGGCGTCGCTCAACGTCACCGCCGGGCCGCTGGTCTGGGTCCAGGTGTAGGTCAGGGTGGCGCCCGCCTTGGTGGTGGCCGAGCCGCTGCCGTCCAGGGTCACCGGGTCGCCGGTCTGCACCGTCTGGTCCTCGCCCGCGTCGGCCGTCGCCGTGGACGACGTCGGCTTCGCATAGCCGTTGACGACGACCTTCAAGATGTCTGAGGTCACCGCCTCGCGCCATGCGCCGGCCGAGCCATAGCTTCGGGTCCAGAACCTGTCCCCCATGCTCCAGCCGGCCGCACCGCCCGAGTCCTCATCATCCGACGCCGTGCGCTTCCACTTCGCAGTGCTGATATCGGTCTGGTCCACGACGATGTAGTACGTCGTGTTGGGGGTCAGGTCGACATCGCCGGTGAAACTGTTGAGCCCCACGGTCAAAGACGACGGGTTCTCCAGCGTGGCCAACTCGGCGCCCGGCCCCGAACCGCTGTCCGACATGACCTTCACCTTGTAATTGGTCGGCGAGCCCGCCGTCTTGACGCCGAGCTGCACGTTCTTCAGCCGGTAGCCCGTGCTGTTGGTGCCCGTCGTGAACGGCTGGGCCCGATCCGCGTCGAAACCGAACTCAGAGTTGTCCCCCTGCGAGTTGTTCCCGATCAGCGCTGAGGTTGCCGGAAGCTTCGGATGGCCGTTGACGACGAACTTCAGTATTCTTGTGATGAACTCAGTCCACGAGCCGCTGTTGTTGACATTTCGCTTGTAGTAACTGTTCGCAATACTCCAGCCGTTCGCGCCGCCCGTGTCCTCGCTTTTGGATGTCGTTGTCGTATGGGTGAACGTGCTGTCGCTCGCGCCCAGGTCCACAAGGATGTAGTACGTCGTGTTGGCGGCCAGATCGATTCCTGTGCCAGAGGCCTTGAACTCGTTGAGCCCCACGGTAAGCGACGTCGGGCCGACCAATTCGGCCAACTTGGTGGTGCCCGGCCCAGAACCTCCGTCGTTCATGATCTTCACCGCGTAATCGGTCGGCGACCCTGCTGTACCGAATCCAAGCTGGATGCTGGTCAGCTTGTAGCCATCGCTGTTGGGGCCCGTGGTGAACGCCTGGGCTCGATCGCCGTCAAGGAATAAGCCGGCGGCGCCTGGCTGCAGGCCGTTTCCGATCAGGGCACGCGCCGTGATTGACGGGTTGTTCGTCACCGGCCGATCGGTGAAGCCGGCCACCGCCTCCGCGTTGCTGCCCTTGAGCGGGTTGTCGTCGGGTTTGGTGTAGGTGACGGTCACCGTCTGCTGGTCGGTCACGGCCGGCACCGTGAGGGTGACCGTCTTGCCGGCGATCGTGATCGCGGTGGCCGCCTGGGCGGCCCCGCCGCCCACGCTGATCGTGAACGCGCCCGGGGCCGTGGCCGAAGCGGTGTCGAGATTCCCGTCGTAGGTGAGCACCAGCTCGGCGCCGTCGATCTCCGCTTTGTCCAGGGCGGGCGCCTTCGCATAGCCGTTGACCTGGATCTTCAACGACTGAAATACGGCACTCCAGGCGCCGTTGCTGCTCCAAAGTCGTTCGTGATGGTCGTTGCCGATGCTCCAGCCGGGCTCGCCGACTTCGCCGTTCACGAGCGCTAGCTTCAGCTCCACGGCGAGGGCGCTCGCTGACATGTCGACCTTGAAGAAGTAGGTCGTGCTGGGGAGCAAGTCGACCTCGCCCGTGAACTCGTTCTCATACCCCACGGTCAACGAAGACGGCTTCGCCAGCGTGGCCACCGCGAGGTTGCCCGGTCCGGCGCCGGTGTCGCGCACGATCGTCGCGGTATAGCTCGGCGACCCTGCCACGTCGACGCCGAGCTGCACGCTGGTCAGCCGGTAGCCCAAACTCTTGCTGCCCGTCGTGAACGATTGCGCCCGATCGTCGTCGAGCGGTCCATTAACTGTGTCCGCTTGAGAGGTGTTTTGGACCAGCCGTATCGACAAGGTGTTGTTGGTCACCGCCTGATCGGTGAACCCATCCACCTCCGAGTCGTCCGCGCCCTTGAGCGGGCTCGAGGCGGGTTTGGTGTAGCTGACGGTGACGGTCTGGCCCGGGGTGACCGTCGGCACCGTGAGCGTGACCGTCCTGTCGGCGATCGTGATCGCGGTGGCCGTCTGCGCGGTCCCGTCGGCTTTGATCGTGAACGCGCCCGCGGCCGTGCCCGAAGCGGTGTCGAGATCCGCGTCGAAGGTGAGCACCAGCTTGGTGCCGTCGATCTCGGCGCTGGCCACGGCGGGCGCGATGTTCGGATCGCTCTCGATGTAGATCTGCAATGGACTTGTGAGGGGGTGCCACGTGCCGCTGACATCGACCAGGAAGTCGTTGCCGATGCTCCACCCGGAGGCCGCGCCCGAGTCTTCGTCGTCGGAGTTCGTCCGCGCAGCGGCATAGGACCCGGTTCCTGCCGTGACGAGTTCGTGGACCATGAAGTACGTGGTGTTTGCGTCGAGCCTTATGCCGCCGCCCGCTGCCGTGAAGCGGTTCGTTCCGACCGTCAGAGAGAGTGGGTTCTCCAACGTGCCCAGGCAGGAAGTGGACGGCTCAGTGCCGCTCTGAGGGCAGATCTTGACGGTATGGCTCGGCTCTGCTGTCCCGACGGACGAGAGTCGCCACCCGAGCGCGGTGAGCGTGTAACCCTTCGCATGGTCCCCGGTCGTGAACGCCTGGGCAAGATTGTTCGCGAGTGACCGTGACGCAACGGAGGTCTGGCCCGTGTTGCTTACCGATGGCGCCTGTTTCTCATAACCGTTGACGATGATCTTCAACGAATTTGCGTTCGAGGACCATGCGCCGGTGCTGGTCGCACCCCGGGAATGTCCGTCATCCCCGATGCTCCAACCGGCCGCGCCGCCCGAATCCTCGTCATTCGATGATGTTCCGTCCAATATTGTGTCGAAGTCGGCAACAGACGAGTCAATGACGACGTAATAGGTCGTGCTGGCGGCCAGGTCGACGTCTCCCGTGAACTCATTGAGCCCCGCGACCAACGACGCCGGATCGGTCAGCGTGCCCAGCGTGGTGCTGCCCGGTCCAGCACCGCCGTCGTTCATGATCTTCACGTCGGACGCGTATGCCGCCCCCGCATTCGTCTTGAAGTCGATCTGCACGCTGGTCAGCTTGTAGCCCGTGCTGTGGCTGCCCGTCGTGAACGCCTGAGCTCGATCGGAGGTGAGCTGCGGGTTCCCGAAGGACGTCTGCCCGCTGTTTCCGATCAGGGCCACGGATGTCGCCGCCGCGTTCACGTCCCGGGTGGCCTTGCCTGCCGTCCCGTCGAGTGCTAGCTCGTCAGAGGTGACGGCTTGGTCCGATCCAATGAAGACCGTCACCCGGAACCGGACCGTCTCTTTCAGGGTGGCGCTCCAGGGGAACGCGCGCTCGCTGCCGACGACCCACCAGTCGCCGCCCAGGTTCATCTCCCAGCGGTAGCGCGGCTGTTCGCCGTCGGGCAGATTGCTCACCAGCGCCACCAGCTTGCCCGGTTGGAACGGTCTGGGCACGGTCTCGTCGTGGCGGATCGTGACCGAGACCTGCTCTACCGCTCCCCTGGCGCCCTCCGCGGTCGGCGGTTGCGGTTTGGGCTCGAACACCCGCCAGGTCACGCTCAGCGGCGCCGACCTGGCCGACACCCCTGAGGCATAGCGCACGCTGACCCGCACGCTGGCCGTCTCGGGTTGGTGCGGCAGGTAGGAGAAGGTCGGGTCGCTGCCGCTGGGGAACCAGAGGTCGCCGCCGTAGCTCAACTCCCATTGATACGTCGGTTGTTCGCCCTCGGGCGCGCCGTCGATGTCGGCGCTGAAGCGGACTTGCTCGCCGGCGAAGGGAGCGGTCGCGCTGGCGCGGACGGAGACCGTCAGCTCGGTCTGCGCCTGCGCGTTCTCAGTGTCTGCAACAGGCTCAGGCTCGGACTCCGGCTCAGGCGTCGATTCCGGCTCGGGCGCCGGTTCGACCTCGAACTTCTCGGCGCTGGGCGTTCCGCAGCCCGCGTCGTTACAGGCCTGCACCCGGACGACCCAGGCGCCGGTGCCCGCGACCGTGATTTCCGCCCTGGAGACCGAGACCTCTTCGCCCTTGTTGAGCTTCCCGCCCGGTTCCGCTGTCCGCCAGCGGACCACGTAGCGCGTGGCGTCGTCCACGTCGTCCCAGTCGACATCGACATCAAGTGAGCCGATCTCGGTGGAGACGTGCAATCCGCCGGGCGCGGCAGGGGGCTGCGGTTCGTCCTGGCCAAACGCGGGCTGCGCGCCGGCCAATGCCGCGATCAGCAGGATCGCAAGGGTGACGACAAGTTGGGCGGCCCGGCGTCGGACAGGGAGCGGTTGCGGATGTGCGTTATGTGGTTCGTAACTCGGGGGGGGGGGGGCTTAACTTACGATCTCGCGGCCAGCGCCGCCGATCAACCTGCGCACGCGAGTCGCTAGAACGGCGTTGCCAGAAGGCGAACACTCGGCACGCTTTCCCTCACGGGCCCCACGGCCCACATCGCGTCAGTCCGGTTGGAGAATTATCTCACACCAAGTGTGTGTCAGTTGTGAGTTGTGTGCATATCATGCGTGTATCCAGAGTGATTTACAGATACTTTCGTCAACTGACATCGGCTGTTGGCCAAAGAGAACGACTCAGGACTCGCACTCAAGCCGCACCGAACGGCCCGCTTCGCTCCATACGCTGCCCGCTCCGGTCAGCGGTCCGGCCACTGCCGCTTCGAGCGAAGTCGCGAGCAGCGGCAGCCGGCCGCGGGCGGCAATGAACCGCGCCGCAGCACGCTCCGTCTCGCAGACGAACAGCACAGGCAGTCCCTGTCCGACCGCCGCCGCGCGCCGGTGAGGGCCGAGCTTGCGGGCAACACCACTCCGATACTCGGCCTTTCGCTCAAACTCCAGCGCATAGGGTCCGGGACCGAACGGACCACTGGTCACGAGCAGCAGCAGGTCGGGTCGCAGTTGGGTCAGGCGGGGGATATTGACCTCGCCGCGCCAGCCGGCATAAGCCCGGACGCCCTCGCGAGCAAACCCGAGCACCAGGCGATTTACGCCCTCGTCATGGCGCCGCTCGTGCAGTCGGTAGGCGCGCCGCAGGTAGGCGCCGTGTCGGTTGCGAATCTGAGCCGGCCGTACCCGGCTCAGGTTGGCGGCGCGGCGCATGCCCGCCTCGGCCAGGTAGTAGCGTCCCTCGTATCTCGCGGCCAATCCCGTAGCCAGGAAGCGCTGCAGAATCGCTCCGACGCCGGTTGCCGAGCCACCCGATATCTCGCGCAGCCATCCGGCGCGCATCGCCGGGAACTCGGCGATCAGCAAGAACAACCGGTAGGCCAGCAGACCGTTGAGCGTGTCCAGGTCGGGCTGGCGGCGCAGCCAGCGGGCCAACCGCTCGGAGCGGCCCGGGTTGAGCCGCGTCTGGGGGTCGGAGACGAGGTCGCGCGACACTCGCGGCTCGACCGGCCCCGAGCAGCGCCGGTCGGGCGTGCAGAACAGCGTCGGCGTCTCCGCGTCCAGCGTGCGCCGCGCCAGGTCGACCGCCCAGCGGTCGGCGCCGACCACGACCAGGGCCGAGGGCTCGACCGCCTGCTCGGGGTCCTCGTAGAAGACCCGGTTGCTGATCCGGAAGAGGCGCTCGCGCTCGGCCGAGTAGCAATCGAGATTCCAGAAACGGTGCTGCTGCTTGCGTCTGAGCACCCGCTCGGTAGCGTGCAGCCCGGCGTAGCTAAAGGGGATCCAGCAATCCGCGCCGTAGCGAGCCACGGCCCAGAAGTAGCCGCCCAGTCGCATCAGGCGGAAGTCGCTCAACCCGGGAGGCGCGTCCCACTCCGGCCGGTCCAGGTGGCCGTCCGCTGTGAGCGCCGGCGCGAGGCGGTAGACCGTCTCCAGGATCGCCAGCCGGCGCAAGGCGACCTGCACCCCGCGAGCCGTCGCCGTCCAGGGCGGATGCTCGTGTCTGTCCGCCGCCTGATCCGAGCCCGACCGGAATGGCGACAGGCCCAGGTCTTCATTGTGTCCGAGATGCTCATGGTCGAGCGCGACCGGCAGCCAGTCGGCTCGGCTCGCGGCGGGCGGCTCGCCCCCGTCGCCGCGGGCCAGTTCACGCGGGGAGAGGTGCGTGTGGTCGGTCGCGTAGAGCTCGGCCAGCGCCCGGCTGGTCAGGAACCAGCGCGGTTGTGGCGGCTCGGTCATCCCGCGCCGAATCGACACCGCCCATCCGCCCTGGCGCAACCTCGCCAGTCGCGCCCGCACGGCTGGTTCCCGGACATTCAGGATCGGGGCCAGGTCGCCAGCCGATGCCAGCGGCATCAGCCCAATCAGTCGCAAGAGTCGCCGTTGTTCCGTCCTCAGCCGTCGTTCGCCGACCATCTCCGTCCCTGCGCCTCCGTCGGCCGGCAGCGCAGAACGGATTCTGCGCCGGGCCTGGATGCTGCAGGGGAACTGCAGGTCGACTGGGTTCCAACCGTGAGCGTCCGATGCGCGTCACGTCGGAACGACGATGGCTACCTCCGATGGGTTCGACGGTATGTCCGCAAAACGAGACCGGATCGGACAGATCCCGCTAGTTCGATGCGTGCGAATGTTGCGTTGTCCGCGTCACGCGATCCGTGTGCACGCAGACACACTCTCCGTCCGCTCCAAGGGGGCCGCTCGATCGAGTGGCTCATCTCCTCGAGATTGCTGAATGGTCGCCAATCGACACCCGACCAGATTCGGCGCAAGGATGTGGAGCAGATGTCGATCGGCCGCTAGCTCCAGCAGTGACAGCAAGTGACCGGCGTCCGGCTTGGCACCGTTGCGCCAGCGGTGCACCGTGCGGACATTCACCCGAAGCAGTCGCGCCAGCTCTCGCCAGGAGAGACCAGCGGCGGCGCGGAACTCAGCCAACTTGTCCGCAAAGCCCGTAGGGAACTGCGATGGTTCAGTCCGGTACTGGCGCCGTTGCCGCCCTGCCATCCGTTCAACGTTGCTCTCGTTGTACGACCAGCGAGTCGTCGTCCAACAGTTCCGGGAGGCCGTTCGGCACCTTAGTCGCGAGTCGCACGAGCGAGAGCATCGCTTCGCCGCTGGGCGCCGTCCCGTTCCGCCAGCGGTGCAACTGCCGGCTGTCCACGCCCATCGCCGCAGCCATCCGCTCCCAGGACAGGCCGGTCAGTTCCTTCAACGACTCGAGACGCTCGGGAAAGTCGTCGGGCAAGAAGCAGACGCCCGGCCGCAACTCCGAGTCAGTGTTTCGCTCACTCATCCTCGTACTCCTGAACGAACAGCTCGTCGAAGCCGCCGATGTCCAGGGCCGCCTGCAAGCGCCGGCGCACATCCGGCGACGGACTCTTGCGGCCGCTGATCAGTTGCGAGAGATAGCCGGACGAGATGTCGGCCAGCTCGGCAAGTTCGTTCTGGCTGATGTTGAGCCGGTTGATGCGCTCCCAGAGCGGTTCGGGCTTCAGCCGCACCCGCGGCGATCCGGTTCGTCGTGTCATCACGCATCCTCCCTGGCGGCCGGTTCCCGGCTCTCTGCGCTGGCTCTTTGTCGGCCCGGTCGTTCTCCTGGCTCGGCTGGTTCAGGCTCAGACAGGTGCTGCTCCGGTTGTTCGAGGTAGTGGCGCGCGATGATCCGCGCCAGCATGCGCAGGCCCTCCCGGCGCCGTTGCTCCTGCTCCTCGGTCAATGCTGCTGTCGAATCCACAAGCCCTCCCTCCTGTTCCGTCGCATCGAGTCCGTGCAAATGGCATGGACGAATAGAACCCGTGTTCAATGCGGCGCCAATCTATCAACACGTTTGTTTGGGATTCAAGGGCGTTGAGACCGCTGACGAGGATTCGGCCCAAATCGCTTGCTGGAGTGTTCCGCTTGATGAACCGGTGTTGTCCTCTGTAGAAGACTGTGGCTACCAGATAGACAAAGAACGTCTATTCTGGTCCGCGCGCACAGGAGACCGGAATTGCGCCAGGCTCAGAATCTGTGCGCGCCGGTACGGTCGCACTAGGGCGTAGAGGAAACATAAGATGAATAACGAGTTAGCTCAGACCCCGGCGGCTCGCTATGCCAGGGTCTCCAGCGACGGGCACGATGTCGATCTCTCGGTCGCCGCGCAGCTCCGGGCGCAGCCGAACGAGGCCGAGCGCGGAGCTCATCACGTGGTTCGAAGCGGATCGTCGTGCGGCCAGACCACGCTGCCATCAACTACCAGATTCCTCCGCCGCCCGATTGTCCGTTGGCTGGCCGGGGCGAATCGGAAACGGCAATGCGCGAGGCAGTTCGCGGCATGGCGCCATCTGGTCAGTCAATGCGTTCGTCGCCCGTTCCTCCGGCGACTGGTTGAACCGAGGGATGCGCTCTACCGGCCAGGATGGCTGAGGGATCGCTTGCGAACCTGTTTCCTCGAAGCGTTCACGACTCAAGCACGTCGCGCAGCCGCTTGAGCGATCGCAGCCTGACCTTGCCGCGCAACCGCGCCGGACGGGCGGCGATCGTCATCGGTTCACCAGTGGCCGGATTGCGGCCCATGTGCTCGGCTCGTCCCGTCTGCGGCGCCACATCGGCCCTGACCAAGCCCAGGAGCGTCACCACCCCCGGCCCATCCGCCGAGAGCTCCGCCAGCGCTACGTCGGCGAACGCTTCCAACACCCGCTCCGCGTCCTTCGGGGCAACGTTGCTGCGCTGGGACACCGCTCTCGCCAGTTCCGCTTTCGTCTTCGCACGAGTTTCGCTCATCGGCCGACCTCCCTTCGCACCGGGACAGTCTTCCACAAGAACGGACAACTGTCTGTGCACTGAACGTACAGGACTACTGAATTGAGCATGTAATCGGTGTGCAGTTCAAGCAGTGCATCCTCAACCTGTCCGGAGGGTCCAATACCGTGATCCTGTCCGGCCAGAGCGCTGTATGGAAGAACCGCGCTGCCCCTGTCAATCAACTGGTCTGGCCCAGACTTTCGTTCTGTATTGGACTTGCTGCCCTATCTGGAGAGGGCTGTCTGGCTGGGATACGATGTTTCGAACATTGATCCGCCGCCATTGCGAGTGGCGGCCCGGAGCAAAGGAGAACTGCGATGGATCAATCACCCGAACTGATTCCAGCGGCGCTCTACGCCAGGGTCTCCTCGGACCGTCAAGACGTCGATCTCTCGGTCGCCGCGCAGCTTCGCGCGCTCCGGGATTTCGCTGAACGAAACGGGTATGTGGTCGTTCGCGAGTACGTCGACGAGGCCGAAAGCGGGCGTGTCGCCAACCGTCCCAAGTTCCGCCAGATGCTGGATGAGGCGGCGCAGACTGACGCGCCGTTCCAGGAGATCCTGGTCTGGAAGTTCTCGCGCTTCACGCGCAAGCGCGAGCACGCCGTCGCCTTCAAGTCGATGCTGCGCCGTCGCGGGATCCGAGTCACCTCGATCACCGAGCATGCCGACGACACCCCGACCGGCAAACTGATGGAAGCGATCATCGAAAGCGTCGATGAGTTCTACTCCGAGAACCTCGCCCAGGAGGTGACGCGCGGCATGCGCGAGGCCGCCTCGCGCGGGTTTTTCCTCGCCTCCAAGGCGCCCTATGGCTATGAGCGGGTCAAGGTCCAGGACGGTCCGAAGGAGCGCCCGACGCTCATACTCGATCCTCAAACAGCGCCGATCGTCAAGCAGATCTTCGAGATGTCGCAGCGCGGCCTTGGTCTCAAGGAGATCGCACGCGACCTAAATGAGCGCGGTATCACGATCCAAGGCCGGCGCTGGTACAAGCGCCGCCTGCACTATCTCCTGACCAACGAGGCCTATACCGGCACCTCGGTCTGGGGACGCACGGCCAAGGACGGGCAGGCGCCCGATCCGGTCCGGGTCGAGAACGCCTGGCCGGCGATCGTCTCGCGCGAGCAGTTCGAGGCGGTTGGGCGCGGTCTCAAGGCACGCAGTCCCAAGGCGCGTGCGCCGCGGGGAGTCGGCAGCAAGTTCCTGCTGTCAGGGCTGCTGCGCTGCGGGCGTTGCGGCAAGTCGTTCGTCGGCCACGGGGCCAAGGGCGGAAAATTCTCTTACTACGTCTGCAACACCCTGCACCGCGAAGGCGCCGGCGCTTGCCAAGCGCCCTACCTCAGCGCGCCGAAGCTCGAGGAACTGGTCACGCACAAAGTCCTCACGCGCATCCTCAACGAGCAAACGATCATCGAACTGGTTCAGATGGTGGCCGAGGAAATCGACGCGATGGCGGCCGAACTCAACACCCAGCGGCAGGCAGTTGAGACTGAACTCGCCGACGTGCGCAGGCGTTTGGCCAAACTCTACGACGCACTGGAGAACAGCGACCTCACCTACCAGGATTTGTCGCCCCGCATCCACTCGCTGCGCGGCCAGGAAGACCAACTCGCCGCCGCGCACGAGAACGCAACGCTCCAACTGGAACAACGTAGAGCTGAACTCCCCTCCAGCCGGGAGATCAAGCGCTACGTCGCCGATTTCCGCGAGTTCCTGCAAGCCGGCAGCATCCCCGAGCGCAAGTCCCTCATCAGGAACTTCGTCAAGCGCATCAAGATTGCCCCCAAGCAGGTCACCTTGACCTATACGATCCCGATGCCGACCGACGGGGCGATGATCGAATCCGAGTCGGTTCTTGGTATTGTTCAGTCAAGCCCACCAACCCTGTTTTTCACTTCTCATCGTTCTTACTTGCCAGTTACCGTCATTGCCGCGCTCAGACGCGGCAATCTCGCCGCGCTGAGTACCCAAGTCTTCGCTTGAGGCTGCGAGATGCCCACGACAAGCGCGGGCATGATGAGAACTCTTCCAGGCGACATGCAGAGACATGAACAGGTACTCAAGCTGACGAGCGTCACGGATGTCGCTATCTGACGAGATGCTCTCGCAGGAAGTCGATTTCTGCTTCCAGGTATGCACCGTCGCCGTCGCTCAGGGCCAGCAGATGCCAGCCGTTCTCCACGGCGAACAGCTCTGCGTTGGGTATGCCCTGAGCAGCGTTCTCGGCGTGACTAAACGGCACATCGCCGTCGTGAGTGCCGTAGGCGAGGAGCGTCGGACAACGCACCTGATCCAGCGGTAACTGGTCGATCTCACGGAATCGCTTCAAGTCGTTATCAAAGCCGGCGCGCAACAGATCCATCGGGGGCGACTGAACAATCAGATTCTCCAGCACTGCCATCTTCTCCGGATCCGCGAGGATGTCATCGACCACTCTCGCCCGATCCATCGCTTCCAGCGTGCTCTCCATCGCGAGGAACTGCGCCACACCGACGCGTGGAAATCGCTTCATGATCACGCTCGAGAGCCATTGAACGAAGCTGCTCATCGATACCTTGACCATCAAGTCCGAAACCTCAGGTTCGTATCTCTGCGTGATCGCGACCTCAAGGATCAACGCTCTGACGCGGTCGGGATGTCGCGCGGCAAACTGAATCCCGCTCGGTCCGCCACCCGAGATGGCGTAACCAGCGACCTGTCCAACTTCCAGGGCATCCAACAGAGCTGCAACGGCGTCCGCTTGCTCTTCGAACGACGGGCCCGTTTCCAGCGGTGTTCTGAGAAAACCCGGCCTCGACGGAGTGATGGTTCCGAAGCCTGCCGCCTCCATGGGTTCACCGATGAAACTTGCATGATGGCTTTGCGGTGTGCCGTGAAAGATCACGACGTACGGCGCGTCGCCGCGGAGCGCGTATTCCACCGGACCCACAGCGGTCTCGACGACCTCAGAGGCCGCGTTGAGCGCATCGATAGCTCGCTGTCGACCCGTTCTGATACCGAACGCCATGATTGCCCTCCCCAATACGTGCCCTCCTCCGGCGCCGCAAGTCTGGATCTCCGGTTGGGTCGCAAGGTAACCAAACGCGGCAGGACCTAGCGGGTTCAATCCTGGTTGATGGTCTCGGAGAATCGTCGTCAGCCGACCTGGGGATCCAGGCGCGTTTTTCCGTCGCGCAACGAGAAGTTCGATACATCAGAACCGACAACGTAAGCCGGCCACAGATTTGCTGTCGCAACGTTCATAGCCCACTCGGCCTCGGATCGGGTAAACGCATCACGACTGCCCAGCCTGGCAATCGACGGACATAGGTTGAGGTCGGAGGAGGTCGACCAACAACTCCAACCCATCACGGCATCAGGCAAAGGAAAAGGACTTGCGATGAACCGCAATCAAGTTCCAAGCGCCGGCTGGCAAGGCACGAAACCGCCAGGGAATGGAGAGGGTCGAAGGAGATTGCCACTGCTGGCGCTGATGCTGGTTGCTCTGGGTCTAATCCTGGCTCTCGGATTGCCAAACGGCACTCCCGCGATGGCTCAAGGACCTCGCACCCCGTCAGATGCCAGCGCTGCAGCAACAGTACAGGCCCCGCAGGTCACGAGGACCACGTTGGTCTCGAGTCCGGCTGTCGGCGACACCTACGGATTAAACGAGATGATCAAGGTCGGCTTGTTCTTCGACACGCCAGTCAATGTCCAAGGCAAGCTCTCGATCGGCGTCTACATCGGAAGTCGCTGGTATGGAATGCCACTCCTCGACGGATCAGGAAGCGACTGTCTGATCTTTGGACGGCGAGTGATGTGGGACGACACCGACGGCGATGGCGTCGTGGTTCCTGGCGGATATGTCGACGGCCAGGGCCAGTACCACGGCTTCATTGGCCGCGGTTCAATCACAGACGCGATGACCGGAGTCGCGGCCAGCCGCCTGTTCCCGGGCGTCAATGACTCTGCCCACTCGGTGGACTGGAGGCACTCGGTCAAGATCACAGACGATTCCGTTATCTCCAGTCCGGAGGACGGTCACGCCTACCGGGCCGGCGAAGCCCTTGAGGTTCAGCTCACCTACGAAGAGAACATGGTCGTCGAAGGTCAGAAGGGCATCAGCATCTACGTCGGAGATGTCGAAGGCAGTTGGCGCGGCGCTCACTATGAACGAGGCGCCGGTACCGACAAGTTGGTCTTCAGCTACACCGTCAAGCGCACGGACGTCGATGCGACCGGATTCAGCGTCTCATCGGGCAGCAGAGAGTCGGGTTACTTCGGCAGCGGCTTCGTACGCTCCCAGGCAACCGGCCTGTACAGCAGCTTCGGCTACCGAGCGCTGCACGACCAGTCCGGTCACAACGTGCTGGGCTCAGACGACCTAGTCTCACCAACCGTCTCCGAACTTAAGGTCATCACTCAACCGGAAGATCGCGGCTATGTCGCAGGCGAAGAAATCCGAGTCGACGTCGTCTTTGACGAGAATGTCACGGCGGACGGCTCGGCCGAACTTGAACTGGACTTCAATGGTGAAGCCAAAACCGCGGTCCTGGTGCGATCGGCGCTGCTTATCGAAGCAATCAGCGGTCCTGCCGCCGGCGCGAACACACTGACGTTCATCTACGAGGTCGTCAAAGGCGATCATGACCCAGACGGATTTGCGATCGGTGAGAACAAACTGAGACTGACCAGCGGCACGATCAGAGATGCGGCTGGAAACGATGCGAACCTCGATCACAGCGCGGTGCCCGCCGCGGCGATCCAATGCATCGATGCCCGCAATCTCCCACCGGTCTTCGATGAGGGATCCAGCGCCAGCCGCACTGTCGACGAGGAACTGGACCGCGGCTCGCTGGTCGGCGACCCAATTGTCGCCTCAGATCCCAATGGAACGCCACTGACCCTCGCACTCTCAGGCGATGACGCTGAGCGATTCTCGATCGATAGCAGCGGGCAAATCACGAACGTTTGGCGGCTCAGTTACGAGTCGCGGAGCCATTTCGATCTGGTGGTCTCCGCAAGCGACGGTGTCTCGACAACGTCGCTGGACCTCACCATTCAGGTGACCGACATTGATGAGCCAGGCCAAATACGCCTTGAATGGCCACCGCCGGTCTGCACGCCTGTACTCCATGCCTACGTGTACGAGCCCGACCGCGAAGAACAGGACCACGTCTGGACCTGGGAAATCTCCAGCAACGGCGAAGACGGCTGGACCACCATTGGACATGTCGAGTCCTGGGATTCCACCTATTCGCCAACGCCGGACCAGGCCCACAAGTTCCTGCGCTTGACGGTGACGTACTCCGATAAGTTCGGCGCCGACAAGTCCGCGCAGGTAATCGAAGAAATCGGTCCGATCGAGCCATTGCAGAAGGGCTGCAATGCAGAAGGACTTGGCACCATTGGCTGATAGCTCGGACTGTAGTCGGCTACGCTCGGGGCCGGCATGCTTCCCTCGAAACCAATGAGAAGGTTTTGAGGGAAGTTGCCTGTGATCGTTCCCGTTACTGTCTCACCCTGCCGATTCGTTAGCCTGAACCAGGACGGTCGCGCCTATAGTGCGCATGTGCGCGAATGCCGTAAGTCCGAGCGACACGAAGGGAAGCAACGGTGTCAACTTCTGCAGACTTTTCCGAGCTGCCTGGTCGGCTGATCGTGGTCGAGGGCATTGATGGTTCCGGCAAGAGCACCCAGCTCGACTTGCTGCACAAGTGGCTGCGCAGCGAGGGTTACGTCACCGTCTTCACCGAGTGGAACTCATCGCCCATCGTCCGCGATACGACCAAGCGCGGCAAGCGCAAGCAGTTGCTCACCCCGATGTCGTTCAGCCTGGTTCACGCCGCCGATTTCGCCAGCCGGACGCACGAGCAGATTCTGCCCGCATTACAGGCTGGGGTGATCGTCCTCGCCGATCGCTATGTCTACACGGCGTTTGCGCGTGACGCCGCTAGAGGCGTCAACCGCAAGTGGGTGCGCGATCTGTACTCATTCGCGCCGCCGCCCAATCTGGCGCTCTACTTCCATGTGTCGCTCGACGAGTCGATCCGACGCATCGCCGCTGCGCGCGCTGAAATCAAGTTCTACGAAGCGGGCATGGACCTCGGACTGTCCGATGACGTGCATGAGTCGTTCCGGCTGTTCCAGGGCAGGATCCTGGACGAATACGAGGCGCTCTGCGAGGAATACGACATTACCCGCATCGATGCCTCTGAGTCGCTCGTCAATCAGCAGGTGTTGGTCCGAAAACTGGTTGAACCTCTGCTAGAGGGCATGCCCAAGCGCGAGATCACCAATGTGCCTGCGCACATCCAGACCGGATACGCCGCGCTGGCCGCCGGAGGTGGCCTGTGACCGAGGTCAAGTTCTACGGCGATCCGCCTCCCGGCATCGAACAGGACTGGCTGCCGGGCCGGTTGATCGTGATCGAAGGCACTGACGGCGTAGGCCGCTCCACGATCATCTCCATTCTGCGCGACTATCTGGAAGCGCATGGCTGGGGCGTCGTCGACAGCGGCCTGCGACGCTCGCCGCTGGTCGGTCCCGGCATCGACGATGCCAAGCAGGGCCATACCCTCGACCCGATCACATTGAATCTGTTTTACGCGACGGACTTCTGGGATCGCTTCGAGCGGATTATGTTGCCCGCGTTGCAGGCCGGGATGGTCGTCCTTGCCGACCGCTACATCTTCTCACTCATGGCCCGGGCAGTGGTTCGTGGGGCCTCACGTCATTGGCTGGAGCAGATCTACGGATTTGCGCTCATTCCAGACCAGGTGGTCTATCTAGACATCGACGCCGAAGACCTGGTGCTTCGAGTGCTGGAGCGCGGGTTCGACTTCTGGGAATCGGGCGGCGACTATCTGCACGACCGCAGCATCTACGACGGTTTCATGCAGCACCAGCGCGAGCAACTGCAAGAAATGTCGGCGATGGCGGAGCGCTACCAGTGGGATGTGGTGGACGCCCGAGGGACCATCGAAGAGGTGTTTGAGCAGGTCCGTCGAGCCGTACTGCCTACCGTCGAAGTGATGCCGTAGAGCAGATCCCGAGGGCGGAATTCCCGCTCGCGGAGTGTATGCTGATTCAGCTATCGCGCCGAGGTAGCTCAGTTGGTAGAGCACACGACTGAAAATCGTGGTGTCGGCAGTTCGACTCTGCCCCTCGGCACCAAGCCTCTACGATTCACTCCTGCGAAATCAACGCGTCCGCCAGGTACTCGACCACGTGTCGCGGTTCATGGTCGGTGAAGTGACCGATCTGCTGCCGGCATGAGACTCCAGTGATCGCGACTGGAGTGTCTGCCGCTGCTTCCAATGCTGGGAAGAGCCGCAGCGAGCCCATCCGTTGCGACATCTCGTAGTGTTCGGCCTCGAAGCCAAACGATCCAGCCATCCCGCAGCAACCACTATCGATTGCCTGTGGCTTGAATCCCGCTCGGTTGAGCACGTCAAGTGTTTGCTCAAATCCAGCCAACGCCTTCTGATGGCAGTGCGTATGCAACATCAGCGGGCCGCGGTCGCCGATGAATATCCGAGGCGCGTCATTCGCATTGAGTTCCTGGGCTAGCCACTCATCGAATAGCAGGGCTTGCGACGCCACGAGCGAGGCGGACTCACTGCGAAGCAACAGCGGATACTCGTCCCGCAATGTCAGCAGGCATGACGGTTCGGTGCCAATGATCGGAGTACCGGCATTGGCATAGGACAGCAATGCGCCGACGTTACGTTCTGCCAGTTCGCGAGCATCGTCGAGCATTCCCTTAGAGATCGAGGGGCGGCCGCAACATGCACGATTCTCAATCCTGATCACCCGATATCCCAGGGCTTCAATGATTCGTGTCGCCGCGATTCCAACTTCGGGATGGACGAAGTTTGTGAACGTGTCGTCGTAGAGGACAACATCGCCACGAGTGGCGATTGGCGAGGATCGCCGTGCGAACCAGCGAGCGAACGACTGTCTTGCCAACGACGGCACAGGCCGCTGAGGATGTACGCCCACTCGTCCCAGGACACGTCTGGCTACCTGCGTCGAGCCGATGAAGTTGGCAATCCTTGGGGCAAGCGACCCGAGTCGCAACAGCGTCGCGATGTTGGCAAACGCTCGATCTCTGAGAGGCACACCGTGCGTTTGATGTCGATGGGCCAGCACTTCGTACTTGATCTTGGCCAGGTCGACGCCCGATGGACACTCCGCTTTGCAGGCTTTGCACTCGACGCAGAGATCAAGCGCGTCATGCAGCCGGTCGCCGGACAGCTCCTCGAGCGGCATGGCGCCGTTAAGCACCTGTCGCAGCAGGTTGGCCCGTCCACGAGTCGAGTGTTCTTCGTCCTGTGTCACCTGGAACGAGGGACACATGCCCCCGTCGAACTTGCGGCAAGCGCCCTGTCCGTTGCACATCTCGACTGCACGGGCGAGTCCACCCTCGGAGGAGAAGTCGAGCCACCCGGGCGGCTCGGCATTGATCGTCTCCGGACTCAGACGCAGGTTGTCGCGGAATGGGGGCGTGTCGATGATCTTGCCGGGATTGAGCAGACCGTCAGGATCGAAGACCTGCTTGGCCTCGCGGAACGCGTCGACCAACTGCGGTCCAAACATCTTCTCCATGAATGCGCCGCGCACGATCCCGTCACCGTGTTCACCGGAGAGCGAACCGCCGAACTCGACCACGAGATCGGCGATCTCCGACGCCAGCGCCTCGGTCTGTTCCAGGCCGTGTTGGTCCTTGACATTGACCACGGGCCGGATATGTAGGCAGCCAGCCGCTGCATGTCCGTAGTAGCCGGCTCGCAGCCCACCTGCTCGGACGGCGGCGTCGAATCGCGCGACGAATTGCGGCAGGCGTTCGGGCGGCACTGCGGTGTCTTCGACAAACGCGCCTGGTTTGGGATCGCCGTGCATCGACATCAGCAGGCCCAAGCCTGCCTGTCGCATCTGCCACATCTTCGCCTGCGCAGCGGCATCGGTCTCGGTCACATAGGCATATCCCATGGCCTGCGATTTGAGGTGGGACTCAATCGTTCGTAACTGATCATGCAGATCCCCGTCTGTGTCGGCGAAGCACTCGATCAGCAGAATCGCGCCGGGTTCTCCGACGACGAACTCGGCCAGCGGCGCGTAGCCGACACTTGATCGGCAGCGCTCAATGATGATGTCGTCAACCAGCTCAATCGCGGCCGGCTTGTGAGCGTTCGCAGTGACTGTCGCTTCGGCGGCTTCGATCAACGTGTGAAAGTGGGCGGCCAGAATTCCGCGCCGCCTCGGAAGCGGAGCAAGCTGGACCGTGGCCTCGGTCACGACGGCAAGCGTGCCCTCAGATCCGACGACCATGTTGGAAAGATTGACGTCGCTTGGCTCAAGCAGTGTGTCCAGGTTGTAGCCCGATACCCGTCTGGGAATGTCGGGGAATCGCTCACCGATTTCCGCTCGCTCGCGCTCAGCGAGTTCGCGCAGGTCGCGGTACAGGCGCCCTTCGCGTCCACCCGAATCGATCAGAGCCCGCAGCCGGCGCTCGTCGACGTGATCGAAGCGCAGGTTGGCGCCGTCGGAAAGCACCACGTCGACTGAATCGACGACGTCAATCGTCTTACCGTAGAGACCGCTGTGTGTGCCGCACGAATTGTTGCCGATCCCGCCACCGATCGTGGCCCGATTCGCGGTTGAGGGGTCAATGGGGTAGTGCAATCCGAACCTTCGGGCTGCCTTGTTCAGTTCCGACAGCACCAATCCCGGCTGAACCCGCGCAGTGCGGGCGTCGGCATCGATGTGCAACACCGAGTTCATGTGCCGGGTGAAGTCCAGCACGACGGCGTGATTGACACCCTGTCCGGCGAGGCTGGTGCCGCCACCGCGCGGCAAGACCGGTACGCCGTGCGAGCGCGCAACGTCAACGGCAGCCGCGGCATCGGCGGGCGATCGGGGAAAGACGACCGCGACTGGCTCCATCTCGTACAACGAGGCATCGGTCGCGTAGAGCAGCCGGGACGGTCGGTCGATCAGGACATCTGAAGCATCCGATACCGCCTCCGCCAGGTCCGAGGCGAGAGTGGTCAGCGCGTTGGGTCCGTTGTTGAGCATTGCTCGGGCGCGGCGCACCGAAGAGAAACTCGACGGGCTGCGTCCTTCGATGACAGATCTGAGCGGGGCGTCGGTCGTCATTGCGGCAGGCTACTGTGCAGCCGATACGCCGCCTCGGAAGGATCGTCCGCTGAGAGGATGGCGCTGCGCACAGCAACACCCCAGGCGCCGGCTTCGATCACCGATGGAGCGTTGTCAACGGTGATCCCGCCAATCGCGTAGCAAGCGATGTTGCCCATCAGCGCGCGGATGTCCGACAGATGAGTCAACCCGGCGCCCACTCGACCCGGGTGCGAAGTCGTCTCGAAGACTGTGCCCACAATGGCGTAGTCCACTTCGTCGCCGAGGGCGATGTCGGCCTCTCGCGCGTCATGCACGGAGCGGCCCAGGAGCAGGTATTGACCTCGGGGGGTGTCAGCAGCAGCAGGCAGGTGAAGCCCAATCTCGATCGCACGCGCGATGTCCGGGCGATTATTGACCATCAGCACAGTCTGGGGCGGCACACGGCGCTGGACGGCGCGGATCAGCGACATCACTTCGACGTCTCCAAGATCACGGTCCCGGAGTTGCACCATCAGTCGACCGCCGACACCATTGGCTGCGCGGACGATCACGTCTGCCAGCGGTCGACCATTGGTGCCTTCTCGATCGGCGATCAGCATCAATCGGTGCAGAATCATGATTCACGCCTTAGGAAATGCCACGGGATCGCCCGTCGCTCAATCAGCACAACGGCCAGGAACAATAGATAGCTCAGCAGCGCAACGACGAATATTGCTCCGAACACTAGGTCAGTCCGAAACGATAGACGGGATTGTTCGAGGAAGATACCGAGCCCATCCGTTGCGCCGGCGAGCTCACCAAAGATTGCGCCCAAGACTGCATAGATTGCTGCAATTCGTAGGCCAGTGAACAGGTCGGGCAATGCGGCGGGAATCTTGACGTAGCGATATGTCTGCCAGCGTGAGGAACCAAACGTACGCATCAGATCCAACGTCGGGCGCTCGGTAGAAGCCAGTCCGGCGGCGAAGCCGAGCACGATTGGCACGAAGGTGAAGAGGCCAATGACAATGATCTTGGGCAACACGCCGAAGCCAAACCAGACAATCATCAGCGGCGCAACGACCGGAATCGGCACCGTCTGCGAGGCGACGATGATCGGGTACACCGCACGTCGGAGCGGTGTCGACACATCTAGCAACAAGCCCAGTGCCAGAGCGCAAACGATGCTGATCGCAAAGCCCGCCGCGACCTCTGACATCGTGACCAGCGCGTGCGCCCAGATGGCGCCGGCCGACTCAACACTCTCACGCACGATCCGGATCGGTCCGGGCAGCACCTGGGGTCTGATGTCGGAGAGCCAGACGTAGATCTGCCAGCCGGAGAGCACGAAGAGCGTGAGCGCGACCGGCGCGACCACGTCGAAGAACCATCCGCGCAACCTGGGGAGACTGATAGCCCGCCACATCATGAGTCGACGCCAACGCTCTCGGTTTCATGGCGCAACACGTCGATCAACCGATGCGCGGCCTCGGTCTCGGCGGCACGCACGGTGCGCGGACGCGGCAAATCAACCTCGAGAACGTTGGTGATCCGGCCCGGTCGTGGCGACATGACGTAGACACGATCCGACAGCGCCACCGCTTCGTGTGGGTCGTGCGTGACCAGCAGGGCCGAACCGCCAATCCGATTCCAGGTCTCGGCGAGCCAGGCTTGTAGTTGTCCACGGGTGATGGCGTCGAGCGCGCCGAACGGCTCGTCCAGCAACAGAAACGGACGGCCGAGCAGGTATGTACGCAGGAAACTGGCCCGTTGACGCATGCCGCCCGAGAGTTCATGCGGCCGTCGATGTTCAAATCCGCCCAATCCGAACTGAGGAAACATCTCAGCAGCGCGGGCGCGAGCATCTGCGCGATTCATGCCCTGAACTTCGAGTCCCAGCGACACGTTCGCAAGCACCGTGCGCCAGGGAAAGAGCATGTCCTGCTGCGGCATGTAACCGAACCGCTTGAGCCGCTCCTCCGCTGGCGCCGATGCGCCATCGACCAGGATGCGTCCCGCGTCGACATCGTCCAGTCCGGCAATCAGGTTGAGCAATGTCGTCTTGCCGCAGCCGGACGGACCGACCAGGGCGGCAAACTCGCCATCGCCCACGGTCAGCGACACGCCGCTGAGCGCGACGACCTCGTTATCGCCGCGACCGTAGGCCTTGTCGACCGACTCAACTTCCAGCACGGCGCACGTTATCGCTAGGAGTCGCTACTAATTGTTCGACGCTCGCGCCGCTTCATAGAGGTCATTCGTGAAGTGTGCGGCGTAGTCGGGCGGATCGACGATCGGATCGCCGTCGACATCGAGTAGCAATCCATGCTCGAAGAGCCACTCCGTGTAGCCCTCCCAGTGCTCGAGCGTCTGCGAACCCCAGCGGCCTTCAGGGTCGACGTAGTACTGAGCAGCCAGCAGCCGGGCGGACTCGAAGACCAGCTCCAGGTTGGGGAAGACGTCTTCGCCGGCGATGTCGATCATCATTTGGGCGGCTTCGTTCGGCTCAGAAACGGCGTACTCGTAGCCCTTGATCGTCGCTGCGAGGAATCGGGTGAGTAGTTCGGGATCGCTGTCAACCAGTCCGCGAGCAGCGACCAGGACGACTCCCGGGTAGTCGGGAATGCCGAAGTCGGTGTACTTCCAGGTGCGCAGCTCGATGCCGCGCTGTCTCGCTTCAATTCCTTCCCAGGTAACGAACGGCTCGACCGCTTGGACCCGCCCTTCGTAGAGCGCCTCATAGGCCGCGGTGTCGAGGATCACGCCGGAAATGTCGCCCTTGCCACCGTCGGCGCGGACGACCCACTCCCACTGTGGCTGCTCGGCCGGACCGCCGAATCCGCCGTAGGTCTGACCGTCGAGATCGCGCGGACGCTCGATCGGACCATCGGCAAGAACTGCGACCTCTGTGGGATTGGTCTGCAATACCGCAGCGATGGAGACGATGTCCAACCCCTGGGCACGGAAGAGAGGCAGGTATGTCGGGAACGAGAATGCGACATCGGCGACTTCCTGGTCGAGCAGAATTTCACCGGCTGCGCCGCTGTATGGCAGGATCTCGATCTCGATGCCTTCCTCCTCGTACCAGCCCTGGGCAATCGCCACATAGATGCCGGTGTGATTGGTGTTGGGCAGCCAGTCCAGTTGCACCCGAACGACATCCGGTTCCTGGTCTGATTGCGCCTCAACGACCCGGATTGAATCGGACTGCGGTACGTCGGTCGATTCAGCACAAGCGCCTACAGCGAGCGACGCGACGCCAATCAAGATCAGTGAACCGAACAGTTTCCAGAGCTTCATTATTCGTCCCCATTCACCCAGGCTGAGTCGAAGAAGTTGTATTCAAGTTCCATCGCGGTACGGAACTTGATCGCTTCCGAACCGGAATCGTCGCCATGTTCATCCAGCAATCGCTGAATGATGTCGACTTTTTCCTGGTAATCGGGGCTGGAGTACATGTTGATCCAGAAGCCGTACTTGTCGTCGTACGGTTGATCGGCGAGGCGCAGTCCTAGCCATCCATACAACTTGGCGCAGGGCGCCATGGCTGCGAGATGCTCACCGACCGTTCCCAACGACGCCGTGGCCAGGAGAAAGTCTGTGTACTCGCGAGCGGCAGGTAGCGGCTGGACATCTTCGAGCGAGACGCCCAGCTCAGGTGCAGTCTTCTCATGCAACGTGCCCTCTGTGAGGATGCCCGACATCAGCTCGCCAAATTGACGCCGCGTCGACCAATCCTGGGCGCGGACCGCCCCCCATGCGTATGAACGGGCATAGGCGTCGAGGTAGAAATGATCCTGCTGCGCGAAGAGTCCGTAGCGGGACTCGGACAGCGTGCCGTCGGCGAGGCCCACGATGAACGGATGCTCGAGACAGGCTTCGGCGAGGTCGCGGTTTTCATCCCAGAGGCGTTGTGATAGCTGCTCGGACACAATCGTTCTCCTTGTCTCACCGGTTGATCGGTGGATGGTTCACTTACGAAGTTTCAAGGGGCGAGATCATCCCCTCGGACGGTGATGATGCGTCTGCGTAGAACTTGCGTGGCATGCGGCCCGCGAGGAAGGCGTCGCGGCCGGCGCGAGCGGCGGCATTCATCGCTCGAGCCATCTGCACCGGATTGCGGGAGCGTGCTACTGCGGTGTTCATTAGCACGGCGTCGCAGCCGAGCTCGAAGGCGATCGCGACATCGGATGCCGTGCCGACACCGGCATCGACGATCACGGGCACGCTGGCTCGCTCCTTGATCAACTGAATGTTGTGCGGGTTGCGAATACCGAGACCGGAGCCAATCGGCGCACCCAGTGGCATCACGGCCGAGCAACCCACATCCTCCAGCTTGCGCGCGGTGACCGGATCGTCGTTGGTGTAGGGCAAGACCTGGAACCCGCGACGCACTAGCTCCTGCGCGCCTTCGAGCAGTCCCTCCGTGTCGGGTAAGAGCGTCTCTTCGTCGGCAATCACTTCCAACTTGATCAGCGAGACACCGAGCGCCTCACGCGCCAGTTCTGCAGTCAGTATGGCGTCGGGCGCAGTGAAGCATCCAGCGGTGTTGGGCAGCAGACCATAGCCGCGCTCGGTCAACAATGTGTAGAGGTTCGTCGGGTCGGTGCCGTCGGCGGAGCCGACATTGACCCGTCGCAGCGCCACCGTGACCAATTCAGTGCCAGACGCCTTGAGCGATTCCAGAAGCGTCTCCTGCGACGGATACCGCGCCGTGCCGAGGATGATTCGCGAGGACATCTCACGTCCGGCCAGCGTCCAAGTGTCGTGGTTGGCTACGTCCATAGTTGTGCTCTATCGCTATCCACCCTGTTTGGCCCCGACGATGTCGACTCGGTCGCCGTCGGACAATGTGGTTTGCGCCCACTCGCTGCGCGGAACGACGGACATGTTGATCGCGACAGCGATGCCCTGCTGCTCGGGGTCATAGCCGATCTCGAAGAGGGCTTCAGTCAGTTGTTCGTTGGACAGCGTGACGGCGTCACCATTCAGGGACACTTGCAACGTCGATTGCGGCTGGGTCATGTGGCCGCCTCCATTTTCACCGAAGACTGTCTTAGCCGGTCGATGCCGTACGGCTTCAGCATGGCTGGCACGTCTCCGGACTCGATCGCCTCGGCCAGCCAGTGGGCGGTCGCGGGCGCAAGCAGGATTCCGTGCTGAAAGTGGCCGGTCGCGATCCAGAGTCCTCGCCGACCTGCCGGTCCGATCACCGGCATGTGATCCGCGACGGCCGGGCGCAGACCGACGCTGTGCTCCTCGACCTCCAGTTCACGAATTCCAGGCAGCAATCCGTTGGCTCGATCGAGCAGTTCCTCGCGTGCTTCCGCAGTCGGCTCAAGACTCCAGCCAGCTTCCGGTTCCTTGGTTGAGGCGACAATCAGTTCGCCGTCGCGGCGTTGGGCCAGACTCACGGTCGTCGACCGAACGACGCGGTCAATCACACGTGGACCACGCAATCGCAGCAGTTGTCCCTTGACCGGACCCACGCCCGCAGGCGAGAGGGATGTGCCTGGCTGCCGGGAGGTGTCGACAATCTGATCACACCACGGTCCGGCGGTAAGCAGCACATTGCGGGCCTGGACTGGCGGAGTGTTCGTGTCTGCTTGCTGGCTGCGCAATTGGACGGTCCATACGTCCTCAGACTCGTCAAACTCGCCGCCGAGGGCTTCGTGCTCTGTAAGAACCTTGACGCGCGTCTGGTTGACTCCGCGCTTCAGCCGTTCGAGCAGCCGTCGTGGATCAACCTGAATGTCTTCGTCGATCCGTAACCCGCCGACCAGGCCGGCAGTCAGCTCAGGCTCAATCAGGAAGATTTCATTCGCTTCGACCCGCACGGACCTCAGTCCGAGTCGAATCCGTTTGTCATGCAGCGCCTGGAGCTGCTCATCTTCATCTGCATCTCTCGCCACCCAGAGCGTGCCCTCCAGGCGATATCCGGCGCTGCCCCGACCGATCGATTCGACCTTGGCGATGTACTCGGGATATCGACGCAAGCTGTCGAGCTTGAGCGGAAAGATGTTGTCATCTTCTCCGACCGGCAGCGAGGCCGTGCCGAGCAATCCGGCTGCGACCCGGCTGGCGTGTTGTCCCGGCTGATCGCGCTCGACTACGACCACTTTGTGTCCGCGCCGCGATAGCTCGAATGCGCAGGTGAGCCCGATGACGCCGCCACCGATGATCGCCACATCCCAGATTCGTTCTTCGCTCATCCCGCTGCCTCCTGCTGGGCTTCGGCGCTGAACCGATCGATGCCGAACGGTTCAATCGGAGTTGGAACGTTGCCGGTGGTCATCAGATCGGCCATCCAATGCGCGGTGCTTGGGGCGAGTAAGACGCCTCCGCGGTAGTGCCCACCGGCGATGAAGATGCCCTCTGTGTCCGTTGGGCCAATGACGGGCTGGTGATCGGACACCGCCGGACGCAGCCCGACATCGATTTCGCTCACGTAGAGGTCATAGATTCCGGGCAGGATCTCGAAGGCGTAGCGCAGCAGGTCAAGCGTGCCGCCCGCAGTTGGCTCCATGTTGAAGCCCTGTTCTTCCTCAGTCGCGCCAAGGAGTAGCTCACCTTCCGCTCGCGGAACGATGTAGACATCACTGTTGCGCAGCACGTGATTGATCAACGGCTGTCCGGTGAGATGCACAATCTGACCCTTGATCGGCCGCATACCGATGCGAGGCAGCGGAGTGATCAGGCCGTCCTCCAACCAGACACCCGCGGCAAGCAGGGCCTGGTCCGCGTGCAACGTATGTCTATTGCCTTGCGATTCGATCGATAGTGCAATCCGACCGCCAGAACGGTCCACGGCAGTGACGCCTGCCCGCTCGACCAACTCAACTCCAACAACCAGGCAGGCCGCGCGCAGAGCCGTAGACAACAGCCGGCTGTTGACCTGGTGGTCTGTCTCGACGAGCAGACCTCCAATGACTCGGGGTGACAGATACGGTTCGATGCCTCGGGTCTCGCGACCGGTCAGGCGCTTCGCTGGCAGGCCACGGTCCTCCTGGATCTGACACAGATGGTCAAGCTCGAGCTCATCATCACGGTGGCGCGAAACCCAGAGTGTGCCCTCGTCCCGATACCCGCAGGACAATCCCGAGGCGGACTCGACGTCTGCCACAAACTGCGGATAACGACGCAAGCTGTCGAGCTGAAGCTCGACCAACTCCGGCGTCGTCATCTCAACTTCGAACGACGGCGTCAGCATCCCAGCCGCCACGGTCGATGCGCCAAATCCCGTTTGCTCACGCTCGATCACGGTGACCGACTTGCCTCGCCGCGCCAGCTCGAACGCGCAGGACAGTCCGATCACTCCGCCGCCGACGATGGCAACTCCTGTAGATCGGGAAGCGTTCGTCATTGGAGCACCCGTGATATCTCGTTAGCGAACGCTCTGCATGACGCCTTCGGATCGTCCTGGCAGACAACAGCCGAAAGCACAGCGACGCCATATGCGCCGGCGGCGAGGACATCGGCGACGCGATCGACAGTGATGTTGCCGATTCCAATCACCGGCTTGTCAACCGCCGCGCAGATCTCGGCGAATCGCTCGAGACCGAGCATCGGCGCGGCGCGATCGCCCTTTGAGGTGGTCCCAAAGACTGGACCAACACCGAGATAGTCGACCGGCTGTCCGGCGACCCTGACAGCTTCCTCAACCGAATTGGCCGTACCTCCGATGATCGCGTCGGGACCGAGAATCTGCCTGGCGACTTCGGGCGGCAAGTCTTCGCGGCCCAGATGGACGGCGGTCGCGCCGACCGCAGAGGCGACATCGACGCGATCATCGATCAGCAGCGACGCACCGAGATCCTGGCAAGCCAGGCCCATCAGCCCCGCAACGCGGATCATCTCACGAGTCGAGATCGGCCGTTTCTCGCGGTACTGGATGACGTCGGCGCCGCCAGCGGCGGCGGCGGAGGCAAGCTCGGCATGGGTGAACCGCTCCTGGAGGACCTCGTCGGTGATCACGTGGAGGCGACCTACGTGTTTCATGGTCATCAGTCGTTCCACGGTCCCCACTCTTGCCCCCAGAAGGGCTGCGTGGGGCCCACGCCATGACCGAGATCCAGGCCGTAACGGATCGCCTCAGTCAGCCAATACTTCGCGCTCTCGACGCATTGAAAGAGGCTCCAGTCCCGCGGATAAGCCATCCGCGCGGCAATGGCGGAGGCATAGGTGCAGCCGGTCCCGTGAGTGTGCTTCGTCTCGATCCATTCACGCTCGATTAGGTGCGTTTCCTTGGGTGTGACCAGCACGTCGGTGCCGGGCGACTCTTCCAGATGCCCGCCCTTGACCAACGCGGCGGAGGCGCCCAATTCCAGCAAGGCTTGACCGGCTCGCGTTGCCTCCTCGATGGTCACTACTGAGACGCCCGTGAGCCGTTCCGCTTCGTGCGTGTTGGGCGTGATCAGCGTTGCCAGGGGAATCATGCGCGACTTGAACGTCTCGACCGCCTCGTCGGCAAGCAACGGGAAGCCGGTTTTGGAGATCATGACCGGGTCGATGACGATCTTCTTCGGCCGGCGCTGTTCCAGCTCATCGGCGACGGTGGTGATCATCTCGGCGTCGCCGAGCATGCCAGTCTTGACCGCGGCGACGTTGAGGTCGGAGAAGACTGACTCGATCTGAGCCCGCACGATCGGGGTCGGGAGCTGGTAGGCGTCCTGGACACCGAGCGTGTTTTGCGCCGTGACCGCAGTGATCACGGTGGCGCAGTAGCAGCCGTAGAACTGCGAGGTCGCCTTCAGGTCGGCCTGGATCCCGGCTCCGGCGGAGGAGTCGGATCCTGCAATCGACAGGACAACGCGCACAGCATGCTCCCGCATGAGGGCGGTTGATTGTCTAGCGGGTGGGCCTAGAGTTCGCTGCGCTCGCTCCCTGCGCCGGCATTACCCGGATCAGGTTCGGCGGGTGTGTTCTCAGGCCCATTCCCGTCAACTCGACGGTCGGACCACCCCGGCTTGATCGTGATGCTCAGGTTAACACATCTACGAGTCGACCTCGCCAACCTGCGCTCGTCCACCGCGGATGATCGTCGGCGACCATCGGAAGATGCGAACCGCGAATCGGGTCCCGAAGGCCTGGATCCCGCTGACCGAAATCACGCCGTAGCTGCTGACACCACCAAAGGCCACCAGGCCAATAGAGTTGAACCCGCCCACCGCCACCAGGCCGATTGAGTTGGCGCCCCCAATCGCGACCAGGCCGATTGCGTTCCAACCACCGATTGCAACCAATCCGATTCCGTTGGCGGCGCCGATCGCCACGATGCCAAACTCGGAGGTCGGAACGTCATCGAGAATGCCCCATTGGGTAAGACCGAACAACACGACAAACCCGGCTGCCATCACCATGCCCCAGAAGAAGGTGATTCCCTGGGCAGTTTGTTGATCGTGTTGACTTGAATCTGACTGTGTCGCGTCCGCCATGACTGCCGCCGATCCGTGGCCCGTGGACAGCAGGGTAAACGAACGAGGCCGCCCCCTCAGTCAAGTGGGGCGGCCTCGTTGAGAGGTCATCTCGGGACGCGCTGTTAGTCGTCTGAGACGAGCACCAACGTACCGGTCGTAGAGAGTGAGCCACCGGTGCCGTTGACCACGCAACTGCGTGCGCTGGTCTGCTTGCCCGGGTCGCCCGAGAATCCACCGTCTTCGGCGGTGCCAGAGAGCTGGCGGTAGGCCTCGACCAGCAACTGCATGCCGTACATGCCGGAGTGGTTGAAACTCAGGCCGCCACCGTTGGTGTTGATCGGCAGGCGTCCGCCGGGAGCCGCATGGCGGTCCTTCCAGAGGCTCGGGCCTTCACCTGCGGGAGCGAGACCGAGCATCTCGGCCGTGATCCCGGCGGTGACAGTGAACGAGTCGTAGATCATGGCCATTTCCATGTCCTCGGGACCCATTCCCGCCATCTTGTAGGCCGCTGCGGCCGAGCGACCCGCGGAAGTAGCCGTGAAGTCGCCCATCTCAAGCATGTTCCAGTGAGACATGTTTTCGCCGGCGCCGGCGATCCAGACCGGTGGGGTCTTGGAGGTCTTGGCCAGCTCGGGTCCGGTGATCAGTACCGCGCCGCCGTGGTCGGTGACCAGGCAGACATCGAGCAGCTTGATCGGCCAGGAGATCGGGCGTGAGTTCATCACGGTATCGACGGTGATCGGTCCACCAAAGGTGTGACCGCGCTTGCCGCCGCCCCATTCGCCCTTCTCCAACGGCGCCAGGTCGCCCTCGCCCGCCTTGCGGTACATGACCGCGCGCGGGTTGAGCGTCGCCCATTCGCGGGTGACGACGGCGATCTCGGCAAAGTCTTCCTGCGTCGTGCCGTAGCGGGACATGTGCCGGTTGAGCGCGTGCGAGTACGCGGTCGGCGCGCCGCCCAGGCCGTAGGCCGAGGTGTGCTGCGTGCCAGGGTCCCAGGGGTCGCCGCCGCCGAACGGGCGTCCGGTGCCCTTGCCGCCGGTGAACCGCTGGCTGAATCCCATCTCGCCATGCGTAACCAGCGCGACATCGATCACGCCGGCGTGAATCGCGGCCAGGGCGTGGTGGACGTGCATTTCGAATGAGCAGCCGCCGACGGCTGTGGTGTCGATGTACTTGGGGTGCAGGCCGAGATACTCGGCGACTTGCGGCGACCAACCGGCCGAGAAGATGCCGTCGATGGCGGAGATCGGAATCCCCGTCATATCGGTCACGTTCTTGATCGCTTCAATGTGAAGGGTGAGCGACGACTTCGGCGTTTGCGGGTAGCCGATGTCGTTGGCTTCGGCGGCGCCGACGATCGCGGCGGCCTTTGATGCTTCACCAGGCATGTGAATCTCCTGTGTTTTGTAGCTCGTCGGCGCTTAGACAGGCCGCCAGAAGGGGATGTGGACGTCTTCGGAGGCTTCCTCGAACTCGATCTGCACGGCGCCGCCGATTTCGATCGACTCGGGGTCATTGGGGTCGACGCCCTTGAGCACGGTCAACATCCGGTCGCCCTCGGCGAGGTCGATGTATGCGCTGACGTAGGGGACTTCGTCGCCCCAGCCGCGCGCCACGAGGCCCTTGTTGTGCTGGACGGCGAAGGTGTGGATGGTGCCCTTGCCGGTCGCCTCAACCCACTCGATGTTCATCGAGTGGCAGAACGGGCAGATCACCCGTGGGTACCAGTGGACTCGGTTGCAGTCGGAACAACGGGGGAGCATCAGCTTCCCCTCTTTGGCCCCGTCCCAGAAGGGCTGTGAGACCGGGTCGGGACTCGGAATGGGCTTGGTGTACTCAGCCACCGCGCTCCCCTCTCAACAATCGCTTGTATGGGCCGCGCAGCAACTAGCTGCACGAACATGGTGTGACAACGTGATTCGATTCACGCAGCCCGCAGTGTACCAGCGACCTTGGCGGCGGCTGGGGGACTGGGGGGATGGAGCGGGTCCTAGGGTGAAGCGGGGACTGGGGACGGCGGCGGGCACGGCGGGGCTGAGGGTTGGTTGGACTCCCGGGAGAAAAAAAACGAGGCGAAAAAAGAGACGATTGGGGCGATTACCAGGGGTCGTCGTCCTCTTCGAGCGATTCTTCTTCCTGGAGGGCCGAGAGACCCTCACCCCAGCCCTCTCCCAGAGGGAGAGGGGGGCAGAAGGAGATTTCGGGGACGGGGGCGCCGGAGTCGTAGAGTTCGCGGAGCTTGTGGCGGGCGACGTCGAAGGGGTCTGTGGCGAGGTAGAGCCGGTGGTTGAGTCGGGCTCGCGGGTTGGGGGCGAAGAGCTCGCGGACGATGGCGTTGAGGGCCTTGACTCGAATGTAGCCGGGGTTGTGGTCGGCGGAGCGTCGCCAGAGGCGGTCGATCCTAGCGCGGAGGTGGATGGGGTTGGGCACGGGGTGTCCTCTCTAGGTTTCGGTACGTATGTTCTTATCTTAGCGAGTTTGCGGGATCGGGAACATTTGGAGGGGCGCGGTACGTTTCTAGCTGTATGCGAGTCCTCCGTTATTGCCTTTTATTTGTGGTTGCGATTGTCGTGTCCGCGTGCGCCGGCGACGAGCCAGCTTCGGTGTCCGAGCGAGCTACGAAATCACAGCAAGCGTCGGAGCCATCAGTACGGCGGGAGGCCCAGGAGCAATCATCCCAGCAGGCATCTGCGGCGAGTGAGGTCTCGGGCGGCTCGCTGGACTCACGAACGGCTCCGGCGGCTCAGGATGAACGTGCAGAAGTCTCGGTGGAAGCGGAGTCTGCGCCAGTATCTGAGCAGAAATCGAACGATGCAGCGGTGGAGGCAGAAGAGGTTGAGGCAGAAGAACCGGAACCCTCGGCGCCGCCACGAGATTTGACCGAAGTGCCGGGCGTGGTTGTTGAAGATGCCGATGTGCGAGTGCGGCCGGGGTTGGCCTGGGGGGTGATTGATCGGCTGGAGTCGGGAGTGTCGGTGACGGCGCTGCAGCAGGCAGGCGGTTGGTACCGGGTCAGGCATGGTGCAGAGCGAGTGGGCTGGGTGCGGACGACGATGCTGGATCTTGGGGAGGTCGAGGCAGAACAGGTGCAGGAGCAATCGGCGCCTCCGCTGTTCGCCGAGTGGCGGGGCGCGAAGTACGGGGTGATGGGCCAATCGGCTGATGGGGCCGAAGTCCGGCTGCTGGAGAATGTGGAGGCATCGCCGATGCTCATCAGCGCGCCGATCGGGGACGTGACCTTGCTCGCCGATGATGTCACGTTGGAGGACCTCCCGATCCTGATTGGGGAGGAAACGGTGGTCTTCCCCGCCGACGATTTCCGCGTCGGGCAAGGGAAGATTCTGCCGAAGGCGAATGAGTGGATGTGGTTGCCGTGGGGTTGGTTGCTGGCCCATAACGACACGCATATCTGGCAGTGGCGTCCGGAAACGGATGAGTTGGAGTTTGTTGAACGTCCGCCTGGGTTTGCACGCTTATCGCCGGATGGTCGATACCTGGCGATTGATCGCCTATGTGATCGTCCGGCAGTGCAATGCGACTATGAACCGTACGCGATCATTCTGCCACTCGACGGATCAGCCCGGATTTCGGCGCTTGCGCTGCTTAGCCGTCGTGGCCTCAAGCTGGAACCTACACGACCAGGTAATGGCTTGCTCTTTCTGGACTGGGCTCCCAACGGCAAGGCGGTCAGTTTCTATGCCAATGTATGGGATGGTCAGGAGGCTCCGGCGACTTCCTTGGTTGTGCACGTAGATGGGCAGCTCGTGCTGTTCGACGAGACCGGATCCCTTGTGTTTGGAGACCGCGATTGTCAGACTTCGGTGGGCTTTCCGAGTAGCCCGGGCGGGTTCAACTATTCCTGGCGGATTCGCGCCGACAATACGATTGCTGCGGATGGTGGCTGCGTAGAGGACAACGTGGAAGAAGAGTGGGGCACTCTTGTGTTTTCCTTGGGCGGCGAGTTTCTTGGAGTCGACGAGTACCCCTGGTGGCGGGAGAGAGATCACGACTCCGATCTGGTCCGATCCACCACGGGCGGCGATGCACTGAGCGACGAGCTGTTGCTCGGCTGGTCACCTAACGATCGATATGCGCTGGTGGTCGATCTGGTGGCTGCGAATGTCTGGATTTATGACGCCGGCCGGCATGAGCTCGATCCGGTTCAGCTTGGCGCAAACGGTTCTCCACAGGCCCGCCTGTGGGGCGTCCTCGAGACTCTGGGAGAATTTCGACACTTCAATCTGCTTCCGAGTTGGCATGAAGATGAAGTGGCCGCAGTGATCATCAGTGGCTCGGTTGCTCGCTCCGTGCTGCTGGTCGACGCAACCACCAGCGCTGGCACAGTGTTGGACCTGGGCGGAGCAGCGCTCTACCGCGATTTGCAGGTCGCTCAAGGGTGGAATCCAAGCGGGACCGCCTATCACATCTTGTTTGGGCCATTCGTACGTGGTGACGGTCTCGCTATCGAAGCGCCACGGATCTTCAGTCTTCTGACGGTTGATCGCACTGGTAGTCTCACGGGCACGCTGAACGTCGCGAGTACTTGCGGAGACTCGGTTCTTTCCGGCGAACTGCGATACCGGGCGGGTTGGTCGCCTAATGGCAAGCTGTTCGCAGTTGGTGGCCAAGATTTGGACGGGATATTCGCCTGTCCCGAGTAGTTGAGGCTGCGGTTGCGGGCGTGAAAAAGGGGCGACCTATACGGTCGCCCCTTTGGTTGGCTCCTGGTTCTTGGTCTGGGTTAGCGGTCTCGGAAGATGGAGTCGTTGAACATGCTGTAGACCGGCGAGAGCGAGTTGGCTACGGCTCGGCCTGGTCGCAGACGGCGAATCTGGGTGACTCGGTCGGTGACCCTACCCAGCTGCTGGCGGCGGGCCTGCTTGCGGGCCTGCTCCTGCTGGCTGATCCATCGGCGCCGGGCGATTTCGCGCATGTACGTCTCGTTGAGCTGCGGCTGAATCCGCGCGTACGGGCTCGATTCGGGCATCGCGTTTGTCACTGCTGTCTCCACTGAACTGCCTGGAGTGCGGCGGGCTGCCTTGTGCCGCCCATCCGTTGTCTCCATTGCCGACGTTATGCAGAACGATGCGCTGTGGCGTGTCCGGATTGTCAACGCACGATAAACCGCAAGGTTGCTACATACGGCCTGACAAGCACGAATCAGACTGGCGGTACCCTGCACGACAAATCATCAGATCCGACCCGCAGCGGACCCTCTCGACCTGCGGGAAGCAGTCCTGGAGCGCCTCATGCTGAAGCAGTTTGCCGTCCCTGAAGAGATTGCCGTCCGCATCCCCGGCGACGTGATGCGCGGCGCCGTGCACGAGATCTTCCTCAAACTGGGCATGCCCGAGGACGACGCAGCACGCAGCACCGACACGTTGCTCTACGCCGACCTGCGCGGGATCGACTCGCACGGCGTCTCCAACATGCTGCGCGCCTATGTGGCCGGCGTGAACTCAGGCGACATCAATCCGACGCCGAACTGGACATTGGAGCGCGACGCACCGGCTGCGGCGACGATCGACTGCGACCGCGGTCTGGGTCTCACGGTGGGACCGCAGGCGATGGAACTGGCGATTGAGAAGGCGCGCAACTGTGGTGTCGCCACGGTCGTCTGCAACAACGGCCGACACTTCGGCGCTGCCGCTTATCACGCGCAGATGGCGCTCGAACACGACATGATCGGGCTCTCGATGACGGTCGGCGGGCTGCTCGTCGCCCCGACGCATGGCGCGCAGGCGATGGTTGGACTCAACCCGCTCAGCATCGCCGCACCGACTAACGAGGAGCCGCCATTCATTTTCGACGCCTCGATGTCGTCGGTGGCGGGCAACAAGGTCCGGCTCGCGCAGCGACTGGGCGAGGACCTGCTGCCCGGTTGGGTCGCGACGGCCGACGGCACGCCGATGATGGAGTCGGGGCCGACGCCTGATGAGTTCCTGATGCTGCCGTTGGGCGGTACGCGCGAGATTGGTTCGCACAAGGGCTACTCGCTGGCGATGTCGATTGACATCCTCAGCGGGATCATGGCCGGTGCCGGATCGGCGTTGCATCGCTTCAATGGCGTCGGTCACCACTTCACTGTCTTCAACATCTCAGCGTTCACCGACGTTGACGAGTTCAAGGCGAATATGGACCAGTATCTGAAATCGCTACGGGAAACGCCGACGGCGCCGGGCGAGGAACGCGTGATCTACGCTGGCTTCGAGGAGCACGAGCAGGAGATTGATCGTTCCGAGCGCGGTATTCCTTATCACCCCGAGGTAATCGAGTGGTTCCGCTCAGCGTTCGGTGACCTCGGAATCCGCGACCACTTCGCCGGCGTCGCCTGAATCGGTCGCGTCGAGCTGGGAGTGCTCCGCGCGAGCGGCCTCGAGCGTCAAACGATCTCCCGCCACTTTGAGTCGCTGGATCGTCCAGAGGAACAGCACGATGTTTACGCCGCCGCCGGTGACGGTGCGCAGCCAGGCCCAGTCTGATACGTCCCAGGTGCCCAGGATCCAGACATCAAGACCGCCCTCCAACACGTCGAGAAACCAGAGCCGGAAGAAGCCTGTGGCCACGATCTTGACACCCCAGACCAGCGTGATCAGGGTCCAGACACTGTGACGCGCGGGCACACGCTCGCGCAGGCTGGGGAACAACTCCCGAACGACTGAGCTCACGATCGGACGACCGACCAGCACGCTGACCAGGAAGATCCCGCCGACGATGAAGTCCTCGATTGGATCAAATGTCCAAAACGTCTTGTCGCTGTCATTGATCAGTCCCAGCACGCCGGTGATGATCATCAGGATCGCGCCGAGCACACCGAGCAGGAAGACGACGCTGGTGCGAGGCAGCTTGCGTCGCTGGTAGAAGAAGACGGCGATCGCGGAGATCACGCAGACCGCGATCGCCGGACGTGTGTCGATCAGCCGGTCAACCAGGATATAGAGGATGGTCGGTGCGATGCCGAGCAGCACGACCGGGTCGGCCTGGGGGATCTTGTCCATCCAGGCCGGCAGTTCCGGTTCGGGACGTTGGGGCTCGCGTTGCATCACGCGATCAACGGTAGAAGACGCTGTCGAAGTTCGTGTTGTCCGTGCGCCTAGTGCTTCCAGAGTGGCGAGGCGACGTTGAGCGAGACTTCGGCAGCGGCCTCGCAGACCGCCTTGATCGTGACCGTCTGAACGATCTCAGCCTCGGGCGAGGTGCGAGCGTGCTGATCGGGGTACCAGTTGACCTCGGCAATGCCCCACTCGTCCGAGTCGACGGTCCGCTCGCGGCCGCCTGCCGAGGCCAGCGTGCCGGGGCCGTCTTCGATTGTGAATGCCACTGGTGCACCGGCGAGTGAACCCTCGCGGCTGCTGATTGACGCCGACACCATCCGATAGCCGACCTCTCCGCGATCGGCCATGCGCACGCTTATTTCAATGCTGTCTTCGGGCATCGCCCCACTCCTGAACTTGTTGAGTGATCTCAGACTACCAGCGACTTGCGTAGTATCCCTCAGTGCGCTGGAGCAACGAGTAACCCCCTCTCCCTCTGGGAGAGGGCTGGGGTGAGGGCTCCCTGGTTCTCTTCGCATGCAGGCGCGATTCAACGGACTATACCGGGGCCCTCACCCTAACCCTCTCCCGCAGGGAGAGGGGACCGGAGCGATGTGGGTCATGCATTTGCGCGCTTCGGAAGCGTGCCATCCGATATGGTCAGAGTTGGTCACTCGTCCATTCACTGGAGCCTCATCATGGTCCGAACCGAAGACATGCATCCCGACATGGCCAAGAATCTGCTCAGTCTGCCGCTGCCGGAGATTGAGCCTCAGCCGTGGATTACTCCCAAGCCATTGGCTGAATCGACTGTCGCGATCGTCACGACCGCCGGTCTGCACGCGCACGACGACCGCACGTTCAATCCTGGCTCGGTCGAGTACCGCCTGATCCCTGGCGACATCGACTTCGACGACTTGCGCATGTCGCACATGTCGGTCAACTTCGACCGCTCCGGGTTCCAACAGGACATCAACACCGTCTTCCCGCTCGAGCGGCTGCGCGAGCTGGCCGAGCAGGGTGTGATTGGCGGCATCAGCCGATATCACTACTCCTTCATGGGCGCCCAACCCGAGCCGACCCGACTGGAGAAGACCGGCGAAGAGATTGGCCGTCTGCTCGCCGAAGATGGCGTCACGGCTGCATTCCTCACGCCTGTTTGACCGTTTTGCACGCGCTCCGTGTGTGCGCTCAGCCATTACATCGAACGCGGCAGCGAAGGCCGCGTCGCCACGACCGGCGTCTCGCTGATTCGGGCGCATCCAGAAGGGATGAAGCCGCCTCGCTCCCTGTGGGTACCGTTCCCGCTGGGTCGACCGCTCGGCTCGCCCGACCAACCCGACTTCCAGCGCGATGTGCTCAAGTCCGCCCTCGATTTGTTGGAGACAGCGACCGAGCCGACCATCGCCGACTACCCGCACGATGCTCCGACCTCAGACGACGATCCCTGGGCCTGCGCTGTTGCCTTGGCTCCGCCTGAGCCTGCCAATGAGTCGGAAGCGCTGCGAGACCAGCTCGTCGAAGAGATTCGACAGCTCGCTCCGTGGCATGCGGAGCAGGTCAAGCGCCGTGGACGAACCACCATTGGCATCAGCGGCGCTACGGTCGAACAGATCGAAGGGCTGGCCAGGTTGCTGGCCGACTTCGCCACCGGCACGGAGCCGTCGGACGGTGAGATCGACTGGAAGCACCCGATGCCGCTGCGGCTGAAGTTCGCCTCCGACGATCTGCGAGCGTTCTACCACGAAGCGGCAACCGCGCAGCCAGGCGCCAGCTATCCCACCGACGCCGACCTCAACGACTGGCTCTTCAACCAGACCCTGCTGGGAACAGTGCTGCGCCAGATCGTTGGCCGGATGCGAGAAAGCGATGATCGCCGAGTGTCAGGCCTGGTGATCGGGATGATTCCGGCCGGGTTTGCACGGGCTCGGTAGCCACTTTGTCGAGCGAGCCCGCTCCCTGCTTCCCACCCTCCCCCTTGCAGAGATTGATGCATATCCTCCGATTCCCCTCTCCCCCCCTTGCGGGGGGAGAAGGGGAGTTATGCATCACTCTCTGCAAGGGGGAGCAAAGAGAATGCGCCTGCGTTTGGCACTGCGTTGAACCCTCGTCTGTGTTGCCTGTCAAGCCTGCGGCCGCAGCGGGTCATCCTCGTCGAATGGGTCGGTGAACTTCGTTCCGATCATCGACAGGTCTCCTTGCAAATCATCGCCGGCCGGTGTGAAGCCCAGTGAGAGCCAGGTGATAATCCTGGTGAACGCAGCCAGGGCTTCGCGCTCGGAGAAAGTGCAGTGGCCGGCTCGACGCACGGTCTGGATGACCAGGTTCTGATTCCAGCCTGATTCCTGCAACATGCGTTGGTAGTCGCGATCGAGATGAATCGGCGTAAACAGGTCGCCGGTGGTCTTCATTGCGAGCATCGGGACCTGGAGATTTCCGGTGGGAATACCGACTCCTGGGTCGTGACGCCGGTCAGGATCGGAAGTGACGCGGATCACCTCTTCATTGAGGCGCTGCAAGTCGATGCCGGCGGCAGGATCGGCCCTGTAGATGTGCTCCCTGGTATCGGCCGGCGGCAGATCGTCCGAAACCGAGACGACCGAGCCGCTGGACAAGGCATCACTAACAGCGATGCTTGGCCAGAAGGTCACGCCCAGACCAAAAGCGATGTTCCACTGCTGTCGCAAGCCCTCGTGGAAGCCCCAACGATCGCCGCCGGTGAAGTCCTTGATCAAGGCGGCAAACTGCTCGCCCGTTGGCGTCAACCGCAACCCATGCTCGTCGGCTTCTCCCAATGCCCGAGCCCAGGCAATCATTCCGGCGGGGTCCATCTGATCGGGTACCTCGCCGATCAGCCAGTGGGCCAGAGCGTGCCAGGCGACCGTGTAGTCGACCACCCAGACGTTGCCCATCGCGGGACAGAGCGCCAGGGCAGCGGTGACTTCCTCAGGAAACTCCTGCGCCATGAGCTGTGCAGTTGCGCCGCCCATTGATCCGCCGGCGATGTAGGTCCGTCGAGACGGACGGGCGACCTCGGCCACGCGGTCTTTGACGCGAAGCAGGTCGTCGACGCCGACTCCGGGTACGTAGCCATTGACTCGATAGGTCGATGTTGCCCAGCCGTATCCCTGCCCGATGATCACGTCGCGTGCTGGTATCTCGTCGAATGTCAGGCGTCGACTGAAGCCGGTGCCGTCGTCGTTGAGCCCGCGAAATCCGTGCGCCCAGAGGACCAGTTCGCCGTTCCACTGCTCCGGTAGCTCGATCCGATAGCCGGCCCCCTCGATCTCGCCGAAATCCGCGCGAGCGCCATCGACCGGAGCGAAGTCAGGATCTTCGAGTTCAGACCCCACTGCGACGACGTCCGGAACCAGCACCCGACGCTCGGCTGGCGGCTCGGGCTGGGCGGCCTGTGGTTGGTCCTGCGCCTGTTGCTGCGCAGTCCGGCTCTGCTGAGCCTGCTGTGGTTGGGACGGCGGAGCCGGCGGCGACGTGGTTTGTTCAGATTGCTGCTCAACCGGGTCGGCAGCGGTCTGCTGGATTTGAGGCTCTGGTTGTGGCTGAGCCTGTGATTGAGGTTGCCCCTGGACTTGCTGCTCTTCAACTGCTGGCTGTACTTGTTGACTTACCTCTGCTGCCGCATCTTGGCTCGGCGCTGGTTGGCGACTGTCATCCTCGCCGCAGCCGATGAGCGCCAGGGCGAGCGCACCGCCACCCGCCATTCCAGAGCGGCGGATGAAGTCTCGGCGGCTGAGTGTCATACGCAATTGCCCAAGTACCAATGCGCGGCTATGTTCGGTATCGACGGTACTGATAATTCCTCCCGACTGCGCACATCTGGCTGGCGACAATGAACATCCACGAGTATCAGGCGAAGCAACTGTTCAAGGCGCACGGCGTCCCCGTCCCCGGCGGCGGCGCGGCTACCACCGAGCGTGAAGCTCGGGCGCTGGTGCAGGAACACGGTCCCGATGTGGTGATCAAAGCGCAGGTCCATGCCGGTGGGCGCGGCAAGGGGCGCGTCGTCAAGCGAGACCGCGCCAGCCGCATGTACAACGACCTGACCCGCGAACCGGAGCGCAGCGAAGGCCAGATCTCCGGTCGTCGCCGTGGCGGCGTCCGGCTGGCCAGCGGCGTCGAAGAAGCGCTCAAAGAGTTCCGTCCGATGATGGACACCGACAGCCGTCTGGTCAGTATCCAGACAGGTCCCGACGGTGCGCCAATCTCGGCGGCACTGATCGAGCAGCAGACTTCGATCGCCAAGGAGTACTACTTCTCAATCCAGGTTGACGGAGCCAACGGACAGCCGCTGATCGTCGCCTCGGCCGAGGGCGGTCAGTCGATTGAAGAGGTCAACAAGACCAATCCGCGAGCCGTGCTGCGAGTGCCTGTCGATCCGGTCGAGGGCTTTCCCGCATTCCGGGGACGTTCGCTTGCCAGCCAGTTGGGTTTGCCCTCATCGGCGATCCGGCCTGCCGGCGACATGTTCGCCAATCTCTACCGAGTCTTCTCTGAGATGGACGCCTCGCTGGTCGAGGTCAACCCGTTTGTACTCACGACCGAAGGCACGGTCGTCGCCATCGACGGCAAGGTCGGGCTCGACGACAACGCATCGTTCCGACACGGCGGCTACGAAGAGTGGCGCGACCGCTCACAGGAGAATGCGACTGAGATCGAGGCTGAAGAGGCCAACATTGGTTCGTACATCAAACTCGACGGCAACATCGGCTGCGTCGTCAACGGCGCCGGACTGGCCATGGCCACGATGGACACCCTGATGCTGCACGGCGGTGAGCCGGCCAACTTCCTCGACATCGGCACCGTCAACCGCAAGGACCGCGTGATTGAGGCGCTGCGGATCATCGTCAACGATCCTGATGTGAAGACAATTTTCATCAACATCTTTGGCGGGCTGGCGCGCGTCGACATTGTCGCCGAGGGCGTCGTTGATGCAGTCAAAGAACTCAACATCAAGCAACCGCTGGTGGTCCGGTTGAACGGATCGAACGTCGAGGAGGGTCGTCGCGTACTGCATGACTCTGGCATCGACATTCAGACGGCAGACGAACTCGGCGACGCCGCAGAACTGGCAGTCGAAGCGGCCAAGTCGGGAAAACGCCGAACACGCGCGACCAACTAGCCAACAGCATCGAACAAATCCGAGCCAGACCGAACACTCCCGAACGAGGAACCGGCGCATGAGCATTCTTCTCAACAATCGCACTCGACTGCTGATCCAGGGCCTGGGCAACGAGGGTCAGAACCAGATCCGGCGCTCGCTCGACTACGGCACCAAGGTGGTCGCGGGCGTCCACCCAGGCTTCCGCGGCGGCGAGACCTTTGCCTACGGCAATCACACGTTCCCGGTCTACGCGACGGTCACCGAGGCAGTCGAAAAGACACAGGCCAACTGCTCAATCATCTACGTGCCCGCGCCCGGCGCCGCCGACGCGATCCTCGAGAACATCGCCGCCGAGGTGCCGTTGATCGTCTGTATTACCGAAGGCGTGCCGGTCCACGACATGATTCGCGTGCGCACTGCACTGGCCGACTCCAAGAGCAAGCTGATCGGGCCCAACTGCCCGGGGATCATCCAGCCGGCTTCGAATTGCCGCGTCGGGATCCACCCGCCGGATGTCTTCATGGCCGGCAACGTTGGCGTGGTCTCACGCTCCGGAACGCTGGTCTACGAAGCGGTCGACCAGTTGACCCGGGCAGGCATCGGCCAATCGACCTGCGTCGGCGTCGGCGGCGACCCGATCATTGGCGAGCAACAGCAGGCCATTCTGCGCCGCTTCCAGAACGACCCCGACACCGATGCCGTCGTCCTGATTGGCGAAATCGGTGGACTGGCCGAACAGGCAGCCGCCGCCTACATCAAGCGCAGCATGACCAAGCCGGTCGTCGCCTTCATCGCCGGGGCGACGGCGCCTCCAGGACGGCGCATGGGACACGCCGGCGCGATTATCGAGGGTGAAGCAGGCACAGCCGAGGCCAAGTTGGCTGCCCTCGAAGCGGCCGGTGCGGTGATCTCACGCAGCCCGGCAGAGATCGGCTCGACGATGCGCCGTGTCCTCGAAGAGGCTGGCAAATACCAATCGCCGGGCGCGGCAGAGTAGGTAAGCTCGATGAGCGACGACCCGCTCGACCCGCCTCTCAGTCCGAAACAGCAGGGTCAAATCGCGACTCTGGCTGGATTCCTCGCCCCGCTGTTGGGCATATTGCTGATGGTGATCTTGAGCGTGGTCGTGGATGTCGTCGTCGGGATCATCGTCGGCGCGGTCGCAGTGCTCGTGCTGGTACCAATCACGCAGCGGCTGCTCAAACGACGCGCCAAGTCCTGAGCGAGAGAACCCAGTTCGCTCCTTTGGAACGGCTAGCCGATTGCCGGGTAAGTGTTGTCGTTGGTGACAAGAAATGCAAGCTCGGTGGCAATAGCTAGTTCCTTGACCTGCGACAAAAACATACCGGAGTGAGCCGGATCATTGTCGAGCGGCATGTGCTCGAATCTCAGGTCCAAACCAAGCATGTTCTTGGCGACGGCTTTGGCTTCACCCACTCGTAGCACTGCGAAGCGCCCGTTTTGGCGCAGTGCAAATCCTGACTCCGTCATGCTCTCACGCACCTGAGCCACTGCGTCTGCCTGCGCGGTAGCGGCGAAAAACTCTAACCAATGAAGCGAAAGATGGTCCTCACCTGGTCGCAAACGGAAGGCGTCCGGCTTCACCCGTCCGTCCTCAACCACGCTTGGCCGACAATACCTGCTCACGTGATCTTCATCGGGAAGCGGATCACCAGTCACCCCACGACTGCCTGCGACAGAACAGGAGCGATCCTTTCGAACGTGTCCTCGATACCTGCGCTTCCACTGAAGCGGTGGTGGTCTTCCTGGTCAGCCCTTGCCGGAACGATAGCGGCGTAGTTGACCAAATCAGTGGACTGGAAGGAGAGTGCGATAAGTCCAGTTGGCTGCAAGCACCAGTCAAATCCAACGTTTCCATCCGGACCAACCCCGATCCCAGGATGGGGCATGCCCGGGTCACACAACAAGAACTTGATCGCCGAGCGAAGCGACTCAATGTCCATCGTCGCCTCATCAGCTTCTTCCAAAGGGAGATCGATCAAGAAGTTGATTCGCGCTGCAATCTGATCGAGGCCCAACTGGCATACGACGGCGACGATCTCTTCGCGAGTTTGAGCCGCCTCAAGCGCCACTCGGCAGTCTGCCGCGAGTTGTCGGGGTTCGGTCGTCACTTGAGACTCCCTCGTCCGTTCCGAATGCACTCAGGATATCGCGTCAGCCGTCTTCGTCCTCGTCATCCTCAGGCGGCCAACATTCGAGGTCGGGATCGGCGTCTGGGGCTTCGTTTCGCGTTTCCTTGCCGATGATTCCATCTGGATCAGCGAGGAAGTCCACGACCTCCTGCACGGCATCGGGACCGATCTCTTCGTCGTCGAGGATTTCCGTGCCGTGCAAGTCAGTCTCGAAGATCACCAGCCTCACAGGCTCGCCGGCGCGCTTGAAGTAGCGATTTGACTGCCAGTATGAGCATTGGTTGCGAGCGCCGACCATGTACAACTTGGGCACCTGGATGTCGGCCACATTGGCGAGTCCATCGAGCTTGTCGAAGCCATCCTCGCTGGCTCGGTCTGAGTCCTTGGGTGCCTTGTTGGGGAAGATGTTGGGGCTCGAAATCGCGCTAACAGCGGTGAACTCTGTCCGGTATGCCGCCACCTGCATCAGGCTCGTGCCGCCCATGCTGACGCCGATGCCAAATATCTGTTCGGCCCCTTCCTCGATCGCGTAATCGATCGCCGCATCCCATTCCATGTAGATGTCAGGCACATCCTCGATCTGGCGCTTGCTATAGGCGCACGGTGTTGCGCCGTGGCAGCGGAAGTCCCAACGCAGCACTCGGTAGCCCTCCTCGACCAGGCGCTCGGCGAACTTGTCCCAGATCCGCCGGTTGGTCGGGTTGGTGTTCTTGGTCCGGTACATGTGACCGAGCAACACCCAGTCGTCGCCCGATCCGTTGACCTCAGCCACGAATCTTGCACCATCCTCGGCCTTCAGGACGAATGGATCGTTCTCGTCGCTCTTCGTGCCAAGTGCCAATGGGACTGCGACGGCCAGCGCGACCACGATGGCGAGCAACGCGCCGATTATCGGCATCCAGTGATTCGACATCAGGACCTGCAACTGCTCCTGGTCGGGAATTCCGATCGAAACCGGCCGACCCGGAAGCAGCTTGCTGAGTCGTTCCCGCATCGCCAGACCGCCAATCGTGCACCGTCCAATATGCAGTACTCAGCGCAGCATATGGCGCTCGCGCTGCTAATCTCGTACGTGGAGGGTTCGCATAGTGGCCTAGTGCGCCCGCCTGCTAAGCGGGTTCGGGGGAGACTCCGTCGAGGGTTCGAATCCCTCACCCTCCGCCAGCGTCACGCCACTCCGCTTCACAGAATCGCACCGAGAAATCATGCCTCAGTACCACATCTGGACCGTCGGTTGCCAGGTCAACACGGCCGACTCGGCCAAGCTGGCCGCCGGCCTGCGACGCCTGGGCATGGACCAGACCGATCAACCGCGCGACGCCGATCTGATCGTGCTCAACACCTGCGCAGTACGGCAGCATGCCGAAGACAAGGCGCAGGCCAAGCTGGGCTCGCTCAAGCATCTCAAGCGCGCCAATCCCAATCTGCGCATTGCCGTTATGGGTTGCATGGTCGGACCGCACACCGCCCGCGGCGACGATCCGATCACGAAGCGCTTTTCCTTTGTCGACACCTGGGCGCAACCGCAACGATTCGATCAGGTTGTCAATCTGCTCGATCTGCCGGGACTGCCCGGCATTCCCGAGCCCGAAGACGATGGTGGCGAGTTTTGGCCAGAGATCTTCCCGGTTGAATCGCAGCCCACCGCGTATGTGCCGGTGATTGAGGGCTGCGACAAGTTCTGCACATACTGCATTGTCCCCCTCAGGCGCGGACGCGAACGATCCCGGCCGATCGATGAGATCGCCCGAGAAATCGAAGCGCACACTCAGCGTGGCGTCCGTGAAGTCACGTTGCTGGGACAAACCGTTGAAGCCTACGGCAAGGACCAGCCTCCAGTTGACATCAACACCGAGCACGCCGACCTGTCGGACCTGATGCGTGCGATCCACGACCTGCCCAATCTCCGACGCATTCGCCAATTGACCAGCTATCCGCCCGACATGACCGACCGCATCCTCGAGGGCATGGCCGAACTGCCGAAGGTTTGCGAAGCGTTCTCGCTGCCGGTCCAGGCCGGATCGGACGATGTCCTGACCAACATGCGGCGCGGCTACAGCGTGGCGCAGTTCCGCAACCGCGTGGACAAGGTCCGCTCGCTCTGGCCGGATGTGAGTATCTCCACAGACGTAATCGTGGGCTTCCCGGGAGAGTCGGAGTCCGATTTTCAGGACACATATGACCTGCTGGAAGAGCTGCGCTTCGACAAAGTGCATGTCGCCGCGTACAGCCCGCGCACCGGCACATTCGCGCAGAAGAACCAGCCAGACGATGTGCCCCACGAAGTCAAGATGGAGCGGTTCCATCGGATTGAAGAGCTTCAGCGCGAGGTTTCGTTCCAGATCAACAATCGCTACCTGCTCACCGATGTGGAAGTCCTGCTGGAATCAACCAAACCCTCCGAGACCGAGGGTGTGGAGCGGCACACCGGCCGCACCCGGACGATGAAGCTGGTCCACTTCGACGCCCCGATTGGCGCATATCAAGCGGGCGACATGTTGACCGTCTCGGTCACTCGCGTCGGCGCTTGGAGCTTGCAGGGCCAGCCGGCCCAGACGTAGCCAGATGACCACCGAAACCACGAGCACAACCAACAGATTGTCCACCGAGGCGCGACGGCCTGCCGTCGCCGTCCTGGTCGTGATCTTTACAGTGGTCGACGGCGCATTGCAGGTCCTGTTGATCGAGCGCTCAGCTCCGCCCGAGGAAGGCCAGTGGGCGATTCCCGGAGGCGCGCTGCAGCACGGTGAATCGCTCGAACAGGCAGCGGTGCGCAAGCTGGCAGAGGAGACAGGCGTCACCGATCTGTTCCTTGAGCAGCTCTACACCTTCGGCGATCTCGATCCCGCATCCGAGGACGGCAGTGTCGGCGTGGCCTGGTTCGCGTTGGTCGACCCATCGCGGGTACGGCTAGCCCAGCGCACCGCCTGGCGTCCGGCCTGGTGGAATCTCGACGATGTTCCGCCGCTCGCATTCGACAATGAAGAAGTGCTCAATGTCGCCCGGACGCGGCTGATCAACAAGTTGCAATACACCGACGCCGCATACTCGTTGCTTCCCGCTCAATTCACAATGCGCGAGTTACAAGAGGTCTACGAAGCCATCCTCGGCCGGCCGCTGGACAAGCGAAACTTCCGACGGCGCCTGCTCGCAACCGACTTCATCAGCGCCACGTCCGAGATGCGCACCGAGGGTCGGCACCGTCCGGCGCGTCTCTACCAGTTCGCCAGCCGTTCTTGAACGTGCCAATTCTGTCGTTTCCCTCGGTTCGTCATACCCGCGCTTGCCGCGGAGCCTGCCCCCGGCTCGAACGGGGGTATCTCGCTGAACCGGGCACAGACGTCGGTGGTGACACAGCGAGATTGCCGCGACGGAGCGCGGCAATGACGGATCTGAGGAGTTCTGCATCGATCTCTGCGAGAGTGATCTCGGAAAAGGGACGTGCCTAGCTATCGTTCAGGTCATTGATATGAACAAGACCCGGTTCGCAAGACTTTATGTCGAGACCAGATTGATCCACGATTCGTTTAACCACCTCTTGACAACCAACACTCTGGTTTGCAACACTGTTTGCTATTGATAGTGTCAGTCTGACACTAAGTAACCGGTCTGAGAGCCAGCCATGACTGAAGCCACCGTCGTCGAGACCAACTTCGTCCCGGAGATTCTCCCGCCGAACTTGCCCGACGAAGCCTGCGAAACAGACATCGCCACGATCCCGCTCGCCGCCGAACCGCATCTGCCCGACTGGCAGCCGGAGATTCCACAGCATTATCTGAAGCTGTCGGGGGACGAGCTGCGAGAGCGCATCCGAGCCGCACGCGCTGAACTCGGCGACCGACTTGTGATTCTGGGTCACCACTATCAGCGCGACGACATCATTGAGTTTGCCGACTTTCGCGGCGACTCCTTCAAGCTGGCACAGCAGGCGGCTGACAACTCCGAAGCCGACTACATCGTCTTCTGCGGCGTCCACTTCATGGCCGAGAGCGCCGACATCCTGACGACCCCCGAGCAGTCGGTGATTCTGCCGAATCTCGCTGCCGGTTGCTCGATGGCCGACATGGCTCAGCCCGAGGATGTCTACGACGCCTGGGACGACCTGGGCGAAGTCGTCGACACCGACAGGGTCATCCCGATCACTTACATGAACTCCGCCGCATCGCTAAAGGCCTTCGTCGGCAAGAACGGCGGCGCGGTCTGCACCTCGTCCAACGCGACTGCCGTGCTTGAATGGGCCTTCGAGCAGGGCGACAAGGTGCTGTTCTTCCCCGACCAGCACCTGGGACGTAACACAGGCAAGCGGCTGGGCATCGACCCACGAACGCAGACCGCCGTCTGGAGTCCGCGCAAAGCCCTCGGTGGTCTGACCGAGCAGCGAATCACTGATAACAAGATCCTGCTCTGGCAAGGTCACTGCTCGGTGCACATCCGATTCCGCGTCGACCAGATCGAGCGAGCGCGGCAGGAGCACCCTGGAGTCCGGGTCGTGGTACACCCCGAGTGCACCGAACCGGTCGTCGCCGCTGCCGATGCCGACGGCTCCACCGAATTCATCATCAACTACGTCCGCAACGGCCCGCCTGGCGTATACGCCGTGGGCACCGAAATCAACCTGGTCCACCGACTCAACGAAGAGGTCGCACACGAGGGCAAGACCGCGTTCTGCCTGGACCCGGTCATCTGCCCCTGCGCGACGATGTACCGGATCCACCCGGCCTATCTCGCCTGGGTGACGGAGTCGCTGGTCGAAGGCCGGGTGGTCAATCCGATCACCGTAGACGATGAGACTCGCAAGTGGGCTCGCGTCGCGCTCGACCGCATGCTGGCCATCACTTAGCTCCGACGATGCGAATCCTGATCATCGGCAGTGGGCTGGCCGGCATCAATGCCGCGCTGTTGGCGTCGGAATTCGCCGATGTCAAGCTGCTGAGCAAGTCGGCACTGGAAGAGACCAATACGCAGCGGGCCCAGGGCGGAATCGCCGCCGCCGTCACCGCGCTCGACGATCCCGCCATTCACGCCGCCGACACGATTCGCGCCGGCGCGGGACTCTGCGATCCGATCGCCGTCGAGACGCTGACCGCCGACGGAGCTGCCGCCATCCAGCGATTGCTCAACCTGGGTGTCGAGTTTGATCGCGATCCGGACGGCCAGTTGGCGCTCGCGAATGAAGGAGCACATTCGACGCCGCGTGTCCTGCACGCCGGCGGCGACCAGACTGGGTTGCACATTCAGTCAGCGCTTTCGAGACGCCTGTCCGAAGCGAACGTCGATGTCCGCACCGATGTCGCCGTGACCGATCTCGCGATCGAGGCAGGTCGTTGTATCGGTGCGACCACTGACGATCGAGAAACGTTCCTCGCAGACGCCGTCATCCTGGCGACCGGCGGGGCAGGCGCGCTCTATCGCACGACGACGAATCCAGCCAACGCCACTGGCGATGGTGTCGCGCTGGCGTTTCGGGCCGGAGCGCTGGTCCGCGATCTTGAGTTCGTGCAGTTCCATCCAACCGCGCTAGTCAGCGATGGCAGCGCGTTTCTGATTTCCGAAGCTCTGCGCGGAGACGGCGCGGTGCTGTTGGATTCGGCCGGTGATCGCTTCATGCCACGCGTCCATCCCGATGCTGAGCTGGCACCGCGATCGGTGGTCGCGCAAGCGATCACGGAAGCGATGCGGCGAACCGGCGCGAACCATGTCATGCTCGATATCTCGCATCGCGATCCTGACTACTTGCGGCATCGTTTCCCCGGCGTCTATCGAGGTGCTCTGGAACGCGGACACGACCTCACAGCAGGCCCAATTCCCGTCGCGCCGGCCGCGCACTATCACATGGGCGGCGTCTACACCGACATTGACGGCCGAACCACGGTGCAGGGACTGTTTGCCGCCGGCGAGTCCGCCTCGACCGGGGCGCACGGTGCGAACCGCGTCGCGTCAAATTCGCTTCTGGAAGCCGCGGTGTTCTCCACACGCGCCGTCGAGGCGATTCGTCGCAACGTCGAGTCAGCGGTTGTTCCATGTGTCGATGTTCAAGCGACCCACTGGCATCGGGAGAGTGCTGCGCCTTCTTGGGATGTGTTGCGCTCGACGATGAACGACTTTGTCGGCATCACCCGTACGGCCGACCGTCTGCAAACTGCGGTTGACCGCTTTGAAGAGTGGTCAGAATCGGATGATGCGTCGGCTGACCCGTCACTCCCGCTGGCCACGCTCACTGCTCGTTTGATCGCCGAGGCCGCACTCCAGCGAACAGAAACACGAGGCGCACACTTGCGACTCGAACATCCACTCACCAACGAGACATGGCAACGTCATAGCTACTGGCAGTTGGCACGCGAATGACCGCTCTCGATCTTGCCATCGTCCAACGCCTCGTCGACGCGACACTCGCCGAAGACCGTGCTGATCTCGACGTCACGACCAGCTCGCTGAGCAAGTGGATCGATTGGCGCCAGGGCAACGCCCACCTGACGGCTCGCGCCGATGGTGTGGTCTGCGGACTCGATTTCGCGCTGGCGGCCTTTGCCGCGCTGGATCCCGATGTCCGCTTCCTGCCCGAAGTCAGCGACGGTGACCGAGTCTCGGCCGGTCAGCAGATTGCGGTCGTCGGCGGGCAACTCGATCCACTGCTCAGAGCCGAACGCACCGCGCTCAACTGGCTGCAGCGACTGAGTGGGACGGCAACACTGACCGCGCAGGCGGTAGCTGCGGCGGGGACCCGGACCAAGATTCTCGACACTCGCAAAACGACGCCAGGTCTGCGTCCTGCCGAGCGCTACGCCGTTCGCTGCGGCGGCGGCCTCAACCACCGGGACTCGCTCGCGTCCGGCATCCTGATCAAGGACAACCACATCGCCGCCGTGCGACAGGCGGGCGGTACTCTGGCCGATGCTGTCTCAGCGGCGATTGCCAATGTCGGTCCAGCCACCGGCGTTGAGGTCGAAGTCACCAATCTCGACGAAGCGCGGGAAGCGCTGGATGCCGGGGCCACCGCGCTCTTGCTGGACAACTTCGCGATCGACGATTTGCCACCTGCGGTCGAAGTCGCCCGCGTCTACAACGCCAAGACTGAGGCTAGCGGCGGCATCACGATCGAGCAGATTGCCGACATCGCTCGAGCCGGCGTTGACTACATCTCCCTCGGAGCGTTGACCCACTCCGCCCCGTCACTCGACATCGCATTAGATATCGCCCTCGAACTCGCGCCGGACTAGGGCGCGCTCGCGAGGCTCCGGGAGCACAGTCTCCCGTCCCTGCTTTACGGAGTCCTTTGGAAACTCCCGAATCCCCTCTCCCCCCCTTGCGGGGGGAGATGTCACAGAGTGACAGAGGGGGGGGTCGGCTGGCGACGACCAGATAGGGCCAACAGGCAGGGAACCCCCCCTCTGCCCCCGGGTCAAGCCCGGGGCAGGCTTTCGGCATCTCCCCCGCAAGGGGGGAGAAGGGCAGTTGTTTCAAAGGTCTCCTTTATGTGGGAACTAGTGAGTTGCACTAGCCCCTACGAGGTCGCTCAAGGTCGGCTGAATCGATCACGATGGTGAACGGGCCGTCATTGGTCAACTCCACCAACATCATTGCGCCGAAGACCCCGGTCTCGACCGGTACTCCCTGTGCCCGGAGCGTTTCGGCAAAGTGATCAATGAGCGGCTCTGCGACCTCGGGCCGTGCCGCTCCTGTGAAGCTGGGACGACGGCCTTTGCGCACGTCGGCATGCAATGTGAACTGGCTGACAACTAGTGCAGATCCGCTGATGTCCAACAGACTCTCGTTGAAGCGGCCCTCGGAGTCGGCAAAGATCCTCAAACTCGCCACCTTGCGCGCCAGGGCTTCGGCCTGTGCTTGCTCATCGCCATCCGCGACGCCGACAAGGATCAACAGACCGTGCTTGATGGCGCCAGCCACGTTGCCGTCGACAGACACCGACGCCTGCGTCACGCGTTGCAGCACGATCCTCATTGCAGAAGCCTTGAGATGCTAGGAACGGGTCGAAGCGTTAGTCCGCCGCAGCGGCCGAAGCTTCGCGCTCGCCGGAGTCGGACTCTGACTCGCTGGAGGATTCGCCGTCGGACTCGGAGTCGCCGCCCTCGGGACGGTCTTCATCGCGGCGGGACTTCCAGTTGCTCTTCTTGCTATCGGTCGAGTACCAACCTGAACCCTTGAAGACGATCGCGGGCGCACTGGGAATTCGCTGGAGCGTGTGCTCACACTCCGTGCAGGGTTGCTGCGCGGGTGCGCTCCAACCCTCCAGCTTTTCCACCGTGTGGCCGCACTCAAAACACTCGTAAACGTAGCGGGGCACGTACTTCCTCCGCGCAGATCATCAGACAACACCAAGTAAGTTATCACGTAGTCCGACTCAGTGCGCGTACGCCGACCACACCCCTATACTCGATCCATATGCCCGCCTGCGGGGCGGGTTCGACGTGACTTCACGAGCCAACCTTCTGAGGAGCCGGATGACGACATCGATCTCAATGCGCGACCTCCTGGAAGCCGGAGTGCACTTCGGTCACCAGACGGGACGCTGGAATCCAAAAATGGCGCCGTACATCTATGGCGCACGCAACGGCGTACACATCCTCGACCTCGCCCAGACCGTCACCCGGCTGCAGGACGCCACCGAGTTCGCACAGGAATTGTCCGGCTCGGGTCAGCAGATCCTGTTCGTCGGAACCAAGCGGCAAGCCCAGGACGTGATTCGCAACGAAGCCGATCGCGCCAACATGCCCTACGTCGTGACTCGCTGGCTTGGCGGCACGCTGACTAACTTCCAGACAATCCGCAAGCGCGTTGACTACATGATCGAGCTTGAGCGGCGCGAAGAAGCCGGTCAGCTCGACCTCCTGCCCAAGAAGGAAGCGCTGAAGCTGCGGGACAAACTGACGCGGCTGCATCGCTACCTGCGCGGTCTGCGCGACATGACCTCGCTGCCCGGGGCCTTGTTCGTCGTCGACGTGCCGCGCGAGCACATCGCAATCGCCGAGGCGCAGCGGCTAAACATCCCGATCATCGCTGTCTGCGACACCAACTCGGACCCTAACCAGATCGACTACCCGATCCCGTCGAATGACGACGCGATCCGCGCCGTTCGGCTGCTCACGGCACAAATCGCCGACGCAGCACAGTCGGGCGGGATGATGATGCAGAACGCGGTCGAGAGCGAAGAAGCCTACGACGAGATGACCTCCGCGGAGCCTGTCGCCGCGAACTGAGTCGCAAGACACACATCACGCCACTTGCATACTCAGTGGCTGTCCAAGATTAAGCCCAACCAACGACCAGAGGAGCCACCAACGTGCCCGTAACGATTGATCAAATCAAGGAGCTTCGCGCCGAGACCGGCGCCGGCGTCATGGACTGTCGCCAGGCCCTGACCGAGTCCGATGGCGACATCGAACGCGCACGCCTGCTCCTGCGTGAGAAAGGCATCGCTACCGCCAACAAGCGTGCCGACCGAACTGCTGGTCAGGGTCTGATCCACAGCTACATCCACGGCGGTCGGATTGGTGTGCTCGTTGACCTGCGCTGCGAGACTGACTTCGTCGCCAAGACTCCACAGTTCGAGGAGCTGGCGCACGACATCGCGATGCAGGTGGCCTCGATGAACCCGGCCTCAGTCAGCGCCGACAACATGCCCGACGATGCCGACGAAGGGGCCGTAGCGCTGCTCGACCAGGAGTTCATCAAAGACGGCTCGCAGACCATCGCCGACCGCATCAACGACGTGATCGCCTCCATCGGCGAGAAAATCGAAGTGGCCCGCTTCACCCGCTACGAGATGGGGGAGTAAGCAGGCTCCGCGATTGCCCTTCTCCCCCCTTGCGGGGGAGATGCCGAAGGCAGAGGGGGATCCTGTCCCACACCATTCGGTCACAAATGGCGGCGCCACAGCACGCCAAGTGAGATGAAGAAGGGCGACTAGTGAGCGACCAGCCCGCCAAGCGTCGAGTCGTTCTCAAGGTCTCTGGTGAATCGCTGCAAGGGCAGCGCGAGTCCGGAATCGACTCTGCCGCCCTCAACGAGATCGCCCGGCAGATCGTCGAATGCCGCAATCGCGGCGTCGAGATCGGCGTCGTGGTCGGCGGCGGCAACTTGTTTCGTGGCAGGCTCGCCAGCCAGTTAGGTATGGCCGAGGCGACGGCTCACTACGCCGGGATGCTTGCAACCGTGATCAACGGGCTCGCCTTACAAGATGCGATCGAATCGGCCGGCGCAGAAGTACGCACGATGTCGGCGCTCCAGGTTCGGCAGGTTGCGGAAATCTTCATCCGCCGCCGAGCGCTTCGTCACCTGGAGAAAGGGCGCATCGTGCTTTGCGTCGGCGGAACCGGCAATCCGTATGTCACCACCGACACTGCAGCCGCGCTTCGGGGGATTGAACTCGACGCCGACGAACTTCTGATGGGCAAGCACGGCACCGACGGCGTTTACACCGCCGATCCGGCCCTGCATTCCGACGCCAAGCGCTACGCCCGACTCAACTATCGCGAGGCGCTGCAGCAAAATCTTGGGGTCTTGATGGACGCCTCGGCGCTCGCGCTTTGCGAAGAGCATTCGCTGCCGATCGTGGTGTTCAACATCGAGGCGGCTAACGCTATCGTGAGCACTGTGATCGACGGCCCTGACCTTGATCTGGCCGGCACGCGCGTCGATCATGGAATCACCGTCCTGGCTGATTGATCACAGCGCCGAAGTTTCCACAGGAGCGCGACATGTCCGACAACGAGCTCCTCGACCTGGCATTCGACGACGCAAACTCCCGTATGACCGGCGCGCTCAGCGCGCTGGAGCGCGACCTGATGGCCGTGCGCACCGGCCGTGCACATACGTCGCTGGTCGACCAGATGCGAATCGACTACTACGGCACGACGATGGCGCTGAACCAGCTCGCCACGATCTCTACGCCGGAGGCCCGCCTGATCGCGATTCAGCCATGGGACAAGAACGCCTTCGACCCGATTACGAAGGCCATCCAAACATCCGATATCGGCATCAATCCGCAGTCCGACGGCATCCTGATCCGGCTCGCGTTGCCTGAGCTGACGGAGGAGCGCCGCCGCGACCTGGTCAAGGTCGTACACCAGAAGTCCGAGACAGCGCGCGTCGCGATCCGCAACGTGCGACGGCATATTCACGACGACCTGCGCCATATGCAACGGGACGGCGATCTGTCGCAAGATGAGGAACGCCGAGCAGAAACTCAACTCGACACTCTGACCAGCCAGTTCATCGCTAAAGTTGATGCTGCGGGCAGTCAGAAGGAGCAAGAGCTCCTCGAGGTCTAGTACGTGTCAAACCGATCCGGTTCCACCATCACTCTGCCAGCCAGCCACGCCGTCATCGCACCTGCCATAAATGGCGTCCATGTCGCCGAGAGCCTGACCGAGGCTCAAATCCCCGAGCACGTCGCGGTGATCATGGATGGCAATGGACGCTGGGCGGCCCAACGTGGGTTGCGCCCGACTGATGGTCATCGCGCGGGCACCGAGAACATTCGCGCCGCAATTGAATCCTTCGCCGAGCGCGGCGTCCGCTGTCTGACGCTGTTCGCATTCTCTACAGAGAACTGGAAACGCCCGCGACCGGAAGTGCGCGGACTGATGCGTATCCTTTCTTCGACTATCGACCGCGAGGTCAAGCCGCTGCATGAGGCGGGAGTCAAGCTGCGGTACATCGGACAGATCGACGCGCTCAACGCCTCGTTGCGGCGCAAGATCGACGCTGCAATCGAGCTGACGCAGCACAACAACCGGATGACCGTCTGCGTGGCGTTCAACTACGGTGCACGCGCGGAGCTCGTGGATGCAGTCCGCCGCATGGTCGCAGACGGCGTGCCCAGCGACGACATCACAGAGCGAACGATCTCTGATTACCTCTATACCTGCGAGCTGCCCGATCCAGACTTGATCATTCGCACCGGCGGAGATCAGCGCATCTCCAACTTCCTGCTCTGGCAAGCCGCCTACGCGGAGTACGTCTTCTCCGACACCTACTGGCCGGACTTCGGCGAGCGAGACGTCGATCAGGCCCTGGCCGAGTACGCGAATCGAACCAGAAACTTCGGCGGACGCCCCGCCCATGCCGAGTAAGTCGTCCCGTTCGCGTCAAACAATATGGTCGATGGGCCCTGGTCGGCGCCTGCTCGGGGACTTCGCCACCGACTTAGTTATGCTGCCGCTCTCGGTATTGCTCATTCCTCTCACGGCGTTGATCGGAATAATGACATCGACCAGACTGCTGGCCCGGAGGTCGTCAGGCCTTGTGGCAAGGCTTATCAGCGCTGCCATCGGGATGCCCATCATCATTGCGGCCATCTTGATCGGCGGACCCCTGTTTGCCGCATTGATGGCGCTCAGTCTGGTCATTGCGCTCGGCGAGATTGCGGTCATCGTCAAGCTCGAGATTCGCAGCGCGCTGTTCCTTGTCGCTGTCGCTGCAACCGGTGCCATCATCGGCGTGGTCGCAGCGGACGCCGACATACCGCTGTATTGGCCCATCCTGGCAATAGTGCTTGGCATTGCCTCAGTGACGACCATCGTCGCCGTCCGTACTGTCGAACAACCACGCGCCGAACAACTGCAACCAATCCTCAACCGAGGACTGGCGATGCTCGCGGCGACCGCCTATCTCGCCATTCCCGGCGCGACGTTCATTGCAGTTCGCGGTTCCGAGCAGGGAACCGACTGGATGCTCCTGGCGGTGCTCGCAATCATGTCAACCGACGCCGCTGCCTACGCCGGCGGTCGCCTCCTTGGTCGGCGCCAACTCGCTCCCTCGGTCTCGCCCAACAAAACCCTCGAAGGCGCAATCTTCGGTTGGCTTGGCGGATTCGGTGCAACGATTGCGCTCGACCAGATCCTTAATCTCGACGCCGAGATCTGGCCGCTTGTGATACTCGCCGTCATCTTGCCAGTTGCCAGTCAGATCGGCGACCTGGCAGAGTCCCTGTTCAAGCGAGCGATGGATGTCAAGGACTCCTCCAACCTCATTCCCGGACACGGTGGCGTGCTCGACCGACTCGATTCGCTCCTCTTCGGATTGCCCGTCGTATTCTTCTTCTTGCAATGGACAACATGAACGGCACTAACGAGCAACCGATCAATCTTGTCCTGCTGGGCTCGACCGGCAGCATCGGCCGGCAGACGCTGGATGTCGTCCGTGCCATGCCCGGACGGTTCAATGTCCTGGGACTCGCCGCCGGCCGCAATCTCGATGCGCTTGAGGCGCAGGCTCACGAGTTTCACCCTGCGTATGTCTGGGCTGCCACCGAAGACAATGAACGTCTGACCCGGATCGCGTCCGATAGCGGCGCGACCGTCACGCCAATGGACAACATGGCTGCAGATCCAGATGGGGACGTCCTCGTCGTTGGCACGGCCGGTCGCGCCGGACTGGAGCCGACTCTGACATCGCTGGAACGCGGCGGCGCAGTCGCCCTGGCCAACAAGGAAGTCGTCGTGATGGCCGGACAGCTCGTCCGCGACGCCGTCGATCGTGGCGGTGGGCAGCTACGACCAGTCGACTCCGAGCACTCAGCCATCTGGCAGTGTTTGTGGGGCGAGGAGGGCCACGAAATCCGCCGCATCCTGTTGACCGCGTCGGGCGGAGCGCTGCGTCATCTGCCCGCCGACGAGCTCGCCGATGTCACGCCCGAGCAGGCGCTCAATCATCCAACCTGGAATATGGGCGACAAGATCACCATTGACAGCGCCACGCTGATGAACAAAGGCATGGAAACGATCGAGGCCAAATGGCTATTCGATGTGCCCTACGAGCGTGTCGAAATCGTCCAACACGCAGAGTCCATCGTGCATTCGCTCGTCGAATTCGGAGACGGATCAGTCAAGGCGCAGCTCGGCTATCCCGACATGAAACTCCCCATCCAACTGGCGCTTTCCTATCCGCAACGGCTGGAACCGACTGTCGAGCCGCTTGACCTCGCCTCAGTCGGCACGCTCAGTTTCTCGCGCCCAGACCTCGATCGCTATCCCTGCCTGAAGCTCGCCCAACAGGCCGGTCGAGCGGGCGGAACCTATCCCGCTGCAATGGCAGCCGCGGACGAGATCGCCGTCGAGGCATTCCTGGAGCGAAGAATCGCCTTCACCGAAATCGCCGACTACGTCAACCAGACTATGGACGCCCATCGAAGCACAATGAATCCCGACATCGAAGCCATCGACGCCGCCGACTCGTGGGCTCGTGGATTCACCACCGGGAGAATCGCCGCGGCGGTGTGATGCTCTTGGCTGTTGCTCGCTCCAGACGTCACTCCATTGGATTCGTCATACCCGCACTCCGTCGCGGGAATGACGGAGGTGAGAGAAGCAGCTTGTTACCCAAGACAGAGATCAAGCCGCCTGTCATTTCCGTTCTCACTGCAGAACAACCATCATTCCCACAACCAATCGACATCCTCGATCCACTAGTACGCTGAGCGCATGGTCCTGATCGATACGGTTCTTCCCTTCATTGGCGTCCTGCTGGGGCTCGTGGTTCTGCATGAGTTGGGACACTTTGTCGCTGCCAAACTGGCCGGAGTTCGGGTCGAGGAGTTCGGCGTTGGGTTGCCTCCGCGAATAGGCAAAGGATGGCAGTTTGGCGAGACCTTGTACTCGTTCAACTGGCTGCCGATCGGCGGATTTGTCCGGCTCACGGGTGAGGAAGCCTCAGGCCTCCTGATCACCAGGGTCGATCCGAAAAGCCGATTCTCTGAGCACTTCGTCGCCGGCGACCGCATCCTCAAGGTCAATGGCAAGCGCGTGGTCAGTCCCGACCAATTCCTCGACCAGGTGCTGCGCAACTTCGGCGAGCCCAAACTGGAAATCGCTTACGACCACACCGAGGACGACGGACGCAAGACCTCCTGGAATTTCAGCCTCACACCGCGCGACGACGACATCGATGCGCCGCCGCGCGACAACTACAAGACAACCGAAGAACAACGCAAGTCGCTGCTCGACGACAACGGCGAAGCGTCGATTCTTGGCCTGACCGTCGGCATCGACCCACGATCGCTCGGGGCCAAGTCACGCCTCACTCGAATCGGAATCCTCGCCGCAGGAGCTGGAGTCAACGCCGTCTTGCCGCTGATTCTGTTCGCCGTGGGCGCATTGATCCCCGACAACGTCTCTGCCGGACCGGCCGTGGTCACCAGCACGATCGAACATGCGCCGGCGCATCAGGCGGGTATTCGCGCCGGCGACCGTATCGTCGCGATCGATGGTGAACCCATTCGCAATGCGCAGGAACTCGCGCGCGCGATCCAGCTCAACCTCGGCGAGACGCTTGTCGTTGGAATCGAGCGGCCTGTCGCGGGATCGATCACCTCCAGCCGCGCATCACAGGAGCCGGAGCGCTTCGAAGTCAACGTGCATGCCAGGCTCGCACCAGAGCCGCTGGTGCACATCGTCCAACCTGGTGATTCAGTGATCGACATCGCAGACGAGTTGGGTGTCACACCTTCCTCCGTGATTGCGGGTTGGGGGATCGAGACAGAAGAACTCAACGAGGGCCTGGAGCTGGACCTGCCCGGTGGCTTCACTTACGTCACCAAAGAGGGCGACACGATGCTCAGCATCGCGATCGAAGAGGCTGTGCGAATGGCTGCGGTCTACCGCGCCCTCGAGATTGACCCTCTCCATCCTCCGCCCGGCATTGTGATCGAGGTCCCGCAAGGAGCGACAGGCATCAGCATCGCCAATGCCTCATTCGTCGTCGCCCGCGAGAGCCCGTCGGTCGGCGAGTCGATCGCTGCCGGATGGACTCAGACCCGCGATACCTTCGTCCTCGTCCGCAACCGCATCCGCTCGTGGATTGCCGGCGGCGAGCCGATCGAACTGTCGGGACCAGTGGGCATTGCGCGAGTCACCGGCGAAGTCGTCGATCGGGCCGGCTGGTCACGGTTGATCGAGCTGGCCGCGCTGATATCGCTCAACCTGGCCATCATCAACATCCTTCCGCTGCCAATGCTCGACGGCGGCCGGATCATGTTCGTCCTCATAGAAATCGCGCGTCGCGGCAAGAAAATCAGTCCCGAGCGCGAGGGCCTGGTCCACATGGCGGGCTTCGCGGCCTTGTTGGTGTTCATCGTCGTGATCAGCTACTTCGACATCATCAAGGCCGTCTCAGGCGAACCGGTGATTCCTTAGGAAGAAGTACCTCAGAGGCTGAGGTAGACCTGTACAATCCTCGATACACTCCCATTCCACAGAGCCTGGACAACGGGCCAGCGCGACGCTTTCGGAGAGTCTGAATGACGACTGCCAGGCAGATTCCACATGAACGCCAGCACGAACTGATCGAGCAAACGTTGCACGAAGTGCGCGGCGACTTGAAGTGGCTTCTTGAAGAGCTTGGTCACGGCGATGACGGCCTCAGCCGATTGGATCGCGTGGAAGCCGCACTCGATGACGGCCTCAGCCGATTGGATCGGGTGGAAGTTGCACTCGCCGCCATCTTGGCCAGAACTGACAGCATCGACGCCAAACTCGATCAGGTTCTCGATAGCCGCGATTCGTAATCGTCGGCGGTACAGACCACGCCAGTCGTGCGGACGTGGCAGTGTTTCCCCCGTTACAATGTTCACAATCTGCATCCGTGACCTGATCTGAAGGAGTTCGCATGGCGTTCCAGACATTTATCGACGCCGACACCCATATCACCGAACCTGCCGACCTCTGGACCTCTCGCGTCTCCTCCAAGTGGGGCGACATGGTGTTGCACGTCAAGCAGGACGACAAGGGAATCAACTCCTGGTTCGTTGGTGACGAGAAAGTGGCGGCCGCGCCCTCCGGCGTCTTTGCCGGTTGGAAGGGCAAGTTCCCCAGTTCGCCTCCGACCTACGAAGAAGCCCACCCTGCCTCGTTTGATGTCCACGAGCGACTCAAGCTGATGGATGAGACCGGCGTCTACGCGCAGGTGCTCTATCCGAACGTTGCCGGCTTTGCCTCGCAGCGGTTCCTCTCGCTCAAGGACCCTGAGCTCATGCTCGAATGCGTCCGCGCCTGGAACGACTTCCAGATTGACTGGATCTCCGTCGCGCCCGAACGCTTCGTCGCCAACGCCTCGATTCCCTTCTGGGACATCGACGAGTCGATCAAGGAAATTGAGCGCGTCGCTCAGAAGGGCATGCGGGGGATCCTGTTCACCGGCGACCCACAGTCGCACGGTCAGCCGTTCCTCGGCGACCACCACTGGGATCCCCTCTGGAACGTCGCCACCGACACCGGCCTGCCGATTTCCTTCCACATCGGCTCCGGCGACTTCACCGATGGTTTCACCCCGGAGCGACTCGCGGTTGACGGTCCGGAAGTCACCTACGCGCGCACCTCGACCGTCCTCTTCATGGCCAACGGCCTGCAGATGACTGACCTGTTGCTCTCCGGTGTCCTGCCGCGATTCCCCGAGCTGAAGTTCATCTCGGTCGAATCCGGCATCGGCTGGGTACCGTTCTGCCTCGAGAGCTGCGACTACCACTTCCTCGCCGCCGACATTCGCAAGGCCCGACCCGAGTTCGAGATGATGCCGTCGGACTACTTCCGCCGGCAGGTCTACGCCTGCTACTGGTTCGAGAAGATCGCACCGCGCAAACTGATCGAGGACATCGGCGAAGACAACATCCTCTTCGAGACCGACTTCCCGCATCCGACCTGCCTCTACGGCAATGTGCAGGAGACAATCGAGGACGGCCTCGAGGGTCAGAGCGAAGAAGTGCGCCGCAAGATTCTCTGGGAGAACTCGGCCAAGCTCTACAACATCGACATCCCCGAGGTCATGCCCGAAGGCCTCGCCGCAGCCGCAGCAGCCGGCGGCGGGGGCTAACGCTCGGTTTCCCCTTTCCTCCCCCTGCAAAGGGGGAGGTGTCGCAAGGCGACGGAGGGGGTCACGCGAATCACAAGAGACCGCTCCAATCGGGGCGGTCTCGTCACGTAAGCGAGAAGAGGAGCACCATGGACATCAACGGTAAAGTCGCAGTCGTCACCGGCTCATCATCAGGCGTCGGAGAAGCGACGGCAAAGCTGCTCGCCTCGCTTGGCGCCTCAGTCGTCGTGAACTACTTTCGAGGCGCCGAGTCGGGACAACGAGTCGTTGACGAGATCCAGGCAGCCGGTGGCGCAGCCATCGCCGTGCAAGCCGACACCCGCTCCGACGCCGACTGCCGCCGGTTGATCCAATCCGCCGTCGACGAATTCGGTCACCTGGAAATCCTGGTCAACAACGCCGGAATGACCCACTTCATCGCCCACGACGACCTCGAGGCGGTCACCGACGAAGTCTGGGACGACATCATCGGCGCAAATCTGCGAGGCGTCTTCAATTGCGCCCGAGCCGCAACGCCTCATATGCGAGCTTCTGGCGAGGGAGCGATCGTCAACGTCAGCAGCGTCGCAGGCGCCGGTGGCGGAGGCTCCAGCATTCCCTACGCGGCAAGCAAGGCCGGCGTCAACGTGATTACAAAGTCGCTGGCCCGAGTCCTCGGTCCGGAAATCCGGATCAACACGATCGCCCCCGGCTTCATCGAGGGTCGCTGGCTCCGAGGCGGGCTGGGCGAGGACACCTACGAGGCCGGCCGCAAGCGCCTGGGAGAGACCGCGCCCTTGCGTGGAGTCGCAACACCCGAGACCTGCGCCGACGCCATCGTCGCGCTGATCGAGAGAAACGTCTTCGTCACCGGTCAAACCATCACCGTCGACGGCGGCGCAACGCTGTAGGACTCTTCCCAGTTCTCACGCTCGCGCGGGAGCCTTCCTTCGTCCCTGGTACAGATAGGTGCCTCTCGCCGCTACCGACGGCGGGTGTAGTTGCGAGGATCGCGCACACGTCGGTAGTCGTACGAGTCAAGTCGGTGCGTCCAAATCCCTGGTTCACTGCCTAGCTGATAGTCGACTTCCGGCGGACTCCACCAGTTGGCAGCTTCAACTGTCGCGGAAATCTGGTGAGTTCGGCGCTGAATCTTCTCTATGGCAGGAAGCATGTCCGTATCTGCCGAACAGATGATTCCAACATCAAAGCGTCCTTCGACCCCGCCAAGAACAACGTCTAGCGCGAGTTCAACGTCAATGCCCTTTTCGACCCACGAATCGTTCCTGCGGCGAAGCGGTCGAGTGATCACGGTCACTCCGTTATTCGCCCAGTGAGCATGTTGCCGTTGGACCGCGTCGTAACCAGGAGACCCGAGACGCGGCATACCGCGGTAGACACGCACCTCCATCAGCTCCCGCTCCTGTGAGTTCGAATCTTGCACTGGTTTGGCGCACAGCAACTCGCCCAGCTTCCATGGAGATATCTGTCCCAGGGAACCCGGACCACCCCTCCTGTGGAACGCCCTGCGAGCACCGTGATAGAAGTTCTGAAGGTCGATGAACAGCGACACACGCCCAGCCATGAAATCCTCAGACAGAGGAAATCCCCGTCCTCCGGTGCGCTAAGCCGGATGACGGGGTAGTCAATTGCACGGGCTGACGACAGTAACGACTGCCGCACCCGCAGCGCGCGCCACAATCGTATGAGTGGACTCTCAGGTTGTCAAAAGGAAACAGCAGCTGTGCTCCGAAGAAAACCTCGCATCTCTTACCAATCGGATTGGCGACAAATATGCTATCTCGCCGTGTATGTGATCGGCAGGCGCTTGATCCCGCCGATCAGCCCAGACGACAACCGCTCGACCTCACCATCGAGTGCGAAGTTGTCCAACTTGCCGATCACGTGCCGGAAGACTGAGCGCATCTCCAGGCGGGCCAGGTTGGCTCCGAGACAGAAGTGCTCGCCGAAGCCTCCGAACGCCAGGTGTTCATTCGGTGACCTGCCGATGTCGAAGACGTCGGGGTTGACGAAATGGTCCTCGTCGCGGTTGGCGGAGGGGTACCACATCGCCAGCGTTTCGCCGGCCTTCATTGGCACGCCTCCGACCTCGGTGTCTTTTGTCACAGTCCGGGCGAAGTGCACGACCGGCGATGTCCAGCGCAGCATTTCCTCGACGGCGCTGTCCAACAACTCTGGCTGAGCACGAAGTCGGTCGTACTGCTCTGGATGCTCGATTAACGCCTGCAATCCACCAGAAGTGGCATTCCGCGTCGTCTCGTTGCCGGCCAGAATAAGCAGCACGGCGTAGGAGAGAATCTCGTGATCCGGCATCGGCTCGCCATCGATCTCGGCCTGCACCAGCGTGGTCATCACGCTGTCATCCGGCTCACGGCGCTTGCGAGCGATGTGCTCGGTGAAAAACATCTGCAAGCCGCGCATCCCCGCCTGCCAGGTCTCACGACGCGTCCGGCCTTGCTGATACTCCGGGTCTTCGGATCCCAGGAACTCGTTCGTGTAGCGGAAGATGTCTTCCCACGAGTCCCGCTCGACCGCGAGCAACTCACAGATCGCCGCCATCGGCATCTTGGCCGCGACATCGCGCACGAAATCGCCTGAGCGTCGATCGGTCAGTTGATCGACTAGATGCGCCGCTGCCTCGTCAACCACTTCTTCGGCGATTTCGTCGATCCGATCTTCCAGCAATCGCATTCCTCGCGGCGAGAATCGCCGACTGGTCGTGTTTCGGTACTTACCGTGCTCGGGCGGGTCCATATTGATCAGATTGGGCACTGTCAGCGACGGATCGCTGGCGCCGCCGTCACCCGATCCTGCGGAACGAATGACCAGCCGCTTGCTGCTGATGAAGGTCTCGGGGTCACGCGAGATGTGCTGGATGTCGTCGTACTTGGTGATCGACCAGAACGGTGTCACGCCCGGCCGGTCGTACAGGTAAATCGGCGCTTCGCGGCGCTGAATCGCCCACTCTTCCCAGGGATAGCCGCGCGAGCCGTAGAGCTCGGGAGTGACCAGGTCAATCTGATCTAGCGTCATCGTCATCGATGTCATGGCACGCTCCGCTCATCGGAAACTCTGGCCGGTCTCGGTTCAGAGTATCGAAATCAATGAGCCTCACTAGATCAAAACGGCTCAGACGGCAGAGAAACTGATTGGCAAGTGTTTGATTCCACCCACAAATCCTGACCGCAGCCGTTCCACGTCACCGTCGAGTTGGATGTCGTCGAGCCGGTCAAGCACGTGGTTGAAGATCGAGCGCAACTCGAGCCTGGCCAGGTTGGCGCCCAGGCAGAAGTGCTCGCCGAACCCGCCAAATGCGATGTGCTCATTTGGATCGCGACCAACCAGGAACTGGTCCGGTTCGTCGAAGATGTCCTCGTCCCGATTCCCTGACGGGTACCACATCACAACCTTCTCACCGGCAGCAATGGACTGTTCGGCAATCTCGACATCTTCGGTGACCAGGCGTCCAAAGTGGATGATCGGCGAGGTCCAACGCAAGATCTCTTCAACGGCGCTATCGATCAGCGATCGATCCGAGCGCAATAGCTGCATCTGGTCTGGATTCTCAATCAGAGCAAGCAAACCGCCGCTGGTGGCGTTTCGCGTCGTCTCGTTGCCGCCGAGAATCAGGATGAAGGCGTAGGAGAGCAGGTCAATAGCGTTAAGCGGCTCGCCATGCAGTTCGGCCTGCACGAGCGTGGTCATCAGGTCGTCGGCAGGCTGTCTACGCTTCTGCTCTGCAAGTTGCATGAAGTAGACAAACAGCGCCTGCGCGCCGGCGCGCGCTGTCTCTCGTCGCGTGCGACCCTTCTGGAACTCGGGGTCTGAGGCGCCGATCGTTTCGTTGGTCCAGACGTGAATGTCCTCCCAGCGATCGCGAGGAACACCAAGCAGCTCGCAAATGGCCGTCAGTGGCATTCGAGCCGATACGTCGGACACGAACTCCGCTTGTCCTCGGCGCGAGATGTCGTTGACCAGTTCTGCCGCCACTCGGTCAACGATGTCCGCCGAGATCTCGTCGATCCGGTCTTCAAGGATGCTCAGTCCACGAGGTGTGAAGCGCCGATTGACCAACGATCGGTACTCGGCATGCTCTGGCGGATCCATCTGCAGCAAGTGATTGGTCTGCGTCGAGCTTGTCTGGTTGATCTCTCCAGGGTCAGCGCGAATTGCGATGTCCGTCTTGTTCGAGAACGTCTTCGGGTCTCGGGAGATGCGTTGGATGTCGTCGTACTTTGTGATCGCCCAGAACGGCTCGATTCCCGGTCTCTCGTACCAGTAGACGGGAGCGTGTTCTCGCAAGAATGCCCAATGCGGATAGGGATATCCATGCTGCACAAAGGCATCGGGCGACGTGATGTCAACTTCATCGAGCGACTGCGGGCATTTCGGTAGTGAGCTAGTCATGGCGACTCTCCCGATACAGACGGGACGCAGGAGTACCTTGCAACTTGAGATTATCAATCCGCGCAGTGCTCGACAGCGATCATTGGGAGACCACAGATGACTACGAAACGTTCCATGCTAGGCGTCTATGACGGGTTTACAGAGCAAGTCGCCGATGGCTACGCAAGAGAATCCCGCTACCTGACGATGAAGGACGGCTGCCGCATCGCCATTGACGTCTTGCATCCGACGATGAACGGACAGGTGCTGGACGGGCAGACACCGGCGGTCCTGCATTCGACTCCGTATCGGCGTGCGTTCGAAAAGTCGGCGCACGGCGATGCCGTGGCTCGCTATGCCGATGAGCTCAGCGCAATCGAGCCGGGCGAACTGGTGACGCAATACGAAGAGCGGCCAATCGCGCGCGATCTGGTCCACCACGGTTATCGCTTCGTCTCAGTCGACATTCGCGGCACCGGAGCGTCATTCGGCGCGGAATATGGAGATTCATGGCTGGCGGGCCAGGACATGGCGGCGGTCATCGATTGGATCTGTGAACAGCCGTGGTCATCCGGACGCGTCGGGATGGTCGGCATCTCCTATGAGGGGATGATGCAGTTCTTCACTGCCGCCCATAGGCCCAATGGACTGACCTGCATCGCACCGCAATACCCGGGCTTGCCGCATTGTTATGTCGACGGCGGCCTGGCGATTAGCAGCTTCGCCCGGGTCTGGGAGCGCCTGCACAAGGGCATCTCCGAGAACGAACCGGCCGCGCCGGTCGATGGCTCGGACGGTGAGCAGCTACAGGCCGAGGCCGAATCTGAACGATCACCGGATCGCTACCGCTGGGTCGAAACCTTCTCGGAGATGGACCCCCGCGATGTCACGCGGATGTCGTCCTTCGACGGACTGAATCGCCGACGTCCTCGTCCTGATCTCGGTCTGGGCGAAGTGGCCAGCGGCTGGTTCGACTCCTGCGACCTGATCAACGAGAGCGGCGTGCCGACCTACATCGTCACCGGTTGGTGGGACCTCACCTTCCCCGGCTACCTGATCGACGCATTCAACCGCCTCGACGTGCCCAAGAAGCTGATCGTTGGACCCTGGAATCACGGGCAGGGCGGAGACCCGGAACTGCGTCGCTGGTTCGACTATTGGCTCAAAGGCATCGACAACGGGATCATGGACGAGTCGCCAGTCCACTACGCGGCGACCGAGCCATCGGGCGCCACGACCTGGAAGTCGGCCCCGCGACTGCCGCTGCCCGAAGCCCGATATCGCAGCCACTGGCTGACCCCTGACGGGAAACTCTCTGAAGCATTCCCTGTCGAATCCGAAGTCCTGGAGTATGAGGTCAACCACGATGTCAGCCTCGGACCGATGACTCGACACAGCTACTACGTCGATGACATGTTCATCAACACCACCGACCTCAACGCCCGGGCCAAGCAGTGTCTCGCCTTCACGACTGAGCCGCTGTCCGAAGACGTCGAGGTCACCGGCTGGCCGGCGTTGGAGCTGGAACTCTCAACGGATTCCGACCGAGGCGCGATCGTAGTCACGCTGGAACAGATCTCCGCGGATGGCGGAGCGGCTTACCTCTCGGAAGGTTTCCTCAACTTCGCCTATCGCCGTCTCGGTGATGACCCAGGAGGGCACGAAGGCCCGTACTGGCATAGCTGGAGCAAGGCGGACCTCAGCCCAGTCATTCCCGGCGACCCGATGCGCCTCAGCCTCGAGCTCTACCCGGTCTCCGCAACAGTCCGAGCCGGAGATCGTCTGAGACTCACCATCAGCGGGGCCGACGCCGAGAACCTCGTCGTTCCCACGCAGGGAGATGAGGCCACGCTCTCCATCCTGCTCGGAGGAGAGAGAGCCGCGCGTCTCCTGCTGCCAGTGGTCAACCAAGCAGTCAAACCAACCACCTCAGTCGTCGAAGGAGCATTCAACGGAGGCTCCGGAGGCTTCGCCTTCCGCCGTCCAGGGGATCCGGTGGTGTCAGGGTAGTAACCCTCACAGTCCCCGCTTTACGCGGAAATCTCGATGAGTACTGCACCGACTGAAGAACCTCAGCAACCGTACTGTCTTTAGCCGCTCAGCCGCCTCCTCAGGGTCGTGCTGACCGCTACGAGATACCCGCGTCAGAGCGCGGGTATGACGAGACCATCGCGTGCGCAACAGCCGACTCAATCACTCCCCGACAAACGCCGGCGGTCGACGCTCGAATAGCGCCCTGATGCCTTCCTTCGCATCCGACGACGCGCGAGTGGCCTGCACGAGCTCGTCGACATCTTCATGCGGAATGTGATCGCGGAAATCCATCTCTCGCACGATCAGCGCCTTCATCGCTATCAGGCTGAGCGGCGCGTTCTTGCTCAGGCGATCGATCAGTGCGTCGGCAAACTCTTCCAACTCACCCTCCGGTGCAACTCTCGCAATTGCGCCCCACTCGTGCATCCGCCATGCCGGGATGCGATCACCAAGCAGCAGGATTTCTCGCGTCGCCACCGGACCAGCGACCTCGAGCAGCTTCTTGGCCAGGAACCACGACGGCGCCAGGCCAATCTGCGCCAGCGACATTCCGAACTTCGCCTGAATGTCAGCGACGACAAAGTCACAGTGCAGCGCAAGCTCATTGCCGCCGGCGATGGCGTCTCCCTGAACTACCGCAACGACGGGCAATGGCCAATGCTGAATCGCATCCAGCATTTGCTCGATTGACACGTCGCCGCCGGGCAATCCTTCCTCGCGCTCGCGCAAATCGAGACCAGCGCAAAACACGGGTCCGTTGGCACGGATCACGGCGACCCGCTCCTCAGGCGAGGGCACGCCAGAGAATGCGGCATGCAGTTCAACGAGCATCTCGCTGTTGAGCGCATTTCGCTTTTCTGGACGGTTCAGTGTGACCGTCCGCACTGCGCCCTCGACGGCGACTTCGATGATTTCGCTCACACTCCGGCTCCTCTTCATTTCACTCAGTCGGTGGGGACGCAGAGCACCCTCACCCTAGCCCTCCTGGGGGAGAGGGAACACTTGGCTACCCGCTGCTGCCGCGACCCAGCAGGTCGCGCGCCATGATGATTCGTTGCACTTCGGATGGACCTTCGCCGATTCGACGGATGCGCATTTCGCGATACCAACGCTCGAGCGGCAGGTCCTTGGTCACGCCGATACCGCCGTGAATCTGGATTGCACGGTCGACGACACGGCTCGCGCCCTCGGTCGATGTCAACTTGGCCATCGCCGCCTCGAAGCGGAATGGCTCGTCCTGCTCGGCCTTCTCAGCGGCGGCGAGGTACATCATCCTGCCCGTGCGGATGTCAATCTCATTGTCGACGATCATCCACTGGATCGCCTGTCGAGATGCGAGCGCCGCGCCGAAGGTCTCACGCTGCTGCGAGTACGAAATCGCCATCTCCTGTGCGGCGACGGCGATGCCGATGCAGGTCGCCGAATAAGGAATCCGTTGACGCGTCAAGTTGGCGTTAGCAAGCGAGAACCCGCCGCCCTCCTCGCCCACGAGATTCGCGGCCGGCACTCGGACATCATCGAATGACAACTCGGTCCCATAGTTCGCAGAGCGCAGCGTATGCACGACGCGGCGGACCTCGAAGCCGGGTGAGTCGGTGTCGACAAGGAACGCGGAGATGCCTCGTCGGCCCTTGGCTGGATCGGTACGCGCGAAGACCAGACCAAAATCGGCACGGTCGGCACCCGAGCTGAACAGTTTTGATCCGTTGAGGATCCAGTCGTCACCGTCTTTGACGGCCTTGGTCTGAATGGCGCGCGCCGGGTCTGATCCTCCCGAGGGCTCGGTCAAGCCGAAGAAGGCTCGCTTCTCACCGTTCAGCATCGGATACAGATAGCGGTCCTGTTGATCGTCCGACGCGGCATACAGTTGAGCCAATCCGGCCGATCCGAACGCCCCGTAACAGGGCAAGTACAGACCGGCGCGATGCTGCGACATTTCTTCGGCCACCAGACCGCGTGTGGTCAGCTCCAGGCCGGGGCCGCCGTAGTCCTCGGGCACGTCGATGTGATAGAGCCCCATCTGCTGGACGATGCCCTTGAGCCGGTCCAGTTCACCTGGCGGCAACTCGACCGCGTCGGGATCCAGATCGCGCTCCAGCGGTTGCACCTCTTCGCGCACGAATCGGCGCACTGCGCCGGTGATCATCCGCTGTTCTTCCGACATCAACACTTCCATCGGATTCCTCCCTCAACCGATCTGTTGCGATCGGCGTAGCCGACCAAGTTCCGGCGTGTCTCGCCAGTCTCCCGCCGGATGGGCAGGCGGCCATTCAGCGCCTTCGTCGCGCTGGAACTGCATTAACATCTCGAGTCGCTTCGTCGTGTATTGCTGATTCGCCTCCCAGCGAAACTGCGAAGCTCGTGCTCGGAGCACGGGATTAGGATCATCACCGCCGAAATGCAACGCCATCCTCGTGCGCAGGCCGAACGGCTCGCGACCACCAGCCTGTCCGATGTAGAGCAAGTTGCCCTCGGCATCCGCGATTTCATAGACGCCGACGACGGCGGGAATCGCGCGAATCGACTCTTCGCTTGGCTGAATCCAGGGCTTTCGAATCGGCATCAACCCTTCCTCTCAAGTCCGCTAGCGCGGACGCAATCGATCACTGGCCGCTCCTGATGTGATCAGTTCAGCGATCCGCTCTTCGGAGTATCCCAAGATCTCCCGCAACACGGGAACCGTATCGGCCGCAAACAACGGCGCAGCGTTCTTGGGCGGCGTCGGAGTCTCTGACAATCGAAACGCAGCCTGGGGCGCCGGAGATAGTCCGACCTGCGGATGTTCAAGCCCGCCAACTGAGTGCCGTGATTGCACCTGCTCGTCGCGCAGCAGCGTTCGCGCTCCCATCACCGGTGAAGCTGGCACTCCTGCTTGCTGAAGACACTCGGACAGTTCAACCGGATTCCATTTCGTTGTCCAGGCCCGAAGCAAAACATCCAACTCATATCGGTGTCGCCAGCGGCGCAGACCTGTTGCGAACCGGCGATCGCACGACACAGCTTCGTTTTTCCAGATGCTGAGCAGCGCCTCCCACTCGGAATCGTCACGACAAGCAATGGCGATCCACGAGTCGGAATCGCCCAGAACCGGCTGCGCAGGATATACACCATGCGGAGCGGCTGACGTATGTTCGTTGCCAATCCGCGTGGGCTCTCGGCCGGAAAGCTGCTGACCGACCATTGCCTCGCCAATGAGTTGCAACTCGCCTTCCAACATCGCCAACTCGACCGTCTGTCCACCTACTCGACAGCGCGCCATGATCGCAGCCACGGTCGACAGCGCCGCGTGCAGGCCGGCGTTCTGGTCGCAGTAGAAGTTGCCCGGCTTGAGAGGCGAGCCATCGGCATAGCCGGTCAGCCAGGACATCCCACTCATCGCGTCAATACCGGGCCCATAGGAAATGCGATCGCGCCAGGGACCCGACTTCCCGAACGCCGGCATCGCCACATAGATGATGTTCGGATTCCGCTGGCTCAGAGCTTCCCATTCAAGGCCGAAGTTGCCCATGACCCGCGGCGAGTAGTTCTCCAGCACAACGTCCGAGCACTCGACCAGATCGAGGAATGTCTCTCGCCCCGCCGTAGTCGTCAGGTTCAATGCGACCGAGCGCTTGTTGATCGCCAGTTCGTTCGCACGGGCGTCGCGGTTCCACGGTTCGTCAGGTCCATGACCGCGATAGGGCTGCGAAGTGGCAGGCGTTCGCGGTCGAGCCCAGGGGGTCTCGATTCGGAGCACTTCAGCACCCAACGCTCCCAGCAAGATCGCCGCAACCGGACCAGCGACAGCGGTCGTCAGGTCAAGAACGCGAATCCCGCTGAGTGGACGGCAGGGTGAGTCCGGATACGGCGCCAACCGAGGCTCAGGCAACACCAGCGCGCCTCCATCGAACCCGATCCTCGGGTGACCCAAGCCGGTCGTTGTCCTGACCCAGCAGCGGCGCTGTGCCATCAACCCACTTCGTCTTGCCAAACCGTACCGCCGGACCCGATGCCTGGTACTCGCCGCCTCGAGGATGCCCAGTCGCCTGCCAGAAGTCTCGTGAGGCATGATGGCCATCGGCGTCGGCCATCACCTCCGACGGGGCCAGCACTTCTGTGAAGGGAATCCGCAATTCCTGCGCGCGCTTCACGACCTCGCGGCGTGGAGTCCGCATGAGCACTGGGGCCATCAGTTCGTCTACTTCGTCTGCTCTGCCCATCAGCTCGGCCAGCAGGTCCGGAGCGGCCAGACGGGGCTCATCAAACAACACCGCCATGGCTTCGGGATAGCGATTGTTGCAATGCGCGTGGACCCAGCCGTCGGCGCAGGGCCGGATGGTCGATGGATACAGGTGTCCAGGACCAAATCCCACCAGGCGAGCGCCATTCCGCTTCGGTTCGGAATCGGAAAACCAGGCGTGTTGATAGCCGCCGCCGAGCAGAAACGCGAGCGCCTCATAGATTGCTGTGTCTATCTGTTGTCCGCCGGAATCGGCATACAGGGCCGAGACGATGCCCAGTGCCGTGTGCAGTCCGGCTTGCCGATGACCCTGCTCGCCCCACGCCTTCACCGGCTCACGATCGGGCTCGCCGCCAATCCGCAGGTATCCCCCCGAGGCGTAGAGCGTCAGCTCCGAACCGAGCCATTCCGCCTTGGGTCCGCCAATCCCGTACGGAGTAATCGAGCAGACAAGCAGGTCGGGCTGCTGGGCGCGGAGCGCGTCCGGATTGATTCCGAAGTCATCCCACCGCCGTCGATCCACCTCGACAACAACCACATCAACCTCACCCAAACTCGCATCAAGCAGACGACGACCAGCCGACGTGCGCAGGTCGATTCGCAATGAACCCTTCCGCCGATTCAAGTGCAGGTGTGTCGCTCCGCCCTCCATGTCGGGCATATCGTCTCGAAACGGCCCTCGACGTCGGAGCGGCGACCCTCCAGGTGGCTCGATCATCGTGACTTGAGCGCCGAGTCCGGCTAGTAATCGTCCGCAATATGCTCCTGCCGCTGTTTCCGACAACTCCAGCACGCGGACGCCGTCCAGGGTCCGTGCCGCTGTTGCTGCTTCAGGAACTCGCTCGCTCACCGAGGCAGGATACCCCCGACATCCTCCAGAGCCGGAAATCTCGTATTGTGGTGGCTACTGAGAGCTGGAGCAACAGCATGACCACGACGGAGCCGATCGAAAGTCACGCGGTCCACAGCCAGCGCATGCTGGACCATGCGGCCGAGATGATCGAGCAGGGCGACCGGCTGCAAGCCTCGGAAAAGATCTGGGGAGCTGCCGCGCATCGAGTCAAGCAAATCGCCGCTGAGCGCAACTGGCCCAACACGAGCCACACAGACGGATGGTCAATCATCCAGTATCTGCGAAGGCAGACCGGCAATCGGCGCATTGTGGATCTCTTCGGATCGGCCAATGACGCGCACCAGAATTTCTATGAAGATCGTATGTTGCTTGATGGACTGACCGACAAACTCGAAGGAACTCGTGAGCTCCTTGCCCTCCTCGACGATGCCCATCGGACACTGCCGTCCGACTTGCCCATGCCCGACGACCGCCATTACCGCAACCGCCACGCCTGACACGGCGTTTACCCTGCAACTCCAACCCAACCGCGACTATCTGAGAGGAACACTCTATGTCGGACGTTGGCTTCATCGGCGTAGGCAATATCGGCAACCCCATGTGCGCGAACGTGATCAAGGGTGGACACCGGGTCGTGGTCAATGACCTGGTCGAGGAACAGGCGGCCAACCTGATCGAACTCGGTGCGACCTGGGCAGATTCTCCCGCCGAAGTCGCCGCACAGACCGAAGTCACGCTGCTATCGCTGCCGGGTCCGCCAGAGGTCTCGAGCGTCTTGCGCGGTGTCGACGGCTTGTTGGAGGGCGCAGAACCGGGAATGGTCTGCTTCGACCTCTCCACCAATCTGCCCTCGACCGTCAAACTGCTCGCCGAGCGAGCCGCCGAGCAAGGCGTCACGTTCCTCGACTCACCAGTTTCAAACGGCGTCCAGGGCGCAATCGACGCGACGCTCGCGGTCATGGTCGGTGGAGACAAGGCCGCCTTTGAGAAGTACAAGCCTGTGCTCGAGTGCATCGGCAACAATGTGTTTCATATGGGCGACTCGGGCATGGGCGCGCTGACCAAGATTGTCAACAACATGGTCAGCATCTCTTCGATCCAAGTGGTGATCGAAGCGCTGGTTATCGCTGAGGCTGCCGGACTCGAAGCCGAACGAGCCTACGAGGTCATGAGCGTCGCCTCGGCACAGCACTACGTCCACAACGTGCCGACTCTGCTGGAGCGCAACTTCGACGACGCATCATTCTTCCTCAAATGGGCGGCCAAGGATGTCTCCCTGGCAGTCCAGGTCGCTCGCGAATCCGGCATTCCTTCGCCCATTGCCTCGGCTTCCAGTGACACGTTGAATCGGGCCAAGAACCGTGGCCACGGCATGAAGTCCGTGATGGCGACACTGCTATCCGCAGAAGAGGACGCGGGAGTTTCACACTAGTCCCCGAAATGCTCAGTCATCCCATGTTTGGCGTAGACTGACCGTATGGCGATCGCAACTGGGGCCGTTGGCGGACAGACCACTGCACGACGAGTCGTGTTTCTGCACGCCGCGTCATTTGTGCTCGGATTCAGCGTCGTTTTTGTCGCGCTCGGGGCGTTGCTGGGAGCACTCGGCTCCGCCTTCCAGGACGAACTGATCTGGTTCCAGCGTGTCGCTGGCGTTCTGCTGGTGATTCTCGGGCTGCACCTCGCAGAGGTGATCACGATCCCGCTGCTGTACCGCAGTTTCCAGGTCGGCGGACCTGGCGGATCTGGCGGACCATCAACCGCTGCGCCTGAGGGCGAAGTGTCCCGCACCCGTGCCGCTGCAGACTACGGACGATCAGTCGTCGTCGGTGTGGCATTCTCGGTCGGTTGGACACCGTGCGTCGGGCCGATTCTGGCTGGCATCCTCGTCCTGGCGCTCGATTCCGCCTCACTCTTCCAGGCGATCATCCTGCTGATCTGTTACGCCGCCGGACTCGGCATCCCCTTCCTGATTGTGGGCGCGACCTTTGGCGCGTCGACCCAGTTCCTGCGTAAGCTGAATCGCTGGATGCCGCTAATCGGCGTCGTCTCCGGTGTGCTACTGGTCTTTGTCGGGATGCTGATCGCCCTTGACCGCGTCGTGGTGCTCAATGAAGCGTTGGGCAGCTTCGGTGTTGATGTACTGGCCGGTTCTGACGGCTCATCAACGGAGATGCTCGACCTCAACGCTGGCTCAGCTGCGATCGCATTCGCGGGTGGATTCGTCAGCTTCATTAGCCCATGTGTCTTGCCGCTCGTCCCGATCTATCTCGGTCATCTCGCCGGGATCGGCTCCGAGCACACCATCCGTTCCGCCTAGTCCCCCTGGCTAGCCGCTCCGACTCATCACCCCGCAATCACCTTGCAATCACCCTGCCTAGATCTCCCGGTCAAACCGGCGACTCGTGCGCACATCGATCAACCAGCGGTGCCTGCCTCGCTGCTGTAATCGGCTGCTCATCAGGGCGACCGCCGACGGGTCGCCCGCAAGGGTGATCCGATCGTGCAGGAAGAGCGTCGTATCACCCGCCGCGACGGTCGGTTCGCCCTCTCGCATGACCACTAACACGCGTACGTCACCCTCGAAATCAATCTCGCTCAGGGTCCGCCCATTCAGGTCCACATTCAGCATTGAGACCTCGACCAGTCCCGAATCGGGATCGCTGCGCGCCGCATGGAGCGCCGGCCGCAGCACGGCTTCCTCGAGCGCCAGCGCCGTCACATCGGACAACAGATAGGCCTCGACATCGAGGTGTTCAAACTGATCGTCGGGCTCCGAGACCCAGGTCACGACGCGAAGTGTGGGATGAATGCGCCGCATCGACTTGGTGTAGTCGGCAACCTGTCCGGAATGGTCAAAGTCCACGATCACGGCTACGTCCGTCTGCAACAGGCGCACGCTGATCAATGTCAACGCATCTGACGGATCGCCGACCACACTCTCAACGCCGAGCGGTCCCCAGCGTGCCGCCGCGTTTGGATCGCGATCCAAGACGATCACGCGCCGTCCTGCCGCCATCAGACGTTCGGCCAGAGTCTTGGCCAGCTCGCCGCCACCGACGATGAGGGTGTGTCCGTCGTCTTGGGGCGGCGCTCGACCGGCGATTGTCGAGAACATCAACGGCGCCAACACGGTGGTAAGCAATGCCATCAGCAACAACGCGCCATGTAGACCTTCGCCGATCACTCCGAGATCAGCAGCGATAGCGCCCGCCGCCAGGACAAGCGACAGGTTCGCGCTCAGCAGCGATCCACCTGCCAGTCCTGGACGCAAGCCCCATGCCGGAACCAATCCCATGAGTGAAGGAACCAGCTTGGCTCCGAATGCGACGAGCAGCAGCGCCGGAACCAGGATCAACGAATCCGCAGAATCGAACACCGCCGCGAGGTCGAGAGTCGCACCCGCGTGGATGAAGAAGATGGGCACAAAGAAGCCATAGCCCAACGCTTCAAGCTTGCCTCGCAACGAAGAGCCATGTCGCGGCGACACCACCGTCACCGCCAGTCCGGCGACAAAGGCTCCGAGCACCATTTCTGTGCCTGCAACCTGCGACAGAGCGACGAAGATTACCAACAGCGCTAGCGACGCGCGAATCTTCAACTGGGCCGAAGTCTGAGCAAGCTCGTGCATCGTCCGCGGAATGATCGGGAATCGGCCGCTCCCGTATCGCGAGAGCCAGATCATCGCGATTAGAGCCGCGGGTACCGCGAGAATCAGGAAGATCTTCCAGCTAATGCCCTCGCGTTCCAGCGCCGCGACCACGCCGACGCCGACAATCGCTACAAACTCGAGCAGGAAACCACCGACCAGTAGCGACTGCCCCATGCGGCCCAGGTCAGGACGATCCTTGAGCACCGGCACAATGACGCCGACCGCAGTGGCGATCAGAATGAACAACAACATCGGAATCTGGTCGCCGTTGATCAAGTTAACGACACTCATTAGGTACAGTCCCAGGAACGTGAACGCCACGACCAGACCGAGTAGCACCGTGCCCGATATCAACGGATGTCGCAGCGCGATTCCTGGCACGTACCAACGACGACCCGGAGATTGACCAAGCAGACTGAGGTTGATCTCAAGTCCCGACAAGAACATGAGATAGGCGAAGCCAAACAAGCCGAGGAATGTGAGCCACTCGTTATCTCGAGTGATGATGCCCAGCAGCGGCTCGCCAAAGATGATGCCGACCAGCACTTCGCCGACAACGGCCGGTACCAATCCACCGGTCAACCGCCAAGCAACGAAAGGTACCGCAACTGCTAGAACACTCACCAGCAGAAGAGGGGTGAAATCAACCGCTTCCTCCACGCATCAGCCTCCCGAACTATCGGTAATTTACATGTACTCACCAAGGAAATCTATGGATATCCGATTGAAGTCGTCGGCGGCGCTGATGTTGACGGCGTGGGTCGCTGATACTCGCTCAACACGAAAGTTCGCAGCATTGGCCTCGACCCACTCGCGCGCAGGCGTGAACGCCTCTTCTCGATCGCCGGCGACCAGCAGAGTCTGCACCGGATTCGATGGGAGCCGATGGCGCAGCGGGGTGTATGGCGATGTGTGCAGCATGGTTCGAGCAATACCGGCCGGTGTGCTGAGCAACATCGCATCGTCGAACTGCAATCGACGTTCGGCATCAAATGCTCTGGCTCGCCGCGGATTCAGCGGGTGTCTCATGATCGCGTCGATTCCGCCGTCGATCATCGTTTGAGCTCGCTCTCGCGCCGCCTCGGGATTGCCAATTCGGTTTGGCTCACCGAAGGCGGAGTGCGAGTTCGTGACCACGTGAGCGATGACCTCATCGGGCCGCGACATCGCGTAGTTCAGCGTCAAGGCAGCGCCCAGGGACTGACCAACGACGAACCAACGGTCCGCGTCGACGAGCTCCCGCAACGCACTGAAACGGTCGACGTAGCGGTCTGGGTGGTACGCGTCCTCGTCCTCGGGCGCAGGCGAGGATCCGTGCCCAAACAGGTCGACGGTGACACTGCGAAATCCTGCCTCGTGAAAGGCGGGAAGGTTGAGCAGCCAGTGCGCGCGACAGGTCAGGATGCCGTGCACGAACAGCACCGGCATCCCGTCCGACGGGCCAGCGATCTCGTAGTTCAGATCAATGTGTGCGGGACTCACGGCGCAATGATACGCGAGAAGCCGGCGACTGCGACGGCCGGACTCAGCTAGTCGCGGTCCGTGGCCGTGGTGCCTGCTGTGGCTCCCTCGGTCAGTGCCTCGGGAGTGAGTGCCTTGAGCAACGGGTCCTGCGTAGCCAGACCAAGAATGCCCGCGGCCTCGCCAATCCGGTTGAAACCGTGATCGTGCAGGCGATGCAGATAATCGTGGTACTGCTTCTCGCGCAGTTTTCGCAGCTCTTCGACTCCGGCATCGAGACGTTCGACGCCATCGGCATAGAGCACCGCCAGCGCTTCGCGCTCGATCGGCGACTGCGCCATCTCAGAGGCGAGACCACCTTCAGCCTTGATGAAGAAGATTGGCAACTCCATCTCGGCGCGTTCGGCATAGCGGTTGTACCACTCGAGGTGCTTGAGACCGTACTCAAGGTGTCGCTTGCTGTCTTCCGCCAGACGGGCGAAGAGGTCCCGGTCGAAGTCGGAGCGCGCCCAGTCGGTCGCGCACTCGAACGCGGTCAACTCGTAGGACTTGTAGACCACGTCCAACGCGATGATCATGTCGGTGAACGTCAGCGCGTTGTACCAGGACTCGGAAACATCCGAGAGCGGCGCCTTGCCGATAATCCCCGAGCCATGCAGCGCGCGCTTGCGCAACGCCTCAACCTTGCGGCCGGCGTCATAGACCTGCGTCGCAAGGAACAACTTGACCTCGTGGAAACCGTAGGAAATCTCCTCCAGCCACTTCGAGATCACCTTTTGCTCGGCGATGCCGTAGGTCGAGTAGACCGCGCAGATCTGTCCAGTCGCGCGCTCGACCTCGGGAGCCAGCTCTTCGCGATTCTCCCAATCGAGATCGGTGGCCGGAATCCAGCGGTCGCGAATCGCGTCTTCGTAGAGGTCGGCGACGCCATCCGCCCAGATTTCTGTACGGTCGTAAATCGCGTAGCCGGCGGGCATGTACATGCCAGGAACCGGCTTGGTCCCCCGTGGAAGATCGTTGCGGTAACCCCAGACATCAGGCACGTGACCGTATGAGCCAATGTCGACATCGCTCAAGCGCATCCCGTCTTCGGACGCGGTCGGCTTGAGTCCCGTCTCGCCACCATCCTCGAACATGATCAGCTGAGCCCCCGCGAACGGGTGCTCCGGATTGTCGTCAACGAACTCGAGCCACTTGCTGACTCGGTCGGGCTCGATCGAGATGTTCAGGATGTTGTCGATCTGGCGGCCCGAAGTGTTTGAGTTCTCAACCCGCTCGATCAAATCGGCCGGCCAGCCACGGACTTGAGCGCGCATCTTCTGCGCTGGTGAGAGAGGCGGCATGATGGTTCCCGTCCGTTCCGGGGTCTGGTGGTCGTGATACTTGCTGCCGGTCGGCTGCGACTGCTAGACAGTGATCAACTCGCGCAGGTCTGGCGCCATCCGGTCGAGCCGGTCGCCGAGTCCGACCACCTGCAGACGGTGGTAGTACTCGTTGATCTGCTTCTTGCGCATCAGCATGACCAGGTTGTAGCCCTCGTCGAGGTACTCGATGCCGCCGCCGGCGAGCACGGCCAGTGCCTCACCGGTGATCGGGTTCGTCGTCAGGCCGGCCTGCGTGTTCTGCACGGTCTCGTTGATGTCGAGGTAGTGGTGCAGTTCTTCCTTGCGCCAGGGCTGCGTCTCGACGGTGTACTTGGTGTGCGTGACACCGAAGGCCAGGTGACGCGACTCGTCCTGCGCCGACAGGCGGAACATACGCTTCTCGGCTTCATTCTGGCCAATCAGCTCGCCCATGCGGAAGAGCGACTGGACCAGGCCCTCGGCGAAGAGGTGCAGGATCGCGGTCATCTCGGTGAAGTCATCAATCGCGAGCAGGCCCACCGCGCCAAGGCCGGCCGGCGACATCCCGCCGCCGTTGACCAATACGCGCTTGCGGAACACGTCAAGGTGACGCGCTTCGTCCATGAGCTGCGTACCGAGGAAAAGCTGCGACTCAAAGAAGTCGGGGTGGACCGACTCAAGGAAGCGGCCCGGAACGTCACCGGCGATAAACTCGACCTGGGTGAGGAACGTACACAGCGTGCACATCGCCTTTTCGATGTCGTCCGGCTGATCGCCGATCGTATCCCAGGGAATGTCACGGGCCGAAGACCACTGGCGCTGTAGCGCCTCTTCGTAGAGCAGCATCGCCGACTCGGACCAGACATCGCCCTTGTCGCGGTACTGGCGAGCGTGCGCGTTGGATCGCGGGTCGGCCTCGATGCCGCGCGGTGCGAACGAACGCCAATCGGCCTGGTCAACGCCATCGGCGCCGGCCATGCGCTGGTTGATTGACTGCAGCGTGACGCCCTTGCGCCCCGTCTGGATGTCGAACTCGTCGTCGGTTTCCAGGTTCAGCCAGTCAAGGTTGAGTCCCGGGTTTTCTATCGCGGTGACCATGATCTGTTCCTGTCAGGGGAGGCGACACTACGAGAGCGAGCAGCGTCCTTCTCAGTCGGTTGGCTCCAGCGTACCAGTTGACCAGAGTTCATTGGGCGCCCGGAACATCAAAACTGGCCCGCAAGAAGTTGACCAAATCCCAGCGCTCCTGGTCGGACAACTGCGGCGACCAGGCCGGCATCCCGGTACCTCGAATCCCGTCCGTGATCCAGGCGAACAGCACGCCGTCGGGATGGAATGGCACATGCACTGTGAAGTTGGCCGGCGGCGCAGGCAACGAGTCCGCCAACGGACCATCGCCAGCTCCGGTATCCCCGTGGCAGGATACGCAGTTGGCGGCAAACAGGCCGGCCCCACGTTCAACCGACTCAGCCGTCCGCTCGACCGGATTGGCCAGCGTGCGTCCCGGCTCGACGTGCAAGCCGGTCAGCAGCACCACGGCGACAATCAATCCCAGAAGTCCCGAGACAAATGCGCCGTCGGCCGCTCTCGGACCGAACGCGGCTCGCAGGCGAGGCCGATTGATCCAGGCCAGTCCGCCAATCACGAATGCCCACAGCGCGCCCACACCGTTCCAGTCCATCTGTGCCAGTGGCAAGGCCAGCGCGCCGCCTCGGTCGGCGGCAAACGGCGACGCCTGGAACCCGGACTCCACATCGCTCAACACGGCGACAACGAGGTCATCCCCCGACGCGCGACGCAATTCCATCTCGATCGTCCACTCTCCGGGCAGGCCAAAGTAGGCGCCTTCGAGCCGGAATCGGCCATCGCCAAGAGGCTCAGTCCTAACCGTCACTGGGCCTACGCTCGAATCCTCGTAGCGGAAGCGGAGCAGTAGATCCTCTACCGGATTGTCCGCAGGATCTTCGATCGTCGCCGTCCAGGTGTTGAATCCGACCAGATTTGGCGAGACCTCAAGCGAGGCGACAATGTCGCCCCGAGCGACCGTCTCGATAATCGTGTTGTCCTTCTGTTCAATCTCCGGCTGAGCGCTGGCGGGCGAAGGAAGCTGAGTCAACGCAGCAGAAGCCGCGATCACAGCGAGACCCAACACGGCCTCGACCCGCATCAGCATCGAGAACCGCCTGGCAAGGCCGGAATCACCTCCCGCCTCTGCAGCGTCGCGAGGCCTCAAGAGGAACGCATTTGCGCCTGCGGCAGCGAACAGCGCAAGTAAGACAACGATCTTGATCAGGAACGCCAGTCCCCAATCGGTCTCAAACAGACCGCTGACTTGAGGAATCTGGATGAGCGCCGAAATCAGACCGGCGGCGGCGAGGATGGGCACGGTCGACACGGCCAGTATCGAGAATCGCCGGACCAACTCCACGCGCTCGCCCGGTCGGGACCGCAGCGTCAAGATCAGACTGACGAGACTGCCAATCCAGACCGCTGCAGCAGCCAGGTGCAACGCATCGAACAGCGTGCCCCAGATCCATCCTGAGCCGACTGCCGCGCCGTGAGAAATCGCCGAGGTCGAGGCCAACCAGGCGACAGCCAGCACAAACAACAATGCCCGTAATCCACTGTCACCGAGCGCCGTCGGACGAATGAACCGCACACTGATCGCCAGAGCCGCAACGATCAGCACATACCAGCGCTGCTGCAGCCAGAGCCCGTTCCGAGTATCAAACAGGACGTCGCCCAGGAAGCCAATCTCACTGAGACGCAGCGCGCCGGCGATGGCTTCATAGCCGGTTGTCGCGACACCGAGCAAAACCATCGTCGCCATGAGTGGCAACAAGGTCGAGAGCGGAGACGGTTTCAGTACAAAGGACATCACCATCGCCCCCACGAACAACACCAGCGCCACAAGTCCGATCGCCTTGACCACAGCGTCGGCTGCGACCGGCGGTCCGGGACGATTGAGGTCGACGACCACACCGCTGCCCGCCGGAGCCGAACCATCCGGATTCAGCACCGAGAACACATACGACCCGGTCCAGGTATGACCGTCAACTTCGGACAAGGTCTCCCAGACGACCGTGTAGACGCCAGGGTCGAGACGCAGCACGCCTACGCTCATCTGCGTCGGCACAGCGTCAGAGAAACCAGTCTCGCCAATGTCGCGACGTTGACCTGCGCTATCGAGAATCTGGACCGAGCTATGGCTGCGCTGCAGCTGCTCGGTCATGAACAGCGTGATCCGCGTCGGCGACTCTCGCAGCGAGGCGTTGATCGGCGGATCCGCGCGAGCAAGCAAGGCGTGAGCATCGGCCGTGCCAGCCGAACTGACGATCCCGACCGCCAAGCCGATCGACGCTGCGACCAGTAGACCCAGCAGACCGAGCCGTCTCATTGCGAGGAATCCTGAATCTGGAACACCGACTCGCGAATCGCCGCCCACTCCTCGTTATCGACGCCGCCGACCCAGTCGATGCCGCCATGAAACTCCCCGGGCGCAATGGCATACGGAGGATCGGTCGCATCGGTCGTCACGAGATAGATGCCGAACGCTCCCATGACGAGCACATGACGTCCATCGTCCGACATCGCAAAGTCAGGTTGATCTTCGCCAATCGCCGCAATCTGCAGGAGCTCACGAGTCTCCAGATCGACCACCCACAAGTCTTCGGGCCCATTCAGACCGAGTGCATTCACCGAAACCTGCGGCAGAAACTGCCCGGCCGAGAACACCACGGCGTCAGCGTCAGGCACGAATCGAGGAATGCGATACGGCCGAGGCTGCCATTCGCGCTGGGGATCGAGCACCAACTCCGAGCCATCCGCGAGGTCGCGCACGACCAGATGAGGATCGCCGCTGTAGGGCGCACTGACAAACACGATCCGAGAGCCATCCGCCGAGACATCGGCGTCGCGGGCATCCTCGCGCAGGATGTCAACCACACCGCGTTGCAGATCAAGGCGAGCAATCCGAATCAGCAGCTCGCCGGGTTCGTGAGTAAAGATCAGCGATTCGCCGTCGGACGACCAGCGCGGACTCCAGATGAACTCTGCCTGTTTCGTATGTTCGACCACAATCTGTTGTTCAGGATTGCTGAGATCGGCAATTGCCAGATCAGTGCCAATCGTCGAACCCTCAGCTTGCGTCAGTTGGAACACGACGTAAGCCACGCGCTCACCGTCGGGTGAGATGGCAGGATGCAACAGCTGCTGATCCTGGCCCGCTGCAATCAGCAAACGAGGTCCATCTTCGTCCTGGATCCACAGGTCGACGCCTTGCGTATAGACAAACGTCCCAGGCGCGGGAATTCGTTGTTCAACGACTCGTTCGCTGCCGCCGCCACAAGCAACGAACAACGTCGCAAATGACAACAACGACAAGACGACGATTCGCAGTTTCATTCAGCTCGCCTCTGCCTGGTCCGCCGAAGCACGAGAGTTGCTCCAAGCATGAGCGCTGCGACAAGTCCAACAATCAACCAGATGACAGGTCCGACACCCAGACTCACATTGTTCGACGACTGAGTCCGCACGACTGTCGGGGAAGCCGCCGGATTGGCAACCTCAGGTTCCGCTTGCTCGACATCATCTCCTGGATAAGAGATCAGTAGCTCAGCAGCGATCAGCCGGTCCAGCTCGATCTCGTCATCCTCCGGTTGCCTCGATACGTAGAACGGATACGACCCCGAATCCGAGTCCCCGTCCTCGGCCGACAGGTTTGTCCATGACACCAGATACCGGCCTGGTCTCAGTTCCACATCAACAATCAGTCGCATGACGTGACGATCATCGTTGACGATCTCTGGCTCAGGAAGATCCCATTTGTCGACAACATCTCCACGAACTTGTTGCAGTGTCAGAGAGTTGGCGCCGGCTCGACGGAACAGCTCTTGAGTGAAGCGGACACTGATCTCAGACGGAGACTGCGTGAGGACTTCTCCAAACGACGGACTCGATGACTCATACGCAGCATGCGCCGAGACGTCGGAGACCTGCAGCCAGCAGGCTGCGACGGCCAGCGCCAGCGCTGCCAACAAACGGCGCCAGCCCCCGTTACTCGCTGTTCGCGTCGTGTTGAGCATTGCCGTTCTCGCCATGCGTCGGAGGCTCAAGTCCAGCTAATGCCGGAACATCGGGGAGAGACTCGTTGCTCAGCCAGGCTTCAAGCGTCGACTCGAAGGTATGGGCGAGCGCGTGCGTAATCTTTGATGGTTCCGACGCCGCCATCGCATCGTCCTCGCGGAATGCGGCCAGCAGGGAGTCGAGCCATTCCGCGTATTGCTCGACGTGGCCGTGGAGTTCGTGTGGCCAATCGACCCAGCCGAGCACCTCTCGAGCCCTGGTCGCCCAGATTACGGCGTTCGCCGGAATCTGGTGTTCCTCGCGGATGATCCGGTCGAGGTGGTGGTATCGCAATGGATTCAACGGCTCCAACGCAGCTAGCACCAGCGCTCGCTGGCCAGCCTCGGTGGCCAGCGCCGCATCAGTGCGAACGTCGTCGATGGCGTCGCTATCAGTTCCAGTGCAGGCGCTGAGCCCAATCGCGAACGCCAGCATCGTCAACACGCTCATCACTGCCAACAGCATCTTCACAGAGTCACACTTTCATCGCACGGCAAATGCGTGCTCGGCCCGAGAAAGCGACTAGCCAACGGAGGACGCGGGAGGCGGACGAATCGTGATCCGGAATGACTGGTGTTGAGGTCGAGGAACCGTCGCATCGGGAGCCGGCGCAACAGCGTTCGTGCGCGCATCGGCAATCCGCGATACAGCAACGTCGGCAATGCCAACTGGCGCCAACGGGACAGGCTGCGCCGCGTCCGATGACGCCAGTTGTGGCGCTTGTTCCGGAGTGATGGTGCAGTCGTCGATCTGCGTGACGGACAGTTGCTCCTGGTTGCCTGTACCTTCTGCAACTTGCGCTGCGGCGTCCAGGTTCGGCGAGGCCGTGCGCAACAGAACCGCAACGGCAACCGCAGCAGTAAGACATGTGAACAGGACAATCTGGCGCTTCATCTAGACTCAGTCTATGCGCCGATCGGCCCCCCGATGCGGCGCCCATCCGTACATCTCTCACAGAATTCGAGCGAACCATGTATCTGGCCATGAACCGCTTCAGTGTCAATGTCGAGCGTGAAGCCGAGTGGGAACAGATCTGGAAAGAGCGCGAGAGCTATCTCCAGGAAGTCCCCGGATTCGTGCAGTTCATGCTGCTCCGCGGCGCGGAGCCCGGAGACTACATCTCCTACTCAGCCTGGGAGGACGCGTCAGCCTTTCACGCCTGGACCCAGTCGGAGGCGTTCCGAAAGGGCCACGCCCAGGGCACCCTCGCCGGAGTCCTGACCGGTCCGCCCCAACTCGGACTGTTTGAGCCGGTAATCGAAGAGACGCCCAGCGCCCGCATCCTGTCCGATTCGTCGCCCGATCCCAATCGGCGCGGTCCCCGGCACTAGACGCCCCAGGCGCTCTCCCAAGGCGAGAGTGGTGCGCCATCCTCCCGCCTGTCCCTCGCAGATACTGATGCAAAACTCCCCCTTCTCCCCCCTTGCGGGGGAGATGCCGAAGGCAGAGGGGGGTTCCCTGCCTGTTGGCCCTATCTGGTCGTCGCCAGCCCCCCCTCTGTCACTCTGTGACATCTCCCCCCGCAAGGGGGGGAGAGGGGAATCGGAGGATATGCATCAGTCTCTGCGATGGGGAGGGTGCTTCCGCGCGAGTCTCCAATGGCAGGGAACGAAGTGGAGGCTGCTTTGACGGCGGAAGCTAGCAATCCGCGATGGTAACCTGAGCCCACCTGTGAAAATTTTCCCGCGAGCTTCACTGAACAGCGCCGCGGGCTGAGAGGAACACCACATGGGGATGCTTGACGGCCGAGTGGCGATTGTCACCGGCGCAGGACGCGGAATTGGGGCCGAAACGGCCAAGTTGTTTGCTTCACAAGGCGCGAAGGTCGTGGTCAACGACCTCGGCGGCGCCGTTGACGGCTCCGGCGGAGCCGCTGCGCCCGCCGACGAAGTCGTCGCAGCGATTCGCGACGCTGGTGGCGAAGCCGTCGCCAACTACTCCTCGGTCTCCGACTACAACGCCGCCGAAGGCATCGTCAAGGATGCCCTCGACAACTTCGGCGACCTCGACATCGTCGTCAACACCGCCGGGATCCTCCGTGACCGCATGGTCTTCAACATGACCGAAGCGGAATGGGACGCCGTCGTCGCCGTACACATGAAGGGTCACTTCAACTTGACCAAGTACGCCTCGATCCACTGGCGCTCCGAGCGCAAGGGCCACTACCGACTGATCAACTTCTCCTCGGTCTCCGGCATCTTCGGCGCCCCCGGCCAGCCCAACTACGCGGCAGCCAAGATGGGCATTGTCGGTTTCACCTATAGCTGCGCAAACGCACTCGGCCGCTACGGCGCGACCGCCAACGCGATCTCGCCCGGCGCCTCGACTCGTATGACAGACACCGTGCCGGAGGACCGGCGCCGCGCTGGCAGTGACGTCGGCGACTCGGCCGAGGAAGACCCGCAGCGCTCGCCGGCCAACGTCGCCGTGCCGCTGGTCTACATGGCCTCTGAGGAGTCCGACTGGCTTACGGGTCAAATCGTCGGCGCATCCGGCTACGAGCTGCAGCTCTTCAACAAGCCCGCCGTGATCCGCCAGGTGCGAGGCACCCAGCGCTGGACCCCTGAAGGCGCCGCCGAGCAGATCGAAGAACTGTTCAAGCCCGCCGTCACCGGCGGCGGATTCTTCGGCTAACCCCCTCCGTCACGTCGTGACACCTCCCCCCAACGGGGGAGTTCTGGGAATCAGGAAGGAATCAACCTCATGGCATTGCTTGACAATCGCGTCGCAATCGTGACCGGCGCCGGTCGCGGGATCGGCTCGGAAGTCGCCAAACTGTTCGCCGCCAACGGCGCCAAGGTCGTGGTCAACGACCTCGGCGGTGCGGTCGACGGCACAGGCGGCGAAGCCGGCCCGTCCGACGAAACCGTCGCTGCGATCCGCGACGCCGGTGGAGACGCCGTCGCCAACTACAGCTCGGTCGCCGACTACGACGCCGCAGAGGGCATCATCCAGCAGGCGCTGGACGAATACGGTCGGTTGGACATCCTCGTCAACGTCGCCGGCAACCTGCGCGACCGCATGGTCTTCAACATGACCGAAGCTGAGTGGGACGCCGTCGTCGCCGTACACATGAAGGGCACCTTCAACACCACGAAGTACGCCTCGATTTACTGGCGCGCCCAACGCGAGGGCCACTACCGCCTGATCAACTTCACGTCCGGTTCCGGCCTGCACGGAGCGCCCGGTCAGCCCAACTATGCGGCTGCCAAGCTGGGCATCGTCGGCTTCACTTATAGCTGCGCCAACGCGCTCGGACGCTACGGCGTCACCTCAAACGCGATCGGCCCAGGCGCATCAACGCGCATGACCGACACCGTGCCCCAGGAGCGCCGCAGCCGAGGCTTCGACGAGGACTCCGAGGCGATCGTTGACCCACGCCGCTCGCCCGCGAACGTCGCCGTGCCGATCGCCTACATGGCTTCCGAGCACTCGGACTGGATGAACGGCCAGGTCATCCGCGCGATGGGCTTCGACATTGGCCTGTACAGCCAGTACAAGCTGATCCGCGAACTGAGCGGCACCGAGATGTGGACCGTCGAACGCGCCGCCGAGGAGATGGAACGCGTCTTCCGGCCCGCGATCGAAGCTGGCAACGTCATCGGCGGCTAGCTCGTCGACCACACACAGGTCACTTACGCTGACGGCGGGCCTCACAGCCCGCCGTTTCGCGTTTCGATGCACATGGATGCTCCCATGACCGACGATCTCACAATCCGCTCCGCCGTTGACGCCGACGTAGATCAACTCGCCGATCTCTACAACCATTACATTCTCACCACTCCGGCAACCTTCGACACGGAGCCGCACACGGTCGAGACCAAGCGACAATGGTTCTCGCAGTACTCCGACAGTGGACCGTATCGCGTGATGGTGGCCGTCGAACCGGATGGCAAAATCGTTGGCCATTCATACTCCAGCCCGCTCTATCCCAAGGCCGCATACAACAGCAGCGTCGCGACGAGTGTCTACCTGTTGCCGGGTGAAGTTGGCCGTGGCCTGGGAACCAGACTCTGGAACGCGCTCTACGACGAGTTGTTGAAGGTGGACGAGCTGCACCAACTCTTCGCCCTGATCACACTGCCCAACGATGCTTCAATCGCCATGACCGAGAGTCGCGGCTACACCTTGTCGGGCGTATGGAGAGAAGCAGGCCGAAAGTTCGACCGCTACTGGGACGTCGGCTTCTGGCAGCGTCCGATGCGGTTGGATTCCGCCGAGACTCCTTGACATCAACATTTGGGTGGGCGTACGTTCGACAAACATCGCTTGGTGAGGAGCGCGTTGTGGCCATCTACTCGAATGCCCTACTGTCACTGCGCCACAGACGCGAGCAGTTTTCGCGAATGTTCAGCCGCGGGTCCACCCCGAACGGTGCAGTACTTCGCAACCCATCTCACCCTTCGTTCGCCGCAGAAGCCCGTCGCCAATCGATGCTGATCGCCCAAAGCCCGCAGGAGGCTGAAGACGTGGCGTTCGTCGATAGTCTCAATGAACGAATCGACTAAGAGTTCCGCTACCTGTGGACAGATCTGGTTCGTAGAGGGCGGCGGTGACTATACGTCCAAGGGGCGTCCGGCTGTCGTCCTGCAACACGAACACTTTTCGGCTCTTGACTCTGTGACGGTTTGTCTCTTCACGAGCAATCCATCCTCGCAGGACGCTCCGATCTTTCGCCAGCAAGTTCAGCCGACTCAACTGAACGGCCTCGCCCGGCCGAGCTGGCTCATGATCGACAAGATCATCACTGTCAGACGCAGTCGCCTGAAGAAGCAGGTCGGGCGCTTGGAGTACGACGAACTGTCATTGTTGCTAGACCGGACTCCAACTTTCCAACGGTGCGGCGATTCGCGAAGGCAGAGTTGGCGACGGATTCTGTCATTCATCCGCGGATTTCCTTAGCCGCAGTGCCAAATGTCGCCCTGCTGATGTACATTTGGTTCCGCCTCACACAATGTTGGCGACCTTGCTGCGGGACCGACAGATAGGAGATCGTGGCGGAACACCTACCAAATCAGTATCCAGCCCGACTTCAGGTTGACTATCCCGAACACCTGGGTCAGCTCAGCACACTGCTGCGGATCCCGTTCAGCATTCCTATCTGGATCCTCGCCAGCTTGTTGCCGGTTGCGCCGGCGATCTTTCTCTCGCTTGTCGCCGAGGGCGCAATCGACGGAGACGCGGCCACCGGCATCTTCGGCGCGGCGTTTTTTCTCCCGTTGGTGTTGATGCTGCTCTTCCGGCGCAAGTACCCGCGCTGGTGGTTTGAATTCCTCCTCGAGCTCACGCGTCTTCAGCTCCGAATCGCTGCCTACTTCGAACTGCTCACTGACCAATATCCCTCCACGGATGAAGAGCAGTCCGTGCTCCTTGAACTGGACTACCCGGACGCCGAGGAACTCAATCAGTTCTTGCCAATCGTCAAATGGTTGCTGTTAATCTCGCACTGCATCGCCCTGGCCGTGCTGGGCATCATCGCCGTATTCGTGCTGATCGTTGCCTGGTTCGCGATTCTCTTCACGTCGCGGTATCCGCGGGGGCTGTTCAACTACATCGTCGGCGTGAACCGGTGGTACCTACGAGTCAGCGCATATGGCTTCCTGCTGATTACCGACCGCTACCCGCCCTTCCGATTGGGTCCATAGCTCACACAATCGACATCCTCACACTTCTGCACCCTGATAGCCTCAGGTTGACGTGATTACTGCATTTTCCATGTCTGTGAGGAACCGACCATGAGCGACCGGATTGGAATGGGACTGGCCAACTTCCCCTTCTCCGACGTTGACACCATGTGGCGCTGGATCGACCTCTGTGAAGAGCACAACGTCGATTCGATCTGGCAGACCGACCGCTTGATCTCGCGGGAGCCGATCCTGGAATCGATGACCTTCATGGCGGCGTTGGCCGCGCGCACCGAGAAGCTCAAGTTCGGCATGAATGTGGTCGTAGTTGGATTCCGCGACCCGCTGGTGCTAGCCAAGCAGTGCGCGACGATCGACTTTCTTTCCAACGGCCGCATGTTGCCGGCCTTCGGTGTCGGTGGCGCCTTTGCCCCCGAGTGGAACATCACTCACCGTCAGCTACGAGGGCGCGCACCGATCGCCGACGAGATGCTGGACATCATCCACGGGCTGTGGAATGAGGAATCGTTCACCTATCACGGCGAGCATTTCACCTACGACAACGCCACCATCTCGCCGCGGCCGGTACAGAATCCACTGCCGCTCTGGATCGGCGGGCACAGCAAGGCCGCTATCCGCCGCACGGCGAGGATTGGCACAGGCTGGGTCGCAGGGGTCCAGTCGGCGCCAGAGATCGGACCAATCATTCAACAGATCCGCGCCGCCCTTGCCGAGGCCGGACGCACCGACTACGAACCCGACCACTTCGGCGCAGGATTCGGCTACCACTTCGGCTCGTGGGACGACCCGGACGTGCAGATGACCATCAAGGGCATCAAGGCCAGGCTGCCGGAGGTCAATCCCGACACCTACTTCGCTGTCGGCACCGAAGAGGACATTCTCAAGCGAGTCAACGAGTACCGAGCTGCAGGCGTCAGCAAATTCATCATGCGACCAATGGCACGCGGCGACGACGCCATCATGTATCAGTCACAGCGCCTCTTCGACGAGGTTCTGCCAGTCGTCCACGCCTGACGAGTCAGAGTTCCGTCATTGCCGCGCTCCGCTGCGGCAATCTCGCCGCTTTCAGAGCACACGCCCTCGTCAACGAGATACCCGCGGCAAGCGCGGGTATGACGGTGTTAGAGCAGTGCTGAAACGCGTGCCTTACGGATACGACGGCAACGGCAGATTTGGGAAGGCTCGCTTGACGCTCTTCACGGCAGCGCGCTTCGCCGTCGCCGCGACGCTTTGTTCTTTCTTCAGCGCAGCGGCCGAGGCCGGCAACACTGATGCGTCGCCCGCGACCAGCGGATCACTCCACTTACGTAGCTGCTCCATATTGACCGGGCCGTCGATCTTGTCACCAAACCTGGTAAACGGACGCCAACGCTCTTCGCTGCCCCTGCCCTTGGTATAGACGGCTCGTCCTGCCGCGATGCAGAGGGAGACGCCACCGGCGACATCCCAGATCCGAGAGCCATCGAATAGAGCCATCTGCACCGATCCCTCAGCAGCCAGCGCCAGTTCGGTCGCCGTGCTGCCGAATGTGCGGGCGATGCCAAACCGTCGCCCGGCGGGACCAGTCACTCCGCCAGTTCCGGCGGGAACAGTACTCAAACGCGACGCAGCCTGGAGCGCCGGCGCGCCGCAATCCACGGCGTCGCCATTGAACATCAGTCCCTCACCGACCTTCGAGTGATACACGCCGGGAACCAGGAATCGATTCGATGGCAACCACAGCGCTCCCGCGATCGGCGTTCCTCTGTGAAGGATGCCAATCGAACAGGCAAACATGCCAATCCCATTAATGAAGTTTGAAGTGCCGTCGAGCGGATCAATCACCCAGACAATGTCGGCATCTAGCGGACCGCCGTTGTCGCGTTCTTCGCCAAGCACTCCATGCGTTGGGAATATCCGATGTACCTCATCCCGAATCATGTCCTCGATCGCATGATCGACTTCGGTCACAGGATCGTGTGCGTTCTGTCCCTTGAAAGAGATCTCGATCGTGGCGTGGAAGCGATCCATCAGGATGTCGCCGCCACGTTGGGCCAGAGCTCTCGCGGCCTCAGCAATCTCATCGAGATCGTCGCTGGAAAGCGACATCATATGAGGCAAGTCGGATAAATCTGATTTGTCGGATGGCTCGGAAGTACTAGTAATGTGAGTCATACCTGCAGGTTACCCTTTGAAATGCTAGCCGCACCCTCAGCGAACGGAACGTTCAAATGTCTAACCAACCGTCAACATCAGACGAAACGATCCGTCGCTCGAGTGGCCCGGGACAGGCCACAGTACAGACGACAACTGCCGGAGCATCGGCTGCAGTCGCCTTTGAAGCAGAGTGGGAAGCAGCCTGCGACTCTGCCTTACGTGGCATGGATCTCACGGCGACACCAGACCTGTTACTCGTGTTCGTCGACTCTCGATACACAGGCAACTATGCAGAGATTATCGCCCGTCTCAAAGAGCAAACAGGCGCTCGCCATCTGATTGGCGCATCGGGTCAGAGCGTAATCGGATCTTCACTTGAGGCGGAAGAGGGATCGGCGATTGCCATCCTGGGATTGTCCCTTCCCGGTGCGGAGCTGACACCGATTGCTGTCGATCCACAGTCCATGCCCGACGATCTGTTCTCACCGATTGAGGACGGACCCAGCATCTGGCTGCTGTTCAGCAATCCGTTCACGATCATGACCGACCAACTCGTCTCACACCTACAGAAGTTGCGTCCCGAGATCGTACTGCTCGGCGGCATGGCTTCATCTCATCGGCAACAGCAAGGCTGCGCCGTGTTCATCGACGACCGCGTGTTGATGGGCGGCGCGGCGATGATGGGGCTCCAGGGAGTATCGGTGCGCCCCGTTGTTGCGCAGGGAGCAGAGCCGCTGGGTCAGCCGTGGATCGTGACTGAATGCGAGGCCAATACGGTTAAGTCATTGGGTTCACGTCCAGCATTGGAGGTCCTGCAAGAGACGCTCTCAGAGTTGGACGATGCCACTCGCGAGCGAGCCGTGCGCAATCTGCTGGTTGGCCTCGCCATGGACGAATACAAGGAGTCGCACGAACGGGGCGACTTCCTGATTCGCAACGTGATGGGCGCCGACCGCGAACAGGGCACCGTCGCGATCAATGCAATCCCCAGGGTCGGCCAGACCTTCCAGTTCCAGTTCCGCGACGCCCAGGCAGCCGACGACGACCTGCGAACCAGACTCTCGGACCTGCGCGACGCCCTGGCTCCCGAAGAGGAAGTCCTGGGCGCACTCCTCTGCTCATGCAACGGGCGAGGCCGTGGGCTCTTCGGAGAGCCGGACCACGACGCAGGAGCGCTCAACGAAATCTTCGGTCCCGTGCCAACCGCCGGGTTCTTCTGCAACGGAGAAATCGGCCCCGTCGGAGGAGAAAACTACCTCCACGGCTTCACTGCCTCGATTGCGGTGCTGACCGCAAGTCATCCGGAGCAACAAGCCTCCAGCTAGCATCGGCGATGAGGAGCTGAAGATGTGGTCATGTCGAAGCGTCCAGAACGAGGCATAGAACGAACACCTCAGGAACTGTTGGACGAATGGGACTCGATGCCCATATGGACATTGGATCCAGAGTCATCTCAGTTTTCCGAAGAGATGGCCAAGCAGTACGAAGCGCTGGCGCAACGTCCCACGGCTTCGGAAGACCAGGATTGGGTCGACTCAGCTTCCATTTGGGTTGAGGATCCCGAAACTGAATGAAGCGAGGTGAGATCTGGATTGTTGCTGGTGGAGGCGACTACATGAGTAAGCCTCGGCCTGCCGTGGTGGTACAAGGAGACATTGCGGATACGAGCGAGTCTGTGACAATCTGCGGATTTACTACCGCGTTTGATGTTCCAACATTCACCCGCGTGCTTGTCTTGCCGAGTGACGAAAACGGCTTAGAGAATCTCTCCGAAATCATGGTTGACAAGATTCCAACCGTAAGGCGTCAACGGCTACGCGTTCAGGTCGGACGTCTTGGCGTTCGGGATGCACAACGATTGGACCAGTCGCTGAGATTGTTCCTCGGACTCGTAAACGTTAACCCCCGCTGATTTGCGGCACGATTGCGATTTCGGCTCCTTCGGGGACTCTTGTGATCAGACCCGTCGAGACAACGTCTCCATTGATGGCTAGCGATATGCCTCGGCCGATCTTGCCTTCGTTAACGAGTCGCTCTGCCAACTCTGGATAGTCCGGCGCCAGGTCTCGAATC